>JAEOUA010000008.1 GCA_016839555.1 Promethearchaeota archaeon
CATTCTCTTCGTCTTTTGGCTTGAGTTCGCAAGCCTCTCTTACTGATGCCGAAGCAAAGGATTATAAGGCGAAATTCTTGATTAATCCAAACGGTTTCAAGTATCCAGTAGATCGTATTGTAATTAACGTGATCCAACATGATAAGAAAGGGTCCCTTTTTGGTGACACATCAACTATGGCGGATAATATCGTGGTAGATAGCGAGGACTATAAGGTTATGGGAGGCGCTCTTTACTTTATAAAAACGCTTGAAGAGATTGTGGCAGAGAAATATAGTGCTTTCGAGCAAGATCTTGACAAATTAGACCCAAGCAGATATCTCGTGTATTACAGCATACAAGTAATATTTCCATTGGAAGTTCCCGATACTACTAATGAAACCCATCGCCTTGGACTTGCTCAAGCCACGCAGTTTGCGGTAATTGATTATTTTAATCAATATGTGCAAGCGCAAACCATTGCTCAGATGAAGGCAGAGATTGCCTATACGGAGACTCTAACCTTCTGGTCAACAATTCTTACTACAGCACTGACCTACTTCGGTGGCTGGGGCGCATCTGGTTCTGGCGAATTTATTTCTGAAATAGGCGCAGCGGTTGGCAAAGAGAGTACAAAGGTAATTGCCAAGATGATTATGGAAGAAGTGTTAAAAATAGCCGTCAAGACAGTAGCCTCAGCGATGTATGAAGTGCTTCAGGAAGTTATAATCGATGCTTTCATAGAATCACTTGCGCAGGGCATTTTTGTGGAGATTTTGGGCATGAGCGAGGATGCGGGATTCTGGATCTCATCCCTTGCCACTTCCCTTCGAGAAAGTGTAGGTGGACCGTTTGCTTTAATGCGTAAGGGGATTACATATAGTTTATCCTTAGCTGCTGGAAAGTTGGGCATACATGTTACTTTATTTAAGAAAACGAAAGCACAGCTTAATGAATTAAATAGCAGACTTGAGGAAGCAAGACAAGCAGGAGATATAATGACAGAGTTGCAATTACAACAAGAAATTGCCGATACTGAAGCAAAGTTAGCCAAAAAGCAAAACACATTAAATCTCTTTAAGGGATTATTTAAAGGCATTGGTATGATTGCCGCTGGTTTCTTCACGGGCGGACTTGGTTTCTTGGGCTCCTTGGGATTACTTGAAACGACCATCAGTACCTCAGACTATGCAGATATCAAATCAAGAATTAATACCATGCATCACATTCTCACCAGTCAAATTCAATTTGATATGATTATCTGCGGGAGTCCTTGTAAAAAAGGATCTGATAAAATTAAGGGTGATAATAAGCAAATTGAACCTGAGACAGCCGTGCCACATGATTTAGAGGAAACGCATAATGAGGGAGATTTAAGAGATGCATTTGAAGATCAACAAGGTAAAATAGTAGATCCCCTTTCTCAACAATATGCAAATGATATAGATACTCCAAAGCTTCCCGACTTTTTAACCGATCCAACTGATTTGAGCCCCGAAGAAGAATTTTCTCAGAATTATCAATTAGATGCTATTCTCGAAAAATTCCCAAGTGTTTCGCAAGCCCGCATAGACACCCTACGACTTGTTCACCAGCTTGAAACTATCAGAGGTATGACAAGTTTAGATTTTGAATCATGGATTGAGGAACAAAGCATAAAAGAGGAAATTAGAAATAAAATAGAAACAGTTAAGAAATCAAATCAACGCCTAAGTCTCGAAGAGCTAAATGAAGCATTACATAATAAAGAACCTTTAACGCCAGAATTATTGTCATTATTTCAAGAAATATTCCCCAACGGATTTTTAGGAATTTCAGGATACGATCCTATTCTTGATTTAAAGGCATATGCTATGTTTATGGGGCTTCCATACGCTCATTTTGGGTTTTGGGGAGGTATGGGACCTAGTATTTCTCATGCTTCTGCTTATTATAAAGATGTTGCCAGATACTTTACTCAAGATTTGCGAACCTTAATTCTTTATAATGAATATGATATAGCAGAACATTTACATAATTTATATATAAATAATAAACTTCAAAATTTTCCAAACCTTCAAGGTATTGCGACTGGGATAACTCAAGATGCTTCTGGAAGATATAAATTACCTAGAGGTAAAGATGGGAGAGTTACTCATGAGACTATAGCGGCTATTATTGGTATCCATCAGGGTATCTTTAGTTATTGGCTTAATGGGGAACGAGCCATTACTTTATTGCATAAGATTAATATGATTGAATTCATTAATTATTTTTATGCTGATACGGGGTTTGGTGAACAATTGTTATCATTTATTGATAATTATGGAGTATCATATCAAATTAAGCCTGAAACTGAGGCTAGCATTTATAGTTTAAAAATAAAGCGACTATTTTTGAGATATGAAGATATTATTATAGATATTTTACAAAATAATCCCAATAAACCTAATTATAGAAAAATTCTTACTACTCGAGATAGTAGTGGTAATTTAGTTTATTTAGAATTAGATCCATATACATCACAATTGAAATTTAGGCGATATTCTGATGGATTGATTAGTGATTCTTTTCTAGCACTACTTATTGGAATATCTCATCAAACAATAAGTAGATGGAAAAATGAAATCAGTAAAATTAAACCTAGTACTTATATAGAAGTAAATAATTATATTTTAAGTTTTTTTAGTGAGGATATACTCAAAACATCTTTATATAATTTTAAATTGGAGTTTGATCTCATTAACAAGGATCCTAGTGTTTTAGCAACTTATACAGTTAAGAAACAATTAATTCATCAATTGCTCACGGGAGAGCGTTTCTATGAAAATATTCATGATAATGCTAAAGAACTTTTTGGTTATGCTTCAACCAGGGATTATATTCCTTTAATCAAAAGTATTATTTTTGATTTACTGACTGATGAAAACTTTATGTACAGCGAGCTTTTGCCCGCAGCATTTCCAGAAGAATATTTAAGAGTTCAATCTAATTTACTTATTGGAATTTCAGCAGAAGGAGCTACTCAATTACAAAGTTTAATAGATTTAGGAAAATTAATTTCAAATTATCTATATTTGAATAATCCTTTAGCGGAAGATCTTTTAGGTATAAATCTTGGTGAAAATCTGTTAGACACTATTTATGAAATGTTGTTTGGTCGAATAACTACATCATGGCGAAAATTAGAAAATGCTGCAGAAGCTCAAAAATTAACTTTGAGATTGACTCCAGGACAATGGATTTTAAGGGTAGCTGAAGGAAGAATGGAAAGTATACCTGCTTCATTTTTATATATACCTATAACTTGTGATATTTGTGGAAAGGATCATCATATTCAGGCACAAGAACTTTTAAGAGGTCAAGGTTGCCCAACATGTTCAAAAGGAAAGAATGAAAAAATAACTGGAGCTATGTTTGAAACTCTTCTACTTGAATTAAAAAAATATGGGGTTGTAATATTAAAAGCGGATGAACATACTCCAGTACTCGAAATATTTAAAAATGCTGAAAGCAAAATTCATTCTCTTCCAGATATGGCGTTTGATTACAATTTTATACTAACAATAACTGGCAAAGAAATAATATGGACTGTTGAATCTGATGGGAGGCAACATCGAGAAGATGGTATAGGATTTATGGCACAAATTGGAATTATTGCAAAAGAGGGAAAAATAACCCGATTGGAAATATCTGATGCTCTAACTTCCGCTGGGGTAAAAGAAATAGAGAAATTAAAAAGCTTAATAGAAATAAATAAATATTTAAACCATTTAGAGGATTTGGGTTATGATATTGAACTTTTAAGAGAATATTATAATGATTGGATAGATTATTTGGATCGTAATAAATTAAAAGATGATCTATTTTCTAATCCTTATGAAACAAGAAGAGTCTATTTAACTCGAGTCCCTCATTGGATTACTTTTGATGAGAGGTGTGAACTTATTGTTAATGATTTTTTAAAAATTTTAGATAAGTTTGGAATTGATCCAAATGATATAACAACGGATTTAAAGAAAAAATTATTAGATGCCCTATTGAATTCTGATATTAAGTGGCAATTTAAAATATATGAAGAATCTTATTTTAAATTATGGGGTTCTCCTGAAACATAAATTTCTGAAGACTAATTTAATATATTATTTTTTTAATTATTAGTTTTTTGTATATTAATGATTTTAAATAATTTTATATATTTAAAAATTTATAATAACATTGTAGAATAATAAAATAGCACACAATTTGGAGATGATTTATTATCGAGCACGTCTATTATTGTTTTTGTAGTAGAGTTTCTGATTTTTTAAAATTTTATAATTATATGCAATCCTACGGTTTGAAGGCTTTTATTCATAGAAATTTTATCTTACTACGGAGGATTAAATGTGGGCAAACACCTATTCAACTCTCTGGGGGAAAAGGACTGTATGGAATGATTATCAAAGTTGATGAGGAATATAGTGAGTTCTTTAGTGAAATTCAAAGGCAAAAATTCTTTAAAAATATTATTTTGTGTCCATATGATGAATTAAAAGTTAAGCGAGATGAACATAGACGATTTCCGCAAGCTAAATTTTTTGATCATACAGGTCATATTGGCATTATACAATATGCTTATAAGCACAATTATTTTACATTAGAGGAATTATCGCTAAAAATTCGAAAAAGAGTTGAAAATATTTTGAAACAAGATCTTTCTAAATTACGTGAGATTTCAATAAAAATGAAAACCAGTTATATAGATGATTAATTATTAAACTATACGAAATTTACAAATAAATATTTATATATAAATATTCTTTCATTTTTCACATAAAAAATAATAATAATTAGATTTTTTAATTATTAAATTATAAATTATATGAAATATATTATTTAAAAACAAATTTAGGCAAGATTAAATGTCTACAACTAAAAGAAAAAGTAGACTTCATAAGTGTTTAATTTGTGATTATGATTTATGCACTGGTTGTGAAATCTGCGAAAGTGTATGCTCTTTTGTTCACGATGCTGAATTCAATCCAATTAACACAAGAATTCATAGAGTGCGAATTGAACCCGTTTTTAACATTGCTTTAGCGTGCCAGAAATGCGAAGATGCACCATGTATACGAGCTTGCCCAGAAAAAGCCTTAGATAAAGATGAAGAGGGTTCTGTTTTAGTTGATGAGGATAAATGCAATGGCTGCGGATTTTGCATCCGTGCATGCGATTTTGGTGTAATCTCACTCCATTTAGATACCCAAAAGGCGCTCGTCTGTGATCTATGTGAAAATATGAGAGAAGAGTTTATTGATCCTGAAGTTGGGAAACCTGAACCTCAGTGCATAGAATTGTGCCCACGAGAAGCTATATCATTGAAAACTGTTGAGCAAATAGGTGAAGAGACCAGAATTGATGCCGTTAAACGATTATTTGGGGAAATGTTAAAAGAATATGAAAGTTAATCCCTAAAATTGCTTTTTTTTCTTTTTTATTTTATATCTTTATTATCTTTTATTTTCAATTCATTTATTTTTGAGTTAATTACTAAAAAAAAATCAAATAATTAGAAAATAAATCATAAGCCATTTTAAAAATTTAAGTTGACCTTTAAGTTTTTTAATTAAGCATAATCCTTTAAAAAATAAATTATTCTTAATGAATAATTATTAAGAATTAAGGACAATTTTTTTTTCTAATAATTCATTAATCTAATTAAGAATTTTTTAAAATTAAAAATATTTGGAGGTTTTAACAATTTCAATCACACTTAATGTTAATTATGGTCCTCCATTCGATCGATATACAAAAAAAACCAAAGAAATTTTAAAAGTACAACAAGAAATCCAAATCGAAGAACTAATTTCTCTCCTACAGCAAAAATATGGAGAAGAATTTAAAGAGAATATTTGGAACCAAAAAAATCCCTCAGATTTTCATGGACGTCTCTCCATTGTGATTAATGGAAGAGCTTTTCGAGATGAAAACTTTTTAAAAAAAGAATTAAAGGATGGAGATAAAGTGTGGCTTATCCATTATTTTTATGGAGGGTAAAATCTCTCAAACTTCCTTTTTATTTAAACCAAATTATTAAAACTACTAATTATCAATAAGGAGTGATAGAATATCAAAAAACTTAAATTTAAAATAAGTATACCTCTCTCAGGATTAGAAAAAAGTAAAGAATTCACTATAAAAGTCAAAGATGATGCCACATTTATAGAAAGCTTAGCAATGGTAGATAAATATATTAATAATCATTCTAAAGAATCAATCTTTCCAATATATGACCAATATATTCACAATTATTTACAATTATTTATTGATTTTACACATGAAAAGATTTATGAGGATGTTGCTGTAACTGCGTATGCACCGAATGAAAAAGGGCAGTTCATGAAATTCAATCCAGTGGGAGATAATATCGAATTTAATTTATTCCCTAACTCTGAAATATATCTCCAGCCTGATGCGGGTTGTTGATGAGACAAGTTTAAACCACGATTAGACATTAAAGAATTTAAAAAAATTATTGCCAAAAAATATGGAAAAGAAAATAAATATTTCGCCCATTATTTTAAAAAAACAAAAAAATAGAATGAAATCTTTCAGAAAATATTAGTGAAAGATTGACTGAAGGTATGTGACCTTTATGTTTGTCAAAAATTAGTTATACTTATTATTTTTACAAAAAAGATAATTCAATCATAAGCTTGAATAAAAAGAATAAAAAAATAGACAAGTTTATGTTTTTCTGGCAAGTTCTATAAGCTCGTTTAAATGTATCACATAGTGAGGAATAGCATATATGAGGATTGAAATTATTCCTCCGATAATACTAAATATAATACTTGCAATATAGAGTGTATTACAATACCCCACAAGCTTATTTAATGGTTCCGTAAATTCAGCATTATTCATTAATTTTCGCGCTACAAGAGCCAAGATAAATTTTATGTTAAAAGAAAAGAAATAAATGAGAGAAGAAAGCAATGCTTCGAATTAATACCTGGAAAGCCCTCATGAATATGTGCGATCTGTTGAGACTACGTGATGGGTTCACCAGTGTAGACAGAACGTGGTTGATATTCTCTGTTTGATGATTGCACTATAGGTATTTCTAAAGGATAATTTAATTTAGAAGAAAAGCCTTGTGGAGTGCGAAAGGGTAGTTTTATTCCACAACAATTATAATATCTTTGATCTGGATTCTGTATTTGCTTATCACAATTCGAACAATGCACTGTTTATGCTATCCTCGAATCACTTGTAATAGGGATCTTATCGGTCTTATTTTTTTCGAAAATTTCCTGTATAATTCTATAGAAATCTTTTCTTCTATTAACAAAATGAGAATATAGTTCCCCTCTATTTTGTGACGCAGTGAGTCGCCATCGAGTTATTTTCGGATTTCCCCTCCCATCTTTGATAAGTTTCCCCTTTTTGCGTTTCACTATTTCTATTTTTATCCGTCCTTTTTTAGGTTTATCGGGAATAATTCTTTCAACATCATACCAACGCACCCATTTACTCTTTCCAATATCTTTTAGTCCATCTCTCATAAAGCTATACTGTATTCTCCATGCAAATCCATTATCACTAACCACCAATAATCCATAACTTTTTCCGATTTTACATTTTGATATGATAATAGGCTCTCCTACTGCGTCTGTCGACATCATTTTCTCAAATTTTTTTTGCCTATCAGGAGATAATTCCCATCCTTCAATTACAGGAATATATGATCACCTTATTTTTATTTTTTTTATATTTGTATTTTGATAGTTTCCTCTAAGAACTAATTTTATTTAAAACTTATGTGGGGTGGAAATTAATATTTTTTCTTGATATACTCTCAGATCATACTATTAGCAATTATCAATAAAAAATAAAATGCAAAAAAGAAGTATAATTGTAATAATAAAAAAGAGATAAAAAGGAGAGAAAAAAAAAGACAAATAAAGAATCAAAATGCCTAAAATTTGTGAAATTTTAAACTAATCTAAATCTTTATTTTAATGTTAAACTTTTATGCTTGTCTTACATAGAACCTTACTTGACTTACTTTTATTTACTAATAGTACGACCCTTTTTTATTGAATTTTTTACGTGGTCCTTTCTCAACTATGATGACATTACTAGCTTGGGGGCCTTTCTTTCCTTCCACTACCTCATATTCTACGATATCTCCTTCATAGATCACTCTGTATTCATCCTCGCCCCCTTTAATGCCACTATAATGTACAAACACATCGTTGGAACCATCTTCAGGTTGGATAAAACCATAACCCTTCTTTGTGTTGAACCATTTAACGGACCCTTTATGTCTGTCTGCCATTTATTATTACCAAATCTTTCTTTTAAAAATTATTAAATATATATAACTGTTGAAGA
This sequence comes from Promethearchaeota archaeon, assembly GCA_016839555.1. GTDB lineage: Archaea > Asgardarchaeota > Lokiarchaeia > Sigyniarchaeales > SOKP01 > TEKIR-8. The sequence goes on from JAEOUA010000008.1 coordinate 8,338, forward strand.
CTTTTAAGATAATTAACAAAATAAAGTTTATGATTTTATATAATAAAAATGAAAGGATTCATTATATTTTCTTATCTTTACACGACTTCTGTGGATAAAAATTAAACCTGTTGCGTAAATGTGTCTAAAAATTAGTTAAAAAAATGTTTTTAGATCTTTTAGCCTATTTCTTAGGGTCACTTCCGTGATACCCGCTTGCGCAGCAACATCTGTTTGAGTTTTTTGATCAGGACTATGAGCCATTGCCAGATAAAGAGCGGCGGCAGCAAACCCTCGAGGGTCTTTTCCAGTGGATGTAATTCCTTTTTTAAAGCTTTCACGCAAAATTTTATTGGCTTTTTTTTGCGTTGATAGTTGAAGACCCAAAATATTTCCAAATTTATAGACAAGTTGTTCAGCAGTGATAGGATGATATTTTAATCCTAATTCGGGTAAGATTTCATTAAGAAGCAATCCCAAAGATCTGATCACTTTATGTTTTGAAACTACTAAAGTTTCGCAAATTTCATCAAATGTGAGAGGATATTCATGAATTCTAATTGCGGCATATAATGCAGCTGCGATAAAGCCTTTTATTGTTCTCCCTAATGTCATTTGTTTTTTTACAACTTCCACATAAATTTTCCAAGCGGTTTCCTCAATATAAGAAGGTATATTAAGTGCAGAGGTAAGCATTTTTAATTTAGGTCGTGCTTCCCAGAAATTTCTCTCTATACTCGACACAAGAGATTTTTGTATTTTTGATAATCGAGAAAACAGCGTTTTTTGCTGGGGACTCATTTTATCTTCTTTTGTAACTTTTGGAATAGTCGTTCGAGGCCCAAATCGTCTCCATCGAGGTTCAGTTCTGCTTCGTTCTCTGATTTCCTCCGGGGAAAAGGCTCTTCTCTTGAATGAGACAATATTCCTCATATGAACTGTTCCACAGTTAACACAGACAATCTCTCCATTGATTTGCCTAATTTTTGGATTCTCACAACATTTTTCTTCTATTAAATCATTCTCATATTCTTCAAATTCTTGTGAGTTTTCCGTATTGGATTCATTCATGTTTGAGGATTTGAAATGACTTTAAGTTTTTAAAAAAAAGATTGACCTAAATTGTGCATTAAAAATTAAAGATAATATGTTATTTAAATCTGTGCTTATTAATTTATAAGAATCAGATATGATTATAAATTCTAAAAAAATTATTCTAAAAATTTATTTACATCATTAAATTACTATGTCTATGTATAAAGAAGATTGTTTATTTTGTAAAATCGCTAGAGAGGAAATTCCCTCAAGGAAAGTGTTTGAAAATGATTCTACTCTTGCTTTTTTAGACATACGCCCTATGACAAAAGGGCATACAATCGTGATTCTGAAAAATCATTATGAAACTTTAGCAGATATTAGCAATGAGGATATCACTAATTTATTTCAATCAGTTAAAAAAGTAGCGCAATTACTGTATAATAACTTAAATATTGAGGGATATAATATTGTAATGAATAATTATGAAGCTGCGGGTCAAGTTATTAAGCATTCTCATGTCCATATCATTCCCAGAAATAAAAGAGATGGATTAATAAAATTAGAGATACCAAAGAAAGAAGCTTCAGAAGAACAATTAAATAATGTTATAAAGCAGTTGAAAGACTGAAATATATCATTATTGTTTACAATTTATTTTTCCCTTTTATTAAATTATTCTTTTTTCGACTTTCATATAATAAATATTATTTATTTATAGCACGATAGAACCATTTTTAATCAGGTTTAAATTTACTTCTCTATTAAGATAAGATAATGGATGTTCTCTCCATTATGTATTATCTAGGTTTAATCATTCTAATAATATTTTTAGTTTGGATTTTCATCATATTTGTTGTCCTTCGTATTATTAGAAAATTTTATAAATTTCCAATTCCTGCATTTTTCACACGATTAATTGATAATCCCATCAGAAGGAAGCTTATCCAAAAACCTAAAACGGTAGCTGAACGTTTAGATTTATCACCAGGAATGAAAGTTTTAGAAATTGGACCGGGAAAAGGGTCTTATACGAAAATTATTGCTAAGAAAATTTTGCCAGAGGGCGTTGTTTATGCAATAGATATTCAAGATTATATTATAAAGAACTTAAAAGAGGAAATAGAAAAAGAGAAAATATCCAATATAATTCCCTTGATTGATAATGCTTACAATTTATCATTTGAAGAAAATAGTATAGATAGAATATTAGCAATCGCCTGTTTACCTGAAATTCCAGAGCCAGTAAAAGCATTAAAAGAATTTAGAAGAGTTCTTAAAGATGATGGAATTATTTCTTTGAGTGAATTATTTCCGGATCCTGATTATCCAACAAGAAAAAAAGAAAAGAAATGGGCTAAAGATGCGGGTTTAAAATTTAAAGAAGAATTTGGGAATTGGTTTGTCTATCAGTTGAATTTCGGAAAGAAATAATAAGGAAAAAAATAATTCAAAAATTAAAAGTATTCATTTTTAATTCTCATCAGAGAAGCATCTATTATAATTAGCCCGCCAAGTATTATGAATGTATACATCAAATTCCAAGTTACTAATAATCCAATAATAGGATAAAGAATTGCACGTAAGAGACTGCTAAACATATTTATGGTACTTAAAACAGTTGCTCTATCGTCAATTTTTATTTGTTTATTGATTGATTCGATAAAAAAAATCTTTCGAGAAAAACCAAGACCTATAATTAATAACATTAAAATAATACCTATTGATTTTACCAATGTTAACCCCAGTAAAATAAAGCAAATCCCTGGAATGATCGTATAAATACGGATTAAGAGACTCTTATTTTTAATGTTGGTTCCTAGAGTAGGAACTATATTAGTAAACACCACCTGGGAGATAGTCATAGCTGCGGAAACAAATCCAAAATATATCAAATCAATTTCAACTAGTTCTAAGTATGGTTGATATGTCCATATTAAAAAAAATACAATTACTTCAAGAAAAATATACTCAAATGCGAAAATTCGAAGCCTTTTTGTATTTTTTAATTCCTTAAAACCGGAAATAATGACTTCTTGATATTTTTTTTGCCTTGTTTTGATTATGAATTGATTTGGTTCTTTAATTGTAAGGGATGTTATTGTTGCTAAGAAAAATGGAACTACCATTATAAACATTACAAATGGAAGTGAAATCAATTCTCCGATTATTGACCCTATAGGTGCTGAAATAAAAATCCCTATAAGCAATGAAGATTGAATTCGTGCCATTTTTATATTAATTTTATTCTGTAGGCCTATTTTTTTTAATGAATCATAGACTATCGCTTGATCGGTTCCCGATATTGAAGCCTGTGAAAAAGCCCATAAGGTCTCTCCTATTGCAAAGATAAAAATATTAGGATAACTTGAATAAATTAACGCTGCGAGCACATTTGAGAGACCGCCTAAAAATAATAGAGACTTTCTGCTAATCATATCTGCAATAGCGCCACATGGAATTTCAAATATCAAAATCATAATTGTAAAATAACTTTCTAAGCACATTATTTCAAAAAAGCTCAGCTTACCCCATTGAGTAAAGAACGGAATAAGGACTCCAGAAATTAAATGAAAGTTTATTAAAAACTGAAATAGATATAATTTTTTGATATTCGTTTTCCATATTTTTAGATTTTCCATTGAAGTTTTTTGATTATAATTTGAATTATGCTCTAAAGAGCCACTCTTCTTATTTTCTTTTTCATTCATATTTTTTTCAAATCCAATATTTCACATATTACAGGTTTTTAAGATTTTTTTGAATTCATTATCTAATTTTATATAGACCTAGAAATTTATGTAATATTTTCTTAGAGAGAATATTATAACGAGAATGCATCAAATTAAATAAAGAAGTGAATCAGCAAGGTCGAAAAAAGTTAATCCGAAGATTATTCAATGTGTCTATTTTAATATTAATTTTAGTGGAACAGGAGTTTTAATATTTATAATATTGATGGCATAGAAATGAAGAGATTGAACTTTCATAATAATTAAGGTGGTATTCTTTCTCATATGTCCAACTCTTTTTCTAAGCATGATACTCAACTAAAATTTTAATTAAATTTATAAAATGCTTATTTATATTTAAAGATATTCTTTAAAATGAATTTTTGCGGGAGAAAAATGGGATATTTATACTTTAGTCTTTGAAAAAAAGTTGGTTTTAAAGGTTTTTAAAGAAATTATCACATTTGATCAAAAAATCTTATTTTAATAATTGAAAAATGAATAATTCTTTAATTATTCCATTGAAATGCTATGTTATGAGTATCTATATATATTAATTATTTTAAGTATTCAGAGAGATTTTGATAAAGATTAATCTTTAAAACATTGTAATATTTCAAAAATTACAATATAACACTAATAATAAAAATAAAAAGGAATTATTCAATCTCAAAAATATTGGAGGTTGTATTAAAGAAAAGGTGGAAAAATTGTCTGAACAACAGACCAACGATAAACCTAAAGTGGGAGCCTTTATTTGTAGATGAGGAATTAACGTTGCCGGAACTGTTGATGTCCCAAAAGTTGTTGAGGAAATCGATAAATTAGAAGGTGTGAGTGCTTTTGAATATCTAAATATGTGTACTTCTGGTGGCTCTGAATATATTCAGGAACAGATTAAGGAAAAGGGACTGGAACGCATTGTTATAGCCGCTTGTACTCCCCTCACTCATGAGCCAGTATTTATGGATATTTTGAAGCAAGCAGGATTACCGCAAAGATATTTAGAATTTATTAATATTAGAGAACATTGTTCTTATGTCCATCAAGATCCCGCCATTAGAGAAAAAGCTACGCAAAAAGCAATCGAACTTGTAAAAGCAGGAATTTCCAGATCACGCTTATTGGAAGAAGTTCCTACAAAAACAGTACCAGTTACTCCGACAGCTTTAGTTATTGGTGGAGGAATTGGAGGAATTTCAGCAGCAATCGATTTAGGGAATGAGGGATATAAGGTCTATTTAGTAGAAAAGAACACTACGATAGGAGGGAGAATGGCCCAGCTTGATAGAACCTTTCCAACAGATGATTGTTCAATATGAATTCTGGGTCCATTGATGCTCGAAGTGGAGAGAAACACGAATGTTGAAATTTTATCTTATAGCGAAGTAGTCAAGGTTGAGGGCTACATTGGTAATTTTAAGGTACAAGTAAAGCGTAAGGCTCGATATGTTAATGAAGGGTTATGCACTGGATGTGGTTCCTGTACTGAAGTATGTCCCATATATGTTCCTAATTATTTTGATGAAAATCTTTCCGCTCGTAAATGTATAGATATTGCATTTGCACAAGCAGTTCCTGCTATTTCAAATATAGAGCGAAACTCGTGTGTGGAATGTTTTGCGTGCGTAGACGCTTGTGATAATGAAGCAATTGATTTTAGTCAAAAGGACGAAATAATTGAACTGGATATTGGTACAATATTAGTTGCGACTGGTTGGGACTTATATCAAGGGGATGATTATGGCTATGGTAAATTTGAAAACGTAGTCACTCAAGTGCAATTAGAAAGGATTCTTGCGCCAAATGGTCCGACATTGGGACATTTGAAACGTCCTTCCGATAGAGAACGCCCTAAAAGAATATTATTTATTAATTGCGTGGGTTCAAGAAACTTAAATAGTAATGAGTATTGTAGTGTCGTATGCTGCAATTTATCAGTAAAAAATTCTAAACTGATTAAATCAGAATATCCTGATGCAGAAATAGTCGTAGCTTACATCGATATGCGATGCGGAGGTAAAATGTACGAAGAATATTACCGACGAGCTAGAAATGCAGGAATATTATTCGTAAAAGGGTTAGTGGGAAAAATCGAGGAAGATCCAGAAACGAAAAATATTCGAGTACAATTAGAACCAGTAGGATCGGATACCATTATAGAGAAGGAATTTGATATGGTGGTATTATCTTCTGCCTCATTACCCTCTCAAGGAACCAATGAAATCGCAAAAGTAATGAATATCGAAAAATCACCAGATGGCTTTTTAAAGGAAGCACATCCACGGCTTGATCCTATTAGCACCAAAGTCCCAGGCGTATTTATCGCAGGGTCTTGTCAAGGACAAAAATCAATTGATCTTACTGTGAGTCAAGCGAAAGGAGCAGCATCTAGCGCAAGTATTCCTATGCATCATGAAAAATACGTAATAGAGTTAATTCGTGCCAAACCTATTGATGAGCGATGTGCAAAATGCTATAAATGCATACTAGCGTGTCCCTATAGTGCTATTTCGGTAAACGAACAAGGATTAATTGAGGTTGATCTTATCAGTTGCAGAGGATGTGGAATTTGTGAAGCGCAATGCCCATCTAAAGCAATAGAATTAACACATTATAAAGATAATCAATTTATGGCATATTTAGACGAAATATTGCCAATTATAGGTTAAAGAGGCTAAAATAATGGAAGATAATATAAAGATAGTGGCTTTCCTCTGTCGGAAATGAGGATATGGAGGAGCTGATATGGCTGGCACAATTCGTGCCCAATATCCAACATCTCTTAGAACTGTAATGGTACCATGCACGGGTCGAGTCGATCCTGACCTTATAATGCGAGCATTTGGTCGTGGATCTGATGGGGTATTAGTTGTGGGATGATATCCCGGCGAATGCGATTACGAAAATGGAAATTATTTCGCCTATAGATTAGTTGATTATTTAAAAGAAGTAATGGAATCGATTGGAATAGAATCCTCACGACTTCGAATGGAATTTTGTAGTTCTGCAGAAGGACAGAAATTCCAGCAAATTGCGACTGAATTTCATAAGCAAATCGAAAAAATGGGTCCCAATCCTTTTAAAAAAGGCTCCTCAAAAAAATAATTATGTTTCCTGATGATATGAGATTAAAAAAACGAGAATCTCATTGAAGAAATGGTTTGTGCCATTAATGAACATAAAGTAATAAATTTGTAATAAAAAAGTAGTAAAAATAACTGTAAAGTTAAAATATTTAATCAAAATAACGTGCAAATTCTAACTTTATAAATTGAGTTGGACGTAAATGGAAGTAAAAGCACAATACTTAATAATGGAAAAAGATTTCCCCGGTTTATTAAAAGCTTTATTAAAGGAGGGAATAGTCGAAAAAATTATCGGAGCAGAGACAAAAGTAAGTAAAAAAACGGGGGAAGAGGACAGATTTACTGTATCTCCAATATTATGGAGTAACCCCGATGAAATTGAAAAGTTTCCCTTGTCAAATTTAATTGCGTATGGATATGCTCGCACAGATTCAGCATCAAAATATTTACATAAATCCGTTGATGGAGGAAAAAACCAAAAAATCGGTCTTATTGCAAGGCCTTGTGATATTAGGGCGTTAATTGAGCTTGCAAAAATCAGACAAGTCAATTTAGATAACTTATTCATTATTGCACTTGAAGAACAAGGTCTCATGTTAGATGTCTCAAAAAACTTAAAAAAAGCAAAAAATATTGATCCTTCTAAGATTATTAAAGAAAAAGTTGATGATGATGGCATCATTTTTCTCTTTGACGATGGAAAGACTAAAAAGGTTGAAATGGATATTGCAGATAATTGTTCCAGATGTTCACAAAAAAAGCCAGTGATGGCAGATATTTCTATTAGTAATATAGGATTACCTATTGATTCCAATTCGGTTATTTTAAAGGTTTATTCTGAAAAAGGTGCGGAATTACTAGAAAAGTCTGGAATAGAGGTAAAAGACTTACCGAATGACATTAAAAACGCCCATGAAGAGAAAATGAAAGAAATACTAGAAGCCGCTGAACAAAAATGGGCAAAGGATCTTGAAGAATGGAATCAGTTATCGCAAGAACAAAAGATTGAGCAATTGCTCAAATGTACTATGTGTGGCATGTGTATACGGGCATGTCCTGTATGTTATTGCGTAGATTGCATATTACAACAAAAAAGGAAGGACAAAAATATTGATAATGTGAGTTATCAATTAACGAGGATTGCACATGTGGCAGATAGATGTGTACAATGTGGAAAATGCTCCAATAATTGTCCAGTGGATTTACCCCTTTCATTAATTTTTCAGGCGCTTAAAAAGCAATTTGCAGAGAAATTTAACTATCGGGCGGGCTCATCTGTGGAAGATATTCCCTTCAGAAGTGCGGAAGCAATTAAACAAATGGAATTAGAAAAGACTGCTTGAATGTTTATATTAAATTTTATTTTTTATATCTTTTTTTATATTTCTATTCGTTTAAATATATTATATTAAAAAGTCTCAGCTTAGTCTATTCCAATTTGATATATCAAAAAAAATATTATCCAGAAAAGATATTATTTTAATATTTATATAGGAACTATAAAATGAGTTGACGTCCTTTCAATACCATCGATACGGTGAATTCTCTTTAAAATCACATTAGAGATCGTTTGAATATCTTTTCCCTCCACTTTTAAAATCGCATCAATTGAACCAGTAACAACATTTGCCTCTTTTATTTCTTCCATTTCTTTTAATTTTGATATAGCATCCTCTACAAATCCAGCTTCAATTTTTAAAAAAATATAACATTCCGTCATATAAGTTTTACCATTTCTTTATTTGTTATTTAACATTAAAACCAAACTTATATTTAGTTTTTGTGTATTTTTAAGTTTTAATAAAACAGACATGATGTATTATTCTTTAAAATGAAATTTTTTGGACAATTGATATTTTGAAAAGATAACATTTTTAGATTAATGATAATCTCATACAAAAGGGTAAAAGTTAAGGAAAAGCTTTAATAAGGCAAATTTTAATTCACTTCTTTTCGGGTTTTTTTTTATTTTTTCTTTTATGATTCAAATACAATTTAATAAGCTGATCTAAAAGTTTTAGAATCGTGAATAATGTTTTATATTATAATGATTATAGTTTATTAACAAAACACGAATCATAAAATTAAAAATGCCGGTATTTAGTGGAAAGCAAGAAAAAAAAGAAATGGTTTGGGACGAGGAAGATTTAAAAAAAGAGAAGAAACCGAAAGAATATGAGGAAAAATTTGAAAGTGAAGAAGTAAAAGTATACGCTGAGGATGAATGTTTAAAATACATAATTGAGATTTCAGAGGAAGTTAATCTCTCCCAAGATCATAATACAAAAATTGATTCATTCGAATTTAATGGAAATATTAAGGTTAAAAACCCTTCTGATAAAAATAGATTATGGGATATTGAAGTATTATTGAATAAGATTGAAGCTACTGATTTAGAATCAGACAAGATAACTATTAAAGAATTGGGTGTTGATGATGATAATAATGAATATTTACAACAATTCAAATTGGAAACTGAAGCTCCAAAAAATCAATTACTCATAAAAGAGTATATTAATTCTTCCCTAAATGCAAATAAGATTCTTAACCTTAAAGATGTTGCACGAGACCTTAATGAATTAAGGCAAGAAAAAGTAGCAATAGAGAATAGAGAAAATCTATTAGAATCATTTGGGATAGCCATTGATCAAGATAATACTATATTTTTTGCTATTGTGATTAAAAATATTTCTGACACACCAATTAAAGCCATTAATATTACGAAACAATTTCCAGAACTTTTTTCAAATATCTCTATTATATCTAATTCTGCAGGTAAAGTAAATCTCAATGACAATGATGAGATTATTTGGAAAGTAGAAGAATTAAATCCTGATCTTTCAGAAATGATAAAAATATCCGCAAATATTTTAGTAGAAAGCATTGATGGAAGGGAAACAGGCCCAATAAATGCAAATTACTTAAGTGATATTTCATTTACAGGAGATCTGAATATAAAAGACCACTCTGCATATACTCATAATAGCCATTATATAGATATTGTTGAGCGAGATGAGGCCCCTGAAAATTGGGTTTGCCAATTTACATTCAATAATCCGACGGAATTTTGTATTGAACTGTTAGATATCGATATTCATGCTCCCGAGGAACCCGAAAATAAGTTCATAGCAATCGATTCCACATACACACCAAAATTGGGAGGGAATGGACAATGGACTTCAGAACCTTGGGAATATGAATTTAGTGATTATCCTTCCTTTAGGAAAAATGTTGAATTTCGAGTCTTGCCTGAAGTCAAAACAATAGTTAGCGGAAATTTAATGATTTCTGATGTTCAATTATTTGTATCAAGTATAACTGGGGATGTTGTATATAGTCGTGAAGAGGAAATTACCGAAAGAATCACTAAAGATATAAGAGTACCTACATATAAGCGAGGGGAAGTATATTGCTCTTTAAAAATTGAAAATAATGGTTCAGCACCAATAAATGAAATCGGAATAATTCAGCAATTTTTTACAAATGAATTTAGAACACCTGAGACTAATGATATTGCTTTTAAAGTTAATGATAAACTGGTGGAATTCTTTGATGCTGTTGAGATATCCATAAAAAATAATACTTTAAGCATTCAAATAAATGATTTAAGAAATACGGATATTGGACTGTTCAATCCGGGTGATATCCTTTTTGTAAATTATCCCATACAAATCATTAATCCTTCTCAAAAAGCTCGCTTTGAGTCAGATGTTATCTATACCGCAAATACATATCCAGAAATTATTCCTCTCGAAGTACGACCAGAAGTGCCTATTATTGAGGCAATTCATATAAGAAGAAAGATACGACTTAGTAAGGAAATCATTCCTTTGAGTGCTTTTGGCAATTATGAAATAATTCTGACTGCCCAAAATAATAGTACTATTATTTTAGAAGAATTAGAATTGGTTGATATTATACCTGAATATTTTAAATTTGAAAAAAGTACGCAAGAACCATTAAGCATGGAACAGAATGGAGAGACTATCATTAAATGGGAAATTGAAGAACTAAAAGAAGAAGAGATGATAGAAATCACGTATGAGGTATCTGGCTCTGGCGAATATGCTCCGAAAGAAATAATGCATGCTAAAAATTATCCCGTCATTATTGAGAAAGGAAAACCTTTGGAAAGTTATACTCTAAAAAAACAAGAAGAAGTAAAAACTGAAATTCAAGATGAATATATAGAGTTAGAAGAAGAGGAAGAAGAAGAGGAGGAAAAGGGATGGAAAGAATTCACGGAAGAAGAAAAAGAGGAATATCGACGACAAAAGGAGGAAGAAAAAAAACAATTACAAGAGGATTTTGAAGAGTTCCTTGAAACTCAAACTTTAAAAGATGTAGTGGAATCTGTGGATAAAATTAGGGATTTAGAGCAAGTGAAAGATGAAGCTTTAAATCTAGATGAAAGAATTGAACAATTAGAAGAACAAGATCCAGAAAAAGCTGAAAAACTTAGAAATCTTAAGGAGAGACATGGATATTCTGTAAGGAATTACTTAATGGTCCTTGCTCAAGCACGAAATCGAGGAGATAAAGAATTTAATGGGATTATTAATAGTTATATCAATTGGAAAAGAATGGGTGCTCAAGTGAAAAAAAATCCCGATAAATCTAAACCGTACGGATTTAAAATTTTTGTTCCTGTGTTCAAATCAAAAGCTCAAGAAGAATTAAAAGGGTATAAGATGGGAACGGTATTTGATATTAGTCAGACGAACAAATATGAGGATTTTCTCGCCCAGAAAGAGGAGGTAAAAAAACTTGCGGAAGAAATGGAAGAAATAGAATATGAAAGGGCTCTTGAATTCACTGATAAAAACTTTCCCGAAGTTACTATTGAAGAGGATATAACTGGTGAAAAGGGAACTTATGAAAAAGATAATAAAACCATAATAGTCCATAAAAAAACATCGCATGACGTATTTCATCAATTAGGGACCCACATTAGCGCTAAAAAAGGTTTATTAACTTCTGATAAGGATGGAGAACTTAAAAACGAGATTGTTTCAGAAATTGGATGCTATTTATTGATGAAAAAATTTGAAGAAGGTCAAAAATATAAGATTAATTATGATTTTGGTTATAGCAATATTTGGGCCACGGAAATCCTTGACTCGTTTAAATTTACGGAATTTGAAAAAGTTTATAACGAACTTGTGGAATATATAAAAGAACTTTCTATCTAAGCAAAATATTATAATTGTATAATCTCATTTTTTTTATTTTAATATATTTATGAATCCAATTTATGGAATAAAGGACATTTAAGCAATTAATGAAATAGAGATAATAATAGCAAGAGAACTTATAATAAATGCTAAAATTATAATTAATGTAATCAATGAAGATTTTGAAATCGTTTTTCTCTTCTTTTTCTCTCTTTTATAAGTTGGAATCTTGAATCACCTTAAAATCTATATATTTTGCTTAGTTTTTAATTTTCTTTTTTATATCGTTTCTAATATACTTGTAGAACCAAAATCTATTTCTTATAGAAAATGCTCAGATATAATTTTTTAATTGAAAAAGGATTATTAAGCTTTTTAAAATTTCAATATTCCTCTCTTTTTTCTATTTTATTTAGACTGTAGAAATAAATAATTTTTATGATACGTGAATAAATTTATTCTAAGAAGAATATACTAATTAACTCTTTTTTTTATAATATTAATATCAAACATAATTCTCTTAAGCTAGCAACTAATTTATCTTTTTTTTCCATTAAACCTTAATTCTTCATAGTTTTCTTTTTTTAGGATGTGATCTATTACATTATAATTTAATTGATACCTTAGTATGGTAGAAATTAATATTATAGATATCAAATAGAAATAATTTGCTTTAGCTAGAAATATTTTTGATTAAAAAAAAAATAAACCATTAAGTTTTTAATCAATCGTAAGTGATTATTAACTTAATCTTTAAAAAAAATATTAAGATTCAATTTAAAAAAAATAATCATAATAAATTAATAAGGATGTGAAAAATTAATGCCTTTATTTGGTGGCGGAGAAAAAGAAAAAAAGAAGAGAAAAGAAATTGGGTGGGATGTTGAGGATGCCGAGGAAAAACTTGAAGCAGAAGGATTAAGAAGAACAGAAATGGACGTTGGCCGTGTCGAATTAATTGATACTGACAAATCTACTCCTGTCATCGAAACGTATGATGAAGATACTGGGGAATTAGAAGGAGCTATCGCGCTAAAAGATGGAAACAGAGAGGGACTTCTGGCAATTGTGAAGATTATGGAGGAAGTAAATGTAGAGCAGGACCATGAAGCAAAGATTAAATCTATCGATTTTAAAGGTAAACTGAATGTCGAAAATCCCTCAAAAAAGGATCGTTTATGGGATATCGATTTAAGCTTAAAAAATATAGAAGGAACTAACTTAAAATCTGAAGAGATAAAAATAATTGAATTAGGTACAGATAAAGATAATAATGTGGATTCAAGAGACTTTAAATTGAGCGGTGAAGCAAAGAATTTACTTCTAGTGAAAGAATATATTAATAGTTTGCCTGATGCTGATAGAGTTTTAAATAGAAGAGATATCGAACGAGATTTGGACAGAATTGAGGAAGAAGAAATTGAAGAAGAGTCCACTTCAAGTCAAGCGTTTAATTTAGAATCTTATGCTATCCCTATTCAAAAAGAAAATCCAGTCCACTTTACGATTGCTATTAAAAATTTATTTCCGTCTGCAGTGAAAAATATAGAATTAACTAAGGAGATTCCTAACGATTTCTTGGACGTAAATATTACTGATACTTCTGCAGGATATGCGGATGTTGGAGAGGGGCAAATTGTATGGACTATCGAAGAAAAAATCCCTTCTGGAAGCACAATCCTTCTGAAATTTAATGCTTCTGTTATGGCAGAAAGTATTGATAAAATAAGCACCGGAACTATTGATGTCAAATACAAAGGAATGTCCTCTTTTGCGAAAGGCTTGGCAATAGACAAATTTGATGCATATACTCGAAACAGATTTTATGTGGATGCTATAGAAAGAGATGAAGAACCCGAAGTATGGGATTGCTCTCTCGTGTTTGAAAACACTTCTGAATTTATCTTACAGCTATTAAATGCAGATGTCTATTCTCCTGAGGATGAGTCAGTGAAATTAGTGGATGTAGACCCTAATGATGTGCCTCCTCTACCGGCCGGCGCACGATGGTTCAGTAAATCTTGGATGTACGAGTCATCGGATATTCCACGATTTAGTAAACTACTCGAATTTCGAGTAATGCCCGATTTCCAGACAACTGTTAATGGAACCTTAGCTATTGATCAGGTAGAATTATATGTTGCCAGCATCACTGGAGATGTTGTATATAGTCGTAAAGAAGAGATCAAAAAGAGAGTTGTAGAAACTATCGCAATTCCTACATATAAAGAAACACCTGTCTATGCATCTCTAATGATTGAAAATAATGGGTCAGCACCATTTAATGAACTCAAAATCATTCATAGAAACTTTACTTCTGAATTTCGACCTCCCTCTAAGGATGAAATAACAGTATTGTGGGATGATAGTGAAATTGAAGTTGATCCAGATGCCATAAGTGTTTCAAAAGAAACGCTTCAAATTTCTATGCGAAATTTAAAAGATTCTACAACTGGAATGTTTGAACCAGAATCAGTCATAGAAATTCGATATCCTATTCACGGAATGAACCCATCGAAAGAAGCTGTATTCGAATCTGAGGTTGTTTACCTAGCAAATACTTTACCCGTTAGTCAGGAAATTGAATTCGTTCCAGAAGTACCAGTTATTGAATCTGTTCATCTTAGAAGAAAATTCCGTGTTGGGAAAGAAGTTATGCCCATTGGAGACCTTGGGACTTACAAAATCATTTTATCCATTGAAAATATTGGTGAAATGCCATTAGAGAACTTAGTATTAATGGATAAAGTGCCAGATTCTTTCGAATATGGAGAATATTCTATGAAACCAGAAATAACCGATGAAGTGGGAGAAGACACGCTTAAATGGGAAATTGATGAGTTAGAACCAGCCGAAAGATTAGAAATAACCTATGAGATTACAGGTAAGGGAGAGTATCATCCATCGGATGCCCAGCTCGCCTTATAAATTCTTTTTGTAAATATAAATCTATTTTTTTTTATTACCTTTTTATTAATGCTTAAGCCAAATCATCTTACTCTTTTATAAAGATTTCTTGTTATTGGTTGAGATCTGGAATTGATTTTTGTTTATTTATTGTCCAAAGTGGTAAATCCGTTTTTTGTTTAATAATAAATTTATTTTCTTTTAAAAAGGTGATTTCTTTTTTAATATCTTCTTTCTTATACCCAAAATTCAATAGTTCGGTGAAAAGTGCTTCAGTAATAATATATAATTTACTTTGAAATAATTCAATAATAAATTCCCTTAAATTAGTGTGAACTACAGTAAATTTTTTCTCAATTTTTTCTTTGGGTTTTGGTAATTTGATTTTGTTAATAATTTCAAGCTTTTTCTTCTTCCCCCATTCAAAATCTGTTATACTTTGAATTTTTCGGTCATAACCACCATAAATAATCTGTTTCACCCCTTCTCTCTTATTATAAAGAGAAATTATTGACTGAATCGAAGTTTTTCCCGTGGTTTTCCATTTTAATTTTATATCTGTTGAATCCAATTTATTATTCTGATATACACTTAATTTTCCATGGGAACCACCAACTATTAATTCTTGTGCTCCATCGTCATCTATATCGTCAACGCATAATGTTAAAGGTCTTCCTTCGGTAGTTTTAATGTATAATAGCCGATCTCCACTACTATTGAGAATTTTTAAATGAGAATCATTACAAGCGATGATAATCTCATTATAACCATTATTTGTTATATCAACAACACGAATATCATTAATTCTTTTGCTTAAATCTTTTTGCCATAAGATTTCCAAACTATTATTCTCTATGTATATTAGCTGTAAAATACCATTTTGAGTACCTACTAAAAGTCCTAAAATTGGATTTTTTAATTCAGGTAGTTTTAGAGCGCCAACTGTACAAGCGGTAACCCATGAGGAATAATAAAGAATAAATTTAGGTTCTTTTGACTCAAGCCCTTCATATATTTTTACTTTTTTCCTTTCTAGACCGAAAATAAAATCCATGATACCATTTCTGTTTAAATCTCCCGCGCAACAACATAATATCTTTCCTTGGCTTTTTTGATGAAATATTCCCTGTAATTTTTCTTTTTGTTTATCGAATTTGAGAACCAGCATATTTCCATCACCCGTTCCTGCCAGAATCTCTTCTATCCCGTCTTGATCAAAGTCTATTGAAAAGGCACAGCGAACCCATCCATCAAATTCAATAGAACTTAATAATTTAGCATTTTGATCTAATAAAAACAGTTTTTTATCATGTCCTCCATAAATAAGATACACTTTTTCTTTAGTTTTTAATGTGCAACAAGTTAAAATTGCTCCTGTAGTATTGAAATCCCAATTAAAATCATAATTTTTAGAGACGAGCGCTCCTTTTCTTTCATTTTCTATTTTTTCTTCAATTTCGGCTTTTATCTCTGAAAATTTTTCAACAAGCCTCTCATCATTAATTTTTTGTGCTAAATTAATGATATCAGTACAATTTAGAAGAGCATTTTGTAATCGTTTTTTTTCTTTATTTGTTTTTAATTCTAAATCCAATTCTTTTATCTGGTCTCCAATTTTTTGTTCCTCATTTCTTTGACGAATATTATCCTTAGTATCCTCAATAAGTTGTGCATATTGGCTAATAATGTCTTCTCTTTCAATAGAGGTACTCAATTCTATTATTTTATTGGAAATCTCAATTACTTCTTCATAATTTTTTTGATCTTGGTCTTTTTTAATTTGTGTTTCTAACTCTTCTATTATATTTATAATTTCCTTTTGTTGTTTAATTTTGTATTTTTCTTCCATTAACAGAATAATTTCATCTTTTTGTTTAGTATATTCCTCCCATGTTTTCTCATTATTGATTAAGCTTGCTAATTGAATCACTTCTAATGCAATTTCTAAAGCTTCTTCGTAATTCTTTCTTTTTTTTACTTCTTTAAATTGTTTTTGTAATTGCGTAATTTTATTATCAAGTACTGCTTTTTCCTTTTCCTTTTCAATCTCCTTTTTAATTTCATCGATGATTTTTAGATATTCCTTTTTTTTATTTTTCAAGTTTATAGAGCTGGCAAGATCAATAATTTCCTCGCAATGATTAATGGCTACATTATATCTTCCCGAATCTCGATTCTCTTTAACTTTTTCCTCTAACACTGCAACATTGCTTTCAATTTTTTCTTTTTCTATTTCTTCAATAATAGATTTATATTTATTTTCAATTCCTTTTTTTCTAATAGATTTCGCGATTATAATGATCTCTTCACTTTTTGTAATAGCATCTTCGAATAATTGGTTTTTTCGATCTTTTTCTACTCCTTCTTCTAATTTACCAATCTCTTGTAGTTTATTATGGAAATTTTCCTCAGCTTCTTTTATCTCATTCCTTAAAATTCTTAATTGCTCATTAAAATATATATCTTTTTTTTCCCTCACTAAATCTTCTACGACATCTACTTTAGAAAGAGCCTCCTCAAATTTAGTCAGCTTTTTAAGTTTATTCGCTTCTTTTATAATATCTTCTACTTTTTCTAATAATTCCGAATCGATTTTTTCTTCTGTGAAATAAAATTTATAATCATATCTTTTCTGTTCAAGCCCCATATCTATACAAGTACTTAGAATAATATTTTTGTAAAAATTTTGCCACATTGCCAGATTTTCGGAAAACCCAGAAGTTTTTAATCTTTCAGTAGCGTCAATTCGCTTTATATCTATGACATCACGCTTTATAAAATCCTCTCTCTTATATTTTAAGAGATATTGTTTTATTTCATCTTCACGCTCTACAAAAAGCGATTTATACTTTTTAAATAACTCGTCTAATTTTTCCATTATTTTTTTTAATTCAGAGAATTCTCTACTTAAGTATCAATAATCTAAATATAATAAGAAACTAATTTAAACATTTTTGAAAAGAAAATATGGAAAACTCTTAATTAAAATTATAATTAATAATAATCCTATTACTATTATATTTATATACAACGAGATTATTTATGGCTTTTGATATTACTTTTATAATTAAATATTATAAAATAATAATGACTGAGTAGAAAATCATTGGCAAAAAGTAAAGTAAATAGAATTATTTTATGCATAATTGATGATGTTAGGAGCAAGCAATTTTTTCATTTGATTAATAAAGGTTTACTTCCCAATTGTAAGACTTTAATGGAAAATGGGATTTATTCCAAGAATTGTGTAACTGACTTTCCCGCAATCACTTATCCTACGCAAGTGTCAATAATAACTGGAACATATACAGGTGATTATAGACATGAGAAATGTCATGGAATTCCTTTATCTAATTGGATGGGTAGAGATTATAATCCCCCACTCATACGGAATTATGGTTCTACTAAATTAGAAATTTATAAAATGAATGAAGATATGGGAAAAAATTGTCAAACAATATGCGAAATGATCCCTGAAGGAAATAAAACAAGCATCGCCCAATTTATTAATAGAGGTGTAGACTATTTCTTTCCAAATCGCAAGATTAAGCTAATTTTTTATTATTTATTGATTAATTATTACAAAAATATCAAAACAATTATTAAATATACGAATAATATTGTCGTTCAAAAATTATTAGAGACTTTTAAACATCCTACTAAATATTTTGAGACTAATGAAGCTCCAATTTGCTCACTTATTTGGTTTTTAACATCAGATGTTTTAATGCATAGATATGGAAATTCAGACCCACTATATAAATTGAATCTTTTACATATCGATCGAGTTATTGGAAAATTAATTGCGGGGTTAAAACAATTAGGATATTTAGAAGATACGGCAATTGCTATCACTTCAGATCATGGGAATTATAGAGCAAATAAAATTGGTAATTTGGATAATATATACGAGGGGCTTGGTCTTGTAAATTATCACCAACGAAAAAATATTAGCGTAAATGTGAATATAGCTGAATTCGGAGCACTAGGATTTTTCTATTTTAAATATAACAATTTAGATAGAAAAATTAGATGGGGAAATCCTTCAATAGAGGAATTGGAGAAATTTGGTCCTAAAAAGATTAATTTATTTGATAAATTGTTTAAAATAGAAGGAACTAAGTTAATGTATTATAAAGATAATAATAATACCCATCAGAAAGGACAAATCTTTTTAAAAAGGAGAGTTGGAAAAGAAAATTGTATCCATGGAAGAATAGAATATCGGGGTACAGGAAAACAAATGCAAGCTCGATATATTTTTGAAAATAATAATGAAAGAGATGTGTTTGGATATTGTAAAGATAAAAGAGCGAGCACATATTTAGATGGAAAATTTCATTCTATTGAGGAGTGGTTAGAAGCAACGCATCATTTAGATTTTCCTCTTTATCCGGATCTACTTTGTAGGCATTTTAAAAATCCTCGAAGCGCAGATATAATTTTGAGCACTGAGGGAACAATTGTTTATAATATTCAGCATGGTAGAAAGAAAAGTAATAATCTATATTCACACGATATTGGTGCGAGAAAGAGTTCAATTGTTCCCTTAATCATTTCTGGCTCAAATGATATTCCAAAAAGAGAAATAACTTTTTGTAAAATTACTGATATTGTCTCCACGCTTCTAAAATTATTGGGTACCCATCCAGCAGAAAGTGCTATAGGAAAAAGTCTAATTTAGAAAATACTTATAATAAAAAGATCAAAAAAAGTATAATAAATTATAATATTTATTTCTGATTCAATACGAATCTTTTATTATTGATGTTCTTACCATAAATAACAGGGTTTTGTAATTATATATTAAAATAATAAATTTATATTTAGAATGATCAAAAATATATATATAAAATATATAGATTAATATTATATTCTATATTTCTTTAATCAAAAACAAATAAAAGATAGGAAACAAAAATGTATAATATTGAGACTCGTAAAGTTCAACAAACTGGGGGCTCATCTTATATAGTGAGTCTTCCAAAACCATGGATAGAAAAAAATAATATTGAGAAAAAAGATACGGTAGGGATTATAGCACAACCCGATGGAAATCTGTTAATCACTCCTAAGATTAATTCCGAAGACATTTTAAAATCGAAAGAAATTATTGCCGATGAGTATGAAGATTATAATTTCTTATTTCGAGTACTAATCTCAACATATATCATGGGATTTTCACAGATTATCATAAAATCCAGTAAAAAATTTGAACCCTTTATTAGAAATTGTATTACGGATTTCACTCAAATTACGATTGGTCCAGAAATTGTGGAGGAAACTAATACGTATATTTCGATAAAGGATCTTCTTAATCCAAAAGAAATGCCCTTTGATAAAACAATCAAGCGAATGTATATTTTAGCAGAGAGCATGCATGAAGATGCAATTAGAGCTTTAAAAGAAAAAAACAAAAAATTAGCTGATGAGGTTATTAATCGAGACGATGATATCGACAGATTGCATTGGCTAATCGGCAGGCAATCGAATATAGTTCTGAGAGATATTATGCTTTCTCAAAAAATGGGAATCAATCTGGAGGATGCTAATTATTACCAGCAAATGAGTAGATATCTGGAACGAATAGCGGACCATGCGGTTAGAGTCGCACGAAACGTTAAAAACTTAATCAAAAACGGAATTAAACAGGAATTAATCGAAAAAATCTCAAACGCAAGTAAAATTGCCTTAGAACTTTTAAATCAGAGTTTAACGGCGAGGATGAATAAAGATATAAAATTGGCAAATGAAAATATTGAATCTGTGTCTAAATTAGTAAATGCATGTGAAAATATTACGCTTGAACCTATTCAAAACTATATAGATACATCCATAGCCATAGGTTATATTGTCGAAAGTATCAGAAGAACGGGTGAGTACTCTGCTGATATTTCTGAGCTTGTTATTAATAATTTAATAAATTCTTAAAACTTTTTTTATGCTTTTTATAGCTTTTTTTAACATTTAATAAAAAAATTTTGATTAATTGAAATTATTAAGGTAGAAATAATTATTCAAAATAATTTTGGTATATAAAATAAAAATATACTTATACTTTTTTTGGTGGAGGGACAAAAACTTCTCGTAAACCGGTCCGTTTTAAAATTATCGCTTCTTCAGGACAATGGTGTACACAGAGACCGCAGCCAATACATTTATTTTCATTCAAAACTGCAATTGTATCTTCTAAGTGAATTGTTTCCATTGGACAAATATTAACGCAGGTACCACATCCAATACATTTCTCATCAATAATTTGGGAAATATATGAAGTGTAACAATGATATGGCATGATTCCCTTATAATAAAGCTGGAAAATTCCACAACAGCATTTACAGCAATTACATAAAGCTTCCTCTTCTTTTTCTGTATCAGAATGAATATGAAAGGCTTTATGAACTAATCCATCATCTTCAGCAGAAATTAATAATTTTATTACCTCTTCTTTACTTGCTGGTCTTCCGAAGTTATGATCAATTACAAACTGAGCACTTTTACCGAATAGAAAGCAGTTCTTTCGCTCATCAGTGACCTTACATGGATCCCCTAATAGATCTTTCTCGTGTCGACAATAACAATGAACTAACGCTATATTATCATAATTATCAATAATTTTCGAAACTTCCTCAAAAGGAATAACTGTTTCTCCTTTTATATCCTTAATTTCTTCCTCCACAGGAACGATTCTATCAATGGGAGGGAAGTTTTTAAATTGGGGTACTATATTTTCATAATTACTTTGAGTAATTTCGCTCATTTCTTTAAAGAGTTTATCAAATAGCTGTACTAATCTTTTTTCTTTTTCGCTAGTTTCTCCTTTCATGAGAGTATATTCAAAAATGCCAGGAAAAGGAGACATTAAACGATATACTGTTATTCTTTTGGATCGTGATTGAGTTCCCACTATAATACCATTATTCATCAAATCATTAAGAATTTTCAAGATAGTTTCTTCATTTAAATCAGTCTTTTTTTTGATTTGATCCATATTTAGGCTAGGCTTTAAAAACACAGAAGCAATGAATTCTGCATATTCTTCCTTGATTAGGATCTGCAATATTTCAATTAAAGTTTGATTGATAGGAAAAGGTATATTCCCAGCATTTACAATTCTCCTTGCTACTTTATACCATGTTTTGTCTATTTTAATAAATATCCCTTTTTTTTAAATATTTAAAAGAATTTTTAAATGAAAAAGTTGTAATAAAAAAGCTAATAATATTGAAAAAGTTAATCATTAATATCCAACTCATAAACAGCTAAAAATGGAAATGATTAAAGAGGTTCCTTTACTAAATAATATACTTTAGAAGAACCACATTTTGGGCAGTCTGTTTTCTTTTCTTTGGATGCATTTTCATCCTGCCATTCATAATCACATTTAAGGCATCCGTATCCTTTAAATCCTTTTTTAAATCTGATGTTGCCCCCAATCACTCTAATTTGCTTTCCTTCAATTAACGCCTTTGTGACGACTTTATGAGCACTTTCCAATACTCTTGAGAATGTGGGTTGCGAGACATTCATTTTATCGGCAGCATCTTTTTGAGTGAGATTTATGTAATGTTTCAATCTCATTGCTTCAAATTCCGCAATACTCATAGTTATGGAATTTTCTGGTATAGGTGAGGTATCTGTAAAATAAAAACTATTAGGGGGAGGGTATTTTACATGTCTCCTCATCGTTCGTCTTCCCAAGACTATTCAACCTCTTTCTTATTTTTTCCGCATTTGTTATTATATCGTATTTTAACCATTATTCAGATTGTTCCCTTAATAATTTAGCTAGTATTTTTTCTGGTATAGGAAAAACAAGACCAAATATTTTGAGCTTATAAATATTAATTATTGTTTGATTATCCTATGCTATTATTATTATTATTGAATGTTTATTTAAAATTTTTTCATATATAAAATAAGCTAAAGAAATTTTCATGCTATATTTATAAATATAAGTTTAACATATTTTATTGAATTAACAAAAATAATAAACTTTTTAATGTCAATAATGGAACAAAAACCAAAATTTAAAGCATCTTATATTGGAATCTTTTCGCTAAATTATTTCATACAAGGAGTCTGTTTTAGTCTTTTTACTAGCGTGATACCAATTTTTCTTATTCTTCAATTGGGAGCAGTAGGAGCTACAGATATAGGAACTTTAGGAACAATTGTTCTCATTCCATTCGCAGTTAAATTCATTTATGGAATGCTCTCAGATAAATATTCGGTTAAGAGATTAGGGAGAAGGAAACCATGGATAATTGGCTCCTCAATATTATCAGGAATAGTTTGGATGATTATTCCTTTCATAGTCACAGAGATAAACGCTCTATTAATATTTACTATTTTTGGCCCAATCGCTACCCTTGGAATGGCGATTGCTGATACTACGATTGACGGTATGATTTTGGACAATTGTCCAAAACAACAATTAGGTAGAGTACAAGGAATTTGTTGGGGATTTCGTTCTGTGGGAATGATTTTGGGAGGACCGATAGTAGTTTTTATTTATTCGTTGATAGGAATAAATATCGAGGTAGTATTCTTTGTATATGGGATGGTGGGGATTGCTACCAGTTTTTTAATTTTAATCGTGAAAGAACTTAAAGTCATAACTGAAATTGAAATTTTAGATAATCTGAAAACAGTTTTTGGAAAAAAGAAAAATTGGACGGTCTTTTCATTTGCATTATTTAATGCATTTGTTGATGGTGTTATCTTCTTATTCGTTTCGTTATTTATTCTTTTCCAGACAGGTGATTTACTATTTGAAGGGGGAATAATCAATACTGGCGCTATTGAAGAAAATACAGATTTATATGGTGCTAACGCATTCATTTCTTTTATAATTGGCTTAGGAGTAATTGCTGGAGCACTTATTGGAGGATATATTGCTGATATTGTATCTAGAAAATGGTCTTTTTACTCTTCAATGATAGTTACAACAATTTCATTAATAATTTTTATAATTCCCGCACCGTATTTGATCTTACTAATATTTGCTTTTATTGCAGGCTCCACAAATGGATGGAGAAATAGTGGATTCTCAGCTATTATAGGACAAGTTTCTCAGCTTTACCCAGAGGTGGATAGTACTTATTATGCCACATGCAATTCATTTGCAAATATAGGTTCCCAACTCGGCTTAATTTCTATTAATATAATAATCACAATTTTAACTGGTTCTGGGATATACTTTACGTTTGCAATAATTTTCATCTTTTTAGGGCTAACTTCTAATATTGGGATATTACCATTTCTATTCATAAAGCCAGAAGAATATGAACTGCCAGAAAAAGTGTAAAACTTATAAATTTCTTTTTTTTTTATTTAATTTAGTTTATAGAGATTATTATGCTTTTTTTAGTAATAAATAAGAAAAGAAAGTAATGTTCTTCAAATAAGGTTTTATAAAGTTAAGAATAAAAACCAATTTTATTACTATTAACATAAGATTTTTATAGCTTTTTTAATAATTAACTTTACTTAATTCTAAATTCTAACTTAACGCAAACTAATATGAAAATAGATTACGCGAAAAGATTAACTCGATTACCTAAATATATTTTTGCTCAAATAGAAGAATTGATAGCTGAAAAAAAAAGGGCTGGGGAAAGTTTAATAAAGCTTGGAATTGGAGATCCGGATTTAACAACACCAGAATTAATCGTAAATGAATTAATAGAGCAAGTAAAAGTACCAGAGAATCAAAATTATCCAACCTCTAAAGGAGAGACTTTTTATAGAGAGGGTATTGCTCGTTGGAATAAAGTTCGGTATGGCATCGATTTAGATCCTGAAACAGAAATATCTCATGTAATAGGGGGAAAAGAAGGAGTTGCCAATATTGCAAGAGCATTTATTGAACCGGGAGATATTGTTCTATGTCCAAATCCGGGATATCCCGTATATGAGAATGGCGCTACAAAACTATGCGATGGAGAGCCTTATTTAATGCCTTTAAAAAAAGAAAATAATTTTTTACCAGATATAGAAGCTATTGATTCAGATATTTTGATAAAAGCAAAAATGATGTATATAAACTATCCGAATAATCCTACAGGAGCTATTATCCCTAAATCATATTTAAAGAAATTAGTTGATTATGCCGAAGATTATAAATTTTTTATTGTTCATGATAATCCTTATTCTGAATTCACTTTTGATGATTATATTGCACCAAGCATTTTACAAATAAGCCAGGAACACGTTGAAATCAATAGCGCCTCAAAAATGTTTAATATGACTGGCTTTCGATGCGGTTGGATTGCAGGAAATGCTTATATTATTGAAGGCTTACGAAAAGTAAAATCTCAAATTGATTCTGGTGGACCAATTTTTATTCAAAAAGCAGTAATCAAAGGTTTAAATGAATACAAATCAGAAAAAAAACCAGAGATCATCCAAAAAAATATGGATATCTATCAAAAAAGGCGAGATGTTTTAGTTAAAGGTTTAAATGATATAGGATGGAAAACAGATAAACCCCATGCCACCTTTTATATTTGGACCCAAATTCCAGAACAATATTGTAATTTGACTTGTTTGGAATTTGTTAAAAAATTAATAAATGTGGGGGTAATATTAACGCCTGGAGTTGGTTTTGGAAAATATGGAGAAGGTTTTGTCAGATTTGCTTTAACACAATCCGTTGAAACCATCAAAGAAGCGTTAAAAAGAATAGAGAAAATTCTTTAATTTTTAAAATCATTTTTCAAAATTCTGTAAACATTTCAAAAATATATAATTATTTATATTTTACCACGCAATTTCTTCATAATTAATAAAGCACTCAGCAGGAAGAGCAAACCTTGTATGATCAAGAAGCATAGTCATATAGGTTTTTCCTTTACTTTTTTTGGACTTTAATATTGACCCTTGTTTTATTATAGCCACCTCTTTTTTACCTCCTTTTTATTTTTTTCTATTTATGATATGGCTGTTAAACAAGAAAGCACCGATCCGATGACCTTTTTAGAAATAAAATATGATTATATTCCCAAGAGAACAATCCCGCAGATATTTCATAAAAAAAAGGTTAGTCGGAAATGCTCTCTTCTTTATAATACTACCTCTAATACTACAACTACTGATAATGCTTTCCTATTAAAGGTAATATTATTCGAAATCATAGTTATTACTATAATTAATTAAGATATTCTATTTAAATCTTATGCTATAGAACATAGCGAATTATAAAAGTTTTCAGAATCCAATTAAATTTTAAAAATAGTAATAATGATAAAATATATCGATATAATTTAAAAAATAAAATAAAAATGTAAATATTAACTATGGAAAAGAAAATCGTTTTAATTGGAGCTGGTTCCACATCATTTGGTCCTTCAATGTTTTCAGATCTATATCAGAGTGAAGTTCTTAACGGTTCTACTGTAGTATTAAATGATATTGATAAAGAAAAATTAGATATTATTTATGAATTACTCTCCATTGAAAATGAAAAAGCAAATAATAAATTTGAATTGCAAAAAACTCTAAATCGAAAAGAAGCTTTAAAAGATGCAGATTTCATAATTAGCTCGATTGAGGTTGGAGATAGAATGAAACTTTGGTGGCAAGATTACACTATACCTCGAGAATATGGTTCAACTCAGATTCTGGGTGAGTGTGGTGGTCCAGGTGGTACGTTTCATGCATTTAGAATCATTCCACCTATTATCGATATTGTAAAAGATGTCGAAAAAATATGCCCTAAAGCTTTTTTTATTAATTTTTCAAACCCAATGTCTCGGGTTTGCTTAGCAATTAAGAGAGCAGTAGATATTAATTTTATTGGATTGTGTCATCAAATCCATTTCCTTGAAATTCATCTTCCTAGAATGTTAAATATAAAACTGGAAAACCTTCGAATGACGGTTGCGGGCTTGAATCATTTTGGATTTCTTTTAGATCTTAAAGATTTAAGAACAAATAAATCTTTGATGCTTGAATTTAATGAAAAAGCGATGAATTATTTTAAAAAGTATGAAGATCCCTTTGAATTTTCCACGCTTACTTTTGAAGTTTATAAAAGATTTGGATATTTCCCTCATCCAGGCGATAATCATCTCGGAGAATATTTGCAGTTTGGCGAGGAGTTCACTACCACTCAAGATATGATCAATTGGATAAATCGAACAGATAAGTTTAATGTGGGGATTTATAAAAAAGTATTAAGATATCATAAGCGATTGAAGGAGGGAAGATATCCTCGAAAAGGAATGCTATATAAAGTCCCTTCTGGTGAGCGGGCAATTCCAATAATTGAGGCTATTATAAAAAATGAAAATTCTTATGAGCCTTCAGTTAATATCCCAAATAATGGACTGATTGAAAATTTACCTCAAGATCTAGTTGTTGAGGTCCCTGTTAGAGTTAATAAGGAGGGGGTTAATGGAGTAAAATTGGGAAAAATTCCTAAAAATATTGCAGCACTTTTACGTATTGAGGCAACAATTCAAGATTTATGTGTAGAGGCGATATTAAAGAAATCAAAAAAATTAGCAATCGCTTCTTTAGCAATAGATCTAAACGTTGGGAGTTTTGAAAGAGCAGAAAAGATTTATAGCAAAATGAGTGAAATTCAGAAAGGTTATTTACCTAATTTTAAGTAATTTTCTTATTTATCTCATAATCTTTTTATTTTTTAACAGTTGTGGGTGTTATATTTTTACGATTTTTTTATTATAGAAAAAAGAATAATATTTTGAGAAAAAAGCGTTTTATTTAACGATAATTTTAAATATTAAAATATTGTCTAAAAGTATGTAGAAAGAGATAGAATAGCTTCATTTGATAAAAAAAGATCAGTTTTTATAATGAGTGAAAGTAGGAATTTATATAAAGCAATACTAGAGAATAAAAAGATATTTAAATACATTTTTGAAAAAAGTGGATTTGGAATTGCTATTTTAAATTCAGAGGGAAAATTTCTTCTAGAAAATAATTCTTTTCTAAAAATATTTAATCTTGCTAAATTGGCAGATTTTAATGATCAAAGATTTTTTAATGAAGTTATAGTCCCCAATATTGATAGGCAAAATCTTTTTTTACAGGATAATTTAGTTTTTGAAAAAAAGATTAATTTACCTAATTTTTTTGACAATCCAGAATTATCTTCTAAA
Source organism: Promethearchaeota archaeon (assembly GCA_016839555.1). Classification (GTDB taxonomy): domain Archaea; phylum Asgardarchaeota; class Lokiarchaeia; order Sigyniarchaeales; family SOKP01; genus TEKIR-8. The sequence continues at coordinate 36,384 of JAEOUA010000008.1, forward strand.
GAAAATCTCAAATACCTACGAATTAAAATCTCTCCTATCATATTAAAACGAGAAAATCAACACTATATTATTGTTGAAATTGAAGATATAACTCGAGAAAAAGATATAGAAAAGGAGTTGAAATATAATGAAACAAGATTTAATGCTATTGCTGATAATGCAAAAGAAGCAATATTCATAATTGATGAAAATTTTAAATTAATTTATGCTAATAAAAATGTAAGCAAAACTTTAGGATATCCTATCGTAGAAATTATTGGCGAAGATTTTCGAAAATTTTTAGATGAGGAGAACAAAGATTTAGTTATTAAAAAATATAAAAGCAGACAAAAAGGTGAATGGGTTGAACCTCAATATGAATTTAAAGTAGTTACTAAAAATGGACAAAAAAGAACTATTGAAGTTACTGCTATTGCCACAAAAGAATTAGGTGAGGGAATAAAAAGCATAGGTCAAGCAATAGATATCACAGATAAGAAGAAAACAGAACAGAGATTAGAGGAGTCAGAAGAAAGATTCAATATTTTAGGAACCCCTCTAATGAGTATTATCATTTTGCAAGATCATAAGATAAAATACGCAAATAAACATTTCAGAGATGTGTTTGGATATTCAAATAAGCAAGTTAGTAATTTGAGTCTAAAAGAATTTGTTAATAAAATCCATCCAGATGACAGGCAACTTATTTTGGATCAATTTAGTAAAAATGAAATTAGTGAATTAAATAATGGAAAAAATTATCAATTTAAGATATATAATAAAGATAATGACTTAATTTGGAAAGCAGCATACTTAAATAAAATAAAATATCAAGGAAAAGATGCTAAATTAATTACTTTAATTGATATAACAGACCAAAAGAAAACAGAAATAGCCTTAAAGGAATCTGAGAAAGAAAAAACCCTCATGGTAAATAGTATTTCGGAACATTTTATTTTTCAAGATCTTGATCATAATATTATTTTCGCAAATAAAGCCGCATCAGACTCCCTTTCACTTCCTAACGAAAAACTAATAGGACAAAAGTGTTATCAACTTTGGAATACTTTGAATGAACCTTGTATTGGTTGTCCCACAGAAAAAGCAATTAAGACTGGGAAAGTAGAACATAATGAAATGATAACTCCAGACGGAAGATATTGGTTTATAAGAGGATTTCCCGTAAAGGATGATGATGAAAATCTCATTGGTGTAATTGAAATTACTAAGGATATCACAGATACTAAAAGAGCTGAACAAGCTTTAAAGGATTCAGAACAAAAATTCAGAATTATTACGGAACAATCTTTTATGGGCATTGCTATAGCACAAGATCTTAAATTAAAATATACAAATAAGAGATTTTTGGAGATTATAGAATACAATTTAGAAGATATTTTAAATTGGGAGAAAGGGAGATTTTATGAACTTATTCATCCAGAGGATGCGAATCAGGTTATCCCTATATTTGAGAAAAAATACCGTGGAGAGATAGGAGCAATTAGAAATTTACAATTCCGGATTATTTCAAAACACGGTAAAATTGTGTGGGTAGAGATTTTTTCAAAAACGATTCCATACAAAGGAGGATGGGCTGATTTAATATCTATTATTGATATTACAAATCAAAAGGAAGTAGAGAAAGTATTAAGAGAATCTGAAGAAAAATTTAGAAGGATTGTTTATTCCATTCCAGATTTGTTTTTCTTAGTATCGAAGGATACCACCGTTTTAGATTATAAATGTGAAAATGAGTTATTATTTATGCCACCAGAAGAGTTTATGAATAAAAAATTAAGTGAAATTTTACCAGAAGAACTTGCATTAAAAACTAAAGAATCAGTTGAAAAAGCAATTAGTACAAGAACACAGCAAATAATGGAATATTCATTACCAATTAATTTTAAAATCCAATATTATGAGGCAAGATTTTTTCATTATTCAGAGAACCAAGTAGCGATTTTTATAAGAAACATTAGCGGTCGTAAAAAAGCAGAGAAAATGATAAAAGAGGAAGTAGAACGATTAAAAGAATTAGACCAAATGAGAAAGGATTTAATTTCAAGAGTTTCTCACGAATTAAAAACCCCAATAATGGCTATTAGTGGCGCTATTGAATATGTTATAGATTGCTATGATAATAGTATTAATAAAGAAATAATTGAATTAATAAAAATGATAGAAAAGAATGAAAAACGATTAGAAAATTTGATTGAAAGTTTACTTGATATCAGCAGAATGGAACATGATAAATTACAATTGAAAAAACAACAATGTGAGCTTAATGAGTTAATTATAAATAGTGTAAAAGAGTTAGAATATCTCCTTAAAGGCCGTAAATTAGTTTTAAATTTAGATTTCTCTAATGAAATTAATTTATATATTGATAAAATAAGAATAGAACAAGTAATTATTAATTTACTTTCAAACGCAATAAAAAATACTCCTCCCGAAGGAAAAATCATTATAAAGAGTGAGAAAAAAAATAATAATACTTTTGAGATCTCATTTTCTGATACTGGTATTGGGCTAACTGGAGAGGAGATGAATAAATTATTTACGCAATTCGGAAAAATTGAACGCTATGGAGAGGGGCTGGAATATCTTGATATTAGGGGGTCGGGCTTAGGATTGTATATCTCAAGGCAAATTATACAACGCCATGGCGGCAAAATTTGGGTTGAATCAGAAGGGCGAAATAGAGGTAGTACCTTTATAATAGAATTACCTATTTAATTCTAAAGTTTTTAAAAAGTTAGTAATTTTACTTGAAAAAATAAGATTATATTTAAAAATTCTCTTTTTTCCATTTTTCTAAATAATTTTTAAGAGTTTTTTTAGAAATACCTATAGATGTTTGATTATCTCTTTCCTTCTCAGATGATTCCTCTTTGTTAGAAGAATGATAGGATAATTCCCAATCATAATAAGATATAGCTCTAGACATATTTATAAGATAACAATTAAAATTAATAAAGAGAAGGAGACTAACGGTTTACTAAAACTATCACCTAGGTGATATCTTAAAAATCTTAAAGAACTGAACACTTAAGCTATATTAGAAATATTATATCATAGGAAAATAATCATAGTAATCTCAAATTTCCAGTTATTTTCATAGAAAACACATTAAATCCTTCTGTGTGGAACACTCACTCGAAATATTTTCTAACAGATCATCAAGATCCTTAAATTTAAAAGGAAAAATATTTTCAAAGGCTCTTTTTAATAGTTCTATATATTTTTTTTTGTCATACCGATGGATATTCTTTTTGTAGAAATGTGAAAGAATGACTTTTTTTTGGGGAAAATCTGGATTTGCATCAGCATTTAGGATTATATATCGTACGCTTTTACCGGGTGTCATAATAAGACCTGCTCTTTCTGCCTGCTTGGCAGCAACGGCTTGATAGGAATTTACCTTATATTGGGAAGGTTTACGAGATATTTTTTGATGAATGATTAGTTCTTCTTTTGAGAGATTGCCACTCTGAATTCTCTTTGCATATTTTACAAGCAATTGTTTTGCTTTTGGAATTTTTTTCTTGAATTGTGTTACGGAAGTTACTATTTTAAATATATTAATAAAATCTTTTTGCGCTTTTTTAATGATAGTTGGTATATCTCTCCGGCGAAGCTCAATTCCACGGACTTTTATGGTCCCATCTGCTTTAATACCCCAATAGTGATTTAAGGTGGGCACCTCCGGTTCCGCTTGCGAGGGAAGAAATATTATAATATTAAACAATCCTTCCCAACTCATAGGAATATTTGTTTCCTTACTAATTTCATCAGAAATTAACTTGGTAACATTTTTAAACTCCTTTACAGATCGTTTTTTAGCGTCTTGAAGCCAAAGAGAGTCTACAATCCCATGAATGACTCGGCAACCATGTCTTTTAGCTATCTCTGCAGCACGCATTAAGAATTCGCGAGCAAAAGCACAAACTGTTTGATGCGCTTCTATCTTCCCGAATCGAGCGTTTTTAAATCCTAAATATCCAAAACTAACGACCAAGACCCATTTAAGAGCAATATCAGTAAACTTATAGCGAAGATCTCCAGTTTTTTTTACATACGCTTTACATTTAAGTCTTTTTTCTAATGGTAACCGAATTGATTTCGAAATGATTCCTTCTCGCTTCGAACAAATATGAAAATCCAACCCGGGCACCTTGATTCCTGTGCCATCAGATTCACAGCATTTGCAATTAAGTGTCTCCGACGAGATATTATATTTTGACATTAACGAAGGATACATCGAGGAAAAATCTAATTCCGCAACTTGTTCAAATACACCAATTTTGGGCTCAAAAATATGACCTCCTCGATCACTTTTTATTAAATCCATTCCCGTAGAGAAGTCTTCAGGATTTTTTTTGAAAGGAGGGATCAAATGATCAAGTTTATATGCATTATAGAATTGGATTGACTGAAGTGCTCCGCCAATGGTGATTCGACATAATCTTTGCAAAGGTACACGTGAAATTCGTGCTACTTCAATTACTCCGGGGACATTACCTTCACTAAAATGTAGGCTTCCGTAAGTTGTCGTGTCGAGATGAAAACGACCCGTGAAATATACTTGAGTCTTTGAACGCCGCCTTATTATTCCATAGGACATATAATGATCTGCACCCCCTGATAATTCGAAAATACAATATCTAAGAGGTGTTTTTGTTCTAGAAAAGTAAAATTCCTTTGAGATTTTGTGAACGGAAGCTCTTGCGGAAAGATAAGGAAAAATAAACTCGTCCCCTCCTTGAGTAAGAATGATATCTGGGTCAAGTTTTTCAATAACTTGGCTTATTTTTCTCAAGTTTTCAGCTTCATCTGCCATATCAATTAAAATATGTTTTTTCTTTACAGCACCATCCGCACGAGGTACATTCCAGTTTCTATCATTTTCTATGATACTGATTACAGCATATGCCAGAGGTTCATTAAAATACGGTTTAATATCTTTTTGTTGCACCTTAATCTCTAACCATACTGCTTTTAAAGGGGGAAGGTCATAAAATAATTCTTCATTGCCATCTTTTAATTCCAAGCTAATTAATTTGGGGATGTTCTGTTTTTTAAGGTATTCTATGCTAAAATGACAGTAGGCGAATGGAAACAAATCATTTACGTAAAAATACATTTGTGAAATTGGAAGATCCGTATTATAAAGTGTGAATAAGTCTAACTTTTTGATTTCCTCGATTGTCTTTTTGAATAATGAAGGATCGATGACGGACACTCCAAATATCTTGGTCTTTTTATGATCTTCAAGGTTCACATATTTCTTACAAATTCTTACATTTCGCACGTTTGGATGATCCTTTAAGAGGGATTGCCCTCTCTTCAAATCATAGGCCATATGATTTCGAGGTACTGCAAAGAATTCCGGATAATAATCTTGAAACACTTCTATTATTTCTTTGTCGTTTGCTCTTTTTACCCATAAAACAACACCACCTTTTGTTGTAGAGACATCTAACAACCATCCCTCAAACTCAGTTTGTTCTTGCAAAGGCACTTTAACTCCTTTGAATTATTTCTTCTAATTGTTTTATTCTTTTTTCTAAAGACTCGATTTTTTTCTCTTGTTCAATGGCAAACGAAACAAATAAAACTTCAGAAAGCATCGGACGTCCTCCCATACTCCCTGCGTCCGCATGAATTCGAGCATAATTCATTAATTTATCAAAAATTTTTGCATCTTCTGGTCGTAAAGCGCGCTTATAGTCTTTCCAGCTTTCAATCTCTTTTTCTAATGCCGGTCGAAACGAAGGAACCGTTCTACCCATGGTATTCACTTTATTCTCAATTTATGGTTTTATTTTAATCGTGATATTTACCTTTTTTTAATCGGAAGCTTTTTGACGAAATATATAAAAAGGCGAAAAATCACATGATAATAATCTATAGAATAAGTTTTTTACTGCATTTAAACCCTAATAGAGCAAAAATTTTCTATAAATCTTATAACACATCAGTTTTGAAATTGAGATTATATTGTAACAAAAAATGGACTAAAGAAGTACTTTTAAGGATAATTTTTATTTATAAAAAAAAGTATTTCTTTTGGGAGTTTAGCAATTCACAAGAGGATTTTAGAAGAAGTTAAAGGTTTAAAAGTAATATTATTTTTTTAAAAAGTTTTTATAGGTGAAATTTATTAGTGATCTAAGAAAAAAAGGTATTAGAAATGTTGAGGTATAAAAAAATCGGAGTGTTATTGATATTTATCTTAATTTTTAGTTTTTCAGCATTTATATTCCAAAGCATAGATAGAAATAGTCTCGATGATAATAAATATTTTCCATTTACCAATTCTAAGGAAAAAAGTCTTCAATCATCTGGTATTCAGCCTATTAACTTGAGTTTATTTGAAGATTGGAATTTAACAGAGCCGTTTTTTGACCGTCATAATGAAGAATTGTTGGTTATCGAAAATATTGAAGGATATAATGTAAGTTTAAATTGTGTTGTAAAAAATCTTCGAGATAGAAGTAGTGAAGAAAATTACTATCCTGAAGCCATAAGTTTAAGTTTATACCAACATAATTCAACGAATTGGACTTATATAGGAAGCTTTTCAGATATTTCAAATGGAAGTGGTTATATAAATATAGATATTTCTATTCCAAAAAATATCTCAGGATATTTTGCGATAGGTAGCATCGTAAACGTAACATTTGATATTTTTTTTACTCTTAGTGATAATAATACTCGAGAGATTCAAGCAATTTATCAACAAAATAGATGGACTATTAATTATAATTCTTCTTATATTATAGGGAATTATACTTCTATCATTAGTAATTTATCTTCTGCTCTTGATTTAGAACTTATACGAGGATATGACGGTGCGAATTGGAGACCAATAATCCAATATCAATTTTTTGAAACTTTGAGCATTTTTGAAAGTTTTTCAAAATACTTAATTGAATTTTCTGTGCAAACACTTGAAATAGCCTATAATGATTACCTTGAAGTGGGAGATGATTTAGGTCTATATATAGTTCCCAAAGTAGACGGGAATCTCTCTGTGACTTTTTTAGGTGTTAATAACGAAGTTCTAATAAATAATACTCAAATCGTTACAAAGAACAAGATGATTAATTATTCTTGGCAGATGAATGCATCCAATCCCGGAGGTATTGGTGAATTAAGTATTGAATTCAAAGGTGAAACCATGTTTAATGTATCATACATAAATTCTCAGATTGAGTTTCATAAACAATCAAAAATAGAAATTGCGGGATTAATTGTTGGTGATGACTTTACAAATACAACTCAGGCTTTAGAAACTATCGGTTTAGTAGCAATTTTTACGGATCTTTATAATGATTCAGTTATACCAAATGCCACTTTAGAATATAATATTGGTAACTTTTCTGGCGAAATGGATTATATTTATCTAGCAGATTATAGTGGTAATCCAGATGAAGATTTCTATATATATTTGGAAATTATTGATTTATCTGAACTGAGACTAAAACCAGGAAATTATACTGTTGAAATAATAGCATCTAAAATTGGATATGATAATGATACTTATCAACTACCCTTAGAAATTACGAGAGTTTATTGTAATATTTCTACTCCCTTATTATTAAACAATCATATTGATATTTTTATCAATGAACCATTTGAATTAGACTTAGATTTATTATATGAGGCATGGACAGATGCCTGGATTAATATTCAAGAGCCAGTAAATTTAACTTTTACAATCTATACTTCAAATTGGGAGGAAATAGGAAGTTTACCGACACTAGATACTCAATATGCAGATCCTGAGATAAAAGGGGTAATTGAATCTGGTGATGCTTATCCCGGCGATTACTTTATTGAAGTGGCTGTTGAATCTCCCTTTTATTATGGAAGAAAAAATATTTCACTCACTATAAAAAACCAGTTAAGTATATTTCTCATAGCACCACCGAATATTGCTCATCCAGATGTTATCAATTTGAATTGGATAAGTGATGGATTGTTCTTTGGAGATACAAGAGGGCTTGTATTAATTCTTATAGATGGTAAGCCATATGGTATTCAGCCCTTATTGCCGCTTTCTTCTCTTCAAATAGATTCCAATGATCTATCTGCTGGACAACATGTAATACAGGTTTTGATTCAATCAGATTATTATATAGGTCAGACTATTCGAACTATTAATATAGAATTATCCTTTTGGGAACAATATGGGATCATTATTCTTACTGTAATTGGAATAATAGCAATAGCGCTTTTGGTTTTGGCGGGATACCAACGAAGGAAGAAAAAACTCAAACAAAAAGAATGGGCCTCTTTAGGTGCGATGATGGCAATAAAAGACGGTATGAATATGTTTACAATTAAGCGTTCAAAAAAATCAAAATATTCATACGAATTGAGCGCCGATGAAGATTTATTTACTGGAATGATTGAAGCTATCAAAAATTTCGCAAAAGAGATTAATTTAAGTTCTGGAGATACCACCAGATTTCAAGGTGATCAAGGCATGATAACAATAATACCTGAAAATGAGCGAAGATTTAATTTAGTTTTTCTCAGCCAAGATGAACTTAAACATATTGAATCTGATTTGAGGTCAATATTTGTACAGAGTTTAAGAAGATATTATGATGCTCATATTGGTGATTGGAAGGGCGATTTAAGTTTATTTAAAATTTATCTAAATAAAGCACAGCGATTAATTAATTCTGATTCTATAGCGAAAGCAAAGAAAAGGGGTAAAAAAGAAAAGGTCTATGATTATGAAATGCAAACTTAAAATTTATAATTTTTTTTTTTGCATCTTTTTTTTATTCCACCTTCTAATAAATATTTTAAATTAAAGGAATAATATATCAATATAATTTAATTTTGAAAAGATTTAATATTTAATAAGAATAGGATTGTTAATATGAGTTTAAATTATAAGGATCATGCTCCTTGTGGTATTTATTGTAAAATGTGTCCTGGTGTACAAGTTTATGGATGTAAAGGTTGTAGGGTAGAAAAGGGACAAATCAAGGATTTTCCAGTTTGTAAAACCTATGAATGCGTGAAAAATAAAAGCCATACATTTTGTGTTGAATGCGGAGATTTTCCTTGCGAAAAACTGCAGCCAATTGTCAATTTCGAGATTTTTGTTCCTCACAATTCAAAAATCTATAATCTTTTGATGATAAAGAAGTTGGGGATCGAGAAATGGAATGAAATATGCGAAGAAAAAACCATTTTATATTATCATGGGAAGAAAGTAAAATATGGAGGAGATCCTCTTACACTAGAAGAAAAAGATAAAAATTTGTATAAAAAGAAAGAAAATAAGGAAAAATAATTCTTTTTATTTATTATATTCTTTTGATAATTTCATTAAAGATCGTTTCTTTTAAATTTTCGACAATTAAGTATATTTGTGTGAACGTCCTCTGTAAAAATATGAAATATTTTCTGCAATAATTTTTATAAGTTCGTCTTGCTGGGTGATAGAACAAACCATTTCATTAGGATTTTCCGTCATAGGCCCATAAAAAGCCTCCTCTTGGTCTCGATTAGCTGCAACCACTGATACATCCATCTCAGTTATAACACGTATATCTATATTAGCTTTTTCAATTAATTTATCTGCTATTTGTCTATCAATTTGAGGGGAAGCAATAGTTACCTTCTGACTAATTTTAGTCGCCATAATAGTATCCACCGGTAATATATTCATATCTGGAACTATTATAAAAATAAGTAATTTTGTTCTTTTTATCATCGCATCTAAATAAGCCTTAATACTATTTTGAGAAACAATTTGCCAAGTACCTTCTGCTTGAAGTATTTCCATGGTTTTCACATCCTCCCATACTTCTGCGAGAATATTTTTAAGGTCAGTTGCAGCAACTATAACATTATCAATAGGATCTGTAACTCCCTTAACAGCTTTGTCGAAAGATTCTAACATATCTTTTATAAGTTTATCAAGATTATTCATTGACTCTTTACCAACTTTATTTGTTGCCTCTATAAAGCTCCTATCAATTTCTCTAACTTCATTTATAAGCGCTCCCTTCAATTCCTCTATAGAAGAGATGAAACTTTCAACTGCTTTCCCCATAATTTCAAAATATATTTTCTGAAGTGCATTAAGATTATCATTAATTTTAGTTTGGGTCGAATCTGCTGTAGCATTTGATTTGTCAATAAGATTATTTGAGAAATCAATAAGGTTTTTTGTGAAATTTGAATAATAATTTGTAGTTTTTCTAGCGCCCTCTTCAAAAATATTCGATATTTGTGTTTGCAATTCATTGATTTTTGTAGATATGTCGGTAATAGCATTTTCAACATCGGTTGTAAGTTTTTCATTAAAATTTCTGGCTAAATTATTGAATTCATTATTTAATTTGGAAATACTTGCTTTAACAGCTTCATTTGAACCTTTGATTGTTGTGTCTATATTTCTTTTAGTATCGTTAAAAGTTCCCTCAATTCCCATCTCAATTTCAGATAAATCAGTATCTAATTGGCTTGAAAAATTAGAGATGCTATTGGAAAGTGAATCTGCAATTTTTTTTAATGTGCTTTCCTGTAACGATTTTAGTTTGTGATTAAATTCTGTTGATTTGCTCTCAATCTCTTGTTTAATAGAATTTAGATTTACCGAGGAGATATTCTTTACTTTTTCAATTTCCGATGTGAAGCTTGCTGAAAACTCCTCAATCTTAATATCAAATTCATCCTTAATAGATCCAAATTTATTCTGGTTTGCCATATTATATTCTTTATACTTTTCTTTAATATAATCAATAATTGACTGAGTTGTAGTAGCAAATAGTTCTTTGGTCTCTAGAAAAATTGGTTTACCTAATTCCGAGATCTTTCTCTTATGTTCGCTAATTCTATTGTTAAGATTCTGTTTTTGCTCAATTAAACTTGAATTTAGATTATTTATTTGCTTATCAAAAGTACCTTTTATTTCTGCTGTTTGTTGAGTAAGAAAGTTATTAATTATAGCCTTTTTTTCTTCTAAATTTAATTGACTTTCCAAATTATTCTTAATAGTTTCAAACTTGGTTTTTGTTCCATCTTCATATTCTTTAAACTTTTGTTTAATAAAATCAGTAGCAGATTGAATATTAGTACTAAATTGTTCTTTAATTTCTGTAAAGAGGGGTGTGGCAAACTCGGAAGCCAATTTCTTCTGCCCATCAATTTTATCATTGAATTTCTCTTTTTGTTTTAATAAACCGGTTCCCAGCGAATTAAATTGTTCATTAAAGGTATTTTTTATATCAGCTAGTTTTTTTGTAAAAAAAGCTTCAAGTCCAATTCTTTTTTCTTTTAAATTAGGTTCAGCCTTTAATTTTTTATTAATTTTTTCAAATTGATCTTTTATTCCATCTTCATATTGTTTAAATTTTTGCTTAATAAAGTCAGTAGTAGATTGTATATTATTAGCAAACTGTTCTTTTATATCTTTAAATATTGGTGCTCCAAAATCAGAAGCCTTTTTCATTTGTTCGTTAATTTTACTATTAAAATTCTTTTTTTGGGTGATTAAAACCGAATCCAAATCATTGATTTGAGCGGTAAAACTATTCTTTAGATCAGTTAAGGTTTGCGTGAAATATGTATGTAGATTTGATTTTTGCTCCTTAAGATCTAACTGAGTTTCTAACTTGTTTTTAATAGTTTCAAATTGGTTTTTTGTTCTATCTTCATATTCTTTAAATTTCTGCGTAATAAAATTAATAGCAGATTGAAATTCAGTAGTAAATAATTCTATAGTTTCTTTAAAGAATAAATCTAAAAAATTAGAGAATTTTTCTTTCTTTTCTTCAATTTTACCATCAAAGATCTCCTTTTGTTCATTAAGATCAGAATTAAGTATATTTATTTGCTCATCGAAAATACTTTTTAAATCTACTAATTTTTGTGAGAAATACGCATCAAGACTATTTCTTTGTTCCTTTAGAGTAGTTTCTAAAGAGGATTTTCCTTCATCTAAGTCTATTAATAAGGTATTTTGAAGTTCTAGTAAATTATTTGCGGTTTGTTCGCTAAGATTAGAGAGTTCTTCAAAAAAATTTTCGCGGTTTAAGGTTATAGTATTATCGAATTCTGTTTTTAATATTTCCATTTGAGAATCTATATTTTTTTTAAGAGAATTAGAATTTTCTAAATTTTTTGTTTTTAGATTACTTAAAGATTTATCAAGATTAGTGTTTGTTGAATTAGATAAATTATCCAATTCAGTAAATGTTTCTGTACTCCAATTTTTTAATTGTTCCATCGTTTTCTCTTGCTGTGATTTATTTTCAGCAATAGCTTTATCTTTAGCATTATTTAATGTGGTTGAAAATTGATTTTTTGCTTTGTTGAATAAATTTTCCACGGCTTTATCCAATCCTTCAAAATCTTTAATAATAGAATCTTTAGTTTCATTTGCGTTGATGTTTGAATCTTCTCTAAATTTCCCTATAGAAGATTCGTTTTCTTTCTTAAAATTCATAATATTAGTTTCTACGCTGTTTTTTGTTGAAGTAATTGATTCTTCTACCTTCCGCTCGCCTTCATTTAATGCTGCTTTATGCTCAGAAGTAGATTTTTGCATTGCCTCTGTAATATTATCATCTGCTTTTTTAATACTTTCTTTAATAGCAGCCTTTTCATTCTCAATAACAGTCTCAATATTACTGCGGACTTCTAAAAATTCATTCTTAGTTTCAGTTTTTAGTTTTTGCAAAGAAATCTTAATTTTCTCTTTCTCATCTTCCATTTTACTATTAAAATCTTCTAAATGTTTTATAAATCCTTCGAATGGTGGAACACTTATATAAACATCAACAAGTCCACCAGCTTTTTGGTACTTTTGAGCAAGCCCTTTAACAACCAAACCCTCTAAAACTTCTTTAATTTTCTCATAATTAGTTTCTTGATCAATTTTAGTATAGATACAGACTTCTCCCACTGTAAGTTTACTTTTAATCAGTAGCAACTCATAACAGAGTGCTTCTATATCATTTAAACCTAATTTCTCTTGGGCTATTGTTTTAAATCTTTGCATAAGTTAATTAGAGCGGGAGAATTTTTAAATCTTTATTAAAAAGTTTGAGATTTCTGATATAAAAATTTAAACAGGTTTTTTATACAGAAATAAATTGTAATTAGAATGAAATATGTGAAGAAATATTTCTACTTAATCCTCTATCATTTTATCCAGCAATCTAAGGTAGTGTTCTTGGAATTATTTGCTAAATTTCGCTTCGGTTTTAGAGGTATCCATTTTAATTCTCGCTTCTCTGGTAAAGAGGGATGTTGGACCAAAGTATACTCTACAAAGCGTTCTTCATTTTTAATCATCACCAACACATTTCCAAAATGCGAGAGAATTTTTCCTCCTGCTGGTCTAAACTGGGAATATTTATGTAATGTTGCCGTTATCACAATTAAGGGATTCGTGTTAGAAAGAATAGTTTTTATTCCGCTAATAGCTCGCAATAAGTCCTCAAATGTCTGTTTTTCATAGCTCTGAAATAATTTAGTTATGCCAGAGATGAGAACTACTTTTATATCTTCCAGTTTCGCAAGTCGATTTTCCAGAAGTTCGACCATCTGATCCCAAGTAAATGCTCGTGCGATGAGAATATTTTCTAACACTTTGCGGGGGGATAATCGCTTTAACACCGCAAATTTGCTCACATCATAAGGATTAAATCGATTATTACCATCAATAAACGCAACTCTAATCCCATCTCCTAATCCTCCATTAGAAAAAGCCTTTTGAACAATCACAGAAGTAGTTAATAAAATAGTGGTGGTTTTTTTTTCATCGCCATAAAGTAAATAAATGAGATTTTGCTGAAATCCGCCATTTAAAAGCTTATCGAGCGTTGGATCGCCGCTTGAAATCACATTATGCCGATTATTCTTCTTATAAACTCTAAATCCCGAATCAAACTCCATAACTAAAATTAATGAGAAAGGAAACTAAAGGTGGATCGGGGCGACAATTTTTTAAAATCCTCCCTTTTAAATGGAGAGAATAGCTTAACTTATAAATAATATAAAGGGTGTTTTCTTTAGATGTAAAGGGGTTATATGGGGACAGAGAGAGGTAATTAAAAGTAGAAGTAGATTAGAAAACATAAATCTGAATTAGGCTGACTCGACAAAAATATTTCTGCCAGTGGCTGGATTAAACAGAAATTATAATTGCTAAAAGCAAAATATAGTTAAAAATTAATTTATCAATAAAAAGAATTAGTCTTATTAAAAATAATTAATAAGTTAATCAATCAGTATCGCTTCCTTTTTACATTGAGTTGTACAAATATGACATTTAATACAAAAGTCTTCTCTTTCTTTCACGACCGTGCATTTTGGAATCGATTGCTTGTTAACTACTTTATATACACCACGGAAACACGCCTCTTCACATGAAAAATCCTCACAATTTTTACATTTTTCAGTATCAATATGATGAAACCTATAATGTTCAATATTTGCTTGTTTGTTTACTTCGGTCATTCATAATAAGAAAGCTATAAGAATAATTTATCAATTTTGGTTATAATATATAAAAAAACTAAACAATAGCACATTTTCAATCTTTAAAAATCAGAAAAATATTTATATTAGAAAAGATCAATGATGATTAGAAATAAATAAAGTTTGAAAAAATGAATAGCCCAGAGAGAGTTTTCAAAGCTTTAAATTTAGAAGAACCTGATAGAGTTCCTATTCATTTACTTTATATTGATGCGAACAATGTTGATAAAATATTGGGAAAACCTCAAATGTCGGATTTTGATTTGGTAGATCAAATAAAAGAAAATAATCCTGACAATTGGACCGAGGAATTAACTAATTTAGTAGAAAGCGTAGAGACCTCAGTATTTTCCCGAACTGTAGAAGCTGCGATCCAAATTGGACTTGATATAATGCAAGTTGGAATAATTCCATTCTATTTTATTGAGGATCCTAATGATCCACGATTATTAATGAATGATATTTTTGGGAGAGTGTGGGAGGCGCGAAACAATGAAGGTAATTTTAATCCTTATTATTTATATGGAACAACGAATTCCAAGGAAAAATGGGAAAAAATTAAATCTGATCTTCAAGGACCATTAAAGAAAAAATATAAAACATTTTCTAAAAAATTCTATAGACGAATAAATAAGAAATACAAAGATGAAATTTGTGTGGCTGTAACTAATGATCTAGCTGGAGTTTTCGAAAGTGCTTCTCAAGGTATGGGCATGACTTATTATGCTAAAATGCTACATAAAAATCCAGAATTTATTAAAGAGGTTCATGATGTTATTGCAGAATTTACTGCAGAATTATATAAAAGTTATATGGATGTAGGAGCGGAAGTTTTTGTGGAATCAGGTGATTTAGCTTATAAAACGGGGCCGATGATGAGCCCTCAAAAATTTTATGAAACCTTATTACCAGCATATCAGTTAATTACAGAGACAGTCCATGAAAGAGGAGGCAAAATTATTTTGCACACAGATGGCCAAGTAACTCCCCTTTTAGATTTTGTTGTTGATTGTGGCTTTGATGGATTACATAGTCTTGAACCAACTGCTAATGTTGACATAGCGGAAGTAAAAAAGAAAGTCGGAGATAAATTATGTCTTATAGGGAATATTGATGTTTCTTATATTCTCGTAGAAGGGTCAAGAAAAGAAGTTTTTGATGCCGTTAAAAATGCAATAAAAATTGCGGCGCCAGGGGGAGGATATATTATATCCGCTGCAAATATGCATCCAACTGTGAAAGTGGAAAATATAAAGTGGTTAATTGAAGCTACCAAAAAATATGGTAATTATCCTATTTCCTTATAACGTCGAATTTAAGTATATAGGATTTTTAAAGGTCATTTATCTTCCAAGTTTATGCCTAAATCTTGCAACTTATCCCTGATTTTATCGCTTATTACATAAAGTTTCCTTTCTCTGAGTTCTTCACGGGTTTCCTTGATTATATCTAATAAGTTCTTTATTAGTTTATCTTTTTCTCCAATTGGCTCAATAATTCCAAGTTTTAATTTTTTCCTTAAGTCTGGGAATATTCCAAAAATTTGCTCTAAATCCTCAATAAATCCAAAAAATTGATTTTTAAATTCTTCTGTAATGTCAGTATTTTTCTCAAAAACGACTCGATTAATCTCATTAAAAAGGGTTAAAATCTCTGCTATTGCCTCAGGGGTGCTAAAATCATTATCCATCGCTTCTATTATTTTTATTTTAGTTTCTTCTATTTTCGAACTTAAATCGGTTAATTTTTGAGAACTTTTATTAATTGGATTTAATTCGTGAATTTTTTTTATTGTATTTAACATTTTCTCATAATTACTTTCTGCTTGTTGGATACTGTTCATTGTAAAATTGGCTGAGCTTCGATAATGGCTGGAGATTAAAAAAAATCGAATAACCATTGGATCAAATTTTTTAAGGAGATCCGATACTAAGAAAAAATTTCCAAGACTTTTCGACATTTTTTCTTGATCTACTTCAATAAATCCATTATGCAGAAAATACTTAGCAAATAGATCTTCCCCGGTATATGCTGTCGATTGAGCAATTTCATTTTTATGGTGAGGTGATTTTAAATCGAGACCTCCTCCATGAATATCAATCACATCCCCTAAAAACTTTAACGCCATACATGAGCATTCTATATGCCATCCTGGCCGGCCTTTTCCCCAAAGGCTTTCCCAATATGGTTCTCCTTCTTTCCAGGCCTTCCAAAGTACAAAATCATTAGGATCATATTTATCACCATATAAAGGTTGCTCGTCTGTGGGAATTTCATACTCTATATATTCTTCTTCTTCTTTATTTTGAAAAATGGTATTATAACCTGGATATGTCTTTACAGCAAAATATACTGACCCATTACTTTCATATGCATAGCCTTTTTCAATCAAAGTCTGAATCACTTCAATCATAAAATCGATTATTTCCGTCGCTCTTGGAGTTCTCGTTTCGGGCTTAATATTCAAAATCCTCATTATATTATCATATTCTTCAATGTATTTTTCACTAAGTGCTTTAAAATCCATGTTTTTTTCATTAGCACGTTTTATAATCTTATCATCAATATCAGTATAATTTTTGACAATATTAACGTTAAATCCTTTATATTCTAAATAACGTCTTATCAAATCAAAAGCGACAGCGGATTTTGCATGCCCAAGATGGGGCGAATCGTACACTGTAGGCCCACAAACATACATAAGAACCTTATCGGGATTTAAAGGTTCAAATTTTTCTTTCTGAAAGGTTAGACTATTATAAACAAGCATTTATCTACTTCACCATAAAAAGAAACTCATATTAATCTAGATTTTTTAGATCATCATACCATTTATTATTTTCTCTAATTTTTTATTATTACAACTTGACAGCAATTAAATTGCTAAATAGAATGACATTATCTTTAATTACAATAATTCACCCATTTTTGAGGGTTTTTAGCATATCCTTTCTCATCTATAGCTCCGATTCTGTCTATAATTTTTTGAGGTATGGGATTTTTTCCAATTCTTAATATTTTTAATTTTTTTAAATTTCCCAAACCCTCAATAGTTCTTATATTATTTTCATATAGATTTAAATTTAATAAGTTATGTAAATTCTCAAGACCTTCAATTTTTGTAATTTTATTAGTCTCAAATGAAAGCGTTTCAAGATTTTTTAGATTGCTAAGGTTCTCAATTTTAGAAATTTTATTTTCGGAAAGATAGAGCACTTTTAAATTTGAAAGCGCTTCTAGATTTTCAATTCTTTGAATTTTATTTCCATAAAGATTAAGCTTTTCTAAACCTTTAAGATTATTTAATCCTTGAATTTCTGTTATATTATTATTAAACAAATATAATTCTTTTAAATTCGGTAAATTCTCCAAATTAATCATTTGTTTTATATTTTTTATCCCAATATTACCTAAAATTAATTTCTGATTCTTTAGATAATATTTTTTACCTTTAACTACAACATAATCTTGAGCCATAAATTAATCATATTCTAAAAGTGTTTTAAAAATTCAAATTATTTTAATGATTAATTCAAAAAAGAAGTTTTGCAAACCTATTTCTTTTCAAATATATTAGTGTAAAAAAAGCCAGCGATGGGAATTGAACCCATGATAAATGGCTTTCCACGATAGTTGGGTATTTAAGTTCTGCAGGCCATCTCCTTGCCGCTCGGAAACGCTGGCGTGAACAAATAATATTGACTGAAATGTGAATTATCAATTCACAATAAATATTCAATAGCTTGATTTAAATAATTAATGTTAATTATAAAATGATTGAAAAAAATAAAATAATAAGTTAGGAATTAATCTTATATTGTTAATTTATTAGGAATTGTATTCTTTAATATCTTGGAAACTAAAAATTATTTTGGATAAAATGACAGAACTGGAGAGAATTGAGAAGATTCTTAAAAAACATATGAAAATTTTGAAAAAAAAATTCTATGTTAAAAGAATTGGTATTTTTGGTTCCCTTTCAAAAGGAAAGCAAACTCCTGAGAGCGATGTTGATATTTTAGTTGAGCTAAATGGTCCAATAGGTTGGGATTTTGTAGAATTAAAGTATTTTCTAGAAGAGATCATTGGAAAGAAAGTCGATTTAGTTAGTATTAAAGCATTAAAACCACAACTCAAAAAAAATATTTTAAATGAGGTTATCTATGTATGACCGATGACATTGATAAAGTTAAACTATATTTAGAAGATATTTTAGAAGCTATTCAAAAAATAGCAAAATATACAAAAAATTTAAATAAATCAACTTTTAAGAAAAAAGAAATTATAATCATGCCGTTTTAAGAAATTTAGAAATATTGGGAGAAGCATCTCGAAATCTACCAGATGACTTTAAAGCTAAATTTACTCAAATCCCATGGAAAAAAATTATCGGATTAAGAAATATAGTATTACATGAATATATTAATATTGATTTAGACATCATATGGGATATAATTACCAAAAACATCCCTGAAACTGAATTAAAAATAGAAAAAATATATAAAAACTTTTTTTAATATGATTTTTCCTAAATTCCTTTTAATAAATGTCTTTATTCTTATTTTGTTTAGATTATTTTATAAAATAAAAAATTATATATAGATTAATTTATGAAAGATTCTCTCTTTTCTTTTAGAGTTAATATTTCATAAAACTAAAGCTTATTATTTTGGTTAACTAGTTTTGAAATTAGAAATATAATTATAAATCAATAAATAAATGGTGAAAAATTATGTCCGAAGAAAAAGAACGAATAATTATAAGTCCTTCAATATGTGGTTGGGCTGATGAGGATCACAAAACTTATAGAATTGAAGTAGAATTACCGGGTGTGGATAAAGATACAATTAAACTTAAGATGCATGAAGATAGTTTCTTTTTGAAGGGAGAGACGGATAATGTAGTATATGTTGGATCATATGCTGTTTGCTGTCCAGTAAAACCAGGGGAGGCTAAAGCTAACTACAAAAATGGATTACTGAAGGTTGAAGTTCCCTTTAAAGATCCATTGGAAGATGCGATTGATATAGAAATTCATTAATTTTTCTTTTTTAATTTAATAATAAACACTTTAAAAAAAGGTGTAAAATATGTCAGAAGAATTAGAAAAAAGAATTATATCCCCAAATATGTGTTCATGGCTCGATGATGAACATAATACATCACATATTGAGATAGAGCTACCTGGTGTAGAAAAAGATACTATAAAGTTGCGAATGCATGAAGACTCATTTTTTATTTCTGGAGAAACAGAACAAATAAGATATATTGGTTCTTATTCGTTATGCTGTCCTGTGATTCCAGAAAATGCTAAAGCAACCTATAAAGAAGGATTATTAACATTTGATGTTCCCTTTAAAACAAAATTCGAAAGTGTAGATGTAGAAATTCATTAAATAACTTTTTTTTATTTTAAATTTTTTATCAGACTTGCTTTTCCATTGTTCTATATGAAAGATCTTGTCATGAAGCAATTAATTAACTTTCTCCGCGATAATAAATATATGGCGTTCTGGTACAAGTGGTTCATCAATTCCAACATAATCAGTTTCAATTATATCAAATCCATGTGCTTTTAAAAGTTTTTCCCACTCTTTTACCTTAAGGAAATTGAGAGGTACATTAATATCTTCACCCCCAATTACTCGATTATAAAACCAATCAACAAAACAGTTAGTTATTTTAAAATCATCCTTTTCAATATAAGCTTCTTTGATTACTAAACGTTGTTTAGTTACTCTAGTTGCTTCTTCTAATAGATGTTCAGGATCATTCGCATGATGTAACACAGTATATAGAATAGTTGTATCTACTTCTTGATCTGCTAAAGGTACTTTATGCTTTGGATTATATAATATTAATGGTAATTCTGTATAATTATAATCCAAAACATCAATTAGAACAACTTCTTTATCAAGTTCTTTTTTTATCACTTGTGCTAAAAGACCATTTCCAGCACCAAGATCCAAAATTTTCTTTCCTACGATATAATCTCTTATTTTTTCAAACCTCTTTTTAACTTCTTTGAATTCTTTAGCTTTTAGATCTTTTTCATTATCAACATGTCTTTTAATAAATTTTCGCAATGTATTTTCGACGTTAATAAGTGGAATTCCTTTTTTCATGCCTTTAGTTATAGTTCTATTTACATATAGCCAAAAAATCCTTCTTTTAAAATAATTAACATCAGCATTTTTCATTGCAGATAGTAACAATGAGCGGATTTCATTCCAATAATGCTTGTATTCTTCGTTACTTTTAGAAAATATTGGATATATTACATCTTCTATAATATTTATATCATTTGGATTATCTAATTTATTAAATTTTATGTGGTTCATTTTTTATTAATATTAGTATTATTTTTAAGTAATTGAGTATTTACTCATTTATAAACTTTATGAGCAATTACTCATTTAATAAATTAAGATGTCAAAAAAAAAATTCTCTAGAAATAAAGAAGAAAAAATAGAACGCATTTATAAAGAATTCTTTAATCTAATATTAAAAAAAGGTTATCATAACACAAGTACGAATCATATCGCAGAATCTGCTAAAATTAGTATAGGTACAATTTATAAATATTTTCCTAAAGGAAAAGAAGATATTATAAGAAAATATTTTGAAGAATCAATGGAAAATATGTTGGAATCAGATGATTTGATTAGTTTAAATGATGATAATATTAGGAATAATCTTAATCATTTTATTACAGAGTTAATAAAATATCATAAGGAGAATAGAGGATATCATCTAGCTTTTAGATCTGCTATACAATCTGATAAAAAATTGCTTGCTTCACATAGAGAGAAAACATTTTTAATATTTAAAGACAGGGCGCAGAAATTAAGAAAAGCTAATAAAAATTTTGAAAAAATACCCGAAAAAGGATTAGTTGAAGCTTTTGTATTTGCATATAATCTTGTTAATGCTATACTCTATCATCATTTATCAATAATGAAATTTTTTGATTCAGAAGATAAATTAATTGAATATCTTTTGAATTTGGTGGTTTTTTCATTACAATATTTACTTAAATCATAAATAAGACAAAATAAGATGAAATGAAAAATATTAATATTTAATTTCGGTTTTTTTAAGGTAATCAAATGCAGAATAGGCTGCGATAACTCCTTCCGATACACCTGTAATAGCTTGTTTAAAAGGGGCGTCAGCAACATCCCCAGCGGCATATATACCTGAAATATTTGTTTCAGACTTTCTATTAATTATAATCTCTCCTTTTTCGTTGGTTTTAACACCTATTTTTTCAGCAATATCAGATGCCGGAATGGAACCAATTTCAATAAAAACTCCGTCAACTTCTAAATTTTCTCCATTATCGAATACAACGGATGTCACATTATTTTCATCTCCTTTAATTTCATTAATATTAGTATTATAAATGATTTCGATTTTTTCATTTTCAAGCACTCGCTTTTTATTAATCGGTTCTGCCCGTATCTCATCTCTTCGATATATAATATATACTTTTTTAGCATGTCTTGCTAGAAAAAGTGCCTCTTTAGCAGCTGAGTCGCTTCCACCAATAACGCTTACAATTTTATCTTTAAAAAAAGGCCCATCGCATGTAGCGCAATAAGATACTCCTTTTCCCGTATATTTTTTTTCTCCAGCGATATTAAGCTTTCTGCGTTCTGAGCCGGTTGCAATACATATGGTCTTTGCCTTAAAGGTTTGGAAGAATGATTTCAAGATGAAATAATCATTTTCTTTACTGATTTCATTAATTTCGTCAGTAATATAAGGAATTTCAAGAGAATTAATATGATCTCTAAACATTTCCATAAGTTCAGTCCCTGTAACCGAGGTAATTCCAGGATAATTCTCGACGATATGAGTTGTAGTTATTAATCCTCCATATTCTCTACCGATTAATAGAAATTCCAAATCAAATCTCGCAGCATAAATCGCACATCCTAATGCTGTTGGACCAAGCCCTAAGATGATAATATCATAAATCTTTTCAGGATCTAATTGTTCTAAATTATACATATTATACCCTTTTTTGAAATTATTCTTACAATATAGCTTATTTTTTTATGAGTTTTAAATAAAGGTAACACATTAAAGAGAGTTTAGTTTCTTATCAGAATTATCTGTATTGAATATTAATATTTGAAACTATTAATTCTCTTAGAAGTTGTTGAGATCCAATCATCCCCTGAATCGCTGGTCGCTCATTTATAATAGTATAGGGGACTCCTGAGGCGTTATAATATTGTCCAATATCTTGATTGGCAAGAATATCAACAATTACTGATCTAATTTTTCCCTCGGACGCAATTGCAAACAGATTTGCGGTTTCAATCAACTGAGGACAATATGGACATTGCATTGTCATCATTATCTTTATAGTTGTTGGGTTAATTCTATGAAGATTTTGTTTAATTGCATTTTCAAAATAATTGGGTCCTCCAGCAAAAGCGAATATCGTTTTTACGAAGGGCTGGATTTCTAACCCATGGGGTGCTGCCAAATATCTCACCAATTCTCTATCTCTATCATCAATAAATAATATAGTCGGAACTCTTTGAATATCATATCTTCGGGCAAATTCCTGATTTTCGCTAATAGATAATTCCTGAACTTCTAACATTCCATTTGAATTTTCTTCATAAATTCGAAGTAAATTCATAAGATTATTACAATCATAACATTCTCTTACTTTAGTTCCATCGGGATTCGTTTTTAATGAAGTAAAAACCCTTAATTTTGCATTTTTTTGCAATTTCGACATTTCTCGTTGAATTATATTCTTATAGTTTTCTGTAGTTGCTATTATTACCACCTCCTCCTTAAATTAATTATTTAAATAAAAGTTAAGCATACATTCCTCCAAAATCTCTTTGTCCTCCAGTTAATTTATCCAAAAGATCTTGTGGAGTAAAGAGACCATATAAAGTATCTTTCTTGTTAATCATTGTATTAGGTACACTTGTGATGTTATATTCTTGAGCAATATCTGGATTTGCATTAATATCTATTACTTTAACATTTATTTTTCCATCTGAAACAAGTGCAAACAAATTAGCAATAGGAATAACTTGAGGGCAGTATGGACATGTATGGGTTATAAACATAGTAATTTCTGATTTCTGGATATTTTTCAAATTTGTTTTTATTTGGTCCTTATAAAATGGACTTAATCCTGAATAGAATTGCAAAGTTTTTATAAATCCAACTAATTGATTTCCATCCGGGACTGCGGTATATCTTATCATTTCTTTTCCATTTTTATCCAAAAAGATAATGGTTGGAATTCTTTCAATATGAAATTTCTCTATAAACTCTTGATCTTCATTAGTTGATATTTCTATAATTTTTAATTTCCCTTGCGAGGCTTTTTCTAATTCATTTAATATATTCATTATGCTATTACAAGACAAGCATTGTCTTCTTTTTTTTTCTTCTTTAGAAGCTTTATAATCAGTAACTACTCGTAAGGTGATCTCATTTTTTAATTTCGACATCTCATTATTGATTATTTTCTCTTCGCGGTCAGAAAATACCATTTTTAAATTCACTGATTTTTCTAAATCTATATCTAATTACTTAGAGATTATTTGTATTAAAAATATTTTTCTTAATAAAATAAAAATAAGTAAATGATCTAATTTACTGAATATAATTTTAAGGAAAAAAATATTAAGAAAAAATTAATTTATTCTTTCTAATTTTTATTACTTTCTCTAAAGATATTAAATCAATATGTCCCATTATATAAAGATTCATAATACTTATTCTATTTCTCGCTTCAAGCTTTAGATTCTGACCATAAATCTAAAAAATAAATCATAAAATTATTATTTATTTTCTAAATAGGTTTAACTAATTATTAATTTTAATAAAAATCACACAATCTTTGAAAAAGTTTAATTACTTTATCATTCAAATAAAATTAAAATAAATTATATAAATTTTTCAAAATAATTAATAAAAACTGAATTAAAAATGGAACAGCAAACCTTTGGAAAAGTACAGAAATGGTCTTTCGGATTGGGTTCATATGCGCAATGGTTCATAAACGGTGCGTTTAATACGTGGGTTTTTTCATTCTATTTCTCCGCAGTGAGACTAAATGTTATATATCTAATGATAGCTTTTGTCTGTTGGACATTCTGGAATGCAATAAACGATCCTTTAATAGGTTATCTCTCTGACAAAACACATACTAGATTCGGTCGCCGTAAACCGTTCATTATGATTGGATCAATCCCAATATTGATAATAGAAATAATGATATGGCTTCCCAGACCAGGGAGTGATCTCATTAACTTCATTTATCTTTTAATTATGCTAATTTGTTATGATACTTTTTATACTATGGTGGCATTACCATTTGATTCTCTCTTTCCTGAGTTATATACCTCTGTAGAGGAGCGCGCTGAAGTAAACACAATCAAACAAGTGATGGCAACAGTTGGATTAATAATGGCATTTCTGATTCCGGGTATCTTTATTGGTAGAATATCTGATCCTTCCGGATATTTAACAAATGGGATTGTTACTTCTATTTGTGTAGGAATAGCATTACTTCTTTCCCTAAAATATGGGGTAAGAGAGCGTGAAGAGTTCAAAATGGATCATATGCATGGATTTAACTTCTTTGATAGTTTAAAATATACCTTAAAGAATAGAGGGTTTATCCTGTATACACTTATGTTTTTCCTTTATGAATACCTTACTTTAGTATTAAGTACAACAGTGCCTTTATATGGTGATGAAATTTTAAACGTAGGGACATTTATGACATCAATTCTTTTAGGGCTTCTATTTATTGTTGGAATTGCAACTGTGATTATATGGATGAAATTAGACGTGAAATTAGGTAGCAGGAAAGTGTATGCTATTTCGATTCTTGCTTATTTTGTCGCTAGCTTACCTATTCTCTTTATTGATGAGTTTATTTTCGCTTTAATTACAGTGATATTTATGGGATTTGGTTTCGGGGGGATGCTTTACTTTATTTATTTACTCATCGCAGATGTAATTGATGAGGATGAATTAAAAACAGGTGTCCGAAGAGAAGGTACTTTCTTTGGAGTTACTAATTTCTTCATGCGTTTAGCGATGGTAGCTTCAATCCTAACTGTTGGGTCGATGTTTATTTCCACTGGCTGGGAGGAGTGGGTACCCAATCCTAATATTGATACACTTTTAGCTTTAAGATTATTAATTGTTGTTGTTCCTGGCATCGCCTTAGGAATAACAGCTTTATGTTTGTACTTCTATCCATTCCCAAAAGAAAAAGTAGACAATATAAAACTCCAACTTAAAGAGTTGCATGATCAAAAAAGAGATAAAGTAAGATCACAAATAAAACCATAATCAAAAATTTTTTTCTTGATTTCTTTATTTTATTTAATAGTTTTTTTTAATTTGTTGAATTTTATTAATATA
This sequence comes from Promethearchaeota archaeon, assembly GCA_016839555.1. Classification (GTDB taxonomy): domain Archaea; phylum Asgardarchaeota; class Lokiarchaeia; order Sigyniarchaeales; family SOKP01; genus TEKIR-8. The sequence continues at coordinate 62,307 of JAEOUA010000008.1, forward strand.
CTGAGTATATATTTTATTAAAAAATATCATAATTCATTTGTGTTATAATGCAATTTGAAAAAATTATTTCAGCAATAAAAGATAAAGTCTCGGAGAAGGATGAGATTATTGCTGCATATCTGTTTGGATCTTCTTTACATAATAAAGAATATGAAGATATAGATATTGGAATTCTTTTAGATGAATCTTTTAAACCCGATTATTTATATGAAATAAATTTAACCAAGATTTTAGAGGAATATTTTAAAAACAAATTGAATAATTACATTCAATTCGATATTCATATTCTGAACAATCAAAATCTGAGATTCCTCTTTGGTATTCTACAGAATGCAATGTTAATAATATCTAAGAATGATAAAAAAAGAGCGAAATTCGAATCTCAAGTTATTATTCGTTATTTGGATATTAAACCTCTTTATGAATATTATGATAAGATGAGGAAATTACGATATGCAAATCGATAAAAATCTTATTCAAGGAAAAATTGATGTCATAGAAAGAGACTTAAAATTTCTTAAAGGATATAAAAAGTTATCGATTAAAGAGTTTTTAAATAATTTTAAAGATATCCAAGCTGTTAAATACTCACTATTAGAAATAATTGAAGCTTGTATTGATATTGGTGCTCATCTGATATCTATTTATAATTTAGAGAGACCAAAGACTTATGCCGAAATATTTGAACTTTTAGGGCAAAACGAAATAATAAATTTAAAATTAAGTAAAAATTTGACAAATATGGCTCGATTTAGGAATGTTTTAGTCCATATTTATAATAAAGTAAACGATTCAAAAATCTTAGAATATGTTAAAAAGGATTTAGAGAATGTTAAAGATTTTATTAAATCTGTACTCGTTCTTAGTTAATTAAATTTAAATCTAGATTATTAAATATTAATTATAATTTTTTAATGTAATTGAAACCAGATATTATTTATCGAGTTAGAAATTAAAGTTGTTTTAGTGCTTGATCCAAGTCCTCAATTAAGTCTTGCGGATCTTCTAATCCGACGGATAATCGGAAATGAGTATCAGAAATATTCATTGAGCGTTTTTCCCAAGATGCAAGGTCTATTCCTGTCATTAATGAGGTATATTCTATTAATGAAGTGGTATCTCCAAGAGAAACTCCCACTTTAATTTGATCCAAAAGTTCAATGAATTTATTACTCTTTTCAATAGATTCCAGCTCGAAACCAATCATACCGCCGAAATTTTTCATTTGTTTTTGCGCAATCTGATGATGAGGATGAGATTTTAATCCCGGATAAACCGTGTTATATACTTTTTCATGATTGTCCAAATATTGTGCAATTTTCATAGCATTTGAACTATGCCGTTTCATTCTCATTCCAAGGGTTCTTACCCCTCTTAAAATCAACCACGCATTAAAAGGACTTAATACAGCTCCTTGAGTTTCTAACCAATAATATCTGATGTCTCTCAAAACTTTTTTAGGGCCTAAAATGGCACCCCCTAAACAATCCCCATGTCCATTGATATATTTTGTAAGACTTTCTACAACGAGATCAGCACCTAATTTTATAGGTTGTTGTAAAGCAGGAGATGCCCATGTATTATCAACGATACACTTTCCATTATTTTCATGAATTATATTTGCACAAGCCTTAATATCAATAATATCAACGGTTGGATTTGCAGGAGTTTCAACGAATAAAAGCTTTGTATTTTCATCTACAGCATTTTTCACATCCTCTAAATTGTTTAAATTAACCCTTCTTGCTTCAATTCCCATTTGAGGATATATTTTCGTAAATAATCGAAAAGACCCAGTATATTGATTCTTATGAATTACCATATTTGGAATTATTTCAGGCTTTGTTTGAGGATATAATTCTTTAATTTTTTTAGGTCTTATACGCTCTACTCGCTGTTGTAATACACTCATACAAGCTAAATGGATTGAAGCCATACCAGAAGCAACTGATAACCCCGATTCAGCTCCATGTAGTGTGGCAAGCTTTTTATCTAAAGCATATAAAGTAGGATTTTCTGTTCTAGAGTAATAATAATGATTTTTCACAAGCTCAGATAAAGAATCATATACATATGACTTTGTTGCATATATAGGAGTTCGTAGACTATGAGAAGTTTCAGGATAAGGATCTTCCCCGGCAGATATTAATTTCGTATTGAAACGCAGTCTATCCCATTTTTCACGCAATTCTTTTTCTTTTTGGCTTTTTGGTTCATCAATTTCTTTTTTCTCTATAAAAATCACCATTAAAAGTTCAATTTTATTTCAATTTATTAATTTATTTTTTATTTACAATATAATTTGGTATAATTATTGTAAGTTATTTAGAAGAATTTTAGTCTATAGATCTTTTCCAGGTACATCTAAGGACCCCTCTTCCTCGTCCATTCCTTCTAATTTTCTGTAATCATCCATAGTTCGGGCAGATATGATTTTTAAATATTCTTTAAGCTCCTCATCCACATTATCTGAATAACCTGGTCCTTGTTGAGTATCAAGGATCTCCTTTACTTTTTCCCCCGCTCTTTCTATAATATCTTTCGAACCTTCTTTTGTCCATTTTCCTCTTCTTTCCCTATCCATTAATTGTGGTACAAATAACTCTTTTCTCGTATTTTTTGCGGTATGTTTCAACATTAAATAAGCTTTATCAGTATTAGCAACTTCTTTTATTTGTTCGATAGCAAGTGAATTTTCATCCACTTTTATTCCCTCTATTCCTCTCTTGACAATACTACATAATTCATCATCTATAACTAATAATTCCAATGCTTCGGAAAGGGATGATTCATAGGTTCCAGCACAGGTGATATAGTTGATACCCGCCTTTGCAGAACAGAATAATGTTATTAATCTTTCAGCTCCATTTTGGATATCAAAACATTTAGATTCCGTAACACATCCAGGTCCTCTAGAAGGAATCTTATAATATCTTGCTAATTGTGCATGAGCAGCAGATATCAAACCGGTTTCTATAGAACCCCAAGCTACATTTCCAGTCGGAGGATCCATAATACTATTCATTGTGGAATAAAATACAGGTGTATTAGGATTAATTAATTGGGTTAACACAATAGAGGATAAAATTTCCATATTGGATTGAAGCAATAATCCGGCTAGGGTGACTGGAGCAGTAGAACCCGCATTAGCCGCGGGAGCAATAATTATAGGTTGGTTATATTTCGCAAATACAAAAAGACCATTTAGCATAACCTTTGTAAGCCTAAGGGGACTTGTAGGATTGAAAAAGGAGATTAGTCGAGGTCTCTTTTTTAATTCCTCTTCACCTCCTACTATTATTGAGGCAATTTTCATCATGTCTAATGAGGCTGTTCTACCATAACATCCCAGACCATAGGGTTTATAACTATGATTTCCCCATGCATACATTGTATGCCAATGGAGTTCGGTAAATTTCACATCATTTGGCCAGACATCTACATGTGAACAATTAATATGTTTTAATGTGTCAACGATCCGTATTTGTTTGATAGTATCCTCCAGAAGTGATTTTCTTACTTCTTTCTTATGGGACCGATCATAGATTTTGATGGGTGTGCCCACAGTCGCAAAATTGACCGATTTCGTATCGATATCTAATCTGAAGGAGCCGTCAGGACCCCATAGAGAAAACGAATCTGGAACTTTCTTTAATTGTTCCATAACTAATTCTTCTGGAAATTTTACAAAATGCTTATTATTATTTTCAATGATTGCGCCATTTTCTTTCAATAAGGTTCTCGCTTCTTCAGTTTCGACTTTAACTCCAATTTCTTGTAATAAAGTTAACGTATTATCATGTATTTGCTCGATCTCATCTAGAGATAATACTTTCATATAGTTTGTTTTCATTTTATATCTATTTTTCCTTAAAGAAAAAAAAAGAAAATTTTTCTTTTCTTATTTAATTTTTATGTTAAAATAGTATTAATTATTAATTTAATTCTTTATTTTATTTTACTACCTAATGATTTAAATAAAAAAGCCTAAAGGATATATATGAGTAGATATCAGGAAGAAATTTATAATGCGATTTTAAATTATGACGAAGAAAGATTAAAAACCATCTGTAAATCCGCTCTTGATAATAATAAAATAAAACCCATCGAATTGGTAAAAATTATTAGCGATATTATGAGCGAGTATGGAGAAAAATTCGAAAAAGAAGAGATTATGCTTCCAGAACTTATTGTTGTTGCCAATATTGTAAAAAGCACTATTGATGAAATAATAGACCCTGCCATACGTGCTAGCGGAGAAAAACGTGAAACTAAAGGTAAAATTGTGATTGGAACTGTTGAAAGCGATGTTCATTCAATAGGAAAAGATTTAGTAGCTTCTTTTCTTTTTTCCAATGGATATGAAGTCTATAATTTGGGTGTCGATGTCCCGGCAGCTAAATTCCTTGAAAAAGCAGAAGAAGTAAATGCTGATATTATAGGTCTATCAAGTCTAATTACTTTATCATTAGATTTTCAAAAACAAGTGATTGATGTATTAAAAAAGAGAGGAGTACGAGATAAATACAAAGTTATTGTGGGAGGTGCTCCTACATCTGCTGACTGGGCGAAAAAAATAGGAGCAGATGCATGGGCTGATGATTCTCTTGATGCTGTAAAAAAAGTAAATGAATTATTAAAAAAATAAATTTATCCGTGTGATGATGTAAAATGAAACTAAACCAAATTAAGATCTTAACAAATGATGAAATTGAAACCATTCATAATGCAACCATAGAACTTCTCTCAAAAGTTGGCATTAAAATGGATTGTAAAGATATCCAAAAGCTTATGCAAGAATACGGAGCAGAGGTAAATAAAGATTCTGATTTTGTGAAAATTCCTGAGTTTTTAGTTAATGAAATGATGAAAAAAGTGCCAGATTCCTTTACGCTACATGGTCCCGATGGTTCTTTTAACTTTGAGGTAAATACAACTTCTACTCAATACGCGACTATTGGAACTCCGGTGAAAATATACGATCCTAATAAAAAAAAGGGAGTAAGAAAGACCATCTTGGATGATACTATCAAACAAATTCGGATCGTTGACACATTAAAACATATTAATTGTTCACATGTAGATGTCTGGCCAAATGATGTGAAATATACCGCCATACATGCTCATGCTATGTATCAATGGGTTAAAAACACTCGAAAGCCATACGGTTTAGGTTGTTTTGGGAAATTACCCTCTCAGGATATGATGAATATGGCATCTATTGCATGTGGTGGGGATGAGGAATTGAAAAAAAACCCTAGATTGGTTGGTTTTTTTAGTACCACAAGTCCTTTACATTTTCCAAAAATTATGACGAATGGATTTGAGGTTTTTGCGAAATACAACCAACCTACAATTATTGCCCCTGAAGCTCTCGCTGGTGCATCGGCACCCGTCACGTTAGCAGGTCTTCTTACCGAAATTAATGCTGAAAATCTCGGAGGTGCAGTCTTAGCTCAAATATTTAATCCAGGAGCACCATTATTTTATGGAAATGTCTCACATATAATGGACATGAAAACGGGTAATTCTGCGATGGGTTCTATAGAAACTGGCTTGATAAGTGCAGCAGTTGCACAATTAGGACAATATTATGGATACCCTTCGAGAAGTCCTGGAGCAGTTACAGACTCGAAAGTATTGGATCTTCAAAATGGAATCGAGCGCATGGAGACGCTTCTGTTGGCTACTCAAGCAGGAATAAATTATATTACTTGTGCAGGAACCTACGAGGCTACTTTAGTTGAAGCTTTAGAATTATTATTAATAGATGATGATTTAGTTGGAATGGTGAAAAGAGCATTAGAAGGAATTGAAGTGAATGAAGAGACTATTGCATTAGACATAATTGAAAAAGTTGCGACAAGTGATATAAAAGGCGCTTCATTCTTAGGAGAACTCCATACTATCAAACACATGAAAAAGGAGTTATATATGCCGAACTTAATGGATAGAAAGAGAAGATCTACGTGGTGGAAAGAGGGAGGTAAAAATATTATAGAAAGAGCACGAGAGAAGGTAGAAGAGGTGCTCAAAACTCATAAACGACCCGAAATTTCGCAAGATATTGATAATGAATTTAAAGCTTATATTAAAGAAGTAGAATCCAGATCTTTACAAGATTATATGAAGGTAGAAGGTTTAGAATCAGCTTCGGCACCTGTCCCTGGAACAGAGATAAAAGAAGATTAAGCATATTAAAAATTAAGGTTTTAGTAAAATGATGAGTATTTATGACCATCTTTCACAAGAATCTCCTTGGTCTTGTTTTTTTGCTATAGAATCTTATATAAAAGCTCTTCACATAGAATTAACCGCAGAGAATCAAATAAAAGCTTTGATAAATTATCAAAAAGATTATAATTTTGATTTAATATTTCCAAGGATGGATTTGGATGAATATGTAGATTTTATTTCTAAGGTGAAAACAAAAAAAGAGGAAATTTCCAAAAGTAAAGATTGGGTGAATATTAGCCCCGAAAAGATTTTTAATGTTCCAAATATGCCTCAGATATCGAAATCATCAACCTACCAGATATTAAAAGCAATTAGAGATTATAAAAGTACTGGGAATACATTTAAGTATATAGGTGGATTTATTCCGGCTCCATATACTTTAGTATCTTTAGTGCTAGACTTGCAAACAGTTTCAGAATTAGTCATTTTTGAACCAGAATTTATTAGAAAGATGGTAGAATTTATAACACCGATTATTGAACAATATGCAAAAGTTTTAAGTAGTTTTGTAGACACTTTTTTTATTTTGGCTCCCAGCGAATGTACTATTATGAAAAAATCGTACATTAATCTTGTCCAAAAAAGTATGAATCAACTAATTCACTATTGCGTTTCTGAATTGAATATCCCAACGATAATGCATATGTGTGCTACAAAAAACAAAAATATAGTTAATGAAGAGATTATAAAGCCTATGAAAAAAGCAGGAATCTGTGGGTTGAATATTCCTAATATTACTGAAAATATTCCTTTAGCTCAAAAATATGATTTAATTTTATGCGGAGGGATCGATCCCGTCCAAATTCAATTAGAACCATTTGAGAAGACTTGTAAAATAATTTCATCCTTATTAAATAAAACTATATCAATGAAATTTATTTTAGCTACCAATTGCCAGATTAAATGGGCTCCTGATCAAATATCTTCTGAGGACTTAATCAATCTTTTCTTTAAATTGCTGTCTATAGCAAAGAATTAATTTCTTTATTAAAGCTTGAAATAAATAATTTTGGAATATTTTATAGCAATAAAAATATTTTGAGTTAAAATGAAGTTCCAGCTTAATAAAAAAGCTATGTTTTTGTCATGCCAAAAAAATAATAGGTTATTCAGTTAATAATTCGACTAAATCTTTTAGTTGAGGCTTTATACGGGCTCTTTTACCGAATACCTTTATAAACCAATAACAATCGGGGCAATAATACGTAACATAATCTCCTTTATAATCTTCTACTCTAAGCTTAGCTATTTTTTCAGCAACATCTTTTCGTAATTGATGACCAACCCCTCCTCCACAACAAAAAAGTGGAATATCCATAATTTCATATCCTGAATCATTTAAAAGATGTTCAATTTCAGTTTTAATCTCTGGCATACAATCATATATTAAAGGACATGCATGTTGAATACTTACTTTTCCCGATTTTTTATTCAATAGTGGCGTTAAATATTTAGTATAATATTCAATTTCAATACCTAAATTATTATAATGTTTTTCAAATACCATGTAACAACTAGGACAGACAGTGATAATTTTTTTAAAGCCCTTCTCCATGAAAATCTTCTTATTTCTCGCAACAAGTTTATCATACGTGCTTATATCTCCTGTTACTAGAATAGGATAAGCGCAACATATTTCCTTTTCTAAAGTAGTAAATCTAATTCCTTTTTTAAAGAGATAATTTGCTATATGAGCTCCGTATTGAGGTGTTTTAACGCTTACAAAACAACCAAAATATAATAAGGTATCAGATTTTTTTGGGAGTGCTTTTGGAAATTTGATTCTGCTTTTTGCGTCTTTATAAGGACTTCCATATTCTTCAAATATTTTTTTGGTTTTCTTTAAACCTTCTATTTTATTTCCATCTTTCAAAAATTTTTGTTTGAGTAAGATTCGCTCGTCAGAAGTCCCACATTCCCTGCAATGAATACAACTATAGAGTTTATAATAATCTTCTTGAGTAAATTTATATTCATCCTTTTTACAGAGAAGCTCGTGAACCTCTTCATTCGTAATAAAGTTTTCAGGTTCAACCTCTTGCGCAGGATAAGCCCTTTCCTTCTTTTCTTCCATATGGGATCAACAGCATACAAATTACATTAATAATTCAAACACATCTTTAGCTTGAGGGTGTATACTATATTTTCTTGAGAAGCGATAAAGCCACCACCAGCAACTGACGCAGTAGGTTGTTACGTAATCAATATTTTCTTTATCAAAATCTTTTATTCTCTTTTCCCCTATAGCATCAATAATGTCAATTCTATGCATACGACCTAATCCATGACCACAACACCACATAGGTACATGGATTACGTTATATCCACTTTTTTCGAAAATATTTTCGACAAATTTATCTACATTTTCTCGCCCACGATACATAAGCTGACAGAGATGTTGAAACGCAACATTTCCAGACTTTTTTTCCTTAGCAGGTTTTAAATAATCCGAAATATACACAAATTTAATATCTTTATTCATAGCCTCAGCATAATCATTTCTAAAAAGATGATAACATGCGGGGCATAAACAAATTATTTTTTCATAATTCTTAAAGATTTCAATATTTTCTTTCATACATATCTGGAGTTCTGTTGTAGATCCTGAGACATACCAAGGCCATCCACAACAAATTTCTTCATCCAGAATGGTAAAATCAATATTAGTTTTCAATAAATATTCTAAAGCGTGTTCTGTATAATGAGGAATTCGCATTGTGGAAAGACAGCCCATAAAGAAAAGCGTATCAGAATCTTCAGGTATACCTTCGGGAACCTTTATTCTCATCTTCTTCATGGGATAGGGCGTTCTATATTCTTTAAAATTAGTAAGCATTTCATCCCATCCTTCAAAGGTATATCCTTGTTCTAAATATTTCTGTTTTAAAAGTATTCTTTCTCGTTCGGTTTCACATTCTCCACAATCAACACAATTATAAATCCTATAATAATCTTGTTGCTCAAATTCGAGTTGATTTAGATTCTTAACCATCTCTTTAACTTCATTATCTTCAATAAAATTTTTGGGATCCACCTCTTTTGTAGGATAATTCTTTCTTCCTTTAATTCTCTCTTTCATAATAAAAACCTATATAGTTAGAATTTACATTATTCTTTAAATACATACATTCTAAATTATAAGAAATTTCCTTATATTTATGTTATTTTAAGAGGAATAAAAAGAATATAAAGTAAATATAAAAAAAATAAAATAAAATATTAAAAATTCTTACTCTTCCTTAGTACGAATCCAAATATACACTATAAAGAGAATCGCAGTAATAACTGATGTGATCTTATGAAGGGCATATAAAATATCATAAGCTAATCCATTAATTAGGATTGCTGATGCACCGCCAGATATAAGTGATAGAAGAAGAAACACTCCAGTTATTATAATTATTTTTTTTTCTTTTGTTCTCATTTTTTTTAGCTCCTTTTTATTATTTTATTGTTTACCATATCGGAAATTTTTACATCTGGGTGGTGATATCGCTCATTATAAGATACGATTTCACCATTAATTGCCTTTTGTGGACACCACACATAACACGCGAAACAATTTTCACAATTATGTTGCCATATAGGTTTATTATTAATAATTTTAATATTATTTACAGGACAGATTTTGGCACATATCCCACAACCATTACAGTTTTCATTAATCTGAAAGCTTTTATCTGCTAATGGTATCATTTCTTTAAATTTAAGATTTGATGAATTGGATAATTTTCTATATCTTCGGGAGAATACAGGTTTTATTAATAAATGAAGTAGGAGAGCAGATAGAAATTTAGCAAATTTAGATCGTGTTTCAATCAAACCTTTTTTTTTATGAGAAATATAACCATAAATTATGTCAAGCTTATTTTTCGAATTCTCAATAAGCTCTTTTTGTCTTTCTTGAATTTCATGATTACTCTGATTTTCTAATTCTTTACGCAATATTGCCGTTTTTAATTTATAAAAGACAGAAGGAGGATTAAATAACTTTAAGGTAAAACCAGCAGCTAGTTCACCACCACGATTATTAATTATTTCTTGTAGATTTTCAACGGTATCCCCGGGATTTCCACTATGGGTACAAACTGAAAAAATATATTTTGAATCAAGGTCTTTTAATTTATTGAGAAATCTTTCAACAATAAGCGGAATACCACTAAAACCATTTGTCGCATAGTAGACAGGGAACACAAAACCAATCATATTTGCATCTATCGTTATATTTTCTTTTTCCATCATAGAAGGTATTGATATTATTTTTCCATTTATCTTATTCGCAAGGTCTCTTGCTACAGCTAGTGAGTTTCCGGTACCTGTAAAGTAATAAATTTCTTTAGTCATTTTCTGAACGCCTTAATTTTCTTATTCTCTCTTTCTTATAAGATCAAACAAAAACTTGATATGTATAGATAATTTGTTTATTAAGTTATCAATTAATGTTTCATAGGAAGTCTCGTTATATTCAACAAGAAAACATTCAAAGAATAGGAAAAGGCAATAATTAAAGAATTCTTTAGCTAGAAGATTAGCATCAAATTTTAGTATATATTCTTTTTCAATCATTTTTTGGAAAACTTGAGTCCAAAGGGAATAAGAAGGTTCCATAAATTGGTTTTTAAAAAAATCTAAGAATTTATCGTTTCGGTAAAGTTCAATACACATCAGTCTTAAGACCTTTCTTATTTGGGGCTTTTTTAATTGTTCCAGCATTGGTTTAGTAGCATTATTTAGAACGATTTCAGGATCATATTTATCAAGCAAGCTTTCTATTGATATTTCTTCAGGTTGATATCTAAATTCATTAAGAAGATAATCAATAATAGTATCTATGATATCTTCTTTTCCTTTATAATGGCTATAAATAGTACTTTCACTAATATCTACTAAACGAGCTATATCTCGTATGGACACAGCATTATAGCCTTTTTGTGAAAAAAGATCGATTGCTACATCCCTAATACGTTCTTTAGTTCCTTTTTTTTCCTTTTTAATATCTTTTTGCTTCATTATGTTTGGCAAATCTTTCCTAATATCCTTTACTAATAATAAACAAATTTTATTTCATTCTTAATATCTTAAAATAAATTTTGATATTTAAAGTTACCTAGCGAACGATCGTTGGGAGAAATGATCTTTAAATAAAATAATTAAGAGTTATTTCCAAAATAAGTTAACACAAATAAAATAATAACCCACATATAACGGTTTAGATATGTGAGGTATAGTATCTGGTTTTAATTAGAGAAATATTATTTCCCAAGTTCTCTTTAAATTATAATGGAATTAAACAAAATATTTCTGGATGTATTAATTAAGAAGTTGATTATCTATGTTGAATATAATAAAAAAATTAAAAAACAATAACTTTATTAATTTTAAAAAAGCAAGAAAGGAATATAATAAAAAATAAAAAATTAGTCTTCATCTTCTTTAAGTTTCACAAGGTCTCTCTGTATTCCAACTTCCCTGTTGTAAGGCAAGGGTGTACCGCAATTATCTCGCTTACGTTCGTTTTCTCGAAAAGCTTCATCTATCATTTCATCTAATTCTTCATCCGAAATTTCTTTTTCACTCATATTTATTAAAACATCAAGAAAGAATTTAAAAATTTAGATTATGAAATATTTATTTCTTAGAGTAGATTGCTTTTCTTAAAAAGTAAATTGTTTTAATAATTTATTTCTTATTGAACTTTTTGTTTATTACCATAAGGCATTTTAAAATTAACAATTTAAGAGATTATTATAGAAAAGTAATTGAATTAGAAAAAAAAGAAATAAAATAAATACTATAGTTTTTAATCATAAAATTTATTCATATATTCCAATACGGCTTCTTCTTTTTCGACCGGGCGTCTTTCGGGAATTTGAAGGAACTTTTCTTCATGCATTTCATAGAAATCTGGATTTAAAAATAAATTGCAATAACAAGTACCATATTCTTTTATATCAGGAGGAGCATACTCACAGGGGCAAATAAGATCTCTTTCTAATTCCCTTTTACCGCATGCAAATCTACAAGGACATGATTGATACCCATAGCGTTTTTTATTTTTCACAAGACCTTCAATTAAATCATTTAAGGTTTGTTTATCCTTTTGTAGGATCCAATTATTCCTTTCACAGATCTTTTTACAATACTCCATCATTCCTTCTTTAGTTTCCATATCTAAAGTCATTTTAATCATCCTCCCTAAATATCTCATCATATTTGTTAGGATCATACCCAACTATAAATTTATCATCACAAATTAAAAAGGGATAAGATATTCTTTCTTGATAATTTTCTTTTAGAAAATTTAAAATTTTCATTTTTTCTTGAGGATCTATTTGATCTACATCGATATATCTATATTTCACATTTTTATCCTTTAAATATCTCTTACATTTCTTACACCATTGACATGTACTAAGAGTAAATGCCATCACATCTACACTTTCATTTTGACCTTCTTCTAATTTGGCAATTTTTTCTATAAATTCAGGGAATTTTTTTTTAGTCATTTTTTTCACTTTAAAATCAATTTATCCTTATATTTTTTTAAAAAGTAGGATTTGATATTATAAAACAAAATAATTAGATCATCTAATAAGGTAAAACACATAAATTAATTATATCTACCATTTATAATTTATATATAATTTTTAATAGCTTATTATAATAAGATTGCTTTCAAATTTCTAATAATAAACTATGCCTCAAGAACAAGCATTATGTATAATATACTTTGATGCAATTATAGGTCCCAATATTTTTTATTGTAATAAAAATTTATCTGAAGAGGGAAAGCGTCCAAATTTCGAGCGACTTCTTGAATTCAGTGATGGAGAAGGTACCTTTATCTATGCGTTTCAAAAATATCAAACAATAAACCATACTTTTTATCTGACAAGTCCTTATGCACGAGGAGGAAAAGAAATCCTTATGATTTCTTATTTAATTAAGGCGGCTTCCTTTAAAAATGAAATTTCAGATGTTTTTAATTATTTACAATCTAAAACGCCTATTTTATTAGAGTTTGCGAATAAATTAAAAACTCTGGAAGATTTCCCAGAAGTTTTACATAAGAATATTAAAATGCATTTAAAGGAAAATCTTTTTAAATTGGGAAATTCAGAATTTCAAAAAAACTTTTTTTCATTATTTAATACTATTTTTAATAAATTAGCTCAAATTATTCAATCGGATCTTATTCATCCTGATGAATCTATTAAAAAAGTGTTTATATTTGGAGCCGACCATGTCGGAAAAAACAATTTTTTAAAAAATATTGAAATGATTCAATTAAATTTACAAAAAAATAAGGATATTCCAACTAAGATTTTTCAAGTGGTAATTGATAATCTGGAAATTTTGAAGGAAGAGTGTATAAAAGCCGGCTTAAAATGTGATCAATGTGAATTAAATAATCGATGTATTAATTATGCTGAAGGATTTATAGTTATATTTGATATCTCTAATAAATCATCAATTATTGAAGCTAAAGAACGATTTAATATTATTATCAGTAAATTATGCCAGCGAACACCAATAACTAAAATCCCGATGTTACTAATTGGGAATAAATTCAATTACCATGAAGAGTTCTCTTCTAAAATCATCTATAAGACTTTTCAAACAAAACAAGCAAAAAAATGTGCTATTGATATTCAATATTTTACTATGGATCTCTCAAAAGATAATGAGAAAGTTCTCGATTCTTTACGATGGTTAATTAGAAAAATGATATAACTTCAATTTAATGGAATTTTGTAAATATCAAACCTTTAAATGCATATAAATAGCAATTTAATGATATATATAAAGCATTAGAGAATAAAAAAAAGCATGAGAGAATCCAATACTTTACTAGCTAAAGGAGAGGTTGAAAAAGATGTGATACTTATTGGGGGTGAAGATCATCCTTTAGTAAAAAAATTAAGTAAAGAGATAATGAATTTTTCCCTTATCCGTAAAAATAAGGGGTTTTACTCTTTTAAATGTATATCTGATAATGCAAAGCTCCAATTTACAATGGTTATAACAGGAATAGGATCATCTTGTACAGAAATAGCTTTCAATGAATTAGCAAAATGTGGAGCACGTGTTTTTATTCGTGCCGGAACAAGCGGCGCGCTTAAGAAGGATCTTGATTTAGAAAGCGTCGTTATCACTAAGAACGCTTTGCGTTTAGATGGTGTGAGTGATTTATATGTTGATACTAAATTTAGAGCTGAAGCTAATAATTCTATTATTAACGCATTAATAGAAGCTGCAAACATATTAAATATTAAATATAGAATAGGTATTACTTTAACTAGCTCTAGCTTTTATGCTGTTGGAGGTAAATTTTTAGAAGATAAAGTAAAATTTGACGGTTATTCTGCCAATTCTCTTTTTAAACCGCCAGGATTTGAGGTTCTTGAAAAAGTATTAACACTAAAAAATGTTTTAAACATTGATATGGAAACAGCTACCTTATTAGTCCTTTCAAGATTAAATGAAATCAAAAGTGGGTCTGTTTGTGGTATTTCTAATTATATACCTTGGAAAAAAGAAGAGCAAATAAAACATACAGAAAAGAGCCTAAATAATGCAATATCAATTGCAGTTAAAGCTATTGAACTAATTAACACATGATTTAGTTTATAAATTTTATTGAATGAAAACACTTAAAAGGACATTTATCATTTTACTTTTTACACCTGAAAATAGTAATTTCTTCCAATACGATATAAATTCATGGTTTTGGATATTATTTTTAGGAGTTATATCTACAGGCTTTGGGCAATATATTTTTTTTGTGGGTGTAAAAGATATTGAAGTCTCAAAAGGGATATCATTAGCCTTTCTAAAACCAATTTTTACCACATTACTCGCATTCTTAATTTTACAAGAAAAACCTACTATAGCGCTTTTTATATCAATTGGGATGGTTGCTTCTTCAGTCTTATTAATAAATAAAAACTCAGCAAATTTAAAGAAATCTTTTCTACTTAAAAAATGAATATAGGATTTAATGAGTAAAAATTTACTATTCATTTATATTTCAAAAACCAAATATTTTTTATTTGTTTATATAATTATGTATTAATCATGACCGAAATGAAATTACCGATAATTATCACAAAAAAAGGTTGCCATCGCTGCGCTGAATTGAAAGAATGGTTAAATGAGAATAACGTCAAACATGTTGAAGAAGATATTGAAAATGAGGAATTTGTGGAACAGCTAGTGCAAGATGAAAATTTCCTTCAAACGTTTTGCGATGTAGATGGCTGTATTGTAAATACTCCTGTAGTAATTAAAAATGGAAAATATTATTTTAAAGAGCTCTGGGGCATCTCTGGCTTACGAAAAGAAGAAGCAAAAGAATTATTTTTAAATTAAGCTTTTTTTTATTTTAATTCTATACTATTTTTTAGATTTCTTCCTCTTTTATCAGTAAATTTTCTAACCATTTTGGGAGTATAAATCCTAAATAATATGATACTGCACTTGCTATCAAGATTGATCTTACGATTACAAGAAGAATTGGATTGAGTGGAAAAACGGCATCCATAATGGCACCCACTGTAAATAATATGAATGCTAATAATAGCAATTTTCCCTTCCAACGTACTTTTTCTTTTTCTGATAGCATAGATTCTTTAGCAAAGAGAATTCCTGTAATTAAGGCAGTGATAATAGCAAATACTTGAAAAATTAAAATAAATATGCTGGGTTGAAAAAAGAAGATTCCTTTAATTTCCCCAACTAGATTATAATCCGTGAAAAGAAAACCTAACAATAGGATCTCAAAGAGGATGTAAATTAAAATATATATTATTATAATTATTTTGCTCTTTCTCGGTAATATCATTGGAATTGTAAACCACACCCAACATACAATTGCGATTGGAATAAACGCATTTCCAATAAAAAAATAAGTAAATGTATCTAAGGGATTTTTAAATAAGAGAATTGATAAAAATGAAAACCCAGAGCCAAACCACCCACTACTCATAAATATCCAAGTAAATCCAACAAGTAGAAAACTTATATCCTTAACCTGAAAATATCTTAATAAAATTCTAATACCTAAAAAAATTGAAAAAAGTATAAAAATTAAGGTAAATGTGCCATGGAGTATTTCTATAGGGGATAAATCATTTAAAGTTATCATTTTCTTTTATCACATTAAAATAATATTTTTAATTATATATGAAGGGATGGAGATATATAAAATTAAGGTTTGAATATGAGGATTGAAATAAGGATTTGATTGTTTTATATTTTAACAAAACAAAAAATTTATAGATATTATTTTACTGAGAATGAATAAATAGTGGCTAAATATTTGAAAGGCATTCTAAATTATTCTTTTTTTAGAATTTAAATTCTTGAAATAGTTTTAATACATAATTATTCATTTGAAATCCATACTATTTTTTAAATCTCCCATTCTTTTTATTACTTTTCTTATCGCTCTTAGGCCTTCTCCATCCTTTTCCACACCCTCTTTACCCTCATCCTTGCTCCATAAGGCCGCGCCAAGATTGGCCCCAAAAGCACCACCGGAAACAGAAATAACATGGTTTTGTTGATAAAAGTCTAAGATACTTCTTATTGCAATTTCCTGACCACCATTTCTATCTCCGCCCACTGCTAATGCCATCCCGATTTTATTCATGAATACAGTTGGATTTTTTGCCACTAAAGCTCGACATCTATCCATTACCGCTTTAATTTGAGCTGAAAGCGTTCCTTGAAACACCGGAGTTCCGAAAATAAGGAGTTGAGCTTGTTCTAATTTTGGATATAATTCCTGTAAATCATCCTTATGAATACAACCTTTTTTTTCTCTAATACAATAATCGCAGTGAATACAAAATTTAATTTCTTTTGCTCGAACCGTCCAAAATTCCGTTTCAAAATTAAATTTTTCAGCAGCATAGTTAAGGGCATATTTTACCGCAAATTCGGTCCCTTGATTTCTAGGGCTCCCGCAAATACCTAACAATAAATTCTTATTTATACTCATAAAACCTAATAATATATGTTTTTTATTATATTAATCCTAATTAGAATTATAAACTTTAAATTAAATAATTATTAATACCTATAATTCTCTTTAATAACTTTGAGCTCCGAAATCTCTACAATTGCAACCGTTAAAATAAAATTTCCAGATGATATCTGGATTTCAGCAATTTTTAGAAAATTTTATGATATTAAAATGGAAATTTTATATTTTTTACCTTATGATTTTGAGGAATCTATTGGAAATGCCATTATTGAATTAATGCATTACGATCTTGATTCTATAATTGAAGAAATAGAAAAACATCCCTCAGTTTATGAATTTCATTTAGTTGATAAGGGAGATAATAAGATTAAATTTAACGTGAAAACAAAAGATCCCTATTTGCTTTATGCTGTGATTAAATGCGGAGTACTTGTAGATTTTCCAGTTAAAATCGAAGATGGCTATGCTTACTGGGATTTAATATCTACTCGTAAAAGCATTGATCAGCTGCTATCCTTATTTGATGAAGAGGGCGTCAAGTATGAACTATTAAGAATTGGAAACTCAGACCTTAATTTAGAGGATGGTAAATATGAGCTTAGTTTGGATGAAATAAAGTTATTAGAGACTGCGATTAGGAGAGGATTTTTTGATGTGCCACGAAAAATATCGCTTGAAGAATTAGGATTTTTACTAAATAAATCAAAATCAACGTTATCTGTTCAGCTAAGAAAAATAATCAAAAAAAAAGTATTGGCAAATCCTTAAACTTTGTTAGAAAAAAATAAAATTATCTATATGTTAATTATACCTTATTGAACTCTCTAATTAATTGTTTAAAATTATTTCTTGAGAAAAAAAATTAGATCTTTCAATAGTTCCTCTAATAGGACACATTTTTTCAGCTCGCTTTATTATTTTTTTTATTTTAGAAAGAGGTACTTCTGTTTTAATAAACCACTTAAAATGAAAATCGTTTAATCCAGGAGGTTCCCTATTTTTAGGATTAATTATACCACGCATGTCAAATTTAGCAGAAAGTTCTAACTTGACATGCTCTACATTTAATTTCATTACCGTAAAAAACATAACAACTGAGAGTAAAGAACAAGTTGCTAGAGAAGAAATAAGCATTTGCATGGGATTAGGCGCCTTATTGGATCCACCTAATTCCTCTCCCTCATCACATTCGAGCTGAAAACCTTCAATTTTGTTTTTTACGTGTAAATTATCAATTTGTTCTGTTTCTACGATAAGTTGCTTAATAAAAAATTGGTCTCCCTCCTTACTATTACCTAATTCTTTAAATTTTTTCATTTGACCTAAATATGCTTTAATGGTTCCTTTTGAAATTAATAAATTCTCTTCTTTCATAAAAAATCCACTCCAATGAATTTCCTCTGAGAATAATTAATAATATGCATATTTCTTATTTAAATCTATTTATATTCTCGTTCTAATAAGAATTAAGGATAAATTAGTCAGATTATCAAAATTCAGCTCTAAAATTCCTTAATTTTTTTTCCTTTTAATTAATTCACTCATATTTATTGAAAACACTACATCCCCTATTTTTTATTTCAAATGTCTTTAGTTAAGTAAATGCTATTCATAAAATATTATGATAAGTTTAAAATAATAATAATCTATTAAAAAAAATATGGAGATTCATATAATCGGTAATAATGTAGCGGGCACTTTTACTGCACAGAATATTCGAAAACAAAATAAAGACGTAGAAATTCATATTTATTCGGAAGAGAATTATAATTATTACACTAGGGTTAAACTCCCCGAAATAATCTCCGAAAAAAGGGATATTGACGATTTAATAGTTTTTAAGGAGGAATGGTACGAAAATAATCAGATTAAAACTCATTTGAATACTAAAATAAAAAGTATCAATCCTGATATAAAATATATGGTAGTTAATGAGTCCGAAGAGCAAATTTCTTATAATAAGTTGATTCTTGCAGTTGGTTCTCACCCAAACGAGCCTCCTATAAATAATGCAAGAGAGCGGTTGGGTAATGGAGTTTTTACCTTAAGAAATATTAATGATGCATTAAAAATTCGCCGATTTATAAAAGAGAATAATTGTAAAAAAGCAATTATAATCGGA
The DNA here is from genome assembly GCA_016839555.1 of Promethearchaeota archaeon. GTDB lineage: Archaea > Asgardarchaeota > Lokiarchaeia > Sigyniarchaeales > SOKP01 > TEKIR-8. The sequence continues at coordinate 81,656 of JAEOUA010000008.1, forward strand.
GGAGGCCTCTTAGGATTAGAATTATCAAAACAAATAAAAAATTGCGGTTTAGATACAAGAGTAGTCGAATTTTTTCCACGATTACTGCCTCGACAATTAGATATCGATTGTGCAAATATGCTTAAAAAAGAGGTAGAGGATATGGGGATAGAAATAGAATTAGATGCAAAAACTGAAAAAATTTTGGCTAATAATACAATAGAAGGTATATTATTAAAAAATGGCGATAAATATGAAGCAGACATCATTTTTATACAAGCGGGTGTAAGGTCTAATATTGAACTCGCTAAAGAGGCGGAAATTAGCGTAAACAATGGGATAATAGTGAATAAATATCTGGAAACTAGTAAAAAAGATATATATGCTGTGGGGGATTGCATTGAATTTAATAATCAAACGTGGGGAATTATTCCAGCATGTATAGAACAAGCGGAAATTGTTGCCTCTTCAGTTTTAGGCAAAAATAAAAAAGAATATAAAGGAACTACTCCTAAAACAACCTTAAAAATTGTGGGAATTGATCTTACCTCCGTGGGAGTTTATGATCCTGAAGAAGTCGGGGGAGGCTGGGAAATTTTAAAAAAAGCTGATAAATCGAGCAATTGTTATCAAAAAATTGTTTTAAAAGATAATAAACTCAAGGGGGCGATTCTTTTTGGGAAAAAAGATGGGGTGTCTTTTGTAAATAAAAATATTGAATCAGAAGTATCCATAGAAGATATTAGAAAAGCTATTGATGCTTATATTTATAAATGTGAAAATTGCGGTGCGGAGTATGATGAGGTTAAAAAAGGTATTGCTTTTCAAGATTTACCAGAAAATTGGAAATGTCCTCAGTGCGGATCTCCCAAAAAGGAATTTAAAAAGATAGAGCAATAATAGAGTAATTTAATTATTCTATATTTATGAATAACGCTGTATTCTATTTGTAATCTAAAAAAAGAATTTATTTTTTATTTTATTCTATTTTTCTTATTAGAGCGATATCAATCAGAAGATAAAATAAATAGATCGTTTGTTTTTCATTTCTTATTAAAATATGATAATCTTTTATTTTTTATTATGAATAAATTTAAAACATTTACAAAAAAATTACATATATAGATTGAAATTTCAATATTCATATAATATAAAAAAAATCAAAAGAGATTGTAATAAACATGAAGGCTATACAATTAGCTGAGGGTATTCATTGGATAGGAGCCAATATTTCAACAAATGATCTTTTTGAAGGAATATGGCCGATCCCAGATGGAGTGACTCTTAATTCTTATCTTGTTCAAGGTGATAAACTTGCTGTAATTGATTTAGTAAGAGATTGGGGTGGTGCGCCCACTTATCTACTATCTCAAATGGAATCTGTAGGTGTTAAACCAAAGGACATTGATTATGTGATTTTAAATCATTTAGAACCGGATCATACAGGTTGGTTGGATATGATCCACTTGATTTCAGGAGAAGCGAAAATCCTTACTACCGAAAAAGGAGCGGAAATGGCGAAAGCATTGTATAAAGTAAAAGATGAAGATATTAATATCGTGAAGTCAGGGGATACGTTGGATTTGGGTCAAGGAAAAATACTGGCTTTCGAAGAGATTCCTCATGTGCATTGGCCGGAAACAATGGTCACATATGAGACGAGCTCAAAGACTTTATTTTCTTGTGATGCATTTGGTTCTTTTGGCGCTCTGAAAGGCTCAATCTTCGATGATGAGGTTCCAAAAGCTGATTTTAAATATTATGAAGAAGAAACGCTCAGATATTATGCAAACATAGTAGGTCCCTTTTCTGGTCCAGTTTTAAAGGCATTAGAAAAAGTAGATTCACTAGAAATCAATACAATTGCGCCCTCCCACGGACTCATCTGGCGCAAAGAACCCCAATATATTATTGAACAATACCGTGCGTATGCAAATTATAGCAAAAATTATGCGGAGCCAGAAATAACTTTTATATGGGGAAGTATGTATGGAAATACAGAACATATGGTCCGTGCTGTATTAAAAGGTATAGCGAAAGAAGAAGTTCCAGTACATATTTTCCATGTTCCCGAAGATGATGTGTCTTATATTTTAGGTCAAGCGTGGAAAAGCGCGGGTTTAGTGTTTGGAATGCCCACCTATGAATATAAAATGTTTCCGCCTATGCGATATGTGGTCGACCTATTGGCTCAAAAACAAGCTCGGTATAAAAAAGTTCTTAGATTCGGCTCATTTGGATGGAGTGGAGGTGCGGAACGGGAGTTTACAGAGAAGATTGAACGGTTAAATTGGGACTTGCTTGAGTCTTTCGATTTTAAAGGCGCACCCACTGAAGAGGATTTAAATAAAGGAATTCAATTAGGTCAAGAATTAGCAAAACAAGTAAAAACAATCCCAAGAAAATTTAATCCAAAATAAAAAATCTACCTAAATAGTTAAATTTATACTGATTTATTCTTTTTTTATTTTTTTTCAATTAGCTTAGCTTCATAGTAGAATTGTTTAATTCTCTATTAAATTTGCGACGGCAAATTGAGTTACAGAATATTTCTATTTTTGTATCTAACCAAAGTAGCTTCAACTCATCAATTTTCAGATAATTATGTATTTTAGCATAAGAATAGATATCAATTTCTTTTTTGCAGTAATTGCATTGTCGAGTTTTCAGCTGCAATTCAATCTCATGTAGCTCATTATTTTTTAACGATTTAAAGCAATCACAGCAGTGAAATTCTAAGATGGGAGACTCCCATAAGATAAAAATTTGTTGAGCGGAATATTCAATATTATCGCTTAAAAAATCATAAACATTCAGCTCTTTTCCGCATTGCCAGCACGTTCGCTTCTTAAAATTTTTTGTAGATTTAATAAATTCTCTTAATTGATGGATTTTATCCCACAGTTCATGGTTATTTAATTTTCGGAAAAAAATATTTTGCCATCACTTCTTAACCCTTTTATATCATATAAAAATATATAAGATTATTTTTACTAACCCATTAATTTTAGTTTGGAAACTGTTTTAAAGCATTATTTACTGTGAGATTTTATATATCTTGCCGCGTCTAAAAAATTATTAGCAACAAAAGTGGGCTTTATCTTTTTCTCCTTCAATTCTTTTGCATGCTTATTTCCATGCCCCGTGAGTAGATAGATTGTTTTTAATCCCCCATTAACACCCAAGAGAATATCTGATGGATGATCCCCAATTACCCATGAGTTATTCAAGTCAATAATATAGAGAGAAAGAATTTCTTTAATAAATTTTGTTTTAGGCTTCCTACAGTCGCAATTATCCTCCTTTTTATGGGGACAAAAATAGGTTTTTTCAATCGTTATGCCTTTTTTTTTAAGTACTGAAGTGAGATGGTTATTGAATTTCCAGAAATCTTCAATGCTGTAATAGTCTTTTCCAATCCCAGATTGATTTGTAATAATAAAAAATAAGTAATCATTTTTTAAGAGAGTCAACCCTTCAATGATTCCAGGTAAAAGTTCAAAATCATCAATTTTATGTACATAACCTCTATCTTTATTTAAGGTACCATCTCTATCGAGAATAATTGCTTTGTATTTGCTCATATTTATAAAATCTTTGAAAGAATTCTAATATTAGTTTTATGTTAGTTTCATTAAAGAAGGAAGGTAATTAGAAAAAATTTGCTATTAATTTATCAAGATAAAGATAACCGTATATAAATTTAAATAAATGAAAATAATAATATGAAATATAAAAACAAAAACAAATTAAAATATAAAATTGGTAGAGATTAATCCAGTAGATTTTCCTTTTTATGATGAGGAAATTTTTAACTTTATGGTTAGACATTTCATTCCAATACAAAAATTTGACATTTTATACAGTATTACTCCAAATAATGATAAGATATTGTGTACTTTTCTTGCTAAAGGAAAATATGCACAACAAGAGGTTGATAGAATAATCAAGTATCAATGGATCACTCCAGTCTATATTACAAGATTTGGTATAGCTTACAGAAATCATTTAATGAATTATAATTTTTTTTATTGGAATGAAATTCCAAGAATTAAATTCAAGAAAAAGAAAATAATCATAAAACGGGAAAAATTTAGACCTATTTACAAAATTAAGAGAATTTCTTCCACTATAGAAGAGTTTGAAAAAATAAAGTATTATTTTAGTAATTTTTGCAAACTTCTTTATAATAGTTTTGACAAATTAATACTAATTATGAATAGATGTACTAAAGATCTTGATTTAATTCAACAAATACTTGATAAGAAATCACTTAATGGATTTCTTGAAGATTGCCGTATTTATTATAATGCTGGCAATAAAGTTAATGCTTTAACAATCTTAAAAAATTCCTACCAATTTATATCAGACGAAAATGAAAAAATAGATTTACTATTCTTAATTGCTCTACTTCATAAAACAGATCGGAATTATAAAAGTGCAATAACTGCTTATGATAATATTTTAAAGCTTAATCCCCATAATCAGAAAGCAATAGAAGAAAGAAGTTATAATTATTATGCTCAATTATACTATCAAATAGAACCAAAAATAAGGAAAAGAGCAAAAAATTCTCATAAAGATGCATTAAAAAATGTGATAAAGGGAGCAGATTTAGAAAAAAAAGGGAAAAAGGCTAAAGCTAAGAAGATTTATGATAAATCTCTTGAATATTTCAATACAGCTAGTGATTATGATCCATATAATATTAATATATGGGAAGATAAAAAAGATTTTTTAGAATTTTTGGGAAAATCTGATGAAGCTAAAAAATGCCAAGAAGAGAAAAGAAAATATGAACCTCCTGAAGGCTATTCATTTTTAAACTTTATCCCTGAAGATTTTGATCAAAATAAATATGAAAGTGATTTAAGAGAGTACAAAATATTGAAATATACGTTTCAGAAAGCAATTCTTCTCATCTCTGAAGAGGATTCAATTTAAAGATAATTGAATATTAAAAATAAAAAAAAATAAGTATTAAAAAAAAATTTTAAAGATTTATTAAAAATTAAGGATATTATAAAATTAGTCTCCGATAAGTTCTTTAACTTCCTTGCCGCCATCTTCTAATTCTTCCTTTTGTTGTTTGTCTAGCTTTAGCAAGAGATATTGAAACTCTCCTACATGTTCTTTTTCTTCTTTTGCTACAGCCAATAACACCATTTTTAGGTGTTTATTGTCTGTCATATCAGCCATTTGTTCATAAAGGTTAATAGCATCAAGTTCGGCAAGGAGTCCTGCCCTTAAAATCTGTTTATCCAAATTTTCTTTTTTCACATTTTTTAGATCTATAGGAATTTGTGCTAATGTCATTTTAAATTTCACCAATATTTTAATTATTCATTTATAACTATAAATAGAAATTATTTAGTTATTTAAAAAATTGTTGATTGAAATTTATTTACTATGGTTTGAAAACTCTTATATTCATATTAAATTCATATATCATTTCCTCACTGATTCCCTTGAATACAAATAAATTATTACAAATATTTTTAAAAAGAATCTAATAAGTTCTTAAATACGAGAGAATTTCTTTTATTTAATTCTATCTCAAAAAATAATAGAATAAAAAATTAGAGGTTTCGAAAAAAAATGTTAGATTATAACGAACTATATCAAACTGCAGATTGGAAAAAAGAAAAACACGTGCCAGTAATTGATGTGGCAACTAAAGGTGATATTGTTACAATAAGACTTCATGTAGGAGAGCAAATCGGTCATCCTAACACAACTGAACATCATATAAGATGGATTAAAGCCTTATTTTTACCTGATGGAGAAAAATACCCTTATGAAGTTGGAAAATGCGAATTTAATGCTCACGGAGAATCTATTGAAGGTCCTAATACATCAACGGTATATTGCGAGCCAGAAGCAACCCTAAGATTCAAAACAGAAAAATCTGGAACAATAATAGCATTAAGCTACTGCAATATCCACGGATTATGGCGAAATGAAAAAACTATTAAAATGTAATTATATTATTTCCAATCTATTATCCTTTTTTTTTAATTTATTCTTTTTTGATTTTTTTAAATATTAAGCTTGCTTCTGAAGGAGATAAGTTTAATTTATCTCTGAATAATTGTAAATAAAGAATAAAAAATTAAAATTATTAATTTTAACTTACTTCTTCTGCTAATTTTTTAATGTGTTTAACACCATCTACCGCATCTTCAGCAAAATCGTCTGCCCCTAATTGTTTCGCTAATTGCATATTTAAAGGAGCACCTCCCACAATTAATTTCACCTTATCCCTTAATCCTTCTTTTTTTAAGGCTTCATGGACTGCTTGAATTTGCTCCACAGTCATAGTTAGTAAAGAACTTAGGGCTACGATGCGTGCCCCGGACTCCTTTACTTCCTTGATTATTTTATCTTCATCTACATCCATTCCTAAGTCATGAATCTCAAAACCAGAACTTAAAAGTAGAGAGGCTAAGATATTTTTTCCAATATCGTGATTATCTCCCTTTACCGTCGCAACGATTATCTTTGTTTTATTTTCTGCCTTTTCCGTGGCAGCTAGAGCAGGTTGAAGTATCTCGAAGGCTTCCTTCATTGTTTCTCCCGCTAATACTAATTCGGTTAGATAATATTCTTTTTCCTCATACCGTCGACCAACCTCATCCATCCCTTTAGTCAAGGCATTCAATACCTCAAAAGGATCCTTGTCCTCATTTAACGCCTCTCGAACGGCATCTTGAATATCATCAACTTCAAGTTCAATAACTAACTCTGTTAATTTTTCAAACTCCATAAAAATGTCTATCTCAATTTTTCATTATAAAATAAATTTTCATTAATTAATTTAATTAATTTAGTCTAATTAATTAATAAATCTTATTTTCTCTTCTCCTAATATTGAAATTATAAAATAGATTGATCCGTAATTTATTCTTAATATTAGGATAATAATATGTCTGTTCTTATGAGTCAATATTCAAAAAAAAAAGAAAGAGAAAAACGGGAATCGCAAAATAAGTTAAGATCATACGATAAAATTAGGTTTTACCATATTTTAATTAGGAATTAGGGGATATTAAACAATCACGATTCCACGACTTTCTCTCTATGTAAATACTATAGTGACTCTTTTATTTAAATGCTTCGTATTAAAACTATTAAATTCTGAAAACTATAGAGAAGTGAGAGAATAGAAAGGAGGCATTTTTCGCTAACATCATAGCTGAACAAAAAATGGGAGTCTTTATTTTCCTATATAGAGGGAGTAAAATTTAATAAGCAAGAGGGTTCTAATTCAAATTTAACTCACATTGAATATATATTGGAAAAAGGTGAAAATTTTCATTCAAGCATAGAAATTTTCCCATACATATTTGAAAATGAGATTTATTTGGAGGAGATATTTATGAATCTATTTTTACTACTTATTCTATTTTAATAGTCATTAAATCTTGAGCCAAAAATGTATTAGGAAAGATAGCTCTCGCCTCTTCCAAAAGTTTTTGAGCTTCTTCTTGATATCGAGCGGAAATATGGGTTAATATCAGCTTTTTCGCATTCATCTTTACAGCATCATGGGCAGCATCAACAGAAGTAGAGTGTAGTTTTTCATTGGCTATATCAGATAGCTTTTTTGCGAAGGTAGATTCATGAATAAGAAGATCTGAGTCTTTTCCAAGTTCGATAAGTGATTGACAAGGTGCAGTGTCTCCAGAATAGGTGATTTTCCTTCCAGGACGTTCATTATCAACGATGCCCTCTTTAATTGGATTAATTATTCTACCTTGATATTTAATTGATTTGCCGGTCTGAAGAGTTTTCCAAAGATTACTTTCAGGAATTCCGAGGTCCTGAGCCCTTTCAGGATGAAACTTTCCATAACGAGGTTTTTCTACGAAAGCATATCCATAGGTAGTAATAGAATGTTTCATAAGTGCATATTTTAAAAAATAACGATTTTTTTCAAATATAACACCATTTTCAATATCTATTTTGTCTATAGGAGGTTCTGATTCTAGGCCATGATATTGAATTAATTGGTTGTTTTCATGGTCAATTTCATAAATAATTAAATTGTAATCGGTTCTCAAGCCCAGAATTTTTTTATGAAGATAGAGATAAAGAAATAAATTCCTTGGTCCAAAAATTCTTAATGATGCATTCCTCTCTATTAAAGCAAAGCGAAATAAGAGTCCAGGAAGTCCAATAATATGGTCTGCATGAAAATGAGTAATACAGATGATTAGAGATTTATTTAATTTTAATCCCGCCTCAATAAATCGACGTTGCGTATCTTCTCCACAATCAAAAAGAATTAAATCGCCACGATATCTTAAACCTATAGCTGATAGATTTCTTTCACGGATAGGCGTGGCAGCTGAACTGCCCAAAATCACTAATTCCATTGGATTATCGGTACACTTTCTTATTTTTTTAACTCATAAATTTCAGTTCTCTGCTGATTAGTCAGTTTCTCGAGTTCTTTTATCATTCTTTTCAGTTCATTTAATCTTAGAGAATCCAATTTTGATATATCTGCTTCTTTAATAATTTTTTCTCGTTCATCTATCTGACTTTTCAATTGCTTCATTTTTTCGGATTTTGATTGTAATTCCTCCTTTAATTGAGCGATGCTATCATCTTGAGTGGTTTTAGTAGATACTGTTTCTTTTAACCTTTTAATTTCTGTCTGCAATTTATTAATTATTTGTTTACGTTTATTTAATTTATCTTGTAATTCTTTTGTAAGTTCCGTTATTCCAGGTGCTGGCAGGATCCTTTCCACAGGTTTAGGGGGGACTTCTGACAATTTTGCATCTAAGGTTGAAATTTTTTCTATGAGATTTTGAATTTGGTTATTTTTTTCTTCAATTTGTTCTTTAAGATCGGCATTTTCAGTTTTTAATTCATTAAGCTCTTTATTTTCAGTAGATTCTTTTACAGGAACTTCAGCTGCTTTATATTTATTAAGTGTTTCTTGTAAAGTTTTTACTTGCTGACGAGTTCGGTTTAATTTCATTTGTAATTCTTCAGTAAGGCTTTTAGTTATAACATTGGAAGAAGGTTCCATCTTGTTCTTACTCTCGATTTGTGCTTCTAATCCTTCTATTTTTTTATCTTTTTCTTTTAACTGCGCCTCATATTTTGTACTTGAAGCATAAGCACCTCCTTCTTGTTGCAATTGATTGATTAATTGTTTTTGTTTATTAATTTTGTTCTGTAACTCCTTTATTAAAGCATCCATGGAGGGCATATCTTTCTTCAAATCTATTGTAGATTTCGAGGCTTCTTTTTCATTTTCCTTTTCTAATTCCTCTATTTTTTTTCGAAAAGATATATTTTCCTTTCGAAGAAAACCCATTTTGTCTTTTAATTCTCTATTTTTTTTTTCTCTATCTGCTAATTCAATTGATAATTTGGTTTCCTGGACTTTTTCAGAGTCAAATGAACCTTTTGATTCAGCCTCATCAATAAGTGATTCTAATTTTAAGATATTATCCTCAAGCAATTCAATACGATCTAAATAATTATTTATGGTTTCATCTTTTTCTTGTAATTTTTCTTTTAATTCTTTTAAATCTTTTTCTAAGGGGTTCTCTGCCATTTTATTTTATTATTGATTTGATTTGATTAAATGATTTAAATTCTTCAAAAATTTTAAACTTTGATAATTTAAATAATTTTAACTTTTTATTGTAATTAAAAAGTCGTGATTTCCCTAATTGGAAGAGTTTTAATTTTTTTTAATATGGGGATAAGGCTTATATAATTTAAAACAATAAAAAAGCCCAAAATTAATCCAGCCAATAAAATTGGTATATATAAGGGTGGTAAAATTACATTATCAAATAAAAATAAGGAATTGATTATCATGCCTCCCGCTAGAGTTAAAATAATTGCCGAAATTAATATAAAAACCCCTTCGAAAAATAGAATTCTTCTTAAATTTTTCAATTTGGATCCAATTGCTCGCATCACTAGAAAGTCCTTAATTTTATCAGTTAAATCCCCTTTTTGAAAATTATAGAGAGAAAAAATTGAGACAATTGCCATTAAACCAATTAAAATCAAGTTATTCCATGTTAAATTATCGATGAATTTAATGTTTTCAGTAAAAAAATAGTTTAAGCTAATACACATAAAATTTTCTCCTAAGGTATTAATAAGTGGAGCTATTTGACTTATTGTATATTCAAATGTATTTGGAACTATTTTTATAATGGCGATATTTATATCCTCAGAATTCAAATTTAACATGCTTTGAAATTTGTTTAAATCCATATAAGCAGCAAATCCGGAATAAAATGTATCTATAAAAACTCCTGAAATGAAAAATTGCTCTCCGAAATTAATAAAGTTTACTTTCTGTTTTAACGGATCCTCAAAAAAATTATTAGCTAAGCCATCACCTACAGTTAGAGTATAATTTGCATTTTCTTGTGTAAAAATATATCCATTAAGTTCATAGAATTGGACGAGTGTGCTAAAACTTAAGCCAATTACCGGAAAATTTCCAAACCTATTCTGACCAATAGTTATAATCTCACCGTTTTCGGCTGTTGAAATCCCTTGAATTTCTTGAAGATCACAGAATTTTATAAGTCTTTTATCCACTCGAAGAATAGAGTTAATATTTTGTAAACCTTCGATTTGGGTTGAATTAAATATATATTTTTCATCTGTAAAATCAATAAGATATTTATGGATTAAGAGATCTGGGTTCGAAAACATCGAATACATATTTGCATATGCAATAAGTACGTCTCTATGACCTATCATTATAATATCCTCTCCTTGAGCTTTATTGATCCATGTCTTTGAGGTTTTTCGAAGGACGAATGCTCCCAAACTAACCGTAAAAATGATCATTAAAATAATAAGAAAAACCACAAAATATTGTTTAAATTTGCCTTTTCTTCTTTTTATATTTAAAAGAGATAATTTAACATTTCGACCAAAATAGGATAACCATTTTGGGATATATTTCAATCTCTCTGCTGTAAAATGATAAGGAATGTCCCTTGAAATCATTTGAACAATGGTTTTTTTAGCGATTCGTTCTATGTATATCGCAGATACAGTTAAGCATCCTAATGAGCTTAAAATAAATAATATAAGGGGGAGTAATATATTAAATTCAAAAATAATTAAAAAATCAAAAAAATTGATTATATATAGGAATATGAAATAAAATATTATACCTAAACCTAATCCTAAAGCAAAAGCAATTAAAAAAATCAAATATGCTTCCATAAGATAAAATTTATAAATCCTTCCGGGCAATGTCCCAAATGCTTTCATAATAGAAATATCTTTTTTTTTACTTGAAATAAACGCGAAAGAAATAATCATTACAAACACTACTGATAAAATAAAGATTAATACAATTAGGATAGACGATAATTCGGAATAATTATTATATATCTCCCCCGAAAAAAAATAGATATTCATATATGCTCGCTGTTGATTGATAAACACACTTAAATCCAGTGAGGTTGAAAAAAGAATTAAAAAAATGCTTACCGCTATAATTAAACTAATAGTTAAAATATATGGAAAATTGACTCTCCGTTTGCGATAAAAATCTTTGAGGGTAAAATCAAAACTCAAGTTTAGTATTCACTCTTCTTTTTTTATTTTTCCATCATCAAAAAAGATAACTCTATCTGCTAACTCAATCAAAAGATCGTCATGAGTAGCTATAATTACTGTTTTTTTTGTATTTTTTAAATTTGAAAAGAATTTTCGTATGAGATTTACTGTATCCTGATCTAAATTAGCTGTTGGCTCATCCGCAAGAATTAAAGGAGGATCATTAGAAATTGCTCTAGCTATTGCCACTCTCTGCTGTTCTCCCGCCGACAGTTGGAAAGGTAAATGCTCCCTTCTCTCTTCTAGCCCCACATCCTTTAACAGTTTTACTGCAACTTTTCTCTGTTTTTCTAAAGGGACTTCCGAAAGATTCATGGGAAACATTACATTTTCCTCTGCAGTCAAGGTACTAATTAAATTATAATTCTGGAAAATAAAACCTATATGGACCAATCTAAAGATTGCTAATGATTCTTCTTTCATTTCTGAAATTTTTAATCCAAAACAAACGATATCTCCTTCTGTTGGTCGATCTAATCCACCGATTAAGTTTAAAAGTGTAGTTTTCCCAGCACCAGAGGGGCCTTTAATTGCTATGACCGATGCAATGGATATATCCAAACTCACATTATCTACTGCTCTTACTATATACTCTCCAATTTCGTAGTCCTTTGTTACATTAGATAAAGTTATAAGATTAGTTATATTGTCTTTTTGATCATTTTTATTGTCATCAGAGGGGATATTCTTTTGTTGCTTTTTCTTTTTCATTACCTTTTGAAAAACTTCAATGAAAAATAAAATTTACTCTAACACACTTTTTAATAAGATTGAAGCTGAAAAGAAGAATTATACGTTAGAAACCTAGACTTGTGGCACTCCTTATAAACTAAAAAAAATAAAAATAAAAAAAATGATATATTACCTTCCGCCGGCAATATAAGGCAAGATAACAATTTCGTCTTCTGGACTTAAAGCAGTATCAGGGTCTGCTTTCTTACCATTCACCAGAATACCGAAATATTTATCTTCCAAGTCCAGTTCCTTGAGAAGATCTCCTACAGTCATACACTTGTCAGGTGTAAGGGTCTCGTAAATACCAGATTCTAACAATTCGGAAATTTGTTTCAGTTTTATAAACCTCTTTTATTATAATATTTTTTTACTTATTATATAGATAAATTCATTTATATTTATAACTTTTTATTATTGGAAAAAAGTCTAATTGTTTTTAATAATAATTAATAGTTTTTAAGAATATATTTAAGAAGAGTAAATATGCGTGATTGCGTTTTTGAATCTTTTCTTTAGTTAAAAATTTTTGGTTTTTTTAAAATTTTCATTCAATTTATATATTTTTTATAATTCTCCTTTTTAGAACTAGCATAATAATTTACTTAACTAACTTTATAGAACGAAAAATAATTACCTTTTAGAATTAAAATTAATTAGCATATATAGAAAACCTCAAGTTCGTTTGAGTTGATCTTCAATTATCGAAGAAATTACGGATTATTCTGATTATTATCAGAATATAAGGGATGAGATAGCTGAAATTTCTAAAATTTCAAATTCAGAGGAAAGGCGTAAGCAAATCGAAAAAATAATATCTTCGGTGAATAGCTACATAAAAGAAATGTGTGAATCAGGGAATCGTTTAGAAGCCGGAGAATTACTCTATTCTATAGGAGGATTAATGAAAAAATATGAGAAATCTCGCGCTTTAGAGTTATATGATAAAACTATTGTACTGTGGGAAGAAGAGATTGAAGATTATAAAACGCAAGGAAAGCTTCATGAAATTAGTGAATTATTTCTAAGGATTGCAGAACTATACAGAGAACAATATAATAATGCGGAGTTAGAAAAAAGTTACATACTAAAGAGTATAGAATTTTTGATCCAAGAGAGTGATCTTTTAGAAGGGTTTAATGAAGGTAGAAAGCTTGCTCAAATATATCAAAATATTGCTGAATTATATTTAAAGCTTTCAGATATTAAACATGCGATTGAGTATTATACAAAAGTCATAAAATTTGCGAAAGAAAATCATTTATTTGATATTCTTCCTTATTCTTATCGTCAAATCTCCTTTTGCTATAAGAAACTGAATGATCCTCATAAAGCAAAAGAGATTCTAGTAAAAGCAATTGAATTTTTTCTCAAATTATATCAGAAATTAAGTAAAAAAAATGAGAATTTAGCAGTTGCCCAAATATGTCAGATTTTAAAAAATCTCTACAGAACATTAAGGGAATGGAAATCATATAGCTATTATTCAAAAAAGGAAGCGGGAGCATATATCAGTTTAGCGGAAGGACTCAAAGGAAAAGAGGATGGCTTCTATAAAATCGCCCGGTATTATCGGGGTGCAGCTTTATGTTATAAAGATACTAATGATAATCTACTTGAATCTGCCTCTTGTTTTTTGCTGGCTGGGAATTATTGTGAAAAAATAGAAGATTATAATCAAACTGCTATAAACTATTTCGACTCTGCGATGATATTTAAAAAAATAAAAAATTACGAATTAGCATATAAGTTATTTATGAAAGCGGGAGATAATTATTCGAAAATAAAGGATCATAATGGTTCAAGTAAAAGTTATCTTTATGCTTATGAGGTAGCACTGGAAGGAAATTTAGAATTTAATAGTTTTGGCTTATTCAATCAAATAATTCGAGAATTACATATTATGGCGAAAGAAGGGCTTAAAAATAAGCAATTTTTTAAGGCGGCAACATTAATTCTTGAAAGTATAAAATTTTATGAACAATTAGATAACGCAGAAGAATTTTTATTAAAAGAAATGATAAAAAATACCTATAAATACTATTATAGGGCAGCCAATTTAAAAAAGATAGGAACATCTCATATATTAGAATCCTATGCTATTGCCTCTCTCTCTTTAATTCTTATTGGAAAATTAGAAAAAGCTCGTGAAGTCATTGATGAGATAGATTTAAAAGAGCGAAAAATAGCCACTATTAAAGAAATGATTAATATAATAATCGAAAGGGTTTTAGATGCTAAACCTGTTGATAAAGATTGCTTTCCGGATCATATTATAAAATTAATTGAAGACTCAGTGGATATTTCATATTTAATTAGCCTTTTTGGAAAAATACATCCTTTCAAATCAAAGAAATAGACAAACAGCAATAAATTCAAATTCTGCAATTTAATAATAGAGTTATTATTTCTTTTTATAGTAAAATGGTTAAAAATTTATTAATTGTTTTTGACTTAGACTTTACCCTTATTAATAACAAGCAAGGAATTATAAATTCTTTTCATTATGCCTTTTCCAAATATCAGATTCCTTTAATTAAAGAAGAATTATTGGAAAAGACTATTGGGACCCCTTTGGAGGATGTTTTTAAATCTAATACTCATATAAATCCTTCCGAATTAGTAAAAGCTTTCCGTGAATATTATGGAAAAAAAGGACTTTATCAGGTAAAATTATATGATGGAGTAATTGAAAAACTTAAGTCTTTTAAGAAAGCTCAAATAAAAATGGGAGTCGTGACCTCAAAGAAAAGGGAAATGGCCATCAAATTGCTAAGATATTTAAATATTTTCCATTATTTTGATTTTGTTATTGGAGAAACAGACACTATAAAAAAGAAAACAGATATCCGAGTTAAGCAATTTTTTTATAATAATTTTCCTCATTATCACTATATAATTGTAGGGGATCACTTAACGGACAGATCCCTCGCAGAAATGCTTAATTGTCCATTTATAGGACTATTGACGGGATATTTTAAGGAACAAGAATTAAAAACAAACGCACTGGTTGATGTTGTAATTTTAAACAATATTTCTGAATTAAATCTAAAAACGATTCGTAGTATAATACATTAATACGAATCGGGCAATAATACTACTAATTCTTGATTAAAAAAATTTGAAAAGAAAAAAAAGAAAAAAATCTGATTAACGATCTGCGTATTCTTTCATATACTCTTCAGGAGTCCACATTTTATTCATATAGTCGCCAATTCCGGAACTATCTCTTGGTCCAACAAGTACAACACAATCAGCTTCATCCTCTAATGTTCCACTCAACCTTGCTGCCATTCCAGGTATGATTAAAATACGATGGTTTACTTTATCAAAAATGTTAAATTTTTTGACGGTTTCCGCTATGGATTCAGCATTAAATTGGCCTCCGGCCACGGAAGACTCAATTCCGATGCCCTCACTATCCGAGACTAATAAATATGCATCCAAATTCGCCGCTTTAATATCAAGTTCAACAGGTATCTTTGTTAGCCGGTAATTACTCGTAACAAATATCGGTGAATTCTCATTTGGTTCTCCCACCTCATATATTCCCTCTTCAACAGAAGGATATATTCTCGGATCAGAGTAAATAGATTGTCGAAGTGTCATTAAAGCTAGTAAGGCCCAAATATCCTCCTTCTTTTGACCAGTGTTGAGTACGAGGAGAGATGCTGCCTCTGAAACCATTATAGCACCCATAATTACTTCTTGATATTTTGCCTTCCAGAGATCTTCCTCCTTAACATCAACTATTTGAGTCCAATAAGCTGCTGGGACTCCCATAATGGGCCATCCTGCATTCTTATTTTCATTATTAATTCCCGCTATTCGTAATTGGGCTATATTATCATATGTGACTGAGATTCCCCCCTGACCAAAGAAGGTTCCCGGGTCTAAAATAATTTCATTACTCCCTAATTTCTGCAATGTCGCGCTAAGAGACATCAATTCGTCTAAATCACTTGTA
The DNA here is from genome assembly GCA_016839555.1 of Promethearchaeota archaeon. Taxonomy (GTDB): domain Archaea; phylum Asgardarchaeota; class Lokiarchaeia; order Sigyniarchaeales; family SOKP01; genus TEKIR-8. The sequence goes on from JAEOUA010000008.1 coordinate 97,959, forward strand.
GGAGTGGATAGCACTATGGGTAAATTATTTTGAACTGCAAATGTCCCTAATTGTTCCCACGTATCCTTTGTGGCAGCATATAAGGCTGGCTTTTTATCTTTAATTTCTGTAGCAGCTCCTATTAAAAATTCCGGCTCCATACAACATAACATAATCGGTAAGTCCGTATTTTCCGCAGCTTTTTTTGCAGCATTCTTAAACACTTCTCCATCTTTAGACACACAGCGTAATGCAATACCTTGAATTTTTAATATGTCCCCTATTCTTTCGATTGTCAAATCATCCAAATATTTAATTGCTTCCACTAAATCCTCTTGATTATCGGCTAATTGCAGGAAAAAAGCGGTTTGATTATAATATGTCAGCTGGTGGCGCATAAGAACTTCTTCACCACCAATAATTACCTCTTTTTCTCCCACACCAATCCTCACGGGTCTCTGAGGAGGCATGAGCATCTCTTTCAACTTATTGTACTTTTTCTTTTGTTTAGGGTCCTGCATTAAGTGTGTGCAATCTTCTAATCTGAGTTTTCGCTCTAGTAAGTCTGCAGCGTAAGCCATACAAGTTTCTACTCCACATTCTCCGCAATTAGACTTATCCAGCAAAGCGTATACGTCTAAAGGGCTTGGTCTTGGCATGGTTATTAATTCCTATGTTTATTAATTTTAATTATTATAGTTTTATGATTAAATATCAAATTTACTAATATGATTAGGAATATTAAATATTAATTAATAAATTTGCTTTTTTTTACATTGATTTGAATTTTTTTGATCTTTTGGTCGATGATTTCTCCCTCTTTTAACAGAAATCAATTTTGCTCATACTTTTTTTTATGAAAATGATCAGTTTTTTTATTTTTTGTAGTGTTTTGTAAATTAAAGTATATAAAGAAATTTATGTGAAAAATAGGAAAGATAACCTATTAATGTGAAAAAGAAACCTCTAAAGCTTATATTGTGTATCTTGTAATGGTGAAATCTCACTATATAAACATTCTCTAAGAAAGGAAATAGAAAGCATCATAAATAGATAAAAAATCTTTATTTAGTGAAGCTAGAATGATTTTGATTACTTAAAATTTCTAATGTTTTTATTGCTTTTTCTACAATTGAATAATAATTGAAAGCTTCTTTTTTATATGTTTAAACAAAGAATAAACAAAGATTAAAAATTTATATAATTAAGATTGATATAATTTTATAGAATTAATTTATTTTTAATTAGAAAATTTTCATTAAAGAAATAAAATGTCTCAGTCAGAAGTAAAGAACGGTACCGATTTAATTCGGAGATCACCCCATAAACGAAGGAAGTATTGGGCATGGGCAATGGGAGGCCCAGTTGGATTAATACTAGTAGGGATGTGGGGAAGACTTCAATATTTTAGTGCTCACATTTTATTAATCCCCCAGACTACTATTTTTATAATATATCTTATATATTCATAATTGGACAATTACATCCGAATTTGAGAGTGAAAGTGTTTTACCATTAGATCGCATTCCAAAAAAGCTATTAAACAAAGTTGATTTAGATAAAATCATTACCTATGAAAAATTAGATGAGTTAATTACAAGTGGAGAATTAAAACCTTTTATATTAACTCAACCCGATGCAAGTCTCCATATTCCTAATATAAACCGCACAAATAATTTACGCGGTGTGCCTGCAACAAAAGGGAGCTATTATATTAATTCTCCCTTCTCTGGAAATTACTTGGATTATATTGCTAAAGATGTTTTAGAATACATGGATTTACATTTTAGAACTATTTCTGATAATCACCATAGAGCTTTGATAGGAGGTTCAATGGGCGGAGCGGGAACCCTGAGAATATGCCTTGCTTTTCCTGAGAAATTCATAGCTGCGGCTGCTTTAAGCCCGGGAAATTTAGTTCCTGAATTATTAGATTGGAAACTAATGGTTCCTCTCATTAAAGAACTTTTTGGAGAGAAAATAAGCAAAAGAATGGGAGCGAAAACATGGACGGACATTTTAGACACATGTGATCTTATCTTCTCAAAAGATAATCCTTTACTCCCATCAATTAAACGAGATAAAAATGGAAAAATTATAAATTTGAACGAGAAAGCGTTAAATAACTGGCTGAAATATGATATAAACAATTTAATTAAAGAACACCCAGATGCACTGAAAAAAATTAATTTATTGATTAATTGTGCATATAACGACGAGATGGGCTCAGCAATTGCAGCAAAAGGAATCAATGAAACATTAAATGAATTTGAAATTCCTCATCAATTTGAGCTTTATGATGATCCTAAAGCAACATTAAGTCCACACATATTAGGAATTGCTTATCATATTATTCCTGCAATATGCTTTTGCCTCTCTTTTATAAGTTGAGTTGATATTTTAAGAAAAATTTATACATTCATCTAAATTAAAAAACCTAATATAATAATCAATGCATTTATCTTAAAAGTAAAATTAATGAGTAATCATTATGAAATTAACTGAAAAATATAGAAAATTGCTATTTGGTTTATATCCTCCTAAATCTTTCGCAAATGGTAAGTTCAACAAAATTAGTGCTTTTTCAAATATGGGAGTTGTTGAAACGAGCAAAGGTTTAGTTTTATTCGATATATCCTCAAGGTTAAATGGTCCACGAATATTTAATTCTCTTAGGGAAATTACAGACAAACCTATTAAATTTATCATATTTTCTCATGGTCATTTTGATCATTGTTTCGGTTACGCGCCTATAATTGATGAAATTAAGGAGAATGGCTGGGAAATGCCTCAAGTAATTGCTCATGAAAATTGCATGAATCGATTTGAAAAATATAAAATGCTAGATAAATACCTTCATTGGTTGCATGATCAACAATTCGGTTCTGTCTTAGGAAAGGATAAACAATATAATTCTGCTCACGAGATTCTTAATCCAACAATATTAGTTCGCGGAAATGAAAATTACACGTTTAAATTAGGGGAATATACCTTTGAATTATATCATGACAAGGGTGAAACAGATGATCACATATGGATGTTCGTACCTGAAGAAAGGGTTCTTTTCACAGGAGATTTCATAATATCCTGTTTTCCTAATGTGGGCAACCCATATAAAGTTCAGAGATACCCTAAAGACTGGGCTCGTGCATTAGAAAAAATGAGAGAAAAGGAGCCTGAGTATCTAATTCCAGGACAAGGACCTCTCATTGAAGGAAAAGAAAAAATCAAAGAGATACTTACAATCACAGCTGAAGTATTACATTTCGTTCATGATGAAGTTGTGAAAAGATTGAATGAAGGAAAGTGGTTTGAACAAATATATCACGAGATGCTAGAAATATTTCCTGAAAAGTTTAATCACGAAATCTTAGCACAAGTATATGGATGCTATAGGTTTGCAATACACGCGGTTTATAGACTATATCATGGGTGGTACAATACTGGTAATCCCACAGACCTTTTTCCCGCGAAAAATAGTGAAATAGCAAACGAATTCTTAAAAATTTGCGATGAAAAAGAGTATTTTATACGAGCTAAAAACCTTTTTGAAGAAGGAAAACTGCAGCTTGCCCTTCATATTCTTGATGTAATTATTAATGCTACTAATAGACTCAATATAGAAATTCTTCGAAAAGCTTATGAACTAAAAATCAAAATTTTGCAACAAAAAGAAGAAAAAGAATCATCATTTATTGCTTCAAATATATTTCTTAATGAAGTTAACAGACTTAAATTGAAGGTATCAAATCTTAGCAAATAATTCTTTTTTTTTTTGAGATATTAAACTTTAATTTTGTTTACCTTCGATTTAATATTTGAATAATAGAAATATTTTCTAATTTCGAAGGTAAAAGTTAGATATTTTCAAAATTAAAAAATAAAGATAAAAAAACATTAACCATTCCAAATACAAAATGAAATTTTTTTTAACGACTAATTGTTCTAGAGAATTATAAAATTTGATAAATTTTTAATTTATGAAACGCAGATATTCTATAGGAAAATTAAAACATCGGGAATTAGAATCACTTATAAAAGACTATATTTCTGATCTTGAACTTAGAGATGATCAAATTATTTCAGGATCCAAAGTGGGAGAGGATGCTGCAGTAATTAATACTGAAGAAGATTATTATTTAGTAGTGAAAACAGACCCAATAACATTCGCAACTGATGAAATTGGCTATTATGTGGTAAATGTGAATGTAAATGATGTTGTATGTACAGGAGCAACCCCTAAATGGTTTCAATCTACAATTCTTTTACCCGAAAAAAATACCACTGAGAAATTAATCAAATCCATTTTTAAGGGAATCCATGATACTTGTGAATCTATGGGAATTTCTGTAGTTGGGGGACATACGGAAATTACAAGCGGAATTGGACGTCCTATCGTAATAGGTTCTTTAATAGGTAAGGTTAAGAAAAATAAATTAGTCTTAAATTCTGGAGTAGAATCTGGAGACTCATTAATTCTAACAAAAGGTGTTTTTATAGAAGGAACTTCTATTATTGCTAGAGAGAAAAAAGATTTATTAAACAAAAAAGGATTTGACTCTCGATTTATTACAAAATGTAAGAATTTCTTGTATAATCCTGGCATTAGTGTATATAAAGAAGCTCTTTTAGCAAATAATAATTTTAAAATTAAAGGGATGCATGACCCAACAGAAGGTGGATTAACGTGCGGGATCGCAGAGATGGGAATTGCTTCTAACTCAGGAGTAATAATAGAAAGAAACAAAATCAATATTTTACCTGAACCTAAGAAATTGAGTGAATTTTTCAATCTAAATCCTCTTGGTACTATTTCTTCTGGTTCCTTATTAATTGCGATTGATAAAAAAGATACAAATGATTTAATCCACTTATTAAAAGAAAATAAAATTAAGGCAATGAAAATAGGGGAATTCACCGAGAAAGAAAAAGGTTTTCTAATAAAGAATAAGAATGGCAAAATAAATCCATTAAAATATTCAGAAATAGATGAAATAACTAAATTATTTTAATAAAACTCTTGATATAAACTCTTTCCGTTTATTTGGGATACTATTAAAGGCCCAAAATTAACTACATCTAAAAAATATACAGCTTCACATATTCCTAAATCACTCCATAAAATCTTCTCGATCTTCTTAATTTTTTTATTAATAATGGCTCCACAGCCTCCGGTATAACTTAAATAAACTACTCGATAATCTTCGGTATTTAAATTCCTCATACCTCCTTTTCCAATAATAAATCTGACTTTTAAAATATCAACTACTTCATTCTGTAATGAATCCATCCGCTGACTTGTAGTCGGACCCCCAGAAACGATTTGATATGAATTTCCTTTTTCTTGAATAATTGGTCCACAATGATATATTGCTGAATTTTTTAAAGTTTCAAAAATAGAGGGCAGAGATTTGTTTCTGTATTGCTCAATAATTCTTTTATGAGCTTGGTCTCGAGCGGTGATTAGTTTACCGTTTAAAAAAACAATATCGCCTAATTCTAATTCTTTTAATTTATCTGGGCTAACCGGTAATTCAATATTATGATTCATTTATAATTTCACCTCTATTATTCATTGTAAAGGAGGCCCATCGATGAGAATAGCATTGAACGATCAAACCTACTGGAAATGAAGCAGGATGACGCATTGCAACTTCAATATGAACATCAATGCATGTTAATTTACCACCCAATCCCATGGGTCCAATCTGTAATCTATTAATTTTTTCTAATAGCTCTCTTTCTAATTGAGCGATATCCTTTCTAGGATGTCTCACATTAATAGGACGTAATAAAGCTTCTTTAGCTAACTTCATTGATAATACAGCATCTCCTCCAATTCCAATCCCTAAAATAATCGGAGGGCAAGGCATACCTCCTGCTTTTTTAAGAAGATTAATTATTTTTTCTTGAAATATCTGCAATCCATTTAAGGGTTTAAGTTGGAACAGTTGAGATACATTTTCTGCGCCTCCTCCCTTCGGAAATACAGTTATTTTTAAGGTATCTTTATTATCAAGAATCTTTAAATATATTGGAGGAACATTAATCCCTAGATTTGTTTCCGGGTTTTCATTGCTAATTGGATCCACAGAATTTCCACGTAAGGGAATAAGCTCGGTTGCGATTTTCACTGCCTTTTCGATAATTTTTCGATAATTTGAAATTAAAGGAAAATTACTGCCTAATTCTACAAAAAAGTTTAATATACCTGTGTCTTGACACACTGGTATCTTATTATCTCTGCCATAATTAAAATTTTCTATCATCAAATTTAATTGAGCTTTTGCAATCTCAGATTCTTCAGATTGGAGTGCATCTTTCAATATTTTGATAATTTTTGGACGAGGTTTAATTGAAGCTCTTCTTATAGCCTCAATTAACGCATTTTCGATATTTTCACTCAATATAGCTAAATTTTCTTGATGGTCAGCCACAATTTGTTCCCTAATATTTTTATTACTTTAATTAAATTTAAAAATATAATATTATTATTCTTGATAAATTATTATTCTTGATAATATTGATAAGATAATTAATTTTAATCTGGTAAATATTGAGCATTAAAGGGTTAGAGGATACTTTAGATTTTTTGGAAAGAAAGATAATAGGGAAAAGGTTCAATTTAAAAACCAGTGATAAGTTATTTTTTGAAATCATTAATAGAAAAAAACAGTTCTTTAATCAATTTCAAAATAAAATAAAAATAAAATGGCAAGAATTTGAAAATAAAAATAGAAAAAATTTCTTAAAAAAAACCTATACCGACTTTTTTAATGAAAGATTTAATGAATTTTTTATTGAATTTCTAGAACAATTTTTTTCTTTAGACTCCCCAAAATCATTAAAATTAATTTCTAAAGAGAAATTATCGTCAGAACTCTTATTAATTGAGTACAAGTATAATTTATCTACAAAAGAAGCACATTTATTTCAAGAATATCGCGAAAAATTGAAACTTAAAGAACAAGGATTATTTTTTCATATTACCTACTTATACCAAATTCTTAAATCCCTAAACATAATTTATAAACAAATTATTCAAAAACCTTTTGAAATAACTTTAGAGGGAGCTATTTTAGATCAAGATACAGACAATGAGTTTGTACATTTTTTAGTAATCATTAAGAGTAATAGATTAAAATTGCACGAATATTATTATCAAATGATCTTGTTTAATTATTTTAAACAACTCAAGGGAATTCCTGATAATATTTTAGAAAGATTCGAACAGGGAAGGGAAGATCTATTTCATTTTGCAGTCAAATATTACTCAAAACCTGAAATGAGAGAAAAATTAATTGATTTATTATATTTCTTTTATAAGAAATGTACCTTATTAAAATCAATTCGCCCCTTATTAGATTTTTTTAATTTTGTATGTTCACGTGTCGAAGATTCTGTATTTTCTAAGATAGAAATTATAAAAAAAGATTATTTGAGTAATTTCGACTATGACATAGAAACAAAAAACAACTTGATTAATATATTCAATTTTTTAGATAGATCATCTACATTAAGCAGTACTTTTCTTGCAAATAATTTACCTTCAAGAGAATCACAGTTAAATCTATTCTCTTTATATAGAAAGTATTATCTAGCAGCGGGATTAGAAACATTGGAAAGTGAAAATTTATTATTCATGCCAGATCTTTTTAGAAAAAAATTAAATAATTACAATTTAACCATTAAAAATAAAAATATTATTGATTCATATTCTATAAAGACTATTAATAGTTTTTTAGATTTTTTATTACCAATAATAAATTCAGAGAATAAGGATATATTTTTTCAAATAATCTTTAATAAAACTGTTTCTGTTCTTAACTATGAATTTTTTAAGACATTTTTAAGGAGCTTGAATAAAAAATTATTTAAATTAATAGGAGAAGATAAAAAAAACAAATTAAATTCTTCTAAGAAACATTTTTCTTTCGAATTTCTAGTAGCCCATATTTCTCATATGTTGTATGTGTTAATTGATAAATTATTCTTACACAAAAATTTAGAAAAAGCTTCAAAGAATTTTATTGACACGAAAGGAAGGTATATCGCGAAAAATATCGCCCTAAGAATATTCGAATTGTTGATGTTTCAAGATATGAATTTTTCTGATGATTTATGGCCAAACTTTCTCCTTAGTATTAATAAAGAAAAGGTTCTTAAAATAATTAAAGAACAACAGATAAAAATTCAAGATAAATCTTTTTATAATGATAATGATTTAACGCGATTGCTCATTACTTATAATTTTCAATCTTCTTCACATGGAATACTGCTTGAAGAATGGCTCTTAAAAGATTTGATCATTCCGTGTAATAAATTTATAATAACCATTCGAAATTCTATCTCTAATATAAATAATAGGAATGAGATTTTTGAAACACTTAATCAATATTTTTCAAAAGGAGTAGAAGATAAGACAGCTATTATGGAAATTAATAATATCTGCCTAAAATTAACAAATTTTTGGATTGAAACCATTGTTTAGAATTTTTATTTGATATTGAAGATCTTTAAAAAGTGGTCGAAATCCTCTTTTATATTTATTATAGGTGTTTTTAAATTAATCCTCTCCATTTCATCTTGGCTTAAAACTATTTGGGATAAAACCATTTTCACATTGCTATTTAATTGTTCTTCAATTTCTTCTATATTTCTAACACATAAAACTGTTGGAGCTTTTAGGCTTCTAAATCCTTCTGTAAATACAATGTCAATTTTAAATGGTCCTAATTCCATCCATTCTATGAGATTTTTTATTGAAATGTTTTTTTTAATGAAAATTGTACTTTCATCATAAATATTTTTAGCAACCGTATAATTTGATCCAGCTTCAGCAAAAAGAGATGTATCCTTTCCTTCTTCATCAATTTGATGTTTATGAATGTTTTTTATTACGGCAGATTCCATATTATATTTTTCTCTAAGCAATTTTATTGTTTTTGTTATAAAATAAGTTTTTGAACTTCCAGAATAGCCAATGAAATTTATTATCTTCATATTATATCATTTTCTTTAATTTATCTTATGTATAAATAAACATTAAAATAATTAGTACATTTTTATAAATCAAATTATAAATAACTTAATCTTTATATGTCAGAAAAAAGAAGAGAAGCTCTTATTTTTGATGCGAATTTCTTTATTTGTATGCTTTCTATTAAAGTAAAAAAGATCTTACAGAAATTAGAAGATGTCGCTTCTGAATTAGGATTTCAATATTATATTACAGAAAATGTTTTTAATGAAATAAAAACTTCTTCTGATTTTAAAGAGGAACTCAAAAGAATTATAAATATTGAAAAAATAGATGATAAAGAAATTAATACATTAAAAGAAAATTTAAAAAAAAGAAATATAAGATTTCCTGCTCAAGATCCAGATTTATCTTTAATAATTTTAGCTGAAAGACTCACAAAGAATAAAAGATTCAAAAAAGTACACATAATAACTGATGATTTCAAGTTAGCAAAAAATACGGCTATTTTACATCCCAAAAAGATAAATATTTTATCACTTTCCAGTTTTCTATTAAAAATCCATAGGGGTATATCAAAATCTCAGATGAGAAACTATTTTAAAAATGTATGGCAACAATCGCTTAATTATACTTTAGGATATATGCTGGATTCCGAGCGATTAAAATTGTATAAAGCAGAAAAAAAAATCACGTGGCTTATTGAGCGAGCAATAAGCGTTACACAAGATTCCATCTTAACCCAAGATTCATGTTTAGAAGAAAATCAAATGGAATTTGGGATATGTACACCAAAACATGAAAAGGAGTTGGCAGTTGCCGAAAGATATATCGAAGGGCAAAAAATTCCTCAAAGTGATGAAGAAAAAGTATATAATATTATTAATTTCTTAGAAAATCTTAAGATTTCTCGGGAATATATTAAAAAATCTCGAAATGCGATCATAAAAAATGATTCGAAAAGCGCAGTAAAGTATTTAAAGAAAGGAAATGGATTTCTCGTCTCATTATTGCAATTAGCATCCGGAAAAATTAATAACTTGAGTGACTATGAAATTGTGGAGCAATTGATTTGTTCTGAAATTTCAAAAATGGAATTTTTACGAGCGTTTTTATTAGTATCTTTAGGTCATATCAATTCCGCTATCGATTCACTTGAGCGAGCTGCTTTATTTTCTACAATAATTCATAATTATCAAACATGTCTTACTTTAAATTATATTAAAGCGTTAATCCTTTTATTTCACGGCTTTTATCAAAATTCTATATTAGCATACAATTTTACAGAAGAATTGGCAGAAGTCTATAAAAATGAAAAATTAAAGTTGAAATGCGCTATAGGGAAGGCGATTGCTTTACACATACAAGGGGGAGAAGATGATAAAGAAGCCGCAATGGGAATTATGAGTGAAATTTCTGATATCAATCTTAAAGAAAATATAGTGGATGCGATTATTGTTTTTAGTGAGCTCGGGGATTATTTTCTCGCATTAGGTCATTCTCAAATTGCAACAAATTTATATAATGAAAGTATGGAGATGGCGATAGATGCGGGATTGAATTGGAAGGTGGATATTTTAATAGAAAAATTAAAACGAGCTTACATAGCAACAGTAATCAATGGATATCAGGCTCAAGAAATCGTGGATAATTTAGATTTATTACTCAATAGAGCCTATAAAGTTAAAAATATTGAGGAATATAATGAACAAATAAAAAAAATAGCGAGTTTTAATAAATTATTTTATACTCCATTTGAGTATATAAAAGGAAAGAAAAAATTTATTAAATACAATGCCCTTCCTGATGCATTAAAAGATACATATTTAGAAGCTGTTCATTTTATTAAAGAAAGGGATAATCAAATACTTTTTATTGTATCTCATTATGAATTAGGCTTATTAGGTATTAGATTAAAAACAGACCAGAATATAACAGGTATTGCTGAAAATTATAGTCTTAGAATAAAACCCCATACACATATAAAAATCTATGATGCGGAAAATGAATTAAAAGAACTTTATCTAATACGAGCTGTCATAGAAATTAAAGAAGTTGATGGTGTAGAAATATTATACAGTTTACCTTCCTTTTTCAAGCAATTAAATCTTTAAATTAGGTAAGAGTTAAAAAAATGTAAGACAACTAAAGGATAATTTACTCTTTTTTTCTTTTATCTTTTGCTCGCTGAGACACAACCCCAGAATGAACCGCACAGCTGATGCAGAGGTACTTCCTATTCTGACCACCTAGAATGATAGTGCCGTCTTTTTTAAGCTCCTTATACATTCTTCCATCTACTAATCTTGTTGTACCAGTAACTACTTTAGCTTTCGCCCGAGGGACACTTCGACCACATTTAGAACATTGAACACTCTTATATCTTCCCTTTGATGAACCAGATTTACCTCCTGACTTTCTTTTTCGCGCCACCTTTCATATCACCTCATTTTTTATTATTATCCTTTAATATCTAAATATTTTGAGAATTATAAGATTTTTTATTTTATTAGAAAATTTTTTAAAAGAGAATTATTTCTTCGGAACTTTTTTAAGAGATTTTCGAATATGAATAATTCTCTGCCCTAAAGTAAAGATAAGTGTAATTATAAAACATTTTATAAAAATTGGGAAGAAATACTCAAATGGATTTCCCGTTAGCCATAAAGTAATGGCATACACATATATTTCAATAATTATCGCTACTATTAAAATGATTAATCTTTCCGCTCTTTCAAGAAACCCAACTCCCTTCATATTGACCTCCTCTACTTCTGCTCGAGATCTGGTATAAGATATCATTATAACTAAAAATAACATAAGAAATCCTTCAATAAAACCTACTAAATTTCCATATATTAATCCGAAAATAATTACAGAATCTGAAATTCTATCAATATTAGAATCTAAAAAGGAACCTTCTGGACTCACTTGTCCCGTTTGCCTAGCAACTTCTCCATCGAAAACATCTAAAACCCCCGAAACAATTATTAAAATAGGGGGTATCCAGGCCAAGAAAAAGTTTCTATGAATAAAACCTAATCCAATTAAAATACCCCCAGCTAAAGAGCTTAAAAATCCTCCAAATGATAGAAAATTTGGAGATATATTGTATTTAATTAAGTAGGATACAGGTTTATCAATAATCTTATTTAAAAATTTTTTTTGTATTTTTCTTTTTTGAGTGGGTTCATCGATATCTGACATATATAATTCACATTTTAATAAAATAGATTGATGATTGGATATACTAAAGAAAAATATCTAAAGGAAAAAAGCCAATTTGAGTTTCACCAAGCGTATTACCGTAGAGGCCAATAAAGACTTAGTTCCTAAACTTATTTCGGGAATATTTAGTTTTAAAAATTCTAAAGACCTAATAAAATCTTCGCTTTGATTGCCGATAATCAAAAATAATTCTTTTTTTAGCTTGATTTTACCTAATAATTTAGTAAAAGAACAGCCTGATTCTTTTAAAAGAAAAACATTTTTTCCTTGTTCTTGTAGTTTTTTTAAGCATCCAATAAGAGAGATGCTTTCTTTCTTAATTGAATTTAATGGGTTTTGTTGGTTTTTATTTGTTCCAGAAATTTTTATTAATTTATAAATATAATCTGAAAGTAAGAGTTCATCCTTTGGAAATATAGAATAATTTAATTCAACTGTATTAAATATATAGGTGCCATATTTCTTAAAAAAGATCATAAATAGTATATTGTTATCAAATTTATCTTTATTCAAAAGAGCTGACAGGATACAACGCGAGATTACATCTAATCTCCCAGATGACCCAGGAATATCTTTTATAGTGTAATTATCTAAATTAATTGTATCGGATTTCATTAAAAAAATTATTTTCAAGATACTAAAGACTTTATTTTAATTTTATAATTATTAATCTAATTTAATATGAAAATAATAATTGAATCATTTTAATAATAATTATTAAAAAGATAATTGGAAAAAAAATAAGATTTGAATTTTTTATTAAAAGATTTCTTAACCATGAATATTTAAAAACATATATTATCCACATTCTTGAAATTGAATAGAATTTATTTAAAATAAGTGTAAAAAAAATAAAAAAAAATAAAGAATTTAATAGAATGCAGCTCTTCTTGCTCCTAATGCAAATAATCCATAAAAAATTCCATTTATTCCTGCTGTTATCGAAACATTTATGATTATTGAAATTAAATCAGGTGTCGGCGGGGAGTATGCTACATTAAAAGTGCCTACAGCCATAAATGTCCCATGAATAGTCCAGCCTAGTGTATTATTAATAATCAAATACTGAGTAATAAAGTCTTTATTATTTATTTCTAACAATAGAAACGAATTTAGAATTGTTTGATCGGGAGTCCATCCCAATACTAAATCGAAAGCAACAATAAGATTCCCAACACTTTCTAGACCACCTAATTCTGTTATCATATATTGATAGAGAATAATAGTACTGGGGAGTTGAGGTAATCCTAATAGATTAAGGATTAAAGATGTTTCGAGAGTTGATGGTCCTTTCTCTTCATAAGTTCCAATAATAGACATAAATATATTTGAGGTTCCACCAGATAAAGATTGTACAATAGGTAAAGCAATAAAAGCTAGTATTAATACCATGATATAAGCTGTAAGTACGGTTAAACCCCAGCCTCCGAAGCAAGCACCTTTTGATTCTCCAAAATAACCAGATAGTACTGCTGCGATTACGCAAGCTACAATTGCGCCTATTGCAAGAAGAATTAAACCAAGATTTCCACCAGAACCAATTATATTAGTTATTAAATAGCTTGGTAAGAAGAAAATAGACTGAACAAGAAGCCCTATTATTGATAAAGGATTAAATTCTTCAAATCCATATGTTAATGTAGTATATATTAGTCCGAATGTTATATTTATCCCAAAAAATGCCGCTAAACTTATCAAATAACTCTTATGTATAGAAGCCATTTTTAATTTTTCCTCTATTTTATTGGATAATAATTAATAATTGATTATTTAATTATAAAAATATAATTATTTATAAATTTTGACAATAAATCTATATAAAGAGAAGAAGGAATTCATACGACCTCTAATATGAAAACTAATTATTTTTTTAAGTTTTAGAATTATTTATCTAAAAAATATGATAATATAAGGTTTTAATCTTCTTAATAAGTTTTTTCTACCCAACTCTCAAGGTCGAGATATAATTTTTTCAATTGTTCGATTTGATTTTCGTTCGCCTCCCAATAACCTCTTTGTTCCGCTTGTAGCATATTTTTAATGATATCCATCATTGCAAATCTATTATTCTCTGTTAATGCATTTCTAATCTCTTCATTCTCAATATATTGATTATATGCTTTATTCCAAATCCAATTATCAACTTTATGAGTAGTTGCAGCAAGTCCAAGGATATTTTCTACTCTCTCTGCTACCTTCTGTCCTCCATGATAATTATGTTCTAAAAGAGCTTTAATCCATTTCGGGTTTAAGATACGGGTTATAGTTCCTTCTTTGATACTATTTTCTAATGTCTCAACTCTAATATTTTTGGAAGTTGAGTCGGCAATGTAAACATTTGACTTTTTTCCACTTAATTCTTCATAAGTTCTTACCAAACCACCAGTGAATTCATAATAATGGTCTAAATCAGTAATTTGATACTCAGAAGAATCTCGGATTTGACTCATTAAATTAATTTTACTTACTGCTTTAGAAAATGTATTAAAACTTCTTTTTACCTTCTGATTTTTCATATATGCGAAACACATATTATTTAGATAATCTTTAACTAATTCTTTCTCTTCACCCCATTTTCCTGCAGATATAATATCAGTGAGATTAGTATTATATTTTCCAGGAGGGGGTCCAAAAATTCTAGCCTCCGGCTCCTCAATTCCTTCCGATTTTAATTCTTCAACAGATTTTTTAATATAATTTTGATCTAGAGGTTCATCTAACTCATTTACTAACTCGAAAGCTTTATTTATAAGTTCTAAAAGATAAGGAAAGGTATCTCTAAAAATTCCCGCGATGGTTACAATTACATTTATTCTTGGATGAGTCATTTCTTCAAGTGGAATAATTTCAAGTTCCGTGGTCCAAATTGATTTGTTTTTAACAGCCCTCACGCCAAGGTAATTAAAAATTTGTCCAATTGTTTCTCCACCGGTTTTCATTGTTTCAAAAGCCCATAAGACGACACTTGTTGTTTCTGGATATTGCCCATTTTGTACTTTATAATTTTGAATTAGTTTTTCGGCGATCTCAGAACCTCTTCTATATGCAGTTGTATTTGGTATTAATCTTGGATCAAATCCGAAGGAATTTCTCCCTGTTGGAAAGATTTGAGGGGATCTAATAGGATCTCCGCCTAACCCTGGGATAATATATCCTCCTTCCATAGCATGTATGATGTTCTCCATTTCCATTGAACTATCTAATCGCTGGAGAAAAGGAATTATCCAATTCTTAAGAACTTCTATTTCTTCTTTAGAGAAATTGAATTTATCTAAAATATCTTTATGTAATTGGTCTATTAAAGCATTATCAATATTTTTTGGTGATATTAATGATGCTAAAAAGTTTTTTAAATAAGATTCTATATTTTTAGCTCGTTCTTCTTCATCTTTACCAAATTTTTTTATGCCTTCTTCTATTTCATGAGGTATTTCCGCGGAATTAAGTAAAATCATTTGAATAAGATCTATTTTTTCTTGTAGATTATAATTTTTTCCCAATATATGTAATCCCATCGGGATTACCGACGTTTTATATCTATATAAAAGATCCTCTAATTCAGAAATATTATTAAATTCAAGATTTAAAGAATTTGCCAATTCATTTATTTCTTTTTCAAGATCCTTTATTCTTTCCGATTTAACATTATTAATCGAATCGGTAGCGCTTAATTCTACTTTAGATTGATATTCTTCTATTAAAAGTTCTAAATTCTCAATTTCTTGATATAATTCTGAATGTTTAAATGAAGGTCCAGCATGGTTTATAATTAATGCATTTGCCCTTCTTTTTGCAATAGCCGATTCACTGGTATTTGTTACATGATAATAATAAATATTTGGTAAATTTCCAATTAAATATATATTAAAATCATTGATTTCTCCAGCGCATTCTTTTCCAGGCAAAAATTCTTCAGTTCCATGGGTTCCTATGTGAATAAATGCATCAACATTAGCAATT
Organism: Promethearchaeota archaeon; assembly: GCA_016839555.1. Lineage (GTDB taxonomy): Archaea > Asgardarchaeota > Lokiarchaeia > Sigyniarchaeales > SOKP01 > TEKIR-8. The sequence continues at coordinate 114,106 of JAEOUA010000008.1, forward strand.
TGATCGAGATATTTATAAAATGCTAAATATTCATGATGAGGTGGAAGATTTCGATCATGATATTCATTAGGATCTCCAGATACAGTGCTTCTTGCTGGTTGTAAACATAGATAAATATTACCATATTGAATTATTGGTAATTTTAAACCTGAATTTTGGGTCATAATTTCTCCTGGAGGGGCTCCCCAAAATTCTTTTATTTCATTCTTCAGAGTATCTGGTAATTGTTCAAAAAGTTTTAAATATTGTTCATTCTCTAAGAAAATACCATTGAATTCCTCAATATTTGTCATTTTTGGGCAATTAACTGAACCCCCTCTAATAAAAATATCTCCAAGTGTCTTATCTTCAGGAAAGTCTCCTATAAAATATCCTTCTTTTTTAAGCTTTTCAAATAAATTTGAAACTGATTCCGTCACATCTAAGTATGCAGCATTTCCTATTTTATCTTCACCAGGAGGATAATTATATATTATAATGGCTATTTTCTTTTCGTTATTTAATTTTTGACGTAAATTTAACCATTTTCTAATTCTATTTGAAATTAATTTTATATTTTCTTCTAATGGAACGGTTTCCAATATATCAGAGTTTATCAATTCGGAATAGCCAAGATTTTTCATGCAACCCACGGTCATCATCTCAAGCCTTCCATCCAATTCTGGCATGACTATTGCAATAATTTGGTTTATTGGAATAATTCCTTCTTGAGAAGCTCTATACTCTTCTATAGTCATACTGAATTGAATTATTGGATTGAAATGAGGAACATCTAATTTTTGATAAAGTTCCAAAGTTGTTGTGGAGTCTCCCCCATATGGTCCTCCATTTAATTGAAAATATTGCAAATTTATAATAGCACTTACAATCTGTTGTTCATTATGAAAAAAAAATTCTTTATGAGCTTCTATATTAGTAAAGACTTCAGAAAAAACAGGAATTACATTAAAATCATCCAAATATTCCATAAATTTTTCGACGATCGGAAGGGATTGTTCAAAATAAAGCCCTCCATAGAAAAACAGACCAATTGTTTGTTTCGCTGGATCATAATTAATTTTTTCTAAATAATTATCGAGATTATTGAAATATTGATTTAATTTAACATCATATATTCCATAAGAAGGGATTTTTTCAGGTTTATGTACATCAAGTTCATCATACCCTAAGTAATTTTTCAATAAAAATAGGATCATATTTTTATGATTCACACCAATTCCTCCTAAACCATACACATAATAATCCATCATAAGACCCCAATATCTTGCATGTTTGATGGCTCTAACGGGAAAGATTTTTCCAATAACTTTGATTAATTTTGTCATTCGTTGCCCAAATCTTACAGCATCCGTGAGGTCTGGAATTTCATCTAATCCATAATCATTTTGACTAGAAGAGGGAATTTTTTTTGCTTTAAAAGGACCCATTTTGGTAAGTTTTCTAATTTCACTATTACCCCCTACTAATGCGATTATATTTTTTTCTTCATAAAGGTCTGGCTGGTTTTCCTCCATTTGATTATAAGTTTTTACTAAAATTTCTGCCGTGGGACAGTTTCCTCTAATATCTATTAACATAATATCTGAGTTATATATTTCGTCTATGAATTCTTTCTCAGGTATCTTTCCAGAGTCAATATCCTTTAAAAATAGCATTTTAAAATCGAAAATATGACCAAATTCATCATAAATTTCTCTTATCCCTTCTGTGAGCCATTTTACAAAAATAGAGGTGGAAACTAACGTTATTTTGGGTATTGACTCCTTAGCTTTATTAATAATATTTTCACCTAAAAATTATGAATGTTCTAATATTCCTTTTTCTTTTAGGAGATTATTTAGATTTTCTGTATCTAAATTATCAATATGATAATAGATAGCATCTGTCGCTTCAGCCAATTTTTTATTAATTCCCAATGAAACTTCAGAACTTTCGGTATCAACTATAATAAAATCTATATTATGTTTTGCTATAGATTCTCCTGTTTTAAGTACATCTTTAATTGAATCATTATAATAAACATTACCCCGAGCATCTGATAATAAAATAATTAAGGGTATATATCCAGACTGTCTTCTTCTTTCTTCTAAAGCTAAATCTAAAGCTTTACTCAAACCCTTCACTAAAGGAGTTGTTCCTCCCGTTGGAATATCTTTCAAAAGTTTATATGCTAAATCAGTGCTTCTTGTAGGAGGTAATAAAACTTCCGCTTCTTCTTTTCTAAATATTATTAAAGCAACTTTATCTCGATATACATAATTTGTTTGTAAAATCGAAAAAATAGCCCCTTTCACAGATTCCATACGATTTTTAACTCCCATTGAACCTGATGCATCAACACAAAATATAATTAAATAACTTGATTTTCCCATTCTACTTTTTATGTAAATATGATCCTCTAAAATGGTTAAAGTTTCTCCATTTTCAAGCGCAATTTTATTCTGAGGTTCTAATGCCGCTTTATTTAAAGTTTCATTTATGGCAATATCCTCTGCATTAGAAAAATTAAATTTTTTTGGTTTTTCTCCTCCAATATATTTGCCTCTGGAGCTTTCAGTTGGATGAAGGACTCGCTTTCCAGAAGTATTCATCATTTCCCTTACTCTTTTCTTTTCTATTATTTTTTCAGCATTAGTATCTTTACCAATATCAAAGATTTCTTCTCGTGTATTTAGGATTTGTTGCTGATTCTCCTCCTTATCAAGATTTAGATCTGCGGTTTCCTCTGGTTTTTCGTAATTATTATCAATAATTTCGTCAACTTTCTCTTCGTCTAATTCTTGTTCCTCAAACGGTAGACGTCTCATCCGATGATTTAATGATAATTTAGCTGCTATCTTTATATCTTCATCACTTACTTTTTTTCTTCCATGAAAAGCAGCAATAGTTTTTGCAGTTCTTGCAATAGTAATATCAGCTCTATGCCCGTCAGTTTGAAATTGAATACAGAGTTGGGCAATTCTCTTTAATTGTTCATCAGAAATTTTAACTTTATTGAGTATATTTTGAGCTTCTATTAACTTTTCTCTTAAATTGTTCTGTTTTGATTTATGATCCTCATAAAATTTATTCGGATTTGTCTGAAAGGCTTCAACCTTTTTGATAATTTCTACTCTTTTATCTATATCTTCAATCCTTTCTACATTAACACTTAATCCAAATCTATCTAATAATTGAGGTCTTATATGCCCCTCTTCAGGGTTCATCGTCCCGACTAGAATAAAATTTGAGGGGTGATGAAAACTTATTCCCTCTCGTTCGATTATATTAACACCCATCGCGGCACTGTCTAGTAATACATCAGCGACATTATCAGCTAGCAAGTTCACCTCATCAATATATAAAATATTTCTATTTGCTTCTGCTAAAATCCCTGGTTCTAATGCCTTAATACCTTCCTTTAATGCTTGCTTTATATCTATGGTCCCTACAACACGATCTTCTGTGGCATTTATGGGAAGATTTATTACATCCATTTTTTTCTCCATAATTTCTTCATCGCTAAATCCACCGCTTTCATGACGTTCTTTGCATGCAGTACACATTTCACTTTCATCATGAGGATTACAGTTAAATGGACAATCTTTTACGATTTTTATTTCTGGAAGTATATCTGCTAATGCTCTTACGGCTGTTGATTTTGCGGTGCCTTTAGTGCCTTGAATTAGAACACCGCCAATTTTAGGATTTATTGCATTCAAAAATAGGGCTAATTTCATCATATCTTGCCCTATAATTGCAGTAAATGGATAAACTTTATGACATGTCATTGTTAGTTGAGTATGAAAATATTATAGTTTAGTATGATCATCATGCTACTAAATAATTTAGTTAGTTATACTATTAAAATATGTTCTTTTTGAATTATAAAAGAGAGTATATAAAAATAGGGTATTTATAAAATATTAAAAAGAATATAACAGTGTAATTGAATTAATTTTTTTATTAACAAATTTTTTTATTCAGGATCGAAGATTAAATCAAGATAATAAAACCGATCTTTCTCGAATTTGACTTCTCCAGTTTTAAAAACAACAATCTTATTGAAGGTTGGTCCATCAAATACAAATGAATGATATTCTCCATTCTCTCCCATTAAATCGACATCTTTTGGTAAGTCCCTTATAAAGTTAGAGTTGAAAATTCTTCCTAAAAATGATTTATCTAAAAAATTGGAATCGACAGAGGTTATAATAGCTTTATAACCGAGGTTAATAAATTTTTTGGCTAAATTTTTGGTATTTTTATTCCAAAGTGGAAATATTGCTTCCATTTTTACATTAGACAAATTTTTTTCTCGATATGCTCGAATATCTTCCAGAAAAATATCTCCGAAAATAATAGTAGATATCCCTTTTTTACGGAGTTTTTTCATCTCTCCTTTCATTATGAGATTATATTGTTCATTTGTACAATCTACTGGTAATTCTATTATTCTTAAAGGCAGATTTATACTCTTAGCTTGTTCATTTAATAAACTTCTTCTAATACCATGCATACTTACCCTTTCATATTTTTTAGAAACGGTTGTTAAAAGAAGTTCAATGGTTATCTCTTTATTTTGCTTCATTTCATAAAGTGCCAATGCTGAATCCTTTCCTCCGCTCCAAGATAATGCTGCTTTCATAGTTGAAAAATTATATCTCTATAAAATAATTAATATGCTTTATTAAAACTTTATTTAATTTCTCAAGTGAAAAATGGCAACAAAAATAAGATATGTAAATTAATTAAAAAGTAATTGTGTCGGAAGAGTTAAATAATCCTTTAAGTTCTTCTTTTATTAGTTCCTGATCTACTTCTAAATAGGAGTTTAAAACTTTCTCCAATTTTGGTCCCCATTTTTTAATAATAGCACGAATAAAACCAATATTAACGTTCAAATCGGTTGCAATGCAAAGAGTTCCTTTTCCTATTTTCATTGAAAAAAGTATACCTCTTTCATATTCTGTGATTTGTAGATGAATATTTCCATAGCCCAATATTTGTCCTTGCTCCTCGCCAGCCATTAAGACTGCACCCCCAATGGCGCCTATTTTTTCTACTGAAGCTTCATCTTTATTAATTCTAAATTTGGACTGACTCAAAACAGAAATTCCCGAATTATCAATAATAATGGCATATTTAACTCCTGCAGTACTGTTAATAATCGAATTTAATATTTGTTTAAGTATTTTTTCGTCTTCTATAAAACTCATAGGGCTACACTCACTTTATTTCAATTTAGTGATTTTTCTTATATTTTTTTTATTATAAGTATTTAAACTATGTCTTTTTCCTAAGGAATAGAAACCCTTATATAGAGTTAAAAAAAACGTTCTCGAGTTGACTAATATTAGATCTAATATAATTTTTTTGACACCATAATAATAATAGTTTTTGTATTTATTTTTACGCATATTCATAATTTATCTAATAAAACAATTATAAAGGAATGAGCTCTATTAAATCTAAAAGTATTATAAAAATCCATAGATCAACAAAAAAATTTCTTGCAATAGGGTAATATCGTTTCAATGACTCGAAAAAGCTTTTTTATATGATATAAATTTAAAAAAGTGATTGTCGTTTGATAATTTTTTTCAAATCTTTATAAGCATACACATGAATATTAGGTTTTCTAAGAATTAATAAAAGCCGTATATATTCATCCTTATTTAGGTTTCGCTTTACCTTTATATATTTGGAATGATTTATAAAAGGTTTTTTTCTTGAAATTGCTTCTAAAGCAAGTATATTTTCATTATATGGGAATTCATCAGAAATTTCAGAAACAATGGGAAATCCATGTTTATCAGTGATAATTCCTGCTATAAAATTGGGAAACCTTTGAGTTATCTTATTTAAAAATTGTGAAACTTGGTCGTGACTTACTATAGCTTTCACTTTTAACTCCATTTTGCTTCAATTTATATAGATAAATGAAAGAGATTCAATATAATAAATAAAAATATTATTTGGATATCTTCTTAATATTATGAAGTAAAAACTAACTAGTAATTTCTGTATGTCTCTATATAGTATTAATTAATTAAAAGATTGAAATAAAAAGAGTTAAGAGCTGTAGAAAATAATTCTTTTTTTTACAACTTCTAGAAAAAAATAAAGAAATTAAAATAAAAAAAATTATTATATTTGATTTACCGAGAGATTTATTCTGCCTTATCCAGTGAAAGATTCTCTTGCAGCTCGCAATAACGATTTCTGATGGTAACTTCTGTAACTTGAGAAGTTTTTGCAATTTTCCGCTGTGTAACCTTTTCTTTTGCTAAAATAGACGCGGCATATATGGCTGCACCGCAAACTCCTGTGGGCCCACGCCCAGAAGTCAGACCTCTTTTTTCAGCTTCTTGTAAGATTTTTATCGCAATTTTTTGACATTGATTAGAGAGATCCAACTCTGATATAAACCTTGTTAGAAAATCTGATGGCTTGGTAGGATTTAAATTTAGATTAAGTTTTTCTAAAATAAATCGATAGGACCTTCCTATTTCCTTTTTATCAACACGTGCAATCTCAGCAATTTCTGTTAATGTGATGGGTATTTTGAAGGTTCGACATGCCGCGTATAAGCTTGCAGCAGCTACTCCTTCAATACTTCTTCCTCTTATAAGATGCTTTTCTACCGCATCCCTGTAAATTTTTGCAGAGCATTCCCGTAAATTTTTTTTTAAATCTAAATTCGAAGCCATTCGATCTAGCTCACTTAAAGCGAAAGTTAAGTTTCTTTCTGTTGCATTACTTACTCTGATTCGGCTTTGCCATTTTCTTAATCGGTATATTTGTCCTCGTAATTTTGCGGGTATTTTTTTCCCATATATATCTCGGTTTTTCCAATCTATCATAGTACTCAAGCCTTTATCATGAATCATATATGTATTTGGAGGACCTGTTCGGGTTCTATTTTTCTTTTGTTCTGCATCGAAAGCTCTCCATTCAGGGCCGCTATCAATATGATTTTCTGAATGTACTAGTCCGCAATTTTCACATACTAAAGCTCCTCTGTTTTCATCATAAAAAATATTTTCTCCACATTCAGAACATGTATTTTTATCAACAATGAGCTTATCAATATTAGATTTTGATTCTTTCCAACTTGAAATAATTAACACCTTCCTTAATAAAAGGTTATAAATAATATAAGATCCCTAAAATATTACGTCAATTTTATATAATAGTTATTACTTAATTCTATTTTTTGAATGAGCGTAATTTGATCGGGATTTGCTTTTACTGAGATGAAGGGACTGGATATCGGACCAAAGATATCTTTAATCACACCAAATTTCTTGTATTCTTGATTATAAATTGGTTTTTTAATGAAATTTTGTATATCTTTCTTATTTTCTGCATTCCATTGGGGAGCTCGAAATATTGCGTGATTTTTGGTTGAAAAACCCAAATGATAAAGTGTTAGTTTAAACCAGTTCAATTAATAACCCGTAAATAATTATTTACCATTAACCTTCTATAAACTCCAAAATTGATTCTTCATATTTAAATTTAATCATTACTTTGAGTATTTTATATATAAGGAAATTTTAATTGGTACTCAATTCTACATATACAATCATATTCTATTTGCTCTAATCTTGATAAATCTTGATGAAGAATAAAATCTCTTAAGTGTGTTTTCATTTTATCATTGCAGGAACTCCTTAGACAATTATGAATACCTCTGTTAGTACCAGCACCAGAAGGATCACATAGTATTCGTATTTTTTTTAAGTCCTTCTCATTTAATGCTTTATTAAAACAATCAAATAAAGAATAAAACCAAGGAGGTCTGTATCGATGTGAATGCCATAAATATTCTACAAGAGTTCCTTTTTGGACATTACAGGGGTTTATTGAGATGGTTTGAACATTTAATTTTATCATCTCTTTAATGGAATGAGCACAGTCATCAATTGCAGCTTTTTCATTAAGAAAAGGTGGTTTAAACAATAGATAGACTTTACTTCCAATGTTATTATTATGACATAATTGTAACTTTTCTAGAAAATCTTTAAATTTTAATCCTTTATTGATGTATCTATTCCGAATATGATCATTAACCGATTCAAGACCCATTCCAATTTCTATATATTTATTTGGAAGATATTTCTGGAGCTCATCTAGCTTTTCTTGAGTTATAAAATCTAAACGAGATTCAATTGAAAACTCCAAAATTTGTGGTATTTCTGCTATTTTTTTATAAATATATTCTCTTACCGGTTTTGATATTTCAGACTCATCAAGAAAGCTTCCCGAATTAAATATTTTTAAAATATAGTTATTCGTATCATTCTTGATGAATTGAATTGTTTTAGATACAGCATAATCAAACTGATTCATAATCTGTTCGGAATCAACATCCTTTATATTGGCATCTTCTATATAACCGCACATGGAACAGCCGCCTTGTTCTAATGCCCATTTACACCCTTTAGTTCTTAAAATAATTGTGAATTCTTTACCAATTTGATCTTTTAATCGTTCTTTTTTAGTCCAATAACTTATAGGCTTATTTAACTTATCCTTAGAATAAGCTTTCTTATTTTTTAATGATTTTTCTCTTAATCTCTTAATCTTTTCCGCTACAAAGTCGTGTTCCATCATTTTATTATTTTGTTTCATAAAGTTTTACAATTCTTCCTGAATTTGAATTTTTGATAATATTACTGGAGACAATCATATTTCCCATCGCAATTATGTCTGTTTTGTCTTGATCAAAAATACAGACATTTTCTGTTGGTAATAGATTTGCAGGATAATTCTTTATACCAGGTCTAAATAAAGTATTTCCTTTGATTTTATTCCCATCAAAGACCAGGAATTTGGAAAAATTAGGATCATATGCAATATTTTTTGCACCTTCAATCGTAAGCTTTATTTTTCCAGTAGAAAAATTAAATGTCGCGATTTTATTATTAGATTGTTTATTAAATATATGTATTTTAGTATTAGTGCGATTTCTTTCATAAAAAATACCATCCGAAAATAGTTGTTGTCCAAAATTGTTACCAAATTGATAATCTATAATTTTCGAGAATTTTCTTGGCCAACTCTTTGTAAAAATACTTTTATCTTGGAGAGTTTTCTCAGAGGCGTAATCATCCTTATGTTCTCCGATTAATATTTGGAGATTATTTAATGAGGCTTCTGAAGTGATACTCTCTTGTATTTTTGAATAGTAGAATTTATGATCTAATTTTTTTTCTGCTTGTTGTGCAATTAATAGATATCCTCCTTCGAGATGACAAATAACCGGTATTTTTTGATCATATTTGCTCAATAAATCTATTAACATTTTTGAGGAGATTTCAAGTTCTTCACTAGACCAATCACCGGTTACAGAAATATCATAAGAGTTAATAGGATAAATATTTTCTAATTGACGAGGTATCGCTCCCAAGGGAGAAGTGAGGATTATTTCTTGAAAATTTGGAAATTCTGGAAATCTTCTGATTGCTTTATAAAAATATTGATGAGATTTTGATTTAGAATATGGCTTTTTAGCTGAGCAGGGTAATAACAAGATTAAAGTGGTTCCATCTTCCGGTCTAAAAGTTTTTATTGTTTGTTTTCGGAAATATACAAAATCGGGTCTATAGGAAGATGATGGTCCTAAACAATTCACTGTTTTATTTTTTTGGGTTAGAAGTGTATATTGTTTAATTGTTTCAAAATACTCTCTATCTAAAATTCTCAACAATGAAATAAAATTTAAATCATTTAAAGAAGACTTTTCCACAAATTGTCTAAAATCTTCTGTATGAAGATATTGAATAATTTTGTTCATATAAATTTTTGAAGTAATAAGATTATGATAACATAATAGACTAATTTTTTCTTCTGAATATTTTTCTTGTAATAAATTTTTTAAATTATTTTTACAAGCTAAACAATTACATGGTAGAAATTTTAATTTATAGGAGGGAATTAGTAAATCAATAGTATCATAATAGTTTTCGGTGGATAAATAAGTTAGATATGAAGAATTGATTAAATCAAATCCAAGATATACCAAAATAGGAAAATATTTTGAGATTAAACTCCCAGAGGCCATTAATACAAGATTATTATCCAATCCTGTTTTAATTTTAGTGATATCTTCAAGAATATTACGAAAATGACTGAGATTATTAAAAATGTCAATAAAATTTAAAATTTTAATATTTTTATACTTTTTGATGATAGGAATATAATAATTAATTAAATTATAATATTCAAATAATTTAATAGAAAGTCCAAAACGATTTTTAAGGTTTTTATTTAGAAAATCATCTATTATAGCTAAATAATGTTCTATTTCTTGTTCCATAAACTCTAAATTAATCGCTGTTGTAGGAATATTAAAGGGAATAATAGGGCATACATTATAATCTAAAAAAGTTTCTTTTTTTTGATTAAAAATCTCAATAAATTTCTCTAATGTCCCATAATGAATGTATAAAAAGCCAGAATCTTTAAACATCCCATTAAGAAATTGCTCTTCTATATACTTTTCATCGGAAATCAAAAATATTTTATGATCTCCAAAAGATTCTATAAAATTTAGATTTTTCATTAAACATTGGTTAAGAGGAATTATTATATTCGGTGTTTTTATTGGTTTCTGGGATCCTAATAGATTAATTCTCCCAATTCGAGAAAAACCGCAACGATTTTTTAATAATTCAAAAAAGAAATCCATTCTTTAACTGAAAAATTCGAATAATCTGATATTTAATATAAAATAGCAATGAAAAAATAATTAACCTTATCAAACTTAGCAGATGAAAGCAAAAGAAGAAATTAAAACGAGATGTGAAAAGCGAAATTAAAATGAAAAATTTGTAAAGGGAATTCGCTCATCTAATATGAAATTACTGAATGTATCCTCGATTTCTCCCGAACTATAAAGATTTTTTAAAATTTCACCATAATCATTTATTGCTTTTACCCGAATTATTGCAAATAAACCGAATTCAGAACCCATCCTATAAAGGTGAGTAATTTCACTTAATCGTTCCAATTTTAAAGCAATTTTATCATAATTCGATGGATTCTTAGGTTTTATGCGTATTATAAATTTTCCCTGAAAGCCTAATTTTTTGGGAGAGAAATTTATTGTATAATTCAAAATTATTCCTGAGTTTTCCATATATTTTATTCTATTATAAATAGTTGATTGTGAAATCTCTATTGAATACTTATTTTTTAAAATTCTCTTTATATCATAAGTAGAAATTAATTTATCTTGTTGGAAAATTTGAAGGGTTTCCAAAATAGCCATATCTATTTCATCTATTGTATCTTCTTTTAAATTAATTTCAGAAAGTTTTATTCCATTGGTTTTATAAATCTTAATGGGTTCTGAAAATTGATATTTTTTAAAATAGGAATCAGCCATAATGTTGTCAATTTTAGTTAAGGTTTTATTAAATTCATCAGGATTTTTAAAAATAAACAATGTAATCAAAGAAAATTCTCCAAAAATACCATCTAACATTTTAAGCTGTGGAATATGTAAAAACTTATTTATTAGGGCAGGTTCATTCGGATTAGTTTTGATTTCCATTACAACATACTCCAAATTTGGTTGAATATTGGGATTAATATTAATAGTGAAATTGTTAATTATTTTTTGCTCTTTCAATTTGTTAAAATAATTTTGAATTGTTTGTCTTGAGATTGATAAATTCTCTGAAATTTCTGTAATATTAGGTTTGGATTTGGAATCAAAACTTTTAATTATTTTATGAGCAATCTTATTATCTATTTTATTCAAATTAGGTTCACTTTAGAATTTTTTAATTAATTGTAAAAAAATAAGATATTATTTTTAGCACTTTATTGAACATAAATTTAAGTATTTTACTTAAATTTGTTAATTAAGCAAACCAAAAAAATAATATGAAATAAGTGAAAAAAATGGTAGATTATAAAGTTGCTGATGAAACTTTAGCGGATCAAGGTGAAGAAGCACTATATATTGCTGAAAATAAAATGACAGTCACGGCGGGAATAATTCGAGAGAGATTTAAAAAAGAAAAACCACTAGAAGGGATTACAATTGCGGGATGTCTTCATGTCACAAAAGAAACGGGAAATTTGGCTCTTACTCTACAAGCTGGAGGAGCAGAAGTGTATTTATGTGGTAGTAATCCCCTCTCCACTCAAGATGAGGTGGCTGCTGCACTTGTGAAAAAAGATATAAATGTTTTTGCGTGGCACGGAAATACAACTGAGGAGTTTTATTGGTGTATAAGACAATGCTTAAAAGGGAAACCAAATATTATGATTGATGATGGTGGAGATATGATTGTAACAGCACATCAAGAATTTCCAGAATTAATCTCCTCCGGTAAAGTTTATGGTTGTCAAGAAGAGACCACTACTGGTGTGAAAAGATTTAAAGCTATGGAAAGACAAGGAAAATTAAAAGTGCCCTTATTTCCTGTGAATGACGCACGATGTAAAAATCAGTTTGATAATGAATTAGGAACAGGTCAAGGTGTTATCTCTGCGATATATGGTATGCATATTCTTTTTGCTGGAAAGAATGTTGTAATTGCTGGGTTTGGTCATTGTAGCTCTGGAATGGCATTACGAGCAAGAGGATTAGGAGCGAATGTAACTGTTACTGAAGTTGACCCAATTAATGCCTTAAAAGCAAGATTCACGGGTTATAATGTAAAACCAATTATAGAGACTTTACCTGAAGCAGACGTAATATTGACTGCTACTGGATGTAAACACGTGATACCACCAGATCCCGAAGTCTTTAATAAGCTTAAGGATGGAGTAATTCTGGGTAATTTGGGACACTTTGATATAGAGATTCCAACTAAAGAATTATATGAGTACGCAGAAGAAATAAAGCCTATTAGAAAGTATGTTGAAGAATTAATCTTTCCGAATGGGAAAAAGGTCTATCTTCTAGCTAAAGGACGATTAGCTAATTTAGTCTTAGCAGAAGGCCATCCGAGTGAAGTAATGGACATGTCTTTTTCGCTTCAATCATTAATGTCAGAATGGATCGTCAAAAATCATGCCGCTTTTAAGCCAGGAATAATCGATGTTCCGAAAGAAATTGATGATAAGGTAGGTTACTTAAAGCTAGATGCAATGGGAATTGAAATAGATAAATTAACTGAGGAACAATACAATTATATTCATGGATTTGAAGAAGGAACTTAAATTAAAATATTATTTTTTATATTATTTCATTTTTTTCTATAACTTTTTTTAACAATCAATATCAAATTTTTCTTTAAGAACCATAAAAAAAAGAAAAAATAAGGATATTGAAAAAATCTATAAATATCACTTTAACATATTATTATTTTGATAAAATTATTAAAAGTGATGAACTATGGAATCTTTCAAAAAAATATATGATAAAATCCATGCGAGTTATTTTTCATTCATCGGACTTGCGATATTTTTTATTGGAATAATACCCGCCATGATAGTTCAAGAGAATTTTAATATTTTTACTTATACTATCAGTGATTTGGGATCTCCAATAAACAGTTTATACATTTTCTTTGATATATGTTGGTTTATTACGGGGATTTTCATGATATTCTTTCTTTTGGGTTTTACTTTTTACTTACAAGAAAAGGGGGTAGAAAGCAAAATGACATGGATTACTTTTTTATTTACATTTCTTTCAGCTGTAGGCCTTCTAGGATTAGCAGCATTTAATAAAATAAATGCCCCTGGGCTGCATGAATTAAGCCAATATCTTTTCTTCTTTACGGGAATCGTTTATTTGATTCTATATTTTGTTATAGAATTAAAGAATACAGAATTTTCAAAATTACAGGCGTGGTTCAATTTAATAGTGGCCTTCTTTTTTATGTTATATTTGCTCTTATTTATTATTAGTAAAATTATAAAAACCTTTCCTACAGGAGTTCGAATTTTTACTGAGTGGCTATTTTTATCCGCTAATTTACTATGGTTCTTTGAGAATGGAGTTTTAATACTCATCAAAAAATAATTATCTCAACAATTATTTTTTTTTTTATTTATTGATTTAAAATTTACTATTCAAGCTCTATAAACAATTCAGATTAAACGCATGATTCTATTAAAATCAGGGATATAAAATCTCGTTCGCCGATGATAGTTCTTTATATACTTCTTTTGCTAAATCTCTTAATCCATTAATTCCAATAGGTTCTTTTTTTAATCTTCTAGATTCCCAAATCTTTAAATTTATAAATTCTTGAGTTATTTCTTTAAGATATTTTTGCTGTGTTGAATATATATTATCACAAAAATCACAATTCTCAGCTGCATCTTCAGGAATTAACAGATTTACGTGAACTCCATGGAGATCAATATATTTTCTTGTTAATTCTCTTGCTCGTTTAATCTCTTGAAAACTGGGTTTTTCAGCTATGGTAACTAATCGAAGAGAACCAATATCATGAATTAATTGGGTAATTCTTTCTCCTCTCTGTTCCAGATCTTGAACCATTTTTAAGATTTCAACTCCTAATTCTCTTCTTTTTTTATCATCAGCAAAAGGAGAGATCAATTTCTTGAATATTTTAGAAAAATTTTGAATTGCTCCTCTTATTGAATTATAGAAATTTAAGGAATACTTTAAGACTACCTTAACTTGGTCTTCAGGAATTTCAAAAAGAGCGAGCATATTTCCAGTAGGGGGCATATCAACCACCACTATGTCAAAAAGTATCTCTTGGCTTAGGTCTCCTGCATCTAAGATTTTTTGAAAAAACATTGCGTTTTTTAAAGCTAAAGGAATAGAGTCTGCCGTAAAGGTTGTATCAATAAATTCTTCAATTTGAGGGATAAACCCCACAATAGGCATTCTTTTCATTAAGATTTTCATCTTCTCAATAAGTATTTTTGTATATTCTTCCGCATAAATATTTGGATCGGGTTCTATCCCCCACAGATTTCCTGTATCGTTTAATTTAGTCAATTTATTTCCAATTTCTGTGGAAAATAAATCGGAAAGATTATGAGCCATATCAAAAGAAATTACTAGAATTTTTTTATTTGGGAGTAAATCAGATAAAAGTACTGCGGTAGCGGCACTAATCGAACTTTTTCCCACTCCTCCTTTTCCTCCCAGCACAATTATCCTATCCATATTTGATCAGAGTTAATTTTTAAGTACTAAGACTTCAAAAGATACTATTAAGAAAAAAGAAAGTAATTTAAAACTGATTATACCAATAATACTATCAAAATTAATATTATTTTTCCTTAAATTCAAATTCTGTAGGATTTTTTTCAGTAAAATTTCTTTACAAGATAAGGGGAAATTGATGTTGATAATCTAAGATTTTTAAAAAATTAGTTAAAAATTTATTTGTTAAATGCTTATATTATAATATATATCCATCTTGAGAATTTTGATGGAAATCATATAGTAATTAAAATTAAAATAGATATTTGGTTAACATAATTTATTATTTCATTTATCATTAAAATTTAACAATCAACATAATTAAGACATTTAGCAAATTTAAAGGAAAAAAAGAATATATTAACATTTTTTAAGGAAGTGATTAAGATTAACGATTCAGACAAATTTACTACTAAATATTATATTCGAGCTTCATTTGTTATAAAGGGGGTCGTAGAAAAGAGCGATATTGTGGGTGCTATATTCGGACAAAGCTGAAAAGATCTCCTTTTCTCGTCTAAACAGAAGGTCTTCTTTTAGATCTTGACTTACGAGAACTTCAAAAATCTGGAAGAATAGGAAGAATTGAAGTCAATAATGAGACAAAAGAAGGAAAATCGAAAGGCACCATAATAATTCCAAGCTCTTTAACCCGAAAAGAAACTGCTTTACTAGCGGCAACGATAGAAACGGTATCGAGAGTAGGTCCTTGCGAAGCAGAAATCACCTTGCAAGAAATAAAGGATGTAAGAGAAAAAAAAAGAAAGGAAATTATTGAAAGGGCAGCAGAATTATTAAAAGAATGGGACCAGAAATCATTGGATGCCAGTGAGATTGAGGAAAAGATTGATACAGATATTAGATTGGGAGAAATCATAACTTGGGGACCTGAGAACTTACCAGCAGGTCCCGATATTGAGGAAGAGGAGGAATTGATTATAGTAGAAGGACGTGCAGATGTATTAAATCTCTTACGAATTGGGATTAAAAATACAATAGCAGTTCAAGGAACCAGCATTCCTAAATCTATTATTGAACTCGCAAAAAATAAAAGGGTAACTGTTTTTCTCGATGGAGATCGTGGTGGAGATTTAATCCTGAAGGAATTGAGTCAATTAATAGATATAGATCATATCGCAAGAGCACCAGAAGGGTATGAAGTCGAAGAACTTACTAGAAAACAATTAATTAAATATCTTCAGAAAAAAAGGCCAGCCTCATCTTATAAAATAGAAGAAGAAGTAGAGAAAGAAGATGAAAATAAATATTCTTCCAAAGAAAAAGTATTGATTAGCTTTTTAGACAAATTGAAAGTAAAAAACAAAGAAATTATCATTGAAAAAATTAAAAATATTGAGAGCGGAACTGCGGTGGGCTATGATAAAAAATTACATCCACTATTTACTATTCCAGTAAGTGAATTATATAATTCAATTAATAAACATAGCAATACGAAATATTTAATTTTAGATGGAATATTAACAGAGAGGCTTTTAAATCAATTACGTACCATGGAAATTAAATTTATAGCATGCAAGAATAAAGAAGCAGACTTAAAAGTACCTAATAATATTTCTGTTTATTATTTTTAAAATAATTTTCAATTTTTTATTTTTTTTTAGTTTGAATATCAAAAGAAAAATTTAAGGGAATTCCCTTACTTATGCTTTCTGTTATTACACAATGTTCTTTAAACTGATTAATACATTTATCCAATTTATTTTTATCATCATTATTAATAGAACATTTAATTTCCAGCTCGATTTTTAGTAAACGCAAATTCAATTTATTTCCACGATGACTTAACTTCCCATCTACAATAATTTGTAAATCCTTTATCGGGATCGAATTTTTTTTTAAACAATAGGCGAACGAGGAGCCTGTACAACCACCTACTCCCATTAAAAAATATTCTACTGCTGATGGTCCCGTATCTTGTCCATGGAATGATTCAGGTTCATCAATATGAATATCAGTAAAATGTCTGGCGGAGGCTAGAAAATGAAGCCCTTCTGATAAATTAAGAAATACTTTCAAAAAAGATCACTTCATTAAAAAAATGCATTAATATAATTAAAATAAATTATAGTAATTCTCAAATAAAAAGATTTATTTAAAATCCATTAATTTTAACTAAGAGAATTCAGCGCTTTAAGAAGTAAAAATGCATAATATGATTAAAATAGAAAATATTCATTAAGTGGTTCCTATCGGAACAACACTTAAGATTAGTTGGATAATATACGAGATTCCGCCTAATATTAAAAGTCCTATTATAACTATTTTAAAAACGGTAAGATAATCTTCTCGCCCAGGTTTATTAGCTGTTTTTATAACGCGCTTCATTCCTTGGATAAGATCTACTACTTTTTGATAAAAGGTTCTCTTTTTTTTCTTGTCTTTACGATAGCTCTCATATTTGGGATACCGTTTCGACATAATTTATTAAAAATTTAATTTTTTAAAAATTTATCTATAAATTATTTTTAAATAGACCCTTTTAGTCAGTTAACACGCTGGAAATAAATAAATCGGGATCAAACTTCTCTAAATCCGTATATTTTTGTCCAATCCCCACAAAGATTATTGGCTTTCTTGTTTCATGAGAAATAGAGAGAGCAGCACCTCCTTTCGCATCAGCATCCAACTTGGTTAGAATGGAAGCATCAACTCCCACATATTTATTAAATTCCTTCGCCTGAAAAAGCGCATCATTCCCAGCTAAAGAATCTCCAATGAATAATTTTAAATCTGGATTAGCTACTCGACATATTTTTTCTATTTCTCTCATTAAATTTTTATCAGATACTTGGCGACCTGCCGTATCCACTAATACTACATCTATATTCTTAGCTTTTGCATGGTCTATCGCATCAAAGGAAACGCTCGCGGGATCGGATTTATATTGGCCCTTAATGACATTAACTCCTACATTATCCATGTGAGATGAGAGTTGTTCAATCGCACCTGCTCGAAAAGTATCCGAAGCAGCGGCAACCACAGAATATCCATTTTTTTTCAAATATCGCGCTATTTTTGCCATAGTGGTTGTCTTACCTGTTCCATTAACTCCCAAAAACACAATGACATAGGGGAGATCTCCAGAAGCTTTTTTATTTTCAATTTCTTGAAGAAGATCTAGTTCAAAATCGGGTGTAAGAATTTTAGTAATGACTTCTTCCAAAGTTTTTTCTAAGAGTGCTTTTGTTGAGGTTAGCCTTCCAATTTGTTCTCCTTTTAATTTATCAATAATATTTTGGCATATTTCCTCTGCAGTATTCATAGCAACGTCATTGCGGAGTAATATAAGCTTTAAATCCTCAATTGCATCTTCTAATTTCTTTTCGGATAAAGTTTTATTTACAAAGGTAGATAAAGCATTTTTCAATTTATCTAACATAAATTCGAGGAAAAAATTATTGTTTTATTTATTTTAATTTATAGTAAAAAGTGAATAAAATAAGAATAGATTAACAAAATTTATGATGATTGTGGGATTGTGTCTTGTCGAAACATTTGTGAAATTGTTTGTAAACGTGTTTCCATTTTATATAATTGTTCATTGAGGAATTTAATTTGTTCTTGATGTTGATTTATTAATTTATCAATAAATTCTATTGAACCTTCAATATTTTTTTCAATAACCACATCCGACACAGATAGTAAAATATTTTTTGGTTGTTTTATATTAGCTTTAAGATTGATTATTCCACCCACGGGAATTAATATTTCGTCCCCCTCTTGCACATTTTCCAAATTTTTTAGTGTTTCTTTTGTATTTGATAAATTGCTTAAAGAGGCATAGATTAAATCGAGATTTTGCTCGTACATATCCTTTCTTTCTCTAATCGCTTGGAATTCATAAGCAAGAGCTTGGGTTTGAGATTGTTGAGAATTTTCCATTTAATTTTTTCACCTGTGATTGAATATTTTAAATTTTTATTTTTTAGAGAGTTCTTTTATTAAATAATCTTCAGCTTCTTCGGGAGATATTTCCTTAATTTCATCAATAGTAATTTGTCGCCTAAAGAGACCAATAGAACTTATTTGAGATAATACTTTTTCTAGGGCATCCTCTTTTTTAAGTGCGCGCTTTTCCTTTCTAAATAAATATCGTTTATTATTCTTAAAATAATGTCCGGTTATTCTAAAGATTTTTATTTCAGACTCTGACATTAATTCTAACCTATTAAAGTGATTCTATCGTATTAATTATGTGGATAGAATAATAATCCATAAATTATTAAATTTTGTCTTTATAGAGTATAATTCTTGAATTTTTTGTAGAAAAGGGAATTTTTTTTTTCCTTTAATATTTCTTTGAGATGATTATTTGCTATAAAAGGTTATTTCATTTATTATCTTTATAAACGTAATACATTTATTAATCTTGCCAATTCTGGTCCAGTGCTTCTCATCCCAAAAATTCCATTCTCATCATTCACGACAGCTCCAGCGCTTAAATAGGGAGTTCCTCTATTTATTGTGCTGACATCAGTTTCAACCTTTAGAATTGAGGAGATATATTTTATATCTTCATTTTCAGTCAGAGGATGCACTAAACAACCCTTATTATTTGCTATTCCTATTGACCCAGGCAAATGAATCCCCGCAAAATCAAATACAACGGTTTCCACATTTAAAATATCCTCTATATGTGATCTATAATCCCTTAATAATGAACTAATTATCGCTCCTTTATCATTACACAGAATCAAATTTCCGAAAGCATTATCAATAGATTTAAGCTTTTCAATATGAAGTGCATTTTCTTCATTTAGAAAATAACTTTTTAATTTAGAAAGCTCATCTTCTCTCAAAATATTGGGTAAAATGAGGCCATATTTATTACTTGCAGAATAAATACCAATAAGTTTTGAGTTGTTTATAGTAAACGGATATAAATTAATTTTAAATATTTGTTTTATTTTTTGGAGATCTGATTTTATTAAAGTAGGAGGATACAATACAAACGCGTTATTAACCTCTAAATAGACACCAATTAAGCTTTTACCAAATAGTTCAGTTTTGATAATGGCCATTATTTAGAAGGGTTTATTTTTTTACACATTTAAAGAAGAAAATAGTATATCTATATTTTGTATTAATTTCTTAAATTCTTTCAAATTTATAATAAGGTGAATGTTGTTATGCTAAATTCAAATAAACTAAGCCATCAATATTCTTTCTCGCCAGTACTCTAATTTTTCTAGGTGGTTTTTTAATTCCGCGTTCCCATATTTTCTCATTTACTTCTTGGGAAATTACTAAGTATTCTGGCTTAAAATGCTGTTGTATATATTCGCGAAGGTACCTTACTGCCTTTTTAGCCCACTTTGTGCGTGGTCCTTTACGAGCATTTTTTAAAGGGACGACATAAATTCTTTCATCAATGATTTCTTCTTCTGGGATACCCACTTCTTCTGGGATTTCCTCTTCTTCAATTTCTTCCTCAAAAACTTCACCTATTTTTTCCTCAGTAGATATTTCTTCTAAATCAAATTCTTCAATTTCTTCAATCTTCTCTTCCATTTCTTCTTTCTCAATTTTCTCAAAATCTTCACCTTTTTCAGCTAACTCTTCTTCTAACTCATCTAAGCTTATTTCTTTTCTTTTTTTTGCCATTATTTTTTACCCTTTAAAGTAAATTTAAATTAATCGCGCTTTAATTTATTATTTCTCCAAGATCTTCTGGAAGTTGGATTTGTACTTACTTTTCTCCTTGTTTTAATCATTACCCAGTTGGGAACTGATTTATTTTGCTTTAAATTCTTTCCTCGTCGTAATTTTACGGAAAGGTTTTTATTTCTTGCCATTATAATCATTTAAAGTATAATTTTCATTAAAATTTCTTTATCTTAAAATCTTTTTTTTTATTTGATGTTGAAATCTTTTCTAAAATCTTTTTGAAATTTTGATCTGACATTGGATTTGTGATTCTACCGGATTGATATAACTGAATTAATTGTAGTTCAATCTGTTCTGCAAATTCAGGTCGTACCATTCTGATATTTTCAAGTCTCTGGCGTCCTTTTTGAGAAAGAATTTGCCTCATTATTTTATATTTCTGTGCCTCAAACGCTTCTTGTTGCTGTTCTGCGAGCTTTTTTTGTGCTACTTGTTGTTTTAATTGTTCAAGTCTTTTCCTCCTGATTTCTTCTAATCTTTCAGAATTTTCTTCATCACTCAAACAAAATCACCAGATTTTTTTTTATTTTTTATTTACTTTTATTGCGCAAAATTTCATAAGCAGTTCTTTCGAGGAAGCTTATTCCCTCAGGAGTCATCTCTCTTCCTTCTTTTTCTTTTTGATAAATTAAATTTGCCTCCTCTAATTGTTGGAGAGCAACACGGATTATTTTCCCAGACCCTTTTACACTTTTATTTTTACCACGTTTCTTCCTTTCTCTTCCACCATAATGTTTTCTTAATCGATTTACTCCTAAAGGTCCAAATTTTGATAACTTTCTAAGTAATGAAGCGCATCTCACAAACCAGAAGTTTTCTGAATCTATTGGTGCTAATTCTTTAAAACGAGCAGTTTTCCAATATTGACTCCCTTCTGGAGGCTTAATTGAAGGATATTCTTTCAATTTATCAGCAATGACTGAAATTAATTTACTAGGTTTAACGAGGTAAATGGACATATATCAGTTTCATTTCTTTTTATTTCATTAAATATTATTGATAGTAATAATTTTAAAATTAAAAATTTTGCTAATTTAAAGCTAATTTGAAGGGTTTACTAATGAATGCTAATGATTACAAAAAAAGGTTTCAAGAGGTTTTATTAAATAAACCACATTGTATTTTAGGAAAGAAAGGTATTGATGATAATGAAGGGTTTATTAAACATGTGCAAGATTTATTAAAGAAACATAAAATAATAAAAATAAAACTCCTCAAAACTGCGCTTCATGGAGAAATTGTAGAGGATATTGCTCAAAAAATAGCTGATAATACCGATTCTTATCTTTTAGATCTTCGAGGGAAAATAATTATTATTTCTAAACATCCAGTAAATATTCATTAATAATTGAATTAATAAAAATATTAATAAAAGATTAAACCGTTTAAAATGCCAAATTTTAAAAAGATTGCAAAAAACATAGCAAAAAATCGTATATTATACTTATTTGAACTTGCAGATAAAATTTTTCCAGAAAATAAAAGCTTAGCGAATCGATATGTAGAACTAGCAATGAAATATGCTCAGAGAGTAAAAGTGCGAATCCCACAACAATGGAAAAAAAGGATTTGTCATAATTGTAAAAAATTTCTTTATCCAAGAATCAATTGTCGTATAAGACTTCAATCAAGGAAAGGGAAGGGTTCTCATATTTCGGTTACTTGTTTGGACTGTAATCATACAACTCGTTATTTCATTAAAACCTTAGAGACTTAAACCTAAGCAAGATATATTGTTTTAAAAATAGGCATTTTTAGCAAATCAATATCGAGTTTTAATCATTAACTAATACAAATAATAATAAATGTTTTAAAAGACTTTAATGTATTGAAACATATGAGTCTAATTATATTTCTAGTAGAATGCGGAATAGAGTTAATTCCGAAAAGGTTACGTGAACATCCCGCTATAAAAAGAAATTTATCTATGAAAAATTATTATACGCAATTATTAGATAATGCTCTACATTATAGCGCTATGAAGAAATTAAAAAACAGCGAAAAACGAGGGCGCCCTGATATATCTCATCTCTGTTTGCTTAATGCATTAGGCTCCCCTTTAAATAAAATGGGTAAGCTACAACTTTTTCTGCATACAATTAATAATAAACTGTTTGAATTCAATCCCGAAATTCGTATCGCCAAGAATTTTAATAGATTTAAAGGTTTAATGGCCAAAATGTTAATTGATAACGGGATTAAGTTTGAGAATGAATTTTTAATTTCCCCTATAAAAATAAGCTTGAATGAAAAAATAAAAGAATTCACAGAATCTAAAGATTCAGAACTTATAATTCTTTCAAGGAGAGGGAAATTAATTTCTTCATATAGGGAGTTATATAAAGGAGATTCTTCAAAAAATTATATTCTTATAATAGGCGGCTTTCAAAAATCTTCTTTTTCCGAGGAAATTCATAATTTAACTAAAAATATAATTTCAATTTCAAATGAGTCTCTAAATGCGTGGATTGTAGTCAGTAGAGCGATTACGTTTTATGAAATCTCTCTTAATATATATTAAGAGGTTTATATGAAGTATTTTTAATCATTGATTTGAATTTTCCTATTTTAAAAATTGAATTAAAAATTAAATAGGTTTACGGATAGGAATAAATGCGCCCGCCGGGATTTGAACCCGGGTCCCCGGCTTGGAAGGCCGAAATTCTAAACCTCTATACCACGAGCGCAGAGAAGTAGAAGTTAAAGTATAAAATATATTAAACAATTAATATTTAATGGAAAAATTCTTATTTATATATTAATATAGATCAACAAAGCTGTATTTTCCATTGTATATGAATATTTTTCGAAGCACACAATCATAAAAAAATTACTTGGATAATTAATCTTTAGAAATACCTATTATAATTTCATTTAATGTTCATTATTTTATATTAATAGCATAAATCTTTCATAAAAATTCATTAATTGCATCATATCCATCAGGAAATAATTCATTTATAAGATAGGTTTGGACAAAAAAATTATACCATAAAGAATAACATTTTCCATTAATTGCTTCTTTTACTCTATTCTTTAATCTTAACCATTTTTTATAAAATTTTATATATCTATAATGATTATACCAATCTTGTTCTTTAACATCGGGATTTTTCCAATCGACCCATCTATCAGCGAACTCATAGATTGTTTCTTTATCTATACCTGATAATAATTCTTTGCCTTCAATAACAATGGGATCCCATAATCCTATATCATTACCATTAAAATATTCATTATTATATATTTCATGATAATATCTTACTACTTTAAATAGCTCTTCAAACTTTTTATAATAACTTTCATTTTTATCATATTTTTGAATCGAAAGATCAAACAGGAACTGCATACGAGTTCTTAATATATCATTTAACATTTTTGACCTTATACTGGTTCGGTGTAATCTTGAGCCTAACCATCTGTGTGTTTCTTGTATCATTGGAATTAATTCAAAAACAAAACCACTTTTTTGATTTGGATCTCGACGGAAAATATATAAATATTTATAATCCTTACTAGAATGATGACGTATCGTTCCTTTTATTGTTATTAAAAATTCACAAGTTGCTGGATCTAATCCTAAAGTAATTCGAATTAAATAAAATAACTGGAACGTGTACATATTTATATTAAGCCATATTTTATCATGACTACCAAGTAAACCATAATAAGATTTGTATTTCTCATATATTTGAATTATCTCAATAATTCGTTGAGCTTCATCTAAAATATGAGTATCTTTATTATTTAAAAATTCATTTTTAACAAAATTCTCAATAATTTGCCATGTATCTTCAGCAGTAATTTTTTCATATAAAGGGACGATTTTATCTGTAAAGAAGTTTTTAGCTTCTGTATATCCTTTAGAATAAAATAAATAATTCAATTTTTCTATATTTAATATCTCACCATGAGTTTTATACCACAAAATAATAATTGCATAAGTAATCTTTCTAATATATGTATCTTGTATGGCGTAAATAGAAAAGTCATAATGACTTTCTCTCCATTTTATGATATCCCTCAAAAGATCTCCTTTAAAGGTTTTTGACTTAAAAGTACTTTTTACCCATAATTCAATTTGAAATGCAATATAATCATCCATTTTAGAGATTTTTTTATCTTTTCTAAAATGTGCTGAGAAATATGTTTTACCTAGACCTACTTTTTCCCCAATTTTATTATAAGTAAGAATAACTCCATATTCTTGAAAATAATATGATTGAAGTTTTTTAAATATTAAAAACTCATCAAGATTAGTTTTTTTTATATCAAAAATAGGAATTTCTTGTTTTTTTCTATTATTTCTATATATTGCTAGAGCTCTTAGGATTTGATTTCTTTCTTTATTCGATATTGAATTTTGATCATTAATACTAAAAAGAAGCTCATAATGCTTTAATAATTTTCTTTTAAATTGATTATTTTTACTACTTTTAATATTATCTCGTAATTTATCTTCTCCAAACCATTTCATGAATTTATTATTTTGATTATTAAACTTTTTATTAATCATTATATTCCTTGCAATTTCATTAATAATTTTTCCAATTATTTTTTCTAAAGATGTTATTAGAGAGATATCTTTATTTTTTATAAAATTAGTATATAAAATTAAAAATAAATCAGCTTCTAATAGCAATTCCGATTTTTCTTTAGCATAAGTTGGATATTCTAATGAGGGGCAAGGTAATTTATAATATTCCCTATACCATTCTTTAAAGTAATTTGTAAACTTTTGATTAATAATTACAGGTTTATTAGGATATTTTATCTTGAATATTTCAATAGGGGTTGAAAATGAATTTGGAATCTTATCTGGAGTTCCATATGTTCCTAGATTAGGTAAATTACTATCTGCAACCTCAAGATTAAAACTATTTTTTTTCGAATATGGTTTTTTTATTATATTGTTTTTACTCTTTTCCTTAATTATAGTTTTTGTAAATAAAGAATTCAATTCATTGAAATTAATTTTTCTTAAATTTTTTCTTAATTTTTCCTTATCTTTCTCTGATATTCTTTTTTTCTTAGTGATATCTATAATTTTTGATTTTTCTTTCAAAGTTAACTCTGTAATTTTATATAAATTTGCTTTTATAAAATCCATGAAATTTTTTTTCAAAAAGTATAGATAATATATAATTAATTTATCTTTTTGTAAAACATTGTTTTTTTTATCTATTTCATTTTTTACCCATTTTATATAATTTTTAGTAATATTTTCTCTCCATATCGCATTCTTTCCTGTTCTTTTCTCAAATTTTTTCATTAAATCCGTCTTATCTTGTTTTAAATCGTTTATTTCCAAAAAATGGTTAGAGATCAATCTTTTTTTCTTATTAACTAATTTAATTTTTTCATATTCCTTTCTTAATGATTCTAATTCCGCCTCTAATTGCGATAATCTTGCGATTTCTCTAACTCTTGTATAAGCTATTTCGCTTAATTTGAAAAATCTTTCCAACATTAACTGTTTTGTCGATCTATAGAACTCCCAGCCCCATCGAATATATTGAGTGGTGTGATATGCAAAAACTGCACCAAAAATCTTAATTAAAGTTTCAGTCGATAATAGACTTAAAATATTGATGATTTCTTTCTCTTCATCTTTAGAGATCTCTCCCTTAGAAAGGATGGACTGAATCTTAGCTTCATTCTCTTGATCCAGATCTTTAATATTTAAGAGCTTTTTTTTGAGCTTTTGAGCCCAATCTATAGAGGAAATTTGACTAGTGGGAATTGCCGAAGGATAATAAAGGAGTCTAAAATAGAGTAATTTAGTAAAAAGGTGTCGTAAAAATTTAGCTTTCTCTATTAAAGCCTGCTCTCGTAGATGAGGCTTATTATAAAGGTCCTTAAAGGATTTAAGATTAATAAATAATTGTTTTTCAACATGGGAGACTTCTTTAAAAAAACCTTGAATAATATTAAGCTTGATAAGATCCCTTGTGGTTGCTTCTCCTTTGATAAATTTATCAATTAAGCTCTTACGAATTCTATGCATTCTTCTTAAAAAACTATATTTGCTTAAAATTCTCAATAATTCATACCTTTCATCTTCTGAGATGCTCGTATCTTTAAGATGTTCAATCCAATCCCTTAAAGTTCTTTCCCATTCTTCTTGAAAGTCCTTTTCATTTACTTCTCTAAGTTCTCGTGCTATTTCTGATAGAAGGTCTTGGAGCTCCTCCCCTTCTAATTGTTCCTCTCTCCTTTTATCTTTCTCCTTCTGTTGCTCATTTTCTTCGGCTTCATCGAGAGCTTCCTGATCTAAAGAATCACTCAAGGGCTCCTTTATTTCCTTATAAACATCTATATTTTCCTTTTCTTCTGCTAAATCCTCTAAATGATCATTTTTTTGTGTATCTGAAAGCTCTTCTTTTTTTCGATTTTCTTTTATTTGTTTCTCTTTTGTTAGCTTCTTTTTTTGTTCAATAGTTTTGGAATAATCATCGGTTAAGATTTTTGATTCTAAATATGAGGTCTCTTCAGCTAGATATCCCATCTCTTCTTCTACTTCTCTTTCCTTTTCCTTTTCTCTTTCCTTTTCCTTCTGGTTAAGATCCTCTTCTAAAATTTCTAATTCTTTTTCTGAATCATCTTTTACTTCCGAAATCAGAGTTGCATCTGTTCTCTGTTCATTTTTCTCTTCAATTACCATTTTTTCTTTTATATCTTTTTCATTATCAATCTCTGGATGAGTTCGCTCAAGTTCTGCTTTCTCATCATTACTATAATCAAGATCGTACAGCAGTTCCTCGAAATCCGTAGGCTTTTCGGTTGTTTCCTCAATTATGTCTGAACCAGATTCTATGTTTTTTTTAGTATCCTCTATTGTTTCATCAATAAAATCTTGCTGAGTGTGTTCCCCTTGTGTTTCTTTTGTCTTCTCAGCTTCTTTGATTTCTTCCTTTTCTTTATTGATAATTTCTTTATAGGGGATGGGTCCTTCTAATTCACAATAGATCTCCCGCACGATATTATTATTCTCATCATAAGAGCTTGTTTCTCCCTTAGTTTCTTGTTCCTTTTCTAGTTCCTTTTCTTTAATTTCCTGTTCCTTAAGTGATTTCACTACTTCTTTATCTTCCTCGGTATTTTCTAGCACATGTGGGATCTCTAATTTCTTAGCATTTGCTTTCTCAACTTGTTTTTCTTTCTCAGAAGTAGTTCTTTCTTTTGGGTTCTCATCTAACTCTCTTCCTTTATCTTTAAGAATTTCTGCCACCTCGTTGTCTTCTGCTGTATTCTCTAAAATGGACTCTATTTCTAATTTCTTTGCATTTCCCTTGAATTCTTTTTCTTCTTGTTCATCTTGTTTGGAGCTTTCTTTATTCTCCTCCCTTATTTCTCTTTCATTTTCCGTAATAGACTCCCTAACTTCTGTATCCTCTGTAGTATCACCTAATACGGGATCTATTTCTAATTTCTTTGCATTCCCTTTAAATTCTCTTTCTTCATTCTCCCACTCTTTTTCCTCAAGTTCAGGATTTTCCTCTGATTCGGGTTCTACATCACTCTCTGAGGCTATTTCTTCAGATTCCGTTGCTTCTGGATTGTTTTCCATCTCCCCTTCATTTAATTCATTCTCATGGTGGTTATTGTTTAACAATTCCTCTGTTCTTTCCATTTCTTCTCTGGAATTTTTTTCCGACTCTCGATCAATCTCCAAGGCTTGCTCGATAGCTGAATCTAATTCTTTAAGCTCTGCAAATTTTTTATCATCAACCTCAATAAATCTTTCAACATCTAAATCCTCGGTTTCTTCCTCTGATGATGAAGTTTCTTCATCTTTTCCATAAGATTGCTCTTTTTCTTTCTCTTGCTCTTTAGATTCTTTTTCTTTTGATATTAAAGAAGAGGAGAGAGAGCCGGCAGGATTTTCTAACTCACTATTGCCCTCCTCCTCATGACCTTTTTCATCTGTTCTCTCTGAAGATGATTCTTCTTCAACATTCTCTTTTTCATTTATGCTTTTCTCTGCGGTTCCCTCATTAGTTTCTGGCTCATTTACTTCCTCTGTTATAGAAGTGCCCTCAATTTCCCTTATAAAATCAAGATTAGGTTCGAATGGATTATTTTTCTCAAATTCTTCATGAATATTTTCAAATATATCTGGATTAGGTTCAAATGGATTATTTTTCTCAAATTCTTCATGAATGTTTTCAAATATATCTAGATCGGGCTCGAACGGATTATTTTTTTCAAACTCTTCATGAATATTTTCAAATATATCTGGATCGGGTTTAAATGGATTATTTTCTTCATAATTCTCCTCGATGTTTTCTAATAAGTCAAGATTAGGCTCAAACGGATTATTTTTTTCATAATTTTCCTCAAAGTTTTCTAAAAAATCATTACAAAACTCTGATTGACTATTTTCTTCGAAATCTGAATCAAGATCTTTATCATTATCTTCAAGATCATTATTATTTTCATTAGAATTACTCTCATTAGCATTATCATTATCAAATTCTAAACCTGAATCAGAATCAATCCCTTTGCCAGAATCTGATTCTTTGGTTTCTTTTTCTGTTTCTTTTCCATCTGAAGGACTTGCGGCACCACTTCCCTTTTCGTCATCTGCTTCACCACCAGTTTCATAGCTGCCTTCTACCAAAGTTAAACACTCTTCATTATTTCATTTTTAATTTTTATGCGTAGTTTGATTATTATTTTCACTTATTTTAGTCTTACCATCTAAATTTTGTTTTATATTTCCTTTTTCCTTGAGTTCGCTTGAGGATTTTTGCATCTCTTGAATAGTTGATTCTGGAAAATGTGGTTGCTTAGTCTCTTCTTTCTTAGCAATAAGTTTTTCTTTGGTTTGCTTATTATTTATTACTAATGCTAACCATTCATCAGGTTTCTCAAAAGGATCAACTTCCCATTCGAACTTATCTGGTAGCCAGCTTTTAAGAGTATTAAGAGAGTTATATTCTTCGAATTCTTTGTCAAATCTATCTATAAATTCACTATTAGGCTTAAAAGGATTATTATCTTTGAATTCTTCCTCAAAGTTTTCTAACATATTGAGATTAGGTTCAAACGGATTATTTTTTTCATAAATTTCCTTAAAATTTTCTAAAAAGTCAAGATTAGGCTTAAAAGGATTATTATCCTTGAATTCTTCCTCAAAGTTTTCTAATAAGTCAAGATTAGGTTCAAATGGCTTATTTTTTTCATAATTGTTTTCAAAATCTTCTAAAAAGTCTAAATAAGGTTTTAAGGGACTTTTTTCCTCAATTTTCAAATGAAAATCACGTGAAACATTTTTTGACATATATTCCTCCTGCAAATCACTATTTTTTTTATCTCTAGAGATTGTAACGCTAATTTTATTAAACATAGCTGATTTTTCAGGCTGTCCTGAGAAATCTGGATCAGGGTTAAATATTTCTGATCCAATTTGCTCTACTTCATCTGCAGTACTATGTTGGGCAAGGAAGTTAGCAAAAGAGTA
Source organism: Promethearchaeota archaeon (assembly GCA_016839555.1). GTDB lineage: Archaea > Asgardarchaeota > Lokiarchaeia > Sigyniarchaeales > SOKP01 > TEKIR-8. The sequence continues at coordinate 144,399 of JAEOUA010000008.1, forward strand.
GTCGTAGCGCCTCCACATATCACCTCCTTCTTCAGCCTCTTTTATTTCTTTCAATTCTCTTTTGGATTTCTTCACTTTAGTACCTCTTATTATAATTTGCTATCTATAGTTTTCATTACAAATCTCTCTCCACGTCCTCCATTCAAAACTAAAAGATTTCTATTTTGAAGGGATTTAAGAAACTCCTGCTCCTCCAAAATGTTTGTAAATCGCTCCACATCATCTTTTTGTTCCCGAAAAACAAAACTTAGGCTCACCAGCTTTGTTACGAAATTAAGTAAATCTGAGGGCGTCTGATCTACTATTACAATTGAGGTTCCTTTTCCCCTAAATTCTTGTAGTAAATTTTTAAACACACTTCCTAATTGTCGACGTGAAATCATATCCTCTTCACTTATATTACCCCTTGCATCTGCCACTAAATTATGAGCTTCATCTAGGCAAATCAAATATTTCAATGTATTTACTTCTTGCTCTGGAGTCAAAGCTTGTACCATCTGAAAGATTGCGTTCGCTAAGAGTCGTCGAGAATATAAATCAGCTGGATGGAGGTCGATGTATACATTTTTTCCCGCTCTCCATTCCTTAAACCATTGAGGAATAAGATTATTTTCTTCCAGACGAGTGGTATCCATTAAGTAATCATCTACGAATAAACATTTCGTACGATTATTAAAAGCCTGTAAAACATCGGTTTGATATTTTATATGGTATGGATTTTTTTCGAACCAATATACTACAGCATAAAATAATTCTGAGAGTGTGCTTGGTAAATGCCCTTTTATAAGAAAATATAAGCCCATAATATTTACGAAGATTTTATTTAGTGGCTCCTCAAATCCTAATGAACCTGCCAGATAATCGGCCGTTTGCTGGAGACATTTGCTCCGATAAGCCCCATCTACATAATATGGGATTTTACAATCCGATGTCCCATAACGAACAATACGATCTACTGGAAATTTTCCCTCTTGGAATCCTTTTCCTACATTTATTATTAAAATTCCGACCTCAGGGGCTTTTTTCGCAAATTGGCTACAAATTTGGCTGAGTAAGGTGGTTTTGCCAGTCTTCGGCATACCACAAATCAATACACTATGGTCAAAATCGTCTTTTGTCATACAAATTTTTTGAGAGGTTTCCACACCATTCTTCACATAATTCCCTAATATAAATTTTTTATCATCAAAATGGAGTGAATCATAGATATTTTCCTTTTTAAAATAAGCAGCCTTTTGAAGAGGTAATTCAGGGAAAAAAATAAAATCAAAGCTGTGCGATTCTCCTCTACAAGTAAGAGTCTCGCCAATAAACACATTACTCGTCATAATTTTATTCCAGACACTCATTTCTTTTTTAATCCACTCTCCGTATTGAATATCTTTTCTAAAACCCATACTTATGTACTGCAATCTCCCTAATAATTCATGAAGGCCGGTATCAAGGGATTTTTTTATAGGATTTATTTTTAAATAGATCTTTATATGATAGGGAGCAAGTGGTTCCCGTGCGGTTCTCCAAAAAATGTTGAATTGAACATTTAAGGATGTAAGGTATTTTGATAATGCAATCATGCGCTTAAAAATTATAAAGCGATTATTGGGATGAGCCTTAAATGCGGGAAATTTCAACTCATATAATTGAGCACCTTCCTCAAGTGGTGCATTAGTACTAGGGACCACAGACAAGGTTCCAGACAATCCGAGATAAGTATCCTCTAAAAAAGTAAGAAAAGTGTATCCTTTGATGGCTGCGTCCTTCTTGGATCGTTCTGTTATATAAAAAATGAGTCTAAATTCCCTTCCCATTTGTAGTTCCATACAATAAATCCTATTATGATCAGAAAAGGGATCTGCCAACCAAGATATTAAATAATCATATTTAGATTCATCTCCTAACGATTTTAAATGATCTGAAGGACGGGAGGGTATCTGAGTTATTTCAATACGTGCTTGCCAATAACCCTCAAATCCTAATCGATTTTTAATGATCTCTGTATCTTTTATCATACTTTTTCTTTCACCTTTTTTATTTTTGTTTCAATTGTTAAATACTTTTGCTATTTACTTTTAAATAAAAAATTCAAATCATTTGTAAATCTAAAAAATATTTTTATAAGATCTATATAAACAAAAAAAGAAAGTGATTTTTTCTTTATCCCCCACTTTGAAAAACCTTTACCACTGTGCGGTGCCTTCATCTTTTTCCTTAGAATTATTGGATTTAAACCTCTTCTTATGCGGGTCTTCTGCCTTTTCTGTATCATAGGATTGGCGGCGCTCTTTAAAATGCTTATATAAGTGCCTTATGCCCTTGAATAAATATTTATAAACGTAATAAAACGCCCCTAAGAGTAAAAGAAACAGTGCTTCATGAGGAAATATCCATCCATAAATACAAACTATTATGGTACCCGTAATAAAAGAGGGTATCAACAGGAAGATTTGATATAAGGTATAGGTAGGGTCTCTACTCACTGCTGCCCCAATGCAATATATGTCTTCTGCGGATGGCGCTATTCCCACTATTAATGAAATGATGACTAATAGAATAATGAGACAACCCCAGAAATCTAAATTCGCATTGAAAAGAATTTGGATTAAGGGCCATAGGATCCAGAAGAGAACGTACACAGGTGCGAGTGCCCCTAAAAGAGCTTGCAGAAAAGTAAAGGGACTCTCCTCATGAATATTTACACTTCCATAATAGCTATATTTCTTCACCGTACCATGATTTTCTTTGTCCCATCCTAATAATTTAATCTCCCTCACAGGCGCTCCAGTTAGTTTACAAATAATTAAATGCGCAAGTTCGTGAGAAGCGATCCCTAAAATAAAAAAAATACGCGCAAAATTTCTCACTCCATTGGACGCCTTATTTACTAATAAATATTTTACGATAAAGGAGATAAGGACAAAAATAATCATCGCAAAAAACCCATCAAATAGAATTGGAATAATTACTTCAAAAAGAGTGGTAAAAAATCCATTTTCCATAGTTTTTAACCTATTTTAATTATTTTATAATCTAATCTTTGTTTGCTAGTATTCATAGAAAAATAGAAAATAGATCTATTTAAAAAAAAATTGTAGAAAGAAAAAAATAAAAAAATCCTTAAATTAAAATCCCACGTCAAATAATGCATTATAATTCCTCTTATTCGTTTAATTCTCGTCTACTATCTTTTTAAAATCTCGAAATATAGAATTAAAAAATATAAAAAGCGTTTCTGAATATGATCGTATTTCCTCTTTATACTGGTTTATATTTTCTTGTGAAATATCCGATAATTTTGCTCTTTCTAAGAGCGAATCTAAAGATGCTCTATTGATCGTTAGAGGAATAGAAGTTAATAGGAAGGTGACTGCCTTCTCTAGTATAAGATCCGGAATTTCATTCTTCTCTTCGGGATAAAGGTCGCAGTAGAACTCAACTAAGAAGGTAGGTAGTGCAGAGCGTTCTAATATTATTGCTTTTTCAAATTGCTGTTTATCAACTAATACAGAAATATCTATAATTTTTATAAGAAAGTCACTCATATGGTCAAAGAATTTATTTATAATTTCTGATTGAGTATATGATGACGTCGATTCATTATTAAAATATTTATTATTTCTCGGAGTAGTAGATACCTCAGTAGTCCCCTGATTGGTTTTTGTATCTTTTATTTTAGGAAAGTTCGAACTTAAATTATTTGGTGTGAGTATGCTTTCTAAGTCAAGTTCTTTTTCGGATTCTTGCTCAAGAAGCTCTACTGAAATTTGAGTCTCTTGATCTCTCTTTAATTCAAAGTAATCATTTAAAGATTCTTGGTATTGAGGCCCTACCGCATATGAGGTGCGAATGGATTGAGAGCCGCTTGCACGTCTAGGATGACTCTCAATTATATAGTTATATTTGAGAAAAATATTAAATAATTGATCCCTTATGAGTTTTACCTGACGTTTGTCTTTTCCGTATCGTTTCTGAACCTTTGGATAAAGAATTTTAAGAAGTTCTTCCTTAATCTTACTTTTATAAAGGTTGCCCACTTGATCAAGAGTCTGCAATACACTAAAGAACTTTATAATTTCATCCAAGAAAAGGATATAATGTTTAAAATGTTGTTCAAAAAGGGTTTTTTGCGCGTTAGAAAGTATGTTTTTTTCATTATCTTCAAGATTATAACCTTGGTGAAACATATATTCATTAAGTTGCTGTTGAGATACTATATTTAGATTCAAGAATTCCATATTATCTATAATAATCGGAAATGGTTGAGGAAAATCATCTCTTTTAACAAGTAATTCATCCCTTTTCAGGTTCATGAGAAATGGTACTTGATAACTCTCTTTTCGCTTGGAACTATAATAGCCCTCCCCATGAAGTTCAGACAAATTCATTAAGTTCTTCAATACAGCAATATCCCGTTTATCAGTAGTTTTAAAGGAGATAAAGTTTTCAAAATAATTAAACACATGAGGATGCATGTCTCGAATTTGATTAGCTGTCGTTATAATCCCCATTTGCAGTGCTTGAATAGGCTTTATAAGCTTCATAATCTTGCCGTAGCGATAATCCCCTTGTCTATCGAGAAAATTATTATCAAATATAATATCAGTATTGGGAACAATAAATATCTTCTGATAAAAACTCCTTTCCTCATAAAATCTCCTGATATATAGCAAAATTTTCACAATGATTACAAAAGTTATAAATACTTTCGGCTCTAAATCTTGGAAGATGGAAAGATCAATAATTATAGTTTTTTCATTTTGTATGAATTCATAAGAGAAGATTTGAGACCCTCCTATTCCATCGGATGGTTTATCCGTCCCACCTAACTCGTAGTTTTTCGTAGAGATAACACTGGGCCCCTCCCTAATTTGTTGGAGCACGGAGATAATAGGCCTCATACCAATATTTTTCTCCCATACATTCTGATTTTTGATATCCAATAAAAATTCGGTATATGAAAATTTTTCTTCCTTTAATAATTCTTTAAGGGCGTCCATTGGTTCCCTTCGTTGTTTATAGACCATCGCTAAGATGTCCACGATATAGCTAATATAGCTATCACGTTCTGAATCATAGGGAATATCAGAATCAAATGGATCAATCTGAAAATTTTTTCCTAATGAAAAAACTAAAAATTCATTTTCATATTTACTTCCTTGAAAATAAGAAAGCAACACGGAAAAGGTACCATCATAATCGAATACAATAGATTGCTCTCCTTGTTTCACTAACTCTGCGACAATTTTAAACAACAAATATTCTCGAGCTTTATAAGATCCATTTGTTATTAACAGATTTTTAATTTGTTCAAATGTGAACCCCGCGGGTACTTCCTCCATAAGAAATTCGGTATTAAGCGTATATCCTATAGTTATGAAGTTTTCAAGATTAAGGGGCGTATTAAACTCAGATGCAATTCTTGTCTCGATTGCTTTCCTAAATTCAGGTGAAATTTCCATCAAATTCATCAAAACTTTTCCTTGCATAATTAAATAATTCAAATGAGTACCTCCCAGTCGAAAGAATTTTGATTTGAGGGTTGAGGCCCCAATCCCGGAAGAAAGGTAATTTTGTGAAAGTTGCTCTAACTCATAATTAGGAAAATTTCCCTCAAAAATACTAGTAATTGTCTCTGTTCGATGTCGGAGTTTATTTCCTTGATTTATTATTACTTCTTGGGTTATATTCGTGGCATAGGTAATAGTATGGATTGTATGAAGTATAATCAGACGCCAGAGTCCGTTTCTCATAAACATCCAACCTGCTTGTTCATATTTCTTTAATTTTTCATTCAAGAAATCTCGATGACCTTCCTTTATCCATTTAAAGCATTTATCCACGAAATAGGCATAAGATATAGGAGCAGAGATTATTGTATATGTAAAAGGGATTTTTTTACCGACCAGTGCTCTGAAATATTTAGCGGGGGTAGCAATAAATTGATCTTTTTTCATAAATTGAGTTGCCGCATATTTCACATTAAGAAAGTTCATAGCCAGCAATATTTTCTTGTTTATATGGGCGAATACTATTTCGCTATATTTACGAGACCTAAAAAAATCAATATTATGAAAGGGTGATACCGTGAAATGCTCTTCCTTAACTAGCGTGAACCGACTGATTGAAAATAATACCTCACGCCAAAAGATAAAAAATATAATGAAAACAAGAATAATATTTATAATTGGGATCCAGTAAAACTTTAAAGGAATTAGGACTAAAACCACATCAAAATAAAGAACGAAGCTAATTACCAATAATGTTTTAAACGGTTTTATAACTAAATCTTTATCTTTTAAATTGTCTTCCTCTTCAAAATCCATCCCACATACAAAATTCTTTATTCCTTGGACTAAATCATCGCCGACCAGTTTATCGATCTTCGTATGCGCAAAATCTTCAATCACAATCTCTTCAAATTTAGCTTGATACCCCCTTAATTTATCTGTAATAAGGCTCACTAGCGATTTAGTTAGAATTCCTGTAGCATAATATGATATTGCAAAATATAGATTGATACTCATCGTGCTGGAGTTTCTTTGCAATAGTGGTGCTTGAATCACCTGATAAGTAAAAGGAACACAGGCAATATGAAGTGTTTTTACGAAATGGTTGAGATTAGGGCTCACATTTTCCGGAAAGACGCTAATTTTGTAGAGGCTTAAGCCGGAATGCTGTAAATCCTGAGTGTTTGAGAAATAGAGAATATCCCTTTTATAAAGATTACCTTTATCAAAAAATTGTTCATTAAAAGTAGTGGAGGCTGTAAATTGAGCCTCTTCTGTCGCCGAATCTGCGAACCAAAAGCGTAAATGAGCAAATGGATCAAACTTTCCCCGTGTTAGTCCACTGAATGAAGAGATTAAAAATGAATTGTCTCCAAAGACGAATATAAATAAGAGAAAGAAGATTGTCGGAAGTAAGATCGCTATACTGATAGAAGTAGTCCATAAAAATGTTAAATAACCCATCATAAAATGGACTCCCAGAGAGGCAATAATCTTTATGATCCCCAAACTTGTATTTATATCCTTAAAAGAAGGGATTTTATCCCAAATATTTAAATAACTGCCAATCTGGGCTTGCTGTGGTTTATATTCTTTATTGGTCGAATGTTTATTCTTCTCATATTGTTCTCGATATGCTTTTTGATTATCATTATCTTTTTTATATTTATTCATTGTTTATCAATAAAAAATAGTTATTGGTGGGGTATAATAGCAAAACTATTTAAATAAAAAATTCGAAATATAAGGAGAATTTAAAATTTTTTATAATGCCTTAAATAAAATCAATTAGAACAACAATAATAGATGAAATTATCTTAATTTTTTTTAAATATAAGGGATATTAATTAACTCTAAAAACAAAGTTACTTAAAGGTAGGGTTGGGGTATAATATTCTTTTTAAAAAGAATGTTTTTCAAGTTTATAAATATTGCTGATAATTTCTTTCGATTTTCAATAGAAACCACAAAATAATTTCGATATTTTGATGATTTTTTATTTAAATAGATTTATCAAATTATTATTCTAATTGTAAAAGAAAAATTGATTAAAACTTAAAAAATAGAGAAAAAAAGAAAAATGGCGGAAGTAATAGTTTATCCTCAGCAGAATCAAGGTCAAGCAAAAACATATATTAAATGGGTTTTTTATGGAATTATAATCTTTCTTGCGATAATTTTTCCTTTTTTTGGCTATGAAATACGCTCTCAACTCGGTACTATCTTTCGGGGCTTTTTTAACATTGTATTTAACGTTATCGGAACTCTCTGTATATTTGGGGGGATTATATATCTCCTTTTAGGAGTTTTTGGATTATTTTCGAGGCGATTTTCATTTAAGCAAATTATTCTTGGGGCTTTACTACTTTGGGTCGGTTGTTGGATGACAGGTATTGTAATTGATTTTTTTGGCGTTAGTTTCGGAGGAAAAGGGTCTTCTATATCCTCGAAAGGATATCATTAAAAGCGGTATTTAAATGGCGTAATGCCAACATTATTATAAAAAAGAGGTCAAAAATTTAATATGCAATATATATTCCTAGACCTAAAATTATTATTATATGTGTTGCATGAGGTGAGACAAAAGTTATTTATAAAAATAAAGAATATGATATTGAGGAATATACAATTAATTAAATATAATTCTTTTCTCATCGATATAATATAAGAAAAAAAAAAGAAGAAAAGGCTAAGGAAAAAGACGAGGAAATAAAAGAACAGGTAAAAATCAATAGAGAAGAAATGAAGTCAAAGTTGTCCCATCTCTCGAATGAAGTAAATGCAATAATCGGAATTGGAAATAAAGAATATAGTCAAGGACATCTTGAGGGAGCAGTCAATTATTGGGAAAGGGCGCTAAGCTTATTAAGTAATGCTAAGGTAAGAATTAAGGGGTTAAATGTATATGCGGCGGAACATATAAATAAAGCCCAAAGAAGATTAAGAATTAATATAAGAAATGTAACTAAATCCATTAAAGAAGAGATTAGGGTTAAAAATCTGCTGGATGCCCCCACCGAAATTTATTGCCAAGCATGTGGATGCCTTAATGACTCGGATAGAACGATATGTAAGCAATGCGGAACCCCTTTGAGAACCATTGGCTTCTCTTCAACTGACCAGCAAGATGATCTATTAGAAAAATGCGAATCTCCTATTGAAAGACAATTTTTTACTTCCGCGAGGAAGCTAATACCCAATTTAGAACCCCAAGAATGGATTGGAAAATATCGCGTAGACTTTGCCCTCAAAGATAAAAAGGTAGTGGTGGAATTAGATGGGCATTCCTATCATAAAACAAAAGAACAGCGGCAAAATGATGCAGAACGGCAACGACACCTTCAAAAAGAAGGCTATACAGTCATTCGATTTACTGGAAGCGAAATCAATAAGGATCTTAGTGGGTGCATCTCTGAAGTGTTAGATATCTTGGACAAAAAAAGTAATTCTAAATAGAAATAAGAATAAAAACCTTTATCTTTATTCTTATTTATTCTAACTCATTTTTCAAGCACTTAACATTGTCTTTCGTTAATTTTTGAGAAGTCAAAGGATTATCAGATTCTCTAAAATTCGAAAACGGAATAAAGATTTCTCAAATATATTTAAACAAAATAACCAGAAAATCTTATTTTTTTATGCATTAATAGGTAAAATTTGAATAGAATTTTGCCATTTTTTTATTTATATACTTTTGATAATAAAGGGGGTTTATATGTAAAATTTCTTTCAAAAATGGAAGAGTAAAATAAAAAAAACATAAAAAATACCCCCTGATATGAAAATTCGTGATTATGATAAGGAGATAGAACGTGAAATACTAATTAAGAAACTATATGATATTTTATACGAGATAAGGGAGTATTTTGTTGTCTTTTGGGAAAATCTCAAACTTTCCTTCAAGTCTGAAAGACAATTGCTAGAGCATGAACCAAATTTGGATCCTCGTGTGAAAAAATTACAAGTTAAATATGTAGATAACCTTGATCCGCTCGAAACAAAATTGACTACTAAGATTTTTGATTTCTTTGATTCCTTATGTGCCATATTTTTAGCATCTTCCCCCATATGGCTTACCATTCTATTCTCCGGTTAGTTTAAATATTTAAAAAATTGCATTACTTATTTGACTTTAACGCTACGTCTTTTTAGTTTCTTAATCGCCGCAAGGAGAGCCGGAGGCGATTTTCTTTGATTAATTTATATTTAAAAGTTTATATTGAAATATTATTAATAAAAATGACAGAAAAATTGGATTATTTAGCTTTAAAGAAATTAGTGAGAAATAAAAAATTTTTCATTATTACATTATAAGGAAATAGCAAGAAATAATAACCTTTTAAACGAATGGCTTTATAAGGATAAATAATTGTAAATACTATCTTTTATTTTTATAATTGTATTATCATAATTTACTGATTTTCTTATTATTCTTTTTAAATTCTTATTAGAATTAATTCTTCTAATTCTAGTATAATTTTTTTTCTCATTAGATTTAATATTAGACGCTTTTATGTAATTCAATTTTCCGATCCAAAACCCCAAAATTTTTTCTTTTGACACATCTATCTCACAATAACCTGTTCCAGCATTACAATCAATTAAATATGTTTTTTGTTTCCTAACAATATTAAACCAAACATCATAATAATAACCTAATTCATCTAATTTTTCTTTTGTATGTTCTGGAAAGGAAAGATTAGTCATATCAAAATTATCATTGCTTAAGATGATATAATAATATAATAAAAAGTTTTTTTTATAATTATATTGATTTGAAGAATATGAAATAAAACATGAAGTTTCAGAAATTTTAACTATATTTTAAAATCTTGAAAATTAAAATTTTCATCAAGTAATTTATAGTTAACCCATATATTGTCTTTATCATTCCATTCTAAATTTTTTAATGGTGTATAATGATTTAAAAAGGAAAGATCTTTAAACACATCCTTTAAAAAGTTTTTACCCTCTACTAAATCATTTAAAATACAATAACGCTTTATTCCTAGAAGATCAAAAATCCCATGAAATACTTCATCAAATTCACTAAATTCACAATCAGGCAAAGTTAATTTTATGAAAAGACCATTCTCAAAATGTTTTTGATCTTTCATCTCATTTATATAAATCTCACCTTCGATTTCATAAATAAAACAATAATTAAAAAATCCAAAAATTTTAATTAATACTGTAATAACCTCAATTGAAATATTTGGAATAATAAAATAGAAATTTTCGCAAAGATCTAAATTTTTTAATTCTAAATAAGGAAATAATAAGTGCTTAGAATTTAGATTTTGAAAAGAATCAATTTTATGATGCTTCTCTTGTGCTAAAAATGATTTTAAATCGTCGGGTTGGAAAGTATAGAGATTCATAAGATCTTTAAATTCTAGGGAATTAGGTTCAAAAAACATGTCGGAAATACTATCAAAATCAAATTCCTTCATGGAAGGCAAAACTAAATTGTACTGCTGTTTGAAAATTATTTTTCTTGCAAAGGAATTAAAATGATTCGCATTTAAATTCCATCCATTAGAAGTTAAATTATAATTAAAATGCAAAACGTGGTAAACTTTTTTAATGAAAAATAAGATATATTCGAGGAATGCTTTTTTTGATTTTAATAACCAATTCAAATACGAATTATTAGGAGTATGATATGGAAATAAATAAGTTATCAAAAATGAATAAAAATTTTGATGGATCTCGATAGGATGTTTCAAAGAAAGAAAGTTTTTAGTTAACACACATTTTTTATTTATTTCCTCTAATTTTGAAGTAGTAAACCATAAAAAGTATTTAGAAAAGCCAAAACTCTGATGTTGTGGAATAAATTTAATGGATTGGACATATTGATTAAAAAAAGGGGCCTGTTTAAATCCTTTAAATAAATCGGTATTAGATAAAATTGAACTTAAATTTTTATGGAAATCCTCTAATTCATGAAGGTGCGTAGGATTAAATCTTACTTGCCGTCTTGAATTGCGTTTTGAAACATCTCTTGCTAGCTTCAATAAATTATTTTCATTAGTAAATAAATAGATTCTGCTTTTTCTATCTTTCATATCTGAGGGATGTTTTGTCTTGTTTAAGAACCTATTAATAAGGAGAAGGAATTGACTAAACATATCCCTAGCATAAAAGAACTTGCCCTTCTGAAAATCGTAATAATCTTTAACACTAAAGACATTAAGTACTCCTGAAGAAAAAAATCTTAATACTTCAATTATATTTTTTTTAAATATATTATAAAAAATTGAAATTAAATTGTATTTTTCATTAATTGAAAGATTTGGTAAATATAATCCCAAAAAAATATATTTTCTTTTAGATAATACATCTTCACCTCGTTCAAGAATTAATCGAGGAAAAAATGATTTCATTCGATCGATTAATTCTATTACTTGTGAAGTATCTTTGAGAATAATATAGATGCAATAATGCGCAAAATGAGTAGTTCTTATTGTATTAATTAAATTTGGTTTGAGAATAGGTGGATCCATTTGTATATATTTATTAATAATTTCTTGTACTTTATTTATTGTAATTTCTCTTAACTTATACTGTCGTTTTATACTTGTTATTTTTTTTTTCTTACCAGAATAAATAGAAAAAGCAAGGTCCTTATCTAGGATGATTTTTTTAATATTTTTAACATTGAAGATTTTTAATATAAAGAAATTATTTAAGATTGTAGAAAATAAAGAAACTTTTTTAACTTCCTCTTCAAATTTAATCTTATTGTTAAAGTAAAGTAAAATTAATTTTTGAACCAATCTTTTTTTAAAATCAGAGTGATTTACCTGTTTTGAAAATAAATTTACATGATTGCTCTTAATAAAAGCTTTGAAATCAATGATTGAAGTTATATTCTGATCTACAACAATTTTTTTTAATAACTTAATTATTTCAAGAATAGAAACAAAAAAATATTTAATGTAAAAAATACCAGCATTAAAAAATTTATCAATAATAGAAATGAAGTCTTTTTGCATAATTGGATGAGTAAATAATAACTCTAAATCCATCCTCAACTTTTTTATAAATTTTATCTGAAAAAGAAAATCATTTATATAATCCATCCTCAATTGATTGATCTTTCGCCTACTGGGTTCAAAACCAAATCCTGTTAGAGAATAATATCTAATTCTATCTAAAATTAAAAAATCTAAATGACTTAATTTAACTGAATCGATTAATTCTTCTCCATAGCTATATGAAAAGTCAATTTCAAATTTTTCCTCATATTTTTGATGATTTGGATTTATTAAATTCTTGATATTATGAAAATCTTGAAAATAATTTAAATTAAGATTGTTTTTTACTTTTTGTCTTTTGATACATATAGTTTGGACATTTCTTGATTTAAGACTCTTTAATAATGAGAATAGAGATTTGGTATAGACCTTCGGTAAGTATAAATATCCACTTGCAAAGATAGATAATCCATTGCTTGAGAATCTTATATGGGCTAAAAAAGGAAAATTCTTTAGGACTATTTTAATCCTTTTTTTTGATATTGAAGGATCAAACTGAAATAAAATCCAATAAATATTGATGCCTATATTCTTATAATATATTTGATAACTAGGAGATACAAAACTATATTTTTTTAACCATCTAAGGCTCTCGGTGAATTTGTTTGTGCTCAGATCAGTCTTAATAAATCCTATTTTTTTGAAATCCTTAAAAAGTTGCGTATATTGGGCTAAATTCTTAAAAGTCTTTTTTTTATAAAATATTTTAATTAAAATTCTTATTGTCTCTAATATATCTTCATCCCACATCTGCAGAAGGACTTCAATTTGATAACTGTTTGCCAAATAATCATAAAATATATCTGTTTTATTTTCTATGTTTGAAATATTTCTTCTAACATAAATGAAGAAAAATCTAATTGTATTCTCATCCAGATCCTGAAAATTTGAAAAAAATTTTTCAATTCTATTAAAGAGGGGGTTATAATCCTCTATAATATGTGTTTCTTTTCTAATTCTAATTTTCCAATTATTAATCCTTGGATGTTTTTTTAATTTAAGTTCAACAATATAATTAATAAAGATTTTTATTGGTTTATTATTTAAGAGTTGAAAAGGTAAAAAGCAATAGAAAGCTTCACGCAATAAGATAAATGGAAAAATACTTTCATATTTAGCACTCAATTTAAGGATAAGGGTATGATTTACAAGTTTTCGCTCAACTCCTATATTAAAGATATCTTTAGTATATAAATATTTATTAGTTTTTATAATCCGAATCTTATTTACAACGGGTTTCATCCTTATATCTTTAGAAATTAGAGATATTATATTTTTAAAAACATCTAATAATTCAACTTCCAATAATTTATTCAAATTGGATAGTAAGATTTCATATTCCATAAAATTACCTAAAATAGAAAGGTATGAATAATTGTAACTTCTGTATAGAATAATAAATTACACTATATTTATAATTTATTATTCAAAAATCAAGATTCATAAATAAAAGAAGATTTAATATAAAAAACGGGGAGATTTAGCAGAAGAAAAATTGGTATTAAGATTGAATTAGCATATAATCAAATTTTATTCCCAATTTATTTTTGAGCTAAATATACTTCAAACATTTCAGTTTTAAAAAATTTGAATACTTCCTTGAAAGCTATAATATATGATTTAAAATAATGTAAACTCTAGAAAGCAGAGAGATTAAAAAATCTTTTTCTTTATATACAAATATTTATAATATAGAATATGTCATCAGAAATAATTTGTGAAATTAAATTCATTAATTCTGATACAAGAAGAATAATATCAATTATAGGAAAAATAAATAAGAAACAATTGAATAATCCGAGATACTCTTTTATTTCTGTAAAAAATAGAGTACAAAAAAACCAAAAATGGATAATAATAGAATCTATTTTATGCAAATCTCAAATCTTTCAAATTACTACTATGGAACCAAGCAATCATATGTTATTTGATAAACAAAATTTTGAAATTCATAAGTCTATTTTACCAAATGTTTCATAGAAGATAAAATATTTCTAAAACCATTTATCAATCTCATAATTTAAATGATTTGAAGTTCTTTTCTTCTCTCCTTCCTTTAATATATCTAAATTACTATTTTAAAGTCATTTCGGAGCGTGAGGGAAATCAAATATAATAATCTTTTTGTCTTAAATGTGTTAAGCTTGTTTTGTAGAGCAATTAAAGTATAATAAATAGGGTGCTCCTCATTAGATAATTAATAAACATTGTTTATTACAATTAATAATCTCTTATACAAATTCACTTAAACTTAAAACAATTTAGTCTTATTATTATATATTACTTTCCCATCCTATTTACTAGATAACAGGATACTTTTTGATTATATTTCACCTTAGAAATAGCTTACTGCTAAATATTTCTTAAATATATATTTAGAGATTAATCACCCTTCACACTTCTCCTTAAAAGAACAAATCAATCATTACTCTAAAAAGGCAAACAGTGAAAAATTATTGAAAAAAGTCTTAAAGAAAAATTGGGAATTAAAAATCTATTTTTAAAAGAAGTAAATAGAATGAAAAAAATATTTATAGTTGAAGATGATTATCATTTACAAAATTTATATAAAATATTACTAAGTCAACATAATTATAACGTGATTGGTACTGCCAATAATGGAGATCAAGCTATTTTAACGTTTAAAACCTTTATTGAAAAACCTAGTGTAATTATTATGGATTATCGAATACCTAAAAAAAATGGTATAAAAACAATGAAAGAGATTTTGGAAATTGATCACAAAGTTAAAGTAATAATAATAACAGGAGATAAATTATAATAGAAAAGATAAAAAAAAAGAAAAGGAAGATAAGAAAAATCCATTTCTTTCATTCTAAAATGAAAGAGAAAATTCTTGTTTTAATCCTTTTAATAGATTTTCTTTTGCTTCACGTAAATTGATTAATTCATCAATTTTCTTTTTCTGATCTTTTATTTTCCTTTTTACTTTTAAAGCCTCTCTTTTATTTTTAGTATGTTTCATATATTGTTTTTTATAAAGGTTAAGAGTTTTTAATTCCCCTTCAAGGCAGAATTTTGTTATCCAAACCTGCTTTTCTAGGCGTTTTATCTTTTCTTTTATTTCTTTTAAGGCTTTAGTGTCTTCTGTTTCTGAATATAATTTATCTAATTCCTTTTCTTCTTTATTTAAGATCTCACAAACTTGGTCAAATTTTTCTTTTTTATCAAAATATTCACTTTCGAACTTAGATAATGCGTTAGGATTTCTTTTATAAAAATCGTTTCTCTTATTCTCTTGATAGTTATTTAATTCTTTATTCAATTCCTCCTTTTTTTTATAAAATTTTTTTCTAAATTCTTTGACTTTTTCCTCTTGATTTTTAATCTTTATTATATCACTTTTAGATTTTTCCTTATCCCTTAATGAATTAAGTTTCGTTTTACTCATTTTATTATATTTTTACTTTATTTTTAAATTATTATTTTTATTAAAAAAGGGAATTAATAAAGTCCTCTATTATATTAGCGGTTAGATTAAAAAATCGTTAAAAATATTCATTATTCTTTTTTTCCACTCTTTCAGAGTTTATATAAAGAAATAAAAGACAAATAAAAGTGAAAACATTTAAAGTATTGACTGAGCTGTCTAAATGATTATATTTGAGGGAATATTAAAATTAAATGAAATCCATTTTTTAAAAAAAGAAATAATAGTATATTTAAACTGATTTATCAAGCATTTATAGGATTGAACAATACATAATTATTGACATATTTAAAATCTAGGAGTTTATAAAGATTTTTCTATAATTACAAAAGATTATATATCTAAAGAGTTAGCCTTTGAGAAATAATAAAAGGAAAAAAATGAAGCTCGAAGAAAAAGTTGGATCTTATTTAGATGATATTAAAAAACTACCAGGAGTGGAGAATGTCGTTCTAACCCAGAGAGACGGAAATCCAATTCATTCTTCAGGAGTATGGCTTAGTAAGGATGAGATCTTTAATGTCTGTTCAGCAGCTAGCGCTATTTATAATGTTGGGATAAAATTACATCCAAAAAATCTAAAATATATTCTCATTGAGGGAAAGAAAGCAAAGATTCTTATTGTTCCTTTGAATAATCCAGTCCATGAATCGCTAAACAGATATCTTGAACAGTCAGAAGCTAATATCCATGAATTTTTTATAAGCATAACGGCCCAACCACAAGTAAATTTAGGGAGTATCTTTCTGCAAACAAATAACTGTTTAAGTTCAATTAAAACTACCTTGCTAAATTCAGGGCAAACATTTAAACCTCCTCTAATCGAATATGACGAAATTAAATTGCAAGAAATTTTAAATCGATTTAAAATTAAAGACGACGAAGAAGAAAGTTATAATTTTTCTTCAATTCTTTTTAATATTTCAGAAGAATTATCGTGGGAATTAAATAAAATATTAAAAAACTTTTCAACTTTAGTTTTAGATCTTAACTATGCTTTTTTATCTATAGAAGGAGGTTTTATATTATCAAAAATCTTAAAGAATTTAAAATTACCTGATAGAATTATTGACAACATTTCTGCAATGAGTTATTCGCTTTTTCACGTAGCAAATAGATGTGCATGGTTATTAAAAAAAATGAATGCTGAAAATATATTATTAGAATGTAATAACACTTTTCACTTTATAAACAAAATCAATGAAGGTGTTTTTTCTTCTGAAATCAGAAAAGGGCGACAAAAATTGGGTTTAATACGACTTTATTTGCCGCAATTTTTAAAAAAAATCTCTACGGTATTATCAAGTGTAGAACATGATCAAAAACATGAATCATTTGACGTTAACAAATTTTTAGATAATATGACTATTAAATAAAATAATAAAATAGAATATTTTTAAAAAAAAATCAAAATTTTTATTATAGAAAAAAACGAGTATTTCTTATTTTATCGAAATTAAAATTATTAAATACTATGCTGATTGATTCAAAAATAGGTAGCAAAACATTGTTAGAAACAATTAAATATAAAGATATCCCTATTGAAAAGATAATATCATTTATCAAAAAAGAGTGGGGGGGAGATTTTTCCAAGTTAATAGAAAATGATAAGCTTACTTTAATTGGAAATAAAATACAATCTTTTTTGGGTTAAAAATATGATCTTAAATTATGAGTCAAAAACAATTCAAGTTAAAATTGTATATTATGGCCCTGCTATGTCAGGAAAAACTACCTCACTTAAATTTTTATTTAATTACTTTAATAAAGAGGATCAAATAAATTCTATTGAAAATACAGTTGGAAGAACTTTGTTTTTTGATTTTGGAGTATTAGAATTTAAGGGGTCTCAGTGGGATCTTAAATTTCTTATTTATTCGGCAACTGGACAAGACTTTTATTCTAGCACAAGACCTACTACGCTAAGAGGAGTTGATGGGATTATATTTGTTGCTGATTCTAAAAGAGAATGCTTAGAGCATAATATTCGCTCTTGGAAAGAATTAAAGTATTATTTCGGTGAAAATTTATATCAAATCCCAATTGTAATCGCCTTAAATAAATATGATTTGAATAATGGTAAAAAAATTGAAAAAAATGATTTAAAGCACAAAATTGATTTTAACAGATTTAGAATGATTAATATGACTAAAACAATTGCTATTACGGGAGAGGGTATTTTAGATTCGTTCAAAAAGTTAATTAAATCTATCTTTCCAAAAATAAGATTTACTATTTAAAGAGATCTTGAAATATTTTTAATAGTAAAAATCAACTATTTATTGAAAGTCTATTAAACCTTATAACTATTTATGAAACTCATATGTTCATAAAAATATCTTCTGAGTTTTATTTCTTCCACCATTATCTACAAAACGTATTTCCATTGTCTAGTTAACATATAAAATAATAAAGATTTTTAGCAAGGATATAAAAAAAGATAAAAATTAGAAAAAAAATTAAAAGTTAGGAGCGCTTTTTCTTTAGATAGGTAGTATAGATGATGATTCCAAGGGGAAGAGCGATTGAAATGATGAAAATCGGAAATAATATCGTAGAATATGTTGATAATAATGTGCCCTCTTTTCGATAATTAGAATCTGCAGATGGAATGAATGGAAAATTGGGATTTTGTAAGCTTTTATATGAAAAGCTATAAGTTCCGATATAATGGGCTGTTCCATTTAATCCATCATTTACGTATAATTCAAAACTATACTCTCCAAAAAGATCATAGTGAATAGTTTCCATGAATTCAGTGTGATGTGCGAAATTTTGCATAGCAAGATATTTCCTTTGAATGAATTTACCATCCCGATACACATCAACATAGGCACTTCCCTCATAGAGAGCCACATTCCCCGTAGCAGTAGAAAGATAGGCGTAAATGCTCACATCTCGGGTATCCGTAGAATTACTTACGGAATAAGAAAAGTCAAAAGTATATTCTGTGCTAAATGAAATGGGATATTCTTTAATTTTTTGCGAGGTTTCATAGAGGCATACATTAGCATACACTATGGGATAATTCGCAGGATCTAAAGGGATGGTTGCGATATATTCGTATGTTCCCATTCCTGTCTCATCAAAGGTGTGAGTACCTAGTTGCTTGCTCTCAAGTCTTAAGGTAGCGTACGGACTTAAGCCTTCCAATACAATATTACAAATAGAAGCATTAATGTGGTTTTCTCCATTCAGTTGGACTATCGTATCATAGTCGATGGTACAGCGATATTCATCGTTTACTGCCATATAACTCAGCCAATATAAGATTTCATAGCTTATAGTGATATGTTCAGGCGTGAGATAAAATTCGTGCTTATTTTCATCGTAAATCGTATGGACTAATAGGTGGGTTTGATCCAAATCAAATTGAAATCCAAGATTAAGCGCCTCATCTATTTTATAACTATAATATACACTTTCAATGTTGGAATAGTTAACTGTTTGAAGCACAAAATTTTTAATCTTCTCGGTATTTAAGGAATATTGGTCGATGATGGTCAAGAGATCGATAAGGTAATAGGTATTTTTGAGTAAAGTTTCCGGATTGTTAGTATATTCCGGATCATAATAAAGAATTTGTGGAGTCTCTTCAATATGCTTAAAAAGATAGGTATATACCGCATCTAAGTCTACATTAGTATTTGATATATTTCCGAGTTCTAAAGTCTCCATAAGATACGCTAAATTTTTTATTGCAAAATAAGTCTGCTCGAATGTAATCATTTTTTCTTGACGATCTAAGGGTTTTGCTCTCCAATATTCAAAGGGCACAAATGCTCCAAAATAGCCCGAAGATCCCTCTGTAATCTGACAATTTTCTATGCTTTCTATGAGTTCTGATACATTATGATCTGTAATAAAATCGTCTAATTTATAAATCTTTTCTAAAGAAGTTAGAGCTTTATAGGTGAATTTGTGATTATTATGATAATCCACATATTTACTGAAATTATGAATGCCTTCATTATAGAATTCAATAGGAAACAAGCGTAATAAACCGTAATCACCATCAATATTGGTATATCCATAAAATCCCTTCCAATCTTTCACTTGCATTTCGAAATATGCCTCTCTAAAATAGAGATATAACTCTTGCAATTCTAAGTCGGAAACGCAATCGAACAAAGAACAAGATTGAATAATAGAAAATATAAGATCTGCTCTCATATATTCTTTTGAAGTAAAGCTATAGCCCCGATAACTCTCGAACATCTCCATTGCATCTACAATATTATCTTTATCTTCAGTGTTTAATTCACTTATTTTATTGGCTTCAGAAAGAGATCGAATAATTTGGAAGGTATCGATCAACTCGTAAAACCCATAAGATGTGGTGGAATCCCAAATATCCAGTTCATTGCGACTATTCAATAGAAAATTCATTATTTCTGTTTCATTGATTTCCGTGTATCCCATAAGCACAGAAAGATCTAAGCCCATAGCAGTAGCAGCAAATATAGAATAATTAAGATAAATATTATAGTCAGAGTAGTCAAAATAATCACCGTTTTGATGATAACCACTACTTAAGAAATGGTAAAATAAATCAATGTTGATAGAGTTTTCCACACCAAATATCTCTAATGATTTGATTGCATAATAGCTGGAAAGCATATTCGGACCATACGCAATAATTGATAAAAAGTCTTCATTCGCCTCATTATTAAATCCTCCATAGAAATCATAGCTTGGATCTAATACTTGAAGATCTTGAATAAACTCGATAATTTGCGTCTTTTGGGTGCTATATCCCTGCCAATTCTCTAATAATGCATCCAGAGCTTTCACTGCATAATAGGTATTATCCAAGGTGCTGGTTTTAAAATATTCGTGAAGGTTAGTATCATACAATTGTCCGATAAAACCCCCTGTGTTGGAATCATAACAGCTCCAGATAAAATCTAAGATTTCTTGAGTATCTATTTGGTTTAATTGTCCCAAAATCTCCAAAGAGAGTATGGCATAACAATTGACTTCTAATAAGGTGCTGAGAGGGTAATATTCTAACTCAAAATCCGTATCCAAATAGCGCTGTGCATACTCATCTACAAACATACCAACATCTGAATCATAATACTCCATAATAATCTCTGTAATTTCCGATTGATTAATACTATCTAATGCGTCTAGATTATTCAAAATAGAAAGGACAAAATAAATACCTTGTAAGGATGGCTCATAAGTAGATGGAAAATAGCCATTTTCGGTGTATTCATCGAGATAGCTATCAATAATTTCTTCTATTATGTCCGTTACTAATTTATTCATTTCTATTACGGTAACTTTAATTTGAATACTCTCCGTATTTCCGTAGGTATCATTCACGTTTATAGTAAAGGGATACACACCAATAGTAAGCACAGAAGTATTAGTGATGACTCCATTATTGTCAATAGTAAAAGAGGAAGTTCCTGTCAGCCAGTATCGATCAATATCAGACGGATCTGAGGCATTGATATTATAACAAAAAGGTTTTCCCAAAGGAACCCATTGATTTGCGGGAACTTGATCCCAAGTTGGGGCGGATGACTCTTGCCCCAAAAAAATTGATAAAGTGTCATCATTCTTATTTGCGACGACAATATCATTTACCCCATCATTGTTTACATCTCCAATTCTTACTCCTCGTGGAGAATCACCTACGTTTTTTCTTATTTGAGAGCCCCAACCCATACTTGTAGGATTCCAATATATAACAGAAATTGTGTCTTCCGCCTCATTAGCAGTCACAATATCGTTGTATCCATCATTATTTATATCTTCCACATCTACTCCTCTTGGGTTTACTCCGACATCCATATCGAGTAAGAGAGACCACTCATTTAAATCTTCATTCCAATAAAGAATCGATATAGTATTATCTCCATAATTGGCAACTATAATATCCTTTATTCCATCATTATTAGCATCTGCAATGCAGGCTCCAATTGGAGTTAATCCTACAGATTTTACAACAGGGGAATCCCAATTACTTAATTCTTCATTCCAACAGAATATTGAAATAGAGGCATTGGCTTCGTTAGTAACTATAATTTCATTTCTACCATCATTATTCACATCTCCAATACATACCCCTCGAGGAGAATTCATCAAATCTTTTGAAATCAAAGGATCCCAATCTCCTACTCCTTCATTCCAACAGAATATTGAAATAGAGGCAGCATAATAGTTTGAGACAACAATATCATTAAATAAATCGTTGTTCACATCTCCGACATCTAACCCGTAAGAAAATCCTCCAGCATAGACGGTTAATGTTTCACTCCAATTACCCAATGACTCATTCCATAGTAATATGGATATATCATTAGTTACATGCGACATAGTAATATCATTAAATCCGTCGTTGTTTACGTCTTCAATGACAATGTCAGTGGGGCCATCTAGCCAGTTGCCCAATGCTTGTATTTCCCAATCTATCACTGTCTGATTCCAGCTCAATAATGAGCTGTGAAAGTCTAAGTAATTTGCCACAGCAATATCTTTTATTTCATCGTTGTTAGCATCGCCAATATCTATGCTATAAGGATAACCCCCGACCTCGATAATGATCTCATAGCCTAACTCTCTTGATGTGTGAAACTTATTTTCGGCGTTTGAAGGAAATTGAATCATAGAGAATTCTATTGTATTATTAAAGTTAAATAGCGGTAAGAGAAAAAGCACTGCAATACACATCAAAATTGTAATACTTATTTGATAATTTTTGGTTTTATTCGACATAAAATATACAAATTTTTATTAGATTATATTTAAGATTTAGGGAAAGTATTTAAATAAAAAATTGAGACCGAAAAAGATGTTCCCGAAAAATAGAGAAATATAAAAAAAAGAAAAAATATATCAAAAAAGTAAGAAAAAGAGAAAAAAACATAAATAATCAGATTATATGCATTCTAATTAAAGTCGAATTATGAACGAGTTGTTGGTGGTCCTGTAGGATAATGATACACAATTTTTTGAAATCTAATTTGCTTTTGATATTTTGATTGCTTCTTTTTGATTTCCTTTTTCTGGTGATTACTTCTGATTTTCATTAAGATACAAATAGGATTATAATTAGCACTCTCAATGGCAAAAATAAATTGTTTTTCTCGTAGTGCTGCTTCAAATTTTACATCTACATCAATTTCGATAACTATGGAAACATCTTTCTGCTCTTTTTCTTCGTTAGCCTCTGATTTCGTACTCTCAATGCTTTCAAAGATTCCCAATTTGTAGACAATAGTTTTTACCAGATCGGCAGATTTGACAAGACTCTCAAATCCAGGAACATTAAATCGTTCGAATAGTTTTCGTTTTACTTGAGACTGAATGGTGCTCATTTGAATGTTTAATGCACTACATATAGAGCTTATAGTAATCTTATTACGATAATTACATAATACAGCAACAGATGATATTAATCCAGCAATTACATTATCCGTGGTGCATTTTATCCCTTCCCATAAGTTTATCAACACCCTTTTTGCATCATAATAAAACTCCATTCCTAAGTTATATTGCTCGGACAGCCCCAACACTTTGTTCATGATAAATTGTTTACGATTCCGCTCATAATATTCTGGAATAAGCCGGGAAATCTTTAATTTACAATAATTATAATCTTTTTTCTCCACTTTCGAAATTTCTAATAACTCAGGTTCATTAATTACAATTCCTTCTTTTTTAAAATGAAAGTACAAGAGAGTGGGAAGTAATTTTTCAGGATTACGATATTTTGTTCCCTTTTGCAGTTTTTTCCGTATTTCCTTAAACATCTTAAAGATAGGATCCTTAAAACTACGAGATAGTGATAATCCTGTAAGTAATCGGGAGATCTCAATTTTTGCCGATTGATTTACATAATCTCCATTGGATTTTATATTTTGAATCTTTTGTAATCTTTCTAACTTAGTTGAATGTATATCTCTAATCCGTTCTTTTTGATGTCCTATATATGTATTTCCAAAAGAGACCTCGTGTTGAATTCGTTTCTGGATATAAGGTTTATCATACTCCATTCGAGGGATTTTTAGGACAAGTCCGCAATGTGGGCACACATACCCTTGTTCTGTCTCTACTATCTCATTGGAATGACATGAATCACATGTAAGATCCATTTCATTTAAAGATGTTTTTTTAGAATAACTTTTTATTACCATTGTTTTTCAATCCTATATTTCATTTTTCTTAAGTAAGTATAGGAAGGAGTTTTATTTTTAAATGTTACCAAAACTGAAAAATGTTCAGAAATATGATAAGAAATGACGAAATGTGATCATTTCTTTAATATTATTTGGATAATTATAAACATTGTTTAATAAAAAAATTAATATCTAAATCTTGCATGAAATTTTAAAAAATTATAATATCTTAAAATTAAAAAAATAGGCATTGTTCCTACATATATTATAGAGCACTCTAAGGTGTACCACTTTTGAATTTAACTATATATTTCTGCAAATCTAGAAAATGTTAGCCAATTTTATTTGGCAAACTTACTAAAATCTAAGAAATTTCTATTTAAAGGAAAAATAATTTTTCCTTAAAATCTTTAATAAATATTAAATTCCTTTTTAATTCAAAAACAAGTTTTAAATTTTATATATATTCTTATGACTTTTTTTAAAAAAATGGTAAACTGCTATACCTTTTTTTTAAATAATTATACTAAATAACAAATTTATTATGACATTATTTAATTATATTGGCGATATCAAAGAAGGAGTCAGCTAACTCTTTGGAACGTATATATTCAATGATTTTCTGATACAACATAAAACTCTTTTTTTGGCACCCTATATGAAATCTTATATAATTTAAGCTTATAATCTTATTGGTTAGATTTTATATGAATTTTATAAACATTTTGAATAAAGCAGAAGAATATTATAAACAAAATCAGTTAGAAGAGGCCTTGCGACTTTTTCTTAAATTATATTATTTTTATGAATCCCATGTCTTACCTCAAAAAAGTCTTAAAGACTTTTATATAACTATAAGAAGGATAGCAAAGATTTACAATATAATAAATGAACCTGCTAACGCAATATTCTATTGTAAAAAATTATTAATTATATGTGATAAACTTAAACCTTTTCCTTTTGAAGATAAAATTAATATATTAAATGATTTAGGGGAATTACATGAAAAAATTAATGATTATAATTCAGCTATAAAATATTACAATCAATTAATAGTTATTCATAAAGAGAATAGAATAACGGAAGGATTAGCTAATGATTATCATGCTATAGCAGATATATATTTCAAACAGAAATCTTACGAAAAAGCAAAACAAGTATATTTAGTTGCCCTGAAATTTTATGAATTAAGTGATAATAAAGAATTAACAGGTATTATATATTACCGTCTTGGCATAATTTCTTATTTGCAAAACGATTACAGAAAAGCTATGGCTAATCTAAATAGTTCTCTTTTAGTATTTGAAAAACTAAATCTAAATGATGATTTATTAAATATTAAAGAGGAAAAATATTACAAGAATGCGAAAAAATTATGGAAAAAAATAAAAAGAGAAGGGAAATTCAAATAGAAACCCACTTTTTAAAAAAGAGTAGAGTTAGGCGATTTGCTTGGGATCACTATTTGATTGTGTGTGATTTTAAAAAATTTATTTAACAATATATAAAGTGACCCTTAGATTGTTTTCTGATTTTATTGTATTACTCAATTTTTTTATTAATACTCCATTTTCTTTTGAATCAGAATATTTTTTTTCTATATTAATATTGGGCAATTTCGTGAAACGCCCATTTCACGTTCTTTCATATATACCATGATATATTCCTAAGTTATAAAGTTAAAAATTCATAATACGAAATTAGAGGTTTGCTTCATTTTAAGAGCTAGAGTATAATGCAAATCTCAATGCTAATTAAAGCTCTGAGAAAGAGGGAGATAACGGTTCGCAAAAAGCTTGTAATTCTATATAGGGGGCATACTCAGCGCCTTAAAAATTCGTGTTTTTATTTTTACATTTTTTTCTAGCAATTTTTCAATGACTTTTTTGGAATTATAATGGTATTTTGCCTCTATAATTAATGATGCAAGATGGGGTATTCTTAATAGTGACTGGGGGAGAGTCTTGAAATCATTTCCTCTTAGAGCTAATACTTCTAGTGAATGAAGATTGGCTATTGATTCTGGGAGAGTCGTTAGGTTGTTATCCTCTAATCCTAGTTTCTTAAGTGATATAAGATTCGTTATAACATTTGGGAAAACTGTAATATTATTATACCCTAAGTCAAGTATTTTTAAAGATAAAAGATCCCCCATGGACTTAGGTATAGTAGAGAGAAGATTTCCACTTAGGTCAAGTATTTTGAGTGACGGGAGACCTCCTATCGCTGCGGGCAGCTTTTTAAGTCGATTACCCACAAGAATAAGCGTCTTAAGTGATTTTAAGTTATTGATGGTCTGTGGAAGCGTCGATAGGTAATTTTCAAAGAGATCTAAATAAGAAAGATTATATAATTCTGTAATTACCTTGGGAAGTTTCGAAAGACAATTATAAGCTAGGTTGAGTTTTTTAAGGTTTTTAAGAGCCTTTATAGTGCGGGGGATGCCTCCAAATCTTAGCCGGTTAATACCCAAATACAATTTTTTGAGTTGTTTTAGCGTCCCAATGTGATCGGGTAGGTTGCTAAAATGATTATCTGCGAGATCCAGTGATTCAAGGCATTTAAGATTTTCAATTGATATTGGTAGGGTTGATAGATAGTTGGAACCTAAACCAAGTACTTTAAGACCTCTATAATTCCTTATCGCTTCAGGGAGGGTAAAAAACTTGTTCCCATTTAACCATAATTCTTTCATATTTATTAGATTAATAAAACATTTGGGAAGAGAAGAAAGTTTATTACCGCTAAGGTTTAAATATTCAAGATTGCTTAGTTCGCATAGGGGCTCGAGTTCGGAGGGGCTTTCTATATTCAAGTGTCTTAAATCTAAATAATTGTTAATGAAGACTATTTTTTTAGATTTAAATGTTATATATGGGAGATCTATAGCTTCCAGTTCCTCTCGACTTAAATATTTTAAATAATTTTCATCCACTAAATATCGGGTAACCGAAGGAACATTCGATTGGAGCCTTTTGGCGATCTCTTCCTTGAAAACCTTATTTGCAATCGGATCTCCTACATCTCTCAATTTTTTTAATAATTGGAAGGCAAGGTTCATATCTAGTATCTCAGTATCGTAGTTATTTTCGGCCCATCCTTGAAGGTTGGAGCAATGCCCCCAGAATTCGGTCTCCTTATCTAATAATGTTTTATCCATTTCGTTTTCCTTATTATAAAGCGCTATGAATTCATCAATGCTCTCAATATTATCATATTTCTCTATTTCTTGCCTGTCGATATTGAAAAGTAGATATTTGCAAGTAATGAATTCTTCGTTACAGACATATATTTTCGTTTTGCCTTTCTTTAATTTTAATTTAAGATACTCGTTGATCTTAAATTCTTTCTCTTTTTTATCCATGTCAAAAACACTTTATAATGTATTAATATTCTCTATTATAATCTCTTTCCTTACCTTCATCAATAATTTACCAAGAAGATTTCTCCCAGTCCCTTTCTTTCCAATGCCCCATATTGAATCTGTTGAAGAGTCTTCAACAAGTACTGCATTTTTTGTATTTATAAGTCTCTTCCTTAAATCCGGATCTTTGAATTTAACTTTTAAAATTTCATACATTCTTTGTTTTTTGATTTCGGACCAATTCGAGACAACATCCCAATGAGGTAATGAATGAGAGACTATTGCCACTAAATACGGCTGGGGAGCTTTCATTACCCATTCCCTTATTTCGCTATCCTCATATTTACCGAACTGATACGCATGTTCGACGGTCGGAAACTCTCGACCTTCAAACAGAATTGGACTTTTATAGAGATTAGATAAGAATCCGTATTCATTAGATGATCTATAAAATTTGATTACACCCTCTTTAATTAGAGTAAGCTGTTTTTTCTCTCTAATTTGGGATTTTTTATTACAATTCATATTTATTTTTGGATAATATTAACTCTTATTATATATACTATAGTTTTAATTTACGTAATTGCTGACTCATCTCTTTTCTCCTAAGAATTTTTGAGAAAAGCGACTCGTGATTGTCTAACTGATGGAAAAAGGTTTCTAAATCATCAAAATTGTTAAAAAAAACCCGGATTTTATTATTGACGGTTAATTCGACCCCTTTTTTCTCTTGAATATTACATATTTTGGCATAGATCGCCCCGATTTTTATATCATGCTTTAACAATATTTTTTGATTACCTTTTATTGACCAGAAGCCTCTTTTTAATAAATACCCTCTAAACATACCACCTCTATATGATGACATTTTATTTTTCTACCTCAATTCCTAATATTTTATCTATGATAAAATCTAATAAATATATATATGAATC
Organism: Promethearchaeota archaeon; assembly: GCA_016839555.1. Classification (GTDB taxonomy): domain Archaea; phylum Asgardarchaeota; class Lokiarchaeia; order Sigyniarchaeales; family SOKP01; genus TEKIR-8. The sequence goes on from JAEOUA010000008.1 coordinate 172,828, forward strand.
GCTTAAGGGATTTATTTTATTCAAAAACATTCTAATATCATTTATAGTTAAAATTTTAATTATTTCTATAATTATTTCTTTTAGATTCTTATTTTTTTCCCCATTAATTTCAATATATCTTTTAACTTTTTTAAAAAGAGGTTGCAAATCTTTATCGTTAAATATAGGTTCTAAATGCTTCTCTAATACTTCATATTCTCCTTCATTAATATTTAATAAGTTCCATTTTTTCCATAACTCTGGTAAAAGAGCATAAAGGCTTTTAAAATCTATCTCCCTTCTCATTTTGTTCTCCATATTTTTTATTTTTAAAATTAAGATTTTCGTTTGGAAATTGTTTTATTGGATTATGAGATAAAAAAAAATCGAATTTAGTTAGGGGGAATTCCACACTTAAGTAGTTGGCTAATTTTTTGAAAAAAAGGTCATAAATTTTCCAAATTGGGACTTTAACTACTGAAATTTCTTGTTCAAGGGCATAAATTATATCATAAAAAGAAAAATCTGAAACTATGATACAATCGCAGCCCTTCTCTTTACATTTTAATATTATATTGGGATTTAATTGTCTATAACCAAGAATTAAGGCTATTGATTTTAGAATTTGATTTAATTTACCTGCATACTCAATTACAGGCATTTTAACTTGTTTCCTGATTTTTATAAGTATGTCTTTAAGTCTTAAGTTTGGGATGTTAGCTGTGTTTGGAAGGGATTTTTGGACACATATAAGCCCTATTGGGTATTCGGTTTTTTTTTTAAAAGTAAATATCGCATCTTGATTTTCAAGGGATAATATTTTTGTTAGAATACCATAGGGCCCAAAATTTTGTTGAAAATTTGTTAGAGGATTTAAATGATAGATTATCACAGGATATTTTGTCAATAGACTAAATTTCTGTATTATATATTTATTTGTAATCTTTTTATTTTGATTTAATAATAAGTTAGTAGTAATTATTAAATCATATTTTTCACAAACGGCCTTTCTTATTGAATCTATTGATAAATCAATAGATAAAAGCACCCTTTTTGCTTTCCTATTTTCATTAGCTGCCCCAAAAATAAATTCACTTTTTTTATCCATTGAGTTTTCATTCGGAAATTGTTCTTTAAAGTATTTTTCAATAGATTCTAATTTCAAATTATTCTCCCTCAATTAATTTAATAAAGTTTATGATTCCTCTTACTATAGGATTTTCCTTCTGAAATCGGTAAATTCTAATTCTGCCAATTTTTTTTTCCTGTACTAAATTCATTTCGGTGAGGGTTCCAAGTTGTTTGGAAACAGATTTATGTGTTGATTTGGTTTTTTTAATTATTTGAGTAATATTCAACTCTTTTTCAGAAGCTAAAACCTTTATAATTTTCACCCTGGAACGAGTGCCAAACAACTTTAAAAAAGTTAAATTACTTGGACCCATAAAGAATCGCCTCTTGATTGTTGATACTATTGATTAAATGAGGTTGCAATTGTTCCAGTGAAATATTTTTAAGTGATAGCCGCGCCTTTCGCCCTTTAATGTTCTCGCTAACAACCCTTACTTTTAATATGGACTCCTCCTCAAATATATGCAGATAATTCCATATTGTTGAATATGAAAGTGGATTAAAATTCCTTTTTACACATTGAGATTCGTATTCATTCATTATTTTCTTAACCGAAGCATACTCTATTTTGTTTTTTTCTAATAATATTGTAAAGCTATATAAAAATAACAACTGATGAATGTTCATCTTCTTAAGAAATTCAAATGAAATATATTGGTAAGGAAAAAGCGAAATATTTGCCCTTTGTAAATGTATCATTTTTATTGTGCTTGCTTTGCCTTGTTCTGCAAATTTACCTGCTTTATACAATAAATGCATAGCAGCTCTGACATCGAGATTACCATCTAATAACTCAATGGCATATGATATCATTGCATTAGAAATAATATCAGTGTTAAATGCTCTATTCGCTTTATCTTTCAATATATCAAACAATTCATTTGCAGAATAAGTGTTAAAAACTATGAGATTTTTTTGAAAATAATTCACAATATTCGGCATAATCCTTAATAATCCTTTTTCTGATTTTACTATGCCAACTATAGATAATTTTTCTTGTTTAAATCCAAAATTTTCTGTTATACGTGTTAAATAGTATAAAAATTCTTTCTCTTTTTTAATAATATTGTTAGCTTCATCAAGAATAATGATCACTGAAGCTTTATTTTTATGTATTTCTTTAGAGATGAATTCTATTATTTCTTCTCTCCTGAGCCCCCTTTCTGGAAAGGCTTTATTAAATAATCTAGCAATTTTTATTAGAATTTGATAAGTTGATGTCATACGACAATTGAAATAAAGATATTTTATATCAATATTATGCTGTTTTGCTATCTTTGTAAAATCTTTGAAAAAATGTTTGATCACTGTAGTTTTACCTACGCCTGAAGCACCTTGAACCAAAACATTTATCGAAGAGTTTGGATGAATAAGCAAATTCGAGTATAATAGAAATAGTTTTCTTAGTTCATTATCTCTGCCAACAACTTCTTCTGAGGGATAAAAATACCTTAAATAGTGCTCATTTTTAAATAGAGAATGCGAATGCATTAATTCATCAAATTCCTTTTCAAGATCAAACATTTTTCTTTGGATCTGATTCTTTATTATCTACTATTAAAAAATTAAGGGAAAGGAATAAGTTTCCTTCCCCTAACCCAAATCGCCTTTTATTACTTTTAAAGGAGGGGTGAGATCTAAAAAATTCCACCCCACCCTCTCACACAATCCTTTCCTTGCAAATTCCCTTAAACCCATAAATATAAATCTTTTATATAATTTTATGAGAATATATTTAATAAAATAATATAATTTCATTATTTATAAATATTTTGCATAAGATTTTATAAATTCTCACGGAACCGAATTTTTCCGACATAAATTTCTCTTCATTATAACTCTATTATATTACTAAAGACTTATTTGATCGGCTTTCTCAATTTAAAGATGAAAGTGACATTTTATTTATTGATATATCAAAAGATGTAATAATAAAAGGATTGAAGAAATGAAAACTCCTATTTCTTTCTTATATATTAATTTGTGGACTTTAACTTAGTTTAAAGATTCTCTCTTTAATTGTTTCTATTTTTAAGATTTCAATATGTTACCACGAAAAATTTCTCTTTTTTTCTTATGATCTTTTATATAAATTTATATAATGTTAGATAATTAGAAGATAGATTTTGATCTTTTATGAGAATATTGCATAGAATGGGATATATCCCCATAAATACAAATATAATTATAAAAATTAATTAAATTTCGATTATATATTATTATAATTATGAATGCCGATGAAGAAAAAAAGAAGAAAATAGTTCTTAGGGTAGAGCTGGATCCAAAAGATGACCAACCGATTTATGATTATTACATCAAAATAAAAGAAGACAACGGATTAAAGAGTCACGCAGAAGTAATGAGATTTATCATTACAAAATATTATACAAATACTTATGAACCAGAATCATAAGTGTATCCTTTCTAATAAGCAATATTAATGTGGTTAATTTTTTCATCAATTTCTTTAGAATTTTTCTTTATGAAATGGTAAATTAATTTAGATTTTTTACTACTTTTAGGAAGATGAATTGATATTTTTTCAAGCAATTCCTCCTTTGTAAAGTTTTTCCATATTTCAATATATCTGCTTCGGCGAACTCTTAAAACATTTAAAAAGGTTAAGCATTCTAAAATCGTTGCTGCAATAACTAGCATATGAAACTTATTTTTAAATACTAAGCGATCATTTTGATCAATATAAACAATTATGTCGTCTTCATTTTTCATCTTTCTATAATATTTTTCAATTTTATTCCAATACCAGCAATATTTCTCACTTTTATCAAAAATTAAAATATCTCCAAATTTTGATAGATAAATTGTCTCAGGAAGATTTTCTATAATTTTGATTTTGGTTTTAACTTTCGAATCTAGCCAAGAGCCAGTGATAAATTCAGGAGTAGTATAAAAAGCAAAATTATTTCTTAAACTCAATCCTAATTTAATATATTCTTGTAAATAAACTTTATCTGATAAGTCGTCTTTCATGATTCCAATCTTTTTTGCTTTATTGAGGAAGAATAACTTCTTCTTTTCTATTTTATCCTTATCAGATTCCACTGTTGCAATCTTTTTTTCTAATTTTTTATCAATCATACTTATTAGTTTTGTAAAAAAATTATAAAAAGGCCCAATAAAATTTTCAAATCTTAATAGAATTTTATAGAGATTGATTAATAATAGATGAATAAGTGTGGAGTTTTTTAAAGAATTTTTATAATGCGTATGATGTTTGAAATTAATATTGAAAGTATAAATGATTTTTACGATAGATTTAAGACTATTTTTTTTGAATTTTATAAACAAGGTTTTATCGCTAGTAATTATAATAGAATTAACTTTTATCAAAGCAAAGAGCAATTAAAAAAATTTATTCAACAAGATTTTAAATATTTCTTTGATAATAATGCCAATAATTTCTTATTACAACTACAAGATGGAAAAAGGGAATCTCCAAATGAACTAAAGACTTCAGATATTATAATAGAAAATAAATCAGGTCCTATTATTTTTCCACAACCAGATATAATTTTAGTCACCTGTCCTTTATGTGATAAAAAAATTTTATCTAAGGAAATTAATTTTGAAAAAATAGATTTATCTCACATTTTAGTTTATCCCTTTCCATATTTGTATGTTCATCATTCTGATGGGGATGCTTTTCCTCACGCTCTATTGATATATTTCGATGCTCACTTTAAAGTAAGAGGTAAAAAAGTTATAAAATTTTCAAATTTGAATAGTAAATAAAGTTTTTATATTCTAATTATTTAAAATAAAATGGTGAGATAGTAATCATCAAAAACGTCTATTTAGTTGAAGATAATCATAAAAACTTAAAATTATTCAAAACCATTATATCACGTCTTAATAATGTAAAACTTTACACTGAAACCCGCGGAGATTTAGGGTTACTTCTAATTGAATCAGGTGATCCTGATCTTGTTATTTTGGACATCAAATTACAGGCTATTAATGGAATTCAGATGGTAAAAAAATTAAGAAAAATCGAAAAATTTAAAAAAATTCCAATCATAGCTGTAACTGCTTATGCAATGAAGGGAGATAAGGAGCGCATTATAGAAGCAGGTTTTACGGATTACATCTCAAAACCAATAAATATTCAAGATTTCATTAAAAAAATACAATTATATTTAAACTAAGGTTTTTCCATTAAAATTTAAGTAAAGTATAATAAACTACTAATATAAGATTCTGTTACTTAATTAAGTGGATTAAATTTTTGCATTTTTAGGGGATATCGAATTCCTAATATTTGGATTGCAATACTATTAATACTTAAAAACCTCTGAAATTGCTCTTCTGATATTTTGAACTTATTTTTTATGATTTCTGCATTAACGCGATAATCTAAATTTAAAGAATTAGAGATTATAAAAAATGCTAAAAATTCTACTTCATTTAAAGTATTGATTTCCGCTAAAAATAAATCTAAATCAGTCTTACTTTTTTTATTTACATTTTGAATATTTAGGATTTTAAAATAGTATAAGAATTCAACAAATCCATCACTTATACGGAAGATCTTAGAGGTAATTATTTCATCATTACCTTCAATATCGAAAGTTTTCCATATAAATACAACAAAATCATTAAATTCTCGTTTACTTGTAAACACAGCTTTCTTATCAAGCCAAAAACCTCCATATAGATTAGTAGCGTTGTTTAGGAATTTTATATATTTTTGATTTTTGCATAAAAAGCTTAGATCTAATTCATACACAATTATTCACCTAACGTATGAAATAAATTTTATACTCTACTATAAAAACACATGTAAAATGATGTTAAATAAAAGATGTGTTTAAATATTTATCTCTACAATTTATTAGGAAAAAGCATGTATAAATTGTGGTACTTTTCTTAATGATGCTTCTTAATCATATATCTTTCTGTTTTATTTCTACTATATTATTTATATGCGTAATTTATGATATAAAGATGCAAATCATACCCAATCAAATTGTTTTAATTCTATTTATTTATGGAGTTTTAATTTCTATTATTGAGGGTTTCTTTTATATTGATATTTTATTATTTTTTATTTTTAGTAAAATTTTTCTATTTTTCGGGCTATTTCTTTTATCACTCCTATTATTTAAAAAAAAATTAATTGGAGGGGGAGATGGAAAAATACTTATTAGTTTTTTTTTGGCTCTACCTTTTAAATATCTTCCACTATTTATTGTTTTATTCTTCCCATTTTATATTTTTTTTATTGTTTTTACATTAAACATGTATTATCTATTAAATAGATTTCGACTTTTTATAGATTTCGACTTATTAAGCCAATCTTTTCTCTTTCAAGATTCACCCTCCATTAAGCAAGATTCAATTGCTCTATTGATCCCTCATTATTTATCTTATCTTTCAATCATTTTCCTTATTTACTTATGAAATTATCCTCTATCTTTAAATAATTATTTTAATAATAAAATGAGTATGATTTTGATTACTTTTTTAGATTCCTCTGAAGAAACTTTTAGAGAGATAATTTATTACTTGGACAAAGTTCAAGGGGAAGTGGTGAATGCTATTTCTATATTTAATAATTTTCTCACGCTCATTCTAAGTTTAAGTAATATTATCTTAAGTCTTATATTCTTTTCTTTTGCATATCGATTAGAGATCGGGGGGCGTACTTTTCAAATCAAACAAGAGGGATTAATTATTAAACACAAAAGAATTGGTTTTATAACTAAATTTGGATGCTATTTTTTAAGTCTCTTATCTGTTCTTTCATTGTTAAATTTATTACAATTTATGTTATTAAAACTTTTTAGTTTCATTCCTATTTCTCCAATGATGAGTCTTTTAGAAAGTATTTTAAGCTCTCTTTCTAAAATTTCAACTAGTTATGAAGATTTTAAGGCCTTATTTAATTTATTATCGAATCCTGAGAATTTAATTTTTGAGAATATTGGTAATTTATCTCCTATTTGCCGTTTTGCTTTAGTGGGATTTAGCTGTGCCGCATTTCTTTCTTTTATTATTGTTTTAATATTCTTTTACTATATAGCTTTTAAAAAATTTATACCAAAAAAAAAGAATAAGAAATTAGCGTCCTACGGGATTCTATTTCTTATACTTCTACTCCTATTTGGATTTCCCTTGATGCTTCGTATGAGTTTGATATATTCGAACGCTTCAAGTTTTCAATCTTTGCCTTTTATTAATTCTTCCCCATATTATGGTCCTGGTTTTCAATAAATTGTTCATCCATTATGGAGTGAGAATTTTTTCAGTAGAGATGTTAAATTTAAATTTAGAGATATTTTTCTAATGTTGTTTTCTAATAATGTCGTCGATAACTTTTTGTAATTTATCAACCTTCTTATCTTGTTCATCCTCTTCTGCATTTTCTGTTTTTTCCTTTTTGTTGTGCTCATTAGCTTCAAATTCTTTTCCGACTATCGGGATTTTAATATCAGGAATAATAAACATTATCGCTAACAATATAATTGATAAAGCTAATGTCGAAAAATAAAATAATTCATATATTACATTTTGAATGTTTATATTATGGCTGATATATAGATACAAAGAAGGTGTTATGAAAATAAGTAAAAAATATTTAAAATAGGGGATTTTAATATCATTTTTCCATATTATAAAATAGATTGGGATAATAAAATGTAATAAAGATAATACTAATTTTAATTCAGGAATATTTTCGAACATTTCTATTTTTTTTTAAAAAAAACTTAATAAAGATACCTTTTTTGTTTTCTTTTATCGTTTTTTTAATAAAAATTAGTAGACTTTATTAAACTATTTTAGGAATAACAAAAAATAATATAAATTTTATGAGGTAGGCATATGCAAAAGAAAGAAAAAAGAAGAAAATTATTAAAACGCTTTTTAAAAAATGAAAGAGGTTTAAACAACATCATAATCCCTATCATCGTCATTCTAGTCGGGATCATTGTTATCCTTTTTTTAATACTATGGATTTTTGATTTATGGGATCAAGTTGTAGCACGTTTTCAAGGTTATTTCGGCTTAAATTTAGTTTTTAATAGCGTTAAGATAATTGAATCCTTTACAGTAATATTAATGTGGTGAACCATTTAGAAGATGAGGGGAAAGGGAAGTTTAAATAGATACATTAAGTTCATTAAGAAAATTGGAAAATACAATATTCCATTAATGAGGTTTTTGTTGGATCTTGAAGAAGATTATCGATATCTGTATGAAAAATTATATAGTGTTACCGAGGAGCAGGTTGGAAAGGCAACTTTTATTGTTTTTTGTTTCATTTTTTTATTTTCTTTTATACCTTTTTTTTTAATAACGTTTATCTTAATTGGTATGATTTCATCTTCATTTTTCATTATCCTTTTATTACTCTTGACATTAAGTATGATACTTTCTACTGTTGTTGCATATTTTTTCAATACAATTTTGTTTAGAAGAATCAGAAGTGATGAAAAATCAATAAATGCCTTAATATATTTATTAAGGATAAATTTCTCATTGTTTAAGTTAGTCGGCGATAAATCAGATTTGGGAATAATATTTACAAAACTTATAATTCAATTTAAGCTTCCAATCTCTCATAGATTTAAGGAAATATTCTCAAAAATGTTAATCGGTCATAGTTTAGAGAATCAATTGAAATTATTGATTACACCAAGTTTGGATTTTAATTACTATATTAAGGATTTATTGTTAAGCAATTTCTCAATTGATGAACGCTACTTCGACGAATCCAAAGAAGAGAAGCATTTTAAGAAGGTGATTCGAAATCTCAAGGTTAAACTAGGGATAATGTTTTTTATTGGATTTTTTTTTCCAATAATTTTATGTGTTATTATTTTATTTGAACTAATTCCGTTGGTATATTCGATTTTTCTTTTACCTTTTATTATCTTATGTTTATTTTTTCTTTATCAAAAACTAATTAAGAATAATTCCTCTCTAATTGGTGTTGTAGATGGATTCAATTTGTATGAAAAGCAAAAATTTATAGAATTTTTAAAATTTTTAGAAACTTTAGCAGCTTTTTTATTAAAAAAGAGCCCCGAACTTTCCTTTGCTGAGGCTTGCTTCGCAATAAAACCGCGATTTAAAGTATTAAAGAAAATATTATCATACCAGACGGCAAGACTTTTGAGTTTACAAGTAACGTTAAAAAATATGATTAAGAGCCTTAAAACAGAACTTGAAGATAATCGTTACTCCATTTTAATGAATATTATTTATAAGATGATGATTAAGAGTTCTAAGGGAACCAGCGATAAAATTAGGGATATATTAATAATCCTAAGAAGACATAAAAATCTTGAAGAAAGATTTTCAGAAATTATTAAATCGAATAAGATAATCGCTTTATTGCTTGTTTTTCTCTTTCCAATAATATTAGGTGCAATTGGGGGTTTCCTTCCTCTCTTTATGGCTGCTATAGAGATTTTGAGAGAATCTGATATTTTAGCATTGAATTCTTATACTAAAATAAGTTTTTTTGAATTAATTAAAATAAATGATGTTATTATGACATTTGTAATATTATTAGCCTGTACTCTGATAACCTCATATTTTTTTATGAAAATTGTTCGATATAAAAGGTTTAAGATAATTTTATTTTTAACATGTTTTATTTTCATAGTTTCCTTTTTGGTTATTTTATTCTTTACTTTTAATCTAGAAGAAATCTACGTTTAATTGAAAAAACTCTTTTATACTTAGGATTTTTACTTGCTCTAATTGCTCTATATTGTCGTATTGAGTCTTTAATCTCCTCAGATGTTGTTGATTGAGAAATATAATATAGATTTTAAAAATGTTTTGCATCTCTAATATTTTTATTATTCTCTCTTCATTAAATTCATCGAGTAATACAATCATGATACCTTTTTCTATTATTAACGCGCTTTCATTTAGTACCTCATATTTAACATTTCTTGTCTCTAATCGTGATTTAATCTTTTTTAGTATCTCATCTAATTTAGGTTTATCTCGAAGACTAAAAACCTCAAGTGAGCTATTTTCTTTATTTAATTCGCCTCTATATTCCTCTAATAATGGTAAGCGCCATAAAACTCTTCCAATATCTCTCTCTTCGGGCTTTTTAAAGTGGAGTGCTTCGATTTTAAAGAAATCATTGACATAATTTTTGAGATTGTGGTTTTCACTTCGAATCATGAAAGATTCGACTATATAAGGATAAAAAAAAAGAGATCCAATAAATTTAAAGGGTATTATTAATCTAATTGTTGATTTTTGACTTTTCAATAATTTTATTAAGTCTGAAAAAAAGTATGCGTTTTCATTCACTTTAGTTAATGTAAAATCGATATTGTAAAATCTAAAAAAAAACGATTTATCTTCTTCTTTTATCTCAATTAAATCTTTAAATTTCTTTATCTCTGCTTTTGGTTTGATTTTATCCATATTGAGAATTTCTAAAAAATATAATTTAATCAAATTAGGGGGTATTGAATTTGAGGTAATTCCAGGTATGGCGTTAATTTTTGAATGTATTTGTCTATATTTCATTATGATTTCATTTTTATTTTTTTCTTTAAATCGGATAATTATCAAGGGCGCATCTTGATCTGAAATATTGTATTCTAGCGAATAGGAGTCAAGGATACCTTGCATTAAAAATTCATTAAGAATCTCTATTATTTCTATGTATCTTTCCGATTGAAGAAAATTTAAGGCAAAATATACTTTATCCTTAACACTCATAAAATACATTAAATCTTCCTCTATGTAATGAGAAGAAAATTTAAATTTATTTTTCTTTTTTTTATGCAAATTCACCACCTTCTTTTAATATAAATGAAAATATTTAAGATCATTCGAAATTACCCTTATTCTTTGTTATAAAAAACTATTTGTTTTTATAAATAGATTTAAAATAAGTACGAGAATGTTATTTACCTCAATTAGATACTATTATTTGATAATATTAATAGGTATTCTCTTTTGTTCAGGTATTATATTTTACAAGAAAAAAAAGTATGAAAAAATATTTCGGTTTGGGAAATATTTAATTTTACTTACTCTATTTATATCTATTTTCATTTATTTAGAAGATTTAATTTCAGGCAACTTGACAGAGGGGCTGCAGATTATAATGAATTTAGAAATGATCTTAATCCTAATCTTGTACTCTTTAGAATTCTATATAATTCATAAGCGTTCAGTAGGGGGTACTTATTATATTTATATAGCGATAATAATCATTTTATTTCACGTTGTGCTCTCCGGAATCCTATTGCCGTTTCCTGAATCTACGTTCATGATTATTTTTTTATCTTTAATCATAAGTGTTTCATTAGCCAACCTATCGAAAGAGCAGAAACGGATCTTTCAAATTACATTAATTGGATGGTATATATATTTAAACTATAAGTTTATAGGAATTAGTTATTATGAAATCATCTCATTAATAATTATCTTTGTTATATTGCTTGGATATAGACCTATAATTAATTATATAATTCATTTTTATCATACTCTCATTATTTTATTGATTGGACCTTTTATCAAATTAAAATCCCTAAACAATAAAACATCTAAGAAAAGTAAATTATATAAACACAAGGGAAATCATTATTTAACTACTGTTGAAATTACACAAATAGGCAAAGTAACAAATGAAGATCAAAAAAAGAAACAGAAAATAGCAACATGGTTAAAAGATTATTTTCGAGTATTGAAAGCGAATCGTGTGCAAATTAATTTAAAAAAAGGACGGTTCGAATTCAAATTTATCATTTTAACCGAGACGGAAAAGGAAGGAATAATGAAGGGGAATAAAATCCTAACCGACTTAGAATCAGAGTATCCGGGATTAGACGGAAAAGTGTCCATAAGGCCTTTTAGAAAAAGTGAACTATATATGAAAGAGCGATGGTATAGACTAAGGATTCCCAAACCGCCATATGAAACACGATTTGAATTAATTAATCACTTGATCACAATATTTGAAAAAAAGAATATAGACCTTAAAATATCTTTAATTTGGAAAAAAGCACCTGAGAGAAAGGTGCCAGAGATGAAGGCAAGAGTTCTTGCAATGAAATACAAGGATAAAAATGAGAAAGAGAATTTCATTCGCATGTGGAGAAGAGAATTGTTTTATATGGGGATTTATATAAATTATAATATTAATGGAAATAATGCATATGATGAGTTTGAAATTGAGGGGATTTTAAAAAGTTTAGAAATATCAATCAGAAATACTAAAAAAGTTGGTAAAATTAAAAAAGTGAGCTGTGGAACTAGGGCTGATTTCTATCGTGGGATTATTCCCCACGGAAATTATCTTACTCCACTAACATTTGATTTTACATTCACAGAGAAAATGCCTATACACACACCTCGTGGATTGAAGAATCAAACTATCAATTTTAGAAATCATACTGAAAATAGTTCCCGAATTCCTATTGGATATTGGATTAATAAGTATGGCAAGGTTACGGAAAAGTTAATATATCTAAATGTCGATGATCTTGATCAGGGCTTATTAATTGTAGGTAAGACTGGTTCGGGAAAAACTTATGTAATGGGTAATATTAATAAGCATATTAGGGAAAAGAGACCTGAAGTAGGGATTTTAGTTATAAACTATAAGAGAGAGATTGAAGAAAATATATATTCCGCCGAAAGACAATACACTTATGGTAAGAATTTGAAAGTTCCATACATGTACCCTGTTGACGCAAGCCTACTTGAAAAACATATCTCTGAAACATCTAAAGGCATTATGGGGGCACTTGGCTTCCAGCAGGAAGCATTCTATGCATGTTCGCAAGAATTAATGGATTATATTATAAAAAACAAATGTCCACCAAGCTCAATAAGGGAGCTTTTAAAATTGACAAGAGCTTATTTCTTTAAAGAGAAGAGCTCCTACGATATTAAATATCAAAATAGAATTACATCAGCTATTTACACTCGTTTGAATTTTAATCTGAATAAAACAGTGGAGGATATTCTTAATCCATTCAATGAAGCTTTATGGTATGAGGAATGGATTAGTGGAAAAACAGTTCAAATTAACTTAGTGAATTGTAATGATTGGATTCAGAGACTTCTCACTATTCTCATTTTGCTGACAATAAAAACGCTTACACCTAATAAAGTTGAAGATTCGAACTTAAAATTAATTGAAATCGATGAGGCTCATCGAATAATAGGGAAAAATCCCGATGAGAGAGATCCAGAAAATGATGAATTCATCGCCTCCAAGAGAGTGGGAGAGCTTTTTCACGATTTAGCAGAAGAGTATCGGGATAGATTCATTAGTTTTATCACTGCTGATCAACAAGCGCACAAGCTTCGTGATACAGCAATTTCCTCTCCAAGTTCCAAGATAATATTAGCGCAAGATTTACTTAGTATTAAAAGATTAGCGTCAGATCCATCTCAAATTGAATATATGAAGCGTATGGAAAATAGGATAGCGATTTTTGATTCAAATTCAACAGGGGACCTAATCTCTTTTAAAACAATAGATTTTACTCCTACTAATTCTACATCTCTCTGTTTAAAGTGTGGAGAAATTAATGAGGAGAGTGCTAAATTTTGCTCCCAATGCGGTTCAAAGATTAATTAAAGAGCCTCTTTTCTGGTAATGCGATTAAGGATAACTTTACTAATTTATAATACTATTTATACTAAAGTTAGCAAGTAGTCTAACGATTTTTTATATAAATCATTATTATATGGTATTTTATAAACTTTTTTTTAAATTAATATAGAGTAAAAATGGTAAAATCATTAAATAATAAGAGTAGGAATAGAATAAATAAGAATAATACTAAGAATTTTTCTAAAGAAAAGAGTAAAAAAGATACAAAATCTCTAGTCAAGAAATATAGCAGAAAAAATGGTATTGTTAAAAGAGAAAAGAAACTATTAAAAAAATTAAACAGGAATTTGGCGATAAAACAAGATTCTTATGAGAAATTTGCGAAAACAGGTCATTATTTGAATAATAAAAATAAGGAAAATCAAGATTTAAAAGATATTATTAAAACACAAGACCATGTAAAACAAATTGAAGAAAATTTAAGAAAGCGTAATGTTGAATTAAAAGACATTGAAAGTGTGATAAAGCGGAACGATAAACAATATAATCAAAGGGAAAAAAGGATTGAAAAGATTAATACAAAAATAAAAGGACAAAAAGAATTATTAAATAAAGAGAATAATATACCTAAAGAAAAACTTTCTATTAAGGAAAACATTAAGAGAACTGAGAAGGAGATAAATAAATTAAGATGGGATCTTTCGAGAAAGAAATTTGAATTAAATTCAATAAAGCAAGACGGTGCTAAAGAGATGATAGAAAAAAAGGAGGGTGAAATCTCAGAATTAAAAAAGAAATTACGGGCAAAAGAATCCAATTTAGCAAAAATAAAGGAGCAAATAAAGGAAAAGAAAGAAAAAAAAAATAAGGAAGGAGATACTAAGCAAGAAAAAGAAAAAAAGGGGATAGATGAGGAGATTAAAAAAAAATTAGAGGGGATAGATGAGGAGGTAAAAAAAAAATTAGAGGATTCTATTAGAAGGCTAGAAAATAGTATAGGTCGTTTAAATGAGGATACTAAGGATAAAATCGCTGAACTTTTCGACAAACTTAAAAATTTGGAACTCAAAGAGTCTGATGATGAAAATGAATTTTTGCGTCAGGTTATTCAATGGTTAATAAATAAAGAAGATTCTAATAAAATTACTGTTACTGCCGAAAAAAAGAATTCCTATTTATAATTTAAGATATTACGGGCTATGAAGAATTGAAGTAAAACTAATTAAAATAGGTAGTTTTTATAACTATTTTCGAAATTACATTTATATGAAGGTAATTGAAAAGATTTTATTAATTATAGCAGGTATATTAATTTTTATTCCGTTTTTTGCATTCATTATGCCTGAAATTAATAGAGCATTTAGTTATTCCAAAGAAGTAAATAATTTAGATAATTCTTTATTTATAGTTCAAGATATTAATAATGGAATAAATTTTGTGAATCAAAACAGAAATCACACATATTCACATCAAATTACAATGCTTGGTAATTTAAAAATAGATATTCAAGAAAATCGAATTAATTATATATTTTTAATTGAAAAATTAATAATAATACCGAAAGATTATCCCATTAATTTAAGACCTGCAGAATATCTCTTGGTTTCGTACTGTTCGTATCAATTAAATATTTATTTTGATAATAACTCAAATGAGATTGTTGTTGATATTTTTTAAATTTATAATAATAATTAAAAGTTAATAAAAAGAGTGCGAAATTTTTTAAAATGACTTCAAATATCCAAAATATTAAAAATTTAGATGGGTCAAAAGAGAAAGTTCTAAGAATTGAATGTAGAAATTGTTATCTATATAAAAAGGGATTTATTGATAGTAAAAAGTGTTATTATTGTCTATTTAATCACATAAAAAACAATGTAAAAAATAGGTTTTCAGATATATATATAGAATCGTTAAATGATTCGATACCAAAGTCCGCAACCCTTATATTTAAGGATTATTTCAAACAAACCAAAAGAATAGGAAAAATTAGAAATCGAATAATAGAATTAAGAGAAAAGGAATGCATTTATAGTGATTTTTCATGCAAATTACCAGATTCAAAAAAGTTATTTCTCTCAAATGAAGGTGAATTACTTGATCCTATCGAGACTTATATTAATTTAAGTTCTATTTTAAATAACTTAGAAAGTTTTAATATACAAGATTCTAATTGTATTAATTGTAAAGAAGAAATCAGATCATATCTCATAGATATTTTAGATATATTCGAATCTACTCTTATTGTAAATTCTTATAACTCGTTTCAAGGTAAAAAACCTCTCTATTTTTATGAATACATAATAACTAAGTCTCATTCACCTGAAAAGGTGAGAAAGTCCAGCAATGTTTCTTATTTTCATGATTTCTCAAAAGACTCAGAAAGAGAATTAATTGATACATATACAACTCAGAATGAAATTTATAGAGTAAATATATTTACGCTAAAAGAAATGAAAGAGAAATATTATGAATATTATTTAAACTATGAGAAAACTGAGAAATCTTATTATACAAAAATTGTTACGGATATTCTAAATAAAATCGAACTCTTATATTTTGACGAAATTGTTGATCTTGAAACCCTAATAAAACTATATAAAAAAGAAGTGATAAGAATTCTTGAAAATAATTATACAATTGATTCGGATATGAAAGAAAAGCTTTCCCTCTATATAACAATCCAATATATTAACCTAGGTAAGATTTTTCCTCTACTAATTGATGATTTTATAGAGGAGATCTTTTTAGACGGTCCGGATGGGGCAATATATTTAAATCATCAACGATTTGGTAGATGTCGAAGCTCTATATTATTTAATAGAGATGATATAGAACGAATTATTACCTTGCTTAGATTATATAGCGGGCAAAAGCTTGATTACTCGACTCCTACATTGAAATGTGTTATTAAAAATAAATATTTTTATTCAAGGTTTTCAATTGATATAAAACCAATAAATGTAGCAGATTATTCATTGGACATAAGAAAGTTAGATAAGAATATATTGAATGTGCAAGATTTATTAAAATTTAATACTTTAAGTCCGGATATCGCATCATTTTTATATTTCTGCATTTTGCTTAGAGTAAACATCACAGTTACAGGGGAAACAGATACAGGAAAAACTACATTAATAAACGCCCTCGATTTTATAAGCCCATTAGAGTTTCGAAAGATTTATGTAGAAAACATTGTTGAATCCCTCGATCAATTTACATTTGGAAAACATCAATTAAAATTTCATGCTGATGCCTTAGAAGATAATGAAAACGGATATACAAAAAGTAAACATATAAAAACTCTTTTACATCGCACGCCAGATATTATCTTTCTTGGGGAAATTCTTACAGAAGAACAATCGAAAGCCCTATTTCATTGCTTAGAGGCAGGCCTAAAGGGATTTCAAACGATTCATTCTAACAGTATTTCGTCGCTTTTAAGACGATTTCTTGATACTTTCCACATAACTAAATCCCAACTTGATGATTTAGGTTTAGTGATATTAATGAGTCGTGATCAAGAAAGAAATCGAAGAATAGTATCAATTGTAGAAATAGATACGCTTAACCACTCTTTTAGTAATTTTATTCAAGAAATCTTTAAATATAATCCCACGGAAGATAAGTGGGAATTAAAAAGAAACCTGTACGAATTAAAAACTGTTAAAAATCTGTGCAAATATGAATCTATATCTGAAAAAAAATTCATTGAATATTTTACCCTTTATTCTGATATATTTGAATTTTTAGCTAATAGCAGAAAAATATCAAATCAAAAATTAATTCAATTTTTTACTAAATTATCTTACTATTCCTCCAATCCTATGAGAGCAAGCAATTTTTGGGAAGATTGGAAGAAAAATAATAAATTCTTTGTAGAATCTAATAATACTTAAAAAAAATTGAGAGAGTGATTCTAATTTGGATATTTTTAGTCTGATATTATTTCCGATATTTTTCTTTTTCTTCCTTAAAATCATAATATTTTTATTTAATTTGCTTGTGTCTGAGCCATTCCCTCAAATGATAGCTTTCTTGCTATATATTATTCTTTTGTTTCCCTTTTACTATATTTTTATTCAATTTAGAATTGTGATTGGCGATGATATCAATTATAATTTTATTTTTAAATTACTTTATACTCTAGCTATGATAGTTGATATATTCATTGTTATTGTTAATATTGTTTTAATTCTTTATGGGTTAGTTATGAATCCATGAATTAACAGGAATTAGAAAATAAAAAATATTATTAATCTTATGATAATTAAAAATTATTTGCCTAATTCAAATGAACTAATAAAACTTGAATTTATCGCCAATCTTCATGTTTAATTGTTTGAATTTTTAAATTACGTTAAATGTTTCATTTTATTTTTATCCCTAAAGGTATAGCAATACATAGATTTAAATAAAAAGCTTTATAATGAATAATTGACAGAACAATAAAATTTGTAAGGTTGTGTCAGGAAATGGATAACCTTGCTGAGATTCCCAGATTTTTGTCTTTTGGTGATCTACTTAATATTCTCATATATAAAGTAGCAATCTTATTATCTTAACCTTTTATATTATAATCTTAAGCGAGGATATCTATTTCTTGCTCCTTTTTCTTAAAGAGGCTCAAATAAGATTAGAGGAATCAAGAAGGGGTTCTCAATATTAATTGTCACTTTTTTCAAATAAATGATTTTAATTCTCTAATTCCAAATATAAAAGCGAATTTTAATCTTTAAAAAGATGTTAACTTCTTTTTTGATGAAATTTATTTTTTTACTTGAATCTGATAGATTTTTTTAAAAAAAAAAGTTAAAAATGAAAAAAGGAGTTATTTATTAATTTCCCAGTATATTTTAGGCCTTCCTTTTTTACCATTATTCCTGGAAAATTTTTTGACTATATTTTCTTTTTGTAATTTTATTAAATTATCGTAAACAGTAGTTCTTGGTATATTCAACTTGCTAACAAGTTCTCTTCTGGTTAATGGTCCATTATTTTTAAGTGTTTTAATCAAAAAGTTTTGTATGGGAGATATGAGTTTTCTTTCTATCATTAATTCCATAATAATGCCTCTTTTTCTAATTTTTTATTTTGATTTTATAAAATTTATTTAGAAAGGAACAAGACTTGTTTTTTTAAAACTAGGAAGACCATTAGTTTTCTAATATTTTATTTTTCCTCTAATATCAAATTTTAGATTTAGCTTATTTTTGACTAAAGAAAAAACATATGTTTTAAATTATTACTTTTAAAATCTATAGTATTAGGTATGCGATTTGTTGTTAAAAAACTAGATTTAGTTTTATATTATATTTTGAGTTTGTTAAGCTCATTTTATATTAATTTCACGATTATAAATCTAACTTATAATAATCTTGTTTTAGATGTTTTAAATTCTGTTTTAATGTTTTCTCTATTAATTTTACTCAGCATCCGCTTGGCAAGAAAGAAAAAACTCAAGAAAATAATTTATTGGACAATAATTCTAATGATTTTCTTTTTTTTACTTTTATTGCTTTACTTAAACAATTCCAATTTTTTCGATTATAAGATTGATATTTTTCAGGCCTCTCCATATATTATTTTGTTTAAATTTGATTCTTCTGTTATATATTATTTCTTTTTTCTCGTTATCATTATTCTCTTCTTGATTTTAGCTGAAAAGTATAAAAAATCTTCAGCAAAAAGAAACAGAAATTTAACTTTAATACATTATTTAATTGACAATCCTAAGAATTTAAATGTTTTATTTTTATTCTTTTTGATATCTACATTAACACTTTCAGAAGAATTAGTGTTTAGATATTTTCTAATTAATTTACTTACATCTCTAACTTCTTTCAATATGTTTTTTATTGTTATTATAATTAGTTTTCTTTTCTCGTTTCTTCATCTTCTCAATTTCAGAGTTTTTAACATCGATACAATTATCTTTTTTCTGATATGTTTTTATTGCAGTATCTTATTTTCAACCATTTTCCTCTCGAATGGGATTCTTTTTGCTTGGTTATTTCATTATTTATTTAATTGTGTTCTATTATCTATAGACATTTTCACCAAAAAATTAAGTCCTCTAAAAATATCAAATTCAACATTCTAAATCTTGAGATAATTCTCAATGTTCAGGTTCAAATTAGAACTAAAAAGAACATGTTTATAAACTTATTTTTAAAAGTTGTTTAGCATTTAACAAGTGTTAGGTTAGGTAGTTGCTAGTTGAAAGAGGAAAATTTTTGTCCAGAATGTAAGAAAGCTCAATTAATTTATGATGAAAAGACAGCCGAGATAATATGTGAATCTTGCGGACTTGTTGTTAAGGAAAGAGTTATTGATCATGGCCCTGAATGGAGAGCCTATAATCGAGAAGAAGAGCAGAGAAGAGCACGTGCTGGAATGCCAACATCTTTATCAATTTTTGATAAAGATTTGGGTTCAGAAGTGGGTAAGAAAAAATCATTCATGTATAATAGTCAAAAAATAAAACACCTAAGAAAAGTCAACACCTGGATGAAAAGTCGGAAAGGGACAGATAGAAACTTAAAGAAAGCTTTTGGTTACTTGGATTCTATATGTTCCCAATTCCATCTGCCAAGATTAATGAAAGAAGGTGCGGCGTTATTATATAGAAAAATCTTGAAGAAAAATCTTGCTAATGGAAGATCAATTAAAATATTCATGGCAACGTCTATTTATATAATATGTAGAAAATTTGAGTTTCCAATTAATGTTTCCGATTTAATAGAGTTTTATAATATAACAAATAAATCATTTAGACATTATTACTCTTTAGTCATTAAAGAATTTCAGATAAAATTACCTCCGATATCTATCTCAAAACTTATCACTAAATATGTCAATAGATTGGAATTTTCTTATGAAGTAGAGCATGAAGCTTTGAGAATTTATAAAGAATGTAGAGGAAAAGATTTTTTAATTGGAAAGGCTCCAGACAGTATTGCAGCTTCAATTATTTATGTGGCTAGCATTATTACTAATGACAGGAGAACACAAGGAATAATTGGAGGAGAATGCAAAACAACAGAAGTGACGTTAAGAAATCTCTCTAAATTAATATTAAAGAATATTTCTATAAATAAAATAACCAGCTTTATATGAACACCAAAATTAAATGCTATTTTTAGGGGACTCTGCATCTGATTTATGCAGACTGTTAATGTTCCTAATTCTTTCCTTATTTTTCACTATACTTCTAAAAATTGCTACATATTTAAATAATTGTCAACCAGAGAAAAATTTTTTTGTATTCGGCTAACTTTTTGAAAATTAGGATTTACTTCCAAACACCCCTCTTATAGAAGAATTTATCGTTCTAATAGATAAATTCTCTAGAAAATACATTTAAATGCCTCAGGTGTTAGTTTAATTTAATCTAATTTATCAAGGTGAATTAAATAAATGACGGTTGAGAATACAAATCAATATTTTGAAAATTTTTGTCCTGAATGTGGGGGCAACATTATTTGCAATGGCTTTGAAAGGGTATGTGAAAAATGTGGATTAGTAATTAATTCAATTTTTCAAATCTCTTCTTATCAATTTGAGGAAAATAAAAAGGATGGCAGTTCGTATAAACAGTATGTTGCTTTAGGAAACAGAACTGATTTTGTTGGGGGGCTAGGGTCATACATTGATTATGAAAAATCAAAAAAATTAAAGGATCTTAAAGGAAATTATCTCTCCCCTAGTGGGCAGAGGTTATTCAATAGATTGAAAAAAAATTTTAGGTTTAGCAAAATTAAAAACCATGAGACAGAATATCGAATATTTAAGATTCTAAAAAGAGTTGCCATAAATTTAAATTTAACTCTAAATGTAAGAGCGAGTGCGGCACTCTTCTATAAGAAGATTATTAAGAAAGATGATGACGTAATTAACAATATTACATTAATAGCTTTCTGTATCTTTATGGCATGTAAAAATTTCAAAGCTCCCATCAGTATTAATGAAATCGCAGCGGAATTTAAAAATCTTGGACACAGAGTAAATCCAAGGTTAATATTAAGAGATGGTTTAAAATATAAAAAGCATTTAGATAAAACGATTAGACCACCTATAAGTGAAATTTATTGCTCAAAGTTAGTTAATCAAGTTATTAATCACAAATCTCTTAAACAAAGATTAATACTAAAGAAGAGCCCTTTCCCTTTATTGGAATATCAGGTGGAGTTGAGGAAAATATGTAAAAAAATATTAGACCATCTTCCATTAATGGAGCGAGGGGGTAGAAATCCCTATATCTTGATGGGAGCCGTAATATATTTAGCTGATAAACTATTAGCAAAAAAATATAATTATAAATCAGTTCTAACCCAATCAATAGTAGCAGAGAGTACCGACATTCCAGAATATTCAATAAGAGATCATTATGTTAATTTGTTAAAACCTCTTTTTAATTAAAAGAGAAGGTAAAAGGTAATCTTCTTTCCATAAAATTATAAATATCAAAATTACGAAAAACAAAAAAGAGAATATGAATTTAATAAAAAAAATTTTTACACTTTTTGACAATTAAAGTGATTAAAATTTTATTTTTAAATTTTTCTCTATTATTTTTCCATTCTAAAACGCAAAATAGAGAGACCCCAAGAATTTAATGAAGAAGCAAAAAATATAATTTTGGAATGGGTATCTATTTAACTCTATTTGTTTTAAATTAGAAATATAAAAATGGAATAGAATAATAATCATATTTATAAAAATAGAGTATTTTTGTATAAATAATTAGCATTACAAAATATCTAAGGGATCTGGTCCTAAACTTTCTTTTACAAACCGAAAGTAATCATCTCCATCATAATCGCATTTGTAGATACCTAAAAATTGTTCTACCGTGATATGCAATTGGGCGGCCATTCTTCCAATTAAATAATCCTCTATTATTTTTCCATGACTCCCTCTACTCACAAAAGTTTTAAATGGAGATCTACGCCCCTTATATGCAAAATAAATATCTATATGAGGACCCCCCTCCTCGGTTTCAAAGCCTTTTCTCTTAAATTCGCTTAATAATTTATGTCTTTTTATTGTAGCCATCTTTAATTTCCTTCAAATCTTTTTCATTTATTAAATTGAGCAATTTATATTTGATTTTTTGAGCTCCTTTTGTTAATAAATCATCATTAACAATAAAATACCTTATGTGAGAAATAATACAATTATATAAATCATTATACATTTCTGAGAATGTCTTCCCTGCGGCTACAATATTTAATTCTTCATTTTTAGCAAAAAATGCATCATATTTGAATTCTAATTTTAAATTTAGAGTTCTAGTGAATCTAATCCCTCTCACATCTTCTATTGGTAATATATTTATAACATTTAACATTTCGATTTTTTCAAGTTGATTTCTTATTGGATTGTAAAGACCTTTTACTTTTATTACTTTTTTATACATATTGAGAAAACGAGGCTCTTCTTTTTCATCATATTTATATTCTATAGAATTTCCAAAGATATCTCTTATTCTTATATAAAGATCTCGTTCTCCATGAATTATGGTTAAGGCTCCTGTAATCTGCTCAATTCTTTTTTCAATATCCATTCTTCGCCATTTATTTAGAGTTTTTCTATAATTTTTTTTAGCTTTAAAAATTCTTATCGGTTCAGAATCATGAGTTTTTTTAAGTTCGATTGCAAATGATCCTGGGTATCTTGATAAACTTTTTATACGTTTTAAAAATGTTCTTCTTATTTCTAAATCGTTAAAATATGCTTTTGCCTCATTATAATTACTTCCATCTCTGTCTCTATCAATTAAATTACTAATCTGAGAGAAGTTTTGCATAACTTCATCAATTGGAGAAGTTCCAAAACTAGTTGTTTGGTATTGTGGGATCATAACAAAAACTTGTGATCCTTTTTTTTGATCTTTAATTAATAAGGTATATATTTTTTTTTTAACTTGGGGATTTTGGGCTTCTCCTAAATCATAAATGGCTTTTTGAAATTGAGAAGCAAACCTAACAAAATTATCTATTGACACACTATTTTTTCGCAATAATTTTCTATTAAATATGAAAGCTAATTCCACTTTTTTACACTTTCAAATTCTTAAATATTTCTTAAATATTTAATAAAGACTTTATTTTTTTTACACAAAGTAATATAAAAATATCACTCTATTAACATTTATAAAAATAAATAGTGTTATAACTTTTTTCTTAAAAAATAAGACTTTATTTTTTTATAAAAACTTTACTTTATTTTCTATTTTATATCATAAAAAAACTAAGATTCTACTTATTTAATCAACTTCTATATAGCCTATTATTCTTGTGAGATACTATAAAATTGATATCCCCATTTTCATGAATTAACTAGTTTTTCCTTTTTGTTTAAATAATTATATTTAAATGAAAAACATGACAAGTATGCTTCAATCGAATAAAAAGAGAATGTGCTGCAAATGCGAAAATTATGACAAAAAAAAGGGAATATGTAAATTATTCAATAGAAAGCTCTCTGGGGATTATTGTTGTGTTGTTGATGGGAATAAAATTTTTTTTTTTAAAAGAAAAGAATAGCATACCGTAATGATTATTTATGCATCATTTTGATTCGCTTGTATCAATTAGGCGGTGTTTAAAATTTGGTTTTAAAAGTCTTCGAAGAATTAGCATTAGATAAGTTGAGAACTCTGCAGCCTTGTTCATTAAAAAAATGGGCCAAAGCTTTGGGTTATAAATCTTCCCAAGCATTTTATTATACGCAAAAAAAACTTCTAAAAGCAAAAAGAATCACTCGAAAAAAGAGTGGAAGAATCTATCTTTATAGAATTCTTGAAAAAGATGAAAAGAAATAATTTTTACATTATAAAAAAATACTAAAACGAGTTAAGATGAAAGATACTGATAACTTTGAAATTGAACAGAAAGCGAAGGAATTTTTAGAATTTTTAAATACCACTTCAGAAAATTTAAAGAATATTCTTAAAGAATGGAATGCATTAGATGATCCGGTTCAGAATTTTATTATAGCTAAATTTATAGCTGATCAGAAGATAAGTTTGTTGAAAAGACCAAATGTTTTAAAAAAGCTCCCTAATGGTTATATTTTGACTGAGTATAACCGTTATAAGGATGCAATAAAAGAATCTACAGACAAAAAGGATATTAAATTGTTTGAAAAAGAATTAAAAAAAATAACTGATGAATATGAATTTGCTCCTGAACATCTAAATGAATATGATAAAGAGGAATGGTATCGATATAAATGGGAAATAGAGGAGATTAAAAAGTCAATTTTAAAAGGGAAAAGAGTGGTTTTTAAAATGAAAGAATTACAACGCTTGAAAAAGGAGTTAAAAAAGATTGAAAAGTCTTAACTATTTTACAATATATAGTCAATATTACTATTCAAGGTCTCAAGAAATTTAGGTTTTATAACTATAGAAACTGATAATTAACAAAATTAAGAAGTAGTACGAAACGGTATATATTGAATTAGCATTTTATTGCATATAAGCTATAAAAACTGCAAAAAAAATATCTTCTAATTTTAACGCAAGCTTTTTAGGAATAGCTTCAAAAGTATTAAAGGATTCATAAAAGTTTATTTAAATTGAGGTAATTTCTCAAATATTAATAAAAAAGATTTAGAGTCATTTTATAATTCTAGGCAAAAAGATTTACCATATTTTCAAAAAAATTCATTAATTACTATATAAAAATTAAATAGATTTATAAGGTTAAATTTAATTGATTTAAACAAGGACTAATTAATAAATTTAATATCTAGGGTCAGAAGTAAGTTGGTGATTAATTTGCAGAATGAAAGGATAGTTATCCCTTATTTAGATCTTAAAAAGTTATATAGACTTAGTAAAGTTCCTCATACGACATATCAAGATTTAAATATTTCTAAAAAAACATTCATGAAATATATAAGGTTTCGAGATATTATCTTTGGGGGTATAATAAAAGCGGAATCGTTTACAGACTTTATTAGCAGATTAAGAGAAGAAATTAAAACGAAATTTCTTTCAAATAAAGATTTACAGAATTTAAAAAATAATATTTATAATCCTAAAATAATAAAAGATTTAATCGAGAAAAAGGGCAGAAAAATATCATATAGTTCTTCGAAAGCACTATTATCATTGCTAAAAAAGATATATTTAATAGATCGAATTAGCGTGATAAATTTTATTAATAATGATACCGAGGATGAGAGAAATAAAAATATCATTTTGAATTATATAATGCGAATTACGCGTCATCTTTCAGTTAAAGAAATTAAAATTAAGTTTTGGAATCACCCAAGAAAAAATAAAATTAACGATTATCTACTTGAACTATGGTTAGAAAAAAAAATAGATATTATTGGTTTAGATTTAACAAGGGATATATGTCAACAATACGGATTTAATGAAATTCCTCCAGATTATTTGGACCAATTTGAGTCATTAGAACGTTATAGAATTCGTGAAACGGGAGAATTAAAGGCAAAAGTAATCATGAAAAATAATTATAGAATTGATTTAATAATTTAAATTTTGGGGAGATCATTATAGTTAAATACACAGATATTCAAGAAGCAGTAGATCAATTTGAGATTCTCCGTGAATATAAGAGCCACATTTTTGAGGCTATTTGCGGAGCTTGGATTTCTGGGAGACCAATTAGGAGGACATTTGAAGATGTGAAAACGTTTTTAGTAAAGGATCTCGAAATGGCATATGAACTGAAAGAAATACTTAAGTTAAATTTAATTCCAGGATCGATTTACTATATATACAGTGAGAGGGCTCAATATGGTATAGGGAAGTCGCAAATAGCCTACTTTTTAAAAATCGGGTATGAAGAAAAATCCAGTAATAATTTAACTAAATTTTTGATCTTTAAAAGGCCCCCTGAAGGATATAAGGATATAGAAGAGAAATTAAAAGCATGTTTAAAACAATGTAATAGGCAGAGACCATTCTATGTATTTATTGATGAAATCGACTTAATTATCGAACCTGACTTAAGTAATGAAGAAAAAGTTAAAAGAATTGAAAGACTTGGAAACATTCTTATCCAAATATCCGAAGAAGCAGCAACTATGGGATTACCGTTTTATATTCTTTTAATTTTTAGTTATCATATTCTAAAAATTATCGAGAATTTTCACAGTTCGAGAATTATGAGAAGATTTGAAGCTCTTTCGAGCGTGGATTATGATCTTAAGGAAGGGGATTTCAATAAAATTGCAAGGAATCTATTTGCTTTATTATGGGCAATGAATTATAGGAATATAAAGAATAAAATTGAAGATAAAGTTGATTTTTTTAGTTTAATAGGTGAAATGATAACAGATGTACTAAATAACATAGGCGAACTTGGTATTCAGATTGAGAGCTCTGTAATTGGAGCAGTAATAAACATATACAAGATAATATATCAACTTATTTTTAAGAATGTTGATGGAGCTAATTTAAAAAAAAATAATAGGATATTAAATAATGACACAGATTTAGGCAGAGTAATAGAAGGTATTGTTAAAGAATTTATAAAAAAAAGAATTTCTTTATTAGAATTTAAATTCGAAGAAACTATTGTCAAAGTTAAATATAATGAAAAGCAGAAAGAAATAGCGGGCTTTAAAACAGATGGATATTTTAAATTCTCAATTGGAGATAATAAGATCGGGATTATGCCCGTGGAAAGTACATGTGAAGATAAATTAGATTGGAGAAAAAAGAAACAATTGAAAGCTTTTTTGAATAATTACCCTATTTTGTTTGTTTGGATTTATCACAAGAAACAAGATGCTAAAGAACAGTTACAAAATTTAGAAGATAAGGTAACTAAAGAGGTGTATACCATATTAATTCCACTAGATTTAGCTAAATATTCACTGCTTCTAGAGAAGAGAAGATTTAAGTTATTAGAACATTTTAAGAGAAATCTTCCTCTTGATATCAAATCTTTTCTGCGTAAACAAGCACGTATTTTATATAACACATGGATGATGGAAAAACCGATACCTGTCGTTATTGGAGAAAAAAAGAAGATTATAAGAAATAAGGAAATACATAATAAAGTCGAAAAATATTTAGAAAATTTATTTACTTATTTAGATGAAAAAACCAAGAGATCTCATAGTAGGATGAAAGAAATTATGGAAAAATATTTATCTTCATTAAATAAATCCTTTGATGAATATGGAATCAGTATTTCAGATTCTGATATATCAATAATATATAGAGAAATTGTAGAACAATTAAGGTCAGAAAATCTATGTCGTTTTACAGAGATTGAAGATAATAAATTTTTAATAAAAGAAGACAGTTTTAGCATAGAAAGTGCAATTGAAATTTGTGAGAAATTTATTACTGTAAGAATTGAAAATAAATGTAAAGATAAAGGCATTGGAATTAATTGAATTATTATATAAGTCATTAAGTCAATTTTTTAATAAGTGTATAAGTGTAGCTTAAATTTCGCTCTTGAATCCCCAACATATTTATCTCTTTTTAAATATGTTGAACTCTTTTTGTTCAAGAGCAAGAAAACAATATCTCGTTCCAAACATTTGAATCCTTATATAATTTTGAATAAAATTAAAAAATCTCCGTTAATTTGCAGTCTATCCTTTAACAATGGAATATCTTTAATTTTATTGGGTTCTATGATGAAAATTCTTTTAGTTATATCTTGATCTTTCAAGTGATAAACTTTATAATATGAAAATTGTTGTTTATACAGATTAGGTATGATTTTTTTTAATTTTTCGTTTGAAAGAATCAAAATTTGATTATCCTTAATTTCATTGTTAAAATATTTTTTCTTGATATATGCAATAGAATGTTGGAGAGTCTTTTTATTATAAGAGATATGTTTTATGTTTACTTTTAATCCATTGATTTCAGAATAAGATGAATATTTACCAAGATTTGTCGCATTCTTTATCTATATGTCTATTCAATCGAATGCCATGTATACCAATTATTATTTAAATTATCAAGGATGCAATTTAAACATTAGCTAAAAAATTCTATTTGTACTTAAAAAAATTTCTCATCGTATTTATTAAATCGTCTTTTTATGGCAGATCTTCCTCCTTCCAATTTTAGAATGGAATCAATACAACTCTCAAATCCTCCATATTTCTCAATCTCCCCAACTTCTCTATCTTCTTTCGGTCGGGTTTCTAAATGGTATAGGAGGTCCACATCTCCCAGTGTGGGGATATTAGGATTATGAGTTGCTACGATGATTTGTCTTTTTTGTTTCACGTCTAACAAATATTTTGAAAATTTCCTTATTGATTCTTGATCTAGCTCAGAATCCGCTTGATCTATTAGAAATGGAATTCTCTCTTCTAAAAGCATGATATATAGCAGAATAGCGCATCTTTCACCTATAGATACTTTACTTATATGATAATGCCTGCTTAAGCCGCTCCTTCTATACGAAATCACGGGTTTTGAATCGATGTATGTTTTAAATAGTTCTATTAATGAATTATCGAATCTCTTTGGGGTATCATCATTTTTTATCAGTTCTTTTAATTTGTTTATCAAGACATGGTATTTCGACGGTATAATTTGCGATATTTGTTTTGCGTGTTTATTAATTATATCATTTATAAGCTCAAAAGGTAAAAATTTATTGTGTATGATTTTTAATACTTCTTTTTTACCTCCTGAGTGAAATTTTTTTAACCAGTTGTAATATAGACTCTGTTTAAGATTTTTTGGTCTTGCTTTCATTCTTATTTTTGCTTTAATCTCCCATTCATTAATTCTTCTTTCAATGTTTTTTACAGCCTTTCGTCTTTTTATCCGTATTTCAAGTGTTGTGTCAAATACTTTCTTGGCTAATTCATATAATTTTGTTTCCAGGATTCGTATATTTCTTTTAATCTTTGCAAAACTTTTTAAATCTTCTTTCAATTCTTTCTTGATATCTTTTAGATTCAATACATCTTCTTGAAGCTTCAAAAGATACTTTATATCATACATTTCTAATATATCTTCGTATTCCTTATTTTTTTTACCATAAAATAAATTCCATTCATTTAATAAGTCTTCATAATCTTTTTTAATTCTATTCTTTTTAATCGATAATATTTCCTTTATTTTATTTTGAAGTTGAATAATATTCTCATAAAAGTTATTAAATTTATTGATTAATTTATTGATCTCCTTTTTAAAATCCGAATTAATTGAGGAAAATGCATCAGCCTTAAAACTTAGATTTAAGTTCGATATTAATCGTTCAATCCAGTCATTTATTTTTATTTTTCTACTGTTTAATTCTGAATTAAATGAGATTAATGATTCATATTTGTCTAAATTGAGTTTTTTCAGGATTTTTGTATGGGTTTCTTTTTTTTTTATTCTTTCGTTAATATCATAAATATTATTCTTGACCTCTTGTAGATTATCAAACTCATTATATTTCTCAGCCAATATCTTTTGCATTTTGGAGATTTCAGCAATAATATTATTCCTTTCCTTTTTTTCTGAAAAATCTTCTATAAACTTGTCAACAATGTTTAATAGAGAACTGGTTTTTTTATGTAATCGAGGGATTTCAGTTTGACTCAAAGCTTCTATTTGTATGTTTTTTATAATTTCTTCTTGTTCTATTTCATAAAAAGTTCCTTGAGGGCTTAACTTATAAAATTCTCTTATAACATCATTTTCCCATTGTATTTCTTTAGTATCTTCTTGAATTAATAATGTATTACTAATAGCAATAATATCATCATTGTCTTTGATAAATATTACTACTTTACCTTCATTTCCTAATTGCATCAAGATTTTGTTATTAAAGATATCTAAACATTCTTTATCCTCCGTAATGGACATTAATCCGAATCTTATGATATCAACAATGAATGATTTACCTGTGCCACGCCCCCCGATCAATACATTTAATTCGGGATTAAATCTAAAATATTTTTCTTTAAAGAACAATCCATTTACATAAAACCCAACTATGTATGGATTTTCGCGAACCCCGTCTAGAGCCGTTTTTACCCTTGTTTCAAAATCATATTCAATCTGTTTTAATCCTGTAATATTTTTTTCAGAAAGTTTCAAATATACGGTACCAATATTACAATACTCATATAATGGGCAGGAAGGGCAAATTGAGTAAATTTTATCAAGAAGTGATGTATCGTGTGCATCTGAGGCTTTTATCTTTGCAAGGTTTCTAAGCTCTTCTATGTCATGGAATTTCTGTGGTGTTTCTGTAAAGGTTTTCGGACAATTTTTATGTGGATTTAGACTTTTTGCTCCTATTGATGGTTTTCCTAAATTCCATAATCTTGTTAAAGGGCTTTTAACATATGTGATTAATGCCTCTCCTGTGACGTTTTTTGTAATTCCCTCTTCTCCTAGAGGATGAGGAAAGAATCCTATTACCTAATAATTTGAAAAATCCTTTCTGAAATCATCTTTATTTCCCGATAAGCTTTTGTCTATTATATCCCCGTGATCTTTATTATTTTCATTAGGTTGGTCTTTCTTCCTTCCTATAGCACCTAGTAAATTACTAATATTTGATTCTGAAATATTTTGACCGTTAAAGATTATTGAAAAATGAGTATTTGATGAATCCTTCAATTCTATACAAGGGAGAAATGTTATATCCGTATCGCGTTTTGTATTTAAGTTATTAAGAATTTCAATACCGCTTTTCAAATCCTTTAAATCCTTTTGCCTATGGACCGTTAGACCAACGAGTTGAATTTTATGTTTTATTAGAATGTCGTATAGATCATTGCAATAATCTCCAATTGGAGTTTGTTCAGGTATCTCGAAATGTAAATGTAAATCTGACTTATAAAATTGAGAGCCAATATGTTGCTCTATTAAATTTTTATAAACTTCTTCAATTTGCATAGTGTCACTTTTGCTTTTAGATATTTTATTAAAAAGTATATTAAATATAAAAATCTAATGGTCTATTAGTCTTTTAAAATAGATTCTCTGTTTTCTATTATTCATTTCCAAAGCTAAAATTAAATAATTTATTATTAAGAAAAATTTCCCTACTATATATATTCTTGATATTAATGTTGATTATGTATTTATTAATTAACTTAGTAGATATTTAAAAAGAAACTAAATGTCAGATTAGCTTTATCTTGATTTTCCTATTTATTTTGTGAGATGAAAATAAGAATAGAATCGCAGTTTCCCTATATAATTATGAAAGCGTTAGAAGGAGTTGTATTGCAGATCCCTCTTTCATTATATGCGTTCATAGCTTATAATACTAAGTAACGAAAAAATGGGGAAAAAGATATATTTCTAAAGTGTGTATTATAAGTCAAGAAAGAAATATTAGAAATAAAAATCTACTTAAAGAATAATAATGATATTAACTGCCCCAAGAGACAAGACAAAAAAAAGACTTTTCGCTGTTTCGGGTAATAAATGCTATTTCCCTAACTGTAATACTCCACTAGTTGATTTAGAGAGTGGAACTGTAACTGGAGAAATTTGCCATATTAAAGGTAAAAAACCAGATTCTCCAAGGTAAGATCCCAACCAATCTGATGAGGAAAGACACGGATTTAACAACCTTATCCTTATGTGTGGATTTCACCATAAAGTAATAGATGATGATCCAGATTCGTACACAGTTTCTCGATTGTTGGATATAAAGAAAACTCATGAACAATCAAACATTAGGGGTAAAGAACTAAGCGATAATGCTACTAATTTATTTATAAAAAATGTTACTGACGATTCTATAATCTTTACACAGGATCAGAAAGGAGGGCAAGTCGCACATTCAATAATTAATATTAATTATAAGAATCGAGATAATATTGATAAAGAGAATAAGGATCGTTTAAAACAAGAAATAGTCAGAACCTTTGAAGAGGGTGATCTTCGATCATTTTATGCTTCAATTTTTGATTTTGGGTTTAAGGAAATAACTAGAATCTTACAATGGATTGTAATTGAATCGTATGATGCATATAATGACGGTGTTAATATAGTTCAATTAGTAATTGATAAGGGTGATAGAAGAGATGAAAAAGTGGGGGATATGATATTTCACAGGGGTATTGAAAAATATGAGATTCAATTTAGTCCAACAACTTGCCAAATTTTTTTTGATGTCCGACAATTTTCATGGTTTAATAAAGAGGGTAAAATAATTTTTGCTGGCGGATGG
This sequence comes from Promethearchaeota archaeon, assembly GCA_016839555.1. Taxonomy (GTDB): domain Archaea; phylum Asgardarchaeota; class Lokiarchaeia; order Sigyniarchaeales; family SOKP01; genus TEKIR-8. The sequence goes on from JAEOUA010000008.1 coordinate 205,663, forward strand.
GATAGCCAATATTATGGTAGTTTGATGATGATGTATTTTAACAACCAAACGCAAAGATATGGATGGCATTCGGTTGAAAGACCTGATATTGAAGATCGAAGTGAAGAAGCAAGGAATAATATACTCATATATTTGAAAGAAAAATTAGGTGTAAATTGAATGAGATTTTATTAACGATAAATTATCTGAAAAAATTGAATAGATATTATTTATTATTGGATATTATGGTAAGTATTAATGATCTAATTGTTAGAAAAGTAATTTGGGAAAACTATAAAATATCTTTTACCTAGCTCGATTGAAGATGTTAATTTCCCATCCATATTGAGATAACATTTGTTCTAGCATTTCTTCCACTTCTAAAGGAATCTTAAAGATATTACAAATATAATGGACAAACCTTCCTCTTATTATTTCAAGTTCTTTGTCTTTAATTTCAATTTTCTTGGAATTTCTATATATATCACCTTCAATCAGTATTTTATCAATTTGGTTTTTATTATTATTAAAGTGTTCTGCTAAGATTTTAAGATCTAAATCAGGATTAACTAATTTTCTTTCATTCTTTAAAATCCATTCAAAAGAATAACATCCAATATAATCTACTACAATACTATGGGGTAATCCTATATGTAAACCTCTTGTTGGTTTAAAATTTCCTGCATTTGCTATAATCTCCTTATTCTCGTCACATATCTTATCCAACAATGAATTAATTTGGAGCAATTTTTTAACTTTTTTATATCTAATTGCGATTTTAATATGCGGATCAAATTTTGGAGGGTAAAAATAATAAGTAAAGTAGCACCCATATACACATTCTTCTGTTTTTAATTTACGAAGAAATTTATATATAACTGCTCCAAATTTATCTAAACCTTGCCTCGTATTTTTCGGATATGTGAAAATATCTCTATGTTGCAGATCGCCAAGCTCCATCTTAATTTGTCAATAATAATATTACATTATAACATATATACTTTAAGATTTATATTCTATACTATTTTAGAATCAAAAATATCTAATACTTCATCGAAACTTTTACCGCTTAACTCTTGTATCTTTTGATTTCTATTGAAATGTCTTTCAGGATTAAACATCAATCCAATGTTTTGAGTCCTATCGAATCTTACCTCCTTTATTATATAAATTATTATTTCTTTAACCTATAATACACACAATAGAAATATATTTTTATGTAACAAATAATGAATTAATAGAGAATTATATAATTCAAATTAATAGATAGTAATTAGACTAAAATAATTAAAATAAAAAACAAAATAGGGATAAGCTGTGGAACCATCCATAACTAAAGTTTATAAAGCGCTAAAAGATTCTTATAAATATATTGATTACCGTTGTGCATACTTTAAAGAAGGTAATGAATGGATAAGTATAGTGTCTGCTTTTAGATTCACACGTAAAGAATATGATAAATTAAATGAGTATCACGAAAGATTAAGGAAAATAACACATAATACAGAATGGTTTAAAATTAAATTTGAAATCTTAAACATTAAAGAATGGAGAGCAAAATGGGAAGAAACTAAGAAAGAAGTTAACTTTTTAGAAGATAATTTTGATCTCAATTCATTAGACTTATTCATAAATATGGAGTATAATTCACATCCTCCAATAACAAAAATTGATAGAAAATTTAATACAATTCAATTTAATGTTCGCTCCGCAAGGTATGAAGAACATCAAAAAAGGCTTGAATCTTTAAAGGAAAAAAAGGAATTAAGGAGTATGGGAGTCACATCTGTATATCCAATCATTAAAAATACTTTACAAATTGATTTTAATAAAACTTCACAAATATTCTCCATTTTCCTTTTTCCAATTTATATTAAATTTAAAGATGTTAAGTATAGGGGAGATAATCTTTCAGGTGAAATTGAATATCATAAGCTTTTTTCTAACTCTAACCTTATAGTTAAACATGATTTAAGAGGGACTAACGAAGGAATTATAAAAAATCTAAGATTGGAAGAAAAAATAAATTTAGATCAAGATTATTACACTACTCAATTCGATATTAAAATCGATAAAGAATTACATCAAATCGAAGAAAATTTTTCTCAATTCATATTTAGCATTTACTTAAGCCCTTTAAATATGGAATTAACAGACTATAAAATATTTGCTTATGATTCAGAACGGACTCAAGAGAAAAGAATATATGAGGAAGAAATAAAAAGTGTCGAGATCCTTAAGGAATCTCAAGATTTATTCATTAAACTAAATATTAAGGACTTTCAATTATCTGAATATGATGAACTCATCAATTTAATTAATAGATCTGCTTATAATGACAAATACTATAGAATCCTCCCAATCTTACTCAGATGCCTTTTTGAAAACCTTTTATATGATATTTTTCAAACAGGTCTTAATGTAAAGCACACTGAATTTTTCTTTCTAAAAAACCAATATAGATCAAGGGACTTTTCTCAGTTAATCGCACTATTAAATATTTTGAAGGATAAGGATTTTAAATTATATCATAGAGATACTCTTAACCAGAATATGATAGAAACTTTAAAAGAAATCCAAAAGTTTGGTAATTGGAGTGTTCACGATATTATAAGGCAAGTAGATAGAGATTTTGCTGACAATTGCGAACAAAAAGTAAATAGAGTGTTATTAGCACTTTTAACATTATATAAGAAACTACAAGGTAAAAATTTAGAAATAAAGGATGAAGACACACTTAATAGAATTAAAAAAACCCTTAATCTTGTCAATCTTGATGATTCATTTAAATCCAAAATTACAAGATAGAAGATAATAATTCAAGAGGATATTACACCTATTGATGAGAAAAGTGTAATTAAGTCTCTTCAACCTGATAAGGCAGCTGATGATGAAATAAAATTAGAGTGTAATATTCAAAAAAGTAATTGGAATAAAATAAAGACATATTTACAAAATCACATAAATAATCTTTTTAATGAGAAGGAATATTATCAATTTGCAATATCTTCACTTGCTCGGATCTCGTGTGCCGTGTATTTGGGATATCTCCTTACAAATCGTGTTAAAATTAGATATTCTCAATATCAAAGTGATTCACAGGTCTGGAATTGGTTAAAGGCTTTAGATAATTTAGACTTACCTAAATTACATACTTCGGGCTTGATAAAGAAAGAAAAGAGCAAGATTAACGAAATTATTATAAAAATATCTCTTTCAGCGAAAATTTTAGATGACCAAATCAACGAATTAGAATTGGATATAAGAGATAAGATTGAAATTACTATAGATAACCCTTCGGAAGATTGGCTTAAATCAGAGAGTCAAATAGTTGATCTCGGTAAGTCATTTAGGGAAATCCTAACCAATCTAAGGATAAATACTCCTAACTTAAATAAGATTCATTTATTCTATGCCGATCCAACTGCAGGTGCGATTGTGATAGGAAGACAAATCAATCCTAGTATGAATCCCATAGTTCAACTCTATGAGTTTGATAGAAAAAAAGTTCCTAATTATCAAAAAATTCGAGATCAACTCGAAAAACCAACTGTTTATTATGCAGGCTCTTTTCGAAAGAAAACTATGATTAATGTTAGTTATGATCTTGACATTATCCTATATTGGTCATCAAAGGCTTCCAGTACAATTAAAGAGTTTTATACTAAAGTTGGTATGGAGTTACAAAGGAATTGGAAAAGATTACGAGCAAAAAAAGTTGGATGGGAAATAGTTTTTAAAGGGGATTTTCATATTGATGTAATATCAGGTAAAAGAAAGCATAAGAGTTATCGGGAAGCTTATTTATATAATCGAGAGATTGATGGAAAGTTTCTAACAAGCATAAATAAGCAAGTGAATTATATAAAACGCCGTCGGCGAGGTGATGTTATCAAATTAATCAAACTATGGAAAAAAAGAAAATAAGTTCCTATTAAAACTTTTATATTAGAACTAATGGTTGTTCGAGGGTGTAAAGATTTGCCTCGTAAAGAACTTGAACCTCAATTAGGAGGAGCACTTAAATATATATCAGATAATATTACTAAAATTAGACTTGAAGACCCAGCTAATCCTCAAAATATTATTTCAGACGATCTAACGAAGGAGGAAAAGAATCGTATTAGAAACCTTGCAAATCAAGCTTTAAATGCTAAAAATTGGAATCAAGTGTTTTTTTAATTACTAGAAAAGTTGCGATGCAACCCCTTTTATTACTTTCTTAATTATGCAAAAGGTTAAATTTCCTCTATTTTCTCTTTTGGTTTATAGGTAATTTCATAAAAATAAAGAAATTGGATTAAATCATCTTTATTGAAAGGTATAAATCGTTTATTAGTTGCTTTACATAAATTTAAAGCTTCTGAAATAAAATTATGTGAAGTCGGTTTGTTATTAGCAAAAAAAATTATTTTTACTGTATTTCTTTGAGTTAATTTATTAACTTGGATAGAAGCATTGTTATATTGGTTTTGTGTATTCAGATTAGTTGCTTTTAAAACTATGGCTTTTCCTTCATTTTCAGAGATCCAATAGCAATCTGCTAATTCTTCGGCACAATGTGGTAATACTTCTTTTCCTAAAGGAAAAGAAAAAAGTTTAGTAAGACATATTTTATTGGGATATTTCCAACATTCTTCACAATCTTTAGCAGTAATTTCTTTACCACACTTTTCTTTTAATTTTTCAATCTTTTCTTGAATAATCGAATACTTTTTTGGACCAATTTCTTTTATAAACGATTTTTGTGTCTTTAAAAAATTAAAGTATTTCTTTTTTATTTTCTCATCTTCTAAATCTAGATACTCTAATTTTACAGATTGATAAAAAGGATTTTTGTATTCCACTCTATTTAGCTCATTGTCAAGAGGGCATAACTCAGGATCTCCGCACCATTGGATTTTAATTACAAATTCTCCTTGGTTAAGGTTTATAATCTCTTTTCTCAACCCCTCTGAAGGAACATCATATCGATTTCCATTAATTAACGTTTTACAACGGAAGGAAGTTAAATATTGTTCATCAACATCCCATTTAAATTCAATATATTTTTTTCCTTCAATTTCTTCAAATTTAGGTTCTGGAAACTGAAAAGATTTAACAGGAAAAACAATTGTAAAATTTGGCTGATCTAGAACATTAAGGTTTATGCCCATAAAATTATTAACTTTATCCGTTATATCAATCAAGGAGCCCCCTTCACCCTGAAATTCAATATTCTCAAAATCTCGATGTGAAAATTTCATATCATGATATTGATCTAAATGGTCAAAGAAAATAAAGTTGATTAGATCAGCGCATAATATTCTTGCATAATCAAAATTTCCCCTTATTTTCTCCTTAAATTTTTTATTAAAAAAATAAGGTGGGACAGAGTAAACAAATTCAAGTATATAGTTATTAAAATTATATATTAGAAATGGATTGATTTCTAGCTTATTTTCTAAATCATTAAAGGATAAAATCTCTTCAAATAAGCCAATCCGATTGTGTTTTGAAAAAATAGGTTCTTTCTGTTCAAGATCAGCATCAGTAAAATCAATTCTAAAATATAAAATCTCATTTATGCCATAATATTCTGAAGGTTTATTTATCCCATTTGGATTATAAGCCACTATTCTTACACGATTATTATTATAAGGCTCAAATAGAAATGATTCTTTAGTATCATTAGCTAGTTTTAATAATGTCTTGAAATTCCAATATGGACAAAAGGATGAAAATATCTCTCTTCCTTTACTCGTTAAATCAATAGTAACTATGGTTCCCGCTAATAAATCAGTAGAACGATAGATCAAATCCAAATCTTCGAGTAATGCTAATAAAAAATTTGCCTTATAATCAGGTCTAATAGGAATAAGATTAAAAAATGTATCATCAAATGGATCTCCTATATGCTTCTTATGGTATTCTTCAATATAATTGAGTAATTTACATAATAAAATAATGTAATTTAGTTTATGTTCAATAAACTTTTCATAATAAATATAGGTCTTTAATCTAAGTCCATTATTGATTGTTAAATCTTTTTTTTCAAGTCGTTCCAAACCAATTTTTAATTGATCATTGATTTCTAACTTTTTTGGTTTGGGAATCTTAAGTGTCCTTAAAGAATGATGAAGATATTGCAAATTTTTTAAAAATTTCTCACAATAGACCTTGATTACTTCTATTTCCTCTTTTATAAAATCATCAATTTCAAATTCAAAAATAGTTTTGGGCTCAAAAATAGAATCTATATGATTTTTAAAATCCATTTTCTTCTAAAACTTTTATTCATTATGAATAATTTAAAACTAAAAGTTATATAGAGTTAATTAATAAATTCATAATAATTCATTTTATTAAAATTATAGTTTCCATCCTAACAATAAAATTAATTTAGTTGCTGCACCTTTTATGAGTTTTGAGACAGAACAAAAAAATATGGAAAGACTACTTTAAAGTCGCTTAATTCTTTTTTATTACCTACTAAGCAAGAAATTCAAATGACTGATTGTGGAGAATATATTTTTTTCTTGGATGCATTACAGGGAATAGATGCATTACTTTAGATGCCGATTTTTAGGAAAGGAATTACTGCTACATCTTTTGAGGCGCCTAATGTATCCCATAAGTCTTTTATAATAGAGGGAAATATTACTCATAGTTCACTTTGAAGTCCAGTTCTTTTGCTTAAGAAAACATTCATGAGTAACCGAGTCTTGCTTTTAGTAGTATTGACAGAAAGATTGAAGATCTTTAAACCTATATATGAAGATAAAGAATATTTTGGTTCAGAATCAAATCAAGAGGATAAAACCGAATTATTAAGAGAATATAATGATTTGGATGTTGTTATTAATTCACAATTAATTCCCGAATTATTAAAAAAATCTATATCCGTTTACATAGAAAGAGGTAATTTTTCAAATATTAGCAAAAAAGATTTGGAATTATTTTATAATTCTGATTAAATTAACTAATGGATTTTAGTTGAAAATTATAAAAGTTGTGAGAAATAAATTATATTTTTTAGTATGTATAAAGATGTAGTTTAAATTTTGCTCTTGAACCTCCAATATATTTATCTCTCTTTAAATCTACTGATGTGTTTTTATTTAACAATAAGAAAACGATATCTCGTTCCAAACCTTTAAACCCTTGTATTGTTTTAAAGAGAGTCAAATAGTCTCCATTAATTTGTAGTCTCTTTCTTAATAAGGGGAGCTCCCTAATTTTATTGGGTTCTATGATGATAATCCTATTTACTGTACCTTGATCTTTCAGATAATAAACTTTATAGTACGAAAACTGTTGTCTGTATGCATTAGGTAAAATTTTATTCAATTTTTCATTTGAAAGAATTAAAATTTGGTCATCCTTAATTCCATTATTCAAATATTTTTTCTTAATATATGCAATTGAATAGTGAAGAGCTTTTTTTCCAGAAGAGAAATGTTTTGCGCTCACTTTTAATCCATTAATTTCAGAATAAGAAGAATAATTACCCAAATGTGTAGCATTTTTTATCCATTTTCCTATTTCAACCGTATTTCTGAGATTTTTATCTAATACAATTAAATCTTGATCAGGGTTCATTCCAAATTGCGTTGAAATAAATTTATTAGTAAAAAGATTTTGAGATTCATCAAAAAAGATATATAGTATTGATTTTTTCTGATTTTTGAGCATTCTTCTAATAAGTGATGCAAGATCCGGATGAATATCCTGGGCTTCATCTATTAAAATTGCATCATAAATTTGTATTTCTGAAATATCATCGAGGTTTTCGTTTAAAATATTTGCACTTTTTTCGAATTGAAAATTATTATTAAAGAAATATAATTGCTGCAAATCTTTCCCCCCTAGTAATGCTTTAGCAAGAATTTTTATAAGACTATGCAAAGTTAATATCGATATTTTTGTGGCCAATTTATCTGAATCAATATTTAATTTTTCGCATAGATACGATTCAATTGAATCTCTCAATTCTTTATTAAAGCATAAAAAGAGAGTTTTTTTATCTTCTTTATATAATTGTATAGCTTTTTTCATTGCTATAAAAGTTTTTCCCGAACCCGCGCTTCCTTTGAACATGCAATGCTTTTTCTGAGAGAGGGATGTTAACAAATAATCTTGAACTTGATTTAACTTTTCTAACTGTTGTTCTCTGATTTCATAGTAATGTTTTATATTTACATAAGTATTTATAGAAGGTGTGATAAGTTTTAAGAAAAAGGGTTTTATATTGGGATTAAAAACTCGATTGTTATAGACCTCTAATAACGAAATTAAATAGTCTTCAAGTGGAGAAGGACCTATTTTCCCTATTCGTTTCCAATTATTTTCATCCTCTAAATCAGAGTAATCAAAAATTTTTGAAGGGGGTAAAGAGAGGGAAAAATCGTCTTTTATTTGGCAATCGGGAAAGAAGCACCCACAATTATAAGAAAGTGGAAAATCTAATCGCCCATTAACATTTTTTAATAAATGGTTTTTATCAGCATTCTGGGAAGCTTTATTGATATATAAGTCTTTAATAAAATACATTGATTTCTGAGCTTGCCGTAATGGATTTGCTTTAAGCTGATGTTTTCTATTTGAAAGTAGTTCCCTTGAGTGATAACGATTATTTTCGAAAGTGATTAAGCCACCTTTTGCCTCGATTATCAAGAAGCCATAATTCGCATTAAAAATAAGAAAATCTGCCTCTCCGTGCTCTTTTCTTAAATCGCTTGCCCATTCGATTGAGTGCCATGCATACCAATCATTACTTAAATCATCCAACAAGGTATAAAATTTGATTTCTGATCTTGGTAGGTTTTTACTTCGTTGTTGTAATTCTTGTAATGTTTCTGGATATTTATGTACCATTAAAAACGCCTAACATTTAATTTCTTGCTATATATAATTATATTCTAACCCTTCTATTTAAATGAAAAACTCCTATTAATTAGTAATTTAATGATTATTCTTGGATACGCAGCACCCCCATTTACATAGGGAAGATTTTTTCCCTAAAATTTTAAAGAAAGAATTCTTCATATTACCCCTGCATACATAGGGAAAAGCAAATATACTATTTTTTTTCGTTCTTTAAATACGCTACACCCCTATATGCATAAGGAAAAAACTATAATTTTTATTAGAATTACCAATTACACTATACATTTTAGTTATTTTTAATCTCAGTATTTGGATGAGCGGAAACTTCATTGTTTATATTTATATAAATCTATGTTTTTTTATTAGAAAAAGACTATTTAAAAATCGGGTTTTTAATATAAAAAAGAGTGATTAGAGTGTCTTCCGTCGCAAGGAATCAATGTAAAGAGTTAGAAGTTTTTACATCTGCGTATTATGTGCTCTGGACACTCTATGAACACTCCCCTTATTCTACCGTTTATCGGAGAATAAGATAATGACAAAAGCTAAGCTTGTGTCATTTAGTTGTAATACTAAACGAGCAATCATACTTTTGTCCTCCCTTTCGGTATCATTGAAATAAAAAACTTCGCCATACTTCAAAGAAGGTCTATACATAAAATCGTCTATTATCGTGTTCATTTTTGCAACTTCTACATCGCTGTTATGTGTCTTTCTTACTGAATTGTCGAAATTGAGGTTTATTTGCAATGTAAAAACCTCTTATTAATAATATAGAGAAAAAATATTTAATTTTATTTGAAAATAATTAATTTCACCACTATTCCAAATAAAGATTAGACCTAGTCTATAATTTCCTTGATAAAGAAGTATTCTCTAAGTTTTCTAATGAAATTAATGATTTTAGATATTTCTTAAAGAAGAAATTTTTTCCTTTTCCATTTATTCTAAATTTTTATATTTATTTTTAAATTATAACATGAAATTTTGAGGAGAAAAATGTCAACAGAAGGATTAATTGGGATTATATATAGCCGATTAAATATGAAGAATAAGCCCAAAACCCTTGAGAATTTCATAGGAACTTATGTATCCAGTTTAGCGTTTACGTCAAGTTTAGGTCATGAAGTTGTTAATTTTATTAGAAAAGTTAATGAAGATAAGCAATGGGATCTTTTCAAATATAGGATTAAGAGAATAACACCAGTAAAAGCAACAGAAGAGGCAGGGTTAGAAGAGATTATCAAGTATAGACATTATGCTGATCCATCTTGGGGTGGTAAACTTTTTCATTGGTATGTTTTATTAGGTAAGCTTCATGGAATCCAACATTACGTGGAAATATTAAAGGGAAATTTATATCATTTAATTGATAGCTCGATATTTATATTTGATAAAAATTGCTCTTATACTTATGTACTTAATTTAGACAATTTGACATTAGAGATTTATGTAAGAAGATTTGGAACCTCTTATGGTTGTGATAATAGATTTGCAAAAGAAGTAGGTGCGATTAAAGGTGTTTTTCCATTTGAGAAGATATCTCCCAATATTTTCCCCAAGAGTATTATTTAAGATGACATAATAAACTTTATTAAATTATTTTTAAAAATAAGACAAAAGTCTTAATTAATTAGCAATAATAAACTCGATAAAAATCGGAAGAAAAATTATATATTTACCATTTAAAATTAATTTATTGAAATTATCTGTTAATGAATATTATGGAATGAACAGTGAAAGTTATCATTATTATGAGAAAATTATTGTTGTAATTGCGGAATATTTGAAAATTTCGATTTATGAATTAAAAATATTGGGAATAATTAATGAGATAATAGAGGATTTAAATGATTATGGAGGGTAGGGTATTTATGAACACCTTATTGGGAATTTAACAAAGTTTTTAATTGATAATCTAAAAAAAATAGAGCGCTTAAAACCTTATTTTTCAATTCTTAAGCGTAAAATAAAAAGATCTCAAAAATTTAATGAGGAAGCAAAAGAAATACTTTTAGATTGGATATCTTTTTAATATTATCTCTTTAAATTAAGAAATATAAATATGGAATAAAATAATGAGGCTGCTCTTAAATTTATACCTATTTATGTTCAGACAATATTTTCAAACTTTAAGAATGTCCATTATAGATTAGTTACAGAATTATAAGTCAATTTATTCTTTTATTTTAGTCCATACTAAAGATTTAACCTAATCAATTAAGATTTCCCTATTCTCCTTTATTTTTCTCCTAGCAACAATACCTAATGATAAAAATGTTCCGTTATCGATAAGATGAAACCACCATGCAAAAAGAAGGCCATTGGTTATAAAAACAGCAGAAAAGAGCAACCCATCAATAAAACATAATATTAAAAATTTTAGAGTGCCGAAATTAAATTTCTTAAAACCATAAAGATGGCCGATCGAGAAAATAAAGCTGGATAATGCGATATTATAAATTAAATTAAAAGATGTGATGGACGCTATTATATTTATCAAAAAATATCTAAAAATTAGCTCCTCAAAAAATGTAGAACTGCACATTAACAAAAATAAAAAACATATATTTTGACCATTAGGATTTTTAATTAATTGGCCTATTATTGGCAACTTTCTTGATATTGAAAACCTTTTATTATTCGATTTAAATAAGAAAAATGAAGAAATGATGATTAATAAAAGAATGATAAAATAAAATAGTATAAAATAGTGAAATCTAAACAAATTAATATAAGAATAGTCCTCTAAAAATTTCGAATCATTGAATAAAAAAGGGGATTTTGTAAAAATAATATCTATGAGTATTAAGATGAAGATTGTTATAATTAACATATATCCTGGTAACTTTTTAATTTTGTTCTCTTTAATAATGATTCGAAATCCTGTCATAAGTAAGATAATATTGAAAAGAATATAAGATATAAAGTTTAATAAATTATTTTTTAAAATTAAGCTAAACAAAAACATATTTATTGAAATGGAACTTAAAAGAGACAGAATATTATATAAAGATCGTTCATATTTAATTAACTTATTATTTTTCATATTTATTTTTCCGTTCTTTTTTCTCAATTTATTAATTTAAATTCATGCTTTTTTTACTCTAAATGAACTTTAAAGCATGACAATAGAGAAAAGCTATTTCTCAATTTAATTTATACTGGTAAAAATTTAGATCGACTTTTTTAATATTAAAAGAATCTCAGCGATTTATTCGCTTAACAGGATTTTATTTGCCTTTATATTTAAAAAAAGGATCAGCAAGTAGAAATCTTTTGCTTTAATTAATTTGCAAGTAACTTAATTAGTAGGCAAAATGCTGATAATTTAGCTTAAACTTCTCTTGAGAACCGTTCTCTAGGAAAACGAGGATTCCAATTTACCCCTGTTTGCTCACATACATTCTGAAAAATCTTTAGTATCTCTTTTCTTTTTGAATCAAACCAGAACATTAGACCTTGTTCTTTCCGTATAGTCTCTCTCCTTTCACTTCTTACATCAGAAGCAAATACATCTCGAATATCACGAAGAATGTTTACAATAATCTCGATTTTATCTCTTAAATTTTTATCTGAAAGATATGACATTCCTTTTGAGGATGCTACTTTTTTTCCATTTCTCGTAAATAGAGTACCTGTATTAAATGCGGTTATTGTATCCTCCATTGCTTTATCAAAATCTATATAAGACCTTTCCATTATGAAGAGATCTTGAAATGCTGGGCGATCAAGGCAAGATGCAAAAAATCTAATTATCTCCTTATCTTGTTTTTTCTCTGAATCAATATCATCTTTATAGTTAATATTAATAATAGAATGGGCAACTTGTCCACCTTTTTGATCCACTGTAGATATTTTAGACTCTTGTGAAAGATTAAAAATAAATTGTTCTACAATTTCTTTACTTGGTTTAATGCCTTTAAGGTTTTTTTTTTCGTGCTCAGCTTTAATTTCTTTTAATTTAGAAACGGTATATAAATCCAGGTCATTATCTATTATATCGTGGTGAATAGGACACATTAAAAGTAAATTGTCAAATCCGTGTCTTTCTTCATCATTCTGGTTGCTATCATATCTTGGAGCTCCTGATCTATTACCTTTAATATGACAGATTTCACCAGTAACTTTACCACTCTCTTCATCTACAAGATTATTTTTGCAATAAGGAAAATAACATTCATTACCTGACACTGCAAATAATCTCTTAATTGTTTTTTGGGCGAGGATAGGTTAGGGGCATTCTTAATCATTTAAATTGCATTTTTATTCTAATTAACTAATTTCTATCCTACAATTAGTTATATTAAATAGCAATATAAATCTTTCCCTATTTTCCTTAATAATCATTTTTAAGTTTAAATGAGTTGAATTCATAACAGATTTCCACAATTAATACATTGTTTATTCTTCTTTTTATAAGTAGTAATTATTTTTAAATTCTCTATTAAACATAATTTTAAAGAAGAATTTGTTGTTTAATATTCTTTCATTATATTTTTTTATTTGTTTATAGAAATTAGCAAAGCATTTTTTAGGATTTCCAATAGAGATTATATGGTTGGGTTTATAAATCTACTTTTAAAAAATTATTATTCTTTTAAATGATTTGTTTAAAAATGAAAACAATAAAAAAAATAAAAGAAACAGGAATAAAAAAAGAGAATTTTCTTTCAAATATAAAGGTTCGGATAAAAGTTATGGAAAGGATTAAGAAAGAAAGGAAAAACAAAAAGTTATATTTTGATGAGTTGTTATGGGGTATAATTCTTGAAGAGCTTGAATTGTTTAGGAATAACATTAAAAAGGGGATTTTTGACATCAAAGGGAGAAGTGATTATTTGAATGAATATAAAATGATGTGCTATTGTCGATCTAAAACAGCGTTTTATTCCGATATCCCCTATTTTGGATTTACATTGCATTTTTCTAAAGACCAGGGGCAAGCAAAAAAAGCCCTCTCGTGGTTGCCCAAGATTGCAAAGACAGCTCTTCTCCAAATAATATTAAAACAAATTTCAAAAGAATTTCACTATCTTAGCTATATAATAGAAAAATTAGTATTAGAACCTAAAGCGAGAGATATAGTATCTATTTGGGGTGTAATTGAACCTTTCTTCATTTTAGAATCATGGTATGCTTTTCAAACCTCGTGTATAGAGGCAGACACCGAAGACACTATAGAGATTGAATCCCAAATATTTAAAACGCCTGTTTTTATGAGAACTGTTTTCTCGGTCATTAAATCACTTGAACAAGATAAGCTTATATAGAGAGTTGAAGGGGAATACACAGTACGTTTTTTTTTATATAAATGGGGAATATCATTTTTTTATTGTGCTCCCTTTCTCTCTCTTAAAAGATTCTAGCTTTCTGCTTAATAAATATATTCACTTAACATTTTCTTCTCACATTTATTTTAGTGTTGTTTATTAAATTCAAAGTGAAAAATAGGGACAATTCAAGAAAATGAACTTTCTGATTTCTCAATTCTTTAATTCAAATAAAAAATATTTGATATAATTTATCAGAAATTTGTGCTGTAAAAGTAAATTAATTATCCCAGATAGCTTCCATTTCTCTGAATCTTTTATTGAATTTCTTAACCAATTTTGTATCATTATAAAATTGATTAATAATCTTCGCTATATCAAAAAGGCTCATCTTTTGGCAATACTCCCTTGGATCAGACACTCCTAGAGTAATCCATTTTGAGATAAAAGAAGGAGAAGCAATAAGGCTTCTTTCCTTTCTATTTATAGAAATAATTCCCTTTTGCCTTAAATAGATTAGTCTTAATTTAACAAGATACATAGGATAATTTAGGATCTGAAGTGCAGTCTTAATAGTTTGCAAGGTTGCTTTCCCCACTAACATTAAGGAAACATCAACTATATAAGAATGAAGAAGAAACAGGGCCTCTTGACTATAATAATTTAAAGTCTGAACATTTTGATCGTAGTTTGTATAAACAGCATCTTTAGGGATTATATTTTTATTATTATTTTTTAAATACTTTTTCCATATAGTTATACTTCCGTGATACATTTTGTCTTCATAATAAAATGCTTTTCTAAATCCTAATTCTTTAAACATCTTCCTATAATATATAAAATCAGGAACAGAAAATAAAAAAGTCTTTTTTTTTAGGATTCTCCGAATTAATCCTGAAATATTGTTTGTTGGAATCGCTAGGTTTCTATTATGTTTATACATCTTACGTATCATTCTCTTTTTTGTCTCTAGGTCTAATCTATCAAACACAGCAGAGAGCCTAATCTCGTTTCCATTTCTAGAAATATAGCTACATTTTTCAAATTTGTCTGAAGTAAATCCGATTTTCTTGCCGAATTTACTATCAGGTTTTATTATTTCCCAATTTCTTGACGATAAAGTCCTTTTCCCTTTCATTTTAATAACCTTAATAATTTATTCAGAATCCGTCTATTTAAACTCCCCTCACATTCACCGAGCCAACATTACAGAACGGAGACTTTTTTGGTTCCCTATGGTTACATTCTTTAAATCTATAAGGGTTTTTTTTACTATATTTCTTGCATACTTTTCTTGCAAATGTAATACTCTTGCCCAAGCTATTACTTTCATAAAGGAGCTTTAAATAACTTCTATTAAAGTCTTGCATAGTAGAAGAATTCATAACCATTAAAAATAATTCAGCATTTGAAGATGATTTATGAAAATCTCTAATTTCAGCTTCAGTAAAATTATTAAATAATCCAACAGGAAGCTTTACATTAAGTTTTTTATTCACTTGATATTTATTTGTTTCCAAATTCTTTTGAATAGATATCCAAAATTCCTTCTCGACACCCTTTTTTGATGGTATATAATGGCAAAACCCAAGTTCCTTTAAACTCAAAAAATTATGAGTAGAGTCTCTCTTATTGAATTCACCTTCGCAAACGTAAATGGATTCTCTTCTTGCAAACAGATATTCAATTCGTTTCCAAAGAATTAAAAATCTCTCTTTTATATTTTTTTTAGGTTTATATTTCTTCCATATTACAATCTTTCTATTTAACTCTTCATCAAAAAGATATTCCTTTCTAAACCCTAATTCCTCCAATAATAAACCATTATATTTAGATTGCGATACTATAATATTTTTATTAAGGCTTTGAATCCTCATTATTAAACTCCTAAAATATTCTAAGGGAATATATTTAGAAATATCTATACTATCAGAAAAGAAATAATCATCAAAACTCTTCTCTCTTACATAAGATAAAATGATATCATCACCTTTCTTGAGGATATAAGAAGCTTCATCAAACCTATCAGAAGTAAGCCCAATCTTCCTTCCAAAAGGGCTATCAACCCTTACCATCTTAAATTCTTCATCTTCTATTCTAATAGTAGTTTTTTTTATGTTCACTATTTTTTTACCTAATTTTAGCTGATAATTTAAATTTGTATGTTTAAACTTCTTTATTTAAAGATGTTTCTTATAAAAAGTATATATTTTATTTAAAATTGCTTTCCACAGCTAATACAATATTTATTTCTCTTTTTATTTTCAAAACCGCACTTATCGCAGACTTTAATATACTTATGACTCTGTGATTCTTGATTACTTTGTTTTAAATGTTTTATCTTTCTCTTCATTAAATATGAAGAAGTGAAAACAGTGGCAATAGAAATTAAAATAACACTTGCAATTAGTATGAGTAAGTTATATATATATTGCGAGTCTAAATTCGACTCAGAATCAGCGGGATCTTTTTGGTTTTTGATTTCAGCTCCGTCTGAATCTCCATCTCCATCAGAGTCCCAATTCAATGGATTTGTGTTCGTAATATACACTTCAAATCCATCTAATAATCCATCAATATCACTATCAGGATGTAGTGGGTTTGTCAAACCATAATATTCATCATAATCATTAAGAAAGTCATGGTCTGTATCACTATTTTGAGGATTTAATCCTCTAAACAGTTCCAATACATCTTCAAGACCATCATTATCAATATCTGTCGAATTGCTTCGAGAAAAAAGTCGTTTTTTATTACCTAGCACTTCTGCAAAAAAGCCCCATGAACTAGCAGATTTATTATTAGAGTAATTTATCGTTCCATTATAAGATTCAAATCCGTGTTCTGTCGTTGAACTTTCGGTTAAATCATATATTTTATAATCCAATTTATTGAGTGATTGGTTGTAAAAAGTAGTAATTATTTTTAAATTCTCTATTAAACCCGTACCGTATATTGTAAAATTATATGCAAATCTCCCTTCAAAAGAATAAAAAAGTGGTCGAATTAAAATCGTATTTAAAACTGAAACTCCAGAAATTTGATTATTTTGTTGTGGCTCAAAATAAAAATTTTGTGGTGGGTCAAAATAATAGCCGAACATAAATGAGAATACTTCACACTCTTGTTTAGCATAAGCAAATATCTCTTCCATTGAAAGTACACCATCATCGTTTGAATCTGTTGCCTTTTTGGCGCCTTCTTTGAAAAAATATGTAAATACGGAACTCTGCAGAAGATACGTTTGGAAACAGGTTTCAAAGCTCCTGCATGACGTCATAATATGTACTCCTGAACCACTTGTTTCAGGGATGAACCCCCCACTAT
The DNA here is from genome assembly GCA_016839555.1 of Promethearchaeota archaeon. GTDB lineage: Archaea > Asgardarchaeota > Lokiarchaeia > Sigyniarchaeales > SOKP01 > TEKIR-8. The sequence continues at coordinate 223,110 of JAEOUA010000008.1, forward strand.
AACACGTATCCAAGATTACATATTTCTCACTACAATTTAATGAGTTTATTTTGGACGCTAAACTTTGGTCTGACATGGTAGACCAATCGTAAAAGCAAATTTTGTTTGTAGAATCAAAAGTTCCATGTCCTGTGAAATAAAATACAAATACATCATTTTCTGTTATTTTGGAGGCAATTTTATTGAAAGCCTTAGAGATTGTATGGGGAGATGCTTCTGTATCCTTTAAATATATAATATTACTATCAGCAAAATTGTATTCATTTTTCAGCAAATTCCAAATTTTCCCAGAACTATGTAAGGAGTATGGTAAATCGTCTTGGTTTCCGACATAGCCATAACTCTTAACCCCAATTATTATAGCGTAAGCATTTTTGGGTTTTAATGAACTTTGGCTTGACTCTATTTGTTCTTCTTGTTTTAGGGAATATGAATAGTCTATATTTTGTTTATCAACCTGAGCTAAAGGAATATTATATAATAACATGGTTGTTGATATAAACATAAATAAAATGAAAAAACAGCATACTATATTTATTTTCTTCATATTTTCTAAATTTACTTTTAAAGTAATTATTTAAACATAGTGAAGTTTTTATGCTGTTCTTTAAATTCTTTTTTTATATCTTTATTATTTAGCAAAAATAGAAATTAGATATGTTTTTAAGAGCATTCTTATAATAAAAATAAGCATTATTTTCGGATTTTAATTTTAAAATTATTTCTAAATAAATAATATCTACTAAATATTTTAACTAAAGTGATATATTGTTGGAGGGGAAGAATAGAAAATATTTATTGGAAGATTTACTGGGTTCTCGGGCAAGAGTAAAGATATTGAAAATTATAGCAAATGAAGGGGAAATAAATGTCAGTGCGCTCATTAGAAAGGCTAAAGTAAATCATAAAAATGCTCAAAAACATCTTAAATATCTTAAAGAAGTTAAGCTGGTTGAGCAAAAAAATTTTGGCCGTATAAAAATATTTAGATTTAAGAAAGAGAATGTGAAAGCTAAAAGTTTTAAATGCTTTTTGGCTATATGGGAGAATTAATAACTCTTAAGAATTCATTGAATTATAAAGATAATTTATAAATTGAAGTTAGAAACAATCTTTTTAACTATAAGGTTTAAGGGCAAATTAAAAAATTAAGTCAAAATTTTCGAGGAAGATATGGTTGAATTAATATCAATGGCTAAAAAGAGAATGGGGAAAGATGTTTTTCTATTTTCGTCAAAGTATTATTTGGTTTTTAAATCTATTATGAAAGATTAAGAAATTATAAAGAAATATGAAGCTTTGTTCGTGTGGTATATTAAGAATCTTTTGTCTGAAATTCCTAATGAATAGATTTACATAAGAAATAGCTACATAAAAAACTTATCAGAAGATTTTGCCGAGATAGCGTTTAGTATTTGTTTCCAATTTTTGATGTGGCGAGGATTAGTATTTTTAAAAGAAAAGAGTCATACTTTAGAAAAAAAATTGGTTAATGAAAATTTTTCGAGTAGTTTAAATAAGAGAAAAAAGAAGATAAGATGCTCTTTTAGAGCGTTGTAAGGGAAAGTAAAAATGATTCTGGAAGCCCGCTAATATGATATTTTAATCTTTTTTTTATGTGTCCCTTCTCTCTCTTAAAAGGGCAGTTCTTTTTTTAATAGATATATTAAAGGGAAGTTGTATGAATTAGCTTTTGATTCAGAAAATTACAAGTTTTTATGTTTAGTTTTAGATTAGAATGTAAAATTAGAAGGGAAAAGAATAATGTCGACAAGAGAATTTTAGGGGAGATTAAGGAGTATTTAAAGGAATACGAGTTAATTGTGTAAATGGAAATTTTTAATTTTTTAATAAACCACTTAGATTTTTTTTGATACCCCTTAATATTCATTTTCGATATTTCTAAAGGAGAAGTGTGAATGAGTAAAGAAAAAATCAAAAAGGAAAAAAAAATAGATTTTTTGAAATTAGTTGACAATATTTCCTACAATAATAAAAAGGTAATTGATAAAAAAAACAGTTTTCAGAAAATTGGATGGAATACTCCCGTTAAAGCAGAAGGCAACCCTCAAGACATAGTAAATGAAATAGTCAATTTAATAGAAAGTAATTACAATAAATTTGGAACTTGGGGAAATGCATTTGATTATATATTAGATTTAATTCTCTATACACTTACAAATCAAGAAGAAAAATATCTTTCTGTCGCTAAAGAAATTAATAAAGACGCAATTCTGGTAATCCCCAAAATTTTCGGTCTTCTTTTAGATGCTTTCTGCAATAAGTATTTAATCTATGACTATTTAGGTCAAGTGTATATGAGAATAGCATATAAAAGCAAACAAGAATATTTTGGGCAGTATTTTACTCCATTCAATCTTGCAACTCTATTGGCTACCATATTAATTCCAGATCCAAAGAAAGTGATTGAAGACGCAATAATAAGAGGAAAGAAAATCATGTTAAACGAGCCTGCAATGGGCTCGGGAGTGCTTTTTCTAGCCATTAAAAAAATTGTCATTGAAACTATCGGATTAGCGGGGCTGGATAATTTTCAGTTCATCGGGCAAGACATAGACGGGGTTACGTGAAAATGGCAAAACTCCAAATGATTATGACGGATTATCGCTATATGGCTAACTTTCTATTGGTAAGATATTCAGAAATTAGAAAAATGATTAGAAGATTACATAAAAATCCTAATGGGATCAACAGATAAAGTACCGAGCTTCAATTTTATTTATAATGCCACACTGATGAAATATGTAGATGGGAAAAAAATTTTTGTTTGGAATAGTTATCTTTTCTTTTTTATTTTCTAAATTAACATTTTTTAAATTTTAGTATAAAATATGCTAATTTATAAGTTTATATCTATATATACGATGTTAATATTCATATAAACTCACTTAGTTTACATCTATATTAACATTGTTTATACCTATATAAACTATGAAATAGAAGTGTAAGATGTCGATTAATGTTGGATTAACCCATATTCAGAAAGTTTTATTGTTTTTATTAGCAAACAAAAGTAAGACCAGAATAATTCATTTTCAAGACATACAAGAACATTTAAATAGATCAAAAAGCCAAGTATCATTACTCTTAACAAGAATGGAAGAAGAAAATCTTATAAACCGATCCTATGTACGACCTCAACCTATTGGGATAACTGATCACGGAGAAGAAAGAATTAGGAATGAATGTATTGCAATTTTTAGATCTTATTTGTTTTCTCCTAATAAGAAAAAAGCAAAATCTAAAAAAGATCAGGAGAAGAACATTCTTAAACTAAAAAAGCAAAAAATTTTACAAATGTTAAACCTTGCTACAATTCAAAAATTTTTAGAAAAAATGGAAGAAATGATTAATACAGAATTTGGAGATATCGATGATTATGTTATGAAGGCTAAATTAAATGAATTAAAAAATACTCTAATTGATAAAATTGATTTTTTACTAAGCGAGTTGTTTAAAAGAATTAAGCAAAAAATAAAGTAAGTAGCATTGTTACAGACCGTCGAATTTCATTTTAAAAAAGTATGTTCTTTAAGGGTTACTTCTCCATTAATAAGGAAATTAATTTGAAACATTGTGTAGGACACTATTGCTAAGTTTTATTTTATTGGACTTATTTTCTAAGTATTTTTACATTTTGATTTCAAATGGGTGGTGAAGGTTGGTATAAATATCATAAGAAGAGAGGCTACGATTCTACCACTATACCACGAGCGCTCAAAACAAGAATTACATAGTAAAAAACTTAAGAAACAATTAAAATTTAACGAAATATTTCTTAGGATTCAATAAATGATTTTTAGCTACGAAAAATATTATTTTTATAAAAAAAATAATAATATAAAAAATTAGTTTTATTTTAGAGATAATGCCAGCTAAAAACCCAAATTTTAAAATACTTTACTTTACACCTCACGCGGATGACATAGAGCTTGGAGTGCCCTTTATGTAACTGGAAACCTTAAGATTGGCCAATGAAGTTGTTGAAGTTATTATGACCAATAATGAATACGGAATTACAGAAGATGAGTTTAAAGGAAAGCGTCTCACCAAAATTAGGGAATTAGAAGTTAAAAAAGCAAAAAGCATATTCGAGAATGCAACTGAAAACAAAATTCGAGTCATTAGGATGGGATATATCAATGGGCACTTATCATTAAATAAAAGCTCTATAAATATTGTGTCTAATTTACTTCTTTGAGAAAAGCCAAACATTATTTTTATTCCCGATCCGTAGTACGTGCAAGATTTTCATGCAGATCATCTAAATACTGGACTTTGGGTATATTTTTCTCTAAAAAAAATTGGGAAATCATTCAAACCCCAGAGATTATTTTATTATTACTCTACGTAAAATTTTTATTATCTGAAATGCAATTGGAAAGATTTTGATATAGTAGAAAAAGCTATAGCAAGCCATAAAAGTCAATATAGTCCTTTGGAAAGTAAATTAATTATTTGGTTCTACAATAAATTTAATATATTTTGGCATTATTTAAAGAAGGGGAAGATAAAAATAATATATTTGGTTGCTTCATTTTTTTATACTATTCAAAATAACCTTTTTTAATATTTATTTGAATTATTTCAATTTTATTTTAGTTTTAAGATTTTCACTCTGCTTTTTTTTAAAAATTTAAGAGAGATTAGATTTAATTAATGAGAGAGCTTTATTTACTCGGTGTTTAATTTCATCAAAATTTTTGGTTGAAATCAATTCTTTTTTAACAATCCAGCTTCCTCCACATGCAAAAACATTTTTTAATTTAAGGTATTTTAACAAGCTTTCATTATTAATACCACCAGTAGGCATGAATTTTGCTTTCGGATATGGACCAGAAAGTATTTTTAACATTTTTGTACCTCCAGATATGTCTGCAGGATAAAATTTAAAATGTGTCAAACCTTTTTCTAACCCCCATTCGATAAATGTAGGAATATTTAAACCGGGAATGATAGGAATTCTATTTTCAACACAATAATTAATTATAGTAGGATTAAAACCCGGAGTAACAATAAACATAGATCCCGCATTCATTGCTGCTTTAACCTGTTCGATTTTTAGTACTGTTCCAGCTCCAATAACCATCTCTGGAAAATTTTTTTTAATTAATGATATACATCTAGCTGCAACATCAGTTCTAAATGTAATTTCAATGATTGGCAGATTTACGTCTAAAAGAGTCTTTGCCAATGGAATAGCATTGTCAATATTTTCTATAACAACCACAGGAACTAATCTTAGTTCTTCAAACTTTTTATAAATTTCCATTTTTCTTAATAATTTGAACTTCTAATTTGATTTATAATATTTTTTTATTAATTGTAATTATATTTTAAATTCTTAATACCAGTTCTCAGATTTTATATTTTTCTATCTGATAACATAAATTTACCATAGGTACTATAATTTGAAAATCGAGTATGTTCTGATTCTTTAAGAACTCTAATTCTTTTTCATCAACAGTGTTATAAGCAAACATCCCAAAATGATGAACAATTAGTAATTTAATACTAGTTTTCTTACATAAATCAAGTACTTCAGAGATTTTAAAATTTCCTGGGATACCATGTTTTAGCCGATATTCATCTCTACCATTAATTGGAAGAAGAGCAATATCAACCTTATAGGATTTGATTTTATCATCAAGTCCACTATAGAAAATGCAATCACCCGAATGATACATATTAATATCTCCAAATCTAAAAATATATCCTAAAAATGAATGTTCTCCTTTTTCATTTATTTTAAACTCCTCATGGGCAGCAGGAATGGGAAAAACTTTTATATAATCGTTTAATGTAATTCCCTGGTACACATTCGCTCCGATTATTTGCCCTTTTTTTATACCCCTTTTTACTGCTTCTTCAATTTCAGCCTTAGGAACAATAAATTTACACTCTGGATTATAATTTGAAATAAAACTTAGAGTTTCTGGGTCTAAATGATCTGTATGAGGATGAGTACTAAATACAAAATCAACATTTCTTACTTTTTCGGGAGATATCGGAGGATCCATAAGTCTTATATGAGGAAAAATAGTCCCTTTATATTTTTTAGACAAGTAATCTGATAAATATGGATCGATGATAATATTCTTTCCTCTATATTTAATAATAAATCCTGCTTGTCCGAGCCATGTTAGTTGAATTTCATTTATATTATTATTTTCGTTTGTAAGAAAGGATTCTATAGAATTTATTTTTTTTATATGTAATGCAATTTGCTTTTGTCTAAAAAATTTTATAATGTTATTAACGGCAGTTTTGGCGGCTCTATTAATACTCTCAATTGTATATCCTCCAATATGAGGTGTTATTATTGTGTTTTTGTGTTTAAGTAAATCATCTAATTGAGGAGGTTCATTATCGTATACATCAGTTGCATAGATTCTTATTTTTCCAGAATTTAATCCTTCTAAAATTTCATTTTTATCAACAACTTTTGCTCTAGCAGTATTAATAAGAATTATACCCTCTTTCATTTGATTTATAGCTGATTTATCAATTAAGGGTTTATCAGTGGGAGGACAATGGAGGGTAATAATATCACTTTCTTTAAAAAGTACTTGTAAGGAAGTAAAATTAAAAGAAGGTAATGGATTTAAGTTTTTATCAGGATTGATATCATAGGCAAGAACTTTCATACCTAAAGAAAATGCCATCTTACAGACCCTTTTTCCGATATTTCCAATTCCAATTACTCCTAAAGTTTTATTAGCAATCTCCATACCTTTAACACGAGACCAAATTCCCTTTTTAAGTTGATTATTACAAAAAGGAATAGATCGAACTGAACTGAAGATCAAAGCCATAGTGAGTTCAGCAACTCCTTGCGCATTTGATTCTGGTGCAATTTTAATTTTAATTCCTAACTCATTTGCTGCATTTAAATCGATATTATCAATCCCGACTCCATTTCGGCTAATAATTTTTAGATTTTTTGACTTTTCAAGAACTTTTTTTGATATTGGTTCAATTCCCGCAAGATAAGCTTCACATTGAGGTAATATTCTAAGTTGATCTTCTTCCGTAGGTTGAACACCTGGATTGGCAAATATGAGTTCGAATCCCTCCTTTTCAAGCTTTTCCAAAGAGGGATGACCATTTTTAGTTATTGATCTTGGAGTAATATAAACTTTTTTCATATTATCATTTACCAATTTTAGGATTTCCACTTAGGATTATCTATTAATGTAGGTTTATCATTCTGTTCTATCATTAATTTTCTAAAACCTTTCTTTTCTATAGTTTTGTAATCATGACCCGCATCAGCCCTAAAACTAAAGAATAGAATTAATGGCTGATCTGGTGATATGTTTATACTTCTATGAGCAAATCTTGGTGGAACATATACAGAAATTCCGGGTTTCATTTCTCTTACTTCTACATCTCCTTCTGGATTTTCCATTAATAAATAACCATAACCTCTAAGGCAATAATATATTTCTGCTGTTTCTATTTTCTCATGGAAATGCCCTTTTGTCATAAAATATTCTGCACCAACCTTTCCGGGATATACTATAGTTGTTCCATAAGCTAACTCTGAGGGATCTGCTTTAATACCCAAATCATAAAATTCATAAACAATCAGATCCCTTCTTTTAACAATTTCTTTTAGTTTATTATTATCAAAATACATACCTTCCATATCCGAAAGCATCCGTTTTTTTGATTCAATTTCCGGAGAAATTCCAGTCTCCAAATTAAATTTAATCACTTTAGATTTTAGCTCATTATTCTTTCTCTTCATCTTTATTTGCAAACACTTTTTATTTTGCTTCTATAGCTATATTAGAAATTTTTTCAAATTCTGGACCACTTGTTGGAATTTTTATATGGAAAACTTCAGCAATAACCCTCGTCCAACCATATAGAAAATAGGTCCAACCATTTTCTACATGAAGCTCTTTTTCTTTTTGTTGGGCTCTTGCTTGATCTAAAAATACCAGATCTCCTCTATAATTATAATCCCAAGCAAAACCTTTTTTTGGAAATTCTGCATTATTTGTAATGGGGGATCCTGGAGAATCCTTACCTAAACCCGTTCCATTAATAATTAATGATCCTTCTTTAAGTTGATTTACAATTGCATCATTATCTTCCGAATTAGGATTATGAAAATATTCCATATTTATACCTGTATTTATTTGCTCATGAATTATTTTCATTTTTTCTAATCTTGGGGTGCTTCTATTTGCTATATAAAGTTTTGAGGGTTTATTATCGGATTCGAGTTCTTGCATAATGTATGCTGTTAATGCCAATGATGCGCCCCCCGCTCCTATAATAAATATTTCTGCATTAGTTTTTTTCCAATGATTCTTAGGAATAAAAGACTCAAAGGCTAATCCAGCAGTGATAGGATCTTTAGCATGCCCCCATAATTCTCCATTTCTCTTGGAGATACAGCTTACCTCACCTAAAAGTTTTGTATAATATCCCACACTATCGAAGTAATCCTTTGCTGCTTCATAGAGATCGATTTTATGTGAGGTCACTAGTGCACCTAAAGAATTTTTGTCCTTCTTTATAAATTTTACAACTTTTCTATATTTTTCTGGTTGGTCATGAATTTTATAGTTAATTCCTATAAATGATTTAGATATTCCAAAATATTCTGCCCATTTTGGATACACACGCATAATTGAGGATTGATGAGTTGAAACTCCGATATAATAAAATGTAGGAACTTTTCTTGGTGTAAAGTCAAAATTCAATACCTATCATCTATAGTCAATTTTATTAGTTTTATGTTAATATATGTTAAAATTTATTAACATTTATAAACATTAAATACTTAAAATAAAAATTATTAATTTGTTCTAATTAAAAATAAAATAGAAAAATATAATTATAATTCTATAAATCCAATAAAAATTAAAGTTCCTTTCTTAATAATGGTTATTTTAACTATTGATCTTGGGACCCAAAGTATTAAGGCAGGATTAGTGGATTATGATGGGACTATTTTACAAATAAGCCAAGAACCGCAACAAGTGAATCTTCCCAAAAAAGGCTGGGCTCAACAGAAACCTGAATTGTGGTGGAGATTAACTAAAAGTGTAATTAAAAATGTTCTCCAAAAATCATCTATAAAAAAAAATGAGATAAATGGCATAAGTACATGTGGTCAAATGCATGGTCCAGTTGGGATTGATAAAAAGGGTAATATTACGACGGAATGGACTCAAATTTGGATGGATAAACGCTCTAAAAGCATTTGTGAGGAAATAAGAAATCACTACGACCAATCGCAATTGGCACAAATTACAGGAAATCCAATAACAACTGGGTGGTCTGGAGTAAAAGTTAGATGGATAAAAGAGAATCAACCAAATATTTACAATAAAACTAAATGGTTTCTTGTACCAAAAGACTTCATTAATTTCAAATTATCTGGTGTTATAGCAACAGATCCAAGTGAAGCATCAGGAAGTTATTTATTTGATATAAAAAAAGAGAATTATTCCACAGAAATGGGAACAATTCTTGATATTGACATTCAAAAATTTGCAAAAATATATAAATCATATGATATAATTGGAAGTCTTAAAGAAGACATTGCGAGAGAGATTGGATTACCAAGTAAGATACCAATAATAGCTGGGGGAGGAGATTTTATTGTTTCATTATTAGGGATAGGAATGATTGAGGAGGGGACAGCTGTTGATATGAGTGGTACTAGTACTTTATTCGTTGTAAAAAAAGACAACCCTATTATTCATCCATTAGTTCAGAATTTAAAGCATGTTATTAGTGGTTGGACTCCTTTTACAATGTTAGATTGTGGAGGGTTAAGTATTGCTTGGTATAAAGATTTTATTAATTCAATGAAAGAAGAAAAAATATCATATGAAGAAATGATTGCGATGGCTGAAAAGATACCAATTGGTTCTAATGGATTATTATTTTATCCCTATTTACTTGGAGAAAGACGAACCGAAAATATATATGCAAAAGGAGCATTTTTTGGAGTCACTTTAACTCATAAAGTTTCACATTTTATAAGAGCAATAATAGAGGGAGTTGCTTTAGCAGTAGGGAAAGATGTAGAAATATTTAGAAAGTTAGGGGTTAAAATTAAACAAGTTTATTGTCTGGGGGGAGCCACGCGAAATAAATTACTCTATGAAATAAAAGCAAATATTATGCAACTACCTCAAATTTTGACCAATGAACCAGAAGCAAGTTTACGTGGAAATGGAATATTAGCAGCATATGGCTTAGGATTAATTAATAATATAAAACAAATTGCAAACCCAAGAACTCTTAAAATAGAGATAATCAAACCGGATAAAATTTTAGCTAACAAATATCTATTCTTGTTAAAAAAATTTAAAAAAATGTATAAACACATGTTAGGATACGAAAATGAAGATGTTCATTATATCTAGACTGAAGAAAAGTGGTGTATTTTAATTTACAAAATTATCTTCAAATCGAATTAGTTAAGAGAAATAATAATACATAAATTAAAATTAAATCCAAATTATCAAGTAAGATTTTGAAAAAGAAATATAAAAATACCAATGATTCTTTTTAAAAATGTTTATTATTTGTTATTGAAAAGAATTCTATATAATTTACATCATTTTAATGAAAAATATATAATTCTTAACATTATCGATGTTCTGTTCTAGAAATGACTTCATCTTGTATTTCTTTTCCCAAGTCTGTAAAATATGCACTATATCCTCCGACTTTAACTATAATATCTCTATATTTTTCTGGATCTTTTTGAGCTGCCCTTAATGTTTTTGTTGAGACTACAGTAGGTTGTAGTTGTTCGCCACCTAATTTAAAATAAGTTTTTATTAATGAAATCCATTTTTTCTTCGCTTCTTCAGTTTTTCCAATTCCAGAGGGATGCATTCGAATATTTACAGCACACCCACATACATGTTTGTAGTCAAGTGCAGCAACAGATCGAAGAACTCCAGTTGGACCGTGTTCTTCTACATTATAGGGATTACAACTTGCAGCAAAAGGTTTTCCTGCCAATCTGCCATCGGGTGTCGCTAGTGATATCCTTCCATCGTAAGTATGGGAGGTCATACTAATAATAAATGGTGCAAAAACGCCACCCTTATATGTTTTATACTTATAAGTTTCTTCAAATATATGATTTGTTACTTTTTTGGCTAATTCATCACACTCAGGATTTCCATTCCCCCATTTTCCTTTTAAATCCATAATTAGAGAATGAATCCATTCATAACCTTGAGTAAAGTTATTATCAACCGCATCAACAAGCTCTCTTAATGTAAATTTTTTTTCTTCGAAAACTAATTTTTTAATAACATATAAAGAATCAACCAAATTAGCTACACTGTTTAAAATTAATATTCCTTCAGCGTCATATTTAGCTCCTCCTTTTGTAACATCCTTTTTATTTTTTAAACAACCCTGTACAAAAGCTGATAAAAAGGGCGCAGGTAAATATTCAGCATATATTTGGTCTCGAATTTTTGTTGCTTCGACTATATGTTGGATAACATAATCTGATTGCTTATAGAAAGCTTCAAGGAAATCTTCAAATGTTCTAAATGTGTCTGGTTTACCCGTCTTAGGACCAATATTTTTCATCAATCCTACTAATGCCTTAGAATCGCCATTTCGAAGGGCTGTATCAAGTGTATGACTTAATAAAATTGCTGAAAAACTAATTCCACCTGTTTTTCCAGGAGGGGACATATCTACACAACCAGTAATGCAATAACCTTGCGCATCTTTTTTAGTAATTCCCCGATTCATTAATGCTTTTATAGCAATATCATCATTTAACATAGAGAGGCTTGATATTCCATTATAACTAAGGTCAGCAACCTTTAAATATAATTCTTCTGGTGATTTATCGTGAAATCTTACTGCAAAATTAAGGCAGGTTTTTGACCGGGCAGCTACTTCTAACATTATATAGGTTAGTTCATTTGTAGCATCTTCACCAGTTTCTGTAAGACCGCCTAAAGTAATTGGTTCGGAGCCTTCATATCTCTGGCTAAATTCTGAGACAGAATCTGAATAAGGACGAACATTATGGCTCATTACCTTTAATACTAATTCTTCCAGCAATTCTATGGCTTCTTCTCGAGCAATTCTTACTTCTTCAATATCGCGCTTATAATATGGATATAAAAATTGATCGAGACGTCCTGGCCCATGTACATTAAATGGAAGTGCCAAATCAACAGAAGTTTTAATTATCCAATATAATTGTACTGCTTCTCGGAATGTTTTAGCCGGCTTTGTTTTTACATTATTACATATTTTATACATTTTTGTTAATATAGCCTTTCTCTTAGATTCATTAGTATTGTTAATTTCTTCTTGAAGGTTTTTAGTAAGCCTGTTAGCAAATATCATTATCCCCTCAAGAGCAATATCAAGAGATTTTAAAAAATCTATTTGTTCTTTTGTTAAATTATCATCTTTCTCAATTTCCTCTCGAACCTCCTTTTGCATGTTTAATAATCCTTTTTTAATTGCAGTCTCATGGTCAAGGATTATATGCCCTTGCCATCCACCAATAACAGCATTACTTGAAATTATTGGTTGATCTTGGGATTTTTTTATTGGTACATGATTAATAAAGTCATAAAAATCCCCTTTATAAATGTTATTTTCTAAAAGCTTTTTCTCAATTAAATCAGAAATATTCTTTCCTTTCCAATATGGGATTAATTTTTTTAGAAGTAATTCCTTATCCTCTTCTTTTATTTTAAATCCATTTATTTTTCTCTGTTCTAAAGAGTCAGATCCCATAGTTGGTATAGCAGCACCCATTTTTTTAGTATTTGCTATAAATTCAATAATATTTATTCCCTTATTACTCATATATTCTATAAAAGATTTGTTAAATTCCCTTTCAAATTTCTTCATTGCTTTTTCGTCAATTTCATATTCAAGTACTCTGTTCCATATACCACGCTCTAAATCTAGAGGTATTCCAAGGAAACTTTCTGTCCATTTACCTGCAATACGATCATCTGGATCTATGTAGATCTGCATGTTTTCGTAAACATTTTTCATAGATAAGGCAATTCTGACGCCAACTGATAAATTACTTTTTTCAGTCTCAGACCACTTTTCAGTATAATATTTCGCTCTTTCTAGTGAAATTAGAGTCTTATCATCAAGAAACCTTCTACGAATGCGTTTTATTCTTTCATTTTCCTTATTAATGATTTGGATATTTTGATCACTCATAGTAATTTTATAAATATATAAAATTTGTATATTATTATTTTACTAAATTATATTATATTAGTATTATTTATAAATATTGTTAACATTTATTAATGATTGTAAACATTTTTTAATTAATAATAAATTCCCCAATTTTTATATTAAAATCTAATTTGAAAATATGAAGGGCATTATTTTTGATATTCAACATTATGCAATTTTTGATGGACCGGGAATAAGAACATTAGTTTTTTTGAAAGGGTGTCCTTTATGTTGCAAATGGTGTCATAATCCTGAATCTCAGTTACTAAAACCACAATTATCATATTTTCAAGAAAAGTGTGAATTATGTGGGAAATGTGTTAAAAGTTGTGATAAAAATGCTCTCAAAATATTTGAAGATGCCGTTATTTGGGATAAAGATTTATGTGATATGTGTGGAAAATGTGTTGAAACGTGTCCTAATAATGTCCTTGAAATTATCGGAGAAAAAAAAGAAGTTAAGGAGATAGTAGAAGTTGTATCAAGAGATAAGATTTTCTATGAAGACTCTGGAGGGGGTGTAACAATCACAGGTGGAGAACCTACAATGCAATTACCATTTTTATTAGAATTATTAACTAATTTTAAAAAAAAAGGAATTCAGACAGCTATAGAAACATGTGGATATTTTAATGAGAATATTATAGAAAATTTAACACATTTGGTGGATCTCTTTTTATTTGATATTAAACTTATTGATCCAGAAAAACATATCAAATATACTGGTGTATCAAATAAGAAAATTTTAAAAAATTTTAAAAAAATCTATGAAAAAGTGGGATCCAAAAGAATTATATGCCGAATACCTTTAATTCCAGGAATAAATACAAATACAAAAGATATAGACCAGATTATTACATTTTTAAAGGATATAGATTATAAAGGGGCTGTTCATCTTATGCCTTATAATAAAATGGCGAAAACTAAATATGAAAAAATAGGCAGAAGTCAAGACTATATAGATTTTGGGGACTTGAAAGAAAAGAAAATAGAAATAATTATTGAAGAAATAGAAAAAGAATCTTATGAAGTAATTTGTAATGAATAATAAGTATTATAAATATTGAATGAGGAACAGAAATGGAAACAAAACAATTTGAAAAAAAGCTTGATACAAAATCAACAAACTTTATGATTTCCTATAGCTTTGGGCAATTGTCGGACGTCATTGGCTATCAAATGTTTACTTTTCTTATATTCACTTTTTATTATGCTATTATTGGCTTAAACGTGAATTGGATTACAATAGGATTTATTATTTGGAGTGTTTGGAATGCTTTTAACGATCCAATGGTGGGTTATATTTCTGATCGATTGAACACAAAATGGGGGAGAAGAAAACCACTTGTATATGTTGGAATTATTCCGTTATTAACTTTAATGGTATTATTATGGACACCTCCCTTGAATAGCAAAATTATTTCATTCATTTATTTTATTATAATTATCTTAGCATTTGATACAGCTTATACATCATTTTCTATGGGTCAAGCGACTTTGTTTCCTGAGCTATTTAAAAACTTAGAGGAGAGGGCAAAAGCGAATAATATTCGACAAATTTTTACTATATTTGGATTAATTATTGCATTCATAATGCCAACTTTTTTCATACCTAAGTTGACAAATCCTCAATATATTGGAGGATATATATTAGCAGGAATCGTTGCTATGATCTTAATGGGCTTCTTTGGCATCATTTTTATCATATTTGGGTTAAAAGAACCTAAAGAATTTTCTGAAGACTATAAAGATACACCACCTTTTTTCACTTCTTTAAAAATATCATTAAAAAGAAAATCATTTAAATGGTACGTATTAGTTCATTTTGTAAACTGGTATGTTTATGGAATGTTGCCGACAATATTACCATTATTCGCAGAATATGTTTTAGGCATAGGAGAAGGGGAAACATTTTATATAGGTCTTTTACTTGGAGTCACTTTTATTTCAGCATGTATTTTCATAGCTCTCTGGAAATACGTAGCAATTAAAATTGGTATAAGGAAAGGTTTTATGATTTCTATGCTTATATTCATAATCACATTGTTCCCCAATTTATTCATAAATAATGTGATTCAGGGATTTATTGTATTCTTTTTAATTGGAATAGGATTAGCAGGATCTTTATTTTTCTTAGATATTACAATCGCTGCGGTTATGGATGAAGATGAACTTGAGACAGGAGTACGTAGAGCGGGAGGAATCTATGGTATTAGCACATTTATATTAAGATTTGCTACAATATTTATGTTTTTAACAATCAGCCTTGTATTCAATAGCACTGGATGGACTGTCTTTGATCCTATAGGAACAGTAAACACGCAATTAGGCTTAAGGATTTTGATTTTTGTATTTCCCGCTATAGCCCTCATTATAGGAATTCTTGGAATGTACAAATTTCCTATCAC
Organism: Promethearchaeota archaeon; assembly: GCA_016839555.1. Classification (GTDB taxonomy): domain Archaea; phylum Asgardarchaeota; class Lokiarchaeia; order Sigyniarchaeales; family SOKP01; genus TEKIR-8. The sequence goes on from JAEOUA010000008.1 coordinate 238,769, forward strand.
AGTAGAAAAATATACCGAAATGAAAAAAGAACTTAGAAAATTACATGAACATAAACTTGAAAAAATCAGAAACACATAATAATGTAATTTAAGAATAATATTCAAAGGAATAATTGAAAATTTTAATTTAACTAAAATTTTATTTTCATTTATTAATTATATTGAAAAAGAATTTTTAATGAGCTTTTAATAATATAATAATAAAAAAAAAAGGATTAATAACCAAATATTTTGAAAAACTTTATTTATAAATAAATTAAATATCGGATAATGGAATATGCTTGCAACGGAAAGAAGAAATCAAATAGCTAAACTAGTAAAAACTGAAGGGTCTATAACTATTGAGGATTTAACAAATATGTTCGATGTATCAAGAATAACAATCTGGAAAGACCTTAAAATGCTTGAAGAGCGTGGATTTCTCGCAAGAGTACATGGAGGGGCTATGAGATTAGATAAATTAAATCCAGAAGAACAGGAATTTCCTATACGCAAACAGAGTTCATCTTTAGAAAAAAAGAAAATAGCTCAATATGCTGCTAAAAATTACGTAGAAGATAACCAGATACTTTTTTTAGATGGAGGGACCACTGTCGTAGAGATGATACCATATCTAAATAAGAAGAATCTAACCATATTGACTAATGGGTTTTTTACCTTGATAAAAGCAGCAAATTACTTGTCTGATATAAATTTCATAAGTCTTGGAGGAATTTTTAGAAAACCCTCTTATACTTTTGTTGGCCCAGATACAGAAGATTTTATTTCACGTTATAAAATTGATACCGCATTTGTAAGTGCCTATGGAATCTCACTTAAAGATGGACTGATGGATCCTAACCCACTCGATATGGAAATCAAAAAAATTATGTGTGAAAATGCTAATAAAATTTTTGTCTTAATAGATTCTAGTAAATATGAGAAACATTCATTGACTACTTTTCTAAATCTGGAAGAAATTGATCATTTGATAACAGATAACGGAGCTCCCGCTAAATTTTTGGAAGAATTAAAAAATCGTGGTATTGCTATTGATATAGTAAAAATATAGGTATATATTTAGAATTAAAAACTCTTGCTTTAACATTATCAATTTGAAAAAGTGAAATTAATTTAAAAGCTATACATAATACTTTATATTTGTGATTCTTTTTTTGCTTTGTTTATAAAGTATGAGCATTTAAATAGGTCCCAAATTTACTTACAATAATAATGGTGAATTATGTTTACAAAGAATATAAAACGGCATTAAACAAATTAAAGTTTCCAGACAGCTACTTTTGGTGTCGCTATACTCTTAATCCATATGTGGGATGCCAACATGCATGCGTTTACTGTGATGCTCGGAGTAAACGATATTATTTAGAAAATGTTGAGGAGGATGTAATAATTAAAGTAGGAATAGCGGAGAAATTAGAAAAAAAAATAAAAAATTCAAGAACATTATTACCAGATGTTATAGGACCTGGGGGAGTTTGTGATGCGTACCAACCAATAGAAAAAAAAGTAAAAAATACACGAAAAATTTTAAAAGTCTTGAGAAAATATAAATTCCCTGTGAATATTGCTACAAAATCCGATTTAATTGTTAGAGATATCGATATTTTAAAAGAAATTGCAAAAGATACGTGGTGTACAGTAGGATTTTCCATAACCACTACAGATGGAGAATTAGCAAATTTTTTAGAACCGTATTCCTCTCCTCCAGATAAAAGATTCAATGCAATGAAGGAAATTAAGAATAATGCTCCAAATATACAGACAGGAACTTATTTTATGCCAATAATTCCATTTCTGGAAGATAATGATAAGAATTTAGATGATGTTATTAAAAAAACAAAAGAAAAAGTAGGCGATTTTGTTGTATTCGCACCGGGCTTAACTTTAAGAGATAATCAGAAAGAATATTTTATAAATAAGCTGAAAAATAGTAAATATAGAGACATAGTAGAACCCTTATTAAATCTTTATAGTGAAGGATATGATTCTGAACAAATGAACAGCTATATTTTAACTCAATATAAAAAATTATTAAATTTATGCAAGAAATATAATTTGAATATACGAGAAAAACGATGGATTCCTTCAGATTATAGAAAATGGAATTATTTAATAGCAGAAAAGTTATTGAATGAAGAATATTTGAATACAATTCAGGGAAAGCCAAATGATAGAATAAAATGGGCTGGCTTATATCTCAATAATCTTAAAGAATCCATCATTGATGTATATAGAAGAGGAAAATTACATAATCTTAGAAATTTTAATTCGAAAATAATTGAATTTGTACAACCTTATTTAGAAAAAGGATTAGAAGAACAGAAAAAGAAAAGTTTGGATAGGTTCTTATGAATAAAAATATCGATCAAATGATCAACAATATTAAAGGTAAATTGAAACAAACAGCTCCAGATTTAACTAAAGATCAAATTGAAAAAAGAAATAAAATTTTAAAATCTGAGGACCCTAAATTCTTTGGTTATGGTCATAAAATAGGTGAACTCGAAAAAATAGTACAGCAAATTGAAAATCAAACGGAATGCTCATATGAAGCGGCACTTGAAGTATTTAAAAATCTTATGAGTTCCCATATTCATGAAGAAAAATTTGCTGGATTCTTATTTATTAATCGTTTTAAAAGAGATTTTAACAAGGATTTAATCAAAATATTTAAAGAAGTAATCTCGAAATATTGCGATTCCTGGGCTTTATGCGATAGTTCTATGATTAAGGTTTTGGGTCCATATTTAGCTAAAAGAGGCAAAGAACAACTAGCAATAAGCACAATTAAATCATGGGCGAACTCGGACCTTTTATGGATAAGACGTGGTTCATTGGTTATTTATTTGAAAGCAATAATGATAAAAAAGGACTTCGATTATAACTTTCTAGTAAAACTAATAAAGCCATTAATAAATGATTCAGAACCATATATACAAAAGGCAATTGCATGGCTTCTTAGGACATGCTCTCGCTATAAGCCAAAAATAATTTTTAGTTATTTATTGGAAAATAAAGAAAATTTTTCAAGATCATTTTTAAGAGAAGCTGCTCAAAAGCTTTCAGATGCACAAAGAGAGATTATAATAGGAAAAAAGTGAGAAAATCTATTATAAATATTAAAAATACATAATTTAATTAGATTATAAGGTAACTCTAACTAATAAAAAAATACATAATTAACAATGCAATCTAAAAAACCCAATATTGTACTTATTCTCGCTGATGATATGGGATTTTCTGATATCAGATGCTACGGTGGAGAAATCTCTACACCAAATCTTGATAATTTGGCTGAAGGTGGTATTAGATTCACTCAATTTTTTAATACTGCCCGATGTTCTCCCTCGAGAGCTTCCCTCTTAACTGGGTTACATCCACATCAAACAGGCATAGGTATATTAGTTGATGATTATAGCCCAGAAGGTTATGCAGGAGATCTTAATAATAATTGTATTACTATTGCTGAAATTTTAAAAGAAAATGGCTATAAAACTTATATGAGCGGTAAATGGCATGTATCTACTAGTAAATTTGAAGTTCGTGATTCATGGCCAAATCAACGGGGATTTGATCATTTTTATGGAACTATTGTAGGAGCAGGGAGCTATTATTATCCTATTAGTCTTACACGTGATAATAAGAATATTGAGCAAGAAACTCTAAATAAAGACTTTTATTATACTGATGCTATCACCAATAATGCTGTGAAATATATTAATCAACATTATAAGAGTACTCCTAACACTCCCTTTTTCTTATATGTGAGCTATACTGCCCCACATTGGCCACTGCATGCAAAGAAGGAGGTTATCGAAAAATATAAAGGGCGCTTTAAAGATGGATGGGATACTCTAAGGAAAGAGCGGCTCGAGCGTCAAGTAGATATGAATATAATTAATGAAAAATGGAAGTTATCAGATAGAGATCCAAGAGCCTCCCCTTGGAAAGATGTGAGGCATAAAGATTGGGAACAGAGGAGAATGGAAGTGTATGCCGCCCAAGTTGACATTATGGATAAAGGAATAGGTAAAATAGTAGATACTCTTAAAGAAAATAAATTATTAGAAGATACTTTAATAATATTTCTGTCTGATAATGGTGGATGCGCCGAACCTCTCGGAACGGTTATGGAAAAGATAGCATTAGCAGATGCTTCGACAAGAAAATATACCCGTTCTGGAGAAAGAGTTAATTTTGGGAATAAACACTCTGTTATGCCCGGAGGAGAAAATACGTACCAAAGTTATGGCGCTGCTTGGGCTAATCTCTCTAATACCCCTTTTCGCAAATTTAAGAAATGGACTCATGAGGGAGGAATCGCTACTCCCTTTATACTTCATTGGCCTAAATCAATTAAACATAAGGGCGAAATAAGACATCAGCAAGCTCAATTAACCGATATAATGGCAACCATAGTAGATATTACGGGTATTGAATATCCTAAAAAGTTTAAGGGAAGAACTATACTTCCATTGGAAGGAACTAGCTTAGTGCCCATTTTTAATAACAAAGATAATAATAAAGGGATGCTGTTTTTTGAACATGAGGGAAATGCTGCTGTACGTGATGGGAATTGGAAGCTCGTCAGAGATTATCCCGAAGATTGGGAATTATATAATATGGAAGAGGATAGGACAGAATTAAATAGTTTAATTGATCAATATCCCAATCGGGCTTTGAAGATGAAAAAAACTTATGAAGAATGGGCTAAACGCTGTGGAGTTATACCCCGAGAAAAGATGTTGGAAATTCAAAAAAAAAGATTTAGAAAATTATATAGCAAATATTAATGGGAATTATTTAAACCTAAAAATTAATCCATTAATTTCCATTAAAACTTCTCTTTTATTAGCTTTCGCTTATAAATATATATTTATTAGGATTTTTTTCCATAACTCTTAAATTATTAGGTTAGCTTATATAGCTTTTAAGTATTTTTTGAGAAAGATTATCGGAAATTAAATCAGTAAACCGCTATGTTTCTTAAGATTGTCAAAGGTCAAGATATATAACTAAAAAAATTTATAATCTATTTTTTATTTTTAAGAGTATCTTAATTATTAAATACTAAAACTTGAAAAAATAATTTATTTTATAATTATTAAAATATTACTTAAATGCCAAGATGGCGTAGAATGTTGCCCAATTAGGGTAAATACGTAACCCGGGAACGCACCAGACTGAAGATCTGGGTATCGGGGGTTCAAATCCCCCTCTTGGCATAAAATTTAATCTCTTTTGATTTATATTAATTTTTTTCAAATATATCGAAGATATTTTTTTTCTTTCTTCTATCATCTTTAATTATAAATTCTCTAAAAACCTCATTGTCATCGTCAATAAATTCCCAAAAATCTTCATATATGTCCTTCAGGGTTTTTTCTTTCGATTCTAATTCATCTTTTCTAGATTTATTTGGTAATACTTCCATTGTTACTTTATTATGAACTGATTTTTGCCCCATTCGAAGATTTGAGATGTTATGAGAAATATTTTCTTTCTTTTTAGGCAGTTTATACCCTTTAGGTAAATATTCCACATAATTTCCCTCCGTTATTAACGTTTCAAATAAAATTTTTTCTGATTTCTTCTTTTTTATTAACTTTTCCTTATAAAGGGGATCCTGTTTTTTTTCCATATTATTTTTAAATTCAAAATCAACTGATTGATATCCACGGATTTTATAATTTTTGTCTACAAACGCCTGAAAGGAATGGTCACAAATTAAATATTTTGGAATCGATATAGTTGTTAGATTCTTAGCCTTATCTACAACTGATTTTGGAAATTCTAATTGTTTAGATGCGGAACATTTAGGACAAATAAAATTAATTTTCACGGATTCAATTAATTGATTAACGTTAACACATTCTTTGCTATTGCTTAAAGTCATACTTTCCTCTATCAGAATTTTATATAAAAAATGATTTAAACTACGATAATTGCTTTAAAGAAGAAAATAATAAGAAATAATTTTTAAAAAAATCTGAAGAATATTAACGCTCAAGAGTATATTTTATATTAAAATTATCTTTCGATAAAATAAAATTGACTTTTAGCGAAGGAAGTACCTCGGATTCTATTTTAAATGTATGTTTACCTTCAGTTAATCGATTTAAATTGTTTTTATTCATATGCAAAAGAATATCAATTGTATCTCCTAATGCGATGGTACGCCCTTTTAATTTTCCTTCTAAAATATCCTTTAATGTGAAGGTTTGTTCTTTATGAATTAATAAGACATTTTCTTGAATGACTTCTTTATCGATAATTGTTTTCGATAAATCTATTTTTTCATTATCCAAATAAATTTGAAAAATTTCACCAATGTTAAAGTTTTCTTGCTCTATTTTCTCTTTAGAAAGGTTTTGAATGTTTATTTCATTAGGAATGTCAAGCGGAATTACTACATTAATAGCTCTTATTAGAAGCGCGTCTTCCATTCCGTCGTTATCTAAATCAACGGTATATACACATTTATTTGGGGGAAATATTTTTTTAATTAATACTTTTAATGATGATAAGTTTATACCCATTTTTTTTTCAATTTCTTTTTTCTTATATAAGATATATTATTTGTATATTTTTAAAGGGATGTTCTTATTTTCAAAAATTTTTAAATCTTTATTGATCTATTTCAGATATTTTTACAGGTCGATTATCATTGTAGGATTTTTGCGCTGCTTTTGCTATTAAGATACTCTGTAAACCATCTTCGCCATTTGGACTTGGATCTATATTTTTTTTGAGACAGTCGAAGAAAAATATTAACTCATTAATATATGAATTCCTATATCTCTCTAAGAAAAAATAGGGGATTTTATCTTTTCTTATATGTTCATTAGTGTAAATCTCTATGGTATTTGATGGTCGATTATCTGCAATAACACATCCTTTAGAACCAAATACTTCAGCTCTTTGATCATATCCATAGACTGCCTGACGAGAATTATCAATGATCCCTAAAGCTTCGTTTTTAAATTTTAAAACCGCTACTGCAGTATCAATATCGCCTGCTTTACCTATATCTGGGTTAATTAAAACAGCTCCATTCGCATATACTTCTTCAACTTCGCTATTTGCAAGAAATCGAGCCATATCCCAATCATGGATACTCATATCAATAAAAATTCCACCAGATATTTTTATATATTCTATGGGCGGGGGAGCGGGGTCTCGAGAAGTGATTTTTACAATATGAGGCTTTCCAATTTGACCAGAATTAATCACTTCATACAGTCTTCGAAAATTCTTATCAAATCGTCGATTAAATCCTATCATGAGGCTAACATTTTCTTTCCTTGTAATTGCAATGGTCTCTTTAATTCTTTTAACATTCGTGTCTAATGGCTTTTCACAAAATATATGTTTTTTAGCTTGTGCTGCTTTTTGAATAAATTTGGCATGTGTATCTGTTGAAGATGCTATTATAACTGCATTGATGTCTGGATCTTTAAATATATCGGTAGCATCATCTGTGAGTTTCGGGATTCCTAATTGATTAACCCATTGAGTTAATTCATCATTTATGTTAATATCTGAAATTATTTTTAGTTTTATACCAGGAATATGATGGATAAGATTCTCAATATGAATTTTACCAATTCTTCCCGCTCCAATTACTCCCACATTGAATATTTTTGACATTATAGATTTTCAAATAAAATTATTTAATTGTTTTTCATATAATTTAATTTTATTAAAACAAATTATATCTAAATTTTTGATTCTAATATAATTTTAGATATTCACATAATAAAAGATCATAGCTAAATAAAAAGAAATTCAATTAATATCTACTTATATTTTAATACTTCAAAATCCAAATAATAATTAATTAAAATTAAAAATAAAAAAAATGACGGAAAAAGAAATTCAAGTATATGGAAAACGATGGGTTATTTTGCTTCTATTTATGTTTGCAAATATCACTATGCAAATACTTTGGATCAGTTATGGATCTATTACCATTGAATCTTCAGCTTTTTATGGCGTTGGTGAGCTTGAAATCCTTCTTTTATCTCTGATTTTTATGGTAGTTTACATTCCAGTATCTTTTCTCGCCTCTTGGTCACTTGATAAATATAGCTTTAAATTCGGTACTAGCATAGGAGTTATTCTAGGTGCTATTTTTGGTTTCTTGCGATTTATTGCGGGCTCAAATTATCTTTTTGCCTTTATAGCTCAGACAGGAATCGCTGTTGGCCAACCGTTTATACTAAACAGTATCACAAAGCTCTCCGCTAATTGGTTTCCTGAAGACGAAAGAACACTTTCTACGGGATTATCCTTGATTTCTCAATTTGTAGGAATTGCTCTGGGCGTGTTTCTTTCACCATTCCTGATAAGTTGTACTGAATCTATTCCAATATTAACCGAACTTTTTCCAATGTTAATAGAATGTGATATCACACCAATGTTGTTTACTTTTGGAATTTTATCTGTAGCATCTGGAGTCTTATTTGTTATTTTTGTGAAAGATAAACCACCTACTCCACCATCTAAAAAAGAAACTGTTGAAAAAATCTTTATGTTTGAAGGACTTAAGAAACTATTTACAAATAAATACTTCATAATCCTTGTGATATTGTTCTTTATTGGATTAGGCACATTTAATATGGTCACAACTTATATAGAGTTAATTGTTGCTCCTCGAGGTTATTCCGCTTCCGATGCAGGAAATATTGGAGCTATCATGCTTTTTGGAGGTATAATAGGCTGTTTAATTATGTCCACTCTTTCTGATAAATTTCAAAAGAGAAAGATATTTATCATATTTTCCGTGACATTAACAACAATATCCCTCACAATACTCTCTTTTGCAAGCTCCGCACTCTTACTATACATATTTGGGTTTAGTTTGGGATTTGGAATCTTATCTGCAGGACCAGTTGCACTAGAATATGCTGTAGAAATCACTACTCCGGTTCCTGAGGCAAGCTCAAACGGAATTTTGATGTGGATAGGCCAAATCGGTGGGATCCTCTTTATTTTAGGCCTTGTGGGCTTTACTCTACCTAATGGCGATTATTTCCCTGCATTACTCTTGTTAAGTTTCTTAGCACTCGCTATACTTATCCTATCATTCTTTCTAAAAGAAGCGGAAAAATAACTCCACAACTTCTAAATCATTTTCTTTTTTTTTTAACAATCTTTAATTTTTTTTAAAATTTTATTACATTATGGAAGCAATAGAATTAAGTGCTAAATGGGAGCCTAAACCAAGTTTTAAACTTGGAAGTAAGGATATTGAAGGGAAACTAACATATCTGGGCTCTCAAGTTTGGCGATATCCTAACGTGAGAAAAATAGAAAAAGTAGTCCCGGAAATCAAACCAAACGAGGTCTTAATAAAAGTAAAACGAGTTGGTATCTGTGGATCCGATGTCCACATGGCACAGACAGATAAAGAGGGATATATCTATTATCCAGGCTTGACCGCATTTCCAGTAATTTTAGGGCATGAATTTGCGGGAGAGATTGTAAAAGCAGGAATTCGCGCAATAAATAAAAGAACTAATCAACCATTTGAAGGGGGAGAACCGGTGACTGTAGAAGAAATGGTATGGTGTGGAGAATGCCGTCCTTGTTGTGATGGGTTTCCAAACCATTGTGAGCGCCTCCAAGAAATAGGATTTTCCATAGATGGCGCCTATGCTGAATATATTGCCGTACCGGCGAAATTGTGTTGGAGCTTAAATAAATTAAAAAATCGATATGATGACATTTTTAAGATTGGGAGTTTAGTTGAACCCACATCAGTAGCATATAATGCCGTAATAGAACGAGGCGGAGGAATAAGACCTGGAGAAAATGTGGTAATTTTAGGTGGGGGTCCTATTGGTCTTGCTGCAACTAAGATTTTAAAAACAGCGGGAGCCGCAATATGCATAGTCTCAGAACCAGAAGAGAGTCGAGCAAATCTGGCAAAAAAGATGGGCGCTGATTATGTTATTAATCCCCAAAAAGAAAGTTTTGTCGAAGAAGTAAAAGAATATACGGATAATGAAGGAGCGAAGCTTTATTTAGAAGCTACAGGATTGCCCCATATAGTAACCGACGATATACAAAATGCAATCTGGGAATGCAAGGCTGTTAATAGCACAGTAGTAATCGTGGCAAGAGCAGAACAGAGAATGCCCGTATGCGGTGAATATTTCCAAGTTAGAAGGGCAAGAATAGTTGGCGCCCAAGGACATTCAGGACATGGCACATTTCCTAATGTCATTAGTGCGATGAGCGCTGGTATGGATATGACCCCAATGATCACAAAGGAAATCAGTTTAGAAGAAGCTCCTGAGAATTTAAAAATCCTTCAAACAGATAAAGAAAATTGCAAAATAAGTATAAAAATTAGTTAAATTAAGTTAAACTTAATTTTCTATTTCAAATTGAATTATTTTTCATTTTTTTTATCTTATTTATCCAATCAGGCACCCTAAGATTAATTATTTTTTCCAAAAATGGGATATATGGTTTTATATCTAAAATTGGGCTCTCATTGAAGGCGTCTAAATTTTTTACGAATAGTACATTTTCTTCTCTTTTTAGAAGTTCAGATATGGTTAAACAAATTGGATTTGGTCTCACTTGGGAGTGAGTGGAAAATATTCCTACTTCTGGAAACTTTGGATTGCCTTTAGGATGAACCTTTTTAATCTCTCTTCGTTTCATTGATACTAAATGCGCCCAATAGCATACTATTATATGGGAAAACTCTTCAATACCATCTAAACATTCAATATACTCATCAAAAATGATTATTTTAGAAATAGTTTTTTTATTACCAATTGCTTTTAAGAGACTTTTATCTATAATATCTATATTTGTTTTAACTTCTCCTATTGGAATAATTTTAATTTCGGCCATTTTGAATTAGATTTTTCGGGTTATTTTTAATGTATTGAAAAACTTTAGATGAAATTATAAATATATGTTTAAATTATTTCAAATTCATTCATTAAAAATATTTCGTAAATATTTTGCGCTTTCTTCAGCAACATCTTCAAAACTGGGCTTCATAATAGTTTCAAGCGAATAAAATCCTTTATAATCTGCATTTTTGAAAATATTTATAAAAGTTTTAAAGTCAAAATGTCCTGATCCTGGAGATCTTCTATTACAATCAGCTAAGTGAATATGACATATTTCGGAGACATTTTTTCTAAGATCATCCCAAATAGAATTAGGATCTTCCTCTAAATGGATATGAAATGTATCAACTAATAATTTTATATTATCCGAATCTAATTTCTCTATTAATCCTAACGAATTTGAAAGGGTGTGATAAGAATCTATTTCGAATCTGTTAATTGGTTCCAGTGCTAATAAAACATTTTGATCTTCTACTAGCTCTATACACTTAGTTAAAGAGGAAAAAATATTTTCTCTCTCCTTCTCTGGACTACTTTTATGTCTATATCGCCCTCTTATTAATCCTATTATTACTTTTGAATCACTTTTTGCCGCAAAATTAATATATTTACTTATGCGGTTAATTGCTTCTTTTCTTATGCTTCTTTTTTTATGCCCTAATGAATATCCATAACGGATATAAGTGCCTCCCGTTCCTAACGCCGGAATTTTCATATCAAATGAATTAATTACTTCCATTAATGCTTGTGTATCTATTTTTTCGGGCTTCAAAATACTAAGTTCTATTCCAGAATATCCCAGTGGTTTTAGATATTCACATAATAAAGAAAATTTCTTAATTATTTCTTCTCGTTTAACCGTCAATTCATTTAAATTAGCGACTATACTTAAATTCATTTTCCTATCCTCCTTATATCTACAATAATAACAACATTTAACATTAAATTTATCATTTCCATAGTTTAGATTTTTAAAAAAAGATAATAAAAATCTTATTATTTTTAAAGTTCCTCTTTATTCATCGCTATTCCAAGCAGCTTTATTAAATTATAAGTACTTTTATCCTTAAGGAATAAACTTTTTAATCGCATTTTCTTACTATTCCATATATATTTAAGAAAATAACTAATTTTGTGAAGAAAATGGGAAATTGGGAATTTCCAAGACCAGGAAAAATAGAAAGTTCCGATCCAAAATTGTATCTCCAAAATATGAATATGACGGATGTGAAGGAACGTTTAGAAGTTAATGATCTAATTATTTTAGTTGTCGGAAGTGTTGAAAATCATGGACCATCGTGTCCATTAGGGCAAGATACCTACCAATGCACGCGAATGTCAGAGATTATTGCGGAAAAGACAAGTTGTACCTTGGCACCACCCGTATTCTACGGATCTCATCCGTTCCATCATGTAGGCATGCCAGGAACAATAGTGATCCCCGAAGAGATCTTTATTGGGCAATTGAGAGCTATCATGGCAGGACTTTGGAATATGGGATTCAGGAAGCAGATAATCTTTAATAATCATGGGCAAGAATATGTAATACCCACGGCGTTACATCAATTTGCAAAGCGATATCAAGTCCCTGCAATTCTCTTGAATTATAATTGGTACCACGGTATTTCGGAATTAATTTCTGGAAAAGACGTAGGTAATTTAGAAAGTGGTTTTGAAACGACTTTCGTACATGCTGATGAAGTGGAAACTTCATTTGCCATGGCATTATTTCCAGAATACGTAGCGGAGCAAAAGCGGCAAGACACCACTCCAAGAGGATTTTTAGAGTCGAAATTCTTTGATAAAGCAGGAAATTGCCTGCATCGTCCTATTACATGGTATGGGGCAGTTGGAGCAGGTCCAGTTGAATTCGCTGCGTATCCAGAGGGATGTGTGGGGGCTCAAACCAAAGCAACACCAGAAAAGGCGGAAAAAGCTATAAATAAGATATTGGATACTTTTGAAGAAATGGTAAATATGATTTTAGAAAAGTATCCACCAGGCACATTACCCGAGTGGAAAGAGATGACTCAAAGATTTAGTGAAAAAGAAATGGAACTATTATTGAAAGGACCTCTTAATGGTGGAAAACATATTTACACCATTTGTTATCCACCTTAATTTTTTTTATTTTTTTTGAATTTTTTAAAAATTTTAATTTATTTTTAAGGTAATACGTGAAAATTAAATTTCTTTAATTTGATTTCGTATCTTTAATTTCTAATTTTAATCATCAGTTTATTTAAAAGATAAAAAATCATATTTGAAAAACTGAACATTATTTAATCATGTATATTATATAACGAAAAGAATTATAGATTTATTGGGATCTCCTATTGAAAATAAATAATTTTAAATATCCGAACTTTGTTATGATTATAATTATAACCTAACTTTTTTTTTAAGAAATTAATTAGATTTAGAACAAGTGTTGAAAAGAGGGGTTGAATATATGGCAAATCTGGAGGAAGAAATACAAAAATACCTTTCATATTTTAAAAAGAAATTATACTATTTTAATCAAGAAGAGATTGATCAAATTTTAATCTCTGATAATTATTTTAAATTCATCAATACTGTTTATGACTATTTTAACTCACAAGTGGCCTCAAATAATACTGGAAAACAGCGATTAAATATAGAATGTTATATCGACGCTGATGAAGTTATAAATAAATTTTGGCTCGATCTCTTAGGAAATAAAATTAATGACTCAATTAAGTCTTATTTAAAAATTGGGACTTAATTATATTTAATTTTTAATAAAAATAAGTTTTTATTTTTTAAATATGAGGATTAATCTATAGTAAAGTAATTTTTTTAGAGATTTAAGAAAAGAGAAGAAACCGGCAGGATTCAAACCTGCTTTATTTCAAATTTTTATTTTTTAAGTGCATTTAAGAATAATTCGATAAGATCAATCATCACCATATCTGAACCTAATTCATCTATAGCATCAGAAAGATTTCTGAAACAAAAGGGACAAGTGCTAACTAGGAATTGTACATTTAAATCTTCTGCTTCTTTTACTCTATTTTTCGCCATTTCGAGGGATAGCTCGGGAAATCCTTTTCTTAAACCTCCACCAGCCCCACAACACATTGCTGCTTCCCGATTTGTTTTCATTTCTGAGAAAACTGATATTTTGCGTAATATCTTTCTGGGAATATCGTATATGCCCATATGACGTCCTAAATGGCAAGGATCATGATAAGTTGTCGTTTTTTCCAACTTTTCCAATTTAATATCATTATTTGCTAATAATTCCTCTAAAAACTCTACTGTGTGCTGAACCTGAATTCCTTCTAAGAGGTTCCCATAATCTTTCTTTAAAGTACGATAACAACCAGCGCAACTTGTAACGATTTTTTTAATTCCTTTATCTTTAAATAATTTAGCATTTAAATTAGCTACTTTTTCAAATGCCTTCTTATCGCCTGTACGTAAAGCTACACTTCCGCAACAAATTTCATTTTCTCCTAAAATTCCAAAATCCACATCTAATATATTAAAGATTTTAGCAGTAGCTATAGCTATTCTTTGAATTTTAGGAGTTAAAGCGGTTGTACACCCAACATAATATAAAATATCCGCCTTCTCCTTGTCAAGATCCTTAATTTTAAAATCTAGCTTTTTAATCCAATCATTTTTATCTTTATTATTTCTTTCATATGGATTTAACAATTCTACTAAAGCTTTATTCATGGCTTCATGAGGTTCAAGAGCATATCCCGCTTCAACTAAATCTGCTCTTAAAGCTTCAAATACCTCTACTTGAGCCATCCATTTTGCATTAGCAAAATCAATATATTTATTATGAGAATTATGACAAAAATCATCACATGCTCCACATACTGAGCATTGAAAAAAAATCTCACTAAGTTCCTGGCTTAATTCAAGATCTCCCCATATTAAGCCTTTTAAGATAATATTTTTACCTCGAGCAAAAAACGGCTCAAAATTAGGAGTAAGATTTGTTTTATATACCGGACATACATAATAGAAGTTTTTTTCTGGCCAATTTGCAACTCTACATTGACCACAATGTACGCAAGATAACGCAGCATCTTTTACTTTTAATAAATTTTTTAATCTATCTTCTTTAACAGCCATATGAAACACCTTTAATATTCGTCTCCCAGGTAGAATTTTCCAGGAGATATAATACCATTAGGATCCAGAGCTTTTTTAATGCTAATCATAAAATTATAATATTCTGAGGTTAGTGCTCCAGAATCAACTAAAGCTCTTCCAATTATTTCTCCCATCCAATAGTGAATTCCTCCTAATTCTTTTATTTGGGAAATAATCATGTCTTTCCATAATTCATATTGAATTTCTCTATTCTTGGGTTCTGAATGAATGGCTAATCCTCCTGTTACATCAATATAAGTAGGGTTACATCCAAACGCTATAAAATTAGCTCCTCCGCCCCCAATATCCCATAATTTTTTAGTATTTCTAGTGGTCCAATCATTATAGAATTTTACATAATCTGGTAATTGATAAGTTGGGCATTTTAAACAAGTTCCTAATGATGTTCCTTCAGGACCATATAATCCCCAATAGATATGTGCCCACTGCCAGCGTCCATTCTCTTCATAAAACCATTTTCCTAAATTTCCTTCTTCTACGGTATCTCCCAATTTTCTTAATTCATAATTTGAAGCTACTTTTTCTATTTTCTCCACATTAATCTCTAATTCTTTTTGAGAATCTGCTACAGCAGTATAAAAGAGCACGCTCCCTTCTACTCTCGCATTGACTAAATTCTTTTTAATCTTAAACATGGTAAGAAGGCTAGTATAACCCTTAGTATAATAATAAAAATCATGTAGAGGAAGTCTTCGATGTTGCCATTCTGACATCACATTTGTTCCTTTCACCGCTTCACTCATATCTTCAGAACTATTTATTTGATAAGTGCTATAAGCAGCATATTCTGGGATTGGATAAATTTGTAAAGATGCTTTAGTTTTAATCCCATGAATGCCTACATCTCCCAAAAATAAACCCGAATAATCTGGTCCTAAACCAAATCGTGTGAAGGGTTTTTCACAGAAAGAATTGGCTTTTGCCCCTGTATAAATAATATCACCCATAGGTAAAACTACTTCAAGCCCGACACATTGCTCGGTAACATTTCCATACATAGCAGCACCTCCGCCACCTACAGAATTATTCGAAAGCCCTCCTCCAACTGTTGCTGAAAAGCCTGATGCAGGACCGGTTGAACCTGTATAATAACCAATGCCTACATGGCTAAGTTGTTCACATAATTCGCTCCACGAGATACCTACTTCCACAGTGACAATATAATTTTTTAAATCTATATCTAATATTTTATCCATTCTTGTTAGATCAAGCACAATGCCTCCATCTCCTATTGGTTTGGCACCTCCTGTTAAATCTGCTCCACCGCCTCTTGGGATAACTTTAACTTTATCTTGATTAGCAATTTTTAAAATTTCTGAAATTTCTTCAGGAGATTGAGGTCTCACTACAATATCGGGTATCCCTTGTAATACAGTGTCACAATTCATTGAATAAGAATAACAGATTGCCTTAGAATTTGAAATATATTTAGGTCCTACTATATCTTCTATCTTTTCATATGTATCTTCAATTGAATTCATTAATTAATATCCACCTTTTTAAATAATAATAAAAATAAAAAAATTAGAGTTACTCTAAAATTTTCCCATTCGGGAGGGTTTGATCACATTCTACATAAAATCCCCCTAATGTTTTTCGAGCATCTTTTAAAACCTCATCACATATATCGTATTTTGAAAATTTAGATTTAACAAAATCTGTTTTCACTCCCAGCTTTTTTGAAAAATTTTCCCATTTCATATTCGTTTGTGTTAATTGTCTTAGTGCATATTTTTTATTATCTGCAACATCAGGAATTAACTTTAAGTTAAATAAAGGCATATTTTCAACCATTCCTTTAGGATCCATCCCTGGAGGATTATCAAGAACTTCTGCTTTAATTTTTAAAAAAGTTATATTTTTTCGAGTTAAACTCCCTGTTATAATATTCCTACCATTTATTTCCTGAATAGGAGAAAGTTTAATATCACATAGTTTCTTTGGGTAGCCCCAGATTTCTCTTCCGGCAGTCAAAGCTTCATCTGAATCCACATAAATATTAAGCACGAAAGAGCCCTGCACATCCTTATAAGTACAATTGAGCAATATCAAATTTTCATTATAAGGCCCTACTGTAGAATCTGGATATTCAGAAATAAAGATTGAATCAAATCCATATTCAATAGGTTCTAATTCTGGCGGGAGATATTTTTCTTTTATACCAGGAGCACATTGAAAAAGTAATATTAATGCTCTCATTTTAGGATAAAGATAGGGAGGTGGAGGGAATAACCCACATTGCCTTGGCATTGAATAATCAATCTGTCGCTCATAATCTGCCAATTAAATTACCTCCTTATTCCTCCTCTCCTAAATCATATTGAGTAAAAAAACTAGTATCTGTCTTTTCAACAGCATTAGCTAATTCCATAGCTGCTCTCGCATATCTCATGGCTAAACTCATATCTCCATCGAGTTTCAATTTTCCTTGCATAAGGCATTGTATAGGATCAATTTCCTTGAATGCCAATTTTCGCCACGTTGAAAATGGAGCACTTAAAGTCATAATTGGTTCTCTTGGAAGTTCTTCACCAGGAGCAAGTAATTGGATTCCTAGACATTCTCCATCTTTAAGATCTAAAAAACTAACCACATTATCCTCAATTTCACCACAAGCTTCCATAATAAAAACCATTCCACCTTCAAAATCTACTCCCCATCCCTTTGCAGCTTCTTGATAGCTAGGTGTATTATTTAATGCTTCACAATATTCCGCAGCCCATTTCTTTCCAACTTCTTTCAATTCATCAAATTTAACCATCTTAAAACACCATCAAATAATTTTTACAATGAATATTATATTTACTGAGTCTATTTAATAATTATCTTTATTTATATTATATTTAAATATTATTCGTGAACTTATACATTTGGAAAAGTTTAATTAATTAGAAAGAATTGTAGAAAAGAATAAAGTATTGGCTAAGTGGAAGATAAACAGATCTGACAAAAAATTTTTAAAAAAAGATAAGAAAATAAACGGACCCGGCAGGATTCGAACCTGCGTTATCTCACTCCGAAGGCGAGCGCCCTGTCCACTGGACCACGGGTCCATATTTTTATCCGCTTTTCTCAAATAAAAAAGATATTTAACCAAATTTTTCAATTAAAAATTAAAATTCTTATAATACTATTATGCTATATTTCTAAAAAATTTATTGCCTTTATTTTAGTATGTCTTAATATTTTATCTATTTTTTTCATTTTTAGTAATATAGATGATATATTTAACAATAAGGTTAAGTATATTTCGAAATTTTAATGCATAGGATAAATCTCCTTTAAGCTTAATTAAACCTTTCATATAGGAATCTGAAGCTCCTTTTTTTAATCGAATAATCTCTAATAATAACCCTTTTTTAATATAGAATGTAATATTAGACTCCTTATTTATTCCTTTTTGATAAATAATGATTCCTTTGTTTAGCTTAAACCAACAATTAAAATTAATGTCAGTAATACAAATTTGATATATACCATCATAATCAATAAATTCTTTTTTTAATTGGTTAGAAGTAGCTAATATTTCAACTAAAGTATTAAGAAATTTATTAATTAATATCTTAAACTTTTCATTTGAAACAGTCGATAATTCCCGAATTTTCGTGTTTATTTGTTTCCGTATATTCATTTTAGTCTCTGTTATTGATAAATAATTATAAGAATTATGCTCTTTCAAAAAGTTTGATTATTGAATATTAAAAAGATTTCTTTTATGGTTTTTAATTCGATACATATCTTTAATAGAATGAAGAAAATAAAATTTTTATATTTTTAAGTATTTAAGGATTTAAAGTATAGATTAGCTTCTATTGAAATTGAGCTAATCAAAGATAAATCAATTTGGAATACAATATACTCCTTTTTACATAGCCCACATAGTGTAGCCCGGCCTATGAGGAAAAACGCATTTTTCCTTAGCCGAGAGCATTCGGGACTGTCACTCCTGCGACAATGTGTGACAATATGTCATTCATCGTAAAGCGGGTTCAAATCCCGCTGTGGGCGCTTGTAATCTTTTTATTTTTAGCATAAATAATACTAAACTTGTATTTTTTTATTAATGATCCCTAATAGCGTGAAACTAATTCCTGCCAAGAGAAGAGATAAAATATAAAAAGGTAAATTTAAATTTATATTCGCTATAAATCCTGAAGAAATGGGAGCAATCAAAAAGCTCACTCCAATAACACTTTCTAAGATTCCAGAATATATGGAGGTCTGATTTTTCATATTTAAAATAAGAACTAAACGTAATGAGAAGCCATAGATAATTCCCGTACATGACCCCAAAATAAGAAAAAGAAATATGAAAATATAATAATTTTCATTTATGCCTAAAATCCATATTAATAAAGCTAATATGAGACTCATAATCATAGGAGGATATTTAACATATCTGGTTGAGACTATGCCAGCGAGATACATTGTGATGCTCTGTGCCAGCGCAAAGAAAAATAAAGCTATATATATGGTATATGTTCCAAAGCCTAACATATCAGACTTGATTGGAAAAATGAAATTTATTGTGGCTCTTGTTAAGGAAAAAGAAATAATCAAAAGAACTGGATACATTTTTGGAAATTTTATTTGCTTAATTTCTTGCTCTTTTAATTTGTACTCATTTTTTTGAAATTCTTCACGTTGCCCTTGATCTAATGTACTCTTTTCTAAGGAATCTATTGAAATTTTTTTGGGTTCTTGAAAGTAAATAAGAGCAATTAATAATGTTATAAAAATAATGATTGGAGCAATCATAAATATCGGTATAAGACTATTATAAATATATGTTAAAGATGCCCCTAGCCAAAAGCCAGCAATCACCCCTAAATTCCAGGAAATATTATACCGTGCAGCCAATTTTTTATGATTATGATAGATGTTATCAGATATTGAAGATTGAAGGTTAGTCCAGTATAAGCCCATTATAAATCCTTCTGAAAATCGGGATATTAAAAAAGGAATTGGATTCAGCGTAAAATAAAAGATAATTTGAGCTAATAACGTACCAAATAACGCAATTATTAAGCTTGTTTTTCGAGGTAATTTTTGAGAGAGTTTACTTAACAAAATAGGTGAAATTGTATATGTGAAGGTTGTGCCTGCGGATAAAAGCCCTATAAATTCAGTTGAAACTCCTTCTCTATAAAAAAATAGGGGAATAGCGAGAATAAGCATATTATTATTGACTGGGTAAAGAAAAGATAAAAGAACTACGGGGAAAAAAGACCATTTTCCCAGATTTTCAGAAAATTCCATACTATTTTTTATTTTTTACTAAATTATTTCAGTTGTTTTACTACAAAATATTCTATTTAACTAAAAGATTTTTAATCATCCCTAATTTTCTTTCTCACTGGAATTTATTAATAATTAGAAATTGTCTCCGATATTTTGTCCTCAAAGAAATCGTGGGTTTTATTCGAAATAAAAAATGAAAGAAATTATCAAAAAGATAGGAAAAACTTATATTTTTTTTCTAAAAGTATTAAATATTGGATTACATTAATAGGGATGTATTAAATAAGATTTAATGAAATTAAAAGTAAATTAAATATGCAGCTAAAAATTTTATTGGGTGTTTTTCCCCTATTCATAATATTAAGCGCTTTTTTGATATTTATATCTGTTATTAAATTAGAAAATATTGTTCTGGGAATATTATTCATTATTTTCTCTTCTATTATTGCATTTGCCCTTTTCAAATGTGGTATTCATTCACCTCAAAGTCATTTTAAAAATATTACAAAAAGTACGGTAAATTCGCAGAAACTTGACATCACCTTCGAGGATGGAGTAAAAACTTCTGGAATTGTTTATCGGTCACGCTCTGAAACTTCAGAAACTCCGAATGGACCGCTCTATCCAGAACCACGACCAACAATAATTTTTTTCCATGGATTTTGGGCAAGTAAAGAGGCTAATGAGATGCTCCTCATTCCATTGGCTCATATCGGATATATAACTTTTGCATTTGATCAAAGAGGTCATGGAGAAGCAGGTAGTAAAAAATCAGAATGGTATAAGTTATATAATGATGCGGTCACTATTCTTGATTATGTATGTTCGATAAAAGACGTGAAAAAAGGAGCTATATGTTGTATTGGAAAATCTATGGGAGGCACTTCGGTATTAACAAAATGTTATGAAGACGGACGAGTTGGAATGGTGATTGCTATTAGCACTTTACATAATATTGATATCCTTTTAGAAGCTAACTTTCCCTTTCTCTCTTCAGGATGGTTTGTAAAGCGCATAATTTCGAGGTTTAAAAATAAAGAAGCCTTTAAAATTGCTGCTCATTATTTCCTTAAAAATGATTTAGAATATAATAAAAATCGAGTCTATCTCATTCATGGAGAAAACGATAAAATCTTTCCCCCTTCATTAACGTTTGAATTGAATAAGAAACAAGCGCAAATTCCTGATGATCATGCCCTTTTATTAGATAATTGTGGACATAGTTTCGAAGATCAAGAATTATTAGTACTTGGAATCATACTTAAATGGATATTGGAAAATAAAAATATGAGTTTCTGAAAAATAATGTGCTCCCCATTTATGCGTTGATTGTTTTATTTTTATAATACACAAACATTTGTAAATTCAAATTAAGATGTTGGTTTCCTTTAATCTTAGAAAAAATCAATAATCAGATATTTTTATTTTTTCTCAGAAGACTATTAAGATCAAGATAATTATAACTAGATTAATCTAAAGATGATTTAGTTTTTTTTAAATAGTTAATAGCTCGATAAAGGTGCAATTCAAAAAGCATTTCATCTTCAGGAAATTCATCTCTTAACTCATTTATTAATTCTTCTTTTTCTTTTTTTGATAAATTAACTTGATTTAATAATTCTTCAATATCATATAACATTTAAACACCTCTATAATTCAGGAGGAGCAAGAATTTCTATTGCTCGATATCCTTTTTTTAAATTAATTAAATTAACGCCCAATCGAGTCTTTCGTTTTACTAAATGTCTAAAATTCCAACTTACTAATATATCAAGAGAATAAACAGTTGTTAGAGCTAGAAATAATGCATCATTTTCATATTTGACTGGAATTAGACCTTCTTTAATATATACTTTGCTTAATTTCTTTACTTCTTCTATTATATCAATCTCCAACCCATTTTCTAGAAGTAATAATATTTCCTCTCTTAAATCTTTATCAGATATGGCTCCAATTTCTTCTTGAATAATCTCTGCATAATAGAATTCATAATCTCCAATAGTTTTCCAGAATTCTTGTGTTTGTTTTTGACGATGTGGATCTCGCTGATCAAATAAAGCACTATAAACAGATGTATCGAGAAAGATTTTTAATTTTTTCATTCAATTTTATTATTCATTTAAGAAATTTAAATGTTTCATAAGTTGAGCAATATCTTGAAAAATAATTATTTTCTTCTCTAATTTTAAAAAAAGTCAAAAAGATACATTTTCCTATTAAAAAGAATCTAAATTAAAATCCGAATTATTTTTAAAAATGTTTGAAAGTTTTTATATTAGGCTTGATTATTATAAATTACAATTAAATTAAATTCAACTTAAATTAATTGTAAAATATAAAAAAAAAGTAAAAGGTTGATATTAATGGTCTCAAAAGAACTTGTTAAAGAATTACAAGAGAAATTTGATGCTGGAGCAGCTGCAGCTGAGCCAGATATAGCATTAAAATGCTTCGATTTATTCAATCAAATATCTCAAGAAATGGAGGACTTAAAAGAAGAGCTTGAAGATATGGATATCGCTGTTCAAATGATTTTGACAGATGTTGATAAAAAGTACTGGATTAAAGCCAGTGAAGGTAAAATGGAATTTGGTGCAGGAGATGTAGATAATCCATCTTTCACATTTTCAGCTACAAAAGAAGTCGGTCTTGGGATGTTATTTGGTGAAGTAGATGCTACTAGCGCCTATATGGCAGGGGATATCACAGTAGAAGGAAATCTTCAAGATGCTATGGCTTTCCAAGAAATAATAGAACTCGCTATGGAAGGCTTCGAAGACATTTTAGATGAGATGTAAATAATACCACACTAAAATCAAGCATAGCATTAGGGTATGCGAAAAAGTTTTAAATATTATGTATATACTTTTTTTTTTTAAAATTTTTTTTTTCTCTTTTTTCAAAAAAAAATAGTTTGAATTGATTGATTTGTATTTTGTTGAAATATAGTTAGGTTCTAATTGAATTTCGGCAAAAATTATTTTTAAAAAAATGCATAAGAAAAAAAAAATTTATATGGTTATTTTTTTTCTTAAACTATTAAACATTTTTAGAATATAGCTATGAAAAATATAAAACTTCGAATAATTTTTGTGATTATTCTGATTATCTTAGGTTTGTCTTCAGTTTTAAGTGCTTCGACCCTATTTACATCAAATATATCAATAGACACAAGATATCCATTTATAAGATCTGCAAATATTAATGTCTCGAATTATCAAATATCTCAGAGTGTTACTTATCAAATTGAAATTAATTATACAGTCACTCAAACCTCGGGAAACGCAAAGTATTATTTTAAAATCCCTAGAATTAATGATAGAACGCCAAATTCTAGTTTAACAAGATTTTGTCCACCTTATCAAGAGAGCAAATTACTTTATAGTAACATAAGTCAGTGGGATCCAGGGGAAATTAATGAAGGGATTAATGATGAATTTAATAATACCTATGATTGGTTTAATGTATCATTAAATGGAGGGATATCTGAATCAGTGAAAATTAGTCAAGAATATATTGTTACCTTAAATGCAATTTCTTATCAAAATATAAATTATTCTGATATTGGTACATATAATAAATCTGATATAATGTTTGATTTATATTGTAATAGGTCTGAAAAATATTATAATATTAGTGATCCTGATTTAATTTCTCTTTCAGACAGCCTTTCTTTAGGTTTAACAAATCCTGTTGATAAAGCAAGACAAATTTTTAATTGGGTAAGTCGGAATATAAGATATAATGGAGCATTACCAGCACAAGAAAAAGGAGCGTCATGGGCTTATGATAATTTAGAGGGAGACTGTTCAGAATATTCCAGTTTAATGATCACTCTACTACGAATTCAAGGTATTCCGGCTCGTAAAGTGACTGGATTAGTTTTTTCAAATATTATTCCGTTTTTCCCTTTTGTAGGACAAGAACTTTTATTTACATTTGGAAATGTTAAACCAAATTATATTTTAGGACATGCGTGGGTGGAATATTATGTTCCAAATATCGGGTGGATTGCTTGCGATCCCACATGGGGTTATTTTAATCAAATTGATTATCTTCGAATTGGGTTTAACGTAGGGCAGTGGTTTGAAAATGCAACTGGTGGATTAACTAGTGAGTTCCCATATCCACAATTATATGGATTTGGCAGTGGTACCGTTGAATTTAATTATGAACTTAAAGCAACTGTTTTAAACGCGAGTTATTGGCCATGGATTCTGCTATTTTATTTCCCACCAGCTCCCTCTGAGGATCAAGATTTAAGTATTTATCTTTATGTTGGGACAGGAGCCGTAATTGCTATAGCATTATTATCCACTGTAATTGTCCTTGTAAATAAAGAACGAAAGGGCTTAATTTAAAGAATAAATTATCTTTTTATCTTATATTTTTTTTATAATTTTTCTTTTTTTCTCTAAATTGATTATTAATATTTAAAATATTTCAAAAAATAAAATTCAGAAAATAATAAGAAAAAAATGGAAGAACAAAAATTATTTAAAATTTATTAGAATATCCACACAAGTAATAAGATAATGCCGACGATGAATAATAGAACTGCCCAAATATAGCTCAATTGTTTACGATAATTCTTAAAAATTCTTCCTGATGCCGTCTCAATTATTTTCACTTGAAAGTAGGGAATTGGTCCTCTTCTAAACCAACCTTTAATTCTGACCCATTGTCCTACCATCCGGTCTGCACGACGGATTGCCCAGATGAGGTCAGCAATACCTAATCCGAAGCGATAATCGATATAAAGCAGTCCTGTTTCATCTTTAAAGTATAAATCATCACTAAGATAATACCCTGGAGCTCCCTTTCCTATAATTTGTCCCTCAATAACAGCTGGAATACATCTGACTGGAGAAACTTTCACGTTGGTTATAAGATTTAATACTGTTCTAGGTTCAAAGCCACTTCTGTAAGCAAATTGAATCTTAATGATATAGCCAAAAGCCATTAGATAGAAAGCAATAGCCCAAAGAAATAAGAGTTGGCTAGATGTAATATCCGAGATAAGCGGTAGGGAATAGAAGTCAAGATAACTGAATAGCCATATTATAGTGAATACTCCAAAGCCCAGAAATATAAATAACGGTAAATATTTAAACAAAACATCTGTAAGAAATTCTCCTATCATTGATTTTCCTGCTTGTTCTTCCTTAATTTTACGTGCATTAGAGAAATCAATTTCTGGCTCAATATTATATTGCTCACATTGCTCATTTAAGCGTTGGATTCTTCTGGCTGGTAATGGATGAGAACTTCTAAGTTGATAAAATCGAGCCCAAGGATTATATAAATCCCAGGCAGCAGCGCCCTCAATAGTCTCTCTTGAATAGATCCCTTTAGCGGTCATGCTTTGCATTGCTAATGATCTTGCCATATTAGGATCGAATATTCCTAAACCCTTCACACCACGTACTTTTGATTTATTTCTTTCTTTGATGGTAACACCTTGGTCCGATAATAAACCATATGCAATTTTAACAAGTCCCGTTGAGAGTGCATTCGGATTCTCCAGAACTTCAGCCGAATGTTCATCCGCGTAATATTCTCGAACTCTGCTTACGAAGAGAGAAATTAAAAAACCCACATAATAGAATATGAAGGATAAAATCGCAATAGCAATCATAGCTAATCTCCAATATGCTTGTTCTTCGCCTCTTCTACCTCCTGAGAATATGCTCGCATAATATGCCCATCGTGCAATTGTTAAAAATACCATTGGAATTGCGAAGACCAAGGTCATTAGAATGAAATCTTGATGCACTACATGTCCCAATTCATGTGCTAACACTGCTTGTTGTTCTTTTTCATTCAAAAATTCGAGAATGCCATCGGTTAGAATGACCCTTGCGCTATTTTTCGTGTGACCGAAAGTAAAGGCATTAGGATTGCCATCATGGATTATTCCAAGCCGAGGCATATCGATATTATTAATACCGACGACTTTATCAAGGACTTCTGTCAAATGAGGATACCTCATCTTATATTGTTCATAAGGAATCCAATCAATTCTGTATACCATTTGAAGAATATACGGAGATATGGCGTATTGTATCAATATCATTCCAAGAGAGAAGCCCACCATAATAACCAGAGAGATCCAATTGAAAGGCAAAAACCAAATTGTGATAGCGAACACTATAGCATATATAAGTCCAAAGAGAAATGTCAGTGCTAATATGGACACCATACTTAGTTTTAAATTCATTTATATCACTTTTTTTAAAATTTTATAGTTTTATTAATTAATTGATTTCATTACCTTAAATATTAATATATAATAATAAATTTTATTCTTTTTATTAAAAATAAATAAACATAAAAGCTTTTTCTATCGATATCCTCATAATTTTAGATATATAGATATATAGAGCTTTTAATAACTAATTAAAAGAGGATTTTTAAAAGGATTATTGTCCATTTTAGGATTTAATAGAATATGCTTATAAGAAATAAATAAAAAGATATTGATTTGGGAAGTGTGGCTAACTTTTAAGGAAAAAATATTATCTAATTTTTTATTTTATCCCTTCCAAATCATTTAATTCTTCAATTTTTTTATGATTTCAAATAACTGGTCATTTTCAGGAATATCTTTCATTGACTCTCCATAATATGCATATCTAACTATATTTTCGGTATCAAGTATTAATAATGCCGGCATTCTTCCCAATTTTAGCAATTTCCATTCTTGGTTTAACATTTTTGTAACTTTTTTATTTGAATCATAAAAAATTGGATATTTTCTCGCATATTTTTTTTCCATTTTAATCGCGTTATCTTTCTTATCTACTAAAATAGGATAAAGCTCAGTATTTAATTCTTGAAATTTTTCATATTCTCTCCGTAAATGAGCAGCATGCCAGCGACAATATGGTCAATGGATATCTCTAAATAGAATTACCACCACATTTTTTCCTTGCAAATCTCTTATATTTACAGTTTTTCTACGACTATTGGGTAGAGAAAATTTTTGTATTTTCTTGTCCACCATTTGGAATTTATCTTTAATTGAAAAACACCATGTTAAAAGTATGTATATGCTACTTATTCTTATCTTAAATAAATGATATTTAAATCTTCTTTTAATAATTCAAATAAAAATTTATATATATAGCGAATTAAACTTAGAGAGTTAGATTGATTTATTTTTTATAAGCTTAAATGTTTTATTCCTATAATACTTACATTTTCCACAAGATAATGTAAATTATATATGAGTTGATGTTTATTCCAAAAGAACCTAGAAATGTAGGTATAGAAAACGGGAAATTTTATCCGTGCCCAGAAAAGCATGTATGCGTCTCCACCCAAGCTCCTAATGATGATGAAAAACATTATATAAAGCCCATAGAATATTCTATTTCTCTTGAAGAAGCAAAAAAGAAAATTATAGATATCATTAATTCGATATCGCGTACGGAAATTTTAGAAGAGAGAAGTAATTACGTTCATGCTATGTTCACCACATTTCTATTTAGATTTAAAGATGATGTAGAATTTTATTTTGATGAAGACACAAATTGATACACTTTCGTTCTCAATCAAGAATAGGGGGTTATGATTAGGGTACAAACCGAAATAGAATGGAAAAAATCAGAAAGAAATTTGAAAAAAAATAATAGTATTTCCTTATAGAATTGCATATCCTCTATTTTACTTTTATAATATTTATTACTTAGTTTTAAAATATAGCAATTAATTTCTTTTTAGATCTCTTTTTATCTATTAATAAATACTCGCTGGTGCTGATAATTTTAATCTCCGAATTTCATAGACTTTTTAAAAATGAAGGTTTAACAGAAAATATTATCCAGAAATTTCAAGAGATAATTTATGATTATTATCATCATGCTGGTCGTGAATTTCCCTTTCGAAAAAAAATTACACCTTATTATGTGGTGGTATCTGAAATAATGCTTCAGCAAACACAAACCAGCAGAGTATCTCAGAAATTTTTAGAATTTATTGAGCAATTTCCTGATTTCGAAACATTAGCAAACGCAACTCTTGAAAATATATTAAAAGTATGGAAAGGTTTGGGGTATAATCGAAGAGCAAAGGCATTACAACAAATAGCAAAGAAAATTTTGGATGAATATGAGGGAATATTACCCGATTCAGTTGAAAAACTAAAAAAATTTCCTCAAATTGGGCATAATACGGCGTCTTCTATTGTTGCATTTGCCTTCAATAAACCAACATATTTTATTGAAACTAATATTAGGAGAGTGTATATATATTATTTTTTTCCTGGAAGAAATGATGTGGATGATAAAGAAATAATGATTCTATTAAAAAAAATAATGGATTTTAATAATCCTCGAGAATGGTATTATGCCTTAATGGATTATGGAGTTATGCTCAAAAAAACTTATCCCGAACTAAATAAACGATCAAAGCATTATAGAAAGCAAAAATCATTTAAAGGGTCCACTAGACAGCTGCGTGGAAAAATTCTAAGTTTATTAGTTAAAAATTCTAAGCTAAAAGAGGAAGAGTTAATAAATACTTTGAAATTCTCACCGAAAAAAATTAAGGAAATAGTAAAACAACTTGAAAAAGAAGGATTTTTAAAAATTAAGCAAAAAGAAATATCTATTGCTAAATAAGTCTCTTAATAATTGAGACTATTACTTAATAAGTCAGAAATTTTTTTTCCAATCTTTTTTGTTTTTTCCGTTTCTAATGCTGCGGCAATTGCATTCATATTACAAATAGTCTCCTTTTGATAATAAGAAATGAAAGCGACACTTTTTAACACAAATCTTACCCTTTTTTTCTTATTTTATATTTTCGCTTTATATAGAATAGTAATTAATTAAAATAAACTAAAAAAGAGCAAAAAAGATTTTCATTATAAAAATTAAAAATATTTATTAATAGAAGTTGTTATGTCTATATAAACCATTTATTAATTATTAAAAATTATACTTTTCGATTTAAAAATGTTTAATTGGTTTATTGCTGAGGGTGTTGAGGAAGTAGGTATCAGCTTTTTAGATTTCTACTCAGTAGGGCATATATGTATGGGAATAGGTATTTATCTATTATTTTCCCTATTTTATACTATTCCAATGGGTAAAGAAGAGGGTTCAAGCCAAATTTTATTGCCGCTATGGGCTGTATGGGTGATAACGGTTATCATTGGAATTATCTGGGAAATTATAGAAAATTTCTTATTCTTTGGGTTAGATATAAAATTTGAAGGGAGATTAGACAGTCCTGCAAATATAATTTCTGATATTCTTTGTGTTGCTTTAGGAGGAGGAGGCATGTGGTTATTTGCACATTTAATCTTCAAATATCATAAGAAAGTATGGCCCTATTATATACTGGGATTGTTAGGTTTGGGATCTTGGATTATTGTGTTTCTTATTTTAAGAGCGACTACATTAATTCTTTAATTTCTTTTTTATTTATTTAATGAAATGAGATCATTTAAAAAATATATTAAATTTCAGAAAGGAAACATCCCCTTAATAATTTCAATTCCTCACGGAGGTACCATTAAGCTTAGAGATATTCCAAAAAGAAGGAATGGGGTAATAGGGATTGATAAAGCAACTATCGAACTTGGAAAAGATATAATAACCAATATAGAAGAAAAAATTCAAAATTCAAAAATATTATCTTCAAAATGTTATTTCATCATCTCTAAAATCCATAGAAGTAGAATCGATATTAATAGAAGTCCAGAAAAAGCTTATAACCAGAATTCTAAGCTTGCCCGAAAACTTTATTATTTATATCATAAGAAGTTAAAAAAGTACATCTCGCATTCAATTAAACACAACGGATATACAATTTTAATAGATATTCATGGATTCGAATCTTATAAGAGGCCTGAAGGATTTAGAGATGTTGATTTGATTTTGGGAACAAATAATTTAAATTCTCTTTTTCCTCATTCCATAGCCAAAAGAGATTGGAATAAAAATATCCGTGGAAAAATAATAGAAAGATTTTTAAAGTTGGATATCCCTATTGCCCCAGGACGACCAAGAAGAGAAGAATATGTTCTGAAAGGAGGGTATATTACCAAACACTATGGAGCATCTCAAATAAAACACAGTAAGGCTATACAAATTGAATTTTCTGAAAGAATAAGAATTTGGGATAAACATATGCGGAATCAGGTAATTAATGCTTTAACTGAAGTGCTTTATAAAGAGATTTTTCATAATTAAATATATTAATTTATCATCTTTGAGAATCAGTATTAAATCCATATAACTCCTTTATAATAACATTTATTTCGTGAAGATAAAATGAATTATTAATTCTACATTAAAAAAATTTTAGAATATGGTTTTCTATAGAAATTTTTTTAACTTTTTTGTGATTTTTTACTTTAGGATGGAAAACTCGATTGGTTTCTGCTTTGATCTTGATGGGACGTTAATAAATACAACCGAAATAGGAGATAAGATTGAGAAAGAGATTTATAAAAAATTTAATTTAAAAATTGATGATAAGACAGAGAGAGAAATTGAAGAACTTACTTATGAGATCTTGCAAAGAGAAAATCGTAATAATTTGGGACTTAAGTTAATGTGGGAAATTTTTAAAAAGTTGGACCTTAACTTTTTTCAGCGGATTAAAGCACTATTAATCTCATCAAAAATATTTAAAGAAGAGCTTAAAAAGATAAAGTTATTTGATGGTGTTAAGGAAGTTTTCAGGTTTTTAGATGAAAAAGGTATTCCGTATTCAATAGCTACAACATCTTCCCAGAAAGAAGTTGATGATCGTCTCTCTAAGTTTCCAGATCTTTATGCTAAATTACAAGAGAAGATCATTACAAGGACGAATGTCCAACACTTAAAACCAGATCCTGAAAGTATTATTAAAGCTTCAAAAATTATGAAGCTTCCACTAAATAGAGTCATTATGGTGGGAGATATGCACCATGACATTATGATGGGTAAAAAAGCAGGTACTTTAACTATTGCAGTATTAACTGGAATCTTTTCTAAAGCGGAAATCCTTAAGTATGAGCCGGATTTTATAATTGATTCCGTAGCTAAAATCCCTAAAATTCTTCCCGAAATTATTCATAAATTAAGTTTTAATTAATAAATTTTTATAAACATCAGACCAATTTTTGATTTTAATATATAATAATCAAACTTTCATAATGAAAAATATAAATATTTAATTAAAAACCTATATCATTATTAGATAGGAAAAAAAATTTTTCGATTAAATATCAATCCTAAATATGACAGACCCAATAGATTTAAAAGATCTAGAATCATTTATTGACGGATTAAAATATTCTTTTGATAGCCTTGAAAGATTAGAATCAAATGGTTCAAAAGGAATGCAAGCAAAATTAGCGAAAGCTATATCTCAATTAAGAGAAAAAAAATTAGATAAAATCCTACCAATTCCTAAATTTCTTGGGGTAGTTACTAAAGAAGATTGGAAAATTTTTTTCCTTGACCAATTAAAATATTTAACCGATTTATTAGAATCAAGCCAATATCCTGAAAGTCAAAAATTTAAGCTGGTATTGAAGATCACTAAATTAAGGGAAAAAATTAATAAATTTTATCGGTAGAAAAAAATACACACTAATTTAAAACATATCATTTTAAAAAAGTAAATCTATTAGCATTTTAATTCCAACTTTATTTTTATACCAAAATTAGAAAATTATACTATGTTAATCGACATTCATTGCCATCTAAATTTGTATTTAAATCTTGAAGAAATATTAGAGGAGGCAAAAAAGAAAGGCATTGAGAAAATTATTGCTGTATCAATGAGTGAATTGAGTCTAAAAAGAATAATAGAAATCTCTAAAAAGTTTTCCATGGTATATCCTGCATTAGGGATTCATCCCGAAGAAGTAAAAATGAATAAATCAATTGAAAAAAACTTAGATTCCATAATTAGATATATTAACTCAAATAAGGATTTTATATGTGCGATTGGAGAAATCGGACTTGATCATCATTTTGTAAAGGATAAAACGCTCTATCCTCTCCAAGAAAAGATTTTTAAAAAGATGCTTTCTTTAGCTCAAGAATTACAATTACCAGTTAATCTTCACACGAAAGGAGCGGAAAAAGAAACATTTGAGATTTTACCTTCCTATGATATTCCAAATATAAATATCCATTGGTATTCTGGTCCAGATGAATATCTTCGGTTAGGCAGTGAAAGAGGCTATTTTTTTTCCATTACACCCGCACTCATGTATTCTCCCGCGGTTAAAAAAGTTGTAGAAGAAATTAACATAGATCAATTATTATTGGAAAGTGATGGACCTGTAAAATTTTCTGGCCAAGTAGGAGTTCCAGCGATGATAAAAGATGTTTTAATTAAAATCTCACAATTAAAAAATATGGATAGAAATGATTTGGAATTCCAAATCAAAGAAAATACTAAAAAAATATTTCCAAAAATCTTCTAATTCAAGAAAAAATAAGTTTTTTTAAACAGGCATTAATTCTTCTATCTGTTTTGGTAATTCTCCTTTATTTTTCATCCTTGTCAGGATATCTTCTACCTCTCTAAAAGTATTTCCGTAAATATGTAATGAATTACTGAAATCTACATATGAGCCCATCTCAATACCAAGTGCATCAGCTACCATTTTTTGAATCCTAATCATTCCATTCACATTAGGTTCAAATGCCCTGAGCAAATCTCGGCTCCTCCATGTAGTTTGCATTATTAATTGATTATTTTTGACTCTCATCCAGATTCTCTGCAAACATGGAGGATCTTCATGAAAAGGGTCTATGTAAGGACGCCATGTAATTGCTTGGGCTCTTCTGCTATAAGGTTTATCCTTTAATTTATTAATAATGTAATTCATTTGCTCCATTTTAGGAAAGTGTAATGCTCCTAATGGTATTTTAGTAATTCCAAGCTGTTCTGAAATATTTTTATCTAAGTCTAATTCTACTCCATTCTCTAATTGCCAAATCGTGGAATCATCCGTTTCCTTGATTTTGCCAGCCTTTTTTAGTTTTTGATGTTCTCTGACGAAATCTTTATCCACCAGTTCAACATTATAAGTTTTATGGATTGTATCTTCAATAGAATATGGTACATAATTAAAAATGCGATCATGGTAAGAGTAGGGAAAACTTACTCCAGACTCCCACAAGAAATGATCATTAATGCCTTCTAGAATTTCTTCGATATATCCGCTCTGAATTGATCCCATTAAATAAGTATCAGCTAAGCATCCATAAATTTCATAAGAGTTCCCAAATTTAGAAGTAATATTGATCACTCTTCCTTTTCTTTCTATGGGTTTACTCATTGGATTTTTAATTTCAATTAGGACAGTTGCATCTTTTGATGGAGGATCTTCTGGTTTATCATATTCTGTTTTTATATTATCTCCTTTGTAAAAAACTTGTCCTATAGCACTTAGCCAGGCATCCTTTACGTTGTTCTCAGAGATAAAAAAAACTTTTGCCATTAAACAAACTCCTATTATTTTGTTAGAATAAAATTTTAAAAAAACTAATAATTTATTTGTTAAAATATTAATAAATACCATTAATTAAACGAAATTTCGATAAAAAAAATATTGTTTCAAATAATTTTAAAATCAAACTGAGAAAGATTATTATAAACTAAGAAAAATAAGAAAAATTTTTTCTCATTTATAGAGAGCTTAATTATCATTATAAAATTTTCAATGTTTATCCTTTGTCCAAATTACAAATTGTATTCTTGTTAAAATTAAAATTCCAGCAAGAAAAATCCCGATTCCTATATAAAGCAAAACCAAATAATCCTCGGGAGTAAAAATAAATATTACTAACCAAATTACTAGTAAAATAATTCCAATAAATAATATTAAAATTGAAATATTTCGTAGTCTTTTATCCATAATATTAATTATTTCCATTTTTCAACACATTTGGATAACAATTTTTAGGTTATAACAAAATATCATTTCACACATAAGTGTATTTAAATTTTTTTAAATTAATAAAATTTACAATGATTTTTTAAAAAATATATCTTAAATATAATATTGTTGGAAATAGATAAACATTGAAAAAAATTATATTAGCTTCAAAATCTATTGATAGGAAAGAAATTTTTCAACAAGCACAAATTCCTTTTATAGCTATTAGTTCTGAGATAGATGAAACTTATTATAAAAAAAAGATTAAGGATCCACTCAGATTAGTTCAAACTTTAGCAAAAAAAAAAGCATTGGATATAAAAAAAAAGAAAGCTAAGCATTTTAAAGACGCAATCATAATTGCTGCTGATACCATTGTTGAATATAAAGGAGAAATAATTGGAAAAGCTAATAATGAACAAGAAGCTTTTAAAATCCTTAAAAAACTAATGGGAAAAACCCATGATCTTATTACAGGATTAGCCATTACACAGATGGGAAGTAGACAGTTAGTTTTAGATTATGATATCACAAAAGTAGAATTTCTGCCTCTTTCTGATAATGATATTTGGGATTATATTAATTCAAGAGAATGGAAAGGAAGGGCAGGTGCCTATTCTATTAGAGAGCGGGCTGGATTATTTATAAAATCAATTCATGGCTCATATTCAAATGTTCTTGGCCTTCCGATGCAAAAAGTATTTCAAATTCTTAAAGAAACATTTAATTTAAATCTACTAGATTATATTATCTAATTTAGTGAGTTTTAATTTAATTTTCTAGTATCAATATTTTAAAACATTAAAATTCATAGATATCTTATTAAATTGTATAATCCCAATTAAAAAAAAAAGAATTTAATAAAAAGGATATGTTATTTAAAACCAGAGATGGTATCTCTCTTCATGGGAGATTGGCAGGATGCGGTAGGGATTTAGTGATTTATGCGCCAGGAGCAGGAAGCAATATAATAGATGCAGAAAAATGGTGTGAGCCTTTAGAAGATATTTACGGATATTCTACCTTTTCATATGATTTACGAGGTTTTGGGTCTAGTAAGGGTTTCAAATTTGATTTTAAAAACCAACTTGATGATATAATGGATGTAATTGATGCCGCTATTGCTAAAATGGAGAAAAGGGGAGAAAAACCTAAAAAGGTAATTCTAATTGGGCATAGTCTAGGAGCCTTAGCATGTTTAAATGTAGGAGTAAAACATCCAAAAGTTGACACAGTTTTTGCAATATCTGCTTTTTATTCAATTGAGGATTATTTAGCAGATGAAGAGAAGATAAATACTGATAATTCTCTTTATTCAATTGGAAAAAAAATTATAAATATATTAAAAAAAACATTAACTCCTCCCTGGTGGTTTAAGAAATTTATAAGTCTCATGTCTGAAGTATCTGAAGATAAAACCCATTTCATGCCTAAATATCATTTAACAGAAGAACTTATGAAAAAAGTATTTCTCATTCATGGTTTAAATGATGAATACATCCCTTATGAAAAAAGTGGAAAAAAAATAATTGAGAAATTTAATCTTAATAAAGATAGATATTTATTGGTAGATACAGGACATACATTTGAAGGGAAAATAGAAGAGGTTTTAAAATGGATACATTCTAAAATTTCAAATAAAAGAGCATTCAATTTACATATTTTTTGAAGAAAAATGCAAATTTGTGTAGGAAGTTTAAATCCAGTGAAATATTCTGCAGTTAAACAGGCGTTTAATACATATTTTAATAAGTTTGAAATATATCAAATTAAAGCAGATTCAAGAGTCCCTAATCAACCCATAGGAAAGGAGATGATACTTACTGGAGCATTTAATAGAGCGAAAGCCGCATTAGATTTTTTGAGATTAAATAAAGATCTAGACTCAAAGATTTATGGGATCGGTATAGAAGCTGGTTTGGTTAAAATTCCTCTTGCAACCTCAAAATATATGGATTTCCAATTTTGTGTTATTATAGATAAAATGGAAAAGATTACAATAGGCTCTGGTGTGACATTTGAATATCCTAAATTTATTATTGACAAGGTTTTATCAAAAAATATTGAAATTGGAGAAATCATGGGAGCACTAGCTAATAATAGAAATCTGAAATTTGAAGAAGGGGCAATTGGATATCTATCTAAAAACCAAATAAAACGAGAAGAGATTCTAAAGCAAGCAGTTATTTGTGCTCTCTTACCCCGAATCAATCAAGAATTATATACTCTTTAAAAAAACCAGCGCACATTTTTTATACATTATTTTAAATTATTTATATCCTAATCTTAATTAAACTTATATATTATTTAAAGAGAAAATATAAAAATAAAGATATAAATATTAAAATAATTAAAAATAAAAATAATATAAAAATAATTTCAAAAAGGTTAAAAATAATATGCCAAGAAAATATTCTTATAGACATAGAGGTTTGATAAAACTCTTTGCAATCCTCGGTGCGCTGTTAGGTCTTGCTATCTGTGTATGGCAAATTGCCGGAGGAGCCCCTCATCTATTATATTTATATGCGGGAATAACAGGATATGGTGGTGAAATCGGATTTTATATTCTTTATGTAATTGGAATTGTCATCTGCGTTCTTACAATTTTAATGGGGATGGATTCAACTGCCATCCCTCTCCATTGGGTTCTCTGTTTCGTGTTCGGCATTCTCATTTTAGTATTTGGGGGCGGCGTTTGGGCTTTAATTTTGCTGGTTATAGCAGGCACCATAGGTATAGTGGATGAACTTTCTTAAAATTCTTAATTATTCTCTTTTTTTTCTCTTCTCTATTTTATTTCTTAATATTCTTTAAAAAATAATCAATTATTTTTTTTGCTAAATTAATTTCTGTTACTTGCTGAAGGGCTGTGAAACCCGGAATAGAATTAACTTCAATAACTTGTAATCCTTTTTCGCTTTCTATGATATCCACTCCGGCAATCTCGGTTTTGACAACTTGAGCTGCTTTTATTGCTAAATCCTTTAATTCAGGAGTAAGTTCTATTTTCTTCATTGATGCACCTGCAAAGATATTTGTTTTCCAGTTATCAGCTACACGATACATACCAGCTACTGCTTCGTTTCCTAACACAAGTACTCGAATATCTCGGTTATAATGCTCAACAAATTCTTGTAGATAAAAAATTTCATTTAATTGTCCCAATGTATAGATTACATTTTCTGCAAAAGCTTTATCATTCAATCTTGTAATACCAATGCCTTTTGAGCCGTATAATGGTTTAAGAATTACATCACCTCCTAATTTTTCAAAATTAGCTAGCGCTTTAGTAGCATCTTCACATATTATTGTTTTGGGAGTGGGAATACCATTTTTTTTTAAAAAAATAGATGTTAAGAATTTATCACTAGCAATCTCCAATGACTGGCGTGAATTAATTAATTTAATTCCTAATTCTTCTATAGCAGTTAAAATATCTAATCTAAAAAATATTTTCTGAGTGGCAGCCGCTCCAAAACCTCTTACTAATGCCCCCTTTGGATTGAGGTCTTTGAATTTTTCTGAGAAAGTATCAATATCAACGATGCAATCTGCGGGTACAAAAAGCTCAACTTTGAAATCTCTTTTTTCCAACTGTTTTGCTAAAGTTTGAACTTCAAAATCAGAAGGATTTGGCGTGATGATCATTGAATTTTTTTTCATAGCAATATTACTTTTATTATAAACATTACTTTTATTATAAACTTATGATACGCATGTTTTTTTAAATAAATAAATCTTAATTTTTAATAAACCATATGCAATAAAAATGCAGAAAAAAGCCAAAGATAGTGAAATTGAAAAATTAACACAGATTCTTACCTCTTTACAAAATCTTTATTATAAAAAACAAGGACAATTAAAGGAATTAGAAGATGAATTAGCGGAGTTAAAAGAAATACTCAATAACCTAAATTCTCTAGTTTCAAGAAAATCTTTTTCAAGTGCTAATGAAATCTATTCTCAATACACTCACGCCAAGGCTCAAGAAGAATCAGCAGAAGAAGATTACTTCATTAGAAATATTCCTCAAGAAAAATTGACGGGCACAAAAATTAAAAGAAAAATATTTTTACAGAAGAATGATGGGGAAGAAGAGCTGATATGTATCTTAAATTTATATGATATGGATAAATTGGAAATTAAAATATTAGATCCCCCTCAATATAATATAAAAGAAACCTCTGAAGCATTTATCAAAACCTTCTTAAAAGGTGCATTAATCCAGATTAAAGAGCAAAATCCAGATTTAGAATTATCTTATAAATACTATAAAAATACGGATATAATCGAAATGATCTTGATCACAAACTTGAAATCGATTGATAGCTATGACTTAATTACTGAAAAACTCAGTGAATTCTTAAAATCAAATTAAATAAAAATTTAAAAATCAAAATTATTATTTTTAGATTAACTTGAAAATAGAACAATCATAATGTAAGAATTATATATTCAATCTAAAAGATCGAGTAAAAATATATAATATTAATTTCTTATTACACTAAACAATAAAAACAATAATTTCTTGATAATATAAGAAATAACTTTTTAATATAAGAGGAGAGAGAAAATAAAAATGAAACAAGATTGGATACCAAAGGTCCATAGCAAATTTAATACCC
Source organism: Promethearchaeota archaeon (assembly GCA_016839555.1). Lineage (GTDB taxonomy): Archaea > Asgardarchaeota > Lokiarchaeia > Sigyniarchaeales > SOKP01 > TEKIR-8. The sequence goes on from JAEOUA010000008.1 coordinate 277,567, forward strand.
CATCCTTAGAAAAAGCTTTGATCGATAAGGCAAGTAAATTTCTGGAAGATAGAAAAGGAGAAACACCTTCGTTTATGTTTCTATCTGGGGGTTTTTTTGATGTTCATGGATTTGCATATTCGGCAGTAAGGGCTTGGAAAGGAGCAACAAAACCGACTGAAACTAATGGAGGAAGAAGGCCCCTTTTAGAGGCAACATTTGCATCATTATCTGTATATCTAAGCTCTCTGTTATCTTTTCAATCTGATTTTTATTTTGCATATGACGAGGTAAAGGAGATATTATTAGAAAAAAATAGGCGAGATTTATGGGAAATTATTTCGGAAAAGATTCCCTTTATTTCTGTCCCTCCTAAAGAAATGTACGGAAAACAAGTATCGCCGATTTCTCCCTACTTTATAATTCAGCAAGATGAGGAACTTATATTGGGAGAGCTTTATCCTTCTGTCTATTTAACAAACATAATCTCCTCAATAAAAACCAGGTTTTTTGTGTTTTTTCATCATAATGGATATACAGCTTTTGGATTTTTTAATTCATTACCCCCTCGAAAGAACTTTGGATTTGAAGAAACTGCCAGAAGGTTCGAGAAGGAACCAACTTCAGATAATCTCATTAAATATACTAAAAAAGCCAAAAGTCTAAAGGAAGTTCTTATCGCATTAATTCATTCACATAATAATGCCTATCTTGAGCAATTTTTAATAGAAGACTATGAAACACTTTTAAGGGAACTTCTCGGAGATGAGGTATAATATGAAACTAGATAGATATCTATTAACAATCAATAAAATAATCAATAAGGATGGGGTTAACGCATGGTAAATATTGGTTTATTAGGTGATATATCGGTTGGAAAAACCTCTATTTTAAGATTATTTGTAAAATATTTAAATAAAGGAGATATTGAAAATGTGGAAGGTGGGAAGAAATGCACTGTGGTCAAAACAGATTTTTCGGGCGAAGCTACTTTACCTGGTGGAGATAAAGAAAATAAACTTAATGAAAAGGAAACCAAAACCATTCATCCAAATAGAGTTGTCTTTCGAGAAGATGATACAAATAAAGCACATACTATCTTTGCTCCAGGAGGAGACCGAAAAAGAGCAGTAGTGAAGATGGGCATAATAACTATAAGTAGAATTGCAACCCATATCATTGCTGTTTTTTCTTGTGATAGAGATCTAGATACTCAATTTCAATTCTTTAATGATGTAAGGTTTTTTCCATATAAAATTTATGTAGCTATTAATAAGGTGGATTTATTGGAAAGAGATGATCAAGAAAAGCTTGAGAAGATGAAGAAATCCATTGAAAGTTTCTTTGAAAAACGTAAAATAAACATAATGGATTATTTTATAACCTGTGGAGAAAGAATTGAGGGATTTGAAGATACAGATATGTATAATAACCATGTTGCTGAGATGATTTTAAAAATAACTACTTAAAATTAATATTTCTCCATTCTATTTTAATCAAGATTTTGGATTAGATTATTTCTCTTTAAGATCTTTTTTATTTTTTAATTTTAAGGATAATTTCATAAAAAGTTGAGGAAGATCTAATTGATATCCTATTAAGGGGGTTATACTAACCTCATTTATCTCCTTATTAAATTTTATATAACCAAGTTGCTCTAGTTTTCGTAAATCTTTTAAAATTCCTTTCTTTTTTCTTAAATCCTTAATATCTTTTACCTTTGAATGTCCCAAATTAGAAAGACAACAAACGAGCACACAAAATAAGGTTGCTGCAAGCTTTGGTTTATCTTCGAAAGGATTTGCAGACACTAAATTGGAAACTTCCATATCGTATGAAATAAACCAATGGTTATCTAGAGGATTAAATCTTATAAATAGTCCTAAAGGTTCGATATATTTTGATAAGTTAGAGATTAATTTATGAAAATATACCTGTTCGTTTTTTCCAGTTATATGAAGTTTTTCAATGATTTCCTTTTTTGATGCTCCCATTTGAAAGTTGTTGATTTTTCTACTTAATAAATGGAGGAGAATAGAAAATTCGTTAATTATTATCACCAATATTAAATATTAATTGAATTAAAAGAAATTAACTTCTTATTTTTAATCACAATTGAAATCTATTTATTTTACATTTAATGGAATCAGCTTATTAAATATGTTAAATTCTTTTTTTCAAGATATTCTTCTAAAAGAGAAATCCCGTATTTATTTATTATTGAGTTGCTGAAATTTTGTGTTATATATTCTGAAAAATTTTCTTTTTTGATGCTTAAATTCTTTCTTAAAGAATTAATTATTAGATTTAATTCTACTAATAAAAGGTCTATTTCATCTGAAAGCATATTAACTGTTTTTTTTTTGATCTTTAATTGATAAGGCATTTTTTAATAAATCGGATTCGAAACCCAAATCATATTCCCAAGGAGTATTAAGAATATTTTTATCAGAATCTAATATGAGTGTATCTCTGAAAAGATTTGTTAATATATAGGGTTTTAAAAAATAAAAATCATCAAATTTTGAAATTGCTAATTTATTATTAATCTTTATTTTTTCATTGAAATAATCCTCAATTAAATCAATATATTCATCTGGAAAAGTACTACTAAAGATCTTTACATTATAGTTAAAAATTTTAGCATGAAAAAGACATATAGTACCATATATTCCAAATAAATAAATTAAACCATTTAATGAGAATGAACTTTTAAGAGCTTTAAATTCTTCAGAAGATATTTTCAAAGTAATATCTATTTTTTGCGATCCCACGATTTTTCTTTTTTTAGGATCAAAAATTACTATAAAAGTATGGTTACAAATTCTTTCAGAGACTTGAATTTTAACAAGATTAAACTTTTTTTGGTTTAATATATTTGCTGGAAGTGGTATCTTCTTGGTTGCTTTACACACAGGGCATACAATTTCAAATTCTTCAGTTGAGAGCTCCATATTTAATTCACTAATTTAAAGTTATACTTTTTAGTCTAAATGAATAATATCAATATCTACATTTAAATATTATAAATTTGTATATTTATATATTAATTAACTTAAGATAAAAGAGCAATAAACATTATGTTCAGAATTATTGTTAATATTCTTAAAGGAAAAGCAAAAGCAGCTTTTGGAAAACCATTGAATGGTAATGAACGTTTTTTATTAACTTCTCTTTTTTCTAAAACTGATAGAATTGCATCCGCAATAGTGGCTAATAACGTTCACCCTAAGTTAATTGACCAAAATTATGATTTTGTAAAATTAACGTCAAGCGTTGAGGCAAATCTAGAATTATTTGAAATCCTTTTAGATAGGTTTCCTTTCTTTGATGCGTGCCTTGCTCCATCATGGCTAGGATTAGCAGGCAATGGATTAGAAGAATTAGGAACTTCTATGCGTATTACTCCGATGGTAGACCCTACACCTTATAAATTTGCGTTGGATAAAGTCTCTTTTAATGAGCTTACTCTCCCGGAAAATACTGGTTATTTAGAGAAACAAATTCGGCTAATATGCGAAGTGCAAGACCGCTATGCAATGAATGCTCCTCCTATAATATTAGGAGCATTTGATCTTGCGATGCTATTACGTGGAGAAAAACTTATCACAGATTTTCGCATTTACAGAGATTATATGAAAGCCTCTAATGAATCAATAAAACAAAAAATAGAAAAAAAAGGCGATCCAAATTTCTTCCCAAAACTTTTAGAATTCACAACTAAAGCGAGTATCCATATCGGGAATATGTATAAATCCCAAGGAGCCAATATGCTAGGGATTGTTATAACTGACCAATATGCAAATCCTCCACTTATGAGTCCTGATGATTTTTTGACCTATATTTATCCCTATGTCGAAAATGTGTGGAAAAAATTCAAAAGATACCGACCTACAGTGGGTTATATGCCACCTTCTCCAATGGTTGCAGAACAAATAACCGACTACCCTGCTCTAAGTGGGATTGCCAGTTTTAACAATTATATGTTTCCACAAGATGAGATAGGGCTTACTTCAGCAGAATATGATACTCAGATGGTCGAATTATCTAAAAAAGTTAAAATACCTTACCAATATATTATACATGGAAAATTTTTAAGAGATTGTTCTGAAAAAGAATTAGAAAAGGAATTAGTCCGTGTTTGCAATATGGGGACGGAAGAAAATATTCCTTTATCAATAGGCTTAGTTTCAGTACCACTTGGAACTGATTTATCAAAATTAGATAAAGTTATAGAAGTTATAAAAGAATACGGGGTGTATGATTAATGTCAATTAAAGATATAGTGTCTGATGGAGATATTTATAGTATCCAAGAGGTTGTAGAAAATGCTGTAAAACAATCCAAACCAATAAAAGTATTAGACGAATTGGTTGATGGATTACGCTATGCTGGTGAATTATTTGCCAATGATGAAATGTATATTGTTGATTTAATGGTCGCTGCAGAAACTTTTCAAGAAGGATTAAAGGTTCTTCAACCTCTATTAGGTGAAAAAAAAAGAGAAGCTATTGGAAAGGTTGTTATAGGTACTGTTGAAGGAGATGTACATGATATCGGCAAAAATATTGTAAAGATTATGCTTGAGACAGCAGGATTTGAAGTTATAGATCTAGGTAAAGATGTCCCCGTGGATAATTTTATTAATGCCATAAAAGAACATCAGCCTCAGATTTTAGGGCTTTCAGCATTACTAACTTCAACTATGGTCGAGATGGAAGGCGTTATAAAAGCAATTGACGAGGCAGGCCATCGAAACGATATTAAGATAATGATAGGTGGCGCTCCGGTGTCAGAAAGATATGCCCAATCTATTGGCGCTGATGCGTTTGCAGGAGATGCAGTTCATGCAATTGACGAAGCAAAAAAACTTATAGAAATGTCAAAATAGCTACAAATTAAAGCATTATTTTTTAAGCTTTATGAAATATATAAAAAAATCAAATATTTTAATGAGTAGGATCCTTTTAGAGCTTTATACTCTTCAGAAGATATTTTTGATATAATATCTATTTGATATGATCCTACGTTTTTTTTTATTAGCTTTAAGTTTAGCAACTTAATTTTAATAGATAACACTAAGAACTATATTTAAATATGATAAAAATGTATATTTATTTATCAATTAATTGAAGAATAAATAGCGAAATAGATTATGTTTAAAATTATTTTAAATATTCTTAAAGGAAAAGCAAAAGCAGCTTTTGGAAAACCATTAAAGGGTGATGAACGATTTTTATTGACTTCCCTTTATTCCAAAACTGATAGGATTGCAACATTAATTACAGCTAGTAATGTCCATCCAACTCTAATTGATCCAGATTATGACTTTGTTAAATTAACAGAAAGCGTGGATGCAAATCTAGAATTATTACAAAAACTCCTCAATCGTTTTGATTTTGATGCCGCTATGCCTCCTTCATGGCTCGGATTAGCTGGCTGTGGTTTGGAGGAATTAGGAACTTCTATGCGTATCACTCCTATGGTAGAACCCACACCTTATAAATTTGCGTTAGATAAAGTCTCTTTAAATGAACTATCTCTTCCGGAAAATACTGGGTATTTAGAGAAACAAATTCGGTTAATATGCGAAGTTCAAGACCGTTATGCCATGAATGCTCCTCCTATAATATTAGGAGCATTTGATCTTGCGATGTTATTACGTGGAGAAAAACTTATCACAGATTTCCGTCTTTATAGAGATTATTTAAAAGCTTCTAATGAAACTATCAAGCAAAAAATAGAAAAGAGGGGCGATCCCAATTTCTTCCCACGGCTTTTAGACTATACAACTAAGGTCAGTATTCATATTGGGAATATGTATAAATCGCAAGGAGCCAATATGCTAGGGATTGTAATAACTGACCAATATGCCAATCCTCCACTTATGTCTCCAGATGATTTTTTGACATATATTTATCCGTATGTCGAAAAAGTATGGAAAAGTTTCAAAAAATATCGACCCACAGTAGGTTATATGGCACCTTCTCCAAGTATTATAGAGGAAATTCTCGAATACCGTGCTTTAAGCGGAATAGCTTGTTTTAACAATTACATGTTTCCACAAAATGAGATGGGGGTTACTTCAGCAGAATACGACGCTCAGATGGTAGAATTATCAAAAAAACTTAAAACACCTTACCAATTTCTTATACATGGAAAATTTATAAGAGATTGCACGGAGAAGGAATTAGAAAAGGAATTAGTGCGAGTGTGCAATTTAGTGATGAAAAATAATATTCCTTTATCGATAGGTTTAGCAGCTGTACCTCTTGGAACCGATTTATCAAAAATAGATACATTTTTAAAAGTAATTAACAAATATGGGGTGTATGATTAGTGTCTATTAAAGATATAGTATCTGAAGGAGATATTTACAGCATCCAAGAGGCTATAGAAAAAGACCTTCAAAAATCCGAACCAATAAAAGTATTAGATGAATTAATTGAGGGATTACAACATGCTGGTAAATTATTTGCCGATGATAAAATGTTTATTGTTGATTTAATGGTGGCTGCTGAAACATTTAAAGAAGGATTAAATATTCTTCAACCATTATTAGGTGAAAAAAAAAGAGAAACTATTGGAAAGGTCGTTTTAGGAACTGTTCAAGGAGATGTACACGATATTGGCAAAAATATTGTAAAGATTATGCTTGAAACTGCGGGCTTTGAAGTTATTGATCTTGGAAAAGATGTTCCAGCTGATAATTTTGTTGATGCCATAAAAGAACATAAGCCACAAATATTAGGTTTATCTGCCTTATTGACTTCAACGATGATTGAAATGGAAAACGTTATAAAAATGATTGATAAAGCAGGTCATCGAAATGATATTAAGATAATGATTGGTGGTGCTCCAGTCTCAGAAAGATATGCCCAATCTATTGGGGCTGATGCTTTTGCTGGAGATGCAGTCCATGCAATTGACGAGGCTAAAAAACTGCTAGGAAAGTTGAAATAGCTATAAATTAAGGCATTAATTCATTAAGTTATATGTATAGAGTGTCAGTGTCTGGTTGATATTTTATTTTTTTTAGCTGCAATAAATGAAGAAGATAGATAAAATTTTCATATATCTGGATTTGATTTTCCATATCCTCAAAAACCTCATTAAACTTACAAGGTAATTTTTTTTTTATTTTTTCATAAAAATTTAGCATTTTTTCTGTAAATTTATGTTTGGGCAATTTTAAAATGAAATCTTCATCTATTTCTACTTTTTGTAGATGCTGTATGGTAAAAGAAGAAGTTTTATCAACCATAAGTCTCTCTTTACTCGATTCTAAAAAAGTATATGATAAGGGTTCAAGATTAAATGTTTTTAGCCAGCATCCACTAAAAAGCTCTAAAATTTCTGAATCTTCAGGTTCTGATTTTAAATATTCTTGAAATCTTTTTTCTTCATCTAAGGAATTCAACAAAGCTTTTAATTCTTCGAATTTTTTATCTAATAATTCACATGCTTCAATATAAGTTTTAGAAGTTTGATTAATATTTGAAATATTTAGAGAATCCTTTAATTGATTGAAAATAGGAACTAACTGATATTCTAATAAAGAAATTTTACCTTCAAGAACGTCTTGATGTACTTTTTTGATCTTTTTTTGTATTTCTTCCAATAAATTGTTAGAATCGGTCATTAATATGTTTGATTTCTTATTTTTCTTTTTCATTTACTATTTTGGGAGGGTCAAAAATTTTAGAGACTTCTTTCTTGCCAATACTCGCCACCCCAATTAATTTGTCTGCTAATCGATATAAAGCATTGGAAGATTTAGGTAAAAACAGGAGCATTTGAATCGGATTTTGGTCCAATGTTGATTTTATTAATTCATAGGTGATTTCGGCGTTTTTATCATCTAAAAACATCGCTGCTTCATCAAACATGCATAGTGGAGAGGGTTCCATTTCCTGTAGTGAGAGGATAAGAGCTATTGAAACCATAGATATTTGACCTCCACTTAAGGCACTACAAGATATTAATGGATTATTTGATGTAGCAGCCTTGATATCGACTCCTAATTCTTCAAAAGAACCAACCAAATCTAATTCACAATATACATTTATATTAGTATCTTTGAATTTTTTATTTATTTTAGATTCTAGATTATTTAAAACATTTCTAAATTTATCATAATATGTATCTTCTAATTTGGTTTCTGTTTTTTTAGCTGCTTGAATATCTAATTCCAGATCATTTTGATTTTTAGTTATTTTCTTAAGAGAAGATAAAATTCTATCTTTTTCAACTAAAATAGAATCATCCACATCATAATATTTTAATAATTCTTTATCGATCTTTTGAATATTCTTTTGAATTTCTTCAATTGGTCTTGGTTTAAAATCTTCTTTTTTAACCTTTTCTCCGATCTCAGAATCTATTCTTTTTAAATCCTCGTTTTTGGCATTGAAATCTTGCTGTACAGTTTCTAATTTATTTTTATGATCTTCTAAAGTTAAATGTAAAGACATATCACGTTTATTTAAATCCCCTTTTCTTTCTAATTTCTTTTTCTTTATTTCCATATTTCCTTGAATTGCTTCTTTTATTTCATCTATAGATTCCTCAATCCTATCTAGCTCCCTATAAATTTCAAATGCCTCGCGATCTGCCTTCTCAAATTCTTTTTTTTTTGATTCATACTCTGCGGTTTGAAGATCTAATTCATTTTTAGATATATTTAGCTTTTGTTCTACGGCGTTTATTAATTCTTTTTTTTCTAGTAAATTTTCATTCCACCTTTTTTTCTCTTCATTAAGTTGTTGTAAAATATTGGGAATTTCCTTTATTCGTTTATTCCACTCGAAAAAATGAGGACTTTTCTTTTTCTCTAAAGCTTGTATTTGGATATTTAAGTTTTCAATCTCTTGAGAATATTGTGAATTTAACTCCTCCAACTCAATTTTTTTATCATATAGACTATTTTTTTTATTAGTGATACGTTGTTTTTGCCTAAAATTATAAAGTAAATCATTAAAAGATTGTTTTTTATGATAGATATCTTGCTGAATATCATCTAATTTAGACGCTCTTACTTTTAATTCAGAGATTTCATCACTTAATTCCTTAATTTCTTCTTCTAACTTATCAGCTTGCTCTTTTTGTGTTCCTGCACTTAACAAACCTTTTAATTTTTTATGATAAGGAGTTTCATATACATATTTATAAGAAATAATTTGTTCCCCCTTTAAGGTAACACATTTTCCTTTGAAATTATGTTTCTTATAAAGTTCTTGTCCATTTCTATAATTATTTACCACCAGACAATTCTTTATTTTAGAGTAGATTACTTTTCTAACGTCTTGATCATTCGTGTTGATTAGCTCAGCTAAATAACCTATTACCCCATCTGCATTGAAGGGTTTAAGTGGTTGAATTTGTTGTTTTTTAGGAATATAAAAATTACAATAAGCGTTGAATTTGGTTTTTAATCTTTTTAATAGGTTCATAGTGTCCCAATTCTTTGCGATAAAGCTATAGAGCTGTTTTTCTCCTAAAACAGATTCAATAGCATAGCTTAATTTATCATCATACTCAATATATTCAATTATAGGACCCTTTACTTCCAAATTTCGCTTTAAAATCTCTTCTTTTAAAATATTTATATTTGTCGGTAAAATTATTCTCCGTTCAATCAATGAACTTTGTATCCTTCGAAATTCCCCTAATAAATTAGATTTCTTATATTCGTCTCTTTTTAATTTTTCTTCAAGATCATATAATTGAGAAGAAATTTTTCTCAATTCTTTATCCAATTCCCCTAATAGATTTGGTGTTGGATTTTCAAGAAACCACTTATTTTTCTTTAACTTGTGATCAATCTCATGAAAACTCTCAAACAGTTGGTTAATTTGACTCTCAAAATCCTTAATTAATTCCTCATTTTTTCTAACATTGTTTTGTTTTTCTTCTCTTTGGGTAATTAATTCATTATAATTTTCTAGAAATTGCTTATTTTTTTCTACTTTTTGTGCCAATTCTGCTTGTTCGTTAATTAGGTTCTCAAAATTTTTATCTATTTTCTTAATTTCCTCTTGAATAGTATTTATATTCTTATTAATGCTTATTTTTTGATTCTGATAATTTTTTAAAGTTTTATTTGTATCTTTGATTTTATTAGCAATTTCATCGAGCTCTTGTTTCTTTTTTATTTTATCATATTGCCATTTATTAATTTCATCAATAAATTCTTGTTTTTTATATCTTTTTTCTCCAAGACTTTCAGAGAGACGATTTATATTCTCATCAATGTTATTAATTTTATTTTCAATTTTTTGAATCTTTATTAGATTCTTATTCTTCAAATCATCTGTTTGTTGGATTAAGGATTTGAATTTTTTAACACTTTCTGCCAAATTTACAATTTCTAATAGTAATTTCTGCCTATTTGCCCATAATAATTCATCTTGATATTTCCTTCTTTCTCTTAGTAATGCATTTTTTTCTTCCAATCGTTCTAGTTTAGGTCGTAGTAAATCTAAACTAATATTTAACGTTTTTTTTTGAGTTTTTAATGAACTTAACTCAGTATATAAATTTTCTGTATTTCTTTTTCGCTCTAATATTTCTACCCTTAAACCTTTGAGTCCTATTCCTTCTTCAAGAAAAGCACAAAGTATCGTGGGTTTTAGATCTTTCAGGGAGTCGATCTTACCTTGACTCACATATGCAAATTGATTATCAACTTTATATCCTAATTCACTAACTAAATCATGGACTTCCCTTGCCTGAATTCTTTTAAATTCTGTGTCATTTTTACGTTGTATTGTAAAATAGGGAGATTGTCCTCTTATTACGATTCTTCTGAGTTTAATAATTTCCTCATTATTTTGAATATGAAGCTCGACCATGGCATGCTCCTGATCATGTCTAATGAAAGAGGACCAATTAGTATATCTGTCATCTCTTTCATTACTTCCAAGTGCAAACTTAATCCCTTGAAATATGGTTGTTTTACCACTCCAATTTGGACCTATTATAATAATAAATTTAGAATCCCCAAATACAACCTCATCTTTTTGAAAGGAGAGAAAGTTTTCTAAAATAACTTTGTGTAGATGTATGCTATTATATTCAATAAGTTTTGCTTTGGCATCCAATATTTATCACTATCCTCCTATTTCCCGAAAGATTTCTTTATTAAATCTATCCTTTTTTTTGCTTTCTCTAAATTTATCTGTGCTCTTGAAGGATTATCATTTAATATAAAAGGATATTCTGCTAATATTTTTCTATCATTATCTTCAAGTGGTTCGTTTTTATCAAGTTTATCAATAATAATAACTAATTCGTTATAATTTTCCGAAGCAGCATTTTCATATAATTGATCTAACATAAATTTTGAATAATTTTTTTCCTTTATCTCATCGATTATCTCCTTTATATTTAGATTTGAACCTATTTCTACACGTCTTTCTTCACTATAGATTGGTTTTTCTCCTATTAATTCTTCCCTTGTTATTTTTTTTCTAAATTTAGAACTTTTTTTTTGACGAAGAGCCTCTTTTTTACAAGCTGGTATATATTCTCCATTTTGAATTACCTGGATAATGCTATCTGTTATTTCATTGCTTTTTGTGGTTAATTCTGAGTTTAAATAATGTTTTAAAATTGCAATTTTTATTAATTGCTTAATTTCATTGACTTCCCAATCATTAGTTTTCTCAACTACTGTATTGAGTTCAAATACAACCTCTGGATTTTTTTCCATGAATTTTCTTAAGATTTCTTGCCTATCTAATTTATTAAGTCTTGGAATTCTGATAAAATAATCGAAAATGTTAAATAATTCTCCCTCATAATCTAAAATCTCATTATAATCATAATTGATCCAAATCAACACAAAATTGTTATTTAATAGATTATTTAAATTCTCATTTTCTTGATAATGAGTTAAAAGTTCCGTTAATAAATTTTTTCCTTCAAATATCTCTCGATATTCTTGTTTTTGGTTTATGATTAATAATTTCTTTTTCTTTTGTAATTGCTTTAATTTAACCTGTTTTTCTTCCGATTGCAATTCATCTGATTGTAGTTTTTCTGAAATTAATTTATCAAAATTATTCAAAATTACATTAAAATTATTTAAAAAGTCCAATGGATTTTTTCTTATCTCTGATTCTTTTAATTGGACAAGACTTATATAATAATTGGAAGAAATTAATTTTAAATAATCTATGAGATCTGTTCCTGAAAAAATATTGATTAAAAGAGTTCCTTTGGGTTTTATGAAACTAAATATCTTTAATTCTTCTGAATAAGTTAAAAGTAATTTAAGATATTCAATAATTTCTTTATATTCATCCCGATAGAAAATACTCTCGTTACTAATTTCAATCTCCGAAGGGTCTATTATCTTGAGAAATTTTATTAAATGATTATTTGCAGTCAATTTCGTCATTAAAGTAATAATAATTAATCATAATAAATCTTTTTACATAAAATATTTAAGGCTTAATTTTTAACTTCTTTCCATTATTTTAACCGACAAAATTGACGATACTATTTTCCATTTTTCCCAAATAATTCTGAATTAAGCCAAAATATAGTATTCGAGATAAGAAAAACGAGATTTTATGTTCAATTTTTCTTCTTTTTTTGACATAAAAATAAAAAATTCATGGAAAAATAACAATAGGAAATAAATTATAAATATTCGATTATAACTTATTTACATAATAATATAATTTTTATTAAAAAACTCAAAAAAGTGAAAAAATTATGGATCCGTTTTGGATCTTTATAATCATCCTTGCTGCAGTAATCATAATAATCCTTATACTTGTGTATATATTTGTATTAACTTGATCTCAAACACGCTTGCTCTCAAAAATAATACAATTATAAAGATTTTTTCTTTATTTATTTAAGAAAAATAAAAACATTAATTATTATATATTTCTTATTCAATTATTTTTAGACTCGTAATTCATATATAAGTAAATTCAAATAATATTCTAATTTTTCTCTTAAGATCTGATAATGAGTAAATTTGCCTTTTTTCCACCCTCTAATTAATCCTATTTTTTCTAATTCCCGTAAATGATGTGAAATTGTTGATTGTGCTCTATTTAAAATCGCCTCTAGTTCACAAACACAATAATCTTTTTTTTTTAAGCTTTCGATTATTTTTAGCCGTTCTTCATTTCCTAAGCTATTACAAAAGTTTAAAATATCACGAAAATTAGCCTTATGTTTTATAACCTTCCCAAATTCTTGTAATTCTTTAAAATACTCATCAACATTCACGCTTTTTAAATCCACACAACTTTCTAAAGTCTCAACTAGTTCCCTTTTTCTGGCTTTTTTAATCTCATTTCACCTTTTTCAAAAAATATCTACTTAAATTATATAATAATCAAATTTATTAAAAGATATAAAATCGATTCTTTTTGATTCAAATCGACAAACTTAAATCTGAGCCTAAATTATGATAAAATGGAGTTTTAAGTTTAAAGTAAACAAAATTATACTTGTTGATTAAAGTTGATTGATAAAGAAAAAAAACAAACAATAGTAAGGGAATTAGAGGAGAGAGAAAAGAAACTTGTTTATTTTGAAAAGTATCTACCGTTATGGGTTTTAATATGCATTATTATAGGACTTCTTTTTTCTCAGTTGCTTCCTGGAATCGCAAATTTTATTGACTCTCTACAATTAGCAGGCATCTCAATACCTATTGGGATATGTCTTTTCCTAATGATGTATCCCGCTATGTTAAACGTGCAATTCAGTGAACTAAAAAAGTTAGGAAAACAACCAAAACCCATTATATTAACATTAATTTCTAATTGGCTAGTTGCTCCATTCGTAGGATTGCTTATGGCTAAAATATTTCTTGTCGATGAACAACTAATCGTTGCTATTATATTATTATCGAGTTCTCCTTGCACGGCGATGGTTTTAGTCTGGGGATGGTTAGCAAAAGGGAATCAAGAACAGAATATTATAACCACAAGCTTAAATACAATAACCATTATAATTGGTTATGTTCCATTAGTGAAATTTTTGACGGGTCTCCAAAATATTCCTCTCGATTGGTTACAACTATTAATTTCAGCTGGGGTATTTATTGGATTACCCTTATTAATTGGAATTCTTACAAGGTATATGTTAATAGATTCGAAAGGTCGAGAATGGTTTGAGGATACTTATAAACCAATAGTAGGAAAAGTTTCAATAGTTGCGCTATTATTCACTCTAATAATTCTTTTCTCATTAAATGGAGAAGTATTAATAACTAATCCAGATTTAATGCTAATTATATCTATACCTCTATTAGTTGGATTTGCAATTGTGGTTGGTTATAATGTCTTAATAACTAAAATAGCAAAACTCGAATATCGTGAAGCAATTATCACCGTCATCATTGGTTCCTCAAGCCACTTTGAAATTGCAATTGCTACTGCTATCGCATTATATGGGGTTGGATCAATTGCAGCTTTGGGAACAACAATGGGATTATTTTGGGAGATCCCAGTTATGCTTTCCATAGTATATCTAGGAAGATATCTTGCTAAAAAGAAGTTCTGGAATCCTAGATCAATAAAATAATTTATTTTAATTTTTATATTGGTGAGAACAATAGCAATTACTTATATGAAAAAACTTTGCGATCTCTGATAAAAATTATTTAAGAATTAAGTAAGAATAAGATATATAATCTATAAAAATAAGATTTATATCAAAATATTAAATGAGGAGAATATGAAAAAACCCAATCTTATATTTTTATGTACACATAATGAAGCAAGAAGCCAAATGGCTGAAGCTTTTTTGAAAAAATACGTAGGAGATTATTTTAATGTGTTCAGCGCAGGATTTGAAAAAAGAAAAATACATCCTTCAACAATAAAAGTAATGGAAGAGAAGGGTTTTGATTTAAGTGAACATTATTCTAAAGAATTGAAACGATTTTTAGGAGAGAAAAAGTTTGAAATCGTTATCACAATGTGTCAAAAAGCTGAAGAACTCTGTCCTATTATTCCAAGAGTTATTACAAAATTATTTTGGGATATTGAAAATCCTGCTTCGTTTGATGGAACCAAAGAAGAGCAAATACAAAAATTCCGAGAAATTCGAGATCTTATTGAAAATAAAATTAAATTATGGTTAAAAGAACGAGAAATTTTGTAAATAGGCTTATTAAATTCTTGAAATTCTAAAATTATTGTTTTATTGAATATAATTAGTTTAATTGTAATTTTATCAATCTTTTTCTTCTTTATAGTTTTCTTCCTTAGTTTTTTTCTTATATTGAATAATAAATTTAATAATATGATATAAAATGTAAAAGAAAACAGCAGCAATACCCAGAGTACCGATTATTATCATCATATAAAAGGGCGTTAAGTCCGTATAAAATATCTGTAAAAGGGTTTGTAGTAGTATTATTATTAACCACATAATTGAACTTGTTCTATTTAGCTTAAAATTATAGTTATGAAAAACATTATTTTTTTATATTAATAGTTTATCAATAAAAATTTATTTGTTTTATTAATATTTTTGGAGTAGCTACTGATGGACGATAATACTGAGAGAAAACAGAATATATTAAAAGTCAAGAATTTTGCTAAAAAAAATTCATTAGATGATGATATACACGGTTTTGAGCATGTTAAGCGAGTTTATAAATTATGTCTTGAAATTGGAAAAAAATATAATGCTAATTTATATATTTTAGAAATTGCGGCTCTGCTACATGATATAGGAAGAATTCATGAAAAAGAAAATATTTCAAAACAAAATCATGCGGAATTATCAGCTCAAAAATGTTTAGAATTTTTTAAGAGAGAAGATCTAAACCTAGATCAAGAAGAACTCAATAATATTATTCATGCTATAAGAACGCATTCGTTTTCTAATAAAATAAGTCCGCAAACGTTAGAAGCCAAGATTTTATCAGATGCAGATAAGCTTGATGCTCTGGGCGCCATTGGATTATATCGAACTATAGGATTTACAATTAAGAATAAAGGAGATTTGAAGGACGTCTTAAAACATTTAGAAGATAAGATTCTCGATTTAAGAACTCAGATGTATCTCAAAATATCTAAAAAAATAGCAGAAAAGCGCCATAAAATAATAAAGAAGTTTTATAAAGAGATTAAAACTCAATTTTAAAATTCTTGCGGTTTTAAATGTAATTAAGCCTGATAATTTATTAAACTGATTTAATATATGTACAGTACAGGATTAAATTTAGAAATAAATTTTAAATTTAGAATCTCATAAATTAAGAAGAAAAAAATAGTAAATTTCTATTTATTTACTTTTTAAGATGAGTCTTTTAAACCAATCTGGGAGTAAAAATCCTAAATAAAATTCAACTGCACTAGAGATCAATAAAATACGAATCAATACTAAAAAAACAGGCCCTAAATCGATACCTGCGTCAAAAAGTACTCCTATTAAGAAAGAAATAAAAGCTAATAAAAGCAACTTCCCTTTTAATCTAATTTCCGGATCATCCGATTTTAGCGAATCGCGGGCAAATAAAAATCCAAGAATAACCACAGAAAAGTTTAGAAATAATAAATATATTAGAACAAAACTTGTATGCTCAGTGCTAAAAACTCCACTTCTGTACCCTATTAGGGAAAGATCTGTGAATAAAAAATAGAGAAAAAATATCTCAAAAGCAGCTCCAATAATTGCATAAATAATAACTAAGACTTTTTGCTTATCCCTAAAAATCAGTTCCGTAATACCCCAAATATAAATAACGCTAATGAATGGTATAAAGAAGTTTCCAAGAAAAAAATATAATTCATCGCTAAATGATTGCCCAGTTAGGATAACATACGTAAAATTGAAACTACTAGGATACCATGGACATGCTAATCCCATCAATGCAATCCCTATTAGAAGAAGTGCTTTATGTTTATATTTAAAATACTTTATTAAAATTAATAAACCACTAATTGTGAATATCACAATTAAAAAAAGACTCATAATTCCTTGTATAAATTCCTCAGGCGCAAGAATTATTACCATTTTTTTATCACTTCAAATTATTGTATATGAAAACTTAATAGAATTTATGTATGTTTTTATTTATTTTTTTAGAATTAAATTCTCTATAGCGGGGGGAAGTATATAACCTATATAAAAAAATATGGCACTCAAAACGAGCACTAATCGAGTAATTGGATTGGTTATAATGATATCAAACGCAGTTCCCAATAAAAAGGAAATAAAAGCAACAATTAAAAATTTGCCTTTTAATTTGACGCGAGGATCATTTGTTCTTAAAGAATTGATTGCGAAAATAATCCCTGTAAGAAATAATATAATTAAGGAAATGAATAAATAAATAATTACCAATACTGAAAAATTTACATCAACAGGACCTTGCATTTTTCCAAGAAGCGTATAATCCGTAATTAGAAAATATAAAAAGAAGATCTCATAAATAACTGAGCAAATACTAAATACAATCGTAAAAATATGCTTTTTTCCAAGATTTGTTAGATCTTCCATGGCTAGAAGCCAAAATAAAATAAATATCGGTATAAAAAAATTACCTATAAAAAGATAGGCTTGATCACTTAAACCAATTCCATTAAAAAGTGCAACTATGAAAGAAACTGAGGATGACCACCATGGTTCACTTAATCCAATCCATGCTAGGCCAACATAGAGATAATTTAGATCCTCAAATTTTTTATACTTAATCATGATTAAAAATCCTACTATAACACAAATAATAACAAAAATAAGGCTAGAACTCCCATTTATGATTATTATCGGGTCTAACAAATTCATTACCTCAATATTTTTAGATATTGGTAAAAATTAGCTATTCAAAATATGAAACTTTTGATTTATAAACATTTCCAAAAAAAAAGCACATTTTATTTCTTAAGGTTCAAAACTAAATTTTTAAGAACCTCAAATTTTTCTTCTGATGCCCAAATTAAATAAATAACATTGTCTACTACTATTGCGATTTCTTTAATAACTAAAATCCAATCCTCCCCAAGCTGTTTTGCTGTAGGACTTCCTTTCTTAAATTTTATGAAAATATTTGCTCCATAATAATTCTGAATTTCTTCTTCCTCAAATTTAGTATATTCATCAAGATTTCCAATATCTTTTATTTTCTTCTTTTGCTTTAAATTTTTTATCTGTTCTCTAATTTTATCATATACCAGAGCTAGTTTATCTTTAGCTCGAATTTCATCTGCAATTTTTTCTTCATACTCGAAAATAACGATACCAAAATCTTTTTCAAGTCCCATAAAGCCTAATACGTCAATATCAAACACATCTTTTCCAAAAGATTGTATCTGATCATAATACTGGGATTTTTCCAATCCTTCAATAAAATATTCTTCTATTAAAAATTGAAAGCTTTTTAAAATTTTGATTTCTTCTTCTTTTTCTTCTATAATTTTATTGACTAATTTATTAATCGGACGTGCAATATATATTTGTGTACCTTTAGGGGTTTTGGATCCCTTTTCAACCCAATTACTCTTTATAAGCCTATCTATTATACGATAAATGGTTGTACGCTTGATATCTAATTGTTTATTGAGATTTCCCACAATATTTCCGTGAGAACCTTTCTCTAATAAAGTTAGATAAACTTTACTTTCTTCCAGGGTTAATCCAAATTTTTGAAGTCCTAATCGTCTTAAAATTCCCATGGTATCAAAGAGAAATTTTGGAGATATCTTTTGAAATTTCGTATCAGGTGAAAATATTATATTTGGGGCAATGAAAGGTTCACGAGAACTCATAGAACTTAAAGAGCGACCTAAAGCTGTGAAAATTTTCATTAACTCCATAAAAACTTCTCCTTCCTTACAGATTATTTTACAAATTATCCCCATTCCCTGAACTCTATAACCAATAAGCCAATGATTTCTGCCTTTTGCTGCAAATCTTTCAGGCGTATTATTGAAAATTCTGTAATTTCCTTCCCCAATAGATAATAATTTTGGCTCTTTTTTTCCCCATTTAGAAAATATTTCTCGTAATTCTTTTTCGTTCGTGATATCCCATGTCTTAGTTTGATATGAAATTTTGTTTTCATTCTCAAATATTGCAAGTGATATTATATTCGGGTTATCTTTTATTAAATCACTTATGACAGATTCATAACCCGTCAAAGTATTAATCCCTTTTATTTTATTTTTGAGTATATAATTTAATTCTAGTAATTTTTTTTCACTTATAACATTCCTTTATTTAATATTTTTCTTTAAGTTTTTTTTTTAATTCATCTAAAAGTGTTTTAAAATATTTTTTTGTTTTCATATCTAATAAATACGAAAAGGAATTATTCTGTTTAATAGAACTAAGTTCTCCTTTAAATTTTATTATTCCTTCGTCTAACACTATACAAGGAATTCCTTTTAGTTCTTTTATTATTAAAATGCTCATTCCCTCTTATTTCTCCTTATTATTATTATCATCATCAAACCTTTTTTTCAACTCATTTAACACATCTTTTAAATTTTTTAAGTCATTTGAATTTTGAAAAAACATAAAATTATTTTTTTCCTTCCAATCTTGAAATTTTGAAAATTCTTTATCTATTTCTTCATCTAAAACAATACACGGAATACCTTCTACATATTTTATTCTTATCATTTTAGACCTCTTTTTGGTATTTATCCTACTTTCAGATTTTTTATTTTGAATTAATAGATCTTATAAAAAAAAAGAATTTTGAATTAGATTTTTTCCTTAAAAACATGTGCTAAAGCGCTTAGAAGCATCTGTGAATGACTTGCGGCCCCAATTCTTTATATTCGCGTCTGGTAATCCACATACGATGGAAAGTCTTTAAAGAACTCAAGATTGAACCGCCAATCCACACAGAATACATTCTTTCAGGTGGAGCGATGATTTTTACATCGACGGATTCTGGAATTTGCTCTCTTATTTCCTTAGTCAATCGCTCTTTAATCCCAGGGAACATGGTAGAACCTCCAGATAACACAATATTACTGTAGAGATCTCTCCGTAAATCGACATCACACTCATCTATCGCATTTACCACTAAATCGTCCATCGGTGGTAATTCTTTCCCAATAACAGAAGGATTAAAGAGACACTCTGGGGCTAAAAATCGCTCAACTCCCACTTTAACGATCTCACCATCTGGAAGCATATATGCTTTTTCCATTCCCGCTACTTTTTTTGAAAGTATCATTTCTTTTTCAGGATCTATTGCGATATAGCAGAGTTTCTCCTTAATATCGCGAACTATCTCGACTTCCGCCGTTGTGATCATTGGGATACCATTTTGCCTCAAAAGTCGCTTTAAATATTGTGTTACATCTCGTCCTGCAAGATCCACTCGTTCAATTGCATGGCCTAGAGCAAATCCTTCAAAGATCGGAACAATATGAGACACTCCATCCCCTATATCAATAACAACACCAGTTGCACGACCAGAAGCATATAAAGAGAGAACCGCTTGGGTTGCAACATAAAGTGCGGGTACATTAAAGGTCTCAAACATAATTTCCGTCATTTTCTCTCTATTAAATCGAGGATTTAAAGGCGCTTCGGTTAATAGAATTGGATGCTCAGAAGGATCAACCCTTAAATCTGTATAGAAGGTATAATGCCAAATCCGCTCCATCGCAGGCCAATCGTTAATAGTTCCATGAGTAATTGGGAAGTTTAAATGCATAACACCTTTTAATTTCATCGCATCATCTCCTATATACCATTCTCTGCCATAATCTTGTAACTCTGGCATAATATTCCCATATTTAGGTCGCCCAGTAACTGTAGGAAACACGGAACGGGGTTGATCTTCACCAGCAAAACCGTTTTTAGTAATCCCTGTCCCATTGTCCAAAACAATTGCTTTATTAAAAATCTCATTTTCAGCCATTTTTATTCCTCCACATATTTTATTTTTTTATATTTGTTTTTTAATATAGAAATCTTATCGAATTTCTATTAAATTCTGTTTATATGGCAAACGGAGTATGGAATAGGACATAATTTTGCATTAATCTCTATTCTTTCCGTTTGTTTTTTTCTATTTTTTCTTATGAATATAATGAAATTGATCCTATTTAAATGTTGTCACGATATGGTGACAATATAGTCTGGATATGGTGACAATATGATAATACAATTGTTAATAATTTAATTGTAAGGAGAAAAATATTAATTTTTCAAATGAAATAAAAGTCAAAAGCTTTAAAAAAAGAAGTTCTTAAAATTATTTTATTGTAATACATTTATATATGTAATACTATTATTTATAATATAAATATGCCAACAATAAGTATAAGAATCGATCCTAAATTAAAAAGAAAGATGGATTCCTTTAAACATTTTAATTGGAGTGAAGTGATACGGCAAGCAATAAAAAATAAAATAAATGCTGAAAGAGAAAAAAATTTAGCAAAAGCGGTTCTACTTAATGAACAAGTTCGTAAGAAAGCACCTAAAGATTTTAACACTACGGATATAATTCGAATATTTCGGGAAGAACGCCATTAAATGAAAGGAGAAGAAAAAAATGGAAATTATCCAGATAGTTGTTGATGCTAATGTTATTACAAAATGGTTTATTGAAGAGAAAAACTCAGATAAGGCAAATAAAATAAAGGAGAAATATATTAATGGAGAAATTGATATATTAGTATCACCATTATTATTTTTTGAAGTTCTTAATGCATTAAAATATAGTCAATTATTTGATAAAACAGAACTTAATTCTGTGGGAGAGAGCATAGAAAATTATGGATTTACAATTGTTACTATTCAAAAGGAGATTCGCAAACAAATGATTCACATTGCTGTTAATCATGAATTGTCAATATATGACGCATCTTATGTAGCTTTGTGTTTAGAAAATAATTGCATCTTATATACAGCAGATAATAGGATTATTGAAAAGCTTCCAAATAAATTAAAACAATACGTAAAAAATTTGAGTGAATTTAAATAAACGGATAATTTAAAACCATAAAAAGCTAAATTTTTTTTCATGATGGAAAGTTTTATTTAATAACATATTATTCCCATTATACTAATCGATTTTATTTTATCCTTATTCCCAACTTTTCTGTTAGTTAATATAACTTGTAGAAAATACAATAGAATTGAGAAAAAATCAAACTTTATTCGAAATTAAAAATTATTACTCATTTTTAAATAATAGAAAGAATTCTATAAGGTATTAATTATTGAAATGTAAAATAAACAATGAAGATGTCTTCTAATAAAGATTCCATACAATACCATTTATATATTTCCTTAATCGTGCTGGTAATTATAATTCTTTATATCTTATTTACAAGTATCTTATTTCCATCTGGTTTTAGAAAATATATCGTATATATCCAAATAGGTCCCTTTTCTCCGTATTTTTTTACTATTGCCGCAATTTTTGCCATATTTGGAACTATGATATTATATCATAGTATAAAATTTGAACTGACCTCCCTTACCTTTATCATATGCGCGTTATTTTCCTCTGCTCTTTCTTATTTCTTTGGGTGGTTGAATTGGAATCCTGCTGGAGAAGTACCTAAAACAGGTTTATATGAGGCTCAAATTTTATTATCTTCTATTGCTCTTTTCTTTCTTTTTCTTCATTTCGAGCTAAATGAAAGAGAATCTCCCAGAGCGTGGTTAACAAGTATTATATCCATTTGCCTCTTTCCCTTGTCTTTTAAAAATATATTTTCAATATTAAGTGGCATTTATGAATTTAATACAACCTTTGAATATTTTCTCGGGATCTTAGTTCAAATTGGAGCAATAGTAATATTTATAGCAAATTTCGTTATTGCTTTGAGAATATCGAAAGCTGTTTTTGTTCGCAACGAAGAATTAAGAAATCTCGGAGGAATCCAATTTGCAGGGTTATTTTTTCTATTCTTTCATGTGTTTTTCGAATTTAGTGAAGGGCTTATTAAAATTATAAATCCTAAATTTTCGGTTTTTAACACACCGATATTAGTTATAGCGATGCTTTTAATTAGCATACCATACTATAAAAAACCAGAGGTTTTATCATTTGTCTCCCCTAATGTTAAAGCGATTGGACTAGTAGATATAAATGGAATCACCCATTATTTTAAGGCAACCTCAGAAGAATTTGAGGAAAGGCGTAATATCTCTGAAGAATTATTTGGAGGCCTTACTGTAGCATTCCAGAGTGTAGGAAAGGAAGTAGCGCAAGCCAAAAAGGGGGTTGATTCTTTGAAATTTGGGGATCGTGCGATTATTATTGAATATCTTAACCCCTTTTATTTTGTGGTAATAGCAGAACGGAGTTCCTATTTTCTTCATCTCGAAATGAAACAATATTTAAAAGATTTAAAAACTTATTATAAAGAATTTCCAGAATATGGTGAAGTAATCTCGGAGGATATTATTAAACAATTAAATGAAAAGTTTTATCCAATGCCACCATATTATTTTGCAACAGAATCCAAAAATGAAAAAACATGAAGATATATAACTCAAGAATTGTACCGCTAATTTGAAATAATTATTATCTAAGATTTTTAATGAGACGATTAAAGATGTAGCTAAATTTTTATTATTTATTATCTAAACTAATAAGAAATATGATATAAATTATATTCAATATAATCATTTCATTTATATGATTTTCAAAGGTTATTAATAAATAGAATAATAATTTATCGTAATGAAACTAAAATATAGAATTAAACATTATTTAGTTAATAGCTTAGAGTTGTTTTTGAAAAACAAAGCTTTTATAGTGAATAAGGGATTAATAAAAGGTATCAAGATTAAGGGAACACGTGGGTTTTATTATAGTAAATATATTTTCTTTTTAAATAAAGAGGAAAGTGCAGAAGAACTTTTTTTTCAGGAATTACCTTTAAAAAATAAAATAGTATATGATATTGGAGCTCATATTGGAGTATTTACTATGTTCTTTTCTAAAAAAGTTGGAAGAAATGGGAAGGTAATAAGCTTTGAACCAAACAAAAATTCGTTTAAAACTTTAAAAGAACATATAAAAATCAATAGAAAAGAACTCTACAATAATATTAAAATTTTTAATAAGGGTATTGGAAATAAAACTGAAACACGGAAATTAAAATTTTCACAACATTTTAGTGCTACCGGAAGTATAGTTAAGACAATTCAAAATAACTTGGCAAAAAGACATCCAAATTTAAAAGAAATGGATGTAAAAATAGATTCTTTAGATAATATTATAAAAAATTATAAAATCCCCGCACCAGATTTCATAAAAATTGATGTTGAAGGGATGGAATATTTTGTTCTAAAGGGAATGATTTCTACTATTATTAAAAATAAAAAACCATATTTGTATATTGAGGTACATAATGTTAATGGAGAAGAAAAATTAAAGAATATTAAGCGAATTTTCGATTTATTACAAAAATATAATTATAAAATTTTTCATATTGAATCAAAAGAATATTTAACCCATAAAAATTATGAGATTGGGAGCAGTGGTCATTTATACTGCATATAATTGATAATCATCATGATAATTATTAATTCTTTAAAAAAATATTAATATAATCATACTTTTTATAGATATTACCAATAAAAAAGAGAATTTAATTAAGTGGATGAGTGAAATTTTAGATTTATAAAGCTATCTTCTATAAAATTATTAAAAGCATTGAGTTGGAGTTTTAATAATATTTATTAAAATTAATATTTTTTATGAATTTAGAATAGGAGGTATCTAAATTATTCTAAAATTAATATCTATACTATAAGATTATATCAAAAATAAGAGGAGGGTTTTATAATTATATGTACTTATTATTATCACATTTTGATAATGTGTTAGGACCAAAAATTTTTAAATCATTACCGGAAAAATTAGAGAGAGATTTAGAGAAAGAAGTTTTAGAATATATGAAGATTAATGTGGAAAAAGGTTTTATCGTAGGTATATCCAGCTCTCCAGATAAAAAAATTAAAATAATCAATTATCTTTTTGAAGTGCCATCTAAATTAGCCAGAGGAAATAATGAAACATTAATGATCTCCTTAATTGTAGAAAAAAATTATAGAGTTGAAATGTTCCAAGAAAAATTAAAAGAATTAGGTAATGAAATAATTAATACTCCTAATATTTATAAAGCTTTTTACCAAAAAACTATTAAAAATTCTCCAGATAAAGGAATTAGTAATGCAATTACTAGATTAGATGAAATTTTATCTGCATTTTTTAAAATAATTTCAAAGCTAATCGATAATCCAGATTTAGGTGATTTTCTGATAATAGGCATTTCAAAAGTAGGGAAAAGTACAATAATTCATTATTTAAAATCAAAGGTATATAATCCTGATATAAAACCCACTCTCGCATTAAAAGTAATTCGAATGATATTAAATGATAATATTTTTAAAATTATTGATGTGAGTGGTCAGAAACGCTTACGTTTTCAATGGTGGACCTATACAAAAAAGCCTACTGCAATCATATTTGTTATCGACATAAATGATTCAATTAAACATCTTAAAGAATCAAAAAAAGAACTCTTTAAAGTAAAAAACCATCTTTTTAATGAATATGATAAATTACCTCAAGATGTTCCTATTTTGATATGTTTAAATAAAATTGATTTATTTAGTAATTATAAGCAAAAAGAGAGTGAAATTTATGAACTTTTAAACCTTGAGAATTTAAATTTAAATTATAAAGTGCAGCTAACCAGTGCAAAAACAGGGCAAGGAATTCAGGAGGGATGTACCTGGATTTTCCAGGAGCTACTTAAAATACATTAGAAAATATAAAAAATATTCCGTCAATCTAATTAATTAAGGTGAAATCAAATGAATTAACTATTTCTGTAAATTTACTAAATATTCCAACATTCCCAGAAAAATATTTTAATTCAGTGGAATATTCTTTCCAAAATCGCTTATAAATTATTTCTAACATTTTATTGACTGTCTTTGCGGCACTTTTTAGGGAAGATCGCCCAAGAATGAAAAAATTATAGCCTTCTTCTTGATATATTGTATATCTATCTTTTCCAATAATTATAGATTTAAGTTCTTGCTGAGTGACTTGGATACTTAATTGTTTTAAAGCTGTTAAAAAACCCCCAATTAAATCATGATCTATGCCAGTTTCTGGGGCATAAGAATAAATTAATAAACCAGAATCACCAGAAAAAATCCATATTTCTTTTAATTCTCCTAATGGATATATTTTTTTTGGTTTTCTTTCTCGAAAATTTTCCAATTTTTTGGAAAGAGCATTAATTTCTTGAGATATTTTAGAGATTTTTACTTTATTATTTTGTTTCGCATATATTTTCTTTATTGCTTTCAATAATGTAATATCCTCATAAATAGAAGTAGATAGGCTTTTAAATATATTATGCGCTTTCAATAATTTGGTTAATCCTTTCTGCTCATCACCTCTTGAAATCAAGGCCATTCCTAATTCTTTATATAAAATTGCCTTTGTAAATAAATCAATAAAAATACTTTTTTCATACTCTGTAAGAAATTCAGTTATAATTTCGACATTTTCTTTGTGTTGTCCTTTATTTGCTTGTTTCTTAATTATTTTTAACAAGATGTTTACTATGTTTAAAATTTTTTTGCTTTTTCTTGCACTATCATATGCCAAATACAAATATTTAATCACTTCATCGTCATTATTTAATAATTCATTGATATTAGAAAGGTAAGAATAGATTTGAGTAAGAATGTCCCATTCCTCTAATTTTATGAGGCTTTGTGAAGATTTCTTGAAATATTTAAGTGATTTTTTTAAAGGAGATTTAAATTCTTGCTCATTATAGATATATATATTATTAGTATTTCGAAAAGCAATTCGGTAATTAATTATACCTAATTCATAATAAAGATGTGCTATTTGCTTTTGTTTGGTTTTTATATTCTCCTCTTCAATTAAATCCAAGGCTCTCAAGAATTTCTGCTCTGCTGCATTGAAATCCATCATATAATTTAGTGTTTTTCCATAAATTGTATAAAAACGTAATTTATTTATGTGCTTTAATCGATATAATTCTAATTCTCTTAATTTGTCTAATGCGTTCTCATAATTTTGATTTTTATAATAGCAAAACGCATCCATAAAGCTACTTATTTCCCGAAACCTTTCATGATCAAATCTATTTGCTAATTTTTGTAATTTTTTAAAATATTTTTGTGCGTTTTTAAATCGTTTCTGCTGAGCAAAAATTGACCCGATTAAGTAAACTACCTCCATCACTAAGCGATCTTGCCTTTCTTGTTTAAATTTTGCTAATATTTTCTTCAATAATTCATATGCTTGAACATAACTTGATTTTTTGAAGAGATTTACCGCCGCTTTAAAATCCTCAACAGCCGCAGTATAAGAATAATATTCACTTATTTCCGGCTCTGATTCTTTTTCATATTCTATGAGCTCAAATTTATTTTTAATTTTTTGATAATAATTTTCAAGAGGAAGAAATTTTTCTTGAGGAGAATCTTGAGTATGACAGTAATCTTGAGATATTTTTAATAAGATATCATCAAAAATCTCTAATTGTTTTTTAGTATAAAAATCAGGAGCTAACAAGACCACAATAAAAGGCTGAAACCCCCCTCTAACTTCGGGATTTGGAATAGAATCTAGTAATACTTTTGCCTTTTTATTGATTTTTCTCACTGGGAGCATAAAAGAGGCTCTTTCAAATTTAGTCTCTGGTATATCCCAAAAATATTCGTATGCGGTAAAAATCTGAATTGCTAAATCTTCAATGTCACCTATATTGACTCTCGGATATAAATCAGCTATTTTTGGGCCAATCTCCTCATCCCAAATGGAAATAAAACAAGGATTTTCTTTAGGATATTGGATTATAGGGTATTTTTTTTCTGATGTCAAAAATATTTCTTCTCATTCTTCCATTTCTTATTATTATAAGATTTTATCATTATATAATACTTTATTCTTTATTTTAAAAAATGCTTTCAAAATTTCTTTCCAGTTTTCTATTACTTTTAAAATTTAATAGGAACTCATTAAATATTAAATACTTGAAGATATTCATTCCTAGTGGTTTTTATTAAAAAATTACTTTTTCATATCAATATCACAGAATTACTAATTAAGATAATATTTTTATTTAAAAAGCCTTTAATTACTAATTAAGATAATTAGCTATCTTCTAAAAAAATGCAAAGTAAAAATAGAGATAGAGAAGCAGAGATCTGGATAAAATATTGCGATGATTGTATAAGAACTAAAATTGGTAATAAAAAGAATTCTAAGGCAAATAAAAACAAAACTTAAGATTTTAAGGGAGAGCTATTTTTATTTTTCTCTCAATTCTTTTATAATTAATTTTAGAGACTTCTTATTTTAAGAAGTCTATCAATTAAATAAGTCATAAATTAACTAATATATCAATAAACTTTCCAAATGAATTTTGGTCATATTCTTCACTTTCTATGATTGAACCAAAATTTTCTTCAAAACTTCTAAAGATTTTCTTGAGAAGATATCGTATGGTTTTTTCAGAATGATTAACACTTGCTCTCCCAACAATAATATATTTTTTGTCAACTTTTCCATATATGAGATACTGATCAAACCCTAATTTTATAGCATTTAACTGTTCAGAGGCCATCTCGAAACTAAAATTACGTAAAGCTGTTAAAAATCCACTAAGAAGTTGAGGATCTGAGCTAGATTCAGGAGCATAAGAAAACAATTCTTCTCCTTGAGTTGTAAAAATCCATATATCTTTAATAGTATTAAGAACATGTAGTTTAGTTTGTTCTTTTTCAAAAATATCTAATTTTTGTAGATATTCTTTATATTTTTCTTTATAATACTCTAAAAAATTAACTTCATTAATCTTTGAATATACTTTTATTATATTTTTAAGGAGTTTTAATCCTTCTTCTCTCGGATTTTCAAGTTCATTATATATATTTAAAGCAATTAAAAATTCGGATAAACACTCTTTCATATATCCCATTTTGAAGTATAATTCTCCTAATTTAGTATGATATCGTGCGATGGTGGGAAGATCCATAAAGGCATAAGTTTTGATTTTATAGAGGATCTCATCAATTTCTTTTATCAATTGATATTGTTTACCTAAAATCATTAGATCATTGATTACTAAATCAAATAATTTCATTCTACTTAATACATCATTGTTTTCTTCAGTATATCTTATTGCTTTTCTATAATAAATAATCGCCATCGTAGGATCTCCCATTTTTTCATATAAATTTCCGATGATTTGATGTGATATTATTAAATTGGTATAATCATTAAGTTCCAATAAAAATTCATTTGCCTTTTCATAATAATCTATGATCTTTTTAAGATCGTTTTCATAAATAGTTCCACTAAAATTGCTTAGCATTTTTTCCGTCGTATTAAAAAAATAAGAATGCCCCATTTCGAAATATAGTTTTGCTAATTTATTTTTCTTTTTCTTGTCTACACCCTCAATTTCTATATTTTCTATTGCTTTATTAAATATCTTTATCGCCTTGGAGTATTTTTTCAAAAGTCTTAATAATCTTCCATATAAAAAATACAAATCAAAACGATTAATGAATTCAAGATTAGATGAATCTAATTTCTCATATATTTTAAGCGCAAGATCATAATATTTCATCTTATAAGCACAAAAGGCAGTCATAAAGGACGCCTTTTCATAATATTTTTGATGATCTAATTTTTTTGCTAAAATCTCTAATTCTTTAAAATAATCAATAGCAATATTGAATTTATTCAATTTACTTAAAATAGTCGCTAAAAAATATGTGGAGTCAAGTAATAGTCTAATATTATTCTCATTTTTAAATTTCAAATATGATTTTTTAATTATAAAATAGGAGATTTTATATGCTTTATTAGAAAAAAGTTTTAAACCTTTTTTAAAATCTTCTAAGGCTTCATTTTCAGTATAGTCAGTATCTAATATAATTTCTGAATCTTGGAGTTTTTGTTTTAAATTAAATTTAGAATAGATCCTCTCAAAATAGTTTTTTAATTCAAGTGTACGGTTTTTTCGAAATTGTTGATTTAGTAATTGAAGTTCATCGTCGAAATCTTTAATTTGATCGCTCGGAAAATAATCTGGCAACAAAATCACAATAATATATGGCTTAATATCACCAATAGATTCTCCAGAATGAAAAGCATCAATTAAAACACTCGCAAATTTATCTTTTTCTTTAATAGGTAATTGAAACAGCGTTTTTTTATATTTTTTCGATTCTTCTGACATATAAAAATTTTCAAAAAACAGAAAAATTTTCCAGGCTAATTGTTCTAAATCATAATCAAAAATTATATTAGGATGATGTTCTAATATTTTAACACTTCTCATTTTATCCCATTCCCCAATGAATAAAACAAGTTCTTCTTCTAGCATTTTTCTCAAATCAATATAAAATCTTTTAAACCATTTAAACTAATTAATTTATGTGAATGAATATTTATAATTTTAAATTTTTGTATCAGATAAATAAGAATTTTCAAAAAATCTAAAAGAGGAATCAAATCTGAAAAAAAAATCCCGTGGACTCAAAAAAGAATTAGGTAAAATTGAAAAAAATTTATCAATACTGCTCGTAGAAGATAATGAAGATATTCTGTATATTATTAAAAATATTTTAGAATATCATAAATATAAGGTAATCCTTGCCAAAAATGGAAAAGAGGCATTAAAAGTACTTTCTGAAATAGAAAATACTCCTGATCTTATTATATCTGATATTATGATGCCCACGATGAATGGGTATGATTTTTTTAAAACTATTTCTAAAGATCCACAATATTTACAAATTCCTTTTATATTTCTCTCGGCCTTAGATTCTCCAGAAGATGTTAGATTAGGAAAGCTCTTAGGTGTAGATGATTATCTTACGAAACCAGTTAATGAGGATGACCTATTAGCTACGATAGAAGGTAAAATCTCTAGGAATAAAAAAAGAGTACAAATCTCTGATGAATTAAAAGAATTTTTTCTGTCTCAAGAAACTGAAATGAAAGAACAAATCTCAGAGAAACAAAAAAGTCAGGTTTACATATTAAGAGTGGATTGGGATGATAAGTTTGGTCCTAATTTAGTCGAAAACTATCCAAAAGAGTCAAATTTACCTCTAAAAAAAATAGGAAATCAATTATTTCAGGCTATTAGCACAATTTATGGACAGCAGAGTTTAACGGAGGCAGAAGGAATTCTTATTAATATAGAAAATTTCAAAATTGCAGGTTATTCATTATTTAATTCATATATAGATAAGCAATCAAGAGGTGGAGAAAAAGAATTTATGCTTGCTGTAATTGCTCCTAGTATATCATACTTTCAATCATTACAAATTAAAAAAATCTTATTAAATATGTCCAATTACATCAAACAAAAAAAAGAACTTAATTTTAAAGAGGTTTGGGGAAAAATCACAAAAATTCTTATCTCCTTACCATTACAGCAATGAAGAATTATTTTATTTGCAGAGAAATTCTATTCTTTATCTAGCGAATTCTTATATATGCTATGAAGTTTAATAATATAAAATATTGAGATTATGTTATAATGATCAAAACTATTATTAAGAACTTGATTATAATTAATTAATTAACAGAATATTTATCAATATTTTCACATGATTCACCTCCCATTATTGATATTTATATTGGTGATCTTCGCATTAGTCATAGTAAGCTATAGTCTTGAGCGTATTGATTTCCTCTCAATTTCTATTGTTCTAAGTTTCCTCGCAGCAACTGTAACAGGATTGGTGCTTGAAAAAGATATTTTCGATTTTCTTAATTATATAAGCTTTGAAGCAATATTAGTAATATTAGGAATTAGCATAATAACTAAAATTGCTCAAGATTCCAATATTTTGGAGTATATTGCGGTTAAATTATTTAAAGTTGCAAGAGGGAGAAGAAGAACTTTTTTTTATTTATTATGCACCCTTACCACGCTTCTTGCAGCTGTAATCACAGATGTTGTTGTTATTATTATTTTAGCGCCTGTAGTTATACGTTTATGCCGATTTTTAAGGATTCAAGCAGGTACTTATTTGATGGGAATGTCTATCTGTGTAAATATAGGTAGTACTATGACCCCCTTCTCAAGTGGAAAAAATATTATCATCTCAACCGCGTTTAATTTAGATACTTTATATTTTATCCAATATTTTTGGATATTTGATGTAGTATTATTGGTTATAACCGTTTTTCTTATTGATCGGATATTTTTAACAAAGGAACCCCGTATAGAACAGCAACATAGAACATTATATTTAGAATTAATAAATGAGGATGTGATGGTGGAAAACAAAAAAATGTTTGTGTTTAATAGTATTGCGATACTGATTACCATTATTCTACTTATTGTTTTACCGTTGATATATCTGACGGCTGTGTTTTCAGCTTTTATTTTAGTTATCATTAATAAAAATTATACTAAGAAGAAAGCTGCTGAATTTTTTAAAGAGATAGAGTGGGAAATTATTTTCTTTTTTATTTCTCTTTATTTAATAATTGGTTGTTTACTTGAAGCAGGATTTAAGGAACTCTTTGAACTATTGCCTTTTCAACAATTAAATCCACTCTTAATACCCATAATTGTGCTCATTTTTGTAAGTATCATTAGTGGGTTTGTAGCCAATAATCCAGTGGCTATTATCCTCTTACCAATAGTAGAAGTTCTCAGCTCCTCTGTAACTAGCACAATTCCATTATATTTCGCATTTATCTTTGGTTTAAGCCTCGGGGGAAATCTCATTCCGCAAGCGAGTTCGGTAAATATTATGACCTTAAAAGTAGCTAAGGATGCTAAAGTAGAAAATCTTAATTATAAAAGAAGTTTAAAGATGGGAGCCACCTTTACTTTTATCCATGTAGTACTTTCATTAGGATATACTATATTACTAAGCTTAATTTTTGGTTAAAAATTTTAATCATAAGTTCCAATATGAATATATATACAAAAATTAAAATAATATTATGGGCTAGAAGGATAGTTATAGTTGCTTAAAGATTTATTTTTTAACTTATAACTATAAAGTTTAAGTACATCTTTTTATTGATTTGAATTAATAAAATATTTATAGACTTAAAAGTGAAGATTAAAACATGAAATGGGAATGTATGGTTTGCGGATGGATTTATGATGAAGAAGAACAAGGAGTTAAGTTTGAGGATCAACCAGATGATTATGTATGTCCTGTTTGTGGTGCTTCAAAAGATCAATTCGAAAAAATTGAAGAATGAAAAATATATCTATCGTTACAATATTCTAGATCTTCTCTCAACAGAATAATTTAAATTGATTAACAAACATGGAAAACTTTTAAAATATAAGATAATTTTTATTATCCTTATTTTTTTATTTTTATTTCTTTTTTTTATAATCTTTCAGATTGAAATAAAACAAAGGTAACTAAATAAAAGAAATAAGAAATAATACTTTTGTAAGAATCATTCATTAAAAATTTTTATTTTATACGGTTTTCCTCCAGATCTCGCTGATTTTGAAGCAGCGATACCTGCCATACAAAAATTAGCACCTATTTTTGCATGGAACTTAGGTTTTGTATTTTGTTCAATTGCCAAAAGCCAATCATCCATTATACGTACTTGGGCGCCATAAAAAACTCCTTCCACTGGGGCTATTATTTCTGCCAATCTTTTATCATCAATAATTTTACTTTCGCCCTTTCTATGTTTACTGCGAGTGATGATATGATCTTTTGCTAAAAAGAGTCGCCCGGGTTTACCGATTTCATAACATTCATATGTTCCCGTTCTGCCCACCACCTGAATCATAATCCTGCTTGGTTCTCTAGCAAATATATAAGCATTTGCGCATTTTGCGATTGCGCCCGTTTCAGTTATAAATAATCCTATATGAAATGCTTTTGCGGGACTACAGATTGGATCCCCTTGATACCCCCCGATATCATTCGCATAGCTTACTACTTCTATGAATGGTCTTGGATTCTCGATTCCACCTAGACAAACTTGAGCAGGTCCAATCGAATGGGCATACATAAGCGGATCAAATAATTGATACCAAGAATAAACGCGGGGGGTGTCTACTCCTCCAGAATTATCTTTTCTCCAGCGATAGGTCACATCGTGAAGATACTCAGATTCCACATAAACCGTTAGACCAATTTTTCTGGACGATGTGAGATACCCTGCATATAAAACCTCGGGCAAAAAGCAATAATTTTCACCTAATTGATATATCTTCCCAGAGTTTTCTTCAGCAGCGATTACTTTTTTAATATTTTCTTCCTTAATGCACATCGGTATTTCTGAAAATACATGGTATCCCGTTTCTAATGCTGCTATTGTCTGTTGAGCATGAAATTGTGGAGGGCTACATATAATAACGGCATCGAGCTTAGGAGTATCTAATAGATCATCAAAATTTTTAGCGATTTTAATATTGCTTTCTTTTTTGAGATATTCTTGAGCCTTTGGATCTGGGTCATATCCGACTATTAATTTTGTACGGCCTTTTAATTTAAGATGGGTCTGAAGCTCTACTTTCTTCGCAAGTGCATATAATCCATACCCGATTATACCAATATTTAACATTAGTTTGAATTATTTATGAGAGTATTTATATTAAGGCTATTTTAATTTAAAAGAATATGGAATAGATATAATTAATAATTTTTTATAATTAGAAAAAAATTGCATAACTTGATATGAATCAAGCCTAATCTTTTTAAGATACCAATTTTATTCGAATTTCTTTTATTTAAAAAGAATTTATATTATATTTAATTAATAATTTTTTATAATTAGGAAAGGCTCTATATCTTAATACAAACAATATATTTTAGTTAATAAAATGGAGCCGTCAAAAACAGAAATTTTGGAAAAAGCTTATAAATTAGGAGAAAAATACGAGCAAAAATGTACTGGGTGCGCCCAGACCGCTATAGCTGCTATTTTTGAAGCATTAGGGATTTGGAATGATGATGTATTCAAGGCAGCATCCGGCTTAGCTGATGGATTAGGGTTGACGGGAGATGGATCATGTGGAGCATTAGTGGGGGGTTCAATGGTGATCGGCTATCTTTTTGGAAGAGAGAAACACAATTTTTCAGATATGTATAAGCCAATGAAATCATATTCACTGGTAAAAAAATTACATGATGAATATATTAAAAAGTATGGGACTTGCAGGTGCTATGATGTACAAAAATCGACTATAGGAAAGACATTTAATCTATGGGATCCAAAGGAATTAAAAAACGCGGTAAAGTCGGGTATGCTGTTAAATTGTTCAAAAGTAGTAGGAAATGTTGCGAAAATGGCTACAAATATTATATTAAATAATGGATTCCAACCAAATATAAGTAAATCCACTGATTTAGAAGGCTAAATTTCCAATATTATACAGAAGACCCATGAATAGGTTTAAACGTAAAAATTTGATATATCTCTCTAAAAATAAGGAGATATTTACAAAAATATAATTATCTATTGTATCAAACGTAAAATATCGAAATTTAAGATTTTTTAAGAACTTTTAAAATACTTTGATTATTTTTTAAAATATATTTTAATAGAAAATATTAATACTCAATTATGTCCTATAAATTCAGTAAAGAAGAATTAAAGAACCTGCTTATCGATTATAACGAAATCGCTCTAAAAGATAAAAAAGAAGTCCCTTCGAAGGTGTATATTTGGGATGAAACGCTACGCGATGGAGAGCAAAGTCCAACTGTGTATCTAACTTTGGACGAGAAGATTCATCTTGCGAAACTGATGGACGAAATCGGAGTGGAATTGATAGCAGTGGGATATCCTGCCGTCTCTGAAACAGAAAAAAGCATTGTTAAGATAATAGTGAATGAGGATTGTAAAAATGCATCAATTATGGGCATTGCTCGTCCGAGAAAGGAAGATATTGATGCATGTATAGAAGCCGATCTCGAAGAAATTGTAGTTTTTATGCCAATTTCTCCTATGTTTATGAAAACATTGAAATTAACTGAAGAGGATGAATTAAATCAAATAACTTCTGCTATCCATTATGCAAAAGATAATGGATTTAAGGTAAATTGGGTCTCGGAAGACGGTACAAGAGCGGAGTTTGAGCATATAAAGAATGTTTTTAAAACAGCTATAGATGCAGGGGCAGAAAGAGTGGTTATTGGGGATACTGTGGGTATTCTTACCCCACAATCAGCTAGTTATTTAGTAGGCAGAATTAGAGATGAGGTAATTAAACCTCTTAAAAATAAAGTTCCAATGGGAATTCATACCCATAATGATTTTGGGTTGGCAGTTGCTAATACAATAACAGGAGTTTTTGAGGGCTGTACCTATCCTCACACCTGTATTAATGGCTATGGTGAGAGAGCGGGTAATGCTGCTTTAGAAGAAGTGGTAACCATTTTGGAGCGGATGAATATTGACACGGGAATTGACTTAACAAAATTACCAGAATTAAGCGAAGTATGTGAAGAATATTTCTGTTTACCACTTGCACAAAACAAGCCTATTGTTGGAGAATATGCATTTAGTCATGAAAGTGGACTTCATATTGCGGCTATTCTTGCTCATCCATTAACATATGAGCCAATAAATCCTAAAATGGTGGGCCGTAGAAGAAAATTTTATCTGGGAAAGTTTTCTGGTTCAAAATCAATTATACATGCCTTGAAAAAGAAAATAAGTGTCTTAGATTTAGATAACATCCCTGAAGGAGTTATTAGAAAGATAGTTAATGAAGTTAAAAAGAAGCATGAGACTCAGTCAAAACAAGAAATTCGGAAATCTTTCCATATAATCAAAAATGAAATAAAAAAGATATCTCAAGGTGTTTCGGATAGAGATTTTTTTGAGATTGTCAATAAATATGCTCAACCATATGTCCCCGCTGAATTTAAACCCAAACCAAAGCAAAAACCCCAATTGAACGAATAAGAATAAGATTATTAGGATAAATAGTGATATAGCTTATTTTTAAATATACCCTATTAATTGATTAGTTTATTGTTTTATTTATTTCAATTTTTAACTGTTTAAACTATATAAATCAATAAAATTCAAGCTTTTTTAGAAATATTATAAAACAGAAATGGGTGAATTTTTGAAATTTTTATTAAACCAAGAATAAGAATATAAATCTTATTAAATATTGCATTTATCTATATATTGCATTTATCTCCGATAATTATATTGCTTTTTGACATATTCTCAATTTGGACATTGCTTCCTATAATTGAATTATCTGTTATAATATTTTTCAACTTGGCGTTCCTTTCAATAACACAGTTCTCAATTATCGAATTTTCTATTTTTGAATCTTTTCCTATGGATACATACGGTCCTATTACTGAATTTTTAATATAGCAATTCTTTCCAATATGAACATAATTTTTAATGAGCGATTTTTCAATCATGATATTTCTACTTTTATAATCATTATTATTTACTATTTGATGCTCTAACAAAAATCTATTTCCATGTAACAAGGCTGAGGGCTTTCCAAAATCTAAAATCCCTTTCTTTAATTCGACTGCTGCGATTTTATGTCCAGAATCTATTAAATATTGCAAGCTTTCGGTTAAATAAATTTCCTTAGTGAGTTCAGCTCTCTGATCCAGCCTTTCTTTTAAATTCTGAAATAGTGCTTGTGTAGTAGTATAAGAAAATGCATATATGCCTGCAATAGCTAGATTAGAAATATATTCCTTGGGTTTTTCTACCATTCTTATTATTATATTATTCTCATCGACATCAACAATACCATAGGAGCTCGCTTGTTCTTTTGGCACTTTCATAACAGTTATAATCCCATCTACCTCAGATTCATAATAACGATATAAAAGATAGGAATATTCATCTAAAAGAATCATATCGCCTAAAAAGATCAAACATCCTTCTCGTTTATTATCCTCTGAACTATTAATTTCCACATTATTGAATTTTTCATGCGATAAATATACCGCTTCACCTAATCCCCAATAATAAGGGATATTATCTCGATAGCCGCGAGGTGTCTGTTCTATAAATGTTAATTTAAACTTATCAGCATAATGTTTTTGAACATAATCAATGATCTGACGCTTTTTATATCCAACTATAAGAATTAACTCTGTGTTCTGGTCAAACGTGTTTAAAAATTTCGTGAGAATATGATCTAACACCGCTTTCCCTGCTACTCTCATGAATGCTTTTGGTTTACTAAGGGTAAATGGACGTAGACGAGAGCCAATACCAGCTACTGGACCTACTATCCGCATTTATTTAATCTCGTAAATTCTTTCAATTAAAAAACTATAATTAAGATGAATTTTTCCACTTAAAATTCTATTAATTAATATGTTTAAATTAATACTTTTTTAAATTATTTGTGCCATTTTTATTTGAAGAGGGGATATGTAAAAAAAAAATTAATTGAATTTAGAATACAATTAATAATGTTTCTAAAAATAAAATAAGATAATAAAAGTAATAAGAAAAATAAAAATCTTGTTTATAATCCCATAAATAACAATTTCTCTACAACGTCATGTATTTTATCCTTGTTGTCGCCGAGAAGCTCGTCTATTTTTATTTTCGCTTGTAAGCCTAATTGGAGACCTTGAACAATTATGTTTTCTGCCATATCATTAAATACGGAGTCTCTTCGCTTAGAGAAATAATCCACTCGCTTAATAATCGCATCTTGATATTCTTTTGCGGTTGTCGGACGGAGATCAATTAACTTCCTAACTTTTAATCCATCTTTTGTTTCAATTACTTCTTGAGACACTTTTTATCACCTACTCCTCTTTTTTGGATTTTTTAGTTCCACCATTATACGCGATTTCTGGATGAATATCTTGGTGCACTTCATGCTGATCTAAGAGTCTCGTGCCCTTGCTGGTGTCAAATTCACCTTCTACCTTTGCGGTGGTTTTCTTCGCTACTATCTTTTCAATGACAGGCCTATGTAAGGTATTCATCGTACAGAAAGGTGCCTCATAGACAGACCCATCAGGCATCGCCACACCAAAATGAACCACACATCTCTTTGTTCTTTCGATATCCATATTGTATGCATCTTGAAAATGCATTGAACCAATTAGCAGAGATCCGTGCGTGAATGCGCTTACACTTTCCCATTCTCCGTTTAATACCATTCTGGTGAACATCTCTATTAATTTACCCGGCTTTCTGGTATATTGCAATAATCCAGTGACAAATCTCGCTTTTAATTGTTGTTTATCAAGCCAGTTGAGGCCCTTATCTAAGGTCTTGCCAAAATCGCCCATCATACCCTCAAAGACTTTGAGTGGCTCCTTCTCCTTATGTTTTATTTTCTCCCAGAATTTATTGGCAAAATCAACAATCTTTAACGGATCAAAATATTCCATAATGGGGACCATCTCATTAGAGTCTGGATCGACCACCAAATAGGTAGCGAAGCCACAATCCGGATGGCAGGTAAACTCTATTGGCTCAACGTCGGCTAAAAAGGAAATGATCCTTCCTAATTCAACAATGGTTGAAAGTGGATACCATGCATTATCAATCCCAACCTTACTGTTGGTCTGTCTATCGACCTCTTTGATTACATCAGCATTAGTGATTCTTAAATCTTCGACTTCTTCTACGGTAACTCGTCCACATAGAGATACGGGTTGATAAACAATTCCTCTAACCACATCGATATTATCAATGGCATATTGGATGACATTTCCAATTTCTATATCTGTAATGCCTTTTACAACGGTCTGGACTAATACCACAGAAGTTAATCCTGCTTCACGACAATTCTCGATTACTCGCTGTTTATATGGAAAAAGATTTTTAATTCCGCGAGTTTTTTCAAGAGTCGCGTTATTAATTCCATCAAATT
Organism: Promethearchaeota archaeon; assembly: GCA_016839555.1. Taxonomy (GTDB): domain Archaea; phylum Asgardarchaeota; class Lokiarchaeia; order Sigyniarchaeales; family SOKP01; genus TEKIR-8. Next base: position 317,376 of record JAEOUA010000008.1, read on the forward strand.
GTAAGTAAAGCGTATCTAATCCCTTTTCAAAGCATTCCTTGGTAAAATCTAAGCCGCCCTTTTTCCTCTGAAAGCCATACCCATTGGTAGCGCAAATAACTTCCTTAAATCCAAGATCTTTTGCTATTTTACAAATTTCAGGAAAGTCGGCTCGAACAGACGGTTCTCCACCGGTAAACATGATTGCAGGAGCAGGAATAGGCTTTTCTCTGAAATGCCTCATGATTCTTTCAAGCTCTTCCATAGATGGCTCGATAAGATATCCCGCTTTCTTTACATTAGCATAACAGAAGTTGCAGTTGAAATTACACCGATTAGTCGTATCGATTAGAGCTAATGAACATGTAGAAAGATGTTCCTCACACAACCCGCAATTATATGGGCATCCTCGTGGATCCTTACCTTTACAGTCGGGAGGGTTTGCTTCACCGTTTTTAAGGAATTTCCATTCCACCTCTCCTTTTTCATTTCGCTTGGCGTAATGGGTCCATTTATAATACTTTGCCGAGGAGCTGATTTTATCTTTGAAAGGTCCGTGTTCTGGACACGTTTTTTTCATCCAAATTTCTCCATTTTCTTCAACGATTTCGGCGTCAATTTTGTCGAGACATTCGGGACACACGCTTTTAGTTTTAGCATAATATTTTTCATTCAAATAGTCAGTACCGTCAATATGATACATCTTAATTCACCTATTTTGTAAGATAAAAATGTTTATTTGTTTAACTATTTATTTAAATAAAACAAAATGAAATTTAAACATTCATTTACAAATACTATTATGAATAATATGATTTGTAGATGAAGACTAAAATGACGAAAGGTAAAAAAAACTTTCTTATTTTTCAGAGAAAAGCAAATGGATTTTTTGAGAGTTATAAACCTTATCAATAAATAGAGCTCATAACAAGAGAAGTAGAGATATTTTAACCTTAGACATTAAACATTTAAATAGAGCGGTATCTTTTTTTTAAGCAATAATTAAGAAATTTGAAATCAATTGTTAATCAAAAAATGGCTTTTAATAAATATGCGGGTATTTTCCCAATACTTTTTGGGATTTCGACAATTATTATTGGAATATTTTTGCCTCTTGGAATAGGTTCAATAGATATGATAGGACTTGCTGGATGGAAAATAAATTTATCAGTATCTCCCTTAGAAGTAATTGAAATTGAATTAATAGGAATTCTTAGTCCTTTTCTAAGTATATTTAGTCCAATCCTTGGGCCCTCTTTGTATTTAGAACTGATCTTAATAGTAATGGGATCTATGATATTATCTCTAGGCGCTTTAATCATTTTGTTTGGAATTTTAGAGCTAGTAAAGAAAGAATCTATTGCCTTTCCTATTGTTAATATTATTCTCGCAGTTATGTTAATAATCTTAACAATAGTGGATTATATTTTATTTACAAGAATAATTTTTCCAAAATATAGAGATTTATTCTATATGGTGAAGTCCTTGGTAAGTTTATTTTATTATCCATCACTTATGTTTCTTCCAGCAATAGTGGATATTTATGTTGGAATAGGATTTTATTTAATCTTAATTTCTCAGATAGTTATATTAATCATATCTATTGTTGCTCTCGTTATAACTGCGCATCAAAAGAGAAAAGCATAGGAATAATATTAAAAATAGATAGTGGGTTTTAGAATATTTATCATAGTTTGAGAATTATAGAATCTAAGGCTTATCTTTATACTATTTTTTTTTTAATAAATTTTTTTAAAAACCTTAAAGTAAGAATTAAATATTAATTATTAGGAAGGGGTAGTATAAATTCAATTTAATAATAAATAGTTATAACTAATTCTATCCTTAACTCCTTAAGATGAGTAATTAATCTATTTATAAATATTTAATATTTAAATAGAGTGTAATATTTTTCTCAAGCATTATCTAAGAAAATAAAAATAATTTGGTGAAAAATAGGGTTGAATACAACAGTTGGAAATAAAGAAGGTAAGAAAAGTGCCTCCTGGAAACACTTATTAATTATGGTAGCAGCGACCACAGTGGCGACAGTATTAGCGATATATGCGGTAATTGCCGCGCCAGTAGCACCATTTCCAGGTGTTTCTGGATTATTTTTAGCTGCGGCAGTATATGTACCGCTGAGTTTATGGTTTGGAGTATGGGGTGTATTAGCAGGATATTTTTCATGCCTCATCCTTGGATTCGTATCGGGATTTGGTCTGTGGAGTTTTTATTGGGCGTTAGCAGATTTATTTGAAGCCTTAATACCTTTATTGGCATTTAGAATAGCAAGCGCAGATGTCGATATCGGAAATGATTTAAAACGACCCATGGTGGTATATACATTGTTAGTGGTATTGCTTGTTAATCTTATCATCTCTGCCATAGCTACAATGCTTGTGTTATCTATCTTATGGCTAATTACTTTTATAATCGCGTTAATTCTCCTGATAGCACTATATGGAATCAATCCCACTAAATCGTGGCTACTTTATATCGTATTTGGTGTAGTTGGAGCTTCGTTTATTTCGGCTATATTTGGCATTTCAGGATTCATAATTGCAGGAGTTTCAACAGGGGAATCATTTTGGATTGGTGTTATAGGCTGGTTTGCAGGGGACGTAATAGTTTTATCCGCAATTGCGACTCCTATGATGGTATTTTTGACGGGGAGATTAAAAGAAACATCGGTATTTGTAGAAAAATGGTTTTCATAATTAAGAAAGGAAGCGTTAATTTTCTAATCAATTTTAAAACTTTTTTTTATTACTCTATAGATTAAGTTTTTTTAACATAAAGGCACTGATTTTATGATATTTTTTTTCAGTAATAGATGCAACTCCAAGAGAAAGCAGATTGCACGAAATATAGCCTATTAAAAATAATAAGATATCATTAATAGTCCCAAAAAACAATGACAAAAAATTGAAAATCGAATAGTGTATGATATAGATGCTATAAGAATAACTTGCCATAAAGGAGATTAGTTTTTTCACTTTTTCAGGATAGGTATAGGAGGTGTATTGAGTATAAATAAGAAGAAAGAAAAAAGAAAATACCAGTAATAAAATATATTCTAATAAATCTATATAAAATAAAGATCCTATTAAAAAGAAAAAAATGAAAAAGAGTGCTGCCCATAAAAAAAATTTTGATTTAATAATTCGAATATGAGTACTATTAGTAAATTGACCTTGCAATAAATTAGGTTGGGTATTAAAATTTTTCAAATTTATAATTGAAGATTTTTTCTTTTTCTGAATAAAAAAATTAATTTCGTTAATTAATATTGAGAAAAATACGCCACAAACCCATGTAAACAACAATGTTATATCACCTTTAAATCCTCCTCTATACCATGGTCCGCAAAAGATCATTATCACCATAAATGTGAAAAATCCTAATATAATAAAATAAGAATATTTCTTTTTAGTAGTTCTTAAGCCGAGTAGAATCCATCCAAAGAATAAATATGACCAAAAAAACATAGGAAGGGTCCACAACTGAAAGGAGGTTCCAAAACTGGGTACCCCAAATGCAGAATTATTCAAAAGTATTATATTTAGAAAAAAGGTGGGAATATTATAAGTCTCGGAGGGAAATTCAAATCCCATAAATGTAGCCCATATTCCATCAATAAATGCTGTTAAAATCAGACCCACAACTAAAGGAGGAATTATTCTTGAAACTCTAGTAATTAAAAATTTCGGAAAATTATAGGTATTTTCTTTTATTTTAGATAAAACGCTATGAGTTATTAAGAATCCACTAAGCAAAAAAAGGAATGGAAATGTGAGAGCCCCAATTAAACCGAGATTGATGGATATATTTAATTGCGTCATAGCTATTCCATGCACTATTACAATATTATGAATAGCTACTACTCTGAGGAGATTTAAAGTTGTAGATAAAGTTTCAGAAAATCTAAAAGTATAGTCTCTCATCAATAATTTATAATCCTTTTTGATAGATAAATATATAATATCATTTCAAATATTTATGTTAGGCGAATTTTGAAAGCAAATATTTATTAATTTTATCGTGTCTCATTTCTGTGGGTAAAGCGATACCAATTGAGATAAGATTCGTAAAAAGATAAGCAATAAGAAATAAAATAAGATTATTAATAGATTCAAGAAACAAAGAAAAAAAGCTAAAAATAGTATAATGGAGTAAATATAAAGTAAAGGAATAACTTGCCATGAATTTAATTATCTTTTTAGATTTTTTTGAATATTTAAAGGTAGTTAATTGGGTATAGATAAGAGCAAAGAATAATAAAAAGATTAATAATATGAGAAAATAAAAGTTATAAGAATATTGATAAACGACCAGAATATAAATAGCTAATATTAATATCGATACTAAAGTTAATATAATAAATAATTTTAGAATAAATTCACTTCTTAAATAAATTTTTTCATGTATTTTGGTTAAATTATTGATATTTTTGTCAGAAGATATTTTATTGGGAATCCATCTTCTTACAATGTATTTATGTAGTTCTTTGAAGAATAAGAAGAAGAAAACACCATAGATCCATAAAAATAAGAATTTTATTTTTGATTCAATATCCCACATAAATCCAGAATATATTAAAATTAGCATAACGCTAAAGAACCCTAGAACCAAGATGTAGAGATATCTTCTTTTTGTACTTCTGAATCCAAGAAGAAGCCAGCCAAAAAATAAGTAAATCCACCAAAATAAGGGTAGGGCCCAAGCTTGGCGAGCAGAACCAAAAGCAGGAACTCTTAAAAATGTATCATTAAGAAGCAACAAATTAAACACAAAAGAGAAAATATTATAAAATTTGGGATTCCTAAACCAAATTCCATCAAAAAAAAGGAGAAATAAAAGACATGCAATTAGGGTGGGATAGATTCTCGAGACTCTATTTATAAAAAAATGTTTAAATGTGTAATTCTCATCTTTCATTTTATTCAAAATAGAATAAGAGATTAATAACCCACTAATCAGAAAAAACAATGCGAGACCTAATCCTGCAAGTATAAGAGCGATTTGAAGTCTTAAAATGATGCCAATTCCATGCCCCATCGCTACGAGTTGAGCTGCGATTGCTCGAATTAGATAGAGACTTATAGAAGAGGTTTCTGAAAATTCGAATTTACTATTATTTTTTTTCATGATTTAATACAATTTAAAGATTATTTAATAAGGAAAAAACAAGGTTCATTTATATTGATTAATAAGAGAATCCATCAAGTCTTCTAATTTTTTAGAAATATTAACTTCTTGTACCTTGATTTGCTGTAATTTTTTATATTTTTTTGGTAATTTTTTGATATATTCTTGACAATATTCCTTGATTTCGTCAAGAGTGGGAAGTTCATATATTAATTGGCCATTTTTCATAATTGGAATAAGTAGGGGAGAAGCATTTTCTGGAGGTTTTTCATCTTCTAATAGCAAAAAATCTTCCTTAAATTTGCCATTCTTATCAAATATGCGATAAACTTGTTTGCTTCCAGGAAAGGTTTTCTTTCCCTCACTGATTTTTATTTTTGGCTCTCCATTATGTTCCATTAATTTATATACAGCACTCAGAGTAGGATCATCACTAGAAGTAACAAGCTCCGTTCCAACACCAAAAGTATCAACGGGAGCTCCTTTGTCTAATATTTCTTTGATTTTATATTCATCTAAATCAGAACTTAAGACAATTTTTACCTCTTTACTATTATTTTCATCTAAAATACGTCTGACTCTTTTTGCTTCTTTTGCAAGGTCACCAGAGTCTATTCTTACTCCCAATATATTATTCTTAAATTTTGCAGCTTTAAGCGTTCCTTCTTTTATATCATAAGTATCAATAAGATGGATAGTCTTCTTATCATAATATTTATAAAAGATTTCAAAACTGTTCATTTCACCAAATTTTTCAACAAAACTGTGGGCCATTGTTCCTGAGGCCTCTATTCCTAATTCTAAATCTGCTGTTACATTACTTGTTCCATCGAACCCACTAATATAGCTTGCTCTTGCCGCATATATCCCTGCTTGAGGACTATGCGCCCTTCTTGTACCAAATTCTAAGAGTAATTTATCTTTAGCTACGTTTCTTACTCGTGCTGCTTTTGAAGCTATGATTGTTTGGTAATTAATTACACTGATAATATAAGTTTCTATTAATTGTGCATGAAAAGAGGGGCCCTTAACTCTTACTATAGGTTCATTTGGAAAAAAAATCGTTCCCTCTTTCATCGCCCATATCTCAAGGTTGAATCGAAAATTTGGTAAATATTCGTTAAAAAAATGTTCATCAATCTTCTTGAACATATCTCTGCTGCGAATATATTCTATGATTTGAGGAGAAAAACGAGCGTTTTGTATATAATGAATTAATTGTTCTAATCCTGCAAATATTAAAAAATTTCTATTTTTGGGTAATTTTCGAACAAAAAGCTCAAAAACAGAAATATCATTCTCCTCTTTTATATTATTTTCAAGATTATACTGATAATATGCAGCACACATTGACAATTGATAAAAATCTGTGGAGAGAATCATATTTTTGTCGTTAATGAAGCAAGAATGTGGTTTCATCAAAATCCCAACTTGAAGTATATTAAATTATAATTGTTAAAATTATAATGTTAAAAATTTAAAGTATTTTAGAAATTTAAAAGATTTAGGTTTTAATTGATGAACTTTAAGAAGGTTTTTTTGGGTTTGTTGTAGGTTTAGTAACTCGTTTTAAGACATAATATCCGTGGAAGGTATCCTTATTTATCGTTCCATTACATCCAAAATTATCACCGGCTTTAATCTTTATCTTATCGTATTTATTATCGCTTAATCGTACCTTTAATTTTTCAAGTTTTTGTATTTTGTTTTCATCAAAATCTTTTTTCGCTTTAATCTGTGGTCCTAATTCTACATTTTTAAGGTCAATAAGGTAATAGATTGTGACATATTCTTGAAACTCAGATTCTACTCGCTCAATATTCGTAATTTCTCCTTTATAAACCGTTACTCTTGAATCTAAGTGTTTCATTAGAATGGCATCATCCGAATCTCTATCTATTAAGGTTAATTCTTCCGCTTCCTCTTCTTTTTTCTTTTCTTCTAGGGCTGTTCCATAGATTTGAATGGAATTTATTTGCTCTTCAAAATTCTCCGGTAATCTTGTTAAATGCCAATCTTCTAGTTTAAAAAATCCTTGTTTTAAAGAAAAAATAAATCCAATCCAGAAATGAGAGCAAAAGCCCATATTTGCACCGATGCGACAATCGCAATCCCTTTCAGGATTTTCTATATTATCCTCTGTAATAGATAAAAATGAGTTAACTTCCCAATTAAATCCTTTAAAACTAAGCTCGATTTCATTTAAATCTGGGTTCATAATTTTGATTTCTTTAATCATTTCTCGATCTTTCCCCTGAATTTTTTTGATAGCTAGTTCAATTCCATCTGAGATAATTTCAATTTCTTTATCATATATTAAGCGATTATATTCCTCTTCTGATAAAGAATCCAAGATAAATTCTATTAATTCACTCTTTTTTAATCCAGAATATCCTTTTAATAGAAAATCTCTACATATTAGTTTTAGTTCCTTTACATTAAGAGACTGTAATAAATAATTTAAATATGTTCTATTATCTATTTTTCTGTCGCTAGCGACTTCTTTTCTCACTTCCTCTGTAGATGATGTATCCTCTTTAATTATTGCTTTTTGCTTTAATATATCTTTAATATTTTTTTCGGAAAGACTTTTTACAATTAGTGACACTATTTCTGCTTTTTTTAATCCAGAATATCCGCTTATATCATAATTTCGGCAAATATCTCTAAGCTCTTTCACATTTAAATCATTTAATGATTTCATTATTAAAGACATATTATACACCTATTGGAAGCTTAATATTAAATATTTTTGGCAAGAACAATTTCCTCTAATTACTTTTAATATACATTTTCCTTTATAATTATTTTTTCATGAATAAGATAATATGAAAATTTGTATTTTTATGTTTTTAAGATTAAAAAATTAGCAAATTACTCATTTATACTGATTTATGTCTAAGGATATTACTTCAAAATGAAAATCCATCAATATTATTAGAGTTATTTTAGAATTTTGACTTATATCATATAAAATATAATTTTAAATGTAAGTATTGTTTTATTCTAGATGATAGAGTATAAAGTAAAGGAATAAAATGACAAATAAAAAAATTTGGACTATAAAACTCGATTGGTTAAACATTTTAAAAAAATTGGGATTAACTTCTATTGATCAAATCCCCGAATATAAACGCGAAAGGGCAATTAAAAACATCTCTAAAATGTTTGACACGGAAGATTTACTCGCATTTGAGCCGGAAGAACTAGAGGAGCTTGTCGTAGGTGAATTAAGCGAATTAATGAAAAAAGAATTAAGGGAAAAGAACAGAAAAGAAAGAGAATTAAGAGATCAATTTAATAGCAAAATAATTCCATTAAAACGGGGTGGAATTATTAGAATTGACCCAAATGAATTAAAGGATCTTGATTTAGATGGGAATCCAGAAGACATTTTAAAATATTTCTATAAAAAATTCTTTGGGAATAAGGATAACGATGACAGAGACGAAGATGATAGAATAGATGAAGATAAGACAGGATATTATATTTAAAGTCTCTTATTTCCATACTTAATTCTTATTCTTTTGAAAATCTACATTTTGTTTAGCTAATTTTGATTTTAGCACTTTTTATATTTTATGAGTAAAATTTTCATTAAGATGGTTTTTAGTGTTTCAAATAATAGAACTATAAAAATAGATTTTATTAGGTGTAATAATGAATAAATTATGAATTTCTAACGATAATAGTTGATTTTTATAAAAAGTTGAAGTGTGTATTAATTCTTAAAAAAAATTGTGATCAGTAATTAAAAAATGACACAAGATCAGTAATTTACTGACAAACAAATTTTTACTGCCCACAAGTTATCAGCGAGGAAAAATGTCACAAAAAAGACAATTTTTTTTCATTTTTTTATTTCG
>JAEOUA010000002.1 GCA_016839555.1 Promethearchaeota archaeon
GATGAGAGAGGTATTGATTATGATATTTATGCGCAAAAGATCGATTCGAATGGAAACTTCCCGTGGGGGGATGATAATGGGACTATTATCTCTAACGCTTTAGGAGATCAATCTGACCCACGGATCTGTAGCGACGGCGATGGAGGCGCCATAATTTCATGGGAAGATGAGAGAGGTATTGATTCTGATATTTATGCGCAAAAAATAAAAGGGACTGTGCGAGGTATATTAAATCCGCTTCTTCTGCTAACAATGATGCAGCCTTCTCCGGAGCAAATTCCGAGTTATTCGCCAATTTTTATTATTTTCGCGACAGTCATAGCAACATATTCAGTAATTATCATATTTCGGAAAAGAAGAGGCTTCAATTTATCTTAAACGATACTAATAAAAATAAGATAACTTCAAATTTCAGTTCGAATTTTTTTTTTTTTTCTAACTTTTTCTTAGTTAAAACATAACTTAAAAATGGTAAAACAAGCATAAACAAGCATTACTATTTATTATGGAGAGTTATTTAAATTCATAGAAGAAAAAGAAGAGATTGAAGTTTAAACTTCGAAATCCCTTACCTTTAAGGTTATCCTCCAAGGATCTTTTATATGCATTCTCTCTTTTGCGTTAATTACTTGAATTTCCAACCATTTTTCTAAGTAATTTCTTAAAAAATTTATCGTATCTTCACTTATCCAAGCCCTATTTAACATTTCTCTTATTATATGCCAAATTCTTGAGTAATTAAAGAATAATTCTTCTTTAGGCTTGACTAAATCAACATTCTTAATCAAATCATCTGATCTTTTTACTTCCTTAAGCATATTTAAAGTAACTTTTTTCAAACCTTTTTCTTTTAAAATAGCATCCAAATTATAACATATTATTTTCATTTTATCAATTAGAATTTCATTACAATAATCAATCACTTCTCTTGAAGTTCTTTCAGAGTGTTGACCAACAATTCTTCTTATTTCACTAAAAACAAAATCCCTTATAGTATTATATTTATCTTCTGCTCCCTTTGGGAGAACCTTCTCACTGGGCTCAGATTTCTTCTTTTCTTCAAAACTTTCTTGATTTATTATACGTTTTTCAAGCTCCTTACTAACTATTTTAGCTCTTTCATCAAAAAAAACATCGTATTTTCAAGGTTAGGGTTTATACTTTTAAATTCTTTCATATTTGTAAATGGATGTGGTAAAGGAAATAAAGAAAAGAAAGGATGTCCAGATGAAGTAAATGAGATTTTATCTCAAGAGATCCTCAAAAGAGAATCTGAGAAATTTGAACCCGAACGGTATAAATATAAAGGTGGGGCGGGATTTATAAATAATGAAAAAATGGCTCATTACCTTGTCAAGAAAATCATTCAAGGATTAGAAGTATTATCATTTGGATTCTGGGATGGTAAATCAAAAGGAACGAAAGATATGATTTCAAAATTAAATGAAAAAAAAAATTCCTTTAATTCTGTTCAAAATATAAATAAATTTTTTTAATAAATCCAAATCAAGATAGTTACATATGAAATATATAAATAATCAAGAATCTTCTTAATTATCATGAAAAAGATTCTTTTTTGGCTTCCACGAATATTAAGTATTTGTCTATTATTCCTTAATTTTATTTTAGCATTTGATGTTTATTTAGAAGATTGGACATTAGGAGAAAAAAACATTGGTTTTATAATCCATTTGATTCCTTTTTTTATTATTTTAACATCACTTATAATCGCATGGAAGAGAGAGCTAAGTGGAAGTTTAATCTTCATAGCATTAGGAATGATAATGTTAATTTATATACTTCTCTTTCGCATAGAAATGTGGCTATCTTTATTTATTATTTCTTTACCTTTAATTATTATAGGACTCTTATTTCTCCTTAATTATTTTCTTTTTACCAGAAAAAAAGAAAAAATCACTTTTAAAGAATAATGAATTTTTAGTAATTTTAAGAGAAACCTGATTAAATTAGAGCAATTCATTCTCTTTTTTGCTCCAATGCATCTCTGAGCATTTTAATTGCACATAATTCCCCGCACATAGAGCAGCCTTCATCATCGTCCGTTTCTCCACTTCTAGAATGGATTTCTCTTGCTAATTCTGGATCTATGGAATAATCAATCATTTTTTTCCAGTTTAAATTTTTACGAGCAATATCCATTTTATAATCAATCTTTGATGCTCGTTTTCCATATCTGGCAATATTAACCGTGTGGGCAGCAATTTTAGAAGCTATCACACCTCTTTTTACCTCCTCTTTATTCGGAAGTCCCAAATGTTCTGATGGAGTCACATAACAGAGATAATCAGCTCCAGCTAATCCCGCTAAGGTACCTCCTATTGCGCTTACAATATGATCATATCCTGGTGCAATGTCCGTCGTTAAGGGCCCTAAGACATAAAATGGAGCGCCATCGCATAAAGATTTTTGAATTTTAATATTATGTTCAATTTCATGAGCGGGGATATGTCCAGGTCCCTCTACCATTACCTGAATATTTGCATTCCACGCTCTTTTTACTAATTTTGAAATTTCCATTAATTCTCTTATTTGAGCATAATCAGTGGAATCAGCTATTCCTCCCGGTCTCATCCCATCTCCCAAAGATAAAGTAAAATCGTATTCTTGAGCCATTTCCAATAAATAATCATATTTTTCATTGAAAGGATTTTCTTGTTCATTATGTAATATCCATGCTGCTAAAAAGGTGCCTCCTCTTGAGACTACACCCATCGTCCGTGGGTGATCTATTAAATAATTAACGATTTCTTTCGTCACTCCGACATGAATAGTAAAGAAATCAACCCCTTCTTTTGCCTGTTCCTCGATGACATTGAATAGATCATCTTCATCTAAATGAATAATCGCACCTTTATGTTCTATAGCTCGTAATGCTGATTGATAAATAGGCACTATTCCCAGGGGGATCTTAATTTCTTCCAAAATACGTTTTCTGATATTTTTAACATCCGATTCTTTTATCCCGCTGCTTAAATCCATGATTGTATCTGCGCCAAATTTTTCAGCTATTTTTGCTTTTTCTACTTCGTTTTCCAGATCACACACTGTCTTGGAAGAACCAACATTAGCATTAATTTTTACTAATAAACCCTCGCCGATTCCCAATGGTTTCGTATTTCTTCTATTCGATTTTGGAATAATAATTCTTCCTTTCGCAATGCCTTTCCTTATGAATTCCGAATCGAGATTTTCATTTTCTGCGACAATCTCCATTTCTTTGGTTATTTTTCCGTCTCTAGCAAGTTTCATTAACGTTGTCAAACAAATAAACCCTCAAACATTATTATTTTTACTATTATTCTATAATTTATTTAAATAACTTAAAAATTATATTTATTTTCCTTAAAATTAATAATAAAAAAAAACCAAAATAAAAAAAGGCAGCTCTTTTTTCAATCTAAATCAAAAATTTCATGATAGTTCAATATAAAAATATAAGATTTAATCAAACCCTATTTTCAATCTTTTTAAAAGCTCTATTAATGAATCAGTTAAAATATAATTCTTTAATTCCTCAAATGGAACAAATTTAGCATCTAAGGCATCATCATCGGGAACTGGTGCTTGATCGGGAGGACCTTCAATTTGTTCTACAAAATAATTGATCAGTACATAATGATATTCAATCTCACCCTTCTCATCTCTCATAATCTTGTCAATAATCCCCGCTAATTTTGTTACTCTTGTTTTAAATCCCGTTTCCTCCTCTGCTTCTCGGACTGCTGCCTCTTTTACTTTCTCTCCTAAATCCAAATGCCCACCAGGGATACTCCAATATCCCGCATCTGGATTGTATTTTCGTTTTACTAAAAGTAGTTTATTATTTCTCACTAACATAACTCCTACTCCTATATGAGGTCGTATCGGATATTTCCTTGTATCAAAAGCCGTTAAATCATCTCGATTCATTTTGTTCTCATCTTTTATAATTAATTTACTAAATTAATTTTTTAGTAACACAATAATGATCACCATCTCGCTCGCTGTCCTAGTTTTATATCTAATACCGGAGTGCCATTAATAGCATCAAAATTTTTTACATATAAAGTTGTATCTTCTATCTTAATTAATTCAACATTAGAAACTCCAATCCGGGATAAGCGATCTGGGGTTCTTGAGGCAAAAATACCGACTTTTTTATGATCAAGACCACGATGAAAATTCGATCTTATTGCTCGTTGCTTATGAAAATAATATACCACTAATATCCATTTTTCCTCCTCTAATTTATAAAGAAAAGGACGTTGGGAACTGAATAAATGAATTTTAGTGGGTTCTCTACTATAACTTTTTACTCCAAATCCTACTCCACGCTCCAAGGTGTTTTCTACAAACCCAATGGGATAAATTTTGTAGGGCTTATAATCATTATATAAGCAGCTATGGCAAATAAATTCTCCATCAATCTTCTCTATTTGAGATGGCTCTTTCTCATTGTTACATTTTGAGCAGATCATAATTCAAGTAAAAGAATCTCTCAACTAAATTGAATTTTTTGATTATTCTAAATCTCATTAAAAAAGAGAAAATCAAGAATATCTCTCCTTTTTTTCATTTTTTCTAGAAAGTAAAGAATCTAATTTCATGAAAATTTCTGTAGCTTTACCTTGGAGAAAAATATCGGTAATTGAAGAAGTATATTTTGAGGGGTTAGTATTGATCTCGATAAATTTAGCTCCCTTCTGATATGCAATGAACGGAATCTGCGATGCAGGCATTATCTCTCCCGTGGTTCCAACTAAAATGAATAATTCTGCTCTCGCAGCATTTCTAATCGAATTTTCAAAAATTTTTGAGGGGATTGGTTCAGTAAAGAATACAAAATCGGGTTTTAATAATCCATTGCATTTTGGACATCGAGGAGGGAGGTTTTCTAAAAATTCAGAACTAGAATATTGATTAGTACATTTTATACATGAAAGAGTTTGAGATGTTCCATGAAATTCAATAACATTTTTACTGCCGGCTTCTTGATGTAGATTATCTATATTTTGAGTAATTATTGATTGAATTATGTTTTGGCTCTCCCATTTTGCTATTATTTTATGAGCCATATTGGGTTTCGCTGCCCCAAAAAAATCATAAAAAATTTCTTTAATAAGTATCCAAGACTCTTTTGGATGTGATTTAAAATAATTGGTATCTAAAAAAATAGGATTATATTTTGTCCATAATCCATTTTCACCACGAAAAGGTGGAATTCCGCTTTCTGTAGAGACCCCTGCCCCTGTAAACACGACGCTATAGTTTGATGAAATTAACCAATCTATAGCAGTTTGAAAATCATTTTTTTTTATTTTAAGACCCATACTCTCACAAGAAGAAAAAAGATTTAAAAGATTTTTAAAATTTGGATATTTCTGAATTATGTTCTAAAAAAATTATATTAGAAAAAAATTTAAAACACTTGAATTTTAAAGAAATTATAACTAATAAATCAAAAAAAATTGAGGTAAAAATGACAAATCCACAAAAAATTGTTCTGATTGGGGCCGGCTCGCTGCAGTTTGGGCTTGGGGCTGCTGGGAGCATATTGCATAGTTCTATTTTGAAAGGATCCACAATATGTCTTCATGATATTAATGAACAACATCTCCATTTAGTTAGTCAAGCTTGTAAATCCGCGATAGACAAACAAAAACTTGATTTCACATTAGAATCCACCACAAATAGAAAAGAGGCATTAAAAGATGCTACATTTATTATAAATTCTATTGAAGTTGGACCAAGATTTGATCTCTGGGATCAAGATTTATATATTCCCCATTGGTTTGGAAACAAACAGTTATTTGGTGAAAATGGAGGTCCTGGAGGTCTATTTCACTCATTACGCATAATTCCTCCGATTCTTGAAATTTGTGAGGATATTATGACTATTTGTCCAAATGCATTTTTAATTAATTTTTCAAATCCCATGAGTCGTATTTGCCTTGCAATAAAGCGAAAATTTCCTAAATTAAAATTTGTTGGGCTCTGTCATGAATTAGGCCATTTTAAGATTCACTATGCTAGAATTCTCGATACTAAACTATCCAATTTGGAGATTTTAGCAGGAGGATTAAATCATTTTGGTGTGGTATTAGATATAAAATATAAAGATACAGGACAGGATGCGTATCCTGAAATACGAAAGAAAGGTCCAAGTTATTTAGAAGAAATCAAGATTATAGATGTAAGTCTTACTAAATATATTTTGGAGAAGTTTGGATACATTCCTTATACAACTGATTCTCATTTTGGGGAATATATTCAATGGGCGTGGGAAGTTGCTGATATCTCGGGTGTAAAAGAATTTCGGGATACCTATATGGAGATGATACATTATGAGGAGAATAAAATTAAAAGGAGAATTAAAAAAGGAAAAGGGGCAAGACTTCTAAAACCAGACCAAGAGAGAGCCATTCCTATAATTGAGGGTATTATATCAGATTCAAATTATACTGAAATCTCTGTTAATATTCCAAATAATGGTATTATAACGAATCTTCCGGAAGATTTAGTTGTAGAATGCCCTGCTAGGGTAAATAAAGATGGTCTTACCGGAATTAAATTAGGTGAATACCCGAAAGGTTTAGCAGCATTATTACGGAATCAAGCGTCTGTGCAAGACTTAACTGTAGAAGCGGTATTATCTGAATCAAAAGATATAGCTCTTCAAGCTCTTTTAGTAGATCCGGTGGTTCAGAATGCTACTCAAGCAGAAAAAATTTTAAATGAAATGTTAAAGCAACAATCTGAACATCTTCATTTAAAATAAATTCTTTCTTTTTTCAAAAATTATTAATAAAATTATTTATAAGTTTTTATAAAGTAGATACCCCTATTATTAAGCTCTTTTTCAAATTTAATTAAATCTAATTCGCTACATCCTTCTGGTGGAAAAATTCCTGGAGCATTTATTTCTCCATTTAAAAGCATCTGAGCTGCTATTGACGCCGGAGTTCCGGATAACTTAGCAACTTGACCTATTACTGTATATAATAAATGATATTCCTTTTGATCTTTTATTCCAATGATTTCACTCCTGAATGCAGACATTATTTCCCTATCCTCTACTTTACCAGTCAAAAGCGGGAGGATCTTTAAAAAAAACGTACTGATTAATTTAATTAATTTTATATTTTTTATCCAAACCAGCTTATCAATTATTTTAGTGAGCATTACATCTGATTCAGGGAGTATCCCTCCCTTGCAAACAGCCTCCTTAGTATTAATATATCGCGGTAATGTAACAGGCTCAGGATGACCAACAAAAAACACGGGGACGCTTCCACAAGGATCTGGAAAATTAATTACTTCTCTTTGAGTAAGAGCTTTTAATTTAGACCAGCTTCCATTTATGAATACAGGCACTTTTCCCATGGCAATATGAGTCCAATGCATTAACTGACCTAAACCAATTGTCTCACCAGTATCTTCATACCATAAAATTCGTAGTTTATCTATATGATCAAATTTTTCAGAACCAATTTTAGTCATAATATTAGTTAAACCAGGAGAAGCACCAAAATTAATCAAGAAGGTTAGATTTTCGCGTTCTATAATCTTTTTTAGATTTAATAACTCATTTGTAACATCATGGTCATCACATATATCCACATAATTTATTCCTGCTTGGATAGCAGCTCTTGGTACATAAGATCCAAATTCAAAATAGGGCCCAATATTATTTATAACAACCTTAAAATCCTTTAATTTTTCAACTAATTTATCAAAATCCCGAATATCTAATTTGCTAAAATCAGCCCTTGATCCTAATTTTTTTGATAATCTTTTTCCTTCTAATTCTCTAATATCTGCAATTGTAATATTTACTCCCTGTTGAACTAAATCTTTGGCAATATATCGTCCTATTTCCCCACAACCACCTAAGATGATAATACTCAAAATTATCACCAAAATTGTAAATAGAGTTGGAATATATTTTTTCTAAATAAATATTAAATTTTGAAAAATAAAAGGATAAAAAACAAGGTACATAATCAGTTAAACCATCTTTTACTATTTAATTGAATATTAACTAGATCTCTTTTGAAGCATATTCTATCCTTTCCATAATTTGAATAGCATCAAAATAAGTTTGGTTGGATTTTTTATTGAAGCTACTTAATTGAAAAGAATTTTAATTATCAAATTTACTTTATAATAAAAGAAAAATAAAAACAGCCCACATAAGGTAAATTAATCATACTTTTAGATTAGAAGGATTAAAAAAAAGAAATTAATAAATTAATAAAAAAAAATAAAAAAATTAGATTATTTGGTTAAAAATCGATTTAGAATATAATGTACACCGATTCCAATTCCCCAGCCTAAGATCGCAATCGGACTCCATGGGAAACCGCCAGCGATTAGATTTAATACGACCATATCAACGCATGTGGGTATATATACATGAAGATGCATTCTAAGAGTCCATTTAAGAACTCTTTTGACCCTAATCATTAAAATCCAGTAGATTGAATAATGAGCACTAAGACCTATTAACCATCCTAACGCAGCATAAATTAATATTACTAGATCCAATGACAATACAATCAAAGCAATAGCAATTAAAATTAGACCAACTATGTACATTACAATATGTCCTAAAAATGTCCATTTCCAGGCTACAAACAATTTTATTTTTGATTGGAGTTCTTCTTGGGATAATTCTTCAGATTTTTCTTTAAGAACCGTCTCTGCGTCTTTTTGTAAATCTCCATACTTCATTGCTATGAAAATATGGAAGGCTAAAAATATTCCCCAGATAAGCAAAGTTACAAATGGAGAGACCGTATCAATAGGCGGAAGGAGCAATCCCCTAATAATATTAAAGGGATTAAACCCAACGTATAATGCAGCGTGAATAATAACTCCTTTTTTTACGGGGGCAATTTCTTTCTTATAGAAATAAAGAAAATATCCAAAGATGTGAATAACTAACGCGATACCCCAGAGTATCGAATTAAAAATACCGTTCTCAAGGTCTATTGGAAAGAAAAGCGTGTAGATTAAAATTTGTGCCACGATGAAATAGGTAATGTGTGCAGCTAATATCAAAAGATTTGCTACTTTACCGGCAGCTAATTTCTTAGCTCTTTTTTCAGTGATTTCCGTTTCTTCTCTCATTATTCTAGCTCTTTCCTTCTCAACCTTTTTATCCCAGGTAAGATATCCGATTCCATGATATGCAAGAGCAATCCCCCACATAATTAGCGGCCAATAGAAATAGATGATATTAACAGTTCCCAGTGTCATTAAATTTCCAAAAACAACGATTAAATTTACCATCACATAAACCCATGCATGAAAGACGAAAAATATCTTAAAGAGGGATTGGGTTTTTAATTTCGCTAAGAATGGAGTAACTTCATAATTGATTCCAAATATAAGCGCATGAATACCAACACCTATTCCCCACCCAAGCATGGGAAAGATGGGCCAGAAGAATAAAATTCCTGTTACGCCTATTGCTAAGATCCAGACCATCACCAATAAAGCTATTACAGCAGCGTAAGCGAATAGATGGAGCACCAAAATAATTCTATTTGCTTTTTCTTTTTTGCTTGTAACTTCTGAAATTTTTTTTGATTTTTTTATGTTTGTTTCATTCATTTCGACATACCTCTTATTTTTTTAAAAAATTTTAAGGATTAATAAAAGATTAGATTATATTATTTAAGTATTTTTCATAGTCCAATTTTTTCATTTTAAGATTTTTTTAATCTTATTACTCTATTCCCTTCTTTTTATATGTAATCTATCACTTTTTAATCACAATTATACACATTAATTCCATCAGAGATATATGGGAAATATTAGACCGTGGTACTGGCCAAAAGATGGGCAACCTCACAGAACAGAACCATTTACATGGATAATAAAAGGAAAGTTGGCAGCAAGTTGGTGGCCCGATCCTTATGTATTTGATATTTACAATGAGCAAGGAATAAAAGCTATTGTGAATTGTTCTGAATTTGATAATAAACAAGATATTCCTTCTCAGTTCGATTATTATCACTTAAATATTCCTGATTTGGGGATTCCTACTAATTATCAGTTAGAACGATTTCTAAAGATATGTGAAAAGCATATTGCTAGAAAAGAGGCAATTGTTGTCCATTGTGTTGCGGGATGTGGCAGAACAGGTCAGCTAATCGTTGCATGGGGAGCATATAACGGAATAATTCCCAAAAATATGGATCCCGTAAAATGGATTCGACAATATAGAAAATGCTCCTTAGAAACAAAAGAACAGATGGAAGTTGCCAGAAAAATTTTTGAAAAATATAGAACTTATGAACTATAGAAATTTATAGAATAAATTAGATTATATTAATTGAATAAGTAAATATATTTTTTATGGAATTACATAACTAAACATAAACTAAGGATTTGTATGCAAAAATCTGATTATATTCAATTTATACTTGATAATATTAATGTGTTCAATTTAGATTTACCTAATACCATTCAGAATTCTGAAAATTTAAAAAGTAATTTGGAATCCCTAGATGAGAACGTTTTAAAAGCGATTGCGGGGTTTAATAAAAATATTTTAGACTATTTTTTAAAAATATTCTTGGAAAAAAGTCAAGAGGAAATCAGTAAATTAGTCAAAAAATTAGCAAAAATATCATATTTTATTAGGCCGACAGGCAATTTATCCTATTTATCGCCTAATCAAATAGTTTATGTTCTCGAAAAATTACCATCATTGGAAATGAATGACATAACCCCAGAAAAAATTAGTTTAATTGCTGATGAACAATTGGAGAAAGAATTCGGAGGTGCTCAAACTCAATATTCTAAAACTGAAGCTTTTGAGAACCAATTGGCTTCCGCAAGATATTACCTTTCAAGAATTGGTTATAAGAAGCAAGAAATTGATATAAAAATTGAGGAAGTAAGTAAAGATCCCTCAAAATTGGATGAGTTATTTACTTTAGAAGTAAAAGAAATATATAATATACCAGAAGAACTTCAAGGAGACGAGCCAGAAGTAGAACAAAGAATTATAGAGCATCATATCCAATCAATCCAACAGGATATAAATAACGAAAGGGCTGAAAAAGTAGCAGAAATCCTTACTAATATCAAGGCAGAGGTTGGAGATAAATTACCCGAAAATTATATACGAGTTTTTAAACAGATGCATCCCGATCGACTGAATAGAGCTTATAAGTTCTTAAAAGAAAGCAAAAGAAATGATAAACGAAAAGAACTTTATCTCGAATGGTTTTTCTCTAGCCATTTATTGGAAAATATTGAATTGAAAGTAGAGCATTGGCAAGTCTCTTCAAGATCTTCTCATGAGAACGTAGGAGTGTATACTGCGGGTGTTTCCTTTTCTAGATATGATAATATCATTAAGGAATTTTCGGATGATAAGTTAGCAAAAGTGCTTTCTATCGCTCGAAAGATTCTTAAAAAACCCTCGAAAAAACGAATTCAAAAATTAGGGCAGGATTTAATTGCTGAAACTGGCTTCGATGAGCATCTCTATTTCACGGATTAGATATTTAAATTTTATTAACCCTTTTTATTTCGATAATCTTAAATTAAATAACAAGAAGAAAAAATTATTACTTAACCTTGTTTAAATTTTATTTTGCTAGTTCTGCTGATATAATTTTTTACGTAAATTATGTTCTTTCAATAAGTTTTTAATATCTTAATAAAAAGAAATCATCTAACATTTTGATTTCTAAAATTAGCAGAAATAATCTTATAGATTACTATTTATCGGCATCCTAATAAAACTTATCAAAAAAAAATATTTATAAATAAAAGTGATCTATAATATAAATTAAAATATAATAAATAAAATATAATTTAGAGGATTGATAATTATGCTATTTGTATCTGATTATGATTTTCCAGAACCTATTCGATCGATTTTACTAATTTTAAAATTAATCACCGGAATAGGCTTAGTAATTATTGCAATTATTTCGTATTTATATGTTAGAGACACTCCTAGTGATGAAAAAAGTAAGAATTATCTCATGGGAATCTCCATGTTTTTCTTAATACTGGCATGTTCCAAGGCTGTTTATTTCTATCATGATTTTTTTGCCCTAGATGAATGGGATACTGTGCTTTCGAGAATTGCTGACTCGATTTTCCTAATTGGATTCGTTATTTTTACGTATATGATAGAGAGGCATGTTTTCAAGAAGTCGAAATATGTTTTTACGATAATAGGAGCTCTCATTCTGGTACTATATATTATTATATGGGTTCCATTAATCTCAACAATAATACTTTATATTGGATTGATAATAATGATAACATTACCTCTAATCATACATATATTTATTGCAGTAAAGGGTTCTGGAGATGTTAAAAAAAGAGCTCTAATAATTACCCTTGGAATTGTAATTTTGATGTTTAGTTCATTCGGGCTATTTCTATTTAAATTACTTGGATTAATGTCTAATGATCTGAGTCTTTTAATTGGTCCTCCTATTGAATTAACAGGCTATATAGTTCTTGCTTATGGACTTATAACAATGGTTTATTAAATTTTCTCTGTTTAAGAAGATGTAAGAGTTTATTATCTTCTTATTTTAGGAATCCATTTAGGGACGTTCTTTTTATAGGTTCTGTAGTCTTCTCCGAAAAGCTCTTCCAAAATTTGTACTTCTCTATTAACCATCCAATTATAGGTAAAAATTTTATCTTATTCCCAGTTTTGTAAAGATATTTGAGGAATTCGTTCATAATGACCTATATTTCTGGTATAGATAGTTTCCTTATTATTAATGGCTATACTTGCTATTAATTCGTCAAAGTCGCCAATTGATTCACCTTTTTTCCTTAATTTTGATGATATTTTTGCGTATATTTTTGCATCTGATATTGTAAAATCAATGATTGAAATACTATGTAAGAAATTTTCTATTTGTTTAAGATTTTCTTCAATTTTTGAGGAAAGATAAGCCCCTTTGTACAATTCTGCTACATTGAAAATAGTAGTTTTTATTATTGATTGTTCTTCAACTAGCTTCTCTATAACTTTAACTGCTTTTGGAATATTTCGAAAATAAGCGATAATTATATCACTATCTAAAATTGGCATATTACATCTTTTTCCTTCTGATTAAAAATTAAATGATCTTTCACTCGATTGTCTTAGACGATCATCATACAGAGTTTTTTCAATTTGTTCCCATTCTTCCGAAGAATTTTGAAAAATACCTGCAAATTCTTTTATTGATTTCTTATTTTTCTTCTTCTTAATTAAACGAGAAATAAAATCAGAAACAGATTCATTTTTTTTTTTTAACTCTAATAGTTGGTTATAAATATGTTCTGGTATATCAATTGTTCGATGAGTCATATTTAATTAAAAGTAATTTAGATATATATTCTTTTATAAGGGATACATACAATTCTCTGTAGTTTGAAAAAAATCTGCATATAGAGTATATAATCTCATTTTTTTTATTAATCAATTAGGCTCTGCCTTGTTTTATCTTTCAAACGTTTTCTTGCTTAAAAAACGTTAATTCTCCTCACTTCAGTTTCTTACGAAACACAGATTTTCCTCTAATTATGGTTTCCAAAATTGAGATTGTGTTCAAATCTTCTTTAGGAATCTCAAGAGGATTTTTATCCAAGATTACGAGATCCGCGAACTTGCCTGGTTTGATCGACCCCTTTATATTCTCCTCAAATGCAGCATATGCTCCGTTAATGGTATATGTTTTTAAAGCCTCCTTCACGGAAATACCCTGTTCAGGTGCGATTCCATATCGATTAACAAGCGCATAAATCCCATTAATAACATCCGGTTCTTCAACAGGGCAATCAGATCCTGCTGCAATAACTATTCCATTATCTACTAAAGTTTTATATGGATACGCATAGTGAATTCTTTCTTTTCCAATCCTCTTCTCCAACCATGTAGCTTCAGAAGTCATAAAGGGAGGTTGGCAGGAAACAATTAATCCTAACTCCTTTATATCCTCTACAACATCATCTTTTAATAAGGATGCATGTTCAATCCGATGCCGATGATCTTTACGAGGGCTTTCATTTAATAATTTTTTATATAAATCTACCAATAAACGATTTCCCTTATCTCCAATAGCATGAACTCCAATTTGAAATCCATTATCATGGGCAATTTTCATTTGATTATAAAGTCTATCCAAATCTACTACACAAAATCCACACTTTTCTGGCTGATCTGAAAATGGCTCATACATGCACGCAGTAGCAGCACCAAAAGTCCCATCGATGAATAATTTTAAACAATTTACTTTAAATTTCGCTTCAGGATTTTCATAATGAAGTGGGGGTTTTTTTAATATCTTCAATTTGTTTGGTTTTTCAGTGAATATCAATGTGTACCAATTTTGTAAAATCTTATCTTGTATAGCACGATAAATAGGAATTTCAATAGCCCCGACACTTCCAAACTCCCCACCTTTATCAGCATGAACAATTCCGTGAAGAGATGTCAATCCTTTTTCCGCGAAATTTTTAAAAACTTTTTCCGCTGCTATATTAAATTCTTCGGGACTTGGAAGGGAATATTGTGATAATCCTAATCCAATAGCATGTTCTGAAAGAACTCCCGTTATCTCTCCTTTCTCATTTTTTCTTATTTCTCCGCCTTCCGGAGCTTTCGTATTTTCATCTATTCCCGCTAGTTCCAATCCTTTAGAATTTAAGATGCCAATATGCCCATCGTATCTTAAAATAAATAAAGGAATATCTGGAACGGCCTCATCCAAATCCCATCTGGTAGGTAATTTTGGATTGTCAAATTTTTCTTCCATTAGCTTTAATCCTAACAGTAATTCATCGGGCTTTTTATCCTTAGCTGCCTCTTTTAAAACTTCTTTTAACTCTTCTAAGCTTGTAATCTTTGAAAGATCGGGATTGATTAGAAAAAATAAATACATCACAGGATGAAGATGAGAATCAATAAATCCGGGTAAAAGAGTTTTTCCCTCTAAATCAATTAATTGGTACTGATTGCCCATTTTTTCTTTAACCGTTTTTAAATCTCCGACCGCTAAAATTTTATCATCATTTATGCCAATTGCTTCTGGATCTGGATAATCTTCTTCCAGAGTTATTATAACTCCATTATAATAAATAGTTTTATTATTATTCTCTCTTTCCATATTATTATACCTTAAAAATATTAATTATCACTTAATCAAGTTAAATTATTTCTGATTTTAAATAATTTTTTTTAATAAATTCATTTAATTAATAACCCTCAAATCCATCAAAAATTGACGATTTCAATATAGAATGATTCAAAATATCACAAAACAATCCAATCATGAAGAGGATTAACTATTTTTGTATTTAATGACTGAAATGAAGCATTAAGAAAATGTTTATCACATGTATATAAAATATCTACATTTTCAACGAAAGGAAGGACACAAAGAAAATCCCAAATATGAATAGAACTCTGAGCACTTAAATTCATAGCTTTTATAATGTGATTTCTTTCAATAATAAACCAGGTGATAAATTTGCTGGTAAGGAGCTTTGAACAGAAGGTATCCACTTGATGTATAGACATTTTTTTCCCCCTAAATCCTAACACATGAAAAATTTCAGATAATTGATGAAAAGTCATATAAATTTGACTTTTTTGGATTTGTTCTTTTAAAAAATTATCAGATTCAGTGTGAAATTTTAATGCATCAGCAAATTCTTTCTTAGAAGAGAAATTTTCGATACTTGGTTTTTTAAGAGAGAAACTCCATATTTCAGTATCGATAAATACATTCATATTTTATTTTCCCCCAATATCATCATAATCATATTCCTTAAAATCATTAGGACCTGCTCCTTCAACTTTTTTTTGTAATAATGAAAGAACAGTTTCCCTATCACTTTGAATCTCTAATGAATCAAATTCTTTATCTTTTCTTTTTTTATGCTCATTTAGAACATAAAGAATAGCATCCTCAAGAGTTACTCTTCTTTCTTTTTCTTGGGTTAATTTTCCAGCAAGCTTATGAAGTTTTTTAAGTGTTTTTTTTGAAACTTTAATAGTTGTATAATTTCCCATAATAAATAATAAGTATAGATTGTATATAAAGTATACTATATATATTTTTAATCAAATCTTATAAAATGTAAATTAAAAATTATAATTTAACTCATATTCATCTCTATATTTTTTTATGGTTTTTAATCGTAATTTTTTAGTATTATTCATAATTGTTTAAAAAAAGAAATATAGAAATAAAAAAATTTAAAGATTTAATTGCTCTAATAAAATTTTATTCTTCTCCACTTTTTCTGGCTTTAAATCATACACCTTCCACATCAAAATAAAACCAATGAAATAAAAAAGTGCTGGAACAGCGAACATTCCTATATTTATTCCCCATTGGGCTAATAATGTTTGAGTAGCTGCTCTAGGGTCAAAAAAGGTGAGAAAATGAACAATACCGAAGGTCAAGGCTTGCACAACAATTGAAATCCTTCCAATAAATGTTCTAAAACCATAATAGATACCCTCTTCCCGTTGTTTCGTTGTAATTACAATTTCATCGATTACATCAGAAAAGGTTGGATAAATTAACGTCCAGGTTGCTCCCATGCAAAACCCAATTAATGCAAATCCAATAAGGATATAGGGGAAATGCCATATTAGCATCGTTATAATTAATGATGTCCCGGTACCTAAAGTTCCGCACATATAACCAACTCGATTTCCATATTTACGACTCACTTTAATCCATAATGGTGCTGATGATACACTCGCCAATAAAAATACTAATAAAATGATTGTTTCATAAAAAGGCTCAATATTAACGACATATTGCATCCAATATGGAATGGATGCTAACATCAACATCATTACGGTTGTTTGCGCTAAATATGCAATTAAATAAGCTATGTAATTTTTTTGCTTCAGAGCTGCTAATAATTTTTGAAAATAATTTTGTGGTATTCCAGAATCATCTTTTACTCTAAAAGTACGATCAATCATCTCTCTTGGCTCTTTCATCCCATATACCATTAAAATTGAAATGATAATTAAGGTGATAGAAACAATCTCTCCGACAGTAAAATATGAACCTTTATTTGTCCCCGGAGTCCCTTCGGTTATCAGCAAGGTGGGCAATAGCGTTCCAAGAGCTAATCCGAATAAAGAACAAAGGATTTGAATGCCACCGACTTTGGTTCTTTCTTTTTGTGAGCGAAATTTATCCGGAAAAAGCGATTGCCAATTGATTATGGTGAAAGAAAATAATGTATCAAGAACACATAAGGATAAAAGCAACCAAAGAAAGGTAATAAGCGGATTTACTGTAGGAGGAATAAAAATTATAGCAAATATGATGGAACACGGGATACTTGTGAAAAGAAACCAAGTAAATCTTTTACCCCTTTTTCTCATAAAACCTATATTTTTATTGGAAATATGTCCCACAATAGGATCATTTATCATATTCCAAAATCCATATAACACAACGCCAAGAGATATATAAAATACCGGCAAGAAGACTTCTGTTTCATAAAATTTAAATACCATAAAGCTTAATACTGTGGCGAGAAAATCATCAAAAAAGCTGCCTAATGAATATGAGAAATGAGTTTTATTCCCATATCTAAATTCTTGCGATTTATTTTTATTATTCACTCTAAAACCTCAACTCTTTCATAAGTAAGATAAATTTTCATTTTATAATTTTTAATGTTCAATTACTATAGTTGAATCTGTGGAATATTTATCTAACGCTTTTTCATCAAGTTGAACACCCCATCCCGGTCCTTCAGGAACTTTTGCTTTCCCTCCGCTATAATCTATCGGTTTTTTAATTAGGTCATTTTCCATCATTTCCATACCGAATAATTCAGTCGCATGATTAATTTGTGTGTATCTAGCGGAATGAAAATGAATATGCATAGCCGAAGCGATTCCTAGAGGTTGATTATGTAATACGACACCTAATCCTTTAGCCTCGGCATAATCTATAGCTCTTAATGCTTTTGTCACACCTCCGGGGCGTTCTGAATTGATTCCTAATACTTCAACAGCGCCAAGTTCAACTAAAGTAATAAAATCTTTTAAAGAAAAATAGCCTTCGTGAGCCATCAAGGGTGTGTTAACCCGTTTTTGAACGTATCTCATCCCCAGATAATCATCCTTATTGACGGGTTGTTCAGCATAATCAATATCAAAAGGTTCTATAGCTCTTATTGCTTTAACAGCATTTACTGGGGTATACGCTTGATTATAATCAACTCTTAATCTAATATTATTTCCAAAGCTCTCTCGAATTTTTTTACAGATCTCCACATCCTGCTTTATGCTATTCCCAAGTTTTAATCGAAAGGTTCGAAAACCTTTTTTCAAATAACTCCTTGCAATCCCTCGCATAAGCATAGGACTCCCTAATGGTATAAGTGCAGCTAATGGAATTTCATCTACATTTTTTCCTCCAATGAAATAACATGCCGGAAAACCGCTTATCTTGCCCATTAAATCATAACACGCCATATCTAATAACCCTTTGGCAACCTCGCTCTGGGCAATATTAATATCCATTCTATGGTTAATTTTTTCAATATTAAATGGGTTTTCTCCTAATAGATAATTAGATAATCCATTTTGAATGGAGTCAATTATTTGTATAGGAGAAACTCCACTTTCTGGAAGCCATACAAAAACCTCTCCTATTCCTTCATAGCCTTCATTGGTAAGCATTCGGATAATCACAAAATCTCCCCCTAACCAAGCTTCTTCTGCTTTTATTGCCATTCCTAAGCCCCCTTGACTTTCTCCCATTGCCTTTCTAACTGCCTCTTTAAATGGGACGTGGATTGGAGTCAGTTCAATTCTTTTTATTTTATTATTCATAAAACTTAAGTCACCTATTTTTCTTAAATAAAATAATATCGATATTATATAAAAGGATTAAGCATTCCTTTTAATTAACCTCAATTTGGCAAAGGAACATTTTCCCCCTCTAGCTTTTCATACGGTTTAAAATTAGGAATCCATCTCCTTACATTTTGTTTATATTCTATAAATTCACCATTGAATCTTTTTTCCATATATTTCTCCTCTCTAAGTGGAATATATATTACATTGATAAGAAAAAATATGAATGCATAAATTAGAATAATAAAAGAGTCAAAAATAAAACCTTCTGCTATAATCATTAGAATTACAGCATTAATCATTGGATTTCTAACATATTTATATGGTCCTTTAATCACAAGATGTTTAGTTTCCAAATCCTTCAAGGGCATTAAAGTGCCTTTTCCAATTCTAATAAATAAAAGATTACAATAAATAAATAAGGTGAAACCACTAGAAAATAACACTATACCAGAAATGGCTAAAAAAAGCATGTTAGTAAATAGAGTAGAGATGGTTCTGCATTCTATGAAAAATAGTATGAATATAGGAATTAATCCCGCAAAAAAAGCAGGTAATAGTAAGGATTTAAGAAGTTTACCCAAAAAAGACATGAGAATATAAATAATTATCTCTATTTTAACTTTTATTATAATAAGATGGTATATTTTTACTATTTTTAACTTAAAAAAGAATAAAGGAAAAAAATTTAGGATATCAAATTGGTAGAATATTGCTCAACTAAGTATTTTATTTTTTCTTCATCAATATATCCTTCATTTAATTCCGTACACAAATTTTCTAAGTAATTCAGAAGTTCGGTTAAACCCTCCTCTGCTTCTTCCATTTGTTTAGGATCTTTCGAGTCCTCAATGACTACTGATCCTATTAGATTTTTGGATCGCTTAAAAATAATGGTAAACCCTTCCATTTTAAGCTGTGTCAATTCTGTATTGAAAGATTCTTTACAGAATTGCAGAATCGCAAAAAAAAGACCCCCTTTTAACACATCACCAGAAGATGTAGAGGATAATGGAACTCCCCCCTTATCGAAAATCGTGAGAGCTTTTAGTTTATCTTTTCTTAGTTCTTTAAATAACGCAGACAACTCGATAGAAATACCTTCAATTTTTAGGTCTTTCTCCTCGTTAAGACTTTCGTATATTTCGTTTTGATAATTTTGTAATATCTCTTCAGTAAGTAAATCATTTTCCTTTAGGGAATAGATAAGGTTTTCTATTATTGGTTGGTATATTTCAGAATCAATAAATTTTTCAATGAGGATGGAAAATGAAAATAAATCATGGCGATGCTCTGATTTTTCCAGACTAAAAATATAGGATAAGAGTGTATTTTTTTTATATTTTGTTTTTATTATCGCGTTTTCTTTACTTCCAATTGGTAAACACAAAGAAAGCAATTCATTCGATGAGTCTTCCGATTCTAGCAGTGGTGGAAATGCTGTTAATATTTCGGGATTTGAATCAATATCTCCACCTAATTTACTTATTATTGATTTATATAAACATATCGTCATATCGAAATTAGTAACATTATAATATTATAATTAGACTTAGAATAATAACATAAGAACTGATTTAAAAATATTAAAATTTTGATTTTGTTATATCCCACTAACACGAAACGCTTCTCATAATTATAAGCTAAATAAATTCTGATTCAAAATTTCATTAAGGCTTTTAAAAATTTAGGACTAAGTGTTAATTTAGATAAAGTAGGTAATTTCTTAAATAACTGTTCCCCAGCCCATTTATCTCTGCTAGTATCATATTTCTCTATAGGCATTCGATAAGCTTCCCATATTTGTTTTCTTAAAGTTCTGTTCTCTTTTATCAGTTTAATATATGTTTCCCAGATAGTTTTAATAATTGCTGAGTTTTCGTCGTAGAACAAGTATTCACATGCTGCCCCATTTTTATAATAATTATCCAAAATAGTTCTTCTAAGACCTTGGTCATATGATCTTAATTCTGTATCGTTAAATGTACTTTCATTCTCAAATAGCGGTTTTAGGTTATTGGCAGCTATTTCTGCAGAAACTAATCCCGAAAGAAGCCCTTCATAAAAAAATGCTGTAACTAATCCTGCCGCTTCGCCCAATATAAGGATACGATCTTTTGAGAACTTACTTATGGGATGTTTTGATATTTTACCGGTAATAAACGAAGATTTATCCCAGGTTAAATTTTTAAGATATGATTGAATATACGGATAATTTTGTAGAATTCGATCTAATTTATCTACTATTTGGGCTTCTGTTTCCTTTTTTTGGCCCAAAAAACCGGTAAGCACCCTTTCTTTCCCAACATTAAAAAAGAAAGGACCGTCCTTACTGATATTAGGATTAATATGAAACATATAATCAAAATCGAAATTTTCTTTAATCTGATCTTCTGTACCATAAAGATGAGTATAAATTCCTAGATAAGAATCGGGGATCTCGAATCCTAAAGATTGTTGGAGCTCGAAAGCTCGAGAACCAGTTGCGAGCACTAATACCTTTGCAGAATAGGTCTCATTCTTATTAGTTGAGACCTCTATTTTGTTAGGTGTTTTCGAAACTCTGGTTACCTTTTCATTAAAATGGATAATACCTCCATTCTCTTCATAAATCCTTAGTAATTCTTTTATTAAACGATCTGTATAGACAATTTTACCTAAAGGGTCTCCAAAATCTTTGGAATTTATATATCCCTTATCATTTTTATCGAAATATAGAGTTTTAATATGATCGCAAGGAAAAAGCTCTCGATTTTCAATATTAATTTCATTCTCATTTAAAAAAAGGCGATTATGTTCGGGAAACACATTTGTTCGAACATTAATCTTATCGTCTGCCTCAATTAATAGGACTTTTGCATGTTTTGAGATTTTTTGCGCAAAACTTGAACCCGATATTCCCGCACCAATAATTATAACATCAAACATTAATAGATACTAATCGATTTTTATTGATCTTTAATTCAATATGAACTTAAACTTACAAATTAAAAACAACATTAAAATATTATTCCTTAAAATAATGCTAACTTTTATTTATGTGATTCTTTTTGGTTTCTTTTAAATGTGGTAATGGGTCTCGTTTGGAGTATAAATAATTCATCATCCTTAATGGCCCATTCAATATCCTGTGGACAATTATAGAGTTGTTCAATACTCTTTCCCACTTCACATATGTTTTTAATATACTTTTTATTAAGGCAGCAGCTTTTTTGCAATTTTCGGCTGGTATTAATTAGTTTAGTAGTCGAATGGGTATAATCAGGTACTGCTTTCTTTTCCTTTTTACCAATTATCGTCTTTATACTATTATAAGTATGTTTATTTATAATTAAAGTATCGGGGATTACACAATTATTAGCCAAAGCCTCTCCAAGCCCCCATGTTGAATTTATTAACATTTCTTCAGTGTTATTATTTAGCACATTTACGGTAAATAACACTCCAGAAATATCAGAGTTAATCATTTGCTGAATTATCACTGCCATACAGATTTCATTTAATTTAGTTTTTTTATGCAATTTATTCATCTGAGAAAGATATAATAGGGCTCTAGGATTAAAAAGAGAACTCCAGCATGCCTTTACAGAGGACATAATATCACGTAAACTTTTCCTAAATAAATATGTATCTGCTTGGCCAGCAAAAGAAAAAGTATCCCCATCCTCAATATTAGCTGAAGATCTTACAGCAAATCTTAGCTCATCAGGTACTTTTTGATGAAAACTTTCATATGTAATTTTAATCTCATCTTTAATATCAATCGGGATTTGTGAATCAAGGATATGTTTTTTAATTTTTTTGGAAATAGTAAGGATATTTTGAGGCTTTAAGCTCGTATTAAATAATGTATCTAATTCTTTAAGATATTTGGAAGATTTTATAAAGTCCTTATATGCTTCCGTTGAAATTATAAATCCATCTGGAATATTGTATTTATTTTGGGCTAATTTAACTAAATTCGAACCTTTTCCTCCTAATAAATCAATATTAAAACTCCAATCCGAAAATAACTTTACATATTTCATAATTGATGTAATTTAAGTTGTAATTAGATAACTAATCTCTATTAAATCAATCAAGCTGATATAATATTCCTTGATCGTTATCTTCAGTTATGATTTTTACTTGTTTTCCATCATAGTGAGTTAGATCTTTATTCTTAAGTTTAATTGCCATAATACAAGGAATATCAAATTCTCGTGAAACAATGGCCAGATGAGATCCCGCCCCTCCCGTTGTGCAAATTATTCCTGCTAAATCTGACATAATTGGACCTAAGGTTGTCGTGCCCGCGTCTTCAACTAAACAAATCTTTCCTTGAGCCTTATCGAAAAGAGAGATAACATCTTGAACGGATTTAATATACATTAATTCTCCAATAGTTTCTTTTTCTGAAGAACAAGATAATCCTTTTCCAATCTCTTTCAAATAATCCCCTTTGCTTAATCAATTAATCCTAAAGTGCTTAATAAAGACCCTTCCATACGGTTTAAGAAAATTATCATAATAAACTTTTATTATAATAAAAATTTAATTAATCTTGTTTATGGATATTAAAGAAGCTAATAAATTAATATATCACGTTTCAGAAACTTTAGATGAACAAATTAATAAGAGAGGGCTTTTAGAATCCCAGCTCTTTCCAGTAACAGCATATATCTGTGTGTCTTTTTATAATGCTTATGATATGTTATACGATATTTTAAAAAAAATTTCAGAAAAGACCACACCAGAACAAATGGGAAAAGAAAGTAGGAAAATTCTTTCTGAACTTCATGCCTTAAGTATCATCTATATTCCTTTATATTATATGGAAGGAAGAATGGGTGAGATCAATAGAAATGGGGGAGTTCCCAGTGCGGAGCCTAAAAAGAAAAGAGAAGAGACATTATTTGTGCTTGATTTTTGGAAAAGATTGGCATCTTCCTATTTTCCAGATAATAAACTATTTGTCAGTGATTTAAATTGGGAAAATCCCGCGCTCAATCAAGAAGATATCGATTGGACTTTAGATAAAATTCAAAAAGTTAACGAGGATGAAACAAAAAGCATTAAGCAAACGATGGCGAATCTAGAAGTGATAGCGTTCCTAGACGAATGTGAAGCAAGAGCGAAATTATGCGATCATGGTCCATATCGAATAAATGAGGAAGAAATATTAGTATTTCGGGAAATAATGCATTTGTACGATGGAGGAAAACCTCATTTCCCTTGGTCTGAAACCAAAGCTAAAGCACCCCATTCAAATATTGCATTTGCTTTTACCTTAAAAGATGTGGAGGCTAAATTTGATAATTTTGCATCAATGGAAACCACACCAAAAACATTCACTGATAGAATCACAGGAGTCGCATTACTAATGCGCGATGGGGACCAGGT
Source organism: Promethearchaeota archaeon (assembly GCA_016839555.1). Lineage (GTDB taxonomy): Archaea > Asgardarchaeota > Lokiarchaeia > Sigyniarchaeales > SOKP01 > TEKIR-8. Next base: position 24,266 of record JAEOUA010000002.1, read on the forward strand.
AAAGCCTCTTGATTTAGATATTTTAGAAAAATATAATAATTATGCAAAAAATGCCCAAAAAGAATTATATATCAAATTTTCTCAATGGGATAGGAAACAGAAACTAATAGCTGGAGCTTATGCCTATTGTTATGGCTATGCTCGATATACTAATTTTGTTGGAATAACTGATCAAATAGATTGGAATTTGACTGAAAGAACCATGAATAAGTATATCCCTATATTTATGGAAACTGATTTTGATCCAGGTATCTCGAGGCATTTTAGAACAAAGCGACAGAAGGAAAAAGGAGGGCCATCCTTATTTTTATTAGCAGATGATGAGTAATGCCAAAAAAAATTAATTCTAAGAGATATAACGAAGAAGATGATTTTCTTCATGAACCTGATGAGAGAGAAAAATGGAGAGAATCATACTATTTTAATTGGGTAGATTTAGATAATGAGATCTCAGGATTTACTACTTTAGGGATCTTACCTAATATAGGGAAACGGGAGCTCGTCTTTATTCTTTTTTTCAAAAATAAGAGAATGGTCTATTATAAAGAACCGCAATTAGAAAAATATAATTATGAGGTTCATCCTAATTCAGTGTTAAGAGATAAGAATCTATGCTATAATATGATAAAACCAATGGAAGAATGGAAAATCATTTATCCTTCCCGAAAATATAAGTTTCAAATTTCTTTTAAAAATCGATTTTCACCCTACTATTTTGGAAAAGACTCGTCTGCATCATGGCATCGGCATTTTGAGTGTTCTGGATATGTGGACGGAATCTTAACTTTACGAAATGGTAAAAAACTTGAGATAAAGGGATTTGGACAACGAGATAAAAGCTGGGGATATCGAGATTGGCATCAATTCGATCGGTGGTATGCCGGACATTTTCAATATAAAAAATGGTCCTGTGGATTTAGAAAAGATTACCAAAATAATAAAATGCAGTTATCTGGGTATATAGGAAATGAAGAGGGCAACAGACCATTAAAGGAAATAGAAATTAAAGTAAAAAATGATACCGATGCTTTCAAGAGTCCTCTTACTACACTTTATAAAATAAGCGATGAAAATAATAATCAATATCAAATACAAGCCACACGTATTAATAAGAATTCATTTATGCGCTTTTCTCGAGAATTTGAGAAGGGTTCTACTGAATTATTTGAACAAATGGTAGTAATGAAGGATTTAGACACTGGTGAAAGGGGCACTGGTATGTCAGAAGAATTAAGAACCTATTGGGCATAATAATATGAATCTAAATTTTCTGATAAATAGAGAGGGACAGGATTAAATAGAACGAATTTTTCGAGCAACAGTATTCAATGTTAATTCAGCCATTCCTAATGGCACACTTTTTTCAAATAAAAGAACTATTAAAAAGTCACTCTTTTTTTTAGGAATTTTTACCATCTTAGAAAAAACTTTTTGCCCATTGCTCAAACTATAATAAGACTCAGGAAATTCAATAACTCCCGTCATAAATCTGATTTCCAACTCTTTAAGAGATCGAACTAAAATATCATCAGGAAGAGAAGTATAAATGATATTTCCATCAGTAGATAATGCTGCTGCTCCGACAATCTCATTCTGAAACATATATTCCTTAAATAATTTGATTATTTTTGTATAGAACTCCTTTTTTTTAATAATTTCTTCTTGTCCAGATAAAATCGAGATGACTTGATTATCAAATTCCGGATTGTCTAATTCTTGATAATCTTTTAAATCCTTCAGATCTAAAAACATATCTTTAAAAGTATCAGAAATTTTTTCTAATCGAGTTTTTAAAAATAAAAGACTAACTTTTTGATCGGAAAGAAGGGTAAAGATGTAATTTCCCACAATTTTAAAAGTAAACCGTAGATTACTCATCTCCAATACTTCTATCTTGCCTGAGATTACTTGTTCTGCAAAACTAAAAATGGCCGAAAAAAATGGAGTGAGAAAATTTATTTCATAATCAATTAATTGCGAGAAATTTCTATGATAAATACAGGCCCCAGATAAATTTAAAATGAAGAAACTATGTACTTCCATATTACCTTTAATCCTTTTAAGAATAAATAATACTATTCAATTTAAAACTATAACTAACATAAACTATTAATCTATTGAAATAATAAATAACTAAAACTTTTTAGTTTTTTGATTTAAATTATAAAAGTTTTTTATTTTTTAATCAAAAAAGATCCTAAATTTTATCTTAAGATTTCTGGTAAATAAATTTTTCTTTGCTAATTTTGAAAAAATTTTCTGATTAAAGTTAAAATTTTAATAAAGAATCAACTTAATTTTAATTTAGTAAAATTTGTAATAATGTTTTGATCTTAAAACTGCAAATTTTATGTAATTGTGATTAAAACAAATCAAAGAATAATATTATATTTGATATTATGAAAGATTATTCGGATTGGACTCCCTTTTTAGATTATGAAAATGAATCCCCTTTTTTGGAAAGCTATGAACGTCCTTGGTTACAATTTCGCCCCCCATATATTCCGAAATCAATTAAATACGATTTAATTCCACTTCATGAATTTATCAAAACAACCGCAACTAAAATTCCAAATAATGTATGTGTCTATCACAAACCTATTGATAAAAAATATACTTATAGAGAATTTATGTATATTTCTGATAAGGTCGCTAATGCTTTATCTCAAATAGGTATAGGAAAAGGTCATGCTGTAGGCATTTTAATGCCAAACTGCCCTGAATTTTTATTTTGCTGTATGGGAATTTTGGAAGCGGGAGCAGCGGTCACACCAATCAATCCTCTCTTGAAAGAGGCAGATGTGGAGCATATTATTCGAGAAGCTGGAATTATAAATACCATTTTTGTGCATAAAAGCAACTATAGAACAATGAAAAAGGTCGAGAAAAAAGTGGAGATAAAAAATATTATCTTAATTGGATCGGATCAAGGAAAGGATCATGCGATTACTTTTGAGGAATTTATTGAAGATGTTTCGCCCTCTCCACCAGAAATCGATATTGACCCCATGGAAGATCTTGCCGCCTTACTATTTACTGGAGGAACAACAGGGCTTCCCAAAGGTGTCATGTTAACCCACAATAATATTGTGGCGGATGCTCTTCTTACTCTTGAAACAAACAGGGATAGTGAAGAACCTCTCGAAGATAATATCGGAAATACTGTCAACTTGAGCATTTTACCGCTCTGCCACACGTTTGGATTTGAAATCATGGTTACTGCATTATTTGGAGGGGCTATGCTTGTTATGTTTGCATCTTTTAACCCTTCCGAAATTTTGGAAGCTTTGGAATATTATGAAGTGTCTATATTTGTAGGTGTTCCAGTAATGTATCAAATGTTAATCCATTCACCTGATTTTACTGAAAGAAATCTGTCGAAGATAGAACAAGCAAGTTCTGGTTCCGCAGCATTAGCACCAGAACTCGCTAGAAAATGGGAAAAAGTTGTGGGCACTAAAGTTGGTCAAGGATTCGGCTTAACTGAATCATCACCCATTACCCATATACCTGTTCCCTGGATGCCAGAAATTAAATCGGAAAGCATCGGTATTCCAATAATAGATACAGACGCAAAAATCGTAAAACCTGAAACTCTGGAAGACCTTCCACAGGGTGAAATAGGTGAACTTTTAATAAAGGGCCCTCAAGTAATGAAGGGATATTGGAAAAAACCAAAACTAACAGAAAAAACCATTGTTGATGGATGGCTGAAAACCGGGGATCTCGCAAGGATGGACGAACAAGGATATTTTTACATAGAAGGCCGCACTAAGGATATAATCAAGTATAAAGGCTATAAAGTAATGCCTAGAGAGGTTGAGGAAAAGCTCTACGAACATCCAGCTATATTAGAAGCGGGTGTAGTGTCAGCACCCGATCCCAATATCGGCGAAACCATCAAAGCGTATATTGTATTGAAATCTGAATATAGAGATGGCAAAATCAAGGAGCGAGATATTATTGAATGGTGTAAAGAACGATTAGCGGGGTATAAATATCCAAGAAAAGTTGAGTTTCTCAATATATTACCCCGCACGATGGTAGGCAAAATTTTTAGAAGAAAATTAAGGGAAATGGCTTTCAAAAAACAATAAAAAGCATTTATATTTCAATAAATCTGAAAAATAAAACAGCATACCACATTAATTTAATTCTGGTATTATATCGGTTTTTATTTCTATAGTTCTGAGTGACACCACACTTATAAGATAAAAAAGCCCCATTGATACTAAAGAAAGTATTATAATCATTGGATTCTCTTGATTAGGACCGATAAGTAAAATTCCCATTAAAATAGACCCTAAAGCTTTGCCTAAAGAGACTATAAAGTTTAAAGAACCATAATATGCACCTGATATTTTTGAGACCTCTTCTTCTGGATTAATCTTATCTATCAGAAATGCGGCATTATAGACTAAAATGGCTCCCATGGGTACTGAAAATAAAGGAAAGGCATATAATGAACCGAGAACAGTTCCAATTGCTATAATAAAAAGGAGAATCTTTAAGAAGTACGATTCAAAATTGAATAAGAATATTAAAATTAAAAATGAAGAAATAATCCCAGAAGCAATACATAAAGAAAATTTCTGTTTTAAATCTTTGTTTTGAAAAAAATACTTCCATAAAAAATACCATGTGAATTTAGTAATAGTAGAAAGCAGAACATAAATAAAAAATTCTCTTTCTCTGAATTCTAGAACGAATGTAAGGAAAGGGATAATTGCTATACCTAATATATTTGAGGAGGTACTATTGAAGAAACTTACTGAAAGATATTTACGATATTTTTTATCTCTTAAAGGAGCTAAAATTTGCTTAAAGGCCCTTTTAATAGATAAATTATTCCTCCTTTGGAAGCTATATTGATTATAAAATGACTCATCAACAGAAAAATAAACTGAAAAAACTGTTAAAGCACCTAAAATTATGGAGGAAATACCAATTATTGGCATCCAAAATAGAAATATTTTTCCAGAAGGTTGCCACCATTTTACATTTTCTGGATCAACTAAATTTTGTATGATAAGAGGCAAAAGTAATGCAATTACAGAGGCAATAATTAAAAAAATTCCTTGCATTGTAGCAATAGACTCTTGAGTCTTTTTAGATCGAAATTGTTCTGGAAACATCGCAAGATACGCGGTGTAGATTAATGTATCTGAAAGAGCATTGAGAATCATAATCGTCCAGAAATAAATAGCAGTAGGTAAGAAAAAAGAATTATCTTGTGGACAATAAAAGGGCGGCATCCAAATTAATATATTTGATATAATCCAAATTGGTAATCCAATCAATAAAAATGGTCTTCTCCTTCCCCATTTCCCGGGTCTTTTCCTGTCATTTATTACCCCCCATAAAATTGAAAACAGAGCACTAATAATTAGATTTAAACTTATTCCAATGGAGACAAAAATTGAATTCAAATTGATAGTATACACGTAAAATTGAAAAATAAAAGTGGCAATCAAGATTCTTATCAATGATACGCCAAAGTTACCAAGAGCATATCCAATTTTGTTTTTTTCCCGCTTTACTTGATTGCTCACTTCTTCTGTAGTCATCTTATTATTAAAATTTTTTATTAAAAAATTTGGTAAAAGTTTTTTGCTTTATTGTTTTATAAATAGAAATACAATCTTATTATAAATAAAGGTAAAACAATCTGAATTCTAAATATTGGAGAAATTTTTATTAGGAATTGATTTTCTTATTTAATTTAGTCCCATATTCATATAACTTTAAGAATGCTTTAGCTGCGATTTTTACTGATGGAAATACAATAAAATCATCATTTATAAGTTTTTCATAGAAGATTTCTCGATTTCTACCTGGATATTCATGAAGTATAAGGATAAACACTTTATTGTTGGATTCTGTATAATTTTTTATTTTGATTAGATTTTTATAATAGCTCTTGAATCGCTCGTTTTCTATATCATTCCATGCATCTGTTTCCACAACTACTAAGTCTATATCTTTTTCATCAATGGCGGTTTTACATACTAAGTAATACTCTTCTGTATTGGAAATCCAGGGTAAATCGATCGGATTTTTTAGGCTTCCAATTCTCGCAAGATAAATTTTTTCTAATTTCCTTAAAGATTCACCCTCAAAATAGGGCATCTCTAATCCTAAATTTGTTAGAATATCCGTTGCCAATATACCAAAACCACCTGACCATAAAATAACAAGTACTTTTTTACCTTTCGGATAATTTGTTTCTTGTTTGAGCTTTTTAAAACGGTTGATATATTTATAAAATAAATAGGTATAATTGATCAAGCTCTCTAATGAGGGTGGTACTTCAATAATCATTGTTTGTTTATAAATTGCATCCCAAATTTTATTTTGTGTAACTATTGAACCTGTATGGGAAATCACGGCGATTTTACCTCTCTCTGTTTTTCCTCCTCTCATAAATAAAACAGGTTTATTCATGGTTTTTAAAACATTGAACAAATTAATTCCAGCTTTAGGGTGTAAGGGTGAAAATCCCTCAAAATAAACACAAATCAAATCAGTTTCTTCATCATTATTGAAATAATCTAAAATTTCTTGGATTTGAATGTCTACACAATTTCCAATACTAATGCCTTTTGAAAAATGAAGATTATATTTATTATTGCTAAACTTAATGAATCTTGAATGGAGATCTCCAGATTGAAATATTAAACCGATATTTCCAGATTCAATCGGAAAAGAAGGATAATATGCCACTTTACCCTTTGGAGAATAAATACCCATACAGTTTGGACCGATAGCTCTTGTGTTTTGTTTTGAATCAAGTAATTGTTTTAATTCGCTTTCAATTTTCATTCCAACCTCATCCGCTTCTCCTGTACCAGCCGTAAAAATATGGATGAATTTCACATGAATTTCTGAAAATATATCTTCAAGTGAGGGGATTAATAACTCTCTCCTTACTGATAATATTAAAAGATCGATGCTTTTTTCGGGTATCTCATCAAACGATTTAAAACATTTTATTCCTGATATTTCATCCTCACTAGAAGAAATTAAGAATAAATTATCTAAATCAAATCCTTGTCGTATAAATCCCTCGATGAAGTAATAGATTTTCGATTTCGCTTCATATATTGCTACAGTTTTCGGTTTAAATAAGTAATTTAAAGATTGATTGTGCTCTTCTGAATTTGTATTATCCATTTTATAAAATCAATTAATATGAGTTGAAAATTTATTTCGGTTTTCTTGAGAAAATCCTTTTTAGGAACGAAACTTTTTCTTCTTCCACTACCTCCTCTTTTATAATCTTTTCTGGTGCTGCTCCTTTCCAGAAGGGTAAAACTGCCCTGATTCTCTTAATTTTTTTCAGTTTAAATATTAATAATGTGCATAAATTAATAATTAAAATGTTGGAGATCAAAAGAATCAAACTTCCAAGGGTAAGACCAAAATCACGATAAACCAAGGCAAGGCCTACATTGCTCGCAGGGGGCATTAATGATAGTGCAATAGCAATACCTACAATCGAAGATTTTATTTGTCCAGTAACAGTAAAACCTACTGCAATCCCTCCACATATAGCAATGATGATATCAAACAAATTAGGAAACGTTCTTATCTGCATTTCTGTGGTAGGCTTCGGTAATTGGATAACAAATCTGCTAAATAATCCTAACAATAATCCCGCGCTTATAGCCATTAATAATCCCACTATTTGGGAAATTAGACTTTTTCTTAAGACCCACTTATTTTTAGTAATGATACTGAAGGATAATCCGAGTATTGGCCCCATTAAAGGAGATAATATCATTGACGCTATTAGAATGATCGCTGAATTCGTCAGAAGCCCAACTCCCGCAATAATTGCAGATAAAATGATAAATAAAAAGTAATTGAAAGTAGGTTCTGAGTTCTCTAATATATCTTTTTCTATTTCTTCCACTGAAACTCTCTCTGCTAACTTCATTTTTCCCTTCATTTTTCCAGTTGGTTCGGTCATATCGAAGCGAGGTATTGTTGTTTCTAAACTCAAGATATCAATTATTCCATAACTTCTTCCTACACCAATTTCGTTTAACTTATCGATAATTTCTGGAACAAATGTCTTTCTGTGTCTTATAGTGATAAGCGTATTAAAATCACTTTTAAGCATTATCATATGCTTTATTTGAAGATCCTCTTGCAAAACCTTGAGGACTCTTTCAACATTTTCTTCTGGGATATTTGGAATGGTAATTTGAATAAGCCTCATATAATATTCATCCCTTTATAATTATTCTTTAGAATTGAATTTTATTTTTATTATGAAAACATTAGATTAGAATTAGAATTAAATTATATTTATGCTTTTTGTTTCTATTAAATAATTTCTAGTATTAATCTCTAAATTTTAATAATTTGAAAATAAAGCCAATGAAAACTATATTTTATTTTAGAACTATTATAAATCTTAATTAATTTTTAACTAATAACATATTAAGTTGTTAATCGATCTGTTAAATGATCTTCAAAAGCTTTAAGATTCTTCCAAGAAGTTGCACACCTAATTAATTTACCAGTTTTTCCTTCTATAGTTCTCCCATCATCTGTTACTACGATTTTTAATTCTTTTATATTTAAAAATTCTTCGGAATATGCTAAATATATCGCAACAGGATCGAATAGAGTAGATGTTGTTCTCGCTTCCATCATTTTTTTATAGACTCGTCTTTCTTTTGCCCATAATTTAGTTTGTTCACTAATTATTGAGGGTATAGGATCATTATTTCCTATAACTCGGTCAAAATCAGCACCAGAAAGTTTTACTAATCCACAAGTATCTAAGGGGGTTATTGTTTTGTTCCAATCTGAATTAAAAACCTTTCTACAAGCATCAATATTTTGAGATATATTATATTCCACCGTGATACCTGGCAGATCCTCATAAAACCTTCGGATAGCTCCTTGCATTCCAATAAATCGAGAATTATTAATAATAGCAGAATTTTTTTTGAGTGCGGAAGCAATATTTCCAAGAGGGCCAATAGCTATTAGATTTACTTTTTCAGGCGAGTGAATTATGGTATCTATAATTGCAGAAACTCCATCATTAAATATTAATCCATTATATTGAGAGAGATCATAATCCTTTACCCATTTACGTAAAGGCCCTTTAGGTCCTTTTACCTTAATCCCAATGCCTATGGGGATATCTGTACGATCCACACTTTCAAGGAATTTCGCAACTAATTTTGCCTTAAAAGTAGTATTATGATGAGTGGTTGTAATTAATTTTACATCCAATTCTGGACATTTTAACAACATCCCAAGCGCCCATGTGTCGTCAATATCACGACCGATATCCGTGTCAAGAATAACAGGCGTCTTTTTTAAATTCATATTTGAAGATTTGTACTTTATTATATTTTAATATTTAGATTCGAATTTATTTTTAAAAAGATAAAAAATTTGGACAAATTAAAACAATCTAAAATACGAGCAGCTTTATTACTTGAAGTAAAGATCCATAAGTTTTCAAGATGAAGGTAATAAGCTTTAATCCATCATTATATTTAAAGGTTGAAAGAAATTTTGGTCCTTTTTTGCGAAGCTCGGGATATGTATCTTGACCAGAATCTTTGTATTTAATATCTAAAAGTTTTTATTTAATTTTATTTTTTAAATTTTCTTTGAAGCATGGGAGGACGATATGGATTTAACTGCTCAACAATTCTCAACTTAGGGTTTTTTAAGTATTGTTAAAAAACAAGACTTAATGTAAGATTTATATACTTATCGATATAATAATAAAATGTTAGTTTTAAATAAATAATGCAAGAAATAAAGAATTAATAAAATGTGGTAATTTTGGCAGAAAAAAAATCATCTAAAGATGATATTAGAAGATACTCAAAAAAAATCTTGGTTTCTTTTCAACTGGGCAATTTCGTTAATTTATTGATGAGTCAAATGTTTTCGATGCAATTGGCGTTTTTTTACCAGAGTATAGTGGGTATTGCAATCACTCTTTATCTCATAGCCCAAGTGATTTATATGCTTTTTAACATGTTCAATGACCCTTTAATTGGCTATTTCTGTGATAAATCAACCCGATTCGTTAAAAAATGGGGTAAGCGATTTCCTTGGATCCTCATAGGAGCTATCCCTTATTGTTTCATGGTGATTGTCATTTATTCCGCTCCAAAAACAGCCCAAGTGGGACAAATTACCGTTTTTCTATGGTTTTTACTTTCTCAGTGTTTAATGGATACATTTTTTTCGCTTTATGATATAAATCGCTATGCTCTTTTTCCTGATAAGTTCCGCCATAATAAAGACAGGAGGATTGCTGGGACTATCACGACATATCTTGAAACCTTTGGGATAATGGCGGGAGTGATAGTGCCAGTATTAATCATTGATACATTTGGAACTGAGCTGGGATATTTCTACATGTCAATAATTGTAGCATCTATTGCACTTATAGCCATGATAGCGATGATTCCGGGAATAAGAGAAGATGAAATAATGATTGAGAGGAGATTGAGCATAGAAAAAGATAAAAAACCTGAACCATTCTTTTCCAACATGAAATCAACCTTAAAAGATAAAAACTTCATGGGAGTCATGATATTCTTCATCTGTTATTCGGGTTGCATGGGTCTGGTAATGGCATCTCTACCTTTCGTCGTCAGGGATATCTTACAATTATCGAAGATAGGAGAGCTCTTTGTAATTTTCTACATATTCGCAGTTATCGTAACTACTCCGCTTTGGTATAAAATATCCTTCAAAATTGGAATAAAGAGAACAAACATGATTGGAGGAATAATCTTAGGAAGCGTCATGCTTTTGTTTCTCATCATACCACTCGGAGGGCAGGGAATTCCCATAGCCATTATCGGTTTTCTTGCTGCAGGGAGTGTGGATGGGGCTATCATTACAATGACATGGCCTCTCTTTTCAAGCGTGGTGGACAGAGCAACGATTGACACCGGCTCTCGCCGAGAAGGAATTTATCGTGGAACGTGGGTTTTCTTTTCTCGTGTCGCTATTGTAATCCACTCTGCAATTTTTTGGTTTGTGCAAATTGTTTTCAACTATAATCCCCAAGGTAACAACACCATAGCTCAATTATTAGGCTTAAGAATTCAAGTGGGTGTCTTTCCCATAATTATAATGGGTATCGGAGTATTATTTTTCTCATTGTTCTACAAAATCTCACAAGAAGAAATGGAAGAGAATACACTTAAACTAAAGGAATTAAAATTGTAAGAAGAGAAGTTTATAATATCATCGAATGAAATAAGAGAAATCTTGAATAAATCTCATAGAAATCTTTTTATAAACTTTTTTTTTCAATTTTTATTAAAATTTTGAAACTAAATTTAATTATTATTCATTAAGGTCCTCAAAATCAATGGTAAGTAATAGATGAAATCAACGCTTAAGGTTCGAATTAGTTTAAATGATGCCCATTACGGGCGTAATCTAGTGGATGGTGCAAAGTTTCTTGAATTATTTAGAGATGTCGCCACCGAACTTCTAATTAAAAATGACGGGTATTTCCTATAAAAAAGCAGCGAAAATGATCATTTCTCTTTTATCATGCTTTTTGCCATAATTTAAATTATAAAATAATAATGATACTATTGGTCTTTTATTATTTAAATAGAAAAAAATTTAAATAGAATTTTTAATTTTCAAAATCAAAAGTTATGAATATAGAATACACATCTTAAATACTACCATGTCTGACGAGAAACTAGAAGAAATAAAAAGGAAGAAATTTGAAGCCTATATGAACATACGTGCTCTGCCTAAAGAAATCGTACATTTAGATACTCCTGAAAGCCTTCGAGATTTGATTAATAAATTTCCTAATAAAGTGATTATAATTGATTTTTGGGCACAGTGGTGTGCGCCATGTTTGAGTTTTGGCCCTATTTTTGAAGCATTTCAAAAAGAATATGGAAATACCTTTATATTTACTAAAGTTAATGTAGATAATAACCCACAATTAGCTCAACACTTTGGTATTACGGGAATACCAACTACAATCTTTCTTAAAGATGGTAAATTGCTTCGTAAACAAGTAGGGGCTATGAATTATGAAAGTATGAAATTATTACTTAATAAATTTAAATCGTAACTTAACAAGGTTCCGTATTTCTTTATAATATTTAAAAATTAGAAAATACTGTTATAAAGGTTTATAAAAATGAAGAGTATATCAGAACAAATAGAAGATTTTGAAAAGAAAGATTATCTAAAGTTAAAGAAAAGAAATATCTTCAAAAGTGAGAACCTGTTTATGGCAATTCTAGGATTAAATCTACTAGAAACACGAATATTTGCATTTTTATTGAAAAATAAAGATGTAAGCACCTCTAGAATGACTCAACTTTTCCAGATGGATAGAAGTTCTATTCAAAGAGCCTTAAAAACGCTTATCGATATGGAACTTATAAAAAGAAAATCAATGTCCTTAAAACAATATTCAAATTTAAAAAATTTAGACTCAACAACTAAAAGAGGCTATTTATATGCTTATAATGCCTTGGACATTAAAACGATTCAAAAACGTATGATTAATTTACTTGATAAATGGTATGAGTCTATGGCTAACTATATTCACGATTTAGACTCGCTATTTGATTGCTATGAAGAAGATGGAAGGCTCTGCTAAACTTATTTTCTATTTAATCTAAGTCTTGCTAAATATCTCTAATAATCTTTCTCATTTTTCTTTTAAATTACTTTAGATCAAGAGATATAGAAAATACTGCACTATTTTTAAAAATTTAATTAATCGATTGGTCATTAAAAATTTGATTTTGTTACCCTAGAAAACATAAATAAAATTTTATAATAATATCCTTAATAAAATTCAGAAGTTAAACAAAAGGAATACTAAATCAGTGAAACTACAAAAAATAATAAAAAAAACAAAAAAAAGTCAGTTAGGCACTCTCTAAAATATATAGCATACTTCCATGAGGAATGAAAAATCTATCTTTTTCCTTGATGATTACTGTATGAAAATATTCCGCTAACCCCAAAAAACCTCGTATCACACTTTCATCCTCTTCGAATAAAAATTTCACATGGACAATTCCATTTTTTGCCGAAATCTTTACCTCATCATACACACGTTCATCAATCAGCGGTATTTTTAACTCATTTATGATTTCAAAAACACGTTTTATAAATAATTCAGAACTGATAAGCCTTGCACCTTTTTTATAATTTTATTTTATTATAGTGATCTTTATAATAAATTATTCTAATAGTTATAAAAATCTTATAATTTAGTAATAATAATGAACCACTATATTTATTCATATTTTAATTTTAATCTCTTAATCTTTCTTTAAGAAAAAGCATTAAACAAATATAAAATTGAGAATATTTCTGTGTTACTATTCTCAAGGTTTCAAGATCTCTATTATAATGGAAAATTGGTGAATAATATTCCTATTTTGGCTAAAAACTCTTATTTGGCAAATTCTATAGAGATTAAAGCTAATTTGATTATTAATAAACATTTCATAAGGAATAAGAAACAATTAAATAATAAAAAAAAAGAATTTCAAAAAATTTGGACTTTAGATTTTTATGGTTTTATAATATCAGATTTACTTAAGGCCGTGATGGTTTTATCTTTAGGTTCTGGTACAAATAGGAGTGTAATAAATATTGCGATAAATGCGATTAAACTTATGCTCATTCCTGTTCCAAGAGCCGTCATAGAAACTAGCGGATTTAATAATCTCTCAGTTATGCTACCAAATGGATTTAGTGCGTCTGAAATTAATCCCACAAAAAAACCGCCAAATGAAGCCCCTCTTGCGATGGAAAAAATTATCGAATTTGCAGATGCTCTTAGTTCTGTATCGTATAATTCCGAAGACCATACTCCAAATATCCCGTGCAATCCAAATCCAAGTGCGATTATTATGCTTGTAATTAATAGTGCATTAGAGTTATAGGCAAAAAAGATAGTTATTGCAAAGATAACTCCACCGGTAATTCCAACGATATTATCTAATCCAAATGCCCTCTTTCTTCCAATATAATCGCTTAAAAATCCAAAAAAGAACAATCCAATGGCCGCAATAACCATCACAACGAGCATATAAAGTAGAGAAGTTGTTTTAGCCGTAGTACCTCCTGTATATTGGAAGAAGTTTTGAAAAATTTGAGCGATAAATGTCTCTAAACGAGCTGTAGCCGAAGCAGAAATCTCATTATAAGTAAAAAGATACTGAAAAAACTGAGGAGCGAGGTCAACCATAGCATGATACGCAGTTTCTGCGAAATAGAACAAAAGGGTTAATAATATGGTTAATTTCACCCATTTTTTACTGAAAATCTCCTTCACTCGTAATTTATGCTTTTCCCCTTTCTTTTTTCGAATTTCCTCATATTCAGACCATACTTCAGATTCTGGCAAAGCAATCCAAAATAAGATTAAGAATGGAAATGGAAATAAAGCCGTTAGAAAGCACCATTGCCACCCTATGGGTCCTAATATCATTGTTATTACAAGAGCGCCAATATATCCCAAAATAAATGTTGAATGTACTAATCCCCCGGCAGCACCCCTCTTTTTGGGTGAAAAATATTCTGAGATAATAGAAAATGAGATCCCCCAGGAGACTCCAAGACCACTGCAAAGTCTTAACACGGCAAAAAGCCAAAACATATTTGCTGGTACTAGAGCAGTTAATGAGGAAAACACTGCATCCCATGCGATTGACAAAATTAACGCCTTCTTCCGTCCAAAACGGTCGCCTAATTCTCCAAAAAGTACAGCACCCGGTACTGTAAACACAAATTGAAGCGAAATTACTAATCCAATATGCGCGTCTGAAATTCCCACAAAATATGCCTGTAACTCAGTAGAGAGAGCGCTAATAAGAACCAGAGAATATCCATCGTGCATCCACGCAATAAACGCAGCCAGTAAAATAACAACAGTTGTACCCAAAGCTCTTTTGCTTTCTTGTGCCATCTTAAAATCTCACCAATTTTTTTATTAGAAATTAAAAATTATAATTATTAATCTTATAAATTAATTTCTTATCAGAACATTATTGATTTTCTTACTATATAAGTGTATATTTTCTTTTTAAATGAGAAAAATTTCGAAAATAATAAATAATATATGTTCATTAAAAAAGCTTTATTTTTAGCTTCTTTCAATTATAAAAAAGGGAAAAAAAAATATCTTTTGATTTCTATATGGGTTTAAGAAATAGTAAAAAGTTTTAATTATTATTTTTTTTGAAACCAGCTGGTATCCATCCAGCATCCAGCTAAATAATATTGATTTTGTTTTTAAAAATTTTTTAAGTTCCAGCAATTCTTTTTGGAATCCTAGTCTGTGCTTTCAAGTTTTCATGAAATAGTTTGTTCAAAAGCTTAAACCTAATATTTTTGTAATCAGAATTAAACCAGAGATTATTTAATTCATTTGGATCATTTTTACGATCAAATAAATCTCCATAATTTTCTGTATTTTGTTCTTCATCCTCATATACAGTTAATTTATAATCTTTCGTGATAAGATGGCGTAAGCGCACGTAGAGTGGTCCCTTAGGTCCTACTTCTTCATCATTTTCTATAAAACAACACTCTCTAATTTCTTTTTCAGGATTATCTAAGACTGGAGTAAAGTCAAATCCTTGCATATCTGGAGGATGATTTCGCTCTTTTATGCCAAGTAAATGAAGGATTGTTTTAGGCAAATCAATTGAACTAATTAATGCATCCGTTTCAGACGCTTTCTTAATATTGGGACCTCGGAATATAAGAGGCACTTGAAACACTCCATTGAACGGAGAGGGTCCTTTAAATAATAAACCATGCTCCCCCATGAGATCGCCATGATCGCTCGTATAAACTACAATGGTATTCTCATCATATCCTAATTTTTCTAAGGACGCTAAAATCTGTCCAATACTATGATCAATTAAAGCCAATGTACCATATGTCCATGCTATAAACTGCTTTGCTTCCTCTGCAGTAGTTTCTCTTAACATTGCTCCAGGAAAGACATTTATATAAGGGGCTAAAAAAGGGTGTTTCCGAAGATTTTCAATATCATTAAAATTTTCCGGCAAATTGACATCCTCAGGTTTATACATATCTCTGTATTTTCCAGGAGGACAAACTGGTTGATGGGGGTCTGGGAATGAACAATGCACATAGAAAGGTTTTTTACCGTATTCTCCTTTAGCATGACGTTCCAAAAATGCGATTGTACGTTCTTCCACATATGCTGTGGAATATAACTCAACTGGTAAATCATGTTCACAAAACACAGAGAAAAAATGATCAATATCCTCCCATCGTTTTCGCATTGATTTGGCTAAGTGGGGAGCTCTCTCTTCTAACCAATCTTGATAGTGTCCCGTTAAGCAAGGACCATGCCCAATAGCAGTTTCTACTTCTTGATACCCATAATAGGGAATAGGAAAGTTTTCTCTTACGGGGTACCATCCTTCTTTTGGAAAAACCCAATCTCCAAAACTCTCAGTAGATTTGTCTTGAATACGATATGGCGGAGTATTAAATTGATGGTGAAGTTTACCAAATGCAGCTGTGTGCCAACCTTTTTCTACTAATGTATCAAGAATTGTGGGTATCTTTTCTGATAAAATCATTCCATTACTTCTGACTCCATGTACATTAGGATATAAGCCCGTAATCATTGTTGCTCGATTTGGCATACACATAGGATTAGTACAAAATGCATTGGTAAATCGAACTCCTTGAGAAGCTAATTTATCCAGATTTGGAGTTTTAAGAACGGTATTTCCTGCACAGCTCATATGATCCGCACGATGCTGATCAGTTATAATAAAGAGTACGTTTTTCTTTTTGCTCATATCAATTATATACCTACAAATTTCTTTATAAGATTTTATGAAGAATTGTTATTAAATTAAGAGGTATAAGAATGATAATAATAAGAGGTTAACTACGTATAAATTAAACCCTAATAGATAATGAACAAGTATTAAAATATAAAAATATAAAAAAATAAAAAAATAAAAAAGAACTAATGATAAAATCAAAAGGAATGAATTTGGACTTTTTAGTTCTTAATTCTTTATATTTATTTAGCCAATGTTTTGGTCACTGGAGTACAACCTAATCTATCCTTAAATGTGCGCATGAAGTCCATATCAATCGGTTCATTCGCATCCTCCCAGCTCAACTTTAGTAATTCTTCTGCCTTATCTGGGGTTTCTGAAATGACATTCTGGGTTAATTTGGGATCTTTCTTGACATCATATAAACTGCCCCCTTCTGTGTCCCATATATATCCATTGTACCACCAATCTCCATCGTATACCGCAACAGATCCTCCCCAAGCAACCGTCACGTGATCATAATATGTTAAATCATCATCCTGAACTAATTTAAACAAATCTTTACCATCCATATCATTAGAAGGGACACCACAAGATTCACAGAGCGTTGCGGCAATATCATGATGATAACAGAACTTATCGCAAGTTTTACCACTATATTCACCACCAGGAAATCGGATCATTGCGACAAGATCAGCTACTTCCCTTCCTAATGGATTAGCTGCCTTTGCTATAAGACCATGTTCACCCAACATATGTCCATGATCGGAAACGACAACTATGATAGAATCGTCCCAGATCCCGATGCGTTTGATATAATCTATGAAATAGCCGAACCATGTGTCTACGAGCGTCACTTCCCCAGCATATCGAGTTCGTAGATTTTTAAGTTCTTGTTCAGAAATCATACTTGCTGGTCCATAAAGTGAATGGGTTATTCTTCGGCATCCCTTTTCCCAATCAGGATCTTTTTCATAAATTCGAATATAATGAAGTGGTGGATCCCATGGTTCATGTGGATCAAAAGATTCTACAGTAATAAAGCCTTTTCCTTTCATTAAAGCATTATAATTCATTTCCAGCCATTCGCCAGCTGCGCGAAATACACGGGAAGGAAAAGTATCGGTTTCGGCCTGCCACCAATGTTTATTTTGAAGGAATTGGCGCATCATTATCTGCGCAAAAAAGCTGCCTGCTGATCTTCCATCTTCTCTTGAAGTAAGGTATTTCTGTAGCGTTTCATCTGAGATCCGTGGTCCAGAAAGATATGCATCTTCTTCCTGTCCACGTATCCATCTCCATTGAGAAAAGCCGCGCTGATAATTATATCCCGGCTTAAATTGATGATAAACATCCGAGAACAAAGCTGATACATATTTTTTCCGATTGAATCGTTCAGCAAGAGTATCATGGGAATCTGAAATATTACTCCACCCGGGAGCGCCAAGTGCATCACCAACATAGTCTCCCCGTCCAGTTCTGGTTTCACCAATCTTATCCTCCTTAAAAGGAAATACTCTTTTCCCAGTATAGATAGCCTTTCGTGCTGGGAGAGTCGGTAATGATTCAGGATACATTTTTGTGAATTTAACGGACTCTTGAGCAAATTTATCCAGATTTGGTGTTTTTATCCACTCATTGCCATATGCTCCGACATGATCTGACCTCAATGTATCAATTACAATTAGTATAGCATTAATTTTTTTTCTCATTTAGATTTTATACCTATAGATTCATAATATTTAACATATATTCTTACAATATTCCTCTTCTTAATATAATTATTGTTATTAAAAAGAACTTATTGTAATGGATATTGCGGTTCTCTCTTTTCAAAGAATGCTTGAACACCCTCCATAATATCGTCTGATGTTGAGCAGAGCATTTGGGTGCGATTTTCTAATTGAATCATTGTTTCTAAACTCGGAGAGTCCATAGATAAATTAATAGCTTCCTTCGTCATTCGAAGGCCTAAAGGGCTTTTACTGAGCATAACTTTTGCTAATTTTTCAGCACTTTCGAATAAATCATTTTCATTTCCTTTTACAACATCTGAGACCAACCCAATTTTCTCAGCTTCTTCTGCATTAATAAATCTCCCTGTATATAAGATTTCAGCTGCTCTTGACATACCAATTAATCGAGGTAAATGATAACTACTAGCTAAATCTGCTCCAGAGAATCCAACATTAATAAATGCGTTATTAAACCTAGCATTTTCTCCCGCAATACGTACATCTGCTGCAAGAGCAAAGGCAAAACCTGCTCCAGAAGCAGCTCCTTGTATTATTGCAATAATTGGTTGGCTTATTTTCCTCATTTTTACAATCAATTGGCTTGTTCTCCACTGTGCGTACATTTTTGCTTTAATAATATCTTTATCTGGAACATTTAGAAAATAAAAATTTTCTTTTAATGCTTCTGGTTTCTTCTTTGATTGAAGAATCATCGATTCTTTTAAATCCAATCCAGCACAAAAGACTCTTCCTGAAGCTTTTAAAATCAATACCCTACAATTTAAATTTACAATTAACTCATCTAATAATTCATGCAATTCTTTTATCATCTGGAATGACATCGCGTTTAATTTATCTGGTCTATTAAGTGTTAAAACACCTATTCCATTTGGCTTTAATTCAAATTTTATTGTTTTGAATTCGGTATTCAAATTCGACCACCTTTTATGGTTTAAAAATAATATTAATTTTTAAGAATGTATTTATTAATTTTTTCAAATTTAAAAAGGCAATAATAAAAGAAATTTTATACTAAATTAATAAGAATTAAATCCCTTTAGTTAATCCAAAAATTAGCTTATCCCTACTGATATATACTATAATAAAAGCAATCACTTCATTTAATACGAGCGCTACTAAAGAAAGTATCAATATAAAGAGATTAAAGTTTAGGCTTAAATGATAAAGACCTCTTAAAACATATGTTATAAAAAATGAGATAATTAACAAATTTAATTTATTCATTACCTTTTTCTCTTCTTTATTATTTTCGGATTCCTTTATAATATTAGTCAAACATATTCCACTGAGATAAAGGAAAAAAGGAAAAAATGGTAGAATCAATCGGGGATCACCAGGAATCGCCATAAAAATACTTAAATATAAAAAATTTATTCCCACCACGATAAAAATGAAAAAGATTTGTGTTTTTTTTATATTTTTAATCAATAAATAAACACCCATTAAAGTTAAACATATTCCAAGCAGAATAAATAAATGAAAGAATTCATATGGAATACCAAAAATAAGACCAGAAAATATCGCATTAATTATTCCTTCAATAGTAAACAAAGTAATATTATATATGAAATCAAAAGCTAATGCGTGATAATGGAAATTATAGAACGGATCACCAACTTTATATTCAAAATATAATGCCCAAATAAAAAATGTGCATAAAAAAGAAATTAATATTATCGCAAGTTTAATAATAGATGCTTTTTCAATCTTTATAAACCTTAAATAAGGAATTAGGGAAAAAAATAATATACCCACAACAATAAAAAGCCCAAAAGTTAAATGAGTTAATGTTAAAGCTAAAACAGATAAAGATAAGTAAATATTGTTTTTTAAGGATTTCTCTTCTTTGATTACGGTAAAATAAAAAATTAAAAGGCATAATAAAGAAATAAGTTCTTCTCTCAATCCTGTTCCATTATTATACACCAAATAGAAATTCAAAGCCACTAAAAAACTAGTTATTAAGCCCGCCAATTTGGCATGTTTTAGTTGATATTTCTCATTTTGAAATAATTTTAATGAGGCTTTGGTAAAAATTAAATAAGAATATATTATTAGTAATATACCTGCGATTAATGAAGTTAAATTAATTGCTAGACCATTATTTCCCGTTATTAATAGAATTATTAATATAAATAAAGGAAATAATGGTGGCCTATAAGAAGCATAATTCAAAAATTCGCGAGTTGAAAGAACATAAATATCAGCATCAGGATTTAAAGGTACAATTATAGTCGAAATAAATCTTGCTATGCTACCAATTAATAAAACAATTAAAAAAAGATAATCATATTTCGATAAATTCATTTTTAAAGAATTTTCAATTGTAATTTATAATATGGTAATATAATAATATTTAATAATTATTTTTAAGTAAATAATTCACTTCTAATAAATTGTAGTTATAAATGAGAAATTTTTTTATAATATTACTATTTGCATCGCATAATTTTAAGGAAATAAAAAGTTGAGAGTGAGTTAAAATTAGGTTTAATATTCAAAATTTTTTAAAAAGAAATGTAAAACCAGCAACAGGATGCACTGAACCGAGTGCTATAGCATATGCCACTTCCATTGCGTATAATGCATTATTTAATAAATCTATCAATTATAAAAACGATATTCTGATTTTTTCTAATAAATCTGAGAAATTTTCATTAGAAAACTTGCAGCAAATTCAAATAGAATCAGATAGAGATGTTTATAAAAATGCTTTTGCTGTTACAATTCCTGGGACAGATGGACAAAAAGGTATGGAAATCGCAGCAGCAATAGGGTTCTACTGCAATCCGAATAAAAAATTAAATTTATTTAAAGATATAAACATGAACATAGTTAAGAAAGCTAATGAAATTCTAGATTCTGGCAAAATAGTAATAAATTATTTGAAAAAACAGAAGAAAAAGCCACAGCTAGATATTCAAGTTACACTTAAATATAAAATCAAAGATAAATTTCATATTTCTTATGTAAGATTACAAGATGAGCACGATAATATTACATTAATTCAAGTTAATGATGAAAAATTATATGAGGGATCAAGAAGGCTCGAAGCATTCGAAAGGGAAGAATTTCCTGAAACTATAGAGGAGATGATTAAAATCGTTAAATCGATGTCATTAACAGAAAAAGAACTAGTTTATGAAGGAATTCTTATGAATAAAGCTGTTGCAGAAGAGGGATTGAAAGAAGATTATGGGCAAAACATAGGAAAAGCTTTACATATTATGGCAAAAACATATGGAATTGAACATTCTCTTATTATGCAAGGGAGAATTAAAGCGGCGGCCGCAGCAGATGCACGAATGGGAGGATGTAACTTACCAGTGATGAGTACTTCTGGATCTGGAAATCAAGGAATTACCGCATTAGTTCCAATATCAGTAATTGGAGAATTAAAAGAAGCAAGTTATGATAAAATTTGTGAAGCGGCTCTTCTTTCTCATTTAATCACAAAAATGACCCATCTATATTCAACTCACTTGTCTGCCCTATGCGGATGCGCAATCAAGGCAGGTATCGGAGCAACTGCTGGGATAACTTATCTTCTTAATGGTTCTTTGGAACAAATTCACAACGCAATCAATCTACTTGCTGCTAATATTACGGGTATAATCTGCGATGGAGCAAAAGCAGGTTGTGCGCTAAAACTTTCTACTGCTGCAGGAGTTGCCCTCGAATCTGCATTAATGGCCCTAGAAGGAATCAAGATCCCCTCTGATAATGGAATTATATTTCCAAGGGCAGAAGATACCATTAAAGCCATTGGAAAGATTAGCGATTCAATGGTAGAAACGGATTATGTTATTCTTGAAATAATTCAGCAAAAAGCAATGAAAAATAGAAAATATATATCATAAATCTAACTAAATTGTTGAATTTCTTCAGCAAAAATGTACCAGAATAAGCCAATTACGCAATATGCGTTAGAAATTTTTCCCATTTTTAAATACTTTTTAACTTGAGAAAGAGATGCAAATTCTATTTCAATAATCTCATTTGGATCAAACTTAGGAGTTCCTTTTTCTGAAAGATCTGCTAAAAACGTATAAACTTGATTAGTCATGAAAGCAGGATTAGCATAAACACACCCAATCTGCTGAATTTTTTTAGTTTTATATCCCGTCTCTTCTTTTAACTCTCGCACAGCAGCTTCTTTAAGTGTCTCACCTTGTTCCACAATTCCTCCAGGGATTTCTAATTCTATTTTATTATTTCCAAAACGAAATTGCTTAATTAGTAAGATTTGGTTATCCTTATTGATTCCCACTATATTAACCCAATCGGACAACTCAAGGATATTTGCTTTAAATTCTTTTTTTGTATCTGGTCTTTGATAAGTTTTTCTTACTATATTAAAAATATTCAAAGACAATAATTCTTCAGATTTTATATTTTTCCATTTATCTATCATAATTATTAAATAATTGGTTTTACTCTAATTATATATAAATTTTCAAAGGATTTCCTTTTTACTCTCTTTTTATACTTATAAGATTAAGGTTTTTCATTAAGATAAGAACAAATACTGACCACAAAATATCATAAATCATTATTGGAAGGAGTATAATCAAAAATTCCGGATAAGTTGGCAATTGGATTATAGAACATATAATCATAATTATCCTAAGCAAAATATTAACTAAGGGAATTATCCGATATGCTAACATATTTTTAGAAGAAACAATCAGTAATATTCCAAATCCTATTAAAAAAGTTCCTGCCATCTGGTTAAAGACTGGAATCAAAACTATTCCAATTTCCATAAAAAATAGGTGAATCAATAAGAAAAAAGCTCCAATTAAAATCTCAACTATTCCGCCTAGAATTAATAAGCATTTTAAGAGCTTTTTAAGATTCATAGTTAAAATAAAAAAATAATGAAAGAAATTAAAACTTTAATTTTCAATTTAGGAATTTTTTACTAGTATCTTTTAGGCATTTATTTTTTTAAGCACATACGCAAAATTTTGTCCAAGAGTTTTAAAGGTTTGAATTCCCTCTTCATCATTCAGAACTTCTCCCGGTTGTTTCCCATATCCTAAATTCCAATAACTAGAGCCCACTACAATCATCTGAGAGATTAAAAAGAAATAATTGATTGAAGAAAATACGTGAGCGCCCCCGCCTCTCCTCACTGCTATCACTCCGGCCCCAACCTTTCTTTTTAATAAATTTCCACTCGCTCCACACACTTCTCCTGCCCTTTCTATTAAAGCCTTCATATTTGCCGTAACATTGGCATAATAGGTTGGAGATCCTAAGATTATCCCATCAGCATCGATCATTTTCTTAATATATTCATTCATTTTATCCCCTGTTAGAACACATTTACCATCTTTATTCTCCGCACAACTGCCACATGCCGTGCAACCTTCTAAATTTTCTCCCCCAATCCATATATATTCACATTCTATTCCTTCTTTTGTTAACTCATTAATTATGATATTAAGACAATTGTATGTATTACCTTCTTTTCTAGGACTACTATTGAACAAAACAACTTTCATTATACTTATCCTTATTCTAATTTAATTTATTTTTCTTTTAGAAATTAAAATAAATTAATATAATTAATTATACAATCATAATAAAAATTTGAAAAAAAGCATGATCGACTTACATAATCATAAAATTGAGCTTTTAGCACCTGTTCAAGATTGGAAAACCTTAAAATTTCTTGAAAATATTCCGGATTCGATTTATTTTGGCACAACCCATTATAATATGAGACTAAAGGCACAAAATTTTCGAATAGAAGATCTTTCGAAAATTACGGAATATTGCCATTCCATGGATCCTCCTATAAAAGCATATTTATGTACCAATATTTTGATTTATAATGCAGAATTGAATGGTTTAGAAAATCTTATTAAGGAGGCAAAGGATGCAGAAATCGATGCAATTATTGCCCATGATATGGCAGTACTTCAATTAGCTAAAAAGTATAGTATTAAATTTCATATATCCACTCAAGCAAATGTTTCTAATATTATCTCAGCCAAATTTTATGAGGATTTAGGGGCAGAAAGAATAATATTGGCACGAGAATTGAGCTTAAACCAGATCCGTGAAATAAAAAAGAGTTTAAAGAGCGCAAAAATTGAATGTTTTATTCACGGTTCGATGTGTACTTCTATTAGCGGAAGATGCTACTTCTCGGCAACAATTAAACATTCACAGAGATTTTCTGCTAATCGGGGAAATTGCGTGCAGCCTTGTAGAAGAAAATGGCGAGTGATTGATGATTAAAATAATGAGTTTATTTATGATGGTCAAATGTTCCTAAATGCAAAAGATTTATGTATGATTGAATATATCCCCGATTTAATTGAAGCTAATATCGATGCTTTTAAAATAGAAGGAAGGATGAAAGACCCCCTCTACGTAAAAACTGTCGCCTCATGCTATAAAGAAGCTATAAGTAGTTATTATGATGCAACCTTTTCTAAGAAAAAAGTAAAGGACTGGCTTAAAAGATTATTAAAAGTATATAATAGAGGGTTTCATACTGGTTTTTATTTTCAAAACCCTACTCCGAGTGATATACAATTAAATAAAAGAGGTAATATCTCCCCTCATAAAAAGCATTATATTGGAAGGATTTTAACCTATAATGAAAAAATTAAAACTGCTGAGCTCCTAATTGAAGCGAAAAGTTTGCCAATAATAGAAGGGAATGAATTTATTATAGAAGGGGATGATACCTACCTCTTAGAAAAATTTAATAATTTATTATTACATGGCACGCAAATTCATTCTATCCAGAGGGATAAAGAAGATTTTCCAATTAAAATCAATGTGAAACTTGAAAATCCAGTTCTTTCAGGAGACAAAATATACAAGTTTCAATAAGCTAATCATTCTTGCTTTGTACTAATACTATTAAATTAGAAAAAATCAAAAGAGATAAGTAAAACATCTGTAAATTGTTAATTATAAAAGAAAATAAATATAATAGAAATAATTGTTTCAATATAGGTATTATTATAAACTGGAGATAATAAAATGGATTTTGAAGAAAATAGACGTGAATTGGTTGAAAATCTTAAAGAGCGAGGTATATTGACACAAAAAAAAGTTATTAATGCCATGTTAAAAGTTCCCAGAGAACAATTTATTCCTAAAAGTGTCAAATCTTCTGCCTATATAGACACTCCATTATCAATTGGTTCCGGACAAACTATAAGTGCGCCTCATATGAATGCGATGATGTGTGAGATTTTAGATTTTAAGGAAGGTGATAAAGTATTAGAAATTGGCACTGGATCGGGCTATCACGCTGCTTTATGCGCGGAATTAGTGGCTCCCGAAGGCAGTAAAAATCCGGGCCACATCTATACTATTGAAAGACATGAAAATTTAGCTAAAAAGGCTCGAGAGAATTTAAGAAATTTAGATTATGATAAACATATTTCTGTGATCATTGGAGATGGCACTGTGGGATATCCAAAAGAAGCTCCTTATGACAAAATTTTAGTAACCGCCGCTTCTCCGCTACCTATTCCTTCACCTTTTAAAGAACAATTAAAAGACGGAGGTATATTATGTATTCCTGCAGGCTCAAGACAATTCACTCAAAATCTATATAAAATCACTAAAAAGGGAGATAAATTTAAGAAAAAAAGGATTACAGGAGTGAGATTCGTAAGTCTCATAGGAAAACATGGGTTTAATGAATCTTAATTATTATAATTTAAAAAAAAAGATAATTTAAATAAAAATAGCATTATAACTAATTAATTTAAAATCTCGTTTTGACAAAAGATGAATATTGTTTTTTGTTTTTCTCTTCTGGATTTTAATGATTGATAACGTTAACCATCCAACTGAAAATTCTTAAAAAAAATATTTGAAAGAGAAAATGGAAAAATTTAAGCTGAATGTGGACTTTATCAACAAGTTTAGGAATAAACAACCAGATTGGGGGCCTTTAGGTTATTTCACTTATAAAAGAACTTATGCTCGATATTTAGAAGAAAAAGACAGAAAAGAAGAATTTTGGGAAACCGTCCAAAGAGTAGTAGAAGGGTGTTTTTCAATACAAAAAACCCATTGTCGGAATTTGAAACTTCCATGGGATGACCAAAAGGCGCGAGATTCTGCTGAGCGTATGTATGAAAAAATTTGGAATTTTAAGATGACTCCTCCTGGAAGAGGCTTATGGATTATGGGAACGAAATTTATTGCTGAACATGGCTCAATGGCATTAAATAATTGCGGATTTGTGTCCACCAAGGATATAGATATTAAATATACGAAATCCTTCGAGTTTCTTATGTATGCTTTGATGGTAGGGGTGGGTGTAGGATTTGATACTAAAGGAGCTGGAAAAATTACCATTAAAAAGCCAACAGAGGGTCATTTTGAATTCATCATCCCCGATAGTAGAGAAGGATGGGTAGAAGCCTTAAAACTTTTACTAGAAGCTTATTTTCTCGGGAAACAGGTTCCAATATACGATTATTCAGAAATTAGGCCCAAGGGAGAACCTCTGGAAAGTTTTGGAGGTACTGCTTCTGGACCTGAACCATTAAAAAGAATACTTTCTCAAATCGAAAAAATACTTACTACTAGAATTGGAAAACCCTTAAGTCCTCTAAATATCTTAGATATTATGAATTTAATTGGAACATGTGTTATTGCTGGTGGTATAAGAAGAAGTGCGGAAATAGGTTTAGGAGAACAAAATGATAAAGAGTTTATTACCGCAAAACAAGATAAAGAAAAATTAAATTCACATCGTTGGGTGAGTAATAACAGCATTATTGCAGAAATTGGCATGAATTATGATTTTATAGTAGAACAATTAATCAAAAATGGGGAACCTGGATTATTTTGGCTCGAAAACGCTAGAAAATACTCTCGAATGATAGATCCACCGAATTATAAAGACAAGAGTGTTTTAGGAATGAATCCATGTGGAGAAATCTCTTTAGAATCCTTTGAGCTGTGTAACTTAGTAGAAACTTATCCCTCAAGGCATGAAAATTGGGATGAATTTAAGGAAACTCTGAAATATGCGTATATGTATGCCAAGACAGTAACTCTCTTAAATACAAATAATGAAATGACAAATGCTGTAATGTTAAAAAATAGAAGATTAGGAATTTCTCAAACAGGCATAATTGAAGCATTCAACAGACATGGAAAAGCTACAATAATGGAATGGTGTCAAAAAGGATATGATTATCTAAAACAATTAGATGAGAAATATTCTCACTGGTTATGCATTCCGAAATCTATTAAATTAACCACGGTAAAGCCGAGTGGAACCGTTAGTTTATTACCAGGAGTGTCTCAAGGGATCCATTTTCCCCATTCAAAATATTATTTAAGAAGAATACGTATTCAAGAAAACTCGGAATTAGTCGATATAGTCAAAGTTGCAGGATATAAAGTATTGAAAGATGAATATTCTGAAAATGTATTGCTAATTGAATTTCCGATTAAAAAGGAACATTATAAAAGAGGGAAAAAGGATGTATCAATGTGGGAGCAAGCAGAAAATGCAGCATTTTATCAGAAATACTGGTCAGATAATCAAGTATCAGTAACAATAACCTTTAAAGAAGAGGAAAAAAAAGATATTAAGTACTTACTTAAGGCATATCAAGATAAATTGAAAAGTGTTTCTTTTCTTCCTTTACAAGAGCATGGATACAAACAAGCACCCTATCAAGAAATAACAAAAGACGAATATAAAGAATTATCCGAAGGATTAAAACCTCTATATTTAGATAAAGTTAAAGAAAAAGCAAGAGGAGAGATCTTCTGTGATTCAGAAGAATGTGAAATTCATATTAATAAATAATTTTTAACTATTTTTTCTTGCCTATATAAAAAAAAAGTTTTCAATGTAGGAATTCAATTATATATAATTATTTATTTTTTAATTTCATAAAATCGTTCGCTTTTCTGATTACACTCTTCATTTGATTGAAATGTGCTTTTTCAATAGCCTGATTGAATGGTAACCATTTAAAATCTTCATGCTTAGAGCTTAATTCGACTTCTTTTTCTTCGGACTGTACCAACATATAAGTTACGAATTTATGAATACTCTCACTTTGCAAGTTATAGTGATAATCAATGTGTTCTTCAAAATCTTTTATTATTTTTGCCTTCTCTATTCCTATATCTTCCTTTAATAGTCTTTTTATAATTTTTTCTTTAGATTCTTCTTGTTCAATATCAACTTTCACTAATCCCCAATACCCTAATTTAAATTTTAATAATAAAAATTTGTCTTCATAAATTACTACAGCACCAATAGAATTCTCATTTCTCATATTTTCTTCCAGATATTAATTTTATTAAAGATATATGCTATATTTTTTTAAGAATAAAAAGAATTAAAACTTAACACGACTAAAACTTCTACTTAAACTTAAAAAAATCAAATTCCTTTTTATATAATAGATAAGAATTACTTTATTTAAACCTATAATGTGTTACAAACCTAGGAAATGGAATTATATATAATATTTTTTTGATTCTTATATTTGTCAAAATATACTAAAGATTCGAGAACAAATACTAGAGTAAATAAAATTAAAATAATATTACTATTTTTTTTTCAATCATTATTAGTTATTAATGATTTAAATATCTTTTTTGAAGTTTAATTAAAAATGAATTTCGAAATGATTATTCAGTCACTTCTAAAATATTTTCATCTTTCATTTTTAAAAATCCAACATCTCCAACATAATAAATACTATTGAATCAAAAAATTAAATAATAGTGTTCTATGAAAAGATTTTAAAAAAATCTTAAAGAATAAAATGGCAATTATAACAGGAAGGGCTCAAAGAATTCAATTAGATCTTCAAGATCTTCATCAATTTTCCCTCTAAAAAATGTATATATAATAGAGTTAATGTTTTTTTATGAATGCAATCGATTAAGGGCATTCTTAACTTTTTCTAGAGTAGGGATGGGACTATTTGGGGAATTTACATCTTCAAATGCAATGCGTAAACATTCTTTATGAGCAATTTTAGCAATTTCTGCCAATATTTCTATTATTCTTTGCAAAACTCTACATTAAGAAATATTTCTTGATTCAAATGAGGACACAATATTCAATATATTGCATTCCAGATTATAAAAATAATTCATTATTTTTTTCAGAGTTAGGATAATTTCTGTTTTGAATTTTGCATCCGAATTTCTCGACATTTAGATATTTTTAGATTTTAAATTTAGGAAAAAATATATATACCAATATTATGATAAATCAAATGATTAATAATCTTTAAATATAAATTCTAAAAGTATAAAAAGAAAGAGAATTAATGCAAGTGAATAAAAAATGGTAAAGACAGCAATCGTTATAAATGCTACTATCAGTATATTCTTAATTGTGACATTTATATTTATTGGACTGATAATGTTCTATAAATATATTAAATTCAAGAATAAAGCCCTCCTTTATATGGGATTGACTTGGATAGGATTAAGTCAATCGTGGTTAGGTTCAGCAATTACTGTTTTTTTGGTCGTTCTCAATCCAGCCAGTAATGGATTAAGCCCTGAAGCGTATATTATTCTTAGCACATGCCTTATCCCATTGACTACCCCATTATATGTTTTTGCAATGACTGATATGGTAATGAAAAAATATAAGACTATTCTACGAGTTATTACAATTGTATATAGCGCTTTTTACGAAATCTTGATGTTTACGTTAATTTTCACAGCTAATATTCATTTAATGATCATTAAAACTAGTCCTGCTGAGATTCAAATTACGCTTTTGACTATAATACTTCTCCTGTATTTTATGATAATTTTTCTTGTTTTAGGTTTTGTTTTCTGCTATCAATCTTTAAAAGTCGATGATCAAGAAATTAGGTTAAAAGGAAAGATTTTGCTCTTTTCATATATATTATTTCTTGTTGGAAACTTACTTGAGCAAATACAAATTATTGCTTTACAAAGAATTCTACTGATTATAAGTGCTATTGGATTTTACATCGGATATAATCTTCCAAGTTGGATAAAAAGGCTATTTTTAAAAAATAAAATGGAACAATCAATTTAATGGAGTCCATAAATTTTTTTATATTTTTTATATTTTTAATTTTTTTCAAAATATTTTTAAATTTATTCATAAATAATCAAGGAACTTAGAAAGAGAGCAGTTTTAGCATTTTGGGTTTATTTTCTTATATATTAGAGGAACTTTTTAGATATTAAAGTTTTAAACCTACTTCCTTAATTTTAATAATTTTTATTTTAATTTTTAAAAACCCAACATCTCCAGCACAATAAATATTATTGAATTAAACTATAAAATAAATATATTCTCTAAAAACGGTTTAAAAAAATGTTAAAGGATAAAGTGGCAGTTATAACTGGAGGTGCCCAAGGAATTGGGAAAGCAATTGCTATTAGATTTGCTCAAGAAGGAGCAAAAATAGCTATTATTGATTTAAAAGATTCAGCTAAGACTGAAAATGAAATCAGAAATATTGGGGGCGAAATGATTTCTTTCATTGCTGATGTTGCTGATGAAATATCTGTAAAAAACGCTTTTAATGCTATTATAGAAAAATGGGAAAAAATAGATATCCTCGTTAATAATGCAGGAATCTACCCACTAGAAAATTTTATCGATATATCAATAGAAAAATTTAAAAGAGTGTTCGATACAAATGTTATAGGAACCTTCATCTGCTCGCAATACGTTGCAAATATATTTATCTCAAAATCAATAAAGGGAACTATTCTAAATATCGCGTCAGCAGGAGGAATTAGACCAGATAAATATCATAGTCATTATGGTGCGTCGAAAGCTGCAATAATTTCCTTAACAAAAGCAATGGCAAAGGAACTAATTAATAATAAGATTCGAGTAAATGCCATAGCTCCTGGAGCTATCAATACTGAAGGATCAAAAAATCCAGGGCTTTTTGAAAATTCGGGAAAATTACCGGATAAATTTATGGAGGAACAAATGAAAAAATTTTCTCCTCTAACAAAATCAGGAATGGGAGAACCAATAGATGTTGCTGAAATGGCACTGTATCTCGTTTCAGATAAAGCTAAGTATATTACTGGGGCAATTATTCAAGTGGACGGTGGCCGTCTTTTATTTTAATTAAAATAATAATTTTTTTTTTAATTTCTAAATTTCATTATTTTTAAGGGAATCCCTAGAAATTTCAATGAAAGTATTAAAATGTCTATAGTGTTTATATTTATATTTTTTTAGATATAATTCAACCAAATTATTTTATTATAAATGCTATTGTTAATTAAAACAACTTGAAATAACAAGTAAAATCAATATTAAAATTATAATATTTACCTAATTATTAAATTTAAAGTATTTTTATAAAAATGGGAAAAAATATCATCATATTTCAACCAGAAGGGAAACGTGTTGAAATAGAAAAAGAAGACTCAATTTTGAGTGCTGCATTAAAAGTTGGTGTTGATTTAGTCTCAATTTGTAATGGAAAGGGAACATGTGGTAAATGTAAGGTCATTATAGATAATATGGATTCTGTAACTTCTTTAACAGAAAAAGAATCTGAAATGTTATCCAATGATGAGAGAAAAAATAATATACGTTTAGCATGTTTGACAAAAGTTAAAGGAGATTTAACAGTAAAGGTTCCTGAATTTAGTAGAACAGGTAAACAACGTCTTCAGATCGAGGGGATAGAGACCCCTATAAATTTAAATCCCTTGATTAGAAAGTATTATTTAGAATTAGAGGAACCTACCTTAGATGATCCTAGATCAGATGTTGATAGAATTATGGATTATTTATATGAGAATTTTAATCTATCGAATTTAAATATGGATTATTATTTATTAAAAAACCTCGCTAAAATCTTGAGAGAAGCAGAGTGGAAATTTACTGTGGCAATCTGGCAAAATACTATAATAAATATTGATATTAATGATACGACAGACCGTGTATTTGGATATGCTGTAGATATAGGAACAACAAAACTAGCTGGTTATTTAATTGACTTATTGACTGGTAAAGTTGTTGCAGCTGGTTCTTTAATGAATCCTCAAATTCCTTATGGAGAAGATGTTGTTTCCAGATTAAACTATCCTGATCAAAAGAAACTACAAGATGCAGTTATAGAAGGAATAAACCAGATACTTAATGATTTAAAGGAAAAAACAGCTGTAAAGTCTGA
The DNA here is from genome assembly GCA_016839555.1 of Promethearchaeota archaeon. Taxonomy (GTDB): domain Archaea; phylum Asgardarchaeota; class Lokiarchaeia; order Sigyniarchaeales; family SOKP01; genus TEKIR-8. Next base: position 57,026 of record JAEOUA010000002.1, read on the forward strand.
GGAAATCTATGAAATGACAGCTGTCGGAAACACTATTATGCATCATTTATTTTTAGGAATTTTTCCTTTATATGTTGGAAGATCTCCATACCCTCCTGTTGTTCGTGAAACGCAAATTGTTAATGCAAGAAATTTAGGCGTAAAAATTCATCCAAACGGAAGAATTGTATTTTTGCCTACAATTGCAGGATTTGTAGGAGCAGATACCGTTGGAGTTGTCCTCTCTACAGAACTTTATAAAAGCGAAGATATTTGCCTAGCTATTGATATAGGGACTAACACAGAAGTTGTGCTAGGAAATAAAGATAAGATGTTAGCTGCTTCATGCGCTTCAGGTCCAGCGTTTGAAGGGGCACATATTAAATTTGGAATGAGAGCAGCTAGTGGATCCATAGAGAATATCAAGATTGATCCAGAGACACTTGATGTTGAATATAAAACTATAGATAATGAGCCTCCAATTGGAATATGTGGTTCGGGTATGATTGATTTAGTAGCAGAAATGTTAAAAACAGGAATTATTGATGTGGGAGGAATAATTAATCGAAGTCTTAATAGTCCAAGAGTGCGTAGGAATGAAGAATCAATAATAGAATTTGTCGTTGTCTTCTCAGATAAGACAGGAATTAAAAAAGATATTACATTTTCTCAGCAAGATGTAAGTCAAATTATTTTAGCTAAAGCTGCAATGCACACAGGCATAAAGCTCTTATTAAAGAATTATAACATAAAAAAAGAAGATATTCATAAAGTCTATTTAGCAGGTGCTTTTGGTTCTCATATCAATAAAGAAAGTGCAAGAATGATAGGAATTTTTCCAGAAATAGATTTAGAAAAAGTAATTATTGTTGGAAATGCTGCTGGAACAGGAGCAAGAATGTGCCTTGTTTCAGAAGAAGCTAAAAAATTAGTTGAGAAGCTTTCCAAAAAAATAAGATATTTAGAACTTGGTAATGACCCTGATTTTCAGAAAACATTCATGAATTCAAATATCATTCCATATGCTGATCTGGATGAATTTCCTGAAATATCCAAGACATTAAAAAAATATGGAAATTATCCTGAACAATCTCCCCCCAAATTTTAATATTATAATGCAATAAATTGATTAATTCTTAGAAAAATGAATAAAAGAGAAGGAAAGAGAATCCTCAAGAATTTTAATCCCAAAATATTCAATGATGCAGTCATTTCATTGGGAACAGAAGATATACAAGTAGTGAATTTTGATATTACTCGAGCAATCGCAAAAGTTATTAAATCAATGTTTGGTCCTAAGGGATTAAATAAGATGATCATTCCCGTGTCAAATGAGACTGTTTTTACCCAAAAGGGAGATAAAGTTGTAAAAAGTTTTAAAAGCAGGGTTCCCATAACTATGATGCTAATAGATTTAGTAAAAACACAACAGAAGAATTGTGGGGATGGAACAAAAACAGCGTTATTACTTACGGCATTTCTACTAGAAAAAACTAGAGAAATGTTGGGACTTGGACTACATCCTCAGATAATTAATAAAGGTTTTTCGATTGCTATGAATAAAGCTCTTGAAATCTTAGAAGATAATGTTATTCAATTTGATTTCCATAATGAAAGACAATTAATTGATATAATGAAAAGCGTTATGAATCATAAATTTGTTTATCAGAATAGAGATCAACATATAAAGTTAATTAAAGAAACACTTAAGAACAATTATGATCTTTTTTTTAAGTCTCAAGATTATGATCATTCTGATATTCTTTGTAGAAAAGTAAAAGGAAAATCTATTAATGATTCTGAAGTTATAAATGGGATTATAATATATAAAGATAAGGCAAATTCATATTTACCCGATAAAATTGAAGACGCGGGAATACTATTAATTCAAAAATCTATAGATTATTTTACTAAGGAAAATAAAGAAGCTATTTCAAAAGAAGTCAGGATTAAGAGTAGAGAGAAGCTACAAGAGTTTTCCCAATTTAGAAAGAATTTCTATAATAATTTAGTAAAAAAATTAAAACAAAAAGGGGTTAATGTTATCTTATGCCAGAAAAAAATCAATCCTTATTTTGTGGATTATTGTGCTAGTAAAGGAATAGTTGCTTTAGAATTAGTGGGAAAGAAAAAATTAAATAAATTATGCAAATTATTGGATGTTAATCTCTACTCAAGTTTGAATGATTTATCTAATATAAAATTAGGTAAAGCTGATTCTGTCGAATTTAAAAAGATATCGGGAGATGAAATGTTTATTATAAATGTTGAAGAGTCAAAAATTCTTACATTCTTAATAAGAGGTGGAAATCAACCCTTAATGGATGAATTAGAAGAGATATTATATGGTTCTTTAAGGGTTGCAATTCAAACAGTAAAAGATAAAAAAATATTGCCAGGAGGCGGAGCATTAGAATGCGAAATAGCGCAAAAACTTAAAAAATATGCTCAGAATTATTCTAATAAATATCAAATAGTAATTAAAGAGTATGCCAAAGCTTTTGAAAGCCTTCCAGGTCATATAATTAAGAATTCTGCAGCTGAGCCTCTTGATTTAATACCTCGATTACGAGCAGAACACAATAAAGGTCAATGTTATATGGGATTTAATTCTTTGACCAATGAAATAGTAGATGTTGTAAGAGAGGGGATTTATGATGGATACTATACAAAAAAACATATTATAAAAATAGCTAGTGAACTTGCGCGACAAATAGTACGTATTGATGGCTTAGTAATGGTATACGACCGAAAATTATATGAACAAGTTAAAAAAGAAGGAAGAGAGATAAAAAGCCAAAAGCATCAAGAGAAAGTCAGAAAATATCTTAATAAAAAAGATCAGGACTTATTTTCTGAGATTTATAATGCTAAATAATTCTTTGTTAATTTTCAGTTTTTAATCAAACACTAAGAAATTATTGAACAAAATTCTTCAAAAAATAATTTTTTCTCAATAGCTGCAGTTGGATTATTGCTTGAAATAGCAAGTAAAAAATATATATTCCAAAGATTTTTAATTCTACATAAATATTAACTAAAGCATAATAAATGGTGATAAAATATGAATGTAAGTCCAAATGAGAACTTAGAAGGATTTGCTGCTCTTATGCATAATCAATTCGTACGACCTCTTAAGGACAGTAAAAAATTCAAAGAAAAATACAAAAAAACCAATGTAAAATTATTTTTTAATATAATTGATGCTACTCACTCTGCAATATTAATCCTTGAAAATGGAACAATTAATATTAAAGGGATTCTTCGAGAAAATGAAGATGAAATTGAGAAAGCGAAAAAGGAATGTGATGCTAAAATCGAAACTGACATGAAAACTTTTATAAAAATAGATGATATGTCGACTCTTCGGACCCTTAAGAAGATTATATCAGGAAAATTGAAGATAAAGGGAGGAAAGCAATTAAAATTACTTCAAGAGTTACGTGTGCTTGCAGAAGAGGAAGATGCTCAAGATTTTTTTTAATAGGAAATTTAAATAATTAAAAAAATCCTTTTTATTTTTACTAAAAGTTGAATGAGTTTTTATTACTAAAAATATAATTAAAATGTTATTATAAAATCAAGAAAGACTTTTCAAGCGGGAAAATGAATAAACAACATAACATAGATGAGCTAATTTTAAAGATTGAATATGATCCTGATCAAAAATCCAGAATCAAGAGTTTACAAACACTTAAAGAATTAGAATTACTAACTTTTGCTCATATTAATTTTTTAGAGAATTTAGCAATTGGAGACACCAACCTTAATATAAGGCAAATAGCTTTAAGCATTCTCATAAATAAATTCTATGAGAAAGTGAACTTATTAATCGAATGGATATTCCAATTTGAAAAAACACCAAGAATTGCGGCAACGGTTACGGGATTGTTATTTAAGAAAAAAAAAGAAGATTTAATGGAACATATAATTAGATTTTTAGATAATAATGTAAAAAACAATGGTAATTTAAGTCTTAAAATATATAACAAAGAATTATCGAAGTTGTTTAATAATAAATCTTTAAAGTCTTTTTCTAGTGAAGAGTTAATGAATATATATCTTAATTATATATTTATTTTAAATCTAGAAGAAAGGTTTAAATTCTCGGAAAACCTTAACACCAAGTCGCTAACATACATACTTAAGGAAGGCCTTATTGTCGAATTAAGAATATGGGGCCTTACTCTTAGGAAAGTGAGTGAAATTGATGGTATTGAATTATTGAAAATGTTAAGAGTATTAGATCTTTCAGGTAATAATTTTCAAGAAATTAACGGATTAGAATCTTTAAAATCATTAGAAATTCTTAAATTTGGTGATCTAAATTATGGTACTGGAAATCAAATTACCGAAATCAAAGGATTATCCTCATTGAAAAATCTAAGGGTACTAAATCTCTCTAATAATTATATCAATGAAATCAAAGGACTTGAAAATTTGCTTGATCTTAAGAGACTATATCTTGTCAATAATTCATTAAAAGAGATTAAAGAGCTAGATATGCTTCATAGCCTAGTTTATTTAAATCTTGAGAAAAATCATATTACCCAAATTCAGGGTATTGATCAATTAATTTCATTAGAAGTTTTAGTTTTAGGAAAAAATTCAATCGTAAGATTAAATATACCAGACCTTCCGAATTTGAAAGAAATAAGAATTTATGGTAATCCTCTTTCTGAAATTGGACCAACAAAATTAAAAAATGAAATTGAATTAAAATTATACTCCTCCGAAATTGAAAAAATGAAGTGGTTAAATTCTATTACTGGAATTAAAATAAAGAGTGTTGAAACAGTAAAACCTACCGAATATGAATCTAGATATTTACAATAACTTTTTTTAATAATGCTAAAAGTATATTGAATTTAAGCAAAGCAAGTTTTTGAGAATTATCTTAAAGAAATATTAGATTGAATAATGTTCTTTCAATTTTGCGAATATGCTCGTATATAGCACTTTGAGAAATTTTAAAATGTTCGGCTAAATCTGAGCCGTTAATTTTACGAGGAATTTCAAAATAACCATTTTTAACTGCATAATATGCAATTTCCTTTTGACGGTCAGTTATTAGAAAAAATAGATTATCAAGATTTGGATGTATATTTGTTATACTCAAAATTTTAAATCCTGAACCAAAAATTTTTTCATTTTTAGAGATGATTTTGTCAAGATTTTCATTATCACAAATAAATGAGATAGTCATTGAATTATTTTCCATTATTATTGGAGGATCAATAATAAAATCAGGGGCATTTGTAATATCTTTCATCTCATCCAGCCATTTAGAACCTGCAAAACAAACAAACTCATTCGTTTTTTTATCTTGTGTTAAAACTTCAATATATTCAATTCCATATTGCCCCTCAAACGCTTTTGGATTAATATTAGGATCTTTGAATTTAAATTTTTCAGTTGCATAAATGATCTCTTCATCTATACGGTATATTTGACTTATTTCAAAATATTCAATCCTTTCAAAAAAATCTTGAAAGCTTGGATGAATAGGTGTTTTTAAAGTTAATCTTTTTTTCTTTTTCATTTAAATCGCTTCCAAATTTTAATAATTAAAAATATAATTAGAGACTGCTTTACTTCTCAAGCATAATTTATTTTTATTTCCTATTATATTTAAATTATACTTAGAATTAGGTTTTTTAGCTAAAATTAAAAGAATTAAATAATCTTAAAAAAATAAGTGTGTATTGAATATGAGAGAAGGTGAGAAAGTAAGATATCCAAAAATGAATAGAATGTGGCGTATTGCCTCTAAAGAAGATTTAGAGAGAATTGACAATGCAGCATATCATATCTTGAGCGAAATTGGGGTTCATATCGATGATAAAGACTGTATAGAGTATTTAAAGGACGCCCCAGTAGAAATAGATGAAAAGGAACTTATTGTGAAGTTTCCAGAGTATTGGGTAAGAGAAATGATTGCAAAAGCTCCAAAATCTTATCTTTTAGCTGCAAGAGATCCTAATAATGATTTACTTGTGTCTAGTTACCATAATGATTTTTATAACCTTTTCACTAGTGGCTCGACAAAAATGTATATTTGGAATGAACAAACAAGTCAATGGGATTCTAAAACTCCTGGTGAAGAAGATGTAATAAGAGGTTTTAGAATGATTGATGCAGTTGATGCATATGATGGATTTTTCGGAACTCCCGTTGAAGATGTGAAACGTAGTCATCAAGGACTTCCTGCGGAGTTACATACAACCTATAATAAGATGAAATTCTCCACTAAACATGGAGGACCATGTGCAATAACAGAAGGAGGATTAAAGGAATGGGATTATGTAGGTAAATTGGCTGCCGAAGTGCAAGGAGGTTTTGATGAATTAAAAAAACGTCCTATAATTGCAGGATTACCTACAACTATTGGACCTCTAACCTGTACGCGACAAAACTTTTGGGCAGCGGTCGGAAGTGCGAAATATCATTTACCAACATATCCATATTGGGGTGGAACAGCACCTTTTACCGCACCAGCAACAGCTCCAGCACAAAATGCCTTAGCTGTGGCGTGTACTCATTTTTGTATTGCATTATCGCAATATTTAGATCCTGGAACGGCAGCTATTCCTTGGCCTCAACCTACATCTGTCGACCCTCAATCAGGACAATTAGCTGTGGGTCCTCTCCCTAGTATATTACTCGGAATGGGGGGTCAAGTTTATCAAGATTTATACGGTCTTCCTATTGGGGGATGTGCATATTGTTTGTCATCATCCTTAGATGAAGCGGGAGCTACATGGGCATTATCTTTATTAATGGAAGCATTATGGGGTGTTAACATACAACAAGTAGGTTCTACACCTGGAGCGTTTATGTGGGAGACTATTGTAATGGGTGAGACTTTAGTTAATTACACGAAACAAGTACTCTATGAACTTACTGAAGATGTGCTTAATATAGATGAGGAACATTTAGCATTAGATGTCATAAAAGAAGTCGGGCCAAAAGGACAATTTACAACACATCCTCAAACGTTGAAATGGATCGATCCTAAGATGGGATTATTCTGGCATTCTAATGATTGGATCCATGAGCATTCCGATCAGTGGCTCCAGAAAGGAGCTAAAACGTGGGTTGAAATATGCCGAGAACGTTTGAAAGAATTGGATAAACATCAACCAGATCCAGAAATCGCAAAAGATGTGGATGAGCGTTGTAATGCAATCTTAAAAGAAGCAGATGAGGAGCTCGCATTATTTTAAAGAAAGGTGAAATAAAAATGACAAGTAAAGAAGAGATAGTTAATGGAATGAAAGAAGCTATTCTTACTTATAAAAAGGAGGAATGCTTGGAACTCGCCAAGCAAGGACTTGCGGAGAAAATAAAACCCTTAGAATTAATCCAAGAAGGACTTACAACAGGAATACAGGAACTTGGAGCAAGATTTGGAAGAGGTGAGGTCGCCCTTCCTTATTTAATGGTGGGAGCAGAGGTTATGCAGAAATCTTTAGAACATATTTTAGAGAATATCCCAAAAGGAGAATATAAACCTAAAGCAAAAATGGTTATTGGAACGGTAAAAGGAGACATTCACGATCTTGGCATAAGTATCGTGACAGCGGTATTTCAAGCCAATGGAATTCAAGTTTTCAATCTTGGAAGGGATGTTTTGAAAGAGAAATTTATTGAAAAAGCAGAAGAGGAAGAAGTTGATATAATTGGAACATCCGCCCTTCTTACCGGCACCATGTTTGAACAGAAAGTGGTAATCGAATATCTCAAAAAACAAGGTCTCCGTGATAAATATATCTATTTAATTGGTGGGGGTGCGTGTCCCGGTCAAGATTGGTGTGATGAGATTGGAGCGGATGGATGGGCTACTGACGTGCTGCTTGGACTAGCTGCTACTAAGAAAGCATTGGCTGAAAAGAAAGGAATTGAACTCTAATTCTATTTATATATTAAAATAGAATATTAAAAATAAATAAGAGATGAAAAAATATGGTTGACGTACAAGAGGGATTTGAATCGATGAAAAAAACCTTCAAACCGGAAGTTGCTAAAGAATTTAAGAAAAAAGTAGTCATCCAGTATAATATTGAAGGATCAGGAGGAGGAACATGGCAAGTAATCTTTGATAATGGTGAAATGGAAATTGTTGAAGGGGAAAAGGAAAAAGCAGTTATAAAATTTAATTATGACTCTGTAGAGAGCTTTGTGGGGATTCAAAAAGGAGAAATTGACGGTATTCAAGCATATACTACAGCAAAGCTCCGTATTGAAGGACCCGTAGCTTTAGCGCAAAAAATTGGAGAAATTTTTGGAGCTGTTTAAAAAATAAATAATTTAATTTTTTTTTTATATATTAAAGAGATAAAGAATTAGTATTAAATGTAAATTTTATTAGTTAAAAGAGTAAATTTATTTCTGAAATAATCAAATAATTGGCTCTAAAAGTTGAAATAGGTTTTATTAATTAATTTTAAATACAGGGTGATTTGGTGGTGGAATTTCTTTACCATCAAATAATAATTGGGAATGGGCGGCTTTAATAAAAGCAACATTAGGATATATTATATCTGCAAGTTGGATTGGACCATAAAAAATAAAATCTGCTCCCGCTGATAAAGTTATGGTAGATGCTGCTATTTTTATGTATTTTTTTATGTTGCCGAATTTTGGAATGAGATTTATCCAAACATCAGCAAGATTTTGCCCAGCAGTTCCTGCAGGATAACCGTATTTATTTTTAATTTCTTCGATAGTGCTCATTGCAATTCCAAAAGAGGTATAATCGATTGTACATGTATCAATCATGAAGTTATAACCCTTCAAATCATATGATAAAGCCTTATTTATAAGATTATCAACTAAATTCATCCGAGCTTTCGTTGTCCAATAATAAGTTTCAATAGGTAATAAAAAAAAATTTTCTATATCTGTATAGGTTAAAAATTCAAATTCTTCGTCAAATGACGAGGATGTAATAGTATTGTAAACTACTTGTCGATCCAAACCAGTCTCAATAAGATATTCGATTAGTGGCTTCTTAATTTCCCAATAAGGAGCATCAACTAAAATAGGAGTATCGCTAACATCAAATACGAAATCTAAAATAGGTGTTATAGATTTCTCATAAGAAAGAATGACATCAAGTAAAGGAGTTAAGCCTGTTTTATCTGCCATTTCTTCTTGTTTTTTAATTAAAGATTCAGCGTAAATTGTATCAATTTTTCCTTGCCTTTCATCTTTAAAGATTTTATTTTGGTCTTTATAAAAAATAGTACCTGCTAATGCTGTTGGTACCTTTCTTGGATCCCCGCCTATACAATATTTTCCTATTTTATAAGACTTTTGTTCTGTATTATATTGAAACATTTACTTACCAGAATTAATTATTAAATTATCCTATTTTAAACACAGGATGATTTGGAGGAGCCATTCTACCTTCATCGAACAATAATTGGGAATGGGCGGCTTTAATGAATGCTACATTAGGATAAATGAGATTAGCATGTTGTATTGGACCATAAAGTATAAAATCAGCACCAGCTCCTAAGGTAATAGTTGATGCTACCACGGAAGCATACTTTTTGATATTTCCAAACTTAGTTTTTAAATTACTCCAAGTATCTACAGCATTATGAGCTCCAGAGCCAACGGGAAATCCATATTTATTTTTAATTTCATACATAGCACTCATTGCTAATCCCAATGACGTCATATCTATAACGGCAGTATCGATAATAAAGTTATATTCTGCCAAATCAAAACTTTTTGCTTTCTCAATTAAATTATCAATCACTTCGATTCGAGCTTGAATAGTCCATTTTTTTGATTCCATGCCCAGGAGTATAAAATTTTTGATTTTACTCTTAACGAGCAGTTCAAATTCATCATTACCTGATTCAGGAGTTATCGAATTATAGATAATTCTTTCTTGAACTCCTGCTTCTTTAATATATTCTAAAGCATTCATCTTAACATCATCTGTTGGAGCATCTAATAAAATTGGCATATCAGTTACATCAACAACAAAATCAAGTATCGATTTAACAGATGTTTCATATGATATAATGACATCCAACCCTGGAACTAAACCAGTTTTATCAGCTAATTCTTCTTGATCTTTAATTAATGTTTCGGCAAAATCCTTGATTATTTCCCCTTTAGTTTCATCCTTAAAGATATTTTTTTGTTTTAAATAAAAAATCGTGCCAATAACTGCTGATGGAGCCTCTCTGGGATCTCCTCCAATACTATATTTTCCAACTTTATATGATTTTTGTTTTACATTAAAATTGAACATTATAAATCCTTATATATATTTAATTCAATATTATTGCTTTAAAAAAATGAATTACATTAATTATAAATTAAACTTGTTATTTCAAGTATCAACAAAAAATCGAAGATTAAGATTTTCAAAAAACAATAGTATACTTCAATTTTTATTTATTACATTTTTTACTGTTAAATAATTAGAAATTTTCTATAATTTAAGATATATCCATTCCAAAAATACAACCATAGAAATTAAAGAGTTTTTAAAAAAAATATGTATATATATCTCTCTTTTTTTATGTTAAAAAGGTATTAAATAAGAATAATTATATATATTTCATAGATATTTAAAGATTACAAACTTTATTTTGTAAAATCTACCGATTAAGATTTATTTAAGAATCTATATCCACAAGTCTTTTCTTTATTAGTTCTTTTCTGGATTTTAAGTCATGTTTATTATATCTTTTTTTTAATAAATCTTTTCTAATATTTTGTACATACTCACTTTTCCTAATACATTTTTTTATTTCCCCTTCACAATCATTCCAACAAAATTTATCATCACATTTGTACAATTTTCTTTTAGACATAATAACCACCTATGTATTCCCTTACCCATTATATAAATTACCATCAAATTATTAATAATTATTCATAATTTCTTAGAAGATTTTCGCAAAAAGAGATTATAACCTATAATAATTTATAGAATTTGATTTTCAAAATATAACCATGTAAATGATAAAGAAAAATAGAAAAAAAAAAATTATTCGTTATTTTTGTTCTTAAATTTGTTTTCGATTAACTTATTCCGGATTTCTTGTAAATATTTGTTCTTTTTCAATAAATCATGAAAAGACATTGAAGAGGAGTCTATCCATGATGGATATTTTTTGTAGTTGTGGTACTCTCTCATGATAAATCGACAAATCAAAATATTTTAATCGTATAAAGGTAAATTAAACTTAATCCTTTTTAAATGTTGCATATTTTCGACAATAATAATCTATATATTACGGACAAATTTTTATATAATTTTTAAAAATAAAAAAAATATATATTGAAATGTTTATCCAAATTTTGTTATCTTATTTGAATTTTTAATCATTCTTAATTGGAAATTTCTTCCACATTTTCTCATAAATTATAATAAAGATTGTAAACAAAATGTAAATCAATAGAGTATAAATATATGCATTTGGAATGTATAAAGAAGCCCATGTACCAAAATAAGTATTTATAGAGAAATGAAGGATGATTGCCCCTAATAAATTAGCTTGAGATTTATTATAATACCACGTAAAAATTATTCCAAAAGGAATATTATATATGAATCTTAACAGAAATCCTTGCAAACCACCTGCATAAAAACCATTAAAATGCAAAGGAGTGTGCCAAACTGACCAAATAACTCCTATAATTAATCCCGTTATCAAGGGACTATATTTTTCCTGCAAACGAGGTGTTGCAAATCCTCTCCAACCAATCTCTTCATTTAGAGGGCCTCCAAAAAAGAATAGATATGAAAATATTAAAGGGTATATAGCTATAGTTAGGAAAAATTCACCAAAAGAATATAAATTTGCCCCCAAGATGAGGGAAATTAATACAGCTACAATTTCAAATAGTATAGGGAGAAAAAATGCGATTAGAAGAAAATAGTTCTTTCCTTTAACTCCTTTAATTGATTTTAGCAAGTCTAATATGCCTGAATTAGAGGAAAACATACTAGAAATTAAGAATGATGCGATAAAGGATGCAATAATAATAGGGATGATAAAAATAAGAGAAGTTATTGGATAAAAAATAAATGTGATGAAAATTGATAAGAAACTTGTTATAATAAAGATAATGCAAAATGTAATCCATTTTTTCTTTTTTTGATTATTTTCATGATGAGATGCTTTTCTTGAAGCGAGTAATAATGCTGAAATAGAAGGTCCAAACGCTCCAATTAAGCATATCCAAATAAACAATAGAACATCTCCAAAAGAAATTAATGGTGCTAAAAACCATATAACCCACGAGATAATGAAAGTGAGGGTGAAGAATAATATTAATTCTCGAGATCTATCATTAATTTGTTTAGTTGACATCTTAATCAATAATATCAAAAAAGTAAATTTCTTTTTAAGTTTTTTTAAACCAATTTTTCATTAATATGTGCATAAAAAACTAAATGAAGTACTTTTATTTTGAGTAGCTATCTTAAAATTAGAAAAAATTGAAAAAATTCAGTTTCCAATTTTATAACTGATAAAATACGGAATGAAAATTTGTTTTTGATTTTTTAAATCTAATCAATTTTTAATTTAAAGAGAAATAGAATTAAAGATTCATAAGCTAAAAATCGGTTTAGTATATATCAGGCTTAGCTAATTACTATTTCAAACTCTACATGAAACTCTTTTTTTAGCTTTAAAATGGAAATCACATTTATTCCTTGATATAAGTCCTTATATCCTTCATCTGTATAAGTATAAGAGATAATTGGGAAGCTTTTTATTTTCGGTTTAAGATTGGGTTCGCCTTCGGAAAGAAAATTGATTTTGAAACTTAGATCATAGGTTTTATCATAGGCTTCAAAAGTTGTCCCAATGTATTCGGATGCATTCAACAATTCTTTAAATTCGTCCGGATTCCCATTAAAGAAGAAAGGAATATCAATGCCCATTACTACTTTTTCCAATACCGAATTTAATTTCAAATGATTTATTTCATTTGAATTAATTTTTCCAAATATTAGAATCTTAATCCTTTTGTTTTCTAATATTATTTGCTTATTTAATTCACATTCAAGTGGTTTCTCAAGCATATCAAGCTGGATCTTCCCGTTCTTTTGTAATTGAATAAGAGCTTCTTTTTGCTTTTTCATATTTTTAACCACTTGAAACTCGGTATTTACAAAATCTGACAATTCTTTGTATTTATCTGCCTTTAATTCTTCAATAGTTATATCTTCGCTAAAGACTCGAGTCCTGAGCATGCTTCTTCTATATTTATCCACATTGATTTCATTATCTTCTATTTTATCCTTGGAATGATACGCTTCTTCCCAGCGTGTTAAAGTGTTGAGAAGATTGTAGGATTTAGGTTTATAATCTAGTTCAAAAATTGTCCCTCCTTCTGAAGGATTAATATAAAGATTAATCTGATTTGATTCAATCAGGAGCTCCATTTTGCTATCAACTGTAAAATCGAGTGGAATTATATTTATATAAGAATTCAATTGCGGATTAAGAAGGCTGTTTATTTTGTCTATTATTTTTTCTGCATTTATTAAATGCTCATATATGGCAAATCTGAGAAATTGGAGATAAACCCCTCCAAACAAACCATGCCAATAGGGATCATTACATTGTGCTTTATAAATTTCCTCCCACGCATTAGCAATTTTTTTTTCAATTTTTTTAATAAGTGTGACTTCTGTTATGGCCTCTATTTTTTTTTCAATTTCAAGTAATTTTTTTCTTACGTATAGCATTTTTTTATGCATATTATTTGATTCTGGATATTTGACTAAAAAATAGCGCCAGAATCCTCCTTTAAGAAACATATATAATTCTTGCTTACTCTCATCTTCTCTTAATTTATCCCTATAATCTTCAAAAGATCTTCTAATTGATGTGGGGAGAACCCATTCTTCCATTTTATCATAGCTTGAAGTTGGCAGATAAACTAAGCCTTTTGCGGAATGAGTCTCCATATATTCACTTAAAGTTATTGGTTTTATCCAATCATTTTCTATAATTCTCTCGAATAATGAGGGAATAAAAGGTCTTCCATTATCACCCTCTTCATGCCCCAATCCTTCGATATAACAGATTTCATGAGTAGAACCCCATACACCCATTTTTTCTGCATCAGAGATCAGTAGAGCGATCCTATCGCCCTTTTCATCGGCAAATTCTTCCAAATATTTAATTGTATGGGTAGTTGGCTTCCAAGGAACAAGATAGCGCAATTTTTCATTAATCGGAAATATTCTAATAGTCTTTCCGTCATCTTCCGTCATATAGGTATAGAGCGTCTGATCTTCGGATATACCTGTAGATCTGAAATGATTATCATCAACAATGACATATTTCAAACCCGTCTTATTAAGGAAGGAAGGATAATTAGGTTCCCATACTCTCTCGGAAAGCCAAGCCCCTTTAACTTCTAAGTTAAATTCATCTTTTATAAGTTTAGTTAATTTGTTAATTTGAGCCAACTTATCTCGATATGGAATAACAGCATATATAGGTTCGTAATATCCTCCTCCAATAATTTCTATTTGCCTCCTAGAAGCCATTTCCTTTATTTTTGCTGTAAAATCAGGTTTAGTTTTTATAAACCATTCTAAAATATTTCCGGAAAAATGTAAGGTAGCTTTAATTTTTGAATAATTATATAATGCTTCTATTAATGGTTTATATGCTTTTTTATAACAGTCTTCACATACATATTCAAAATTGTCCACAGGTTGATGGAAATGAAATACTATTGGGAGGTAAATCGATTTCTTAGTCATTTCTTAACATCTAAACAATAATTACGAGCTAAATAAAAAAATCTCTATTTTGTAAAATCAATTATTTCATCTAAAGATTTGGAAAAGCCTTTCTTGCTACTTATACTAAGAAATAAACTAAATAATATCAAAAAAAATAAAAATTTGTAAATGAATATACATTAGTAATTATTATACAAAAAATAATTGATAATAAATTGAAAGATTGAGTAAGATGTCTGTATTTACCCATATTGATAAAAATATAATAGAAAATGTAATGGGTTCGATGGAATTCAAAGCTTTTCTTCTCTCTCGACGTTGGTTCGGAGATAAATTTCTCTTGTCAAATTTAGAATTTAAAATTACATTGGATTATTTTAATATCATTGCTGAAAGAATCTACTTAACAATTATTAAGATTTCTAAGCCTGATTATGAAAAGAGATATTTTCTCCCCTTAATCTATTATAAAAATTTGAATAATATTTTAGATCTAAGCGAGAAAAATAATAAAAATATAGTTAATCTTACAAAAAATACGTTTAGTAAAAAAATCGCACTAACTATTGAGAGAGAACCAGAGATTTTGACATTAAATCTCATTGAAGCGGAATATTGCTTATATTTCTGGAAAAACTTATTATTTGAAAAGGAAATTTCGGAAAAATTTCCAAAACTTTCCTTAAAACTTGCCCTCTACACTGAACAGTTTCAAGATGAAATCAATATGAGAAAAGCGCAGGCATTAATTGAAGCGAGTATTTATAAAGAACGATATGAAGCGGAACTTGAACAATTAGGTAAGGGTAATACCACAAACCTCCTGTTTAAACTCACCTTAGTTAACAAAAAACAAAAGAATATTGAGACTTTTAATTATGTATTAAAATCCTATAAAGAATATCGCGAGAGCTTAGAACCTACAACTTTACAAGTTTTGAATAAGAATCAATTTTTTAACGCACCCAAAATATATGGAACTATAAAAATTAATAATAAGGAATCTGTAGGCATCCTTGAATATATATCAAATAAAGGAAATGTGGGTGATATTTATTGGAACGAACTTAATAGTATGATTAAAAATACTTTTTCAGATTTGGGTACTGATTTTTCAAAGTTGGAAGATAAAGAAGAACTTTCCAAAATAATCAAACAATACTTTAAGGAATCTTTACAAATTTCTGAAGAAATTGGTAATTATATTACCAACTTACATAACGCATTAATTCTGCCTGACCAAGAAAATTATTCTTTAGAAACCGTAGAAAGCGATTTTTATTTGAAAAATTATACACATAAACTTAACTTAATGATTTCGGATTTACAACATCTAATGCAACAAGAATCTAAAAACATTTTTTATAATTTAACAAAGATCCAAGCAGTATTTCTTGATGCCAAGGATGTATTAGAAAAATTCCGATCTGAATTTGAAAAAGAGAACATTGAAATTCAACCAGTACATCAAGACCTTCACATGGAACAAATTTTATATAATAAAAGTGATACCCAATTTAATTTCTATTTTATGGATTTTGAAGGAGATCCTGAACTTTCCCTTGAAGAGAGGAAGCAGAGATTTCCAACGGATAAAGATATTGCTTCTTATCTCAGATCATTAAGTTATATTAAATTTAATACATTATTATTATTTATTGAGAAAAATATTATTGAAAAAGATGAATATGTTGTACCTGAAGAGATTCTGTATAGCTTATTTTTTCGAAAAGGCTTTAGAGAAAAAAGGAAAGGACTCGATGCAATATTAACTTTCTTGAATAAATGGGAAAGAAAAATAATGAATAAAATTCTTAAAAATTTAAATGCGAATATAACGCTCATAAACTTCTTTACCATCGAAAGAATTTTACATGAGGTCTTATATGAGATTCTTTTCCGTCCAAGAAAGTTTTTAGTGCCTTTACTCGGTCTAAAAGAAGTTATTGATAATAATTAATTTTAAATAATTTTGAATTTACTTAGCAAATTGGTAATTTTTTTATAACTTATTTCTTGTATTTTTTGGTAAAATTATTAGTTAGCATTAACCCTTGCTTTCATTTTTCAAACGAGCGAATTCAAAGGCATAATGAGTCTCATCTCTACGAACTGGCTGAATCGTCTCCATATATCTTTCAGCTACTTTCTTACTGTCTTCTATTTCTTCCGTTGTAAATTCTCTATCGTAATCTCCCTTATCGCCCATAGTAATTAAAATCCACATAAATGCTTCTACAAATCTTTTTGGGCCGAATTTTTTATTAATCAGAATAAATCCTTCTTCATCGAGAAATTTAGGAAAAAGTCCATATTCTTCGCATAAATCTAATTTGTAAGGAATATCATTCATTTTCCCTTTTAACCTTGCTAAATCATTGATGAAGCGTGCTAATTCTGTAGCCAATTCTATCTGTCTCTTTTCATCAAGTTCACTTATTATCTTATTAAAGAACCTTCTTTTTAACAATATTAATTCATTTTGATTTAATGATTTAATAGAATTATGATCCATTAGAAAAAATTCGGATTTTTCAAGATATTCCCTAATTACTGCTGCTTTTGTGAGGTGCCTATTTTCAGCTATAGTATTTAGAACTTCATCAAGATTTTTTTTAATTCTTACAGTTAATACTGTAGATTCATGTTTAGAATCTGCTCTATCGTTATTAGATGAATTATTTTTATCCAATTTGCATTAATCTCCTCTTTTTTTTCTTGTAAGTTTTGTAATCATTTATTACTATATAATAAATAGTATTAATCTATTTAAATATATGCTTTCTTAATATAAGATAGACTTAAAGGATGTAATTTTAGTATATATTTGAATATTCAGTTTAAATTCTAAAATCTTTTAAGGATTATAGCAACTTGTTTAATCATAAACTTATAAAATTTAATGATTTATAAAAATTTATAATTATTTCGCTTTATAAAACAGTAAATATTAATTCCTGGTTAAAATTAAATATAAAAATTAAAATTTATTCAAAAATTACTACATTACTTCATATAATAGATTGTTTAAATATTATAAATTCATTAATTTTTTCAAAATGAGCTTAATTTTTGAAAATATCCTTAAAGATATATGGGAGTTTAGTTTTTTCTGCTTTCTAAAAATAAATTTTAAAGATTAAAGATTCATAATATTCAAATTTTAATTTTTTTTTTATTTTATCCTATAAAAATAAATAAAGAAGAAAAAATCTGTTTTTTCTTCTAAAATTTGGAGATATTTTTTAAATAAACGATTAATATTTAATTAATGTAATTTCTGTTTGGTTTTGTAACCTTTGTGTTCAAATTAAATTTTTTTACTTCTATTTAAAAATTTTAAATTTTTTATTATATCAAATACAAGGAAAAGGATATAATAGATTAAATTTGAAACTTAATGCAATCTTTTACATAATATATTTCTTTTTTACATTAAAAAATTAGATTTAATTGTATTTTTATTTTGAATAATTTTTCACGATATAAAAAAAATAAAAACTATTATAGTACTATATTTATTATTTAGCCAAATTAACGTAATTAATTATTAAACAAATTTAAATATAGCTAAATTTTAATAATTTGAGATTTGAGAATAATTTTAATACCGATTATTTTTTTTAAAAAAAAGAAGTAAAATTCATAACAAAAAAATTACGACAAATTCGATTTTGATAAATCTTAGGAACTAAAATAATTATTTTTAATAATAAATCCATTGATTTGATTTCAAAACTCTCTAATACTAAAATAAACTTATAAACTTGTTTCTATTTTATATAAATGAATATCTATATAATACAATGGTTGCAAAAGCAAACTTTTTTCTAGTAGTCCTCTGTAATAAATGTAATAAAAGAATTACAAGGATTATATTCTCCTACAAGATCTCATGCAAAAAAAATTAACTAATATATAAAAGTATAAAATTATTTACTAATCTTGAAAAAATTATCATTAAATTTTATAAAACATTTAAAATTTTTAATAAAAATTATATTATAAACAATGGAAATTAACGAATTAACTGAAAGTAAAGTTTTAAAGGTAGGTTTGTTAAATAATTTTTCTGATTTGGTAGAAATAGATACAGATAAAGAAATTGAGTTAATTGTGAAAGCTTTATCTTCTAAAACTAGGCGGAGCATACTCCAAGAAATCCAGTCAGGACCTATGGATGTATCTAATCTTGCAGCGAACTTAGAAATGACGGAAGCCAATATATCTGCTCAAATTAAAAAACTTGAAAAAGCTGGGTTAGTTGACTGCGATTATAGTTCCGGGAGACATGGCGTCCGGAAGCTCTCTAAAATCAAATATAATCAACTTTTATTACAATTCTAAATTATTATTTAAAAAATAGATTATTACCGTATCTATTTCTTAATTATTTAACTTTAAATTCTCCTTTATAATAACCTAATATAATTTTTCTGATCCCTATCTTCTTTTATCAACATTTCTAGAGCTATTATAAATCTAATTTATAAAAAATTTGAGAATAGAAGAAAATTGGGTTAGAAAAGGAATAAATTAACTAGAATAATCAGGTAAAATAAGGAATCAAGGTGTTCTTGACCTTATTTAAATGCCCTAAATGAGCCTCAGTTAGCATTTTTAGGGTGTCTTGGAGACCTAACTTCTCTATCCGTTCTGTCAGCTTGTAAAAAGTGCTTTCCTTAATTTTTTTAATCAATTTTTTATTATTAATATCCAATAAAAGATATTCGATTGGATTGAATTCTTTTTGTCCAAGCATTTCATTCACTATTGAAATAAGAAGGGTATCAAATGTTATGCGAAGCACGTCTTCATTGTCTTTTTCAACCTCATCGGAATTAAACACACTTTTTAGGAGGTCAACAGATTTTTTTAAAAGTTGAAGAGCTTTCTGGCCTAGTTCTTTAATTTTAGGATTAAATTCCCTCTTTTTTGAAGCTCTCAAACATAAAGCTGCCACTAGAACATATTCTGCCTGAAGGTGAAGCAATCTACTTTTTGCATTTTTAATAATTTCTATTCTATCAGATTTGTCCGTTAATTGATCTATATTATTGGAAGCTTCTTGAAAATAATTCGAAATTGTTATATATTTATTTGCAGCAGCATTATAATCCTCTAAATTTAGTAATTTTAATGCTCTTTTTTCCTCAGTCTTATAAAGCTCATCCACCTTATTTACCAACATTATAGCCTTTAACATAAGCCGTTCACCTTCATTTTTATTGGTTTTGGTTCGCTCTAATGCTTCCCCTGCTTTTAATAGAAGTTTTGCGGAGGGTCCAATATAATAATCATCTTCTGAATCGAGTTTTAAAAAATAGTTCGCTGCTTTTTTCCAAGCCTCTCCAGCAGTCTCATAATCCTTCATTCTATAACTTAGATCTCCAAGCTTTGTTAATAATTTTGCAGAGATCTCTTTTAAATCTAATTCTTCTGTTTTTCTGACTATGGATTTAAGTCTGTAAATTGCTTGAATGTTATTTTTAAATTTTGAGATGATCGACGCTATTTTTATATATAGTTGATCTAATTTTAGATAACTACCAAGATCCAAATATTTTTGGGCTGCTTTTTCATATAAATCAATTGCTTGCTTACCTTTTCCCTGAACTAATAATTCATCCGCTCTATCGATTAAATTTAATGCTTCAATTTCTAATTCTTCTTTATCATGATTATTATACATTGTTTGTTCAAAATTAAGTGAAATTTTTCTGTTTTTAGAAATAATCTTGTTAATTTTTCATATTATCTATAAAAATATAAAGATAATTTCTATATTTAAAAAATTAATTTTAGCTTAAATATTTAGTTTTGCTTTAGTTTAAAATAAATTAATCGAAATGTTTAAAATTTTTTTGAAATGATGTTTTAAACTATAAGTAATTTAAAAATTTTATATAAATTCATTTAGAAATATTATTCATAATATTTTTGAGCCTAAATCCAATAATTACTATTTTTCTTGATTATTTAGCATTTTTAGAAGGAACTTGTTTAAGAAATCCTAATTCATTAAAAAGATTTAAATATGATTCAATTACTAATATTAACATCCAAATCAAAAATAAGTGAAAAAAAATGCAATCAAAAGAATATGTTAAATATATAGTTGGGAGTATATCTATTATTCTAGGGGCATTAATTTTTATTGGAACATTTCTACCAATTGTTTCGGGAGTAATAGATTTCGGAATTTTTGGTTTTTCTCTTAGTGGAGGGTATGGTTATAATTTTACAAATATAACTGTAAAATATAATCCGCTTTTCAACAATCTTTCTGCTGAATTTTTTAATTTACTAAATCCATCCTGGATTTTTACATGGTCTTTATTTTATCCAGTATTTTACAATACGCTATTTAATTCTTCAATATTTGCTATGCTCACGATTCTGATATTAATAATTGCCCTATCTGTGATTATTCTTGGCATTTTAAATTTATTCTTTGGAAGTAGATCTTCAGCTCCTTCTATTATTTGTCTAGTTGCTGGTGGTATAGTAATTATTTTATCTATACTTTTATTTATAATGTTTAGAAATGAGGTTTTACTGGGAATTAAAACACTGCATGAAATGATAGAATTAAATGAGGGTTATATATGGCCAGGAATGACTATTTCAGCAACACCTTTAGGAGGCTTTTATTTGACTTTTATCCCAGCACTTGGAATTGTAGGTTTATCTATTTTTTCAGTGGGATTTATCCAAACCCAAAAGAGTAAAGAGAAATTTATTGAAGAACCGTTAAAAAAAAAGGAAATTTATGGAATGAAGACTTCTGAGATAAAATCTTCAAGAGACGTCGCTGTTGAAAAGGATATTAGAATCAATTATTGTCCTAATTGTGGTGAAAAAATTGAAAGTCTCAGTCAGAAATATTGTCAAAATTGTGGACACAAATTATAACATTATTTGAAAATTATTAATATAGATAAACACAATCTGTCAAACCATTAAAGCCTAAAGCTTTTAAGCAAAACTAAAGAAAATATTTTAGTCAAAAAGCTTTATGTTTTTCTCTTTTACGATTTTTTTGAATTGGAAACTCTGATAAGCTGATGCAAAACTTTCCGTGGCATCTTCAATTGCTCCATAAAAAATAAAATTTGAATACCATGTTGCGACAAACATAATACTTGCTCTTCTAAATTTAGTGTGAAATTTTTTATTCAATCGAGGAGAGGAATATTTAAATAAAAAGAGATTTGGAGCAGTCCCAACAGGTAAATTTAATGATTGACATATTAATTTTTGTGTTTCTAGAATATGGGCTAGGCTTTCTAAATCAATTACACCTCCATCAACCATTATTTTTTCTATTCCTAAATTTTTAAGTCCTTGAATTAAACTTACATTTCCTGGTTGGTTTTTTGCCGTAAGATATGCATACCGCTGCGTGGAGGTCATATTTTCCGAGCTAAGCATTAATACTACAAGGCTTTCGATATGATATTTCTTAAGAAGTTCAAGCTCTTTTTTATTTTTCAAATTGGTAATGGCATTATATATATATTCTGCTGGTTTTATACCCCTCTCATATAAATATTGGATTCCTGCTATTCGGGTTTCAAGGGTACCACCCAAAACAAAAGGGGTTTCATAATTATCCAAGTAGAACTCTAAATATTTTATCATGGCATTCGCATTACTTGCTGAGATTTCAATCATAGCCGGAATTTTATATTGGGAAGCTAACTTTTTTTGATTCTCTATTCTTTTTTTTGCCTTTTGTTCATCAAATCTTTCTGGATTTTCTTTCTCGACTAAAGTTTGTCCATCATAAAACATTGTCCCAATTAAAACTGGAGGTAAATTAAAATGACCTCGACCAATTTTCACATTTTTAATATTATAAGCTGAGTTGGTCATTATATTAGGGTTTTCATAATAAATTAGTATGATAATGTTATTTTTGTCTCTGTAAAAAAATTTATCCTAATTTTAATTTTGTACCACAATTACGACAAATACTATTGTTTAATTTAGAAAAACAATCTTCATGATATAGAGCTCCACATACGGGACATCTTATGACCTCTTGATCTTTCTCAAATATCATATTGCAAACTACACATGCATTATATTGTGCTTCAACTCCCAATTTCATAGCTTTTATCTTTTCCACAAAAACTTCTTCCTTAGAGTCAGAATTAAGAGTTACATTGGTACGAGATCCAGAAAGCAGCTTTAATTTCTGTGCTTGAGTTACTTCTTTAGGGATCTTTAATAGATAAAAGCAGTGAGGGCATCTAACAGTTCCCGAACGTTTTAAACGTTGATCATTCTGGGATTCAGCCCATCCTGCCAAGCAATGAATATGGAATGGTGCGTGGCAATTTGGGCAATATCTCCCAGTTATATAAAAGGAGCCTTTTGTAATAGGGTCCACATCCGAAAAACATATACTACATTTCTTGTAATTTTCTAGACCTTTTATTTGTTTTAACTTTTGTTCCATACTTTCGGTAAGATCTCTCACACGCAACAGATTAGCAGCGATGGTTCTCAAAAAATCAGGATTTTCAGCAGGAGATTTAAAATAAGGATCTTTCGATCCTATATTGGAGTGAGCAAAATCAACAGCTGATTGCTTTAATGTTTCTTTATCATTATTATAATAATAGGTTCCTTTCGTAAGATCAGATAACCGCTTTAAAATATTCAAATGACTAGCCTCTCCTAAGCGAAATGTATCAATCTTAATGTTTAGACTCTGAGCCAGTCCAGCCATTTTTATTGGATCTATTGCTGTTTTAGTATAGTTTCCATCAGAAATTACCAGAATTTTCGGGATTGTTTCTACTAATTTTCTTAATTCTTCTATAATTATTTTAATAGATAAGCCTAACGCCTCACCGAGAGCTGAACCACCTTTAATAGTTAAGGAATCTAATGCTTTGAATATATGTTCCTCTGAACTCGTAAAATCGAGAACTTTTTTTACATTGTTTGAAAAGGTAATAATTGCAAATTTAGATGAATCTGTTGCTGCCCGTGTAGTTACAAATGTTTTTATAGCATCAATACTACAAATAAATCTAGATGGATTATAATCTCTTCGAAACATTGAGCGTGATGTATCTAAGCAGACTATAATTTGCTCTGGAACACGTTTTTCCATAAAATTAATATATCCTTATAGTTCTATAAAATTAATTTTTATCTTGTTAATTAAATATTTGTATTATTTTCTAATTCTTTCTAAAAAAATAATAAAATTATACCTATTATGTATAACTCTTACATTTTATTTATAATAATAAAATAAAAAAGATTTTAATATATATAACGATTTGTTATACTCACATAATAGTACAAAAAATGTCTTCTAATAAAATAATATTAAAAAGTAAGATGTTTTTATTTATTATATTAGAATAAGGTGTTTAATTAATTACTATTTAATCTCTTAAAATAGTAAGTTATAATAAAAATTTTAGGGAAGGAATAAATTATGTCTGAAAAAGAGGAATTTGAGAGAATTAAGGAATTTTTTAAAAGTAATGTTTCTATCAATGTATTATCAGATATATTAGATTTTGGACCAGAAACTTTATTTGGAATTGATTCCATTTCAGCAAAATCATTAAAGGAAGAAGGCATTAGAACTATTCAAGATTTAGCGAATATTAATGAAACCAATCCTCCACAAATCGAGGGAATCTTGCCTCGAATGATTATTAAATGGGCAAAAATAGCAAATGTAGTAGAAAAAGTCATCCGCAAAGAAATTAAACAGCGTAAAAAAATAGTATTAATTGGCCTTGATAATGGAGGAAAAAGCTCTATACTTGCAGTTCTTCAAAATGAATATTCTAAATTGCAATCTCTTTTACCTACTAAGGGAATAAAAAGAGAAAAATTGGACTTTTTTGGATTTCCCATAATCTCTTGGGATCTAGGAGGGCAAATTCAGTATAGAGAAACTTATTTAGAACAACCAGAGCTCTATTTCTCAGGGGTTGATTTAATATTATATGTGATAGATGTTCAAGATCCAGATAGATTTGAAGAATCTGTTGATTATTTTAATAAAATCTTAGAAAATGTCGTAACCTTGGATGAAAAACCCACTATTCATATCATTATTCATAAAAGCGATCAAGATTTTAGAAAATATCTTAAGTGGCAGCAAAATGTGAAAAAAATTAAGGATCTTTTTAATCCCATCATTAATAAATACAATGAATTTGATACAAAATATATTGATACGACGATTTACCAACAAGAAACCATTATGCAAATGCTGAGTGAAGCATTAAAAGAAATATCTGATACATCCAAAATTATAGATAATATTATGGAAGAGCTGGTGCTCAAAATAAAAGCCAGAGCAGCCAGCCTAATCTCATTAGATGGGTTAATATTTGGAGGCTTTAATATTAAAGAGAAAGACGATGATTTATTAAACAATTCCGCTCTCCAATTTCATACCCTCTCAAATTTTCATTCTTCTATGGGATTAATCCATGAAAAGAAAATCCATTTTGAAATGCCATTGAATGATATCACAATTCAAGGTGAAAACTTATTTGAATATTCAGAACATAATATCCCAGTTTATTTATGGATATTAACTGAAAATCCCACTTTAATTGGGGAACAAATTGAAATCTTCAAAAAGCAATTAGTCCCATTAATTCATATGTTTCTCTAATTACTTTTTTTTTCTAAGATTTTTTAATCAATAAATAAGTAAGAACTAAATCAACTCATTTTATCATATCTTATTAGATATCTTCATAAGCTTTACGTAAAAATTCAGAACATTTATCAATCATTTCAATGGCTTTTTGTAAATATTCAACAACCTTATTAAGACCTTCTTCCTTTGCAATGGACTTCCATTTCTCAAAAGATTCTCGGTGCGAGTCATTATGTTCTGCCCAATGTTCAGTGAGCTTTTTGAGTTTTATAACATTTTTATTCATTCTATTTTACACTTCTTTTTCTTTATATAGTTAATCTATAATTCCTTAAGAAGAAAATCTAACACTATTTTTATTCTAAAATCCCTATAATATTTTAAGATGAATTCATTATGATACTTTTAAACCCTTTTTAATGCCCTCCCAAAGGCCATAGAGATACATTATACCTAGAGCTCTATCATATAATCCATAACCAGGACGACCAGTCTCACCCCAAATCATCCTCCCATGATCTGGACGTATAACGCCTTTAAAATTTGTTTCTATTAATGCTTTCGTTATTTCGTACATATCATTATCCCCGAATTTTGATGGATGCGCAGTCTCATGGAAACTAAATTCTGCAGTATGTTTAATATTACGTAAATGGGCAAAATGAATCCGTCCTTTTTTTCCGTATTTTCGAATTAATCTAGGTAAATCGATGTGTCTATTCGCACCTAAAGAGCCTACGCAAAAACTAATACCATTTGAAATGCTATCAACGCTATTTACTAACCGATCTAATGCTTCTTCATCTTTAATAATACGAGGTAACCCAAAAATAGACCATGGAGGGTCATCAATATGGATTGCCATTTTTACCTTTGACTCTTCTGCAACTGGTACAACCTGTTGGAGAAAATATTCAAAATTGTTCCATAAAGTATTTTCATCAACTTTAGAATACTCATTTAAAAGATTATTTAATTCATCATGTGAATAGGCCGTAGCCCAACCAGGAAGATCCAGCGATTCCTTTCTTAAATCAATGTTTTGTAAGGCATTATGATCATAACCGAGACTTGTGGATCCATCCGGATTTTCCATGGCTAAGTTTGTCCTTGTCCAATCAAACACAGGCATAAAATTATAGCATAAAATAGGTATTCCGACCCTTCCCATATTTCGAATACTTTGACTATAATTATCAATATATTTTTCTCTGGATGGTTTTCCTAATTTAATATCCTCGTGAACAGGAATACTCTCGATCACAGAAAGTTCTAATTCATGTTTCTCAATTACTTCTTTAAGAGATTTCAATTTATTGTTCGGCCATATATCTCCGACTTCAATATCATAGAGCGCCGATACAATTCCATCTACAACAGGGATCTGCCTGATGTTTTGAAGAGAAACTGGATCATCATTCCCGAACCATCTAAAACAAAATTTTACCATTTTTATCTTGTTTTTTTTCCTTTTTATTTCTAAATATTAATTTATTAAAACATATTATTTAAAGATTTAAGAATATATTCAATCTGTTAATGTGAGTATATATCCCTAAACGAGGGTTAAATACTATAAGCATTAAATCCCCCATCCACCGGAATTACCACCCCATTAACAAATCCTGAAGCATTCTCATCGATTAACCATAGAAGAGTTCCTATCAATTCCTCTGGCTCACCGAATCGCCCCATGGGGGTTTGTTTAATAATTTTTTCTGCTCTGGGAGTAAAACTCCCATCCTCTTGTATTAAGAGATTGCGATTTTGTTTCGTAAGAAAAAATCCTGGAGCTATTGCATTAACTCTTATACCAACTTTCGAAAAATGCACTGCCAACCACTGTGTAAAATTACTTACAGCAGCTTTAGCTGCGCTGTAAGCTGGTATTTTAGTAAGCGGCCTAAAAGAATTCATGGATGATATATTTATAATAATCGCACCCTCTTGATCTATCATCTCTTTTGCAAAAACTTGGGTTGTGAAGAGAGCGCTAAGAAAATTTAAATTAAACACAAACTCAATTCCTTCTTTTTTTAAGTCGAAGAATGTTTTGATATCATTTTTTTTATTTATTAAATCTTTTTTTAGAAAAAATTTGTGGGACGTAGTTGCTTTAGGATGATTCCCTCCCGCACCATTAATAAGTATATTACACTTACCAAATTCTTTTAAAATTTTCTCTCTTGCTTTTTCCAGGGAATTTATATCTAATACGTCCGCTTCAACAGCAAGAGCTGTACCACCATTATCATTTATTTTGTGTGCTAAATTTTCCGCTGCCTCTATATTAATATCTAATATTGCCACTCTACAACCACAAGCTGCAAGAGCTTCTGAAAAGCAAGAGCATAAGACTCCTGCTCCGCCTGTTAGCACCGCTACTGAATTACTTAAATCTATATTGAAAGGTATTTTCAATTTAAATTACCCACTTTCGCCTTAAAAATTATTTTTTTCTATTCTAAAAATGATTTAGATATTTTTTAATTTAATCTTAATATATTATAAAACCTATTACACTTAAAATTCATATTATTTAAATTTCGATGTATTCATATTCAAAATGGAGCGATTAATAAATTTTAGGTTGATAGCTTTTATTTTTGGTAAAAAACTTTAATAAAAATATAATATCATATAAACTATAATCAATTTCAATATTCTAGAAGGTAAAATATAATGGAAGCACAAAAAAAATGGTGGCTAAACCTCCTTATATATATTTTGTTTGTTTTTATTGTTGCGGTATCTGCGAAAGTTGATTGGGCGGCTGAACATCCATCATCAGGATTTCTCTTCCGGTATTTTTGGCTGATTGTTTTACTATCATTAGGATTCGTATTGCCAATAGTATTTATGTATCTTGCGGGAAATAAAATACGAGAACGAAATGAGGCAGATAAAAAATGGTTTATTATTTCTCTTATTTTATTTTTAATTGCCAATGGAATCCCAATTATTTTTTATGTGGTACTCGATACACCTCCTGGTTTCTTTTTATTTCTTCAATTGGCTCTTTTTGGATTGGTGCCAGCTTTTATTCTCCAACCTAGACAATTAAAAATAAGATATATAATATTAATGATTCTGTCTGCTGCTATTTTAATTCCCTTAATTGTCCTAGTCGATATTGCTATTGGATCAATATGGGCTAATCCCTATAATAATTCTTTTATTGGAGATCTCCTGCCTAATCTAAAAACCGACAAGACGCTTTATTATTTATCCTTTTGGGGATTATTTTCGGTGTTCCTTTATTTCATACTTTCTATTGGATGGAAATTCGGAGGTGGCACCAAAAGGCAAAGTTGGAATGTTTTCTTTTCAGGAATGCTTGTACAATATAGTACTTTAGAAGATTTCCTATACTACATCCTAAATGGTCAAAATTTACCAGGTGAATGGCCTTGGTTAGAAAATTTCGTGATAAATTTGGTCGCATTATTCGGGCACGTGCCAGCTGATTTTGATCTTTTCATTTTCTGTCTTATCATCAATATTATTGCTCTTTTTATACTCTTTGATGGGCATGGCTACCTTTATAACAAACTATTGCAGAAATCATAAACCACTTTTAATTTCCATTTTTATTTTTAGAAAAGGGGAATTAGGATGCCTAAAAAAGTTTATAGACTAATTCAGACACTCAAGCAGATGACAATTTGTGACCCTGCTTGTGGTAATAGCGGATTTTTAATAGAAGCACTTTTTAGGAACAATTGAAGCCATAGATGATATATTTGAAGCTTTAGACATGGAAGCTTTTGCTAAAAAGTAAAAATTCATAGATGTTTTAGCATAAATGGATATATTTTTTCTCCACTAAATCTATGACCTTCTTTTTGTACATGAATTAATATATTTTCGGGATGGTTGGTTTCCTGATAAGCTTCTTTGATTATCGGTATAGAGATTTTACTTCCTTTGTAGGGAAATATCTTATCTTTTTTCCCTATCGTAATCGCTAAAGGGCGAGGAGCTAGAGATGCATAAACATCATATAGTTCAAGATATTTTCTTAAATCTGCAATATAATTACAACCACAATGATACATAGCTAGAATTGATTGATCCCAAGTGCTTAGATATCCAGAAGTAGCACATACTTTAATTCTATCATCAAAAAATGCGGCAAATAAAGATAATGTCCCACCGCCTGAATGACCGATTATTCCAATTCTTTTTTCGTCTACATCATCATGATTTTCTAAATAATTTATTAATGATTTTACTTCAGTTATGCGTAACCCTAACATATCTAATCCAATGAAACGAAGCCAATTAGTTCTTTGCCCCTCATCTTGAAGAAAAAGAATAAATTTATTCTTAAAAGATTCTCGAACCCCGCTTCCAATCCAATCAAAAGAAAGAGTTATTAATCCTAATTTTGCTAACTCAATTCCAAAATATTCTTTATTCTTGGATTTTTTAATTCCAACAGAATTGTAAATACTTTGATCATGTCCATGTATGCAAATACAAGCGGCTGTTTTATGATCAAGATTTTCAGGAATACACATTAAAGCCGGAACTCTTAATCCGGGAATGGCCATTAAAGAAAATTGTATAAATTTAATTCCATTTGATGTTGTTTCACCATATATTTTTAGCTGTTGTTTTTTAAGAGGCAGTGGTTCTAAAGTTGGTATCTTATTAATGATTAATTCTCTAACTTGTTGTTTCCATGATTCAAAGCTCATTTCTAGTGGCTTTAATGCATAAGTCATTTTAGGGGGGTGTTCCTTTAACCATTTTGTAACAAAAGGCTGTAAAGAATAATTCAAGATGTTGTCTTTTCGATTAATTTTTCCTAGCTTTTTCTTCACTTTGGAAGATATTTTGAATGGGGACATAATAATTCACTAATTTAATTCTTTATATTAATAATCTTTTCTTCTTTTAGATATAAATTATATTTTGAAATGGCATAAAGCCAAGCACTAAATTTTAATTTCAAGAAATTTTTCTCTCAATAATTTTTATTTATAATTATAATAAACTTCATAAATCTGTAGAATATCCCAAAATTATAAAACCTCTCTAATAATTAATGGTTATAAGGCCATGATTTAACTTTAAGACTGGTATCTGGGTGATATTTTTCTTTTCTTGCATCTTTTCTTTTATATAATTCACTTTTTTCAATATAATATTTCATCTTTTTTAATTCACTATAATTTAGGATTGATTCAGAGAAATTAGGCAACCAATCCTTCTGGTAATATAACATATTCATCATCAAAGCTTCTATTTTTTCTTCATCTTCTATAAAACCACACATAGGATCAGCTAGTAATGCCTTAATTAAATCACCTGGATTTCCTGATAATGCGGCATCTACAACCAATTGCTGATTTTTTGCATGAGGAATAACCCACTGTTCAATTAGGTTAGGAAGATTCCCTATATTTACTTTATGAATCACTTCATTTTTGAAATAACAAGGAATTTCAATTACACAATTATTTGGTAAAGAAGGGATAGAATTTGGTCCATTATTCAGTACATTACATACATGATGTCTGGGAATGTCCCTTTCTTTATCTTTAGCCATTAATAACGCTTTTTCTATGCCTTCAGTTGGGCGTAAAAATAATTTAATAATCCAACTAAATCTTTTTCTTTTTAAGGCTTTGATCAATAAGTACATGAACATTCTTTCTGAATTAACTCTATACACACTTCTTAAATCAGTAATTTTAAATGGTTTATCCCAATGATTAAAATAATTATAAAATTCTGGTAAAAATTCAGCTACATGCCTATCCTCTACATATGTCAGATACCCCGTCTTTTTTAGAAGATAAAAATTAAATGGTCGACCAAACTTTCCTGATTTATACATATAATCTGCTGCTTCTCGTAATTTTGGATATAGATCTTCTCCACCATACTCAAACTTAGTTATCCAAGAAAAATGATTTAGACCACCATATAGAATTTGGAATTTCTTTTTGGTTGAAGTATTTATTTTACAATACTTCAAAACTTTTCCGAATTTTTTGGACTCTAAATAAAATAATTCATGACATAGTCCTACTGATTGTACATTAGGTGCTGCTTGATAAATACTGAGCATTGTAGTGCTTTGTGGGTTTGTATAATTTAAAACTAATGCATTAGGACATAATTCTTCAATATCTTTTATAATTTCAACCATCACAGATATCGTCCTAATCCCACGAAATATTCCTCCAGGACCACACGTATCGCCTGTATTTTGAGGGATCCCAAACTTCAAGGGAATGTGAATGTCAATCAATTCGGTTTGTTGTTTCCCGACAGAGATAGAAATTAACACATAATCTGCGTTAGGAAGTGCTATTCTTCTATCAACTGTGGAATGGATCTCCACCTCTTTTTTATGGAGTTGAACCATACGCCAAACTACTTCTTTTATCAATGATAGTGAATAAAAATCAATATCTACTAACCACAATTCAATAGGATTAAAATCCTTAGCGAAATCGAGAATATTCATTGTACAAGGAATAGAAAAACGAAATGACCCTGCTCCAATATAAACAATCTTATACTTACCATTAATCACTTCTATCATCTCTAGATTTTAATGTTTCTGGCACTCGTAAGAAAAAGGGAATACTAAAAATTAATATTAACCCAGTTAAAAAAAAAACAGCCAATATTCCAAACGTATCTGCTAAATAGCCGGCAATAAGGACACTTGGTGCTCTTGCAATTGCATTTCCAATGTTTATTATTCCCAAAAATCTTCCTCGCGATTCTTCAGGAAGTAAATCTAACGTCCATGCATCTGTTGCTAACCATAATCCTATGTTAAAAGGCATCATTATCCCAAAACCTATTAATAAAAATTGGTAATTGAAACCAAAAAATGTAATAATAAAGCAACCAATGGGGGAAATTATCAAACAAATTAAAGCAACTTTTCTCCTCCCTATTGTATCCACGAATTTTCCCAGAAGAAATATCCCTAACCCAATGGCACTTCCAATAATAGGCAAAAATATTAAAATTTCTATGAGACTTAACGAGATTTCCTGGAGTAAAATTAATAAAAACGGAGTAAAAGCATACTGACTCATTATTAGAAATAACATCGCAACAAATAAGCGTAAGAAATCTTTATGTTGCATCATTTCTCTACGATTTAGCAATTTCTTAAGATCATGAAGCCAGTTACTCGGAGGTGTATTCACCTTAGGTTCTTTCATTAATAAAGTTACAAGAATCGCTACAATGATTAATAATAAAGCTCCTCCTCCAATAAAGAAAGAATGAATTCCTCTCGAATAAGTTTCCGTCCCTTCAGGTAAAAGAATTATAGCAGGTATCCAAACTGTCATGGACCCTAAATTGGTAAATATAAACAAAATCGAATTAACTCGCCCTCTTTTTTCTTTTGGGATTAAATCCCCAATTAAAGATTTGTTTGAAACATGAAACATATTTGAAGTACCTGCTAATAACAACCCTCCAATAACTAATAAAAGTAAAAAATTTGTGGTTGAGATATAGAATATCATTAACCCCGCTGTTGATATCATACCAATCAAAATTATAGGGATCCGCCGTCCAAGCTTTGTTCGTAAATTATCAGAAATTGCTCCCCACGCCAAATAGAATATAGTTCCGAAAATTCCGGCTAATGCCACCATGATGGAAATACTAAAAAGACTTAAATCTGCTATAACATGTGCGAAAGAAGGAAACCATTTCCCTTCAATCTCTGAATAGAGAGTTGTCCCAAAAGCTAAAAGACACAAAGCTAGTAACCAAGCTTTACGAATTTTTAACTTATTTTTCTTTTTTGAATTTTTATCTAAAGAATCAAAATTATTATTTACTTTTTTTTTATTTTTTTTTTCTGTTGTCACTAATCATATATTGTCAGTAAATCAGTAATTAATTTTTGTCACTTTTTGTCATAAAATCTCAATTTTTCAGTTGATATTTTGTCAATATTATTTTGATTAATA
>JAEOUA010000009.1 GCA_016839555.1 Promethearchaeota archaeon
AGGTACCTATGAATTTGGAATGTCCTATCAAAATATCTTTATTTTATGGCAAGATTTAAAAATTGAAGAAGGATTAGATCAGAATGTTGAGAATACTACAATTGTAAATAATTGTAGCGCCTTTTCGATGATATCAAGTATAAATTTCACCTTTACTATCACTAGCAGGATGGTTAATGGATATAGAGAAGTTAATACCACCACGGAATATGATATAGGGAAATTGAATCAATTATGGGTTATTGATGATAATAAATCCACTGCTAATTCATTTGGAGGCGACAGCTTTGATGATCTTGGAATAGATATAGGTTATTATAATACATCTAATGGGATATCAAATAGATTAACTGGAAATGAAGCCAATCCAGGTTTTGGACTCGCAGTAATTAATACAGCGAATATTGCTGTAGTAAAAATGATCAGAATATTCTTTGGCTTGATTGAAATCCCTGACTTTGATAACTCTGGAATAAAAAATTTTACCGATCAAGATGGGAATCTTATCCTAGGAAATTCTAATGATGATATTACGCAAGCTAACTATAATGAAAGCGGAGAATTGGTCTATAAAATCGATTTCGCTTCGAAACCTAATTATACTTTAGATGGAACTCCCGGCTATATGGCACCTACCAGGGTTCTAGCAAATGATTTAGTTAAAACACATATTACGGATTTAATTGATTGGTTAGCTATCTGGAATATTGCTCTCTTTATTGCCAGAGCAGCAGGGAACGACTTAACTGGTTTGTTGACAGCCCTAGCTGTTGTACCCCAATTCTTGGAAAATGAATTTTATTATTTAACATGCTTCCCAGAATGGAATGGAGGTGAGATTAATCAAGATCCGACATTTTTAGTCTTTGTTCCTCCAAGTATTCCTGAATTTCCACCAGATTTTGGTGGAGATGAAGGAGGAGGGTCTGGTGGTTGGTTATTGCCAGTTGTTTTTGGCGTTGGAATTTGTACCATTGCGGGAATAAGTGTTATTATATGGAAAAAGAGAAGGAAATAAATTAAATTCTTAATTTTTTTTTATTTTTTTCTTATTTTATTTTTATAATTTTTATGGAAAATTTAGATAATCTAAAATAAATTTTTTATTTTATTTTTTCCTTTAAATAAATTAATACCTTTTTCACAAGTTTTTAATGAATTTAGAAACAAATGAAGCTATTCATTAAGAATATAAAAGGTGTTTGATCCATCATCCTACGAATAGGGGATGAATAATTTTAAAATATACATATTTTCATACGGTCTATAATATTTTTAAAATGTAAAGCAAAGAATTATGTTTTAGAAAAATAAAATAAAATCACGAGTTAATAAAAATGGATAAATCTCAATATAAAGGAGTTATGATTATAGGGGAGCATTTTAGAAATAAAATTCATAGAGTTGTTTATGAATTATTAGGAAAAGGAAGAGAATTAGCAGATGAATTGGAAGTTAAATTATCTGTGGTACTTTTAGGGTCAGAATTAGATAAAAAACTCGAAGAATTAGGGAATTATGGAGCTGATGAGGTAATTTATGTAAAATCTCCAATCCTAAAAGATTATTATTCTGATTTGTATACCAAAATTTTAACAGAATTGATTCAAGATAAGAAACCAGAAATAGTTTTAATTGGAGCCACCCCTACAGGAAAGGATTTAGCCCCCCGAATTTCAAAGCGGCTAAATTTAGGATTAACTGCGGATTGTACACAATTAGAAATTGAGGAAGAGACTCGATATTTGCTGCAAACTTGCCCCACCTATGGAGGAAATCTTATGGCGACCATGAAAGCATTAAATAGCTATCCACAAATGAGCACAGTCGCATGTGGTATTTTTGAACTCCCTGAAAAGACAGATAAAAAGGCAAAAATTACGATTATCGAAAAAGAGTACAAAGAAGAAGACTCCATTTCTAAAATTTTAAAAAAAATGGAGAAAGAAAAAAAAAGCATAAATTTGGCAGATGCAGAAATTGTAATTGCGGGAGGTAGAGGAGTGGGAAGCAAAGAAAACTTTAAAATTATCGAGGAACTTGCTGAGGTTCTTGGTGGAGAGGTTGCTGGTTCAAGAGTGCCAGTCGAATTGGGATGGATGGGAAATGAACGTCAGATAGGACAAACAGGAACAATCATATCTCCTAAATTATATATTGCATGTGGAATTTCAGGCGCGATACAACATCTTGTGGGTATGGAAAATTCGGATGTTATTGTCGCAATCAATAAAGACCCAAATGCGCCTATATTTGAGGTTGCTCATTATGGAATTGTGGGGGATCTTCATAAAATCATTCCTGAACTTATAAAAGAAATTAAAAAAAGAAAAATAGAATAAAAATATTATTTTTTGTTTATTTTAGTGTATTCTTTAATAGCTATACTTTATCTAAACGCCCGCCGTTGATACCTATTATTTCACCATTCATAAACCACGCACCATCAGAGCATAAGAAGAGTATAACTCTAGAAACATATTTTGGTTCCCCAATACCTAAAGGAATTCTCCCAGAATAGTATTTACGCCATTTTCCATCTTCTTTTGATAAGAGTTCGCCTAATATAGGCGTTTCTATTAGCGTCGGCATTATTGCATGAACTCTAATATTATATCTAATTAATTCTAGTCCTGCAGTCTTTACCATCCCTAACATTCCTGCTTTAGCTGCAGAATAATTAATTTGACCAATATTTCCTTCAGCTGCCTGACTGGAAATAGTAATTACTCGCCGGTCTGGATAATCTGCGATCTTTTCCTTAGGATTTTCTTTGCATATATCAATCCAATGCTGAACGCAAGTCTGCAGGACGAAGAAAAATCCTCTAAGATGGGTATTAATAACATCGTTCCAACGTTCTTCTGATAATTTATGAATCATCCCATCCTTTAAGATACCCGCGGAATGAATTAGAAAATCGATAGTTCCATATGTATCAAAAGCTTTTTGAACGCCATTTATCACAGAATCTTTTTCTCTCACATCTCCTTCAATAAATAAAGCCTCTCCTTGAGCATTCTTTATTTCATTTTCTACTCTTTTTCCATTATCAGCGTCAAAATCGAAAAGCACTACTTTCGCGCCTTCCGCAGCAAAATTTTTTGCTGTTTTTTCGCCTAATCCAGAAGCACCTCCAGTTATAAAGGCCACTTTATCTGTAAATCTTTCCATTTTTATCAACCTTGTTTTGAATAATCTATATTTTTTTAAATTACTATAATTTTTATACTCTAATTAATTTTAATCAAAAAAAATTTTTAGATTACTTTCAGTCAGGATTTAAATAATACCTTTAGAGTTCACAGATTTAATTTTATTTATATTAGGTTAATTTAAATCTTATTAGGATATATAATTAAAAGAAATTTTAGAATAAAAAGTAAAAAAAAAGTAAAGGAATGTTTGGAATTTAATTATTAGCTTGTAAAAATTTATTAGTGGAGGAATAAATTGATTATGGCTAAAAACAAACATTCCAATACTTGAATAAAAAAATTTTTACTCTAGAATAATATGCATTTTGTTATTAATAAATTTATCGTCAATTTTATGAGAGCTTAATTTGATATTTTCGTTAAATAGTTTGCTATGATATAGTTATGAAAGTAATGCTATTTTATTTCTCACATACTTTCTATAAATAAAAATACGCAATAAAAGAGCGCATAAATTTGCTTTAAAATTAAAAAATATCTTGAATTACATTTGATGAAATTGATTTTTTTTTAAATGGATCAACCAAAAATAGATCTTATACCAAAATTTATTAAGAAGTAAATAACTCAAATAGATATTTTATTAAAAATTTGATAAGAAAAAAATAAGTATAAGAATACTGATAAATTCTTTTTGATAAATTTTTAAAATTTTACATAAAAAAGTATAATTCTTAGTTAAGAAAAGATAATTATTATTAGAACCAATTCAAGTCTTAATGAATTCGATTTCAAATTATTAAAGAATTTTATAGAATTAATTACATTTTTGAATTAAAATACTCCATATTAGAAAATTTTTATTTTCAAGGTTTTTTGATATTGTCTTATCTGCCCGGTTTATAATTGTCTGGAATTTGGGTCTTTTGTAAGTTTTTAGGTAAATTTCCTTTTTTAAATCTATAATTACAATATTTATTTCCTTCTGCTAATGTTTTTGATCGTATTAATCCTGAATGAGTATAATAAGATCTATAAAAATCGTATATACAAATATAAGGTAAGATTTCTTCAGCATCTTGAGATTTTCCAAATTCTACAATAGGACATTGTAGGACTAAATATCCAAAATCAAAATCTTTTGTATTTACTTTTAGAGGCTTAAAAATAAAATTATTTGGATAAGCTTCTAATAATTTTTTTTGCTTATTAAATACATAGTAAAGAAAGTATTTTCTTATTAAAATTCTATGAATTATCCGCTTAAAATGCCCTTTTATACCTGAATATTCTTGTTTAGTAAAATTTTTTAATGCTTTTAAATAAATAGGAGCAAAATTTTCTATGTTCCACCCATTTGATTTAAGAACCTTCCATAATATTATTGCAGGAGAACTATAAGCGATATTCCTGCTAAATCTATTTTTATCGCCCCCAATATAGGGTATTTCTGGAATTTTGCTATAATAGGTTTTATAAAATTTTTTTATTAATTTATTAAGCTCTTTCTTATTAATTTTCTGAGCTAAATCTGCCTTGATTAATCGTAATAAATTAGAAAAATTATTTAAAATCTTTTCCTTATTTTCAAAATAATATTTATTAGATTTATCTATCATTTTTAATCATATTTTAATTTTGTTAATTTAGATGTTTCTAAATAATTAAAAAAATTAATTTATAATAAAATTTATTGTGAAATTAAATCTAATTAGTGAAATACTTTTTACTAAATTTTATAAATTTCCCTTTCTTTAGAATTTTTGAGCATAAATTTTATTTTATAAACAAAAATTTTAATTTTTCTTAAAATATCAAATCCTTTTATAATAGTAAAAATTTTTTGTTAATTTGAAAAAAGCATACTCAACTAAAAAATCTCTAAAAATATATAAGGTATCAGTTAAAAAAAAAAATTAAGTAAGAGAATTTAGAGGCATTAAAGTTCTATTCCTCTTCCTCTTCTTCCATTAATCCCTCTTTAGCTTTATCCCATATTTTATCAATAGCCTTATCAACAGCCTTTTCTCCGAGCTTTTGAACAATTTTATCATCTGGTAACATCGGTTCTACTTGAACCCATACTTGAGCTTTTATTTCGTCTTTTATGGCTTCTGCTAATGATGCTCCTCCTTCCATCTTTGCCACCACACTATCAATAATTTCTGCTATTTTTGCTACCATTGCGGGATCTAAGCTTTTTACTGTACTTTTTGCTGTTTCTTTAACTTTGTCTAAAAATCCCATTTAAAATCCCTCTTATTAGATTTATATATTTCATAAATTTCTTTATATGAAGACTCAATTATCAAATCGTTGAGATTAAAATAATTGACAATTATAAAATATTAGTTTATATATTCAAAACTTAGGATCTATAAGGAAAAATGACATTTCATTTATATTTTATAAATAAAATAATCCAATTTCAAAATAAAGATTCGCTAAAAAATAATTGAAATAAAGGACGATTTTATATTTTCAATAAAATTTTTAAATCTTATCAACTTGAATCATTTCGATTTTTTACTCGCTGAATTGAATGGCATCATTTGGGCACACACTGATACATACCCCACAGCCCGTACATTGATTTTGAATTACGGATACTTTTTCATCTTTCACAGTTAAAGCGGGGCACCCAAAATTAGAAATACAAATCATACAGTTATTACATTTATCTGCATCAATTTCGACTGGGATAATTTTTTTATCTCTATGTATACGTTGATCAAGTAGGGCACAAATATGGCGAGATATTATCACACAAGGACCTTTAGTATTAATAGCTTCTTTAATTGCTTCTGTTGATTCTTCTAAATCATTTGAGTCTATTATCCACAGGTGATCCTCTTGAATCCCAGTTCCTTGGACAATTTGTTCCAAAGGGACTCTCGTACCAGGCTCACCCGTGATTTTCATACCTGTTCCAGGATGGGGCTGGAAGCCAGTCATCGCGGTTGCTGAATTATCTAAAATAATTACAATAATATCATTCTGATTATAGACCGCATCGATCAATCCTGGAATACCCGTATGGAAAAAAGTAGAATCTCCAATAAGAGCGAGCACAGGACCTTTATGTAATTTGGTAATTCCATTCGCAACTCCAATAGAAGCGCCCATACAAATACATGTATCAATTGCTTCTAAAGGTTTATATGCAGCGAGCGTGTAGCATCCAATATCTCCAGCATATACCCATTTTCCACCTAATCTCTGTTCAATTAATTTAAGGGCATAAAATGTGTTTCGATGAGAGCATCCTGGACATAAAACTGGTGGTCGAGGTGATGCTTTATGTAGATAACGAGTATCAACAGGTAAATCTATAAATGGATTTGGGATCTCCAAAAATCCTGTTAAACCATTTACAACCTTGTTTAAATTAAGTTCTCCGTTTCTAGGAAAATATTTCTTTCCTTCTATTTTTACATTAACACCATGTTCAAATGCGAGTTTTTTTGTGAAATCTTCTAAAAACGGGTCTAATTCCTCAACAATAACAATTTTTTCTGTATTTTCGAATAATTCTAAGATTAAATTTTCGGGTTGAGGAAACACCATACCTAATTTTAAGCTTGAAATTTTATTAGCTAATTCGAGTTTTAATAATGCATCATTTACATAAGAGTAAGGAATTCCAGAGGAAATTACACCTATTTTTGCTCCATCATTTATACTTAATTTAGTATATGGAAATTTATCCGAAAATTGGCGCAATATTTCATATCTTTCTAATTGTTTTACTCTTTGAACCCTTGCATTAGAAGGTAAAAAAGTCCATCGGGCCCTATCTTTATCAAAATTATATTCTCTCTCTTCAACTCTTTTAATTTCTCCTAAAGTGAGATCTCCTCTCGCATGATTTAAACGTGTCGTGGTTCGCATCATCACAAGTGATTCAAATTCTTCTGAGAAATCGAAGGCATATTTTACAATATCTTTCGCTTCTTGAACGTTGATTGCTTCAAATATGGGACAAAGAGCATGCATACCATATATACGATTATCTTGTTCGTTTTGACTTGAATAACAATTAGGATCGTCAGCAGAAAGCAAAACGAATCCACCATTTGCTCCTGCGTAAGTAGCTGTCATAAAAGAATCCGCAGCCACATTTAAACCTACATGTTTCATACAGGCGAATGCTCTTGCACCACACATTGATGCTCCCAAGGCGACTTGAAAACCTACTGCCTCATTTGTGCTCCATTCAATATCAAAAATAGGATAAAAATTATGAATTTCTGCCAGCGTTTCCATAATTTCGGATGAAGGAGTACCAGGATAGCCAGCAGCAACTTGAACTCCTGCCTCAAAGATGCCTCTAGCCAATGCCTCATTGCCCAAAACTACTCCTTTACTATTTGCTTTATCTAAAACATAAAATGGTTTACCCATTTTTTCCACAACAAATCAGTTATTATTGCATTTTCTATATTTAATTATTAAAAAGGATTTATTTCAATATTTTTGTCGAAATTTTAGTCCTTCATTAAATCCTTTTTCAAAAGCCCTCATATTTGTATCTACAGCTTTTTTAGGAACAAACTTCTTTATAGTTTCTTTTAATACATTTTTACTAAGGGGAATTTTATTTATACCTGCTAAAGCCCCTATTAATACGACATTTGCAGATAAGAGATTGCCTGATTTGATAGCAATTTTGTTTGCATCTAGTATTAACACATTATCAGAAATGGATTTAATATCCTCTTCAATTAATGAAATTTCGGGATATTCCCATTCATTATACGCTTCGATTGCATTAAAGGGGCAGACTTCATCTATAATACATTGATTACATCCTGTACAAGACTCCAATACTCTGGTATGTCCATTTATTACTTTTCGGGTAGGGCCTTTCATTAAAGTAAAAGAATTTATATATTGAGACTGCAAAAATACTTGATTAGGAATGCAGTGAGCGATACAATTACCGCACCCCACACATTTATTCATATCAATTTTTAAGGTTTGATATGTTAAAACAGAGGGAGGAATTACTGCATTTCTGGAAGCTATAATTAGTGTATCTTTATTAACATAATGGAGATTTCTTAATGCTTCAGAGATTTCAAATCCAATTAACACATCTAAGTCACCTTCAATCATAAAAGGATTCTCTAAATTTTTTCCAAACCTTAAATAAGAGGAGACAGATCCACCTCGTTGACTCATTCCATGCGTTTCTGCAGTTCTTACTTTAAAGCCTTCTTGTAATGCAGCCCATCCTAAAATCATTGAAGCACGAATTACCCCCGTGCCTCCAATACCCACGCAAAGAGCATTATAATTATCCTTTTCTATTCCGTGGTTATCCTCTCTCATTTTTCCATTGATTTTCAAATCTAAAGCCATTGGTACTGATTACTATGGAAGATATTATAATTTTAGGGATTTATTCTATTACAAACAACTTTTTAATAATTAAATTAAACTTAGTTTTTAATTTTAGTTACTTTTATTTTTAATCAGAAATCGGCTTAGTTAGTAATAGTTATCAAATTAATTGTTTGTATTAAAAAAAAAATATTTCGAAAAAAGTTATTCCTATAAAACTATTTCTAAAAAGAGAGTCATAAAAAGATTATAATTGGTCTTCTTCTATTAAATTAAATTGATTCTCTTTAAGAACTCTCTGTCCTTTTACCAAATCATCAACTCGTATCACGATCAATGGAGTATTTTCAAACACTGTTAAATAGAGATATTCTATGTTTACTTTATTATCTCCAAGGATCTTTGCTACATTAAACAGTCCCATCGGTTTTTCATCAAATTTTACAGCAAGAACAGAACTTTTGGTAAATTCATAATTATTTTTTTCTAAAAACGCTATACACTCTGTTGGTTTATTTACTAATAAGAGTATTAATCCATAATCAGCAGTCTCAACTACAGAAATTGCTCTAATTATAATATCATTTTCGTATAACTTTTTTATAAGTTCTGCCAACTTTCCCGGTTCATTTTCTAAAAATATAGAAAGCTCAGTTATTCCAACCAATTTATTCTCACCAATCATAAATATTTATTTTATTTTTTATTATATATTTTTATATTCGCTCATATCCAATATATAAGAAGTATAATTTACATTTATTAATTTCCAATAAATTAAGAACTGTTAGAGCGATTAAATAGAAAATATTTATTTAAAACTTTTCTCTTTCCTCAAGTAAAAATCCTTCTTCTTTTAAGACTTGTTTCGCTTTTTTATTATCGTTTACCCTTATTATTATCAGAGATTCATCTTTAACTAATGTACTATAGAGGAATTCAATATTGACGTTATTATTTCCTAAAATTCTTGAGATTTCTTGAAGACCTTGTGTATGCCCCTTATCTGACATTACTTTAACCGCTAAAACTTTGGTTACGGAATAAATATATTCTTCTTTTTCCAATAATTCAATACACTTATCAGGTTTATCCACTAACAATAAAATTAATCCATATTCATCATTTTCTGCAACTGTGATCGCTCTTATTTCGATTTCATTATCTAACAAAAATGAACAAAATTTTGCTAATTCTCCGGGTCTATTTTTCAAATAAACACTCAATTGTTTAAACATTAAAAGACAACACCTTTTTTAAAAGATAATTTTTATAAATATTATTTATTTGAAAAAATTATATAGTTTTTTAAAATTAATACTAATTTATTAAGCTTAATCTATCAGAAGAGAAATTTTAAATTCATCTTAAAGTATTTTCCAGAATAAAAAAGAAAAGGATAAATTTGAAAAAAAATCAGAAGTTTTGAGTTTCTATAACATTGGCATTATTTTTCTTAAGAATGGATGATGCTTTTTCAATATCATCAATTCGAAAAATAATAATAGCTTGTTCCCTCACTAAAGCACTATAGATATATTCAATATTAATGCCTTCATTTGCCAATATTTCTACAATCCTGTGAAGTCCACCTGGTTTATCGGGAATACTAACTGCTATGACATCTGTTTGAGATAATAAATATTCATTATCTCTCAAAATGTTAATACATTTATCAACGTTATCCACAATCATTCTTAAAATACCAAAATCTGCTGTCTCAGCAACAGTGAGCGCTCTTATATTTATTTGTTGATTCATAAGAATCTTAGTGAGTTTTTCAAGCTCGCCAGGTTCATTTTCCAAAAAGACTGAAATTTGAATAATTGAAATTTTAATAACCTCCTAAATGTTTTTTGTTCTTTTATCAATCACATGTTGAGCCTTTCCTTCTGTTCTTGGGAGTGTACCGGGTGCGACTAATTCAACATTTGCTCGCACTTGAAGGATAGTGTATAATCTCTCTTCAATATTATTTTTAAATTTCTCTAATTTTTTCATTTCATCTGAAAAGGTTTCTTCGGATAATTCCACTTTTACCTCTAAGGAATCAATAATATCTCTATCAACGATGATTTGATAATAACCGGCTACACCGGGTATTTGCATTAATGCATGTTCTATTTGTGAGGGAAATACATTAATACCTCTTACGATAAGCATATCATCTGCCCTTCCAGTGACTTTTTTCATTCTTACATGCATACGACCACATGTACATTTTTCAGGATTTAATATGCTTATGTCATTAGTCACATATCTCAATAAAGGTAAACCTGTCTTTTCTAATGTAGT
Organism: Promethearchaeota archaeon; assembly: GCA_016839555.1. Taxonomy (GTDB): domain Archaea; phylum Asgardarchaeota; class Lokiarchaeia; order Sigyniarchaeales; family SOKP01; genus TEKIR-8. The sequence continues at coordinate 10,800 of JAEOUA010000009.1, forward strand.
AAAAGCCAGAATTCCCTCCTCTCCAGGGCCAACGGGTTCAAGAGTTTCTTGATCTAGCGTTTCTACTATGAAAAAATCCTCCCAAATATGCATTCCATTTTTCTCTTCACACTCTACTGAGACACCAGGGCCATAAATTTCAGATAATCCATAGATATCATAAGCATCGATTTGTAAGGCATCTTCAATGGTTTTCCTTAAATTATCAGACCATGGTTCGGCTCCAAAAATACCTTTTTTTAAACTTAATTTAGATATGTCGATATTATTCTGTTGAGCAAATTCTGCAATAAATAAAGCATAACTTGGAGTACAAGTCATTACAGTTGATTTAAAATCTTGCATAATCATCAACTGACGTTCCGTATTTCCACCAGATATAGGGATTACAGATGCACCAATCTTCTCAGCTCCATAATGAAATCCTAATCCTCCAGTAAATAAGCCATATCCATATGCATTTTGAATAATATCTTTGTGCGTCACGCCAGGTGCCATGACCGTCCGTGCCATTAATTCCGTCCAATCATCAATATCTTTTTTTGTATACGTAACGACCGTTGGTTTTCCTGTTGTACCTGAAGAAGCATGAATTCTTATGATTTCATCCATTGGGACGGCATTTAGACCAAAAGGATAATGATCTCTTAAATCATTCTTATAAGTTAAAGGTAATTTAGTGATATCGTCCTTAGAATTAATATCATTGGGCTTAATTCCCATTTTGTTTAATTTATTATGATAAAACTCAACATTATCATATACGTATTTAACTAATTTTTTTAATTTCTTTCCTTGCAGTTCATTCAACTCTTTACGTGGCATAACTTCTGCTTCTTTATTCCAATAATTTACCATAAAAATTTCACCTTGTTATCCTATAGAATTTTAATTATTTTAATGATCAATTAAAAGAAATTAGCATACATCAATATTAAAAGTTTTTGAATTTTTTAAAGTTTACGGAGGAGGACACGCGCTCTGGTTTGGTAATTTTATGTCCGCATGGTTAGGGAATCCCTGGGAACTATTACATCCATTTTTGGCTTCTATTCCCTTTTCGATTATCTTATTTATCGTAATCTCGATAATTGATAAAAATTGAGCCCCACCCAAGAAATTTCTTGACATAATTTTCACTGTAATGAAAGAGAAAGAGTCCATATTAGAGAAAACGGAATATAAAGGACTCTCTACAGAGGATACAAAAGGAGAAATAGATAGCTCAAAACTATACTGAAAATAGCTATTCTAATAAATTATTAAAAATTCTTTTTTTTTTTAATTTTATACTACTTATTTAGCCGAATTATATAACTATCTCTGATAAAAAATAATGAAACGATATTTTGCAAATCTTTTCTTTTTCTTAAATTGGAAAAAAAATATAGATTAGGTATTAAAAATAAAAAAAGACAATTTAAGAATTAGATTTTTTATTCATTTGTTTAAGCCACCCTTTATAACCTTCAGGACGATCTCTTAAATCCTTTACTCTAATTGCCTTACCTTCTTGTCGTGGTAAGGTTCCTTTTGGAAAGGTATTTACTTCAATCCTTATGAAAGTTGCTTCCCGTAGATTCTTTTCTAATTCTTGTTTTGCTTTTGCTTGATTTACGCCTTCGCGTATTTCAACGTTTACACTCACTTGATCGTAAACACCCACCGTATGGTATACAATCAAAAAGATATCAGAAAAATACTCCGATAAATTAAATATTTCTTCTTCTATCATAGAAGGATAAATATTAACGCCCTTGATTATCTTCATATCATCTTTTCTACCCTTAATTCGACTGATCATATACCCAGTTCTTCCACATGGACATTCACTTTTATATAAACTAGTCATATCACCTGTTCTATATCGAAAGATGGGTAAAGCTTCTTTCCAGAGACTTGTCAATACAAGTTCTCCTGTTTCACCTTCTCCAAGAACCTCACCTGTTTTAGGATCAATAATTTCTGGATAGAAATGATCAGTCCAAAGATGCATACCATCTTGTTCTTGACATTCTACTGATACTCCTGGACCACAAGCTTCTGTTAATCCATAATTATCATGGGCTTTTATACCTAATCGTGCTTCAATTGTATCTCTAGTCGATTCTGCCCACCCTTCTGCTCCTAAAATAGCATATTTGAGGAATAGGTCTTCTTTTTTAATTTCCTCTTCTTCCATAACTTCCGCTAAACGAAGTCCGAAGGATGGGATTGCGTGAAATGATGTTACTTTGAATGCTTGAAAAAATTCTAATTGTCTAGCAGTATTTCCTGGACCAAAAGGGATTAGCATTGCACCAAGACGGGTGCAGCCTTGAGAATATCCAAATCCTCCAGTAAATAATCCCGCGGAAGTAGTATTTTGAAATACATCATTTTTGGTCATACCAATAGCACCCAAATTTCTGGCACATAAATATTCCCATGTTTCAAGGTCATTTCTGGTATAAAATCCACAAGTAGGTCGATGTCCGCTGGTTCCGGAAGTAGCATGCATGCGAATTAGTTCTGCGTGTTCTACACATAAAAGTTTATCGGGAAAACTTTCTAGGAAATCTTTTTTATCCATATAGGGTACTTTTTTAAAATATTCGACTTTTTTAATATTATCGGGAGATATACCTGCTTTTTGATATCTCTCTTTAAGGAATGGAATATTATCATAGAGTTTTTTTAAAGTCCAACGTCCTTTTTTAATGATATTCTCTTCTAACTCGGGCCAAGGGGTTTTTTCGCGTTTTTCATCGAAATAATTGTATTTCGTTTTAATTCATCTCATAAATATCTTAAATTATAATATTGTCATAATTGAAACTTTTATAAAAAGTATATTGAAATGAAGGCTTCAATTTTTTTGCTGCGATATATGTCCAATTTTAATTAAAAATCAAGTAACTATTTTTAAAATTAGATAATAATAAAAAATTTTAACTTTTTCCAAATAAATAAAGCACTCTTTATTTTATGTGAATCATCTTTTTTAATAAACAGTTCTTTATATTAAGCAATAGAATATCCACATAGACTATAAAGTTATGAATTAAAGTGAGGAAATAAATGGAAATGCAAATTTGGACAAGCAATGCTATATAAAAAGCGATATTATCAAACAGATCGGCCTGATACTAATTTTGCTAGAATTGTTGAATCATTCGGAGGAAGTGGGTATAGAGTTAAAAAATTAAATGAGCTCGATTCCAAAGTTTATAAGGCTATACACTCTGATGGATTTAATCTAATCGATGTGATTGTAGATCCTTGGGAATTCCTTCCTCCAAATTCTTATTAACTTTTTACTCTTAATTTTTATTAAATTAATTGTATTATTTTTTAGATAATGAATGAGAAGAAATTTTATGAAAGCCATAAGAATTTTGCTTGCAGAACATTATCAGAATATTATTTATCGCCGGGAATAAAATGCAAATTCGATATTTTAATGGATAAAATAGGATCCAAACATATATTTTCTAACGCATTGGATTTAGGATGCTCAGGTAATTCTTTTCTTTATTTTTTTAATAATTCTCATTTCAAATCATTTTTTGATATTGCTCTTCTCCCATTAAAACAATATAAATCAAGAGAAAAGCCTTGGCATCCTTTCTGTGGAGATATCAATTATTTACCTTATCGAAATGATTCATTTAATTTTATATCTGCTCTTGATATTTTAGAACATTTAAAAAATGATCAACGAGCCATAGCAGAAATCAGTAGAATTTTAAAGAAGAAAGGAATTGCTATAATCACTGTACCTCATCGAAAAAAGTATTATAGCAAACAAGATAAATTAATTGGTCATTACCGTCGATATGAAATTAATCAAATTTGCTCACTTTTTAGAAAGTATCATCTCAAATTAGTAAAAATGTTTGGTATATATGGTTCTTTGATGAAAATTTCTGATTTACAATCAATAAATCCGAAAACTATTGAACACAGATTACAAAGTTTACGAGAACAATATGAAAGTAGTCTCATTTTTAAATTAATATGGAATATAATCATTAAAATTACTTCTAATTTAATGAAAATTGATGCCCAATATCATTCAATAAAAAAGGTTATGAATATTGGATTTATATTTCAAAAAATTTAGTTAAAGGAAATTAGATTCTTATATTATGAGATAAATTAAAATTAATTCTTAGGAAAATTCTTCCTTCATTCTATTAAATAATTTTTTATACTCTTCCAAATATGTTTCATCATTAGTCTCTTCTATTTTCTCTACTAATTCAATTGATTTTTTAAGTGCATCTGATCTTCGCTTTATTTTAGTAAGAAAAAATTCTTTATTGAATTGTGAACGAGAAACCATTAATTGATTTTTCATTTCATTAATTGATTGCTCCATTTTATTTTCCACTTCTATAACTTTGTCAAATAAACCTAATTGGAGTTCTCGTTTTCTTTTTTCTAATTTAATACAGTTATCGCATATCGTTTTTTCTTCTCCCGGCTTTCGCATAAAAGGATTTCCACATCTTGAACAATTAATTAACTCTAATAATAATTTTTTTTTCTCTGATTCATCATTGTTTTTATTTTCCATAGCATCAACTAAAAATCTCAGATTATGATATTTTACTAATATAATTTTACTAATATAATTTTTATTTTTTTTAGGATTCATTTATTTCTAATGATAGATAAACTAAGTTAAGTCATAATAAAGAGAAATTTATCATGTCAAGACGGATTGAACTATTAAGATTGGATTATCTCTTCAGCGTATTAATCCCTTTATTAGTTCCCATTTACTTAAATAATTTAAATCCTTTTATGCATTTTGATATTATTATAGGCTTCTCTTTTTTAGCTATAACGGGAAATACTTGGAACGATTTTTTCGATATGAAGGATCCCCAAGAAATAGATACTCTTGAAAGGGTTGAAGGATATAGACCTAAAGAAATCTTTACCATTGGATTAGCAAGCTTTTTTTTAGGCTTCACTTTACTCTTAAGAACATGTATTCAAAATTTTCCTATTAATGCTATTTTTTTACTTGCTATAATTCTAATGGTAATATTATATATCGTTTGGTTAAAACCTATACCTATTATAAATCAAATATTTTTAGCGATTTCTCATGTAATTTTACCTTACTTTATGATTAAAATTGATGCAAAAGTATTTAGTATTGATCTTGGTGAATTTATATTTTTATTAGCCTTTTTTTCATTTGCTATTATGGGGCAACTGGTTCATGAAGTGATAGATAATGATGCTATAAGACAGCATTTATCTTTAAAGGGATGTCAAATAGTAATTTGGGTATTTTCTATTTTAACGCTCATATTATCTATTCTTTCTTTTATACTCTTACTTGAATTCTATTTTATACCCTTTATTTTTGTTCCACTTGGTACGATATATACTTTTAGACGCCCTAAAACAACTACTAAAGGCGTTAAAGATGTGGGACTTCTTATCGGAAATCTCTTGTTATTATATTTTATTTGTTTAATTGTACTCCAAATGAATGGTATAATATAAATTAGGATTTTACAAATAACATCATGCAAAATATTTACCAAATATGAAATTCCTTTTTAATTCATTAAAGAGAAACATGTATACACTTATTAAAAATATTTATGTTTTCATAGCTCATAAAATTTAATTCAGATAAATCAAAATAAACTATGTTATAAAGATTATAAATAGAGGCTTTTAGGTCAAACTAATAATTTATTAGTTTTTTGAATAATTATTTATTATTTATAAAGAATTTATTTATTTCGATAAGTATCTTACAAACTCTGTGTTAGCAATTTTTTTAACCTTTTTAATTTTAATTTTAATTATGGCTATAATATTACTAGTTTTTAGTAGTAGATTAGCTGTTATTAATTCTGCTTCTTTAGCGGCAAGTCTCGGTGTTTCAAGTCTTATTATAGGGATAACATTAGTTTCAATTGGCACGGATATTTCTGAAATTTTTAATTCAATCATTTCTTGTGCGCTTGGGCATGGGAATATTGATGTCGGTGATTCAGTAGGGTCAGATCTCACGCAGTTAACATTAATTTTTGGACTTTTACCAATTATGGGTGGAATTTTTCATGTGAAAAGAAATTGTTTCCTTATTATTGGTTCTTGTGAGATTCTTTCCTTAATATTGATATTTACAGTAGTGCAAAAGGGTTATTTTACTCGTTTTGATGCCCTCTTAATGATTTCAAGTTTAGTTTTTTATACATTAATTACTTACCAAGTTACAAAAAAAGATCTGGGCAAACGTGTAGATTTAATGATGGCTAAGGATTTAAAAAAGCCATCCCGAACGGAATTAAAAACTTTCGATTTAATAATGGAAAAAGATTTAGAAAATCGCCCCCGAACTGAACTAAAACTTCTCGATTTAATAATACAAGATGGAAATCATTCAGAAAAGCAGGCTGGAACGGAATTACAATTTGTTGATTTAAGCACACAAGATGAAAATTATTCAAAAAATCAAGCTGGAACGGAATTACAGCTGGTCGATTTAATAACGCAAGATGCTAATCATTCAAAAAAACAATCCCGAACGGAATTAAAACTTGTTAATTTAAGGATTCAAGATGAAAACAATTCATTGAAACGACTTAAAACGAACATACATTACTTAGGTTTGGCGATTCTTGGATTTGCAGGTATAACTCTTAGCTCATATATAATTATTCAATCAATTATCTATTTATCTGCTCAATTGAATATTAACGAATATATTATTTCCTTTTTTATGGTAAGTATAGGTACTTCATTACCGGAACTGAGTGTTGATGTATCCGCTATAAGGAGAAAAAATTATAGAATTGCTATGGGTGATCTTATTGGGAGCTGTATTGTAGATTCTACATTATCCATTGGGATTGGGCAATTTTTATTTCCGCAACAAGTTGCAGCATCGATTGCAGTTCCTACAATTCTTTATACTCTATTTGCTTCTCTTATTGTAATATTAATTGTGGCAAAAAGAGAAGTCATTGATAAGAAGGCGGGAATATTATTTATTTTACTCTATCTGCTCTCTTTTCCTTCAATCTTCTTACTTGAGAATATTTTATCTTTCTAATAGAAATAATTTGTCATTATAATTGAATTGTTTATAGATAGAGAGACTTTTTCATATTTTCTATTATATCGTAAAGAATAAAATCACTATAAATGCTAATAATAAATTTCCAACAATTATCCCTATATTTTTAATTGTTGTTGCCCCATGAGGTAAATTATCTTTAGATCTTGCCATGTATATCACTCCCATGGGAATTAGTAAAAAAGGGGCAAATAATACTAAATGCTCAATAAATAAGATAATAGATAGAATACTAAAGAGTATTGCTATAAATGATATGATCCATAGAATAGTTTGTTGTTTTCTCGGTGAGAGCCGTGTAATAATCTCATTATCAATAATTTCATGAATGAGGTTGCCCGATAATGCAATGAGAGACGCCGAAATAAGGAAAAACCACTCAAATGGCTGGAGAATTGGAAACCATCCTATTATATCATAAGCATTTATTTTTATGATAAAATAAGGCAACCAAATATGAGAGATACCTAAAATAATCCAATTAATAATTAATATCGGTTTTAGTATCATACAATATGAAATTACAAATATCGCAGCTAATATCAAATATAAAAAAATTATTGGCTGGGCAAGAATAGCTCTAAAGAATAAAGTACAGCCCATAACAAAAGAAGAGATCGAAAGAACAGCAATTTCTTTTTTCGAATAACCTTTTATTCTTTCTTGAGTTTCTTTATCATCGGGATTATCCATATCTTTAAAATCATTTAACGTGTTTCCTGTAATAGCCCAAAAAGCAAATCCTCCTAGAATCGATATATGAGCCATAATATCATAATGATTTATATAAATCGCAATCAGAAGGGGCACCAGAACGGTGAAAAGATACTCAAGTCGTAATAATTTAAATCCACTACTCAAAATTATACACGATTTTTATTATTGTTATTAAAAAAATAATTATTATTAAATTGATTAAAATTTAAAATATAATATAATAATTAGAGTTTTTTACCATGGAAGAAGAAATTAAACCTATAGATATTAGTTTTTTTGGTCCTTTTGATGAAAATGCATGTAACTTATGCGGGGAATGTTTCTATAATTGTCCAGTAATGGATTTATCTATTGAGGAATCTATAGACGAAATGAAACGATTAATTGAAGGAACTCCAACTAAAACAGTGTTAGATGACTGTCAAAGCTGTTTTACATGCAATTTTTATTGCCCTAAAAACGCTAGACCAGCCAGCTTGATCCTCCAAAGATGGAATGAACAATATAAAGAAGAGGGATTAAAGAAAAGAGGAAAATATTTTATCACACACTATCCTCAATATCCCAATTTTAGGAGTTATGTGATGGATCATCTACCAGAAAAAACTAAGAATTTAGTTGAGAAATGGTCATCGTTAGAGCCTTTAAAAGGGGATACTTTAACCTATCCGGGATGTAATGTTATAACGTTTGCAGAATTAACTCAAGCAAGTTTTTTTGAAGGTTTGGATATTCGAGGAAGATTGGAATATTGCTGTGGGGAAACTTTATTTAGAACGGGTTTTAAGGATAAATTAATTCAAGTAACAAAAAGATTAGATAATTGGTTTAATAGTCTTAAGCCCAAAAATCTTTTAGTGTTATGCACTGCAGGTACGAATATATTTAAAAATGTGCTACCTCATTATGGATTAACCTACAAATTCCAATCAATAAAATCATACATCCAATATTTATGGGAAAAAATAGAAGCTGGTGAGATTAAGATAAAAGAAAAACTTGATTTAAAAGTGACAATCCAAGAATCTTGTTATGCGAAAATGTTTGGAGAGGAGTATATGGATTTACCTCGAAAAATACTAAACGCTATAGGAGTGGAAGTCATCGAAAGTAATGCTTGTCGCGAAGATATGCGATGTTGTGGAATCGGTGGGGGTTTTTCCATAGCATCCTCTTATAATCCATTTGAGATTATGTCTTCTTCATTTAGAAATTTTAAAGATTTTCGGAAAACTGGTGCAGATGCTATCTGTGTATATTGTGCTGGTTGTTTAGCTACTTTATTGACTTCTCAAAAATTATATTTAGGAAAAAAAATGAAAATATATCATATAGTAGAACTTTTACAAAAAGCTATGGGTGAAGAACTTTCCCTTACAGTGAAGGCTAAAAAAGAACGTGCTAAACATTTCTTCTGGGGAATAATGAAAAAACAATTTCCGAAACTTTTATCACGAAAAAAATTTAAGATTGCCGATATTCCAGAAAAACCGCCTGAATATAAAAAAGCATGGTAGTAATAAGTGAAATTTATTAAAAAATTGTAAAAATAATTTATTAGATTGAATTATGATTAAATCTGAGAGAAAAACCATATTTAGAGAGGATTTATGTACAAGATGCGGGATATGCTTTAATAAATGTCCCGTTTTAGAGTTACCCATTGAAGAAGCTAAAAAAGAGATCATTAGATTAATCGAAGGAAAACAATCAAAGTATGTTTTATCTAAATGCAATACTTGTTTTTCTTGTAATTTATATTGTCCTGAAAATGCTAATCCATATCAGCTGATTTTGGAAAGATGGAACGATTTATATAATAAGCGAGGTGTCCCTCCATTATATACCTTTGTATGTCCTACAAGGCAAGGAAATATTTGGCAATTGCTTAATGTGTTCCTTTCTACTCAAGAAAAGAAATGGATTTTAAAATGGATGAATAATACACCTCAATCTAATGATATAGTTTTATTGATTGGGAATTATACTCATTTATTTCCTTTCATAATAGGAGGGAGCAAAATATTGGATTATTTTACACCAGTAGATTTAATCGACCAATGGGAAGGAGGTGCATATCTTTATCAAGGGGGATATTTGGATTTAGTACAAAAAATTGCATATAGAACAAAGCAAGATTTTGATGAATGGAATACTAAAAATATTGTAGCGGCCTTAGATGCTGTGGAATATATATTCCAAGAGGCACATCCTAAGCATATGAATATTGAACATCAACAGTCTTTTAGTAGTTTACAACAATGGCTCTTAGATAATATTAAATCGGAAGAGTTAAAAATTGAAAATCCTTTAAATATGGCCATTACTGTTCATGATAATTGTTATTCAAAAGTTTTAGGAGGTAAATATTGGAATATCGCTCGAGAAATACTTAAGAAATGCGGGTGTGAAATCAAAGAAATGAGGCATAATAAAGAAGATTCTCTATGCTGTGGCTTTGGAGCAGGCGCTTCATGGGTAAAAAATATTTCAATTCCTTTCGATATTATTCATGAGGGGATTAAAAAATTTAGGGAAGCGGAAGAAACGGGGGCGAATGCGTTGGTTTCTTATTGTGGAGGATGCATCTATTTATTATGGGCAACGAAGGAGCTTATGGGCAGTAAAATAGATTTATTTCATATCATTGAAGTTGTTAGAATGGCAATGGGAGAAAAATTAGATTATCCCCAAGTGCATATTGAACGAGCATGGGACATTATTGCTATTATCACCTATGTCTGGATTTTATCCTTATTGCAAAAAAGATTTTACATAAAAAAAATTACTTACGATCAAAACAAATCCACCTTCAGACCAAAGAATTTCTATCTTCTTAAATTTATCAGGAATGCCTTTAAATCTTCGCTTATGAAGAAAATCTTTAGAAAAATATTTTTACTTTTAACAAAATTATTAAATACAAGGGAAAAGATTATACCCCTTTAGTAGAAAATAGTTTAATTTCGATATTTTTTATTTATATCTGACTTTATTTAGAAGAATTATCTTTCTTCGGAAGCTCTTTCAATAATTCCTCAAGGAAATCTTTTTGTTTCTCCTCCGGCAAAAAAGCAATGCGTTTTGAAATACTTTTTAATTCTTTTTTTGAAATTTCCAAATTAAGTAATTTTTTCCTCATTTCATCTGATAAAATTGTATAAATTCGTGAAAAATATCTCTTTATTATTTCTAATTTTTCAAAGTTAAAATCATCATCATTTCCAAGAGTATTCAATTAAGATCATGTATTTTTTTAATTTTGTATATAAAATCTAATCTTTAAAAAAATATCTAATTTAATAAATAAAGAGTAGTCCAATACTAATTATTTCCCTATTTGCATTATTATCTTACTAATAATTATATTAATATATCAGAGAAGAACAATAGAATATTAGAAGATATACTTCATTTTCCTAGTTAAATCATCATAATTAGAATATTATTGTGAGCAAATCATTATGATTGATGATTTTTTAAACAAATTTAATATGATTCCCTTATCAGATCTAGAAAAGGGTGTAGTCTTAAATTTTGAAATTGAAAAAGGCGATCGAACTCATAAAATAACTCCCATATTACAACAGGCAAAAATTAAACACGCAACAGCTATATGTAATATTTTTAAAAATGCTTATCATGGATTATATCCTTTTAAAAGAATGGAAGACCCTATTGAAATAAAACAGATGATTAAAAATCCTCAATATCTCTGGTTAATATTCAAAACCAATGAAAAAGAGGTTATTGGATGCTTGGGTGCACATTTAGACAAAGAATATAAAAAAGGATATCTTTTTGGCTTCGCTATTAAACCAGCATACCAAGGAAAATTTGATAGTTTAAAAGCTTTTATTGGGAGTTTAATAATCATTTGGAAAACCTATGAATCTCAAATATTAATTTGGTCGAGTGAAGTTCGAACATATGATACAGCACCTCAATATGGAAACATTAAAGTTGGTTTAGAACCTATAGCATTTTTACCAAATAAAGATATTTTTACTAATCACAGAGAATCTGAATTTTTTACGATTACCTATAATAAAGAAGTCTTCAAAAGGAGATGTAAAAAGAAAGTAAGAATAATAAAAGAAGTAATTAATTGCTATCTTTTTTCTAAAAAAAGATACGATTTAAAGGAACACTCTATTGAAGATCCTATAATAAATCTCAATAAGGAAAAATGTTCAAATTTAGGAAAAGAACTTATTTCAAGAGAAGAAACTGACAAGTATGGAAACAAAGCTATTAATTATTACTTTAAAAAAAGTCAATCTAAATTTTCGTTTATTTACAATTCTATTAGTAGAAACATTGAGAAAATTAAATATAAAATTGAAAACTTGGAAGAATTAATTGTTTTTATACGAAATTTAAAAAACTTTATGGAAAAATATGAAATAGTTTATGCAGAATGTTATGTTTCTGCTTATAAACCAAGGCATCAAAAAATATTCTATAATGCTAATTTCAAGCCTACAGGATATATTCCTGGCTTCCATTATAATAAAAATACACATGAATTTCAGGATATTATTTTATTTGCTCTTTATAAAGGAATAATTGATCCTGACCTCAAATATAGTTTAATACCTGAAACTAAAGAACTTTATAAAACCGTTACAATGGGGATATGAATCTTAATCTATAAAAATAAGAGTACTCAATTATATTAAAAAAAATTTAAAAGAATGTGAAAAAATTGAAAATTAAAAATCAAAGTAATTCATTAACACTTGAAAAATTAGGAAATCCAGAAAAAATAATAAAATATCTTCAAATTGGAACAAATATTCCTGTTTGGGAAGAATTTCATAAATATATTATCCATGATTTAGAATTATTTAATGCGAATTCATGGTTAATCAAACAGCAAGGAAATATAATTGGACACATATTGATTTATGAATATGAAAATACTCTTTATTTTGGTTATTTAAATATCTTAGACAATGACCCTAATAAAATTCAATTCATTATAGATAAATTATTTTTCTATGCAAAAAGAAAAAAATTAAAAACTATTAAAGGTCCTATCAATATTCCATCTATAATTTTTGGTTGGGGATTTTTAGAAAAAGGGAGTGAAATGAATTTATTCTTAGGCAAACCTATTAATTCTTCTATTTACCAAGAAAAATTCATTCAAAATGGTTATTCTATTGTGAATAAACAAAACTCTTGGGAAGGGGAACTTAAAAATTTTCCTAAGAATCCATTGAAAAATTACAATTTTGATGGATATGAATTAATTATTCCAAAGGATTGGGAAGAGTTCCTAATTTATAAAGAAGTTTATAAAGATTTAACGAGTAGGAATTTAAAAAAAAGTTCAATAATAACACCAGCTACCGCTCAATTATTTGAAAATTATTTTAATTTTGCAAAAAAATATGGAAAACCAATTCTTACTATGTTTTTGAGAGAACTAAAAAGTAATAAGATAATTGGTTGTTTAGCTTGTACTAACAATCCATTTAGAAAGAATATTAATGGAACATATGATTCTTTCTTTCTTAATAGTATTGTTGTTAATAAAGAATATAGAGGGAAAAGACTTGCAAATCTAATGTTTTATTCTATTGTAGAAAAAGCGATTGCAAATAATATGAAGTATTTTTCTTCTTTTGTGGTTAGTAATCAACAAATTTCAAGACTTCTTAATTTGATTAACACAAGAACGCATTTAATTTTAGAATCTAAGTTGTAATTTTTGACTTAAAATAGTTATCTATTACAATTAATATTTTAAAAAAAGTCTAATGAAAAACAATGCTTGAAGAAAAAAAATTACCACAATGGTCTCTAAATTATTGGAATCAGGTAAAAAGAAATATTGGAATAATAAAAATAAAGGAGCAAGAAAAGATTCGTAATTCTTGTATTGCCATATTAGGAGTAGGAGGATTAGGTGGACCATTAGCGGAACAATTAATTAGAGTTGGATGTGAAAATCTTATTATATGTGACAATGATAAATTTGACAATACAAATTTGAATAGACAGTTATGTACACTTAATCATATAGGAAAAAAAAAAATAAATGTTTTAGAATCATATCTCAAAGAAATAAATAGAAATTCGTCTATACAAAAATATTTTTTAATTAATGAAAAAAATATAAATCAAATTTTAAATTCGGTTGATATAATAGCATTAACTTTAGATGATCCAGTAATATCAATATTAGTTTCGAGAGAAGCTAGAAGAAAAAAAATACCAGTAATTGAATCATACGGGATTCCTTTTTTATTTGCATGGTGGTACACACCTGAAAGTATTGATTTTGAATCTTTTTATGGATTCAACACAAAGGATAAATCTTTTGAGGAAATAAGTAATTCAGCTTCAATTATATCAGATCTTCAAGAGAAAATACGCTACAAATTATTAAAATTTCCAAAAATAAAAAGGATATATAATCGTGAAGAAGATATATTCAGGGAATTTATGAAGGGTACTATACCTTCAATAAATATTGCTCCATTTATTAGACTAACAGCATCATATCTTTCTTTTGAAATTATATTTTCAGGGATATTAAATTTAAAACAAAAAACTCTTGCTCCAAATACAATAGCATATGATTATTTTAATATGAAAAAAATCCAGATGAAGATGGATTAAACAATAACTACCTTTTTAACAGTCAATAATAAATAATTTTAAATAATATAATTTTGACTAAATTTTTAATTAGTAAAAAAAATAGAATATAAAGTTCGATTTTTTTAGAAAAATAAAATTAAAAAGTTTAATGATTTTGTTATTAATATATGCTTAATCAAGTAGAATCGACGAGATTATTTATAGTTTTAATACCACAGTCAGCAGCAGCATTAATCTATTTATTAATATCTTATATATTATTAAAAAGGAAAAAAGATTGGCTGATATATTTTTTAGTTTCCACCTATTTTCATTTATTTCTAGTGTCTATAATTAATAACGGTTTTATTGTTTTAATACTAATTGATTTCCAAAATACTCTTATTATAAAGAGTTTATATTATATTATATCATTCTTAACACTTTTTGGGTATATCTTTCTGCTTCTTTTTATTGTCTTACTTTACAAAACAGAAATAACACTTACTTTAAAACATTGCTTAATCATTATTTTAATTTATGGAGCTATTTCTATTCTGTTAATCTTTATCCCGGATTCAATTTCTTTTAATATAGAAAAGAATTGGAACATTCAATTTAGTTTTATTTTTATGATTTCTGTTTATATTTTTTTTACATTAGTTATTTTTATACCTATGAATATTTATTCGATTCGAATTTATCTCTCTATTGAAGATGGGTATTTAAAAAAAAGATTTAAATATTTTTTAATTGGAGTTCTTAGTTTCATTTTCGATTTGTATGGTGCTATTCTATATAATACATGGCATAATCCAATATATAGAAATATTTGGAGTATTATTACGTTTTTTTTATTAATCTCGTCAGCAATATTAATATATTATGGAATAGTAAAAAATTTTTAAAAGAAAACACAATAATCATGAGAGAATGTTAAAAGATGAGCATTTTTATTAAAGAAAAGAAGATTTTTTCAGAATTATTGAATTACATTCAAAATTTTGAAAAAATATTTCTTATTAGAGTTTTTCTAGATAAAAATAAAATAAAATTGATATTAGGTGCGAAAAAAGATAAACTTTGTAATGAAATTTTTCAAATGATTAAAATAACTATTTCAAATAATCCACTTTTCTATAAATTTATTTTAATTCGAAATCAAAATTCAGAAAAAAATGAAAATATTAAGCCAATTTATAGTTTAAAAGTTTATAACAATAATAAAATGGAAGATATTATAAAAGATTTGAAGAAAATAATTGAAATTAAGGAAGATTATCTTATCCAAACAAAATATCCCCTAAAATAGAAAAAATCAAATATTTCTTATTTTTTTACCATAAAATTGGTAAAGAAAAGGAAAAGATACTGCCTTTATTTCTGCCCTCTGACACAGCCCAAATTCGTCCTTTATGAAGATTAATAATTTTTTTTGATATATATAAACCTAATCCAGTTCCTTCAATATCTAAATCCAATCCCTTTCCATATCTTTCTATTTTGCCAAATTTCTTAAAAATTCGTTTTTTTTCAGCTTTCGTAAGTCCAATACCTGAATCTTTCACAGAGATAATATATTCTTCTTTATTTTTTTGAGAATAAATAATAATATTTCCATTTGTAGGAGTAAATTTTATAGCATTGATTAAAAGATTAGAAACTACTTCATGTATTTTTTCTTTATCATATCTAGTAATCAAATTATCATGTAAATCTAATGTAATAGATTGATTTCTAAAATTCGCTATACTTTCTAATTCAATTACACAACTTTTAATTAAGGGTACTAAATTATCTTGTTTTATTTTTAATTTAATTAGATTTTGATCCAATTGTGCGCTTATAAGTAAGTTTTTTATTATTTTTTCAAGTCTTTTAACCCCTTTATTTATTTCTTCAGCTATAGAAATCATTTCTAAACTCATTTGATCTTTATGAACTTCTAATAGTAGATTTGTAAAACCTTTAATAGAAATAAGAGGTGTCTTCAATTCATGTGATGTATGAGTTAATAAATTTGATTTAAATTTATTCATCTCTTCTAATATTTTATTTTGATCTTCAAGTTTCTGTTTTACTTCCCATCTTTTTTGTTCTATTTCAATAGCAGTAGATATCAAAAATAAGACTAATTGATGATCATGAGTGATTAATGGATTTTTATCAAAAAAACCACAAATACATTCATTATAATTATTTTGTGATTTTATTAATTTTCCATAAGCACTTTTTATATTATATTTTTTTATAAATGGGTCTTTTTTTGCATATTCTAACTTATCAATATCAAGAAAAGTTTGAGGAAAATCATGATGTTCATAAAAAAATTTAGATACAAAAGTATTTTTCATAAAATTTTCTATAGATTCATATGTAAATGTCTTTTTTTCGTTTGTAATTATTTTAAAAGTATTATTACTCTCATTTTTATAAACAAAAATCGCTAAATTACAATCCAATAATTTGACACATGTATTTAGTAATGATTGAATGTTGGTTTGATTATCTATTGTAAAATTCAAAAAATTAATATTTAATTCTGTAATTAATTTTTGGTACCTTTTCTTTTCGGTTATATCTATTAATGTAATTAAATATGCAGATTCACCTTTATAATTAATAATTTTTGAATAATTATCAAGCCAAATTACTTCATTATCTTTTCTTATACCTTTGAATTGAAAATGATCTATTGCATTTTGCTCTCCCCTCTGTTTTGCACTAGTTTTCCATTTTATATTTTTTCGATCTTCAGGATGTATTAATTTTAAAAATTCATTGGTGTCCCATTTTTTAATAGACTCTGATTTATAACCAAATAATTTTGCAAATTGTTGATTGGTGTATTTAATTAATCCATTTTGAATGATAGCTATACCCATAATAGATTGCTCAGTTATATATTTAAATTTTTTTTCAGATTCTTTTAATTCAGTTAAATCATGATAAGTCACTAAAATCCCTACTATTTTTTTCGTAGAATCATATAATGGAATTCTATTTACATCAAAAAAGAATTCTTTATTGTTCTTATGCCATTTTATTATTTTTTGAAATTCAGAATAACCAGATTTAAGTACTTGAATCTCTTCTTCTTTAAGGATTTCCAATTTTTTTTTATTTTTGATTAAGTTTTCATCTTTTTGACCTATAACATCTTCTGGAAAATTAAATCCCAATAATTGAGCATATTTCTTATTACAACCTAAATAAACTAGATCTTTATCTTTCCAAAAAATATATTGCGGAATATTTTCTACAACGGTTTGTAATATTCTATAAGATCTATTTAATGATTTTTCAAGATTTTCTGGATTAAATAATTTCCAGAAACGGATTTCTGGAATTTTTTTAGAAATTCTTTTAATAGCTTTCTTATTCTCTTTTATTTTTCTTTCTAAATTTTTTTGCTCTGAAATAGATTTTAATACAACAAGTAATTTTTTTTGTTTTTTATTATTATAAAAGAGTTTAGCTTTAATTTCAAACCAATGAGGTTTTTCAGATTTATTAAAGACTATAATTTCATTTTCAACGTTATTACTAGAAGAACCCAACTTTAAAATTTTAACAGTTTTCTGGATATATTCTTGATCGATAATTTTTAAAAATGATTCTCCGATTAAATCTGTTCCTTTATAATTTAAATATTTATTATAAGCTTTATTATTTATGAACTCAAATTTAAAATCATATTCAGGGTTTAAAATAGCTATTAATTCATCAATCTCAGTTAATATTAATTGAGAAATATAATTCATATCATAAGTTTTTATGAATTGTGAATCCATAGGATAATAATCCTTTATTTATTTAATTCTATAAAATCTAAAAATTAACTAAAAAATCTGCTATACTCAAGTAAAAAAGATTCTTATTTAAGTTTATAATATATTTTCATAATTATTAAATATTTTTAGAAAAGATTTAAGAGATTTGGATTTTATATTAAATGAATATAAATCTTTGAGAACAGTTTTAATTAAAAATACAGGTGATTGAAAATACCCTTGTTTAAGAAAGATAATATTGAAATAAACTTTATAAAGAAAGGCGTAGGTGAGCCTCTTGTATTAATCCAAGGTACTAATACAAAATTAGAAGCGTGGCAATACCAAATTGAATTTTTTAAAGAAAAAATGATGGTTATAGCGTTTGATAATAGAGGTGCAGGAAAGAGTTCTCGACCTGATTATCCATATACAATGGATATGTATGTGGAGGATACAAAAACCCTACTTGATCACTTAAATATTCAGAAGGGTATTCATTTGTGTGGATTTAGCTTGGGTGGTATGATTGCTCAAGAGTTTGTACTGAAATATCCTAATAAAGTAAAAACTCTGATTTTGTTAGCAACTGGCACACATATCGAACCGATTAAAATCAATCAAACTTTTGAATTTTATAATAAATTTGATAATATGAATTTCGAGGAAAAACTTCAAGTGATTATACCCCTAATTTATACTAATGCTTTTAAGAGAAAATTAAAGAAAGATGAAGAATTATACCAGTATCTCAAAAAAGATATGAATCCTATAGTTCATTCAGATGGTATTCCTCAATTTAAGGATTATATTAATCAATATAAAGCAATAGTTAATTTTGATACACGCGATTCATTAGATAAAATTAAGCAACCTACATTGATTGCTATCGGATCTAAAGATGTTAATAGCTCACCAGAGGAATCTAAGGTTTTACACGAAAATATTCCTAATTCAAAATTAAAAATATTTGAAAATTTGAAGCATGGATTTGCAATAGAAGAACCAGAAAAAGTAAATAATCTTATATGGGATTTTATTAAAGAACATCGTGGATAATAGAGTTATACGGTTAATTGTTAGTTTAATGTTTTAAATAAATTTTACTGGATTTGGATGTGAAAAATTTCTTATATAAGCTTATAATATATTTTTATAATTGATAAATAATTTTAGATGTGATTGAAAATATGCAATTAGAATCTAATGATTTTGAACAAAATGGGATGATCCCGCCTAAGTTTACGTGTAAAGGAGAGGATATCTCGCCCCATTTAAAATGGATGAATCCTCCAAAAAATACGAAAAGCTATGCGTTATCTTGTAATGATCCCGATGCTCCTATCGGTAATTGGATTCATTGGTATGTTTACGATATACCCGCTGATGTCAATGAAATAGCCCAAGGAGGACCTGTGCCAGGAAAAGAAGTGAAAAATGATTTTGGTAAAACAGAATACGGAGGCCCCTGTCCTCCTAGGGGAACTCATAGATATTTTTTCAGAGTCTATGCTCTGGATATCAAACATTTGGAGGGTGTTGAGAAAGGAAATTTTATGGATAAGGTAAAAGAACACGCAATTGATTCAGCGGAATTAATGGGAAAATTTTCTAAATAAACCTTTTTTTTATTTAGCTTTTTTTTATTCAAGATGTCTACAGGATTTTAAAACCTTTATTGCACGTTCAATATCGTTAGAATTATTGTAATAATTTATGGCAAATCTGATTAATGTGTCTTTAGATGATTTAGGATATCTTTTTAATGTGGTAAATACATTATTTCTAGTTAAATATCGGTGTATTTTTTTTGCGTTAGGGTGTTCTAATGTTATTATTCCTGATCTATAATGAACATCTATAGGTGTGATTATATTAAAGTTGAAAGCTTGAATTTCATCTAAAAATTGAGAGGTTAAATTGATGATTCTTTTTTGAATTTCTTTTACTCCTGCTTGTAGATTTCCATTTCCAATTTTATGTTTAACAAGGATTAATCCCCCTTTTAAGGTTAATAGAGAGGCAAAATTCGGACATCCTCCTAAAGTATCTAAAGATCGAGTTTTTTGTATAACATTTACATTTTCATTATCCATAGCAAAAGGATCATCCACAGAAAGCCAACTTGTAAAGGGTAATTGATAATTTTCAATTAATTCCTTTTTAATATAGATAATACCCACTCCATATCCACATCCAAGCCACTTTAAAGCATTGGAAATAAGAATATCGATGTTAGATTTTTTTACATCGATCTCGAACGCTCCGAAAGCCTGTGTAGAATTTATAATATTTATTAAGTTATTATCATTGCAAAATAAACCCAATTCATATAAATCTTGTTTAAAACCATTAAAAGATTGCACATGACTATGAACGACATATTTTGTTTTGCTTGATAAATAATTATTAAATGATTCTACAAGATATATCCCCCCCTTATCATCTATTTTTTTACAAGGGTATCCCAGTCGTTTAAACATATGAATTGACGCAGGAAATTCAATAGAAGGATATAATACTTCTCCTTTTTCTTCTCTGAACATGTAAGCAGCAACAGCAATTCCGGAGCTAGTATTGATTAAAAATGCTATTTCATGAGGTTTAACATTAATATATTCCGAAATTAATTTCCTTACTTCTTCTAATTCCATAAAAAACTTTTCATGGTCAATATCTCCATAATTAAACATTTTCGTAAAATAATCCATTCCCATTTCATATGAACTTTTATTCATTAACGACGCGCCGGCATGTAAGAAATAGGTTAAATTATTTTTTTTAATAGAGGGATACTCTTCATTCCGTATTTGCTCCCAATTAATCGACATTTTTTTTTCACTATCCTTCAAAACCGTAATACTAATTTTAATATATTGTATTTTAAAATTTTAATGAGGAATTGGTTAATTATTTGGATCTTTTTTTAATCATTATTTTTACTCCCTATTCCTTTTTATCAACAGATTCATATTATTAAAATGAACTAATAAGGTAAAAGTTACCATTAAAAAATTAAATATTTTCACAAACATTTCAAATTATGCTCAAACTTATATAGATCTAAATCTCTCCGATAATTGTAAAGATATGCATCTCTAATGTTGGTTTTCGTGGAAAAAAAGATGAAAGTTAAATTTGTCGCTCTTTTGCTGATCTTTTCTATCAATTCTTAAATAAGATTAAATGTTTTCTCATCAATCTGGTTAAAATTATAGTAATATTGCTTTTTATAGCTATTGTAAACGAATCTATTAACCAAATGTTATCCCTCGCTATTATAAAATAAGAGGAATCTCCACAATTTCCACATTTTGAATTATCAAAAATTTCTTTGAAGCCCTTTTACATTAAAAAGCTATTAATATTAATATTATAGATATAATTAAATTTATTTTAAATTCTAGGAGGATCATCTAAAAAAAATAGATTTAAATATATTGAAAATCCAAATACTATCTGTTTATTAATTTTTTAATTAATTAAATATTTATATAAAAAAATCAAATTAAAAGGGGTGATTTTAAATGGCACTCGATCTTAGAGAATGGATTGAAAGTATCACTGCACCAAGTGGAGTGTTGATCGATCCAGTAGGTTGGATTGATGGAATTACTGGTTCTATTGTAGTTTTAACTGGTTGCATTTTAGGATTGTATTTCATTTATAAATCGAAAAAGTTGGGAGCAAATCTACTCTTAAAACTCGGACTGGTTATGATTTTAGCTGGTCTTGCTTTTCTAGGAGTATTTCTGGATTTTCTGGTTGTTTTATTCACAGGAGTAAATATTAGTAACATATATGGGTTAGTAGGCCTTCTAAGTTATGTATGGATGGCACCTTTAATAGTCCTTGGGATAAATATTGGAGCTGAGATAATTATTCCTGAAAAGAAATGGTATATTACTTCAGTATTTATAATCTTGATGATTATTTTTGAAATATTTATATTTATAGATCCTTTAGGTTCTTTTAATTTTGTATATCCCCCGAACCCTGGAAATGCGTTGATTGATTATAATGCTAATTTAGCTTCTTTTGCAGGTATCATGATGATTATTTTCATTTTGTCGATAATAATCTTTCTTGGAATTGGCTTTTTAATTAAGGCTATTCAATCAACTGGAGATCTACGAAAGAAATTTTTAATATTAACAATTGGCGTATTTATGTATACTATATTTGGTCTTCTTGAATCTATAATGGAGCCAGGTTTTCTATTAATTCCTGTTAGAGTGGGTTATATTACCGGTCCTGTATTTATGTATGTAGGATTGAAAAGTTAATATAATGGCATTAAATAAATTTTTTCTTACTTTTTCTAATTATTAATAAATTTAGAAGTAAAAATAAATTAAAAGAATTAGTTATTGCATGTTAATTAATTGCTTAAAATCATAAATAATAATTAAACATGGCATTTTTCTAATAATTCACGAATTTAAAAAGAATTATTATTCTATTATGAATTCCCAGGCACAATTGTACTTATTTGGATGATTATTAGGAGGGAGAATAGTTATTCTCTAACATAGACCCTTATTATGGATTTTTTATGGTAAATTGCATTAAAATTATAAAGGGTTATTTTTACTAGTTTCTAAATAACTTATTAAATTTAAGATGTTTTAGTCGGCTTTACAGATATGAAGAAAGAATGGCCTTATGCGTATAGTTTAATTAATTATTATGATAAATATTTAGGAACAAGAGAATCAATCATCGAAATTGTTGAATTAGCAAAAGAAAAAGGCTATACTTCTCCCGATCTTATCAAAATTTATGCTAATTTTAGCGATGAAACAATGATTGTGCCTAAAAAACTCTATTCGAAAGAAGACTTAGATTCAAAAAGTCCAATAAAAGAATATGAATTTGTTTCAAAAGAAAAATTAAAAGCGATTGAAAAAAAGATATATAAAATCTTGGATATCCGAGAAAGGAAATGTTGGAACTGCGGAGTAGAATTAGATTTTCAGGATTATTATAAATCTAATCCACAATTAACGAAAACACGAGCTCTAGAATTATGGGAACATAAAAATATCGAATTTTATTGCTGCTCCTGCTATAAATTTATAAAAAGCAGTATTGAGGCAGAACAAAGATATATACAATTAAAACATGCTCAAAAAGAGATATTTGAACAACTTCCTCAAGACACTAAACAAAAAATACAATTTTTAGAAAAAGAAATTGGGGGTAATATACCTGCTATATCAGAATTCATAGCTGATTCATTTCCAAAAAATGTTGGTTTTGTTCATAAAGAAGGAGAAATCATTGGCCTCTCTCTTTATTATTATGGATTGAGAACTGTCCCCGAAACCTTAAAATCTTTTCAATCCCTTGAATTTTTAGATCTAATTGGAAATAAATTAAGCGAATTGCCTGAGTGGATTGGATCCTTAAAAAATTTGAAATATTTAAATTTATTAGCAAATAGATTAGAATTTCTCCCCGAATCCATTGGGAACTTAAAAAATCTGAAATATCTAAATTTAAGCTTTAATAATATAGTAGAACTACCGCAATCGATAAGAGTATTATCCTCATTGAAAACAATCTTCCTTTGGGCAAATAGAATTAAAAATTTAACTGATTTTTTACCAGATTTTAAAGATAAGGAAATTTATGTAGTAATGTAGCGTTTTTGAATTAGCAGACTTATTCAAATTAATAATTCAGCTAAATCATACTATATTATAGTATATTGATATAAAAAGAAAAAATAAAAAGAAATTAAACTACGCATTCACTATTTTTATCTTTGGAGCATATTGTGCTTGGACAGAATAATTATTGAAATTTATACTGTAATGATCCCTCCAATGATGCTTTACATCTTCCAATGCTGCTTCATAGCTGCTCTCCTTAATCTTTCCTTCAGAAACAATTGTCACACCCATAGGAGCAGCAGTTATTTCTCCATCTTGAACTACAATCTCTCCATCTTTAATGGTGTATGCAGCGTTTGAGAAGGCTTTTTCAATCGAATGTCCATCCATATTATTCGGATCAAGGTCATAAATAGACACATCTCCAATTGCTCCTACGCCAAGATGCCCTCGATCTTGTAATCCAAGGCATTTCGCGGTACCAGCACGGGTCATAATACAAAGTTCTTCTAAGGTTAATTCGCGGTCAATGTCTTTAAGACTAGTCTGAGTGGTTGCTTTATTAGAGACCGTATTATCAAGCATATCATCACGAGTCTTCTTGTCCATTAACCATCTAATTACTTTTGGATAATATACAAATGGTCCTCCGTTGGGATGATCCGTAGTCATTGCTATTTGCCATGGATTTTTAACTAATAATGCCAATTCAAGTCCAATTGCCCATTGAATTGCATTCACTCCGACTTTAGGATTAAAATGATATGGAACTATTCCAGAGCTAGACTCACCTTCCACTTGACCATTTATCCATTTAACACCCGGCTTTGCGCCCCATGCACTCATTCCACTAAGATGGTGTAGGGCAAACTCCCATGGACCATCAGCTGTCATTGTGGTGGTGGCTGCTTTAGCAAAAATTACTTGGCCCATATCTATTGTAATATGATCATGATGATTAAGATATTCAGCGATTTCACCAGCTCCTGATGCAAAATTGCCCCAATTTGTTCCAGCATATGCATTAAATTGACAATGGGTCAAATGAAATACGCTATCTCGTCCTTTTTTAGGATCAATTTTTTCCATCGTTTTAAAGAGCTCTATAGTGTCTTTATAATTTCCAGGATGACCAAGATTATTTCCATGAACATGAATAGTGTGAGGGAGCTCTAGCATTTCATTAGCTTTTCCTAATCCCTCAACAATATCTCGTGGTGAAACACCCCAATGCAACACATCATCATCAAGGCTTTCTACATTTTTGCCCCATGCCCAATTCTCACATCCACCAGGATTTACGATTTTCACCGCATATCCCTTGGTGGCTTTTAATATCCAGGCAATATAACCCGCTAACTTTTCCCATTCCTTCTCTCTTATGAACTCCATTACATACCAATTATTTCCCAAGAGAGGAAAGGCAGCTTTATCAATTATAGGAGTTGCCAAAAATTCCTCATGAGTATGACGTGCTTCTAATAAAGGCATTGCTGGTTCAATAACAGTAGTATATCCCAGTTTGGCATAACGATATCCTGTTACCCATGTAGAGGGAACTGAATACCCACAACCACTTCTAGTATTTTTCCCTTTAGCTACGGGGTCAATAAAATGGTCTTCAGGCCTGAAAGCTCTACCGCTATTAACTTTTGCTCCAGCAATGTGAGAATGGATATCAACCCCCCCAGGCATTACTACCATCCCAGAGGCATCGATAACTTTCGCATCTTTGTCTGCCTTATCTACAACTACACCGTCCTTGATATGAATATCCCTTTTTTCACCATTTAGATTGTTAATGGGATCATATACAAGCCCATTTTTAATTGTTATAGATTTTTTCATGAAATTCCACAATAAATAAGTTGATTATATGTTTATATGTTTAAACTTTCTATCAAATAAAATAAATTATTTTTATTAAGATTTATTCAAATAAAATATAATAATTTTCAATTAGATAAGGAAAGGATCAAAGAAAGAGAGAGAGAAATAAAATCTTCTTTAATCCTGTAATATGTGATCTTATTATGATCTGGAAAACAAGAATTACTGAGATAACCGGTATTAGATATCCTTTATTAATGGGTGCTTTTGGTGGATGGGGAAAATCTGAATTTGCGTCAATATTTTCAAATTTAGGAGGATTAGGCGTGATTCCCGCAATGAATTTTCCTAAATTTGAAGATTTTAGAGAGGATCTTAGAAAGATGAAACAATTAACTAAGAATCCATTTAGTGTGAATCTTTCATTGCCGCATGGGGGATTTAATATTCAAGAGAAAAAAACTAGGACGAAGGCGGATTATTTAAAATATGTTGAGATCGCTCTGGATGAAGGAGTAAAAATTTTCACGACTTCTGGATATAAAGCTGGTTTTTTGGAACAGAAAATCCATGCTGGAGGAGCCTTATGGTTTCACAAATGTGTTCTAATTAAGCACGCTCTATCTGCCGAAAAAGTTGGTGCTGATGCGGTGACTATTGTTGGTTTGGAAGGAACAGGATTTAAGCACCCAAATACTAATACTACATTAGTTAACATGACAATGGCCAGAAAATTATTGAAGATACCAATTATCGCAGCAGGGGGGATTGGTGATGCAAGAGGATTTCTTGCAGCACTTTTTTCAGGTGCTGATGCAGTATGTTTGGGAACAGCATTGATGGCCGCTGAAGAATGTCCTGCCCCAGAGAAAGCTAAGAAAAAATGGACGAATATTGATATATTTAATGAGGATTTTTACGAGACTATTTTTCATTATAATATAAAACACTTTATGGCTCCTTCTATGGCGATAGGACATCAGAGAAAAATACTTCCTATGAAAGACATTATAGATAATATAATAAAGGGAGCTAAAGAGATATTGCTCTCTGTGGGCTTCAACTCTAATTCATTTAGTTTGATCTGAGATGTATTCAATTATCGTATATACCATAAGGTATAAAAACCTCAAATTCAAACTAATATTATGAATAAATCTAAAAAACAAACTGAGAAAAAATCTCCAAATTTACGTCATCCTAGATATATTATCGCATCTTTCGAGTTAGGACAGTTTGTCTGGTTTATGCTAAATCAAGGCTTTCGAATGAGAACCTTGAATTATTATCAAGGGGTATTACATTTAGATCCTACTCTCTTTCTAATTGCTTTTGCGCTTTTTACGGTTTATAATATGCTTAATGATCCTCTAATAGGTCATCTTTCGGATAGATCCACCCGATTCGTGAAAAAATGGGGGAAACGATTCCCTTTTATTCTAATGGGTGCAATTCCATTTTGTTTTGTACCAATATTCCTATTTACTTCACCCTTTATTGATTCTCTTGCAAACCCCCAATTAATTAACCAAATTGCAATATTTATTTGGATGATATTATGGATGTTTTTATTTGATGGTCTTTTTTCTCTGTGGGATGTAAATAGAATCTCCCTATTTCCCAAAAAATTTACAACCAATGATGAACGAACGTTAGCTGGGCTTTATGAAGCTATTATGGATACATTTGGAATTGCATTAGGTTTTTTAATACCTATAATTGTTTTCGCGGTATTTCAGAAGACTTTATTTGGATATACCCTTCAGGCAGTTATTATGTCAATTATTTCATTTGTATTAATCTTATTAATGATACCAGGAGTACGAGAGCCGGAGGAATTAAGAGAACGACAATTAAAAATTGATCAATTAGAAAAAAGTAGTTTCTTTGGTGGAATGAAAATAGCATTAAAAGACAGACATTTTGTGGGCTATGTTATTCTTTTTACATGCTATTCGATTACAATGGGAATGGTGATGAGTGGGATTCCTTGGTTTGTTTCGGATATTCTTGGATTAGGGGCTTTGGGAGAACTTGCTTTTCTGGGCTATGTTGTCGCAGTTCCTATTACAGCACCCCTCTGGTATAGATTAGCAAAAAAAATTGGTATACGCAAGGTTACTTTTATAGGAGCAATATTTTTAGCTGTTTCAGGATTAGTCTTAGTTTTTGTTCCATCAGGAATGGCTGGATTTATATTCACTACTGTGGTAGCAGTAATGACTGGTTTGGTGGATGGAGCAATGGAAAGCATGGTAATGCCGATATTTTCATCTATTGTTGATCAGCAAACGCTAAAATATAGGAAACGAGAGGAAGGTTTATACAGAGGAGTTGTAGTTTTTTTTCAGAGACTTTCATTCTTTATTGGTTTTTTGCTTTTATATATAGTGCAGGTGTATTTTGGATATACACATGTAGAACCTCCAGAATGGTTAATAGATTTACCAGCATTTATCCAAGAGATTTATATCCCCAAAAACACACCTTTTGGTCTGTTGGGCTTAAGATTTTATATTTCGTTGTTTCCACTTATAACAATGATTATAGGAGCGACCTCTTTCTGGTTATTATATAGAATAACTCCAGAAAAATTACAAGAAAATATTCTTGAGCTAGAAAAGCTTGGACTCTAGAATATTTTTTATATATTTTTTTATTTTAAAATAAAACTTAAAATTATTGTTTATCAAGAGTCAGATTGCATAATTTATCGCATTCTTGAATGTATTTATGAGTTCTTTTTACATGCTTGAACTGAATATCTTCAAACTCCTTTTTCAATTCTTGAATTTTATTATAATAGACTTGAAGGTGTTTTTCTCGCACTTTATAGATATTGTTTAATTGACGAATTATTAATTGACTATCAGAATGTACTAAAATTTTTTGGTCAGAATACTTCTGGGCTTCCATTAAAGCATTAATGATTGCTTTATATTCCGCAGAATTATTAGTGGTTTCCCCAATATATGAGCTTCTCGATTTTATAATCTTATTATTTTTTATTATTAAATAAGCAATAGCTGCTGGTCCTGGATTTCCTCGTGCTGCACCATCTGTAAAGATTAATAATGTATCCATTTTAACCAATAATTAAAGGAAATTAATAATTTAATATATTAATATATTGATAAATTATGTTTTTCTTTATTTTATAACTTTATATTTAAATTCCGCGTAGTTAAGCTTTATTAGATAAAATTCTTTTTATTTTATTTAAATCATTCATCTCATTAATATTAATGAAGGTTGTCAATTTTCTATCTAATGGTTTGATTTCTTTTTCAACTGAAATATAGTGAATATTCCAATCTCTTTCAAAAAACCCTAATAATTTATAATCTTTCTTTTTTAACATTTCTTTTGCTGCTTTTAAACCCTTTTCTATTGGATATATAGCAAATAAGGGTTCTAAATACCCATTTTTCCATCGTGGAATGCAGCAATCATAATCATCGCAGCTCTTTAAAATTAAATCTAAAATTTCATATTTTATCAAGGGCATATCACAAGAAATTATAAAAACTTTAGAAATCTCCTTAAATCTGCTTAGTTCTTTAAAGATTGAATATAATCCGATTAATGGGGTAAATATATTAGAATCATCTAATAATTCCAAATCATCTATTATAAAAGCAGTTATTTTTTCATAGTCAATAGAATTGAGATAGTCTTGAACTTGTGTTTTTGAACGAGTAACTAACAAAATTTTTGTATTAAATCTAGAAAGCGTATCAAGTTGATAAGAAATGAGGGGTTTTCCGTATAATTTATAAGTACCTTTATCTATTGATCCGAAACGCTTACTTTTTCCTCCCACTAATATACCAAACGGAATCTCTAAAATTTTTCACCATCCCAGCAATAGGTACATATTTTGTCTTTCGGTAATCCGATAGCTTTTACTAAATCTTCCAGTCTTTGATATTTTAGGGTGGTTAACCCTAATTTTTTGCGAATAATCTCTACCATAGCCTTATATTCCTTAGAGTCAGGGTTAGTATAGTTTGAAAGATCCTCTATAATTTCATTTTTTGATTCAGGATTATTATTTATATCCTTTCCATTTAGTTCTTCTATTGCTCTTCTTCCAGCTAATTCTAGTTCAGTACGAGATTGAGAAAAATTTAGAAATTTGCAACTATATATGAGGGGAGGACATGCAGGTCTCATGTGAACCTCTTTAGCACCAGCTTTATGCAATCTCTGTATGGTTTTTCTAAGCTGAGTACCTCTTACGATTGAGTCTTCGCATAAAAGAAGCCTCTTGTCCTTGATAAGATCCACAATAGAAATCAATTTCATCTTCGCTATTTCTTCTCTCTCTTTCTGGTCTTGAGGCATAAAGCTTCGTGCCCATGTAGGAGTATATTTCACAAATGGTCGTTGAAAAGGAACTCCTGCTTCGTTTGCGTATCCTAATCCGTGCGCTATTCCCGAATCTGGAATACCTGCAACGAGATCAATTTCAACATCATCATTTTTAGCCAAATAAGATCCGCATTTATAGCGAACAGTTTCTACATTAATATTCTCATAATTAGATGCGGGATATCCAAAATATACCCATAAAAACGAACATATTTGCAATTTGTCTCCCGGAGGAATCAATTGTTCTAATCCTTTATCAGAAATAAAATACACTTCACCTGGTCCAAGATATTTGCAAATTTTATATCCAAGAGTGGGAAACGCACATGTTTCCATAGTAATAGCATAGGAGCCTGGCTTTTCCCCAATGATTAATGGAGTTCTCCCTAATTTATCACGGGCCGCATAAATTCCCTCATCTGTTAATATAAGCATTGTACATGATCCATCTATGCTTTCTTGAACCTTTTTTATGCCATCTTCGAATGAATCTCCTTGACTTATGATAGTCGCTACTAATTCTGTAGGATTTATTTCACCTCCATGCATTTCAGAAAAATGTGCGCCTTTTTCTAATAAATCATCTGCTAATTCTTCTATATTGTTTATTCTTCCAACTGTGACAATCGCGAAATGTGCGAGATGTGATTTAATTATTAAGGGTTGATCATCATAATCACTAATTACTCCAATCCCCTTGTTTCCATGCATTTTTTTAATATCATTCTCGAATTTTGATCTGAATTGAGCTGTTGTAATATTTTTAATATATCTTTGAAATCCTCCAGAATTTTTAACTGCTAAACCACCACGCTGAGTTCCTAGGTGTGAGTGATAATCTGCGCCATAGAATAGGTCGTTTACGCAATCTCCATGAGAATCCAGACAACAAACTCCAAAAATTCCTCCCATAAAAGACACTCTTTAATAATTTTGGTTTAAAATTTTTAATTTAGGAGTAAAATTCTATAAATCTATATTCCTTATATAAGAGAATTATTAAAAAATTAAATTATTAACCTTCAAGTAAATTTCATAAATTTAGTCATTTAGCATGGTTCACTAATTTATTATTAAACTAATCTATAAAAATTATGCTTCACTCATTTAAATTGAAGGATGTTGAATAAATTGATAATAAAGAGAAAAAAGTATCTTTTTTATTTCATTTATTAAAATGCAGCAAAAACCTATTAAAGGCTCTAATCTAGATAAGCCTAAGGAGCATTGTGCGGTTTTTGGTGTGACATCTGATGATATTACTTTTTCAATTTCTAAATTCCTCTATACAGGACTGATTTCTTTACAGCACAGGGGGCAAGAATCAACAGGTATCTCGATCTTAAAAACTGGAGGTTCAATTTTTACATATAAAAGAAAAGGATTAGTTTCAAAAGTCTTAAGCAAGGAAAAATTATCAAGGTTTTGGGGAAATGTGGGAATAGGTCATAATAGATATGCAACTACGGGCTCGGAAGAATTCTATTCGTCGGAGTATATCCAACCTTATCATTTTCAAAATAATGAAATAGAATTTTCATTCGCATTCAATGGAACCATCGCGAATTATATTAATATTAGAGATAATATGGAAAAAAAGGGACACATCTTCGCAACGAACACTGATACGGAGGTTATGGCTCAATTATTCGCTTCACTTTCCCTCACTAATAAAAAATGGAAAGAAATATTAAAAGAAGCATCTAATATCCTTGATGGATCTTATTCTCTGGTTTTATTAACTTCTAATGGTAGAATCTATGCCATGAGAGATCCTTTAGGATTTAAACCATTATGTATAGGAGAATTAAAAACCAATAAAGGAAATTTCTATTTTATTGCCTCGGAATCTTGTGCTATTGATTCTGTAGGAGCACAATTTATACGAGATATAAGACCTGGTGAAATTATTCATTTAGATTATAAAAAAGGAATTCATTCAGATTTAGTGATAAAATCTAATAAAACAGCTGTGTGTCAATTTGAATTTGTTTATTTCGCTCGACCTGACTCTGTAATAGACGGGGTATCGGTGGCGCAAGCTAGATTTAGAATGGGTCAAAATCTTGCGAAAATTGATCCTAAACTTAAAGATCCTGAATTCAGAAAAAATGCTATTGTCGTACCAGTCCCAGATTCTGGGAGAAGTGCTTCTGTTGGATATGCTAATGAGGCAAATTTACCGTATATTGAAGGTTTAATGAAAAATAGATATATTTGGAGGACCTTTATTATGCCCGGTCAACAAAAACGTAAAGCTGCTGTTAAGGAAAAATTAAATCCAATAAAAAGTGTCGTCAATGGAAAGGATGTCATTTTGATCGATGACTCTATAGTTCGAGGTAATACCACGAAACAAATTGTTCGATTAATTAAAAATGCTGGCGCATCCTCAGTAAATGTGAGAATCAGTTGCCCCCCCGTAATAAATGCTTGCTATATGGGTATAGATTTTCCAACTACCAATGAATTGATTGCGGGACGAAACCTTGAAAAATATGGAATAAAACAGTATATAGAAAAAATAAGAGAAATTATTGGAGCAGATTCATTATTATATCAAACTATTGAAGGTTTAGAAGAAGCTATTGGATTAAAAAGTGAACTCTGCAAGGCCTGTCTTACTGGGAGATATCCATTAAAATCGGGGGATCAATTAACATCATCAAAACAAGCATCACCGATTAAAAGACAATAAAAAATAATAACCTCGAGAAAAAAACTATTTTTGAGTAGAAAATTTTAATATACCTCCTATTTTTATAAGAAGATGGTGAAGAAATCTATAATTAATGATAAAAACTCATTGTAAAATTACACGATAAAATTTTAAATATTAAATTTTATAAATTATTTAAAAAGAACCTCAATAATAAAAAAAATTTTCTCAGAAACTCTTACTCTTGGGAGATCTTTATCTATCATATAATAATATTAATCAAAAGAGTGGGTTAGTAATATGAATTTAGACATTAAAAGAAGTCAAGAGGATTTATTTCAAGTTATTTTTAAAAATTTAGATGATCTAATAATAATAATTAATTCTGATTGGAGAATTGAATTTATAAATAAATCTGTGCTTAAAAAAACATTAGGATATTCCAAAGAAGATTTAATTGGTTATAATATAGAGAAATTATTTCATCCCGAAGATAGAGTGGAAATAACCAAAAAGATTAAATCTTTAATCAATGATAAAAACATTAATCTAGAAGGACGTATAAAAGATAAAAAAGGTAAATGGCATTGGTTTAATATTTATGGAGAACGGATTTTTTATACAAATATCTTCATTAAAGCTGTATTTATATTAAAAGATATCACTCAAAATAAAGAAAAATTAAAAGAGGCTGAAAAAAAATATCGACTTATCACGGAAAATGCTTATGATTTAATTGGTATGTTTAATGAACAATTAAAATTTACATATATTAATGAAAAAACCCATAAGAGAATTTTAGGTTATAAAAAAGAAGATCTGATTGGTAAGCGATTATGGAAATTCATACATCCTGATGATTTTCAGAGAGCCTATAAAATAATAAAAAATAGGTTGAAAAAAGGATTAGGTAGAGCAGAAATAAGATTTAAAAAGAAAAATGGAACCTATATATGGCTTGAAACCGTAGGTGTAGCATTCGTGACTAAGGATAATAAGAGATTAGGTGCTACCATATCACGCGATATATCAGAAAGAAAAAAATATGAAAAATTGTTAAAAAAGCAGATAAAGGATCAAATTGAATATAAGAAGCAATTAGAAAAGTCTGAAGAAAAATATCGGCTTATCACGGAAAATGCTAATGATTTAATCGGGGTATTTGATGAGAAATTAAGAATTACATATATTAATGAAAAATCACATAAGAGAATTTTAGGCTATAAAAAGGAAGATATGATTGGGAAACCATTATGGAACTTTATACATCCTGAAGAATATCAAAGTGTTTTTAATAAAATAAAAAATGAATGGGAAGATGGGCCAGCAAGAGCGATATTAAGATTTAAGAAAAAGGATGGTAACTATATTTGGATTGAAACAATAGCAGAAGCATTCAAAACTAAAGAAAATAGACTATTAGGGGTTACTATATCTCGCGATGTTTCAGAAAGAAAAAAATTTGAAGAGTTGATACAAGAGGAAAATAAAAAACTTAAAAAATTGAACAAAATAAGAAAAAATTTAATTAATCGTGTATCTCATGAATTAAAAACACCCATGACAGCTATTTATGGATCTATTCAATTAATTGAAGAAATATGTCCAAAAAAGTTAGATAATGAAATTTTAGAAATGATATCTATAGCAAAACGAGGCTGTAAAAGGCTTCAGAATTTAATTGAAAATATTTTGGATGTATCAATAATAGATGCTTTCGAATTAAAGATTATTAAAAAAAAGATTAATCTTGGAAAAATTGTTAGAAATTGCATTGATGAGTTGAAATATTTGATTCAAAAAAAGCAGATAGAAATTGAATTAAATATAATTAATGACATAGAAGTCTTTGTAGACAAATTGAGAATAGAAGAAGTAATTATTAATCTTATATCTAATGCTGTTAAGAATACTCCTAATAATGGAAAAATTTCAATTTTTCTTAAGAAATCTAATAATAAAGCTAAGTTTGTCATTAAAGATAATGGGATCGGAATAGAAAAAGAGGAAAAAGAAGCATTGTTTACTAAATTCGGAAAAATTGAGAGAAAAAACTATCAAGAAGATATTAATATGGATGGATCTGGATTGGGTTTATATATCTCAAAGAAAATTATAGAAGGGCATGATGGTGAAATATGGGCAGAATCAGAAGGCAGAAATAAGGGATCATTATTTTATTTCACATTACCCCTAATATAAATGATTAGAAATTAAGAATTCTACTTTTCAATAATCCATTGTAAGCCTATAATTGTCTCATTAGAACTCCATTCTGAACACAATATTCTTTTACTTCTTTAATAGAGAGTTCTCTAAAATGAAAAATTGATGCTGCTAATGCCGCGCTAGCTTTACCAATTGTAAAGGCCTCAAGAATATGTTGTGCGGTTCCTGCCCCACCAGAAGCAATAACGGGTAAATCAGTTGCCTCTGCTATTGCTTTAGTCATAATTAAGTCATATCCTTCCTTGGTTCCATCGAATGTTTTAGATGTTGGGAGAATAGATCCCACACCAAGTTCCTTTACTTCTTTAGCCCATTTTATTGCGTCCATACCAGTAGATTTTGTACCTCCGTGGGCAAGCACATCAAACCAACAATAATTCTCATCAGCTTCAAAAAGTGTTTTATTGTTTACCTTTTGTTTAGAATCAACATAGACTCTTTTCCCATCAATTGCAGAAACTATACGTTCAGAACCAAATTCATTTGAAATTTCTGCTAAAAATTGAGGATTCTTAACTCCCGCGCTATTAACTGAAACTTTATCTGCTCCAGCTTTTAATATATCCTCAACATCTTCGATAGAACTAATTCCTCCCCCTACCGTAAATGGAATTGAAATTCCTTCAGCTACCTTTTTGACTAAATCTACAACGGTTTTTCTTTTTTCAACAGTTGCAGTGATATCTAGAAAGACCAATTCATCAGCTCCTTCATCTTGGTAATATTGTGCAAATTCTACTGGATTTCCAGCATCACGCAAGTTTATAAATTGTATACCCTTCACCACTCGTCCATCTTTTACATCAAGGCAAGGGATAATTTTTTTATATTCGATCATTATTTTTTTTGCTCTATAAATGTGAATAAATAAAATATATTAAAAAATCTTTTAAAATGTATTAGTTAAAATAATTAATTATCATTTAAGTATTTAAAAAGTCCTCCTATAAGCTGTCCAGTGCTTATTCCAGCATCACCTGGAGGAATATCAGTATGTTCCAGGAATTGAAGATCATTTTTTAGAACCAAATTTTTTATAGTTTGTGAAAAGGAGTAATTATATGCAACCCCTCCCGAAAGACCTATCTTTTTGATACCCAAAATTTTTGCTTTTTTTATTGCTACTTTGGCGTATGATTTGCCTATTGCTATTTGAAACTTACTGGCAATATCTTCTCTCTTATAATTTTTGATTTTCAATAAATTTAGAATATCAATAATTAATTTTGAAGTATTTATAATGGTCACACCATCATTTTCATCATAAGAGACGGATAGATTTATCTTAGATGGCTTTCCTTTAGATGCCAGTCCTTCGAGTCTCATAGCAGGCTCTCCTCGGTATGTTTTAAATGAGCAGGCTCCTAATAAATATGATACCGAATCAAAAATCCTGCCTGTCGAGCTAGATAAAGGAATATTTTCGGCAGGAAATGAAAAAGAGGCTTTCGTAAATTGAGAAACCAATGTTTCTAATTCTATCTTTTCATATTCTAAATCTTCTTCTAAGTTCAATTGCTTAAAGATTTTCATGGATTTTTCTACACTAAAATTCTTTAAAATTATGGAAGCTAGCATCCGTGCAGGATATTTAGTACATCTATCGCCTCCTACCATTGGCTGGTATTCTAAATGTCCAACTCTAGTATAATCTTTATATGAACACCTTAATATTTCACCACCCCATGTATTACCATCATCTCCAAATCCAACACCATCAGTACTAATTCCTATAATTTCTTCATCCTCTTTTATATTGTTTTCAGCCATTAAGCCGAGGATATGAGAATAATGGTGTTGTATTAGATAAAGGGGCACTGAAAATCTTTCCGATAACTCTCTCCCATATTGAGAAGTTATAAAACCTGGATGAGCATCGCACGCAATAAATTTAATCTCTGAATCTTGAATTTGGAGCAATTTCTTCATATGAAATAATGCATCTTGCAGAAATTCAAAAGTTTCCAAATTAGTGGTATTCCCAATATGCTGGGTGGGAAATATCCGGTTTCTTCTAAGAATTGCCCCCGTCACATTTAATTCTGGTCCAGTTGCTAAAGCTCCAGGAATCTCTACTTCAAATGGTAATGGAATATATTCTGGAACATATCCTCTAGACCTGCGTATCAATTTAGGCTTATAATCGTGCACTCGCAACACACTATCATCAGCTCTTTGATAGATTTTCCTATCATGTAAAAGAAAAAAGTCCGCGATTTTATTTAATTGAGTAAAAATTTTATCGTTTTCTATTCCCATAGGAATATTAGATTTATTACCACTAGTATATATTAATGGTTTTTTCCCAATATAATCAAATAATAAATAATGGATTCCAGTATAGGGAAGCATAAATCCAATATTATTTAATCCTGGAGCCACTAATTCACTAATCCCAGAAGATTTAAAATTTGGTTTCTTTTCCAATAAAACAATCGGTCTACGAAATGATTCTAAGAGTTCTCGTTCTTTATCATTAATATTAAAATAATTTTCAATAATTTTTAATTCTGGAACCATCAATGCAAAAGGCTTATATCTTCTTTTCCTTTTTCTCTTCCGCAATTTCAATATAATATTGTCATTTTCCGCTAGACATACTAAATGAACTCCACCAATTCCCTTAACAGCTGCAATTTCGCCAGTATTTATTCGCTTGGCGGTTTTTTTCAAAACTTCAGAGATGGAATCTTTTTCTAATATTTCTTTAGATTTATCATATAAAATATAATTTGGTCCACATATGGAACATGCGAATGTTTGGGCATGAAATCTTCTATTATTAAAAGCTCTATATTCTTCTAAACAAAATTCACAGAACGGAAAATTAATCATAGTGCTCCGTTCCCGATCATAAGGGAGAGATGTCACAGTAGTGAAGCGAGGGCCACATTGAGCACAAGCTATAAAAGGATATTGATAATATCGTTGTAAATCAGCATTTCTCATATTGTTTAAACATTCTCGACATATAGCAACATCCGGAGGTAAAGTTAAACTGATACCCCTTCCTTGCTCGCTCTTCCTAATTGATAAGTCTTTAAAGATTTTTTTAGTATCAAGTTCTTGAGTTGTAATTTTTTCTATATATGAAATGTCAGGTTTTTGTTCCTTTATGTCATAAATGAATTTTTGAATGTTGTTTGAATTTCCCTGTAATATTAATCGAACCCCTGCATTACCTCTATTTAATATATAACCATTTAGCGACTTTTTTCTTGCTAAATTATATAGAAAAGGACGGAAACCAACTCCTTGAACTATTCCAGTTATGTTGATTTCTACTGTTTTTGAACTCATTCAATTAGAATAAATTCTGGAATCATATAAATTAGATGATTTTAATTGAAAACTTAAAATAAAACATATTAGATTTAAAATCTTTTAATGCCTTATAATTAATAATGTCAAAGAAAGAAAGCTCAGAAGAATTATCACCAATTATAAATAAATATAGTAAAAAAAAGGTATCTCTCACTGATGCAATTAAAAAATATATTAATCCTGGTGATCGCATTTTTATAGGCTCAGGCTGTGCGGAGCCGATCGATCTTACTCAAAAATTAACGGAATTAGGTCCAGAATTACCAGATGTTCAAATGATTCATTTCTTAAATCTTAGCGACTTAGATTATTATAAAACAATTGGTACTGTAAAAGATTTATTTAGACATAATGTTTTCTTCATCGGAGAAAATTTAAGAGATGCTATAGAGAAGGGGCAAGCAGATTATACTCCAATGTTACTCTCAGAAATCCCTAGATTATTTAAATCTGGGAAAATTCACATTGATACTGCATTAATTCAAGTAAGTCCTCCTGATAAATATGGGTTTTGTAGTTTCGGTGTAAGTGTCGATATTGTGAAACCCATCGCAGAAGTAGCTGAACATGTTGTTGCCGAAATTAATCCAAAAATGCCTCGAACTTTAGGAGATTCCTTTATTCATATGGATGATATAGATTCGTATGTTATAGCAGATCATGATCCTATTGAATTTAGTTATGAACCTCCTGGTGAAGTAGCACAAAAAGTTGGCAAATATGTAGCATCACTCATTGAAGATGAATCCACAATTCAAATGGGTATTGGTCAAATCCCAAACGCAGTAACTTCTGAATTAAAAAATAAAAGAGATCTAGGAGTTCATACTGAGGTATTTTCTGATGGTATTGTAGATCTTGTTAATGAGGGCGTTATAACCTGTAAGAAAAAGACAATTCATAAAGATAAGATTATTTGCTCATTTGTAATGGGATCTAAGAAATTATATAATTTTGTGGATGATAATCCTATGGTGGAGTTTCATCCCGTTGATTATGTGAATGATGTCACTATAGTATGTCAGAATAGAAAACAAGTTGCGATAAATGCTGCATTGTCTATTGATATCACGGGGCAAGTTAATTCAGATTCTATAGGACATAGATTCTATAGTGGAATAGGTGGACAAGTGGATTTTGTAAGGGGCGCAGGAAGAGCTGAGGAAGGTAAACCAATTATGGTGCTTCCATCCACAGCAAAATTAGAGGATGGTTCCGTAGTTTCAAGAATTGTACCTTCTTTACTACCTGGATCGGGAGTAGTAATCACACGTGGAGACGTTCATTATGTTGTAACCGAATGGGGTATTGCTGATTTACACGGAAAAAGTATACGTGAAAGAGTTTTACAACTTATTAATATAGCTCATCCAGATTTTAGAGAAGAACTTTTAGAAAAGGCTAAAGAATGGAATTTTGTATATAAAGATCAAGAACTTCCAAAATCTGTTGAAGGACGTATAAGTATTTATCCCGATCAATATGAAACGACCTATGAATTGGAGATTGGTAAAAAACTTTTTATAAGGCCTGTAAAAACCACCGATGAGCGAATGCTTCAAGAACTTTATTATTCTCTAGATAAAAAAGATATATATTATCGCTTTTTTCAACAAATGACTGATTTTAGACATAAGAAAATCCAACCTATGGTCAACATTGACTATACGACCAGCATAATTTTAGTAGCATTATATACAGAGCATAATACCCAAAAAATCGTAGCTCAAGGAGGTTTTTTTAAAACTCATCAACCTTCAGTTGGAGAATTAGCATTTGTTGTTCATAAAGAATGGAGAGGGCTTGGAATCACCAAATTTCTTCTCAGTTATTTGGTACAAATGGGAAGAGAATTAGGTTATAAAGAATTTGGTGGAAGTATTTTATTAGATAATAAACCTATGTTGTATATTATTGATAAGGCCCCATACCCAATGACGCTTAAGAATGTAGAGCAGGGCATTATGGAGTTTAAGATGGATATAACAAAAAAAATTAAATAATAATAGCTTTTAATATCCTAATCAAACAATAAGATTTCAAATTAATAAAAATTCTTTTTAGATCTTTTCTTATAACTAATTATGGCTGACAAAAATAAATCAAATATAATTAGGCTCGCTCATGGAGCGGGGGGGATATTACAAGAAGAATTAATTAATTTTATTACCAAAAACATCCCTATAAAAAATATTAATCATGGTATTGGAGTAGAAGAGTTAGACGATGGAGCTACAATTCCGCTTGATAATTATGATAAAGAAATTGTGATAACCGCCGATGGTTATACCGTTTTTCCTCTCTTTTTTCCGGGAGGTGATTTAGGAAAACTTAGTGTTTGTGGTTCTGTTAATGATCTTTTAATGATGGGCGCTCATCCTTTAGGGTTAACCTCGTGTTTTATAATAGAAGAAGGATTTACATTTGAGACCCTTGAAAAAATTGTAGATTCATTTAATTCTACAGCTAAAATAGCTAATCTTGCAATAATTGGAGGAGATACTAAGGTAATGCCCAAAGGAACTTTAAACAACATAATAATTACGACTTCTGGAATAGGAATTAAAAATAAAAAGATAAAAATAGTGGATAATGGATTAAAAGACGGTGATAAAATAATAATCACGGGAACTATTGGGGATCATGGAACTGCATTACTGGCAAAACGAGAAGGATTAAATATCTCAACTGATCTAAAATCTGATCTTGGATTGCTTATTGAAGTGATGAACTCGATAAAGCTACATATTAAAGAAAATCACATCCATGCTATGAAAGATCCGACTCGCGGAGGTATTGCGGGAGCCTTAAATCAATGGGCAACTAAATCTAATGTGGGAATTTTTTTAGATGAAGAGAAAATCCCAATTAAAAAACAAGTAAATGCTATCTGTGATATGTTAGGATTAGATCCATATAATATAGCCTGTGAAGGAAGAGCACTTCTTTCTGTTGATTCCACATATGTAGAAGATATATTGCAGAAAATTCGCTCCACCTCCATGGGGAGAGAAGCTCAAATCATAGGCGAAGTAAGTGCAAAAAATCCTAAAAAAGTTCTTTTAGAAACAGTTATTGGAGGTACCAGATTCGTTGATAATCCCTTAGGAGAACCGATCCCAAGAATTTGTTAAATTAATTTTATGATTTTCTCTATATTTAGAATTATGATGTCTTTAAATATCTCGTTTTTCAAAAACAATCCTTAAATATTTACATTTTTTACCATTTATCTTAATAGTATTATTATAATATCTAAAAACAAGTTTTCTGTAAAAATTAGATAATAAAGCAATTAAAATGACATTTCCGGGTATTTCTATTCTACGGAGTAAGGAATTTACGAGAAAAATCATAAAACAAATAAATTTCATAGTTAAAGAGTTAAATCGACCAGTAAAATTAATGCATGTATGTGGGACTCACGAACATACTATTTCAAAGTTTGGGCTCAGATCTCTTTTACCAAAAGAGATAGAAATCATATCGGGACCAGGATGTCCCGTATGCGTCTGTCCAGCAGCAGATATTGATAAGGCAATAGAAATTGGAAGAAGAGATGACACTATAATAACCACTTTTGGAGATATGATTCGAGTTCCCGCTTCTAATCTCTCTTTATCGGAATTAAAAGCAGAAGGCGCTGATGTTCGAATTGTTTATGGCCCAAATGATGCTGTTAAAATTGCTAAAGAAAATCCTAATAAAGAAATTATTTTTTTTGCTATAGGTTTTGAAACCACCGTCCCCTTAATAGGATATGAACTCCAAAACCAACCTCCTTCCAATTTTTCTGTTATATGTGCTCATAAATTAATTCCTGCGGCATTAGAACTTTTGATTAGTATAGACCAATTAAATATTGAGGGATTTATCTCTCCTGGACACGTTGCGACTATCATTGGATTGAAACCTTTCCAATTGTTTTCTGATGCTTATAAAGTTCCAAATGTCGTTGCTGGATTTGAGCCTAATGATGTCCTCCTGGCAATTTTAATGCTTTTAAGGCAGATTAAAAATAAAGATTCTAAAACAATAAATGAATATTCAAGAGTCGTGAAGCCAAATGGAAATATCAGAGCTCAAAAGATTATTTCTGATGTATTTGAACAAGTTTCAGCTCAATGGAGGGGAATTGGTAGGATATTAGATGGGGGGTTAGTGATAAAAGAACAATATGCTCAATTTGATGCGGATAAAAAATTCGATATCAACATCACCAATGCCCAAGATATACCTCCAGGTTGCTCATGCCATTTAGTGATGACTGGAAGAATATATCCTCCAGAGTGTAAATTATTTAGAAAAGTATGTACGCCACTCAATCCTGTGGGGCCTTGTATGGTGTCCCAAGAAGGAACATGTTCCATCTATTACAAATATTATAGAGAATAAACCCTCTTAGGTTTTTTAGCTTAGGAGTCTTTTTTATTGAGTAACTCCAAGAATTTAGTACGGTCAAAGTATACTTCATTTTTGGTAATTTTTTGATTATCATTGATTTCTACAATATCCATTCCATACTGAATTAAAATATTGTTATGAATTGGGATAGTTGCCTTCCATTTTAAGATAAATCCTTTTCCAGTTTCATAGAATTCTTCTATTTCCCATTTCCAATTTGGATTGGCTGCTAACAATTTCTCAAAATAACGATAGAGATCATCTTTTCCTTTTAAACCTTCTGGATTAGCCGGATCTTGATAATAACAATCTTTATTATAGAATTCTATAAGCGCCTCTGGTCTATTCCCTGTCCATACTTCAAGCCATTTTTTACAAAATTCAAGAGTTTTATTATAATCCATTTTGTATTCCAAGATTAGAAATAATTGAATTAATTAAAAGAATGATTATTTATTATTAAAAACTGATAATAATAAAATTCAAGTTAAGAATATTCGATAAATACAATATTTAATTAATAATTATCATTTTTACTCAACACGAGGATAAAAAAAGTAAAAATGAAACCAAAACTTAAACATTTTTTAGCATTTGATGTTGGAGCGAGCTCGGGGAGGGCTATAGTAGGAACTCTTAATCATAAAAAATTAGTTTTAGATGAGATTTATCGCTTTCCTAATCATGGGATAAAATTACATAACTCATATTATTGGAATTTATTAGAAATCTATTCTCAAATTATCAAAGCTATAAAAAAATATGTGAAGTTATATGAAAATAACGTAGATGGGATAGGAATTGATACATGGGGAGTTGATTATGTTTTATTAGATAGAAACGATGAATTAGTAGGGTTAAGTTACCATTATCGCGATAATAGAACAAAAGGAATGCTTGACCATATGTTTAAACATGTACCTAAAGAAGAGATTTTTGCTAATACAGGTATACAATTTATGGAAATAAATACATCTACACAATTGTTCTCACTTGTTTATAATAATTCACCTAAGTTAAATATATCAAAAACCCTTTTGATGGTTCCAGATTATTTGAATTTTTTATTAACTGGTAAAAAATGTTCAGAATATACGATAGCATCAACCACACAGTTAGTTAATCCTAAAACATTGGATTGGTCGAAAACTATAATTAATAAGTTAGGTATAGATACAAATTTATTCCAAAATCTGTGTAAACCAGGGACTGTAATAGGAAAAATTTATAAAGATATTGCTTGCGAAGTTAAAATTAAAAATGATACTAAAATTATTGCTCCTGCCTGTCATGATTCAGCAAGTGCAATTGCAGCAGTTCCTGTTAATATATTAAAGTATAAGCGAGGAGAATGGGCATATTTAAGTTCCGGCACTTGGAGTCTTTTAGGTGTAGAAATAGATCATCCAATAATTAACAATAAATCCTTAGAATATAACTTTACAAATGAGGGAGGTTTTGAAAACACTATAAGGTTCCTTAAGAATATAACGGGATTATGGATAATTCAAGAATGCAAAAAACTTTGGCAGAGTGATATTTCAAACCTAAATTGGGAAAAAATAATATCAAAAGCCTCAATAGCGAAACCATTTCAGTGTTTTATAAATCCTGATAATATTATTTTTCATAATCCTTCAAATATGATAAAAGCAATTCATAAATATTGTGAAGAGACTAATCAACACATTCCAATAACAATCGGCGAGATTGCACGAACAATTTTCGAAAGTCTTGCATTAAGATATAAGCAAATAGTGGAAAATTTAGAGGAAATTACCGAAAACAAAATAAAAGCACTCTATATCATAGGAGGTGGTGCTTCAAATGTTTTATTGAATCAATTTACTGCAAATTCCCTTAATATGCCTGTTATCACAGGTCCTATTGAAGCAACCGCGATAGGTAATATCTTAGTTCAAGCTAATGCTATTGGTTTTGTAAAAGATCTTAATGAAATAAGAGAAATCGTAAGAAATTCCTTTTCAATAAAAAAGTTTTATCCTAAGGATCAGAAAAATTGGAATTATGAATATGAAAAAATCAAAAAATTATTAAAAAAGAAATTTAATAAGTTTACCACATACTACTCTTAGGTTATGCTATTATAAATTTCCTCACAATCTTGATCAAAATAGGACCAATTAAGCCAGAGGACATAAGTTCCTTTTTATATTTATGGTTTATCCAATCCGGCCCTCCAGTTTTTCCATAACCAATTAATCTATTCCTTAAAGTTGGGGTAACTTCTATCTGAACTTCATTTTTTCCAATTTTCACCGATGAGGTGATATCTTGTATATAAGGATAAGTTAATAAAGGTGGAAATTCTTCTCCATTCACTT
Source organism: Promethearchaeota archaeon (assembly GCA_016839555.1). Taxonomy (GTDB): domain Archaea; phylum Asgardarchaeota; class Lokiarchaeia; order Sigyniarchaeales; family SOKP01; genus TEKIR-8. Next base: position 55,763 of record JAEOUA010000009.1, read on the forward strand.
CAATAATCCCAGCGTCATGGATATGTCCTATTGAAATTATAACTCTATTCTCTTCTTGAAGTTGTTCTTTATTTATATCAAAATTAAATGAATATATAGCTTTACTTGAACAATATTTTAATTCTGGAATAGTTCTCCAATCCTTTAATTCCTGCATTTCTGTGGTAAATTTTTGATAATTTCCTAAATGATCTCGAAGGTTTGTTTCAAATCTAAAATTCTTTATCTCAATAGAGTATAAATCATTTTCTCCAATATTTATAGATTTTTCATCTCCTTTATTTAACTTTATTGTATACCTTCCTGGAATATCGATATAACTTATTAAATGACTATTATCTCTCTCAATTTTTAATTGAGATTCAATAACATAAGGCTCTTCAGTACCCTCTCTAAAATCTATCAAGAGAGCTTCATAAGGATAGAAGAATATATCCATTTCAACATAATTTTCATATCTTCTATACTGAGTTGCTTGGAATATATTCCCTGACCAAGGATTTAAAATAAAAGGAATTTTTGTAGGATGAAAAAATTTTATTTTGACTCTTTTAGCTGAATTTTGGGAAGTTCTAAGAAAATAAAAATCATGAATGTCTGATTGTTTGTGAATGTAGTAAATTGAATCATGTGGTTTCTCAAACTGAATTCCGGGTTTAATTCCAAATCTTTCCAAAATAAGATTAGAAATCTTATTTTCATCATTACTTAAGAAAATTTTATTATTATAAAGTAAATCTTTCATTATATTACTTATTTCTACATCATTCTTTTCATAATTTAAGAAACCTGGTTGTTTTAAAGGTATTGATTCAATAAATATTATTGGTATCCCATTATTGGTGATCTCTTTAAGTTTTTTAGCCATAGCTAGTGAAATCTTTTTTAAATTTGGAATGATTAATATTTCCACCGCTGCTGATCCAATTATTAATTTATTCTCTACCACTTTACTATTTAGGATAGCTTCCTCATTAACATGAATGTAATAATATCCATTTGAAGTTAAATCGTCAGTTAACCGGAGAAATGAAGAAATCCATTGTTCATTATAGTCTAATTTATTAGAATCCTTCACATGTGCATTAAATGCATCTTTCGCAATTTTAGCATCATATTCGTCTAAATATCCTCCAACTAATTCCTCCCTTTTTAAAACATTATCACTATAGTTAAATAGGGGATAAAATAATGCAATATTGCAAATTATCTTTCCCAGCTGCAACATATATTGACACCTTGAAATGTATTTATTTAATATTGGAAAGAATTCCCAGAAGGGATTATTTCTACTAAAATTCGAAGAATAATTAACTATTGATGGCATATATGGTGTAGAGAACCCGCAAAATCCAGGATATGGGAAATGAGGATTTTGATAAGGAAATCCATGATAGATCATTTGATTAACTCCAGAAGAAAATAATTTATCAGCTGCAACTTTCCACTTTAAGGGGGTAGTCATATAGTCTCTTTGATTCCAAACCATTGATTCTGCTGTAATGATCTGTTTATTGTAAATAATACCAGCAGAGCTAGCTAATTTTAAAAAGTCATTAATTCCACCAGCATATAATTGTTCCGTTTCGGGTATATGAGAAAGTCCAAAGGCTTTCAGAGTATCCGCTCTTATTCCATAACTTTGAATTCTATTTTTTAGATTGTTTTTCTCAGCCCATTCTGTCACATTTTGCACATAATTTTCACAAAAAAGGTCTGAAATGGTTAATTCATAATCATAACGAATTTTATCCCCAATATCATCTATTAAATCAAATCCTGGAATCATTTCATATCTTATCCGTCGATTTTTATTATCTCTATTCGGAACAAAGCAAATAGGTAGATATGGTTTGAGATCGTACCCTCTTCTTCTTTTAAACTCTGAAAGGAATCCATCTGTCCATAGCCAATTAGATGCTAATTCAAAACTGTCCGTAAAGAAAGCTCTCAAAGTTTTACCAAAATGATGGCCAAAATATTTTTTCGCTTCTCCTAAATGTGATTTAAGATGAAATTTTATAGGTGTAGAGGCCAAATGATCAATAACTAAGCTAATTTTGTTAACTTCCGACTTACAATCTGCTAAAGGACTAATTCCTGAAGGTTTGCTAAAAAATGAAAAAATTTGCCATGTTCCTTGAGGCACCTTCCAATTCAAAATATTATCCTTATTAACCTTATCTGTTAAATCAATGAGAGAATCTTTATCTAAATAGGTTCTCTCTATTCTTTTAAATCTGATCTTTCCTGGACTTTCCAATGGTTTAGCAGCAGAAACAGCAACCAACTTATTATCTTGGCTAAAATCTGCTATAAGAGATAATCCTTGACTAGGGGGTTCTACGACTTCAGGGAGTTTTCCAGAATAATTTAATGGACCCTCGATAGTTTTTTGTCCAATCATCAACGTCTTCATAGAATCTGTTTTTTTGATATGAGTACCACCTAATGGCCAAGAGGAACCAATTGTCAAATCTATAATCATATCTCTTTTCTCTGCTTCATCCAATACAGATTTAATCATTTGATAATAATATGGCTGCATATATCTATGCGATCGTTTTGCTCGTTCCATATCTGTTTTTTCCAAATCAAAAGGAGAGCCAATCATAAAAACCTGTATTTCTGCTCCAAGAAAACCAACATTATCTAATTCTTGAACTTCTTTTACTAACTCATTTTCATTAACATCTAAACCTGTCCACCACCACCTAACCATAGGTCTTGAGAATTTTGGAGGATTTTTAAATTCTTCAACTTTAAAACTTCTATCTTCCAACATTTTTTATCTCCACTAATTTTTCTAAGTAATTTTATATCATAAATTAAAAAAAAATTAAAATTAGAGAGCAATAATTCTAATACTGAATAAACTTTATTATAATATTTAAATATCAATTGTAATATAATAAATTTTTTTCAAAAATGTTTGGATAATATATTTGAATTTTATTAAAAGCTCATAAAATGAGAGAGATCATGAATATTGGTCAAATACATAATTCATATGAAATCGCAGAGGAAAGATATAACCAATTTGGTATTAACATTAATGATGTCATTGAGCAATTAGAAAACATAAGTCTTTCAATCAATTGTTGGCAAGGGGATGATGTGAGAGGATTTGAAGTACCAAATTTAGAATCAGTTAGAGGTGATATTTTAGCTACAGGAAATTATATTGGAAAAGCGACAAATATTACAGAGCTTCAAGCAGATCTCAAAATGGCAATTTCATTAATACCCGGCTCTCATAGGATTAATTTACATGCAATTTATGGCGATTTTGAAGAAAAGTCTATAGATCGAGATAAAATTGAGATAAAACATTTTCAAAAATGGATAGAATGGGCAAAAAGGGAAAATTTAAAATTAGATTTCAACTCTACTTTATTTTCTCATCCGAAGGCGGATTCTGGATTTACTTTAAGCTCCAAATCTCCTGAAATCCGTAAATTCTGGATTACACATGTACAGAATTGCCGTGAGATTAGTGCCAAAATTGGAAAGCAATTAAATGATAAAGTGATTCATAATATTTGGATTCCTGATGGGTCGAAGGATATTCCTGTTGATCGATTAGGTCATAGAAAGTTATTAAATGATTCATTAGATGAAATTTTCACGCAAAAGTTGAATTCAAACTTCATGCAAGATGCCTTAGAAGGTAAATTATTTGGGATCGGTAGTGAAGCTTTTGTTGTTGGTAGTTATGATTTTTATTTAAGCTACGCTATAAAGAATAATATAATTATAACACTTGATTCAGGTCATTTTCATCCAACTGAATCCATTGCAGATAAAATTTCAGCAATTCTACCTTTTGTTAAGGGAATTTTGCTTCATATCAGTAGAGGAATACATTGGGACAGTGATCATATTCCAATCTTGAATGACGAATTAATTCAAATCGCTGAAGAAGTGGTTCGAGTGAGAGAAATGAATAAAATTTTCTTAGCATTAGATTTCTTTGACGCATCTATAAATAGATTAGCAGCTTGGGTTATAGGAGCTCGATCAACCTTAAAAAGCTTTTTATATTCTCTACTTCAACCTTGGGAACTTTTACTTGAATATGAGGAACAAGATAAGCATTTTCAACGATTAGCACTATTAGAGGAACTTAAAACCCTTCCATTTGGCTCAGTTTGGGATTATTATTGCTACAAACATGATGTTCCTATTGGAACAGAATGGTTTTCTCATATTGAAGATTATGAGAAAAATATACTGAAGAAAAGGTAGTATATACAAAAGGAATGAATGAAAAATTTCTCGAAGCAAATCTTTTATACTAAAAACTCATCGATTTAACTTTTTCTGATGCAATATTAGAAAAGGATATTGGTGGGAGATAAATATTATTTAAATTTTTTGAATATTTATTCCTTTTTTCAAAAATCTTTTTTTGAATTTCTGAATTATTATTCATTCCATTTAGAATAATTATTCATTTCAATAATCTCACCTATCAATTTCATAAATAAAATAGTAATTTTTTAATAATCCCATTAATAATTTATAACAATCCTATTATGCTTTTTTTTAGGAAATTGAAAATCATAAAATATAAAAACACATAGTAAAAAACAAAAAGAGGATAAAAAAGATGCCAGTTAAAGTAGCCTTTATGCAATACGGGCATATATCTCATATAGCTGGGGCGAATATCGGACTGCTGGGGCTGTCATCAATCCTTATTGAACGCACATTTAGGATTGCTTGACATTCTTCCGGCACTGGATATTGTATATTGGCCTGCAGTGGTAGATTTTAAGTTAGACTCCTTAGAAGCGCGACCTGACGGTGATGTTTTAGTGGGATTCATTGAAGGTTCCATTAGAACAAATGAGGATTATCATAGTGTAAAATTAATGAGAGAGAAATGCCAATTAATTATCAGTTTTGGTTCTTGTGCCTGTTATGGAAATGTACATGGATTAGGAAACGAATGGAAAAAAGAAGAGTTAGTCAAGAGAAAATTTGTTGAAGCGGAGAGCATTGCAGATGAGAATCCATCAGAACCCACCGAACATGTACCAGGTTTCAGAGATTACTTAGTTGTAGTAGATGATGTTATTGATGTTGATGCTTATATCTCAGGATGTCCACCAAAGCCAGAACAAATCGTTAGCGCTGTTCAATTTCTACTAGGTCAAAAGGATTTTCCGATGCAAGAGAGCGCTTTTTGCAACCAATGTCCATTAAATGAAGATGGATGCATCTTGGATGCAAGAGTGCTTTGTTTCGGACCAATAACCAGTGTAGGATGTTCATTAAAATGTCCTGGTGAGGGTAATCCTTGTGTAGGATGTTTTGGTCCTTCAAAAATAGCTCATTCCAGAGCAGACAAATTAATTGAGAAGACATCCGATATATCAAGTATAAGTTCCGGTGAAAAGAAAGCTATGTATGAATTCTTATCCTTATACTTAAATGTACCGTTGATGGCAGGATTTGATTTATCAGCAGATATCTTAAAGCAAATTAAATTGAAAGGAGAAGCTCAAACACCATTAACTTCGCTTAATGATAAGGCACAAGCAGTTGCTACAAATATATTGAAATATCTTAAAGATCATCCCGAGTTTCATGAAATTTCGAATGTATGTGATACATGCCCTAGAATCATAAGAAGCAATTCTACAATGACACGCGTCAAGAGAGATTATGAAGGTCTCCCGAATCAAGAAGAATGCTTTATAGAGCAAGGATATATTTGTATGGGGCTTGTTACAAATGCTGGGTGTGGAGGAATGTGTATTAAGGTGAATGCTCCCTGTACTGGCTGTTATGGTCAAACAGAATGGGTTGCAGATCAAGCTTCTCGATTTGCTGAGACTGCAATCAAAGGTTTCAATGTTGAATTATCAAAAGATGAATTATTACGCCAAGTAAAGGATCATATTGGAACTTTCCAGAAATTTACCTTGGCAAAAAATAAAGAATTTACAAAAAAGGTGCATGAATAAAATGGTAAAAGAAATAAAAGTAGAGCCAGTCACTCGATTAGAGGGGCATGGTGATTTACATGTAGTCATTGGCGATGATGGAAAGGTCAAAGATGTTCAATTTAATATAACCTCCACGAGATTCTTTGAGAAATTTGTGGAGGGGAGATATTGCGAACATGTACCGCGAATTACTCCAAGAATCTGCGGGATTTGTCCGATTCCACATCATCTTACACCAACTAAAGCGGTTGAAGATGCATGGGATGTGGAAATTCCTGAACCCGCATATAAACTAAGGCAATTATTCATCAATGCAAAGCAATACTCCTCTCATCTATTGCATTTTTATGCATTAGCTGCCCCAGACTTTTTAGTAGGCCCGTTTGCAGATCCCGCATTGAGAAATGTGGTGCATGTGATTAATAAAATGCCTGATGTGGGGAAAATGGCCTTAAAGATGATGGATTTTGGGCAGAAATTATGCCAAGAGATTGGGGGTAAGTCAGTGCATCCAATCTCCGCAATTGTAGGCGGTATGAAAAAACCGATGGATGAGAGTGCCCGCGATAAATTCTTAAAAAAGGTCGATGAGCAAATCGAATTTACTAAAAAGACAGTAGAGATTGGATTAAAAGTTGTGGAAGATTATTGGGACGTCGTGGCAAACGTTGGAGTTGTGCCTACTTATTATTTAGCCTTAACGAAGAATGGTGTCCATGATATCTATGATGGTGATATTAGAGTTGTTACCCCAGATGGCAAAAAATTAGATTATGATGTGCATGATTATTTGGAGGTAATTGGTGAACATATACCGAAGCATTCATATGCAACTCATACCTACTATAAACCTGCGGGATATCCGGAGGGTATTTATCGAGCAAATTGTCTTGCAATGATCAATGCTGCTGATAAAATGGCGACTCCCTTAGCTCAAGAAGCACTAGAGACGTTTAGAGCGAAATTAGGTGAAATTTCTCATCATACATTTGCGTATCATTGGGCGAGATTGATTGAGACGGTAGAAGCTATTGAAAACGTTAAAACTTTGTTAGAAGATCCCGATATTGTGAATCCTGATTGTAAAACTTTAGATGTTGAGCCGAAGGAAGGAGTGGGAGTAGGAATCACTGAAGCTCCACGTGGGTTGCTTGTTTACAATATATGGTCAGACGCTGAAGGAATCTGTAAGAAATTGAATCTCATGGTTGCAACTAATCATAATATCGCCGGCATTGAAAAATCATTGATGCATACTGCAAAACAAGTATTTGAACAAAATGCTTTAGACGGATTAAAATTACCAGATCCCTGGATAAAATAAACTTGTAAACAATTATAAAAAATTTAAAAAGTGATAATAAAAATGGGTGAAGAAGTAGACGAAGGGTTAGTAAATCTCTTGGAAATGATAGTCAGATGTTATGATTGCTGACTATCGTGCGCCGCTCACATCACGGTTGTTGATGAAGAGGGCAAAGAGCTTTACTCTCGAAAATTGAATGTTGGTTTAGGATGAAATATTCAATAAAAATTATAGATTGAATATGACTGCCCATGCCCGGGTTAAAACCAATAATAATGATGGAAAAATAAATCAAAGAAAATAAACAATTAAATAAAGTGATAAAATATGGTTATGGATTTTGAATTTAGAAAACAAGTTATGGATTATCATCAAGGGTCTGATGTAATCAAATATTGTTATCAATGTAGTAGATGTACCGATAATTGTCCTGTATCATTTGTTACTGATGAATTATATCAATATGGATATAATCCCAGACGAAATATTTTAAATGCGTTGCTTGGATATAAGGATAATATCTTTTCAGCGGATCTTATTGCTATTTGGGGTTGTACTGTTTGCGATACCTGCGATGAAGTCTGTCCGCAAAATATCGAGCTAACCGAGATATTCACACTACTTAAAAATCAGAGCATTGAAAAGGGAGAGGGCCCTGATTTTATCTTCCAACAAGCACAAGCTATTTACGAATCTGGAAAAGCAATTCCCTCTCAAGCAGCATTAGAACGGAGAAGAGAGAGTATGGGATTACCTGCGATTATAGCTCCAAATGTGGATGAATTTCAAATGCTAATGAATAATATGGAAATTAATAAAAAACTCAAAAAAGGTGATTAATCAAATGACCGAATTTAAAATGTTTGAAGGATGTACGATTGGAAATCGAATTCCGTTTATAGAAGCTTCCACACGTAAAGTGTTCGAAAAACTTGGTATAGAAACCTCAGAAGCGCCCTTTACATGCTGCCCTGATCCTACAGGATTTAAAAGTTTTGATGATGATGGATGGCTCGCAATTGGTGCAAATAATCTCTGTTTAGCAGAGCAAGAAAATAAAGATATAATTTCTTTATGTAATGGATGTACCAACACTCTTCGAGGAGTTCAGCATCAATTAAAACATAATAGTATCAAAAAAGAACAAATTAATAAACAATTAGCTAAGATCGGAAAAGAATATAAGGGTACGATTAATGTGAGACATTTTGTCGATGTTTTACGAAAAGATATCGGATTAGAAAAAATTAAAAGTGCACTCATAAAATCTTTAAATGGATTAAAGGTTGCATGTCATCCTGGATGCCATTATATGAGACCTAATGAATGGATGGAAACAGATGACGATCCCATGAGACCAAAAACCTTAAAGGAATTAGTAGCTGTAACTGGAGCGACTGTAGTAGATTATGAAGAAGAGGCTCTTTGTTGCGGTTCTGCGGTCTCCAACGCATACGAAGAAGTTGGCATGCAGAATTTAAAAAGAAAAATGGATAGTATTAAGAAAGCGGGAGCCGATATAATTGTCGTAAATTGTCCAGCATGCTTTCAACAATTTGATACTCAACAGAGAAATCTTTCGAAAGCATTTCATGAAGAATACGATATTCCAGTTCTATATTTAACGGAATTATATGCATTAGCGATGGGAGAAAATCCTGATGATCTTGGAATGCGCTATCATCGCACTAGAATCAAAGACATCGCACCCCTTGGTGTATAAGAAAACAAAATTTTTAAAAAATTTATTATTTTTTTTTTTTCGCTTATTTTTTTAAATATCTATTATAATTCTTATAGACTAGAAAAATTAGAATTTTTGAAAATATATCTCATAATAATTAATTTTATTATATTCTTTAAATTACAACATACGAGTTAGTACTATTAATCATTTAAGTTAATTTAAAATGTGTTTAGCAATACCTGGAAAGATTATAGAAATATCTTCTGATGGGAATACAGCCACAGTTGATTTTGACGGGATTAAGCAAAATATAATCATCGCATTAGCCAAGGATGCTCAAATTGGTAAATATGCAGTAGTACATGCAGGATATGCGATTGAAATCATGGATGAGAAAGAAGCTTTAACAGCTATTGAACAGTGGAAAGAAATAGCTGAAGATCAAGATTTAGAACTTTCTGATATGCTATAAATCAAAAATCTCTTCTTTTAATTGCTTTAATTTTAAATATAATCGTCTTATACTTATTAAAGCTTTAGAATTAGGATTATATTCTATAGGAGCTTCTCCTTTTAAATCAGCTTTTCCAATTTCGGAATCGAAAGGAATTGAATGATAAAGCGGAACATTCCAATTTTCGATACGGCTATTAATTATTTCTAATTGGTTATCATCAATAATTTTATTAGCAACTAAATAAATGTTGATGATTCCTAATTTTTTAGATAATTCTATAATTTTTCTGCTCAAATCTAAGCTTTTTTGTGATGGTTCAGATATTACTAACATCACGTCAATATCTTTAGCCGTTCCCCTCCCTAAGTGCTCTAAACCTGCTTCAAAATCTACAATAATTACTTCATCTCGCTCTACGAATAAATTATGAAGCAAAGTTCTTATTAGTGCATTTTCTGGACATAAACATCCCGTGGCAGGTTCTTCAATTCCTCCTAAAACTAGTAGTTGTAATCCGTCTGGTCCGGAGACTTTATATTTATCAGGAATATCAGATACCTTTGGATTAATATTATAAACTCCAGGGCCAGCCCCCCTCACTTCTGTTCGCTCTTTGACTAAGTTTTTCATTTCTGAGATGGGTACAATACTTTCTTTGATCTCTGGAGCAATTCCAAGTGTATAACTTAAATTCATAGCAGAATCATTATCAATTGCTAAAACATTATAATTATCTTTAGCAAATAATCTAGCTAAAGTTCCAGCTACAAGCGTCTTCCCAACCCCCCCTTTTCCGCTTACAGCAATCTTAATCTAAGTCCACCTTCTTTTGAGAATCCAAATACATATTTAAGATATGATTTTAAATAAATTAAATCTTTAGATTATAGCTTAAAATCTAATCTCTAATTTTTACTTTATTTATTATCTAAGAAAGAGAAATAAAATTATCTAAAATAATATCCTAATTTCTTATTTCTATTTTTTTCTAAAAAGTGTTCCAAATATGAGTTAAAATTCTTAGTTTCGCGTTCTTTTAGCTTTATTCTTAATTCTATTAATGAGTTTTTATTTTTAGCCTCATTTTTATTGCTTTTAATCATAACTAAAAAGGAACTTAAATTAAATTATTTATATGATATAACAAAAACTTATTATAATAAGAGAAATAGATTTTGAAAAAATAAAGAAATATCTAGATAATATAATTGATTTTCATGATCATTGAATTATTAAATGATAATTATACTCAGGAAGAAGCTAAATATCTACAACTTAAATATCGAAAAAAAATCGAAAAAGAAACGATTAAAAAACTTGAATTAAAAGATATCAATGAAATTAAATATATCGTCGGAGTAGACATCTCTTATTTTACTAAAAATGGAAAAGAATTAGGAATCGCTTGTGCTATATTGTGGGATATAAAAAGAAATGAAATAGTTGAATCCTCTTATTCAAAAGACCAGATAAGATACCCATATATTCCAGGATTCCTTGGTTTTAGAGAATGTAAGTTATTAGTAAACGCAATTCTAAAGCTTCCTAAAAAATATGAAATTGTTATAACTGATGGTCACGGAATCATTCATCCAAGGAGATTTGGAGAAGCAGTTCATTTAGGTGTTGCATTAGAGATTCCCTCTATAGGCATAGCTAAAAATCCATTTATAGGATATTCTAAATGGAAATCCTTACAAAGAAAAAAAGGAAATAAAACCCCCGTATGGAATGATAATCCTAACTTATTAAACTCTTCAGAGAAAGAATTATTAGGGTATGCAATTTGTTTAAGAGATCGTTCCAAGCCTGTATTTGTGAGTGAAGGATATAAAGTAGATATTGCTCTGGCTATAAGTTTAGTTTTAAAGTTAACAAAAGAACATAGATTACCAGAACCATTATTTTTAGCTGATAAATTCTCCCGTAGAAAAATAAATTCTCAAAAGAGTTAAATTGTTATTTATTCGTATTTTAAATAAATTCATACAAGAAAAAGAAAGTATTTAATGATTTAGTGAGTTATATCGAATAGAATTATATTGAGTTTAAGTATAGAATTTATATTAAATATTTAAATTTAAAAAATATATAAAGAATTAAAAAAAACATAGATTACATTCATAAAATTGGAAAATTATAAAAGATCAAAAGAATGGTTAAAACTTTCTTTTAATAATCTGGAAAAAGTTATAGCTTTTTATAAGATTAAAGAATATGATGCTTGCGTATTTAGAATTCAATTATCTATTGAGCAATTTCAAAAATCCTTGTTATTTTTATTGGGATTTCAAATCAGGAAAACTCATGAACCGTCAAAGATTTTAGATTCCTTAATTTATAATGATCAAATTCAAGTTAAAAAACAAATACTAGATAAATTCAAAAAACTAACGAAGTTAGCAAAAGTAATCGAAAAAGAAGAAACTTCAACTAGATATGGAATAATACGGAATAATAAATTAATCTCCCCAAAAAAATTATATGACAAAACTAAAGCAATAGAGTTTCTTAATATTTTAGTTAAATTTTTAATAGTTATCAAAGAAATTTTAATAAATATCTCTGAATTTTCTAACCAAATTAAAATTTTAGATAAATCTATCAGTAAAATTAGACTTTTAATAGAGGAATAAAGAAAATGAAAAAAGATATCCCATTTGATTTAGCATTTATTCAAATCGAATATTATAAAAACAAATTACATAATTATCTTGAACATATTTTTAACCAAAATTTAGATATAATTGGCATATTACTTTTTGGCTCAGTTGCTAAAAATACAGCTAGGAATGATGAATTTTATACAAGTGACATTGATATTATTATTATTTGTGAAAACCTTCCATCAGGAATATGGAAACGGAAAAAATTTATTCTCAAAAAAACTAAAGAAGTCTGCTCTGGCATTCAAGATTTTTGGTGGACGTTAAAGGAATTTTGGTCTCTATTAGAATCAAAATTTTTTCTTCTCTTAGATGCATTTGATGAGGGAATAATTCTTTATGATCCAAAAGATATTTTAAAAAACTTAAAAGAAAAATTATTTAAAGATTTAAAGGTAAAAGGAGTAATAAAAACAGATCTCTATTGGCAATGGCCAATTAAAAATTTTGGAGATAAAATAGATTTTTAAATATTCAATTCTTGAGGTTGGAAAGTTAAAAATAATATTAATTTATAATACAAATCTTATTCATTTTCCAAAATTCGTTTTGCTGCTTTTCTCACATCAACATCAGAATCGTTAAGGAATGCTTTCATAACATCATTAATTCCCTCGAAATCCCTAAAATTTCCCAAGGCTTTTACTAAATAGAAGCGAACTAACCAATCTTTATCATAAAGTAAATCGATAAGCGTGTTAAATACTTTAATAGTTTTAACTTTACTTAAGACCTTAATCGTAAATCTTCTAATTTCAGGGATATCATGATATAAATCTTGGATTAGGAGATCTATAAGTCTCTCTTTATTAAACTCATTCATAATACTAAACATTCGCTCTATGAGTAGTCTTTGATATATCTCAGGTAAATTTTCTGCGCAGATTCCTTTTGATTGTAAATTCTGAAGATTTTGAATATTATTTTCTGGAAATGTTTTTAAAATTTTTATCTTCTCCTCATCAACTTCACTAGGTTCTGAGATATTTTCAAAATGTTGAACTCCCAAAGATTTTTGCATATCTTGATTAATATTAGTTAATTTCTGAATGTTTTGTTTTAATTCAATAATTTGATTCTCCTTATATTGAACAGAATTTTCTAAACCAGAAATTAATTGCTCATAATGTTGTATTTTATCATTTAAAATTTGCTTTTCTTTTTCAAACTGGTCTTTAAATTCTTCAACTAATTCAATATGATCAACTTTTTTATGGAGCTTTTCATTAACTTTATCTAATTCCTCTTCTAAATATACTACTTGGACTTTTAAATCTTCATTTTCTTGCTTTAAATTTTCAATACGATTATAAGCTTCAGAAAATTCATCAGCAATTTGAACCTGTGAACCATCAGATTGTTTACTTTTCTCTAATTCCTCTTGGAAATAAGATACTTGAGAATTCAATTTTTTTTTTTCTTGTTCTAATTCTTCGATTTTCTCATTCGCTATATTTAATTTGACTAGAAGATGTTCTTGCTGATCATTTTCTTTTAAGTATTCGAGTTCAGATTTTATTGATTCTATTTCAGCTATGGTATTTTGCTTTTCTTCAAGTTTTTGAATATTTACTTTTTGTGATAACATACTATCTCTTTCTTGCAATTGATCGGTTAATTCCATAACACTTTGTCTCAATATGACAATTTGCTCTTCTTTTTCGTTTAATTCCTCTCTTTGAGATATCACTAATTCTTTTAAGATTTGAACATCCTCTGGAGTTTCCTCAAATTTAGGTATCTTATTACTTAATTCCTCTATTATTTTCTTTTGTTCATTTATGGTAAATCGTAATCTTTTCCTCTCTTCCGTTAGAAAATCAATTCTTTCTTCAAGTTGAGCTCTAGTTTTGTTTCGTTCCTCAACCCTATCAATTAAATCCTTTAAGTCCATAAAAAGTTTCCTAAAAAATCTTTAGAAGTAATTTAGTTGGTAATTAATTTATATAGAGTGCTTTTCATATTTATTTTTAGCGATTAAATCAAATTGCTAAATAAATAAAAAAAAATTATAATAATTTAATTTCTAGAATTTTATCCCCTTGTTCAATAGAATCAACGACTGCTTGATCTCTCTCACTAATCACTTCTCCGAAAATTGTGTGTTTATTATTTAAGTGAGGTGTAGGTACATGCGTAATAAAAAATTGGGAGCCATTAGTGTTGGATCCTGCGTTTGCCATTGCTAAGATGCCCGGCTTATTGAATTTTTTTCCACTTTGGAATTCATCTTCAAAGGGATATGAAATTTGTGTTCCTTGAAATGGAAAAAAAGTTATTCCTTTTTGTTTGGGACCTCCTCTACCCGTTCCTGTGGGATCTCCACCTTGAATCATAAAATCATTAATAACTCGATGAAAGGTAACTCCATTATAGAATCCCACCTTAGCAAGATATAAAAAGCTGGCAACGGTTTTAGGAGCATCATTATCAAATAACTTTAAATTAATATCTCCTTTTTCTGTTTTTATAGTTATATTTGACATAGTGTCTCAACTTTAATTTTTAAAAATCTTTTGGAATTAAAAATATTTTTAATTTTATTATAGCAGATTATTTTTAAATTAAGATTCTTAATGAATTCCATTTTGCTTTGTAATTCAAAATTGAAATGTTCTTTCTTCTTAATTATTTCTGTTTTATTAATATTTTTTTAGCCTTCCTTTTTAATAAAGTAATAACTAATAAAAATTACTTTTAAAAGCAATAAAAATTACTTTTAAATTAAATAATTATTTTAGATAGCAGATTCATCATGCTAAATCGCGATATATCGTATTTTTTTGACCCAAAAAGTATTGCAGTAATCGGAGCAAGCAACAAAGAAGGAAAAGTTGGTCATACGGTATTCAAGAATATAATTAATTCTAAATTTAAATATAAAAAGCAAATATATCCCATAAACCCAAATTATGAGGAAATCTTAGGATATAAAGCATATGAAAGCGTTTTAGATGTACCTAATGAAATCGACATTGCGATTTTTGTTATTCCTGGTAAATATGTTGTGCCTATAGCTGAAGAATGCGGAAAAAAAGGGATTAAAGGATTAATTGTAATTTCTGCGGGATTTAAGGAAATCGGTAGCGAAGGGGCAGAAAGAGAGGAGGAGCTGAAGGAAGTAGCTAATAAATATAGTATGCGCGTTTTGGGACCGAATTGTTTAGGAATAATTGGGTTGAATTATAATGGCTCTTTTACTATTGATACCCCAAAAAAGGGGAATATAGCAATGATATCTCAATCTGGGGCAATGCTAGTGGGATTAATAGATATTTCAATGAACGAAAGTTATGGCTTTTGTTGTAATATTAGCTTAGGTAATAAGGCAGATTTAAGTGCTGTAGATTTTATTGAATATTTAGCCGATGATGAGGATGCTAAGGTGATCTTATGTTATTTAGAAAGTATTAAAGATGGTAAACGATTTTTAGAGGTTGTACCTAAAACAGCAAGAAAAAAACCCATTGTTATTTTAAAGGCGGGTGTAAGTCAAGCTGGTGCAAGAGCCGCATCAAGCCATACTGGAGCATTAGCAGGTTCAGATAAAGCTTACGACTTAGCTTTTGAGAAATGTGGGGTTATTAGAGCGCATACTATTGAAGATTTATTTGATTATGGAGAAATTTTTCTTTTTCAACCAATACCTCAAAAAAATTCTTTTGCAATTATCACTAATGCTGGTGGACCAGGAATTGTAGCTACTGATGCGTTTTCGAACGAAGATTTAAAATTTGCAGAATTTTCCGAGAGAATTTTACATGATTTGCGAGAACATTTACCTCAAGAGGCCGCAATATTTAATCCCATTGATATTGTTGGTGACGCTCCTCCAGAAAGATATGAATTTACACTAAAGACTGTTTTTGGAATTAATAGTAAGGTCGAAAAAAATCTGGGAAATCAAATTAATACTTATGGAGCTTTAGTAATTTTGACTCCACAAGCTCAAACAAAGCCAACACAAGTAGCAAAAATCATTAAAAATATTTCCCATACGTATTTGAAAGATAAGCCTCTTATTTGTTCTTTTATAGGCGATAAGTCAATTGCGGAGGGAAGAAAATACTTAAAAGACAATAAAATACCTTGTTATCAATTTCCTGATAGAGGCGCTCGCTCGTTAAAAACATTACTTAAAAGGAGAGCATTTTTGGAAGAACTGCCTCTGGAAGAGCGCACATTTCCAGACTTCGAAGTAAACAAAACAAGAGTACTTGAAATAATTGAAGAAGCGAGAAATGATGGGCGAAAGGTTTTATTAGGAATAGAAACTGCGGAAATTTTTAAATGTTACGGAATTCAATCTCCAAAATCGAAATTAGTATATACTCCGAAAGAAGCCATGGATACTCAACCACAAATAGGGAAAACTATTATGAAAATTGTGAGTCCTCAGATTATTCACAAAACTGATATTGGAGGAATTGTAATGAACATAGAAACTCCCGAACAAGCATTTGAAGCCTATATCCAAATAGTAGACAATGTCAAAAAATTCGGTCCTCAAAATGCTAAAATCTATGGAGTAGAACTTCAAGAAATGATCAACTTTGATGAAAAAGAAAAAGTAAATGAATTAATTTTGGGAATGTCTCAAGATCCCCAATTTGGACCTATGTTAATGTTTGGTGCTGGAGGGATCTATGCAAATTATCTGAAAGATGTTTCCTTTATGCTCTCTTATAAATTTACCGAAGATGATGCAAGAAAAATGCTTCAAGAAACGAAAATATACAGAATTCTCCAAGGAGTGAGAGGTGAGCCATCGTCGGATATTGAGGCCGTAATAGAAGTCTTACAGCGGCTTTCTAAATTAGTCAATGATATTCCAGATATTGTTGAATTAGATATCAATCCTTTAGTGGTTTTCGTTAAAGGTTATTCTGCTTTGGATATAAAAATTACAATAAAATGAAGATTAACATAAAATAGAAAAATAAAATAATAAAAAATTCAAAAAAATATTATAAATTATAGTATTACATTATAAAGAGGATCAAAATGGTAAAAGGAATCTATTTATGTTCATTAGAAGAACGTGTCGGAAAGACTTTATTATCAATTGGGATTATCAAAAAATTACAAAACGAAGGAAAAAAAGTGGGATATTATAAACCCATTGGAACTCCAAAAGCACCTTTTTCAAATAAGGCAGATCCAGACGTGGGGTTTCTGCAAAGTTGTGTGGAAATTGCAGAAATTCCGTATGATATTTTGTCGCCAGTATCCATTCCCGATTGTTATTATGTAGATTTAATCACTGCCGATAAAAAGGAAATATTTCGAAAGAATATTAAAAAAGCATATCAAAAGGTCTCTCAAGAATATGACTATATCATAATTGAAGGATCTCAGAGCATAAAGAAATATATTCGAGTAGGAGTAGATGATGTGAGTATTGCTCAAGTACTTGGTATTAATGAATTGGTCTATATTGAGACAGAATCTTCAGATAAGTGTATAGATAATATCTTTTTTACTAAAAAATATTTTGATTATAGGAATATAAATATTAAGGGGATTATTTTCAATAAAATTGATTTTGATTATTTTCCGAGGATAAATGAGTTAAAAGAACAACATATCATCAGATATAATATTCCTATTATTGGAATTATCGAGAAAACTCTTGAATTATTATCTCCTAGAGTCGCTGAAATTAAAGAAGTAATAGGAGGGAATTTATTAAATGAAGCTACTTCTGATGCTCTTAGTAACTTAGTGGAAACATACTTAATTGGGGCGATGGGGCCTCAAGCTGCCTTAAAATACCTTAGACAGGTTAAAAATGCCGCTTTTATCACAGGGGGAGATCGAACGGATTTAGCAATGGCTGCCCTCAACGAAAATGTGTCTGTATTGATTTTAACGGGGTTTATAAGACCGGATACCTCTGTTATAACAAAAGCAAATCAAAAAAATATCCCAATTCTATTATCACCGTCAGATACTTATACCACTTTAATGAATATGGAAAAAGTTAAACCCGGTATTCAAGAAGAGGAAATAAGCTTAGTTTTAAAGTTAGTAGAGGAAAACCTTGATTGGGATGTGCTTTTAAAATAATTAAAATAAATGATTTCTCTTTTAGCCTATTTCTATTTGAAAATCTAAGATAAAATTTTGTTAATTTTAATAAATGGATTAAGAGGATTTAAATCAAGTTTAATATTCTCATTTTGTTTTCTGCAATTTTATTCATTTCAATTGATTTCTCTAGGTTGATTGTGGATTCGCCAGAAATTCTTAAGGAGGGAGAGGTTCCAGATCTTCTTATCAATAACCAACCTTTATTATATTCGAATCTACAGCCATCTGTTTGATTGATTCTTAATATTTTATAATCTAAATCTTCAAAAGTTGTTTTCATAATTTCAATAATTTTTTGGTTTATAGTCTCAGTAAATGGGATATCTTTTTTCAATTTAAAATTTTGAGAATACCAAGGATATTTTGGGATATCTTCTAATAATTCTCGTAGATTTTTTCCAGTATCAATCATCAACTTAATTACACGAGCTATAGTCGCTATAGAATCCGGTCCATAATGCCCTAAATCAGGCCATATATACGTACCTGAAGTTTCTCCTCCTAAAAATCCATTATGTTCTTTTAATGCGTTAGCAACCTTTATATCTCCCACTTTTGTCCTAATCACTTTACAGCCTAAAGGATTAAGCACATCATCTAACAAGTGTGATGCATTTACAGCAGTTACTACTATTTTATTCTTATTTTTTAATTTATCTTCTTGGTAATTTAAATAATATTTTGCCAATAATGCAAGAAGCCTTATTGGGTCAATTATTTCGCCCTCCTCATCAAGGAAAATCACTCTGTCAGCATCTCCATCGAGTGCCATTCCAATATCTTCTTGTCTAGAAGATTTTAAAAATTCAGATAATTGTTTTAAGTTCTCTTCACTAGGTTCACTATATCTTCCTGGAAAATGCCCATCCATATTAGCATTTAGAGTAGTGACATTAATTTTATATCTACTTAACAATTTTGGAACTATCTCGCAACTTGAACCATTTCCAGTATCGACAATAATATGTAAATTACTTCCATCAAATTTAATCCTATCCACTACATAATTAATATGGGTATCGTTTATATCATTGATATGAGTGATTTTTCCAATATCTTTCCATTCAGTCTTTATAAAATCTTTATTTTCATATATTTGAGAAATTTCTATTTCTTGGTCAATGGTAAACCCCATCCCTGAAGGATTCCACATTTT
Source organism: Promethearchaeota archaeon (assembly GCA_016839555.1). Classification (GTDB taxonomy): domain Archaea; phylum Asgardarchaeota; class Lokiarchaeia; order Sigyniarchaeales; family SOKP01; genus TEKIR-8. Next base: position 75,085 of record JAEOUA010000009.1, read on the forward strand.
CAACCCAATATATTCTGGGGTATTATGGCTTGCGGTAATCATGCAACCAGCATCTGCTTTTAATATTTGTAAAGACATCGCTAAAGTCGGAGTTGTAACAATTCCGAGAGTTTTTACATTACATCCCGCACTGATTAAACCTGAAATTAGGGCATATTCAATAGGCAAAGCAGAAGTTCTAATATCTCTGCCAATTACAATGGTTTTATTAATCAAGGATTTTGGAGAGGGCTTTTTATTTAAATAAGTTCCTAATGCTAAGCCAACATCTAAAGCCATGTGTGGAGTGAACATTAAATCAGATTCAGAATAATTCATGAAAACTCTTCGTATTCCACATGTTCCGAAAATATTTGATTCTAACATTCTTTAATAAGATAAAATTGAGTTCTTTAAAGGAGATGGGATAATTAGTTTGAAAAAAGATCTATTTAATTAATTATTTATTTAATTAAAATAGTTTATGTTCGAATATAATTTTTCATATTTTTAAAAATTAAAAATTTAGAAAGAAAAGAATGAAAATACTTCAATCTCCTTTATAGACTAAAAATGAGTACTATGGTAATTAAAGAAAATATTATAAAATCTGATCTAAGGATTGTATATATTTTCTGCTTCTAGATTTGCAAAGTCCCTTATTATCGTCTCATTACTTTCTAATATCATTTGAAATGCAATATCATAAATTATTTTGGTTTCTTCATCTTCAACAAGAATCTTTTTAATGATGTTTGCAAATCTGTTATTTATTTTCCACCCTTTAAGATTAAAATCAATATAATCTTCTTTCTTAGGGAAGATTTCTTTAAATATTCGATATCTTTCTTTAATTGCATTTTGTAAATCAGTTCCTTTAGCATAGGAGGCTATTTTAGAAATAATTTCTTTTCTAATCCTAAATATATTAGAGCCTTCTTCTAAAAGATTCTTTATATCCTTTTCAATTGTCTTTCTAATTTTTTTAGGAATCTGATTTAAAGCATTCAGATATTGTTTTTTTGAACTATAATGAGAAGAAGAAAATTTAATAGATTCTTCCTTTAATTTAAATGTTTCTATGAATCGATTTTTCAGTTTATTAAATTCTTCCTTTAATAGTTCTGATAATTCTTTATTTAGATTTTTACCTTCGAAAAAAATATCCTTAAACTTGTCTATTATTGTTTTTTGAAATAAATTTAAAAATTTTAGATATTCTTTTTTATAAGTAGGATTATTTAGCATTTTATAGTAGTTCTCGGCAGTTTTCCAAATGAGGGCATCGCATACTCTCTTTTTTAATTGTGTACCTTTAGATAGATCTTTCTTGGTTAATTGAGGAGATTGAAAAGATACTGGTTGATCTGTGGTTAGAGTCTCATTAAGAGAAACAAAATAATTTTTAATATCATTATTTTTTTCAATATAACTACTTTCTCCTGCCATAATTCCTTTTAAGCGATTTAATTCTTCATATAGTTTTTCTTTTAAATCGTTAATAGTATTTTTATGAGAGAGGTAATCGTTTCTTGTATTTTCTTCTTTCATGGTTTTTATACCTAATTTAGCTTTTAAAAGATATACACTAAATTAATATTAAAAAAATAAGAAAAAACTATCTGTGGTATAATTTTAGAAGATCGAGATAAATAAATAAAAATTGTAGCCTAAAGCACTAACGCTTTTTTTTCATTTTTTGGATTTATCCATAAAATCTAAAAAGTTCTCTCGTGTTAGGCATTTTGGGGTAAACATAATCATATATCCTGCCTGGGTTGCTGACTCAAAGCTCATCGCATCGGTATCCACCTTTGCTCAATTAAGAGCCCATTTATACAGGATTTTTCATGTTATTGATTATTTGATTCAGAATGTATGCAGTTGGTTTGCACTTCATACTCATCTTTTAATCGTATGAGCCCTCGAAACGCAAGTATTCCTTCATCATCAATACCCCAATTAAATTAAGTTAATACAAAGTTAAAAATATTTGTCTCATAATGTAAAATTAACAAGATTATTGATCTTTTTCAACATGAATTAGAAGAAGCACCTAATTTTACAAAGAGGAATCAATAAATCATATTACAATAATAAATATTACTTTCATAGTTTAATCTACTTCGGCATATAAAATTTACATACAGTACATTGGTAAGCTCTTAATCTCCTATCGGTTCCTAATATTATTAGTTTCTCCTTAAGAGATGAGCCACATTTCGGACATGTCTTAGTGAAGTTTTCCCTTATTGAATTAAGGACTTTTTGGATACCATCCTCTACTCTTAAGATTTCTTTGGCATTATCGATGATTTTATTAGCAGATATAATCCCAATACCCTTGATCCAAGCTAATTCCTCAGGTTTTGAATTTGCGATCTCCTCAATAGTCTTAATACCCGCTTTATGAAATCGTTCTGCTGATTTTGGACCTATACCCTTTACGCGAGAAATTTCCTTGGACATATCAATGCAATATGATATCTTTTAAATTCTATTTAAGTAAGAAATGCTAAATGAAATAATCTTTTTTTATAAATTATTAAATTATATTAAAAACTTATTTTTTTCCTTATTCAATAAAAAAAATAAAAAAAATAGGGTTTTTAACTAATTTATTCCTATTTCAATCTAATTGACGTCCAACACCATAATAAATAAAAATGGCGCCACAAATAGAAAAAACTAATCCAAATAAAGATAAAATAGTACTCAAAATTGTTCCAGGAAAAAAGGTATTTCGAATAAAGATAGAATATAAAAGGAGATAGAGAAATATTACCCCTCCAAAGAAGAACCTCCATCTTCCCCGCACAGTTTCGTCTTTAAATGAATTAAAGATTTTCCAGATATAATATAATGTGGGAATTGTTGAGAATATAGTCGTGATACTCGAAACATATAAAAAGAAAAGCCAACCCCAGTAAGGTGTAAATTGATTTGCTTCAGTCATTTCAACTCCTAATTCGGGAATAATAGCAATGAAAAGCATACAAAAATATATAATACCCGTAGTCAAAATTAATATGATTTGCTTCTTAGGTTCAAATGCTTTTTCTGTTTTATATAGGAGAATTATAAAAAGTAGAAGAAATATCACTGCATAAAAGCTGAAAAAATTAGTCAGAAAATTCAAACCCTTAACTATAACTTCATTTTCTAAAGGTGCGTAGATAAAATTAATTATTAATCCAATTGCTTCGCTGATATAAAACGCCGAAAAAATATAGTTTAATTTTTTCTTTTGTCGAGTAATAATTTTAACTGCAAGAAACAAGAAAAAAACACAGAGGATCCCTTGTACGACATAGATTTGAATAATACGGATTAAACTTAACATTTTGGAGTCCCAATTTTAGTATTTTTATTAGTCTTACATAAAAATTTCTATATAATTATAATCATATTGTTCATTTATAAAGCTATTTTTTCAACTATTTTGTTTTATTAAATTCTAAAAGATTAAAAGAAAAGATTGAATTTACTATTCTGAATTCATCTTTTCAATCTTATTTTTATTGAGATTACCTTCAATATGATAATTATCTCAAACGATTTATTTAAATAGGATAATATATTGTAAGTTATGTGCTAGGGATCTTTTTAGTTTTTTTAATTCTAATTGGTGCTATCGCATTACTTGTATTTACTAGTAGAATTGCGGTAGTACATTCTGCCTCTTTAGCAGCGAGTCTCGGAGTATCTAGTCTTATCATAGGTATCACATTAGTTTCTATAGGGACAGATGTTTCTGAAATTTTTAATTCAATCATTTCTTGTGCGCTTGGCCATGGAGACATTGATGTAGGAGATTCAGTTGGGTCAGATCTCACGCAATTAACTTTAATTTTTGGACTTTTACCATTAATATGCGGAAAATTTAATATCAATAGAAGAATTTTTCTTATTATTGGTTCTTGCGAAATACTTTCCTTAATATTGATATTTACAGTAGTAGAAAAGGGTTATTTTACTCGTGCTGATGCTCTTTTTATGATATTAAGTCTAATATTTTATTCATTAGTAACATACAATGTAACTAAAAGCGATATGCTCACCCGTGTGGATTTAATGTTGGAAGAGAAAGCAGAAAAACCAATCAAGAAAAATTTGCATTATCTCTTTTTTGCGATTGTAGGATTTTTGGGAGTGGCTTTATGTTCATATATAATTATTCAATCGATTATCTATTTATCTTCTCGTTTTAATATTAATGAATATATTATAAGTTTTTTTATGGTAAGTATTGGTACTTCATTACCAGAATTTAGTGTGGATGTATCTGCTTTAAGGAAAAAACATTATAATTTAGCTATTGGTGATATTATTGGAAGCTGTATTGTAGATTCTACATTATCAATTGGGATAGGGCAATTTTTATTTCCTCAAGAAGTTTCTGCTAATTTAGCAATTCCTACTATTCTTTATACATTATTTGCTTCTCTTGTTGTAATTTTGGTGGTAGCAAAAAGAGAGATGATGGATTGGAAAGCAGGTATCTTGTTTATAATAATTTACATATTTTCATATCCATTCCTATTATTTATAGAATATAGTTTATACCTTTAAAGAATGATTTTTTTAATGATAATTTATAATCTTAAAAAAGTTGATTAAGAATTTTTTTATACAAATAAAACTATTACATCTTTTTTAAGAATTGTAGACATCTTTGAAAATAAGAGTATATAAAAATATCAAAAGATTTATTTAAATAGAATTTATGAACAATATTTAGTATTATGACGGAAGCAGCAAAAAGTAAAATTAAAAATGATAAAGAAAAGCGAGTGGATACTATTCTTAACAAAGTTAAGAATTCGGTAAATTATTGCTATAATTGTAATCGATGCGTGAACGTTTGTCCTCTAAGTCATTTGGGAGTTTTTTCACCTCGTAATCTTATTAATGATTTAGCTTTCCTCCCTTTGGAAGAAGCTTTAGAAAATAATAATATTTGGCTTTGTTTAACATGTGGGCAATGTAATACCTATTGTCCAATGACAAATCAAAAGGAAGGGGTTCATATACCAGAATTAATACTTGAATTAAGAGATATAACTTCAGAAAATAGTCTTGAGTATGAGAAAATGCTTCAGTGTGAAACTCATGATGGAATATTTCCTCTATTAACGAAAATTCAAGCAGAAAATCCTTTACCACCGGATAAATTGGATTTTCTTAATGATACAACCTTTAAAACTTCTAAATCTGGACCATTAGCATATTTTGTAGGATGTCTACCCATTATGGAACAGACTTTATATAGACTTGGGATAACTTATACTAATAGCGCTAAGTCGATAATTGGGTTATTAAATGAAGGAGGTATTACTCCAGTGGTATTAAATGAAAAATGCTGCGGGCATGATATTTTATGGGGGAAAGGGGATGTTGAAATATTTAAAAAATTAGCGCGCTATAATGTAGATCTATATAGAAATGCAGGAGTAAAAACAATAATTTTTGGATGCGCAGAGGGATATAGAACTTGGAAATATGATTATCCCAAATATATAGAAAATTTTGATTTTGAAATTCTTCATTATTCTGAATTTATACTTAAAAAAGATATTCTTAGTGACATACGGTTTCCGCAAAATTTAGATATAAAAGTTACCTATCACGATCCTTGCCGATTAGGGAGAATGGGAGGTCATGTGTATGATGCTCCGCGAGAGCTCATAAAACAAATTCCTGGCGTTGAATTAATTGAGATGAAAAATATTAAAGAGGATGCCCTTTGCTGTGGTGTTTCTGCTTTTTCGAATTGTAATGAATATACAAGAATATTGCGTCAGAATCGTATTCAAGAGGCCTTAGACACTGGAGCAGAATATCTATTAGTTTCTTGTCCCAAATGTCTTTCTCATTTTAATTGTTATTTACAAGAGCCTACCCTCAATGAAACTCAAAAAGATTTAAAAAATAAAATTAAAATTATGGACTTATCTACATTTATTGGTATGATATTATTATATTTTTAATAAGGGATAAATATTATTTACTTTTCTCTCCATTCCGTCCCGCATCTACCGCATTTGTATTTTTTCCCATACACTCTTGGATAATCCATAATAATATTATTCTTGTCAGTACTCTCATGGATCATATGAGGATTTTCTTCTCCACAATTGGGACATACCCGACGTCCTTCCGTTTTTGCTACCGTTAAGATCTCATCTTCTGGAGCTTCTGCCATTTTTTTATTCATCTCCAATTTATTTGATATATATTTATTTTATAGTGTTTTTTCTTAAAAATATTTTAACTGTTTTATATTTTTTTCTTATTTAAGATATAATATCTCTAGTATATACATAAAATTAGTATTCATAAAATTATGCTAGAATTTTATAATATAATTTTCATATAGGCTTTATTATTTATATTATCGATGGAGAGAATATTTCCATTCTTAATTACTTATACCTCTCAAATGTATTACTTTATTCTATAATTCTCTTTTTTACATTTACATTTAAAACTTGATATATAAATTTGAACTATATTTATTATAAAATTTTATGTTTTTTTTGATAATAAGTTATAACATTATACCTAATTGCTTCTTATAACCTAAAATAGTTATTTATTAAATTTCATAAAAACAACATTAATAAGAAATTATGATTTTAAATACATAACTTTCATTTATATCATGTAGGGGATACAAGTGAGTAATAAGTATAGAACCATAAGAATTCTTGCGGATTTAGTTGAGTCCATCTTAAAAATTATTGAAAAAAATAATGAATTAGGTTATAGAAGTCATTCAGAAAGTATAATATATTGCGCAAGAAGGAGAGTTGAAGACTTTTTTGATTTAGAGAAACCTAAAAACAAAATATCATAATTATATTAAATTTAATCTTTAATTTTGAGAATCCTTTTTATTTCTTCAAAGAAAAATCTTTTTTTCAATAAATAGTATTATTATTTTTAAATAAAATAATATTAGAATAGAAGTTTTTAAAATTTTTTTATTAATCATTAGAATAATAAAATTAATAAATTTAACAAGTCAAATACGTATTTCTAGCAAATATAATTAAATTATAACTCATTAACTATTAAAATAAAAGAAATATTACTATTCTTATGGTGAAGAAATATAGAACGGTTAGGATCCCCGATGACCTTGTAAAATCAATCTTAAGAATTATTAATGAGTATAACGATTTGGGATATAGATCACACTCAGAATTTATCATTGATTCTGTGAGAAGAAGAGTTGAACAATTATTACATTATACTAAAGGTAATTCTAACTAATAATAGAAAGGATTTTTCTTTTTTTTTATCATTTTATTGAAATAGAAAAGTGTTTCATGAAGCTTTTTACACTTTTTAAGATTAATAAAATAAAATAATGTATTTTTTATTAGAGAATTCTCTTTGTATATTAAAAATATTAACTTTTTCTTAAATTATAAAATTGTATATTAAGAATTATAGGTGATTAATAGTGGTAGAATATCGTACAATAAGAGTTCCAAACGACCTAGTAGAATCAATTTTAAAAATTATTAAAGAGCATAAAGATTTAGGATACCGAAGTCATTCAGAATTCATTATTGATTGTGTAAGAAGAAGAGTTGAAAATTTTAGAAACCTGTCAAAAAAAAAGTAATAAATTAAGCGAAAAGACTTATTGGTTCTTTTTCCCGAATCTTTTCTAAAATAGAATTATTCTTGAAAAAAATATTTTTATATCAATTTTTATTTGTTTTTTTAACAATTAATGACTGATTTAGGTATTTTTAGATTAATCAAATCCTGAGACTGTCGAATTTATTAATGATCATTCCTTTTTTTATCATAAAATAATATATTTTGAATATGATTAGTCATGAAAACGGAAAATTATTCACAAAAAACGATCATGAAATCCGCTGAATTATTTAAAAATTTAAAAAATTCCCTAATAGGTTTATCGGAGATCCTAAAAATTAATTTTAATGTGGATTATTTTCTATATCAAGCTGGAATAGAGAACATTATCGCTTTAGGAAAAAATATTCCTGAACTAATAAACAATTCTTATAGTTCACCAAAATTCATAAATGAGTTAATAAAAACTAATTATTATAATAGAAATAAAACCAATAAAACAAAAATCTCTACTTAAATTCTATTTTATTTTAGATTTGATATTGGAATAAAAACTTTGATCTAAAAATTCTCCTTTCTCTATAAAAAAAAAACAGTAACAAAGTAAGTAGATCTTATTAATTCCAATAAATTGGGATTGTTGCTATCTAAACCTTCTTTTTATTAATCAATTGTGAATATTACTTTTATTTATTTCCATATTTCAGAGTAAAACCATAAAATTAATAAGAAAGAAGTGATAATATTTATGTATGCTCGTACAAAAAATATTTCCTACTTCTTTTCAGAATTTAGGAATCAAATCACTTCTTTCTAATGATAGTATCACCGCATTTTTTAAAAAGTTTTGTACTGCAGTTATTTCTCGCATGTGGAAGTTCAAAAGGGGAAAAAATTCTCGATATGAAGAGCAAGATTTTCTCAAGGTATTTTTTCTCTCTGAATTATTAGGTAGATCTATTCATGAGACCAGCGAGCTACTGAATGCTTATTTATTAAGTAAGCGGCGGGGAAGACCGAAAATATTCATGGATGGAAGAAGAAAGCGTCAAATTCCGCATCAAACAGAAGTAAACAAATACCTCCGCAAGATTGGACTAAAAAAAGCTCAGAATATTTTGCGTGAATGTTTGGATGAGCAGCTTTTAGAGGCTTTAGACCGGGGGCTCATCTCAAAAAAAGTGAATGTGCTTATTGACTTTACAGAGCATCCCTATTTTGGAAAAAGGGATGATGCTATGATTAAGGGAACAAATCGGCAAAAAGGAACGAAGAAAATGCGCCATTATCTCGGCTTCTCGATTTTATCTCGAGGGACTCATCTGTATGTAGGATTAAAGCAAGTGGCAACAGGACAATCTAAAATACCAATTATATTGAAAACACTTACACATTTGCTTGATCTGGGATTTAAATTAGGAAAAGTGATGATGGATAGAGAATTCTATAGAGCAGAGTTATTAGACCGAATAAAGGGAATGGGGGGCGAGGTAATTGTTCCTGCAAAGAAGTATAAAAAAATTAAACAATATCTTGTAGATTATTTTAAGGGAACGCATGGTAGAGTGCGTAAATACACCTTTTCTAGCAAATTGGGTGCGGAATGCCGATATTCGCAACATGTTTATGTGATAATAAAAGCAAAAAACCAGTTTACTCTTCAAGGTGTCAAAAGAGCGTATAGAGCGGGAAAAATATCCTTAGACGATGCTCGGAAGCGTTTATTCCTTATCATGACTACTGAGAAACCAAGGGGTAAGACCAGCTCATGGACATCCCGCACAGCATTATTTTATCGTCGGCGGTGGTTAATAGAGACGGGGTTTTCCGACTTAAATCGAATTAATCGTCGTTGGAGATCGAACTGTGATAACGTACGGTATTTGGATATGCTGGTAAGGCTTCTGCTTTATAATTCGTGGAAGATGAATAAGAAAATGCTTCAAAAAACGAACAGAAAAGAAGGAAGGAAGATAGCATGGACACTAAATCGAAATCAAGATGTTCTACTAAATTATTTGCTCCCTCATTAAAAAAAATCATGAGGCATTCTGGCTCAATATATTTTTATGTCGGAGCTAGTCAATATAGAAAAAGAATAAAAAAAAATAAATACTTAGATACTCAAAAAAAAAAAAAAAATTTTCTAAAAAGTTTTATTTGTCTGGAGTTCTTCTGCCTAACCAGTTTTCGTAAAACGTATCAATATCCGGTAAGAAGTTAAAAATTACAGGATACCCCGGAGGAACCGTTTCCACATCTAATAGAGTAAAACATCCTGGACAATAAAATTCTCGTAATTCCTCCCATTCGGGGGAGCACCCCATATTTTCGGGGTATAGTTCACGTATGGATTCTGCATTGTCTCTTACTCTAATTCTGCATTTTGTTTTCCAGTTTTCTTGATAGGTTCCAAATTCATAGCCACAATCACACTTAACGATTCGTTTATTATTTTTCGACACGATATAGAGGTGTTCGTGAAGAGGAAGCAATATTTTTTCCTCCCATGGAACTTTTTCTTGCAATATTTCCATAACCAGATCAAATCTCTGAGGGTCCTTTTTTCCGGCAATTATTGGCTTTAATTCTTCCCATTTGAGGGTTCCTTCTAATAATCTTTCAATTGTTTTTTTATCATATTTTTCTGACATATTTAATCCACCTCCATGTGGAAATCTTCTGGTAATTTCCAGAAGTCAATAAATAATTTTCTCCACTTTTGAGATAATGTGATACTTTCTGAAAACATTAATTTTACCTGATCACTTAGCTTACCCTCAGTTATTTTACTTTTCTCATAATTCCAAAACTCCTCAAATGACATCGATTTCTCTTTTCTTTCATTTCTAATCTCTTCCCTTCTCCTCTGAGTTGCCTCTGTATCAATAATCCATTCTTCTTGTTCTTCGCTATAATTGGCATTTACACCATAAGCATTATATATAATATCTTTGGTATAAATTCCTTTATCCAAATCTTCTTTTACGCTCTTTAAATCTCTTTCCAAGGGGTCTCCATATCCCGGACCACCACTCTCAGGGAAATACACTAAATCATAATTTTCCAGCATAACCGGATAGATAGAAGACCAAGGCTTTCTGATAATATCAGCCTCCAACAATCTTTCAAAATCTCCATTACTAGGGTCATCGTCTCCAATGGGATATTCCTTTTGATTATCTATTATTTCCTTCATATTGGTATTTTTTGCGATTAAGCGATAACCAGTAGCATGTGGAAATCCGCCATGCATCCCACCAGCGCCATGAAATGCCAGTCCATCTCTCGCGCCGAAAAAATCAACATCTTCAGAATTGGCGACCATAGCAACTCCCGCATAATTAGCACCGCCACGATATTTCCCATGTCCCGCAGTATTTGGTTTAACTTTTCGTGCTAGATAGGGAACCCCTCCTTGAAATAATTCCCATGTTTCTACATCTCCTAAATCTGATTCTGGATTCCACATCGCATATCCCCAATCTAGACCATCTTTTACGGCACTCGCACCCAATCCTTGTCCACTAATCTCAAACGTAGATAAAGCCCATCGCTCTCCTTTTAAGGGACCGCTTGAATAGATACCTCCACCTTGTATGGCGTCACCAGTAAAGCCATATCCAGGAACCACTTCCTCGCGGTATCCACGAGAAAATAATCCATATGAGATACATTTCATCATACCCGTATAAGCAGGAATCAAGTTACCCCAAGGACTCTGATATGATAAATAAGGATCTCCAGGATTGCACCATGAACCTAATGGATAATTTTTTTTAACACCAAAATATGCTCCGTCATTCACCTTATCTCCATAAATCAAGACTTGAGTTAATAGAACCCATTGACCACCTTCCATTGCCCCTTTTCCACAATTCATTGGATTAGGTCCTGGACCACTGCATCCCTCGAAATCCAAATCTAGAGTTCCATCTTCCTCAACAATGATTTCTAAAGGTTCATTCGTTATTTTATTCACTTTTGCTCTAGGTTGCCAAGCCTCTTCTTTGAGTGGAAGATCGAAGAACGCGGCAGCTCTATATCTCCCAGGTATTAATCTTTCTTTGACTCTTTTCTGAAGAATTCTCCTTCCTTCCTCGATAGCTTCTCTAATGAATTTTTTATAATATGTTATTCCTTCCTCTTTAATAAACTCTAATAACGCATCTCTAATCATTAGATCTCCAGCCAAACGACACTTTTCATCAAGCTCCCAATATAAGGGGGTTCGTACTGATCTGCGGGCATTAATCATATGATCCTTCCAAATTTTATCGTTAGAACCGATTTTTCGACAAGTATAATAGACTCCATCATCAAAACGCTGTATTGCTGCGACCAAATCATGTCCTGGAGTAATGCCACCCGTATCAATTTGATGGGTTACCCCACCAGCCCAGCCAATTAGTTCATCATCATAAAAAATGGGAATAATGGTTTGTACATCAGTAGTATGAACATTACCACATTCAGGATCATTGTTTAAGAAGATCTCTCCTGAATTAATGCCAGGATCTTCTTCGTAATTTTCTTTAATCATAAATTTAATTGCTTCGCTCATAGTATGCACGTGAACTAGAATTCCGGTAGAGACTACCAAGGAGTCTCCTTCAGGTGTATAAAGAGCAAAACAGAGTTCACCAATTTCTTTTACTATAGGGGATGCAGCAATATGCAATGCAGTTTCTCGTGCAGATACCAGCGCACCTCTAAGGCTTGCATATGCACGCTCATATCTAAATGGGTTTTCTTCTTTTAAGGAAAGCAATTCTGTTCCATAATATTTCCCTGTATCTTCAATAAGTCGTTCACTTTCTATTAGCATATCTTTTAGAGATTTGCCATCCCAACCAATTGGTTTATTTGCCATATTTTACACCTCCATATGGAAAATTCTATGTGTATCTAATTTTACCCGGTGACCAGGAGGGACCAGGAGTGTAGTTGCTGGAGCTTCAATTATCGAGGGACCTTCAATTATATTTCCACAATTTAATAATTCCATTTCCCATAGGGAAGCTTCATGCCACCCACCTTCCCAATAAATATCTCTATATCCTTTGGATGCTGTTTCGGGAGGTTTTTCGCCTATAAATTCTTTTTGTGGGAGTTTAGGTTTGGGAACGGGAACAATACCAGTAGCAATTGCTTTTGTAATATGATACCCTAATTCGGGACTTTTTGTCCCACGTCTGAATATCTCTTCAAATAAGTCATTATATCGTTTTGTAAGTTCACTTAAATCTTCTGGTTTAACCATTTCAAAAGGAGAATTTACTTCCAAATCATCTAACATTCCTAAATATTGTATTTTCAAGGATGGTTTGAAAGTCATTTCATTAGGATCTCGTCCTTCTTTTTTAAATTCATCACTTATATCTTTTTTCAACTGGCCCCAGGTTGCATTTAACATCATTGCGACAGCATCATTCATACTTCCATCTGGAGTAATTATTAAATCTACTGTTTTTTCATGCCGATAGGAATGATCAGCACAAGCACATCCAAATGCAGAAAAAGCTGGAGCCCATTCTGGGATAAGTATATCTTCGAACCTTAAATTTTTTGAATATCCCGCTACATGTAGAGGTCCTCCACCGCCAAAAGAAACTAATGTATAATTTTCAGGTCTAAAACCTAATCCTTGTATCATAGCTTGAAGATGATTTTTCATATTTATGTCAATCAAATCAAGCGCCCCTCTTGCCGTACTATAAGGATCCGAATTCATCGGTTCCGCAATTTGCGCCTCAATGTAATCAAAAGCTCTTTTTTTGTTAAGAGGTACTTTACCTCCAAGAAAATATTCTGGATTAAGATATCCCAATATTATACTACAATCAGTCATGGTTACAGTTTCCACACCAGCAGCTTCATTACAGACGCCAATAAGATGTCCTGCACTTTCCGGTCCAAATTCTAATCTTCCTGAGATGTCATTATATCTCACATACATACCGGTTCCCGCTCCAATAGAATCCAAAGCAATCATAGGTATATTTAAAATAAATTTACCTAAGCTAGATTCCCATTTTGTTGGAATATATCTTTTACTTAAAATACCTACATCGAAACTAGTTCCACCTACATCAGATGAAACTAAATTAGTTAAATTATATTCTTCTGATAAGAATTTCGTTCCAATCATCCCCCCTATTGGTCCTGAAACCATTGTGGAAATCAGACTTTTATGATGAGGTGATATGGTGCCCCCATATGATGTTAAAATTCTAAGTGGTGCTTGGACCCCTTTTGCTTTTAAAGTTTCTGCTATATTAATCATTTGTGCTCGAGATGGTTCAGCTGCATATTGTTCGATTACGAGGGCATTAAGTCGTGGAGTTTCGCCTCTAATGGGATTATGATCGCTTGAAAGAATAACAGGAATATTAACACCTTTTTTTTTCATTATTCGATTAGCTAATCGGGCTACTTGCTTTTCATGTCTTGGGTTCATGTAGGAACATAAGAGACAGACACATATGCTATCAACTCCTCTTTCAATTAGATCATTTACCGCATCTTCTACTTCATCTTTATATAAAGGAATGAGTTCCTCTCCCCAAAAATTAATTCTTCCGCGAACTCCTTTAATATTTTTTTGGCTTATTAAAGGTTCTGGGTGTTGATGTTCTCTTGCATGTAAACGACCGCCATAATCAAGCCAAATCCATGCTTGCAGTGCACGACCCAATCTTAGAAGATCCTCAAAGCCCTTATTAACAATAACTCCAATATTGCTATTTCCTTCCCGCTCTAATAATCTGTTTAACATTGCTGTTCCTGAATAAACTAATGCGTCAACACTTTCCCCAACCTCATCGATTGAAATGTTCCATAGATTAAGACAATCATTAATGGAATTCATTATTCCCACAGACTCTTTTTCAGGAGTCGTGACTGCTTTTCCCACAGAAAAACGGCCTTTATCGTCAATAATAAAGGTATCTGACATAGTCCCACCTGTATCTAAGGCTATCGCTCGTGGCCGTATAGAATTTTCAGTATTCGACATTTTTTATCATCCAATTTTGATTTAATTAAGAATTTTCTATATGTTTTTGATTTAAATTTTTAAAAAAATATATTTTTTTAACAATTCATTTATTCTTTTTCTTAATTTATAAATTTTTATCTTTTTAAAAGGGGTAGAAAAAGAAAAAAGACAAAAAAAATGAATAAAATTTAAAAAAAATTAAGAAATTAGACTTTATATTTCTGGAGCTTTATAATTTCATAGACATTTTCCGCTATCGATGCAATCAGAATAACTGTTAAGACTATCATTGTAATTGAAAATGAACTTATAATGAGTTCTGGAATATCAGAGGCAATGAAATTTGTTCCTTCCCAATAACCAACGGGGAATAAATATGGATTTAATATTAGAATAACACATAATGGAACTGCCAGTATTTTTAGGACAATCGTGATTCCTTGGATATTTTGATGTATCAAAACCCGGGTATTCCCTAAGAGTCCACGAATAATAGTAGTTATAGAATCAAGGAGTATCAAAACACCAAATAAGAGCAAAATAATGCGAAATTCATATTCCATTGCTGAGAAAAATCCAGGAATCAATTGAGTGATAAGGATCATTGCAATTACCATACTTATAGCTCCTCCAATAAATTTCTCAATTGGTTTTACAAATGGTTTAAGTTGTTCACCGGTTTTGGGAGAGATGGGTAATCCTATTTGTTTACCTTTTTGACGCAATTTTTCCTCTGTTTGGTGCTCTTTTCTTGACTTGAAATCTTCTGGAAAATATCCCTCCATTGAAAGGACTACAAATATAGCGGTAATGATTAAAAATGCGCTAGCAAATGACGTGTAATACTGGATGTAATTCGCCGCCTCCTCAAAATTCCCAGTAAAAAGGTTAAAAAGAATCGAAAAGGTTGTGATTGCCGCTAATATCGGAAATACTATGTATAAAACTTTCTTATATACTGGCCAAAGTTCTTTAGTTATATAAATATATGGGGTTCCTCTTTTTTTATATTCTTTCGCAATGCTGCTAGGACTCCCCAAATGAGCAATTGCTAAGCGAGCAGATTGGGGAGTAGGGGTTCCGATATCTGATAATTCTTCAGCCTTATTTCTCAAATGATCCTCAAGCTCCCCTAAAACTCCTTCTAATTCTTCCTTGTCATCCGTTAACCAATCTGGCAACTTCTCTTTTATGTTATTAAGATAATTTTCAAAAATATTTTCTACTTCATCTTCCATTTTATTCTTTCCTCCTTTCTTTTAATTCTTGCTCAAGATTATAACCACAAACCGAACAAAATCGTATATCTTCAGTTGCAAGGTCTATTTTATTAGCACACATCGGGCAATAGAGATAATTGTTTTTCAGTTCCACCTCAATATCAACTAATTTTGATATTGCTTTTGTAAGTTTAGAATAATAGCCCGTGAGATAATTTAAAATTTTTTTTCCGTCCTCAGTTAAAAAATAATATTTTCTACGCCTTCCCGTAGTCTGTTTTCTTGAGTTTATCACACCATCCCTTTCGAGGTTCTTTAATAGTGGATACAAAGTTCCCTCTTCTATTATGAGCATTTCGTTAGTTTCTTCTTGAAGTACTTTAAGGATTTTATATCCATAGATACCTTTTTGTGCATAGCAACTAATAATTGATAAAACACATAAAGTACTAATACCTCGATTAATCTCTGACTCAAATTTTTCAAAGAATTCCCTGAATTTTGGAGAGGCTATATCTGCATCAGGTCGTAATTCTTTAACTCTTTTTATCATGGTTATTTCATCTCATTTTTTAGTTTTTATATTATCAATTGTATTGGTCCCATACTATTCATGATAATGTATGCTCACCAATACTATGATACTCAAGGCATTGATCATATTTAAATTTTTTGATCTAAAAAAATGAAAAATGAATCTTTATGCTGTTTATTTCTTTTTAAATGATATTATGACCATTTAAGATTATAAAATTCAATCGATTAAAACAAAAAATAGCAAAGCATTAATTTTTAGGCAAAACCCAACACAAATATTTTAATAGAAGCCTCTATTTAAATCAAATATATATAAATTTATATTTAATTATTTAAAAGGTAATAAGAATGGTAATTGAACTTGAAAACGACAAAATCCCTTTCTCAAAACAATATGTAGCTTTAGCAATCCTTCTATTAAATATAATTGTATATATATTGCAGTATTTAGATCCTGCTGGAAATATGTTATTAGACGGATTCGCTTTTACTCCTTCAGAATTTTTTGCGGGAAAAGAATGGTGGACTTTGATTACTTCGATGTTTATGCATGCCAACCCAGTTCACATCATTATGAATATGTGGTTCTATTATGTTGTCGCAGATAATTGTGAATTTGAGATGGGACATGCTTGGTTTTTTGTTACATATATTGTTTCTGGAATAGTTGGAACATTATTGCATGGATTAACTTCATTCATTATACCTGCATTTTATAACATTCCTACTCTGGGTGCATCTGGAGCCATATATGGATTAATTGCAGTCTATGCAATTCTATTTCCTAATATAAAATTGCAGATAATTACCAGTAGAGTTCCTCGCAAAATAAATGCTCGCACTTTTGGTATAATATATTTTATAACAGAATTGTCATTAGGATTAGCAACATTTACGCTTATTTCAGACAGTACTGCCCATTTCGCTCATATAGGTGGGTTTATTGCAGGAGCTGTATTTGCAGGAGCTTATAAAATTGTAAAGAAGATAAAAAAAAAGGACTAAATAATAATATAACTTAATTTCTCTCTTTTTTTTGTTTAAAATTTTATATGAATTCTGCAGTATTATCCAATTAGCTTTAAATCTATTTTTGTAAAGCATTAATATTAGTTAGAACATCTTAATTATAATTTTAGAGATGTTTTTAAATATAGTCCATAACATAATATTAACATTTTCTTGCCATATTGATTAAAAATTTCAATGAAATGAGAAAAATTCATGTCTATTTCAACATATTCTAATGAAATTAAATATATTCAGCAAGATGATGAATTTGACTATTTGAAAAGCTTAATAGAATCTCTTGACAAGGGAAAAAGTATTGGGATATTATTATACGGTGCACCTGGTACTGGGAAAACATTATTATCTATTACACTTGCTAAGAGCTTGAATGCTTCTTATTATTTCATAGATGGATCACCAGATTTAGATAGAAGAGATCTAGAAGGAAACTGGGAACTTAGGAAGGGATATACCAAATTTAATTATGGACCTTTGACCAGAGCAATTAAAGATGCAAATGAAAAGGGACTTTCATTTATTATAATAAATGAAATAAATGCAATAAGAGAAAGTGAGCAAATTTCATTAAATTCGCTTCTATCTGAGAACCATATTAATCTCATCTCAAAAGGTTTTGAACGCCATGAATTAAGTCCAAATGCTAAATTAGTTATAATTGGTACTATGAATAAGGGAGTTGTGGGCATCAATAAACTGCAAGAGGCATTTGGAGATAGATTTCTCATATGTCCTGAAATTACTTATCCCAATAAAAAAAAAGAAATTGAAATTGCAACAAAAATTACTAACTGTAAAAAAGAGATTGCTGAATTAGTGGTTGACGCAGCCCAACAAATACGGAAGCAAGCAACGGAAGATTTCTCCATATCTAAACTTTTCTCTACTCGCTTGGTGGTCAATTTTTGTCTATTAATCTCAAAAATGCCAGCAAAATTTTTAGCACATAACATCCAAAATTGTATTATTAATAAATTAGGAGAAACAGTGGAAGAGAGAAAAAGCATTGCGATGATTCTTGATGGAAAGATGTTTAAAGAAAAGCTTGGGAAAGTATTAGGTTATTCAGAGAGAAAAATGAAGCACCAGGAAGAAACAATACCAGTGGAAGAAGTGGGTAAAATTACTGAGAAGATGAGAAAAGCAATTAATGAATACATTGAAAATTGCGGACCAAATCAAATATTTAAAAGGAATGGAGAAATTATGTGGAAATTCTTCCAATGGCTTTGGAATAATAATCGGTTTATTCTCAGAAATTATTTTAGATTGACAGAAAAAAATAATTATCATATGCAATATAAAAAAGCAATGGGAAAAAGTCATGATTATCGAGGAAAAATTACACTAAGGTACATTAAATGGGTTTATAGAAACAAAAATTATGATTTAGTGATCTTTATGAAACGATTTTATCCCGTTTTTTAAATTTTTTTTTTATTTATTAGAGCAAGAGGTGGGTAAAATACCAAATTTATTTGAATATTATGAGCGAGATATAAATTCTGATGTATTAGCCCTAATCAATACTGGAAAAAGAATTAGTGGGAAAAAGAATTTAATGATAAAATTTAATAATACTCATAGTCCAGTTTATACCGACGGTTATTGTATTTATTTACCAAAATTTTGTGAGGAAAAAATAAAACCAGCCCAAGGATTTGTCGCTCATGAGAGCGGGCATATTGGATACGGATCCTTCGAAATTGGATTTTTAAAATTAATGGAATTAATATCAAAAAAATATAAAATTCCTATTCCAATTGTAAAAGACCTTACTAATGTATTAGAGGATGTCCGAATAAATACTATCAACAAAAAGCAATTTCCTGGATTCTATAAAAATTTAAGGGATTATACTTTGGAAGTTTTACCTCAAATTATTTCACGAATGAAAAGGTATGAAGATCTATTTATTTATCTAAATTTATTTATGGAGGATTATTCCAATTTTCAGAAAAAACCAAACTTTAATTCAATTAATTTAACAGATAAAGATTGGGAAAAAATTTGCGTATTAAAATCATTTCTTTTAAAAGCATTAACACCGAATGCTACAATTATTGCGTTAGATCAAATCTGCAAATTACTTAAAAAATATATCGTTATTCCTGAGAAGAGAAATCTAAATTTACCGTCAAATACTGTAGTCGTATCAGATATACCCAGGAGAGGGATAATCTCACCCTTTAGATCTAATGAAAAATTTTCAAAAGATGTTATAATACTCACTGCTGTAGAAGATTTTATAGACGAAAGGATTAACAAAAAGCCAACATCTATTAGTAAAACAAGTGAAGAGATGATGAAAAAAATTAATAATATGGATTTATCTATTGATGATATAAAAGCTTTAACTAATCAAATCGATAAGATTGAGAAACAAAATAATCCTTCGGATACAAATGATATAGAAACAACAATAGGTAAAAAAATAAATGATTTGACCCCCAAAGGTCAAAAAAAAGGGAATAAAATTGATGAGATTATAAAAGATTTACAAAGTTTGCAAGATAGCGGCGAAAAATCCTTTGAAAAACAAAATAAAAAAAACGAAATTGTTAAAAATTTAAAGGATTATTGTAAAAAAAAACAAAAATTAGAGACAAAAGAAATTAATAAAATAAAAGAAGATATACAACAAGTAAATAATATTATTGAAGATTTAGAGGATCTAAAGAATCCTACAGAAATTCATGAAAATAAGGAAAAAAAGAATAAAATTCGTAAAAAAATTACGGAATATTTAAAAAAAGTAGATAGTGACAAATCAAAAACTAAACAAGAGAAAGAGGACTTAAGAGAGGTATTTGGGGATCTTTTTAAAAGTATTGAAGAAGAGAAAGAATCGGATAAAAATCAAAAGAAACGTTCAGAGATAATAGAGAAGTTGAAAAAAACATCTGTAAAAAAAGAAAAAGAACTCCAGCGTAAAAGCAAAGATTTAAATCACGAAATAAATGAAATAAACGATATAATCAATGATATAGAAAATATAGATTATAGTGCCAAAGATCCTAATAATAAAAAGCAAAAAGAAAACGCATTATCCAAATTAAAGACTTTAAATAATAAAATTAAAAAATTTCAAAAAAATGAAAATGGCGATAATCCTTATGATTCTGTGAATAAGGATTTATTAGGGAAATTAGTTATAGATATAACCAAGGCGAAAGAAGAATTAAGGAAGCGTATAGCAAAAATCGGACTGGGAATTTGGTCTTTAGACCCTGCATTTGCCGATATAAAAAGAGATTTAATTGAAACCAAAATAGAACAAGAAGATATGATTCCTATTAAATTAACCTATAACCAAATCATCGAGAATTATAAAGCGATAATTACAAAAATGAAACTGATTTTTAATAATTTAAAACCTACCAGTGAGTTTGATAATTATCAAAAACTTGGAAGACTAAATAAAAATTTCATTAAAACCGTTACTTCTAATTATCAGTTTAAGAATTGTTTCACCAGAAAGATACGGCACAAACTTTTGCGCATAATCTTACTCGTAGATATTAGCGGGAGTATGAATGGAAAGAAATTAGAAGCTGCTAAAATAGCTATGATCATACTTGTTGAATCTCTTAAAGAATTGGCAGCTATTAGAATTGTATTATTTACTGGAAATCGTAATGCAAGAAATATTTTAGTTAAAGATTTTCATGAGCCTTTAGATCCAAAAAAAGTAGATAAAGTTGGATGTCATGAGAAAGATAAAAGTAATTTAGATGGAGTTTCATTGCAGCAGGAGGCATCTAAAGTACATAATAAAGAAGTATTTATCATAATTTCAGATGGAAAACCTGCGGGACACTTATATGGCCTAAATCAGGCAATGAATCAAGTACAAAAAGTACGCAAAACATTTAAGGTATTTGCCTTTTCAATAGATGCCGAAGGGGATCATTTAAATAAGATGTATGGGAAGAATTGGATTTTGGCAAAATCTTTTAATAAGATAGATTTAAGCCAAAAAATAATGCAATTTTCACGATTAGTTGTTAAAGAATTCTATTAATCCACATAAAAAATGTGGAAATATAAATATATTAATTCTGATTTTTATAAAATAAAAAATATTCTAATAAATTTCAAATAATCTCTTGATAGAGTCAATTGATAAAAGGTTCATAAGAAAAGGCAAGTATCAGAAAAAGTGTAATAAAAAAGTGAGTCAATGCCTTACCTGTGAAAGAAAATGCAAAATTAAGGAAGGTGAAATTGGACATTGTGGGACACGAATAAATTATGAAGGTGATATATATACAATTGTGTATGGATGCATCCCCGCCGAATCTTGCAATCCTATAGAAAAGAAACCTCTTTATACTTTTCATCCAGGTACGACTGCTTTCACAGTGGGCACCTATGGATGCAATTTTGATTGCTTTTGGTGTCAAAATTGGCATTTATCGCATCCCAACCCTTCCACTATAGAACAAGTGAAAAAATCGAAGGATTATCTTTCCCCTGAAAATTTAATTAGGAAGGCAATACGAAATAATTGTGAGGGAACTTCAATCTCTTTTAATGAACCTACTTTATTATTTGAATATTCTCTTGATGTTTTTGATTTAGCTAAAAAAAACGATTTGTACAATACCTATGTATCGAATGGGTATATGACAAAAAAAGTAATTAATGATTTAATCGAACACGGTCTTGATGCGATAAATATCGATATTAAAGGAGATTCAGAAATGGTACGAAATTATTGCGGTACGGATGTTGAAAAGGTATGGCGAAACGCAAAATGTTTTATTGAAAATGATGTGCATGTTGAAATAACAACCCTTTTAATAAAAGATTTGAATACTGATGTGGAGATTATAGCAAATATAGCGAATCGTATTAAAGAGCAATTGGGCGCTTCCATTCCTTTACATTTAACCAGAGCATTTCCTAGATATAAGTCTAAAAACCATGGCTTTACCGAACCCACTCCTCTAAAATATCTTTATCGAGCACTTTTGATAGCAAAAAAAGAGGGCTTAGAAACTGTTTATTTAGGAAATATATAAAATTGTTAAAATTAATATATAATATCTTTTATATTTTAATATCAATATCATATAATAATTGATATATTTCTTAAAAAATTTTGAGAGAGAGGATTACTTATAGAAAAATTTGCGAGTGTAAATGGTATAAAGATCTGTTATGAAGACCAAGGAAAAGGAGAGCCAATTATATTAATTCATGGGATAGGCGCTAAAAAAGAAACGTGGATTGCCCAAATAGACAGTTTAAGTGCTCATTTTCGAGTAATAGCTTTTGATATGAGGGGAGTTGGAAAGTCAGATCGACCTAAAGAACCCTATACAATGAAATTATTGGCAGATGATGTAAAGGGATTAATGGATTATTTAAATATTAAAAAAGCACATATAATTGGAAGGAGTTTGGGAGGAATGGTCGCCCAGCATTTCGCACTCAATTATCCAGATAATCTTCAAAAATTAGTATTATTAACAACAAATCCCCAAATTCCCGATGAAAAGGCAGCGGAATTTATTAAAAATGGAAGAATTGAAGAGATTAAACAACTAACAGAAGATCCAGAAAAGGCATTTTGGCAAAAATCAAAGCTTTTATTTTATAAAGATTTTAGAAGAAAGATGAAAAGTGATCCTAAAAAGAAATTTTATGGCATCTGGTCTGTGGAAGATTTAATAACAGAAAGCAAAAAAGATCCCTCAACTCCTCAAGATATTATAAACCTTTCAAATGCATTAAGATCACACGATATTTTAGAGAAACTTCACTTAATAAAAAATGAAACATTATTGATAGCAGGAACACATGACAGACTTACCCCGAAATCTTCTATGATTGAGATTCATAAAAGAATCCCAAATAGTAAATTACACATAATAGAGAATACAGGGCATTTTCTCCATCTTTCAAGAGCGCCAGAAGTAAATCGATTAATTATCGAGTTTTTGCAAAATTAATTTGTATAACTTTATTATTATTTTTTTCATTGTTTAAAATTATGAGTAAAAAATTTGCTAATGTTAATGGAATAAAAATCTGTTATGAAATCAAAGGAAAAGGCGAGCCTCTAATATTAGTTCATGGATTCGGAGGTAACAAAGAAGGTTGGATTGCTCAATTTGAACCTTTAGCAGAACATTTTAAGGTAATTCGATTTGATAATAGAGGGGCGGGGGAATCTGACAGACCAGATATGCCCTATACTATGGAAATATTCGCTGATGATATTGCTGGATTAATGGATTATCTAAATATTAAAAAATCACATATAAGTGGATGGAGTCTGGGAGGAATGATTGTCCAGCAATTTGCAATCAAATATCCCGAAAGAATTAATAAAATTGTCCTTATTAATACTCTTCCAAAAGGTCCTGGAAATAAAGCAGGAATAAAAATTTACGAACAGAATCAAATTAACGATTATCATAGAAAAATGGAAGATCCTAAAGCTGCTTTTTTCGAAGGAGCAAGATTGGGTTTTTATCATTCCTTTAGAAAGGAGCTGGAAAAAAATCCTCATAAAAAGCACTATGGCTTATTCTCAGCTGAAGATATAATCAAAATTAATGCATTAAACCCTTCAACTCCCCAAGATATTAAGAATCAAGCTCATGCCTTAGAAAACTATGATGTATTTGATAAATTACCTCAAATTAAGAATGAGACGTTAATTCTCGCTGCTAGCCATGATCGTCTAACTCCTAAAAGTATGAATCAAAAAATTCATGAGCAAATTCCAAATAGTAAACTAATTATTATTGAGAAGGCGGGTCATGAATCTCCTCGAGAGAAAACTCCTCAAGTTAATCAATATATTATAGATTTTTTAAAGTCATAATTACTTTTTATTAATTTTCTTTTTTCTAATATCTATAAAATTTGGAACTCTCCTTATTGAATATTAATATCAAATTTTAAAGTGAATTAATATTTCACTTATCACTAAATAAAAACTTAAAATTTAATAAAATAGTGGATTAGGGATTGACTGAAGTTAAAACATCACGCTGGAAAGATCACAAAGTAGGTAAACTATTTGATTATCCTCGGCTTTTTCCTCTCTGGATGGCGGTATTTATCGACATTTTAGGATTTTATTTCATCCTACCATTTTTACCAAATTTTATAACTCAATTTAACACAACTCCATTGGTTGTTGGAATAATTATTGCTGTTAATGCCATCTTTACCTTCTTTTTTGCTCCTGTCTGGGGGAGACTTAGCGATTCTTACGGAAGAAAACCAATGCTCTTAATCTCTCAATTTGGCACAATGTTTGCGTTTCTTATTTTAGCATTTTCAGATTCTATTATGTTAATTTTTATTTCAAGAATGGTAGATGGGATATTTGGTGGTAACTTTCCTCTTGCTAAAGCTGTTATTAGCGATGTTGTACCTCCAAAAGATCGTGGTACGCAAATGACTAACATAGGAGTTGCTCATGTACTGTCATCTCTGATAGGTCCAGGCATAGGAGGCATATTATATTCATTTGGAGGGATCTTACTTTCTGGTCTCCTTGCTGCTTCATTATCTTTTTTTACAATAGTTATAACAGCCATATTATTAGAGGAATCATGGCAGAAGTGGAAACGAGAAAAAGAAAGAATTGAGCCAAAGGAAAAAGTAAAAATATCAAAAAACTCTCTGGCAATGTATTTTCTTGTGTTATGGGGATTTCATACGATTTCTTTTACAATGTATGTTTCGAATATTTCTCAATATCTTGGGATCATTGTGGGTCTTGTTGCCCTTGAAATTGGAATAATTTTAACAATTTCAGGAGTATTCAGAGCAGTAACTCGGTTTACATTATTTAAACCTATGTTAAGAAGATTCGGTGAGAAAATTATGATTATAATGGGGTTAACTTTATTCATTATAACATTTTTCTTTGTTGGATTCACAATTAATCCGATAATTATCGTTACTTTATCAATCCTCATAAGTTTTGCCGCAGCATCAGTTAGAGGTAATATGCTAAGCTTAATATCTCAATCTGTTAGTCCTAAAATTCAAGGTCGGATTAATAGTTATACTACATCTCTAGATTCTGTTGCACAAATTATTGGGCCGATTATTGGAGGTGTCATTTTCGATTTAAGTGTGGTAAATATTATTGATCCTTATTGGTGGGGCGTATTAATGAGTATATTTGGTGGGATTGCTTTAATTTTGTTTTGTAATAAATTTAGAAGCAATAAATCATCTAAATCTCAAGGAATAGATAACTTATTTATATAATATATTAAATTCTATTCAATTTCTTACATTTTCATAAATAATACGAAATTATTATATAATCTAAAAAAAAAATGAATAATATGAGTGAAATATTTGATTGGGAAAATCCTAAAGTTATTGGGCGAAATAAAGAACTACCCCATAATTCCTTAATTCCTTATGAGAGTATAAAATCTTCTTTAAAGTCTGAAGAAAAATCAAAGTTTTATCAATCCTTAAATGGTGTATGGAAATTTAATTGGGTGAAAAAACCAGTAGATAGACCAATCAATTTCTATAAAATCGAATTTGATGACAGCTCTTGGGATAATATTAAGGTACCTAGCAATTGGCAGATGAAAGGCTATGGAATCCCCATATATACAAATATTAAATACCCTTATAGCATTAATACAGAAAAAATACCAAGAATAGATCATGAAAATAATCCTGTAGGAAGTTATCGAAGAAGATTTAAAATCCTTAAGACTTGGGAAGGGCGGGAAATTTTCATCCACTTTAGAGGAGTAAAATCTGCTTTCTATTTATGGATTAATGGAATAAAAGTGGGATATAGTCAAGGAAGCATGACTCCTGCAGAATTTAATATCACGCAATATGTAAAACCAAATGATAATGTTTTAGCTGTGGAAGTCTATCGTTGGTCTGACGGATCTTATCTCGAAGATCAAGATATGTGGAGGCTCAGTGGAATTTATCGCGATGTGTTTCTCTTTTCAACGCCAAAAATCCATATTAGAGATTTTTATATTTTTAGTGAGCTAGATGAAAAATATGAAGATGCGGTTTTAAAAGTTAAAGTAAAGGTCAAAAATTATGGTGATCTTGATGCTAGAGACTATCAATTAAAGGTTAAATTAATAAGTCCAAACCACAAAAGGAAAGATCCCGAAAATTTAATGGAATGTTCCTTTAATATTGAAAAAAATTCGGAAATCACCTTAGATTTGCAAAAAAAAGTTAAAAATCCTATGAAATGGTCATGTGAAACGCCAAATCTTTATGATGTAGTGTTCTTATTATACAATTCAAAAAATAATCTAATTGAAGTAGAATATAATAAATTTGGATTTAGAAAAGTAGAGTTAAAAGATGATGGTGGGTTATATATAAATGGAAAATCTATTCTTTTAAAGGGCGTAAATCGCCATGAACATGATCCCGATGAGGGAAGAGCTATATCATTAGAGCGAATGGAGCAAGATATTAAGATTATCAAGCAAAATAATATAAATGCTATTAGAACTAGTCATTATCCCAATCATCCCAAGTTTTATGAATTATGTGATCAGTATGCAATATATGTGATTGATGAATGCAATTTAGAATCCCATGGGTTAAGGGATATACTCCCTAATAGCGATGCTCAATGGTTAGATGCTTGTGTAGATCGAATGACTAGAATGGTAGAAAGGGATAAAAATCATGCTTGTATTATTTTCTGGTCGCTTGGAAATGAAGCGGGATATGGTACTATTTTTGAAAAAATGAAAGAAATCACCTTAAAAATTGATGCAACAAGACCAATTCATTATGAAGGAGATTATTATAATAAAATTACAGACATTATAAGTTATATGTATTATCCTCCAAGAACTATAAAAAGAATTGCTAAAACTAATTTAAAAAAAGGAGAAACTCGTCCCGTAATGCTATGTGAATATGCTCACGCAATGGGAAACAGCCTCGGAAATTTTCAAGAATATATGGATGTTTTTGAGGAAAATAGTAATTGCATTGGGGGTTTTATATGGGATTTTGTTGATCAAGGAATTCGGAAGTATTCAAAGAAAGGTGAGATGTATTGGGCTTATGGTGGCGACTTTGGAGATGAACCAAATGATAAAAATTATTGTATTAATGGCATTGTTATGCCAGACAGAACACCTAATCCTTCTCTTTTTGAAGTTAAAAAAGTATATCAAAATATTAATGTTTATGAGAAAAATCTTATAAGTGGAAAAATAGAGGTTCTTAATAAATATAATTTCATTTCATTGGATTTTGTTTTGTTAAAGTGGGAGCTCACGGCAAATGGTAATATAATTCAAAATGGAGAAATTAAAAGTCTTGAGATTAGCCCCTTAGAGAAAAAATCTATTGTAATACCTTTTACGCAACCAGAGTTTCAATTAAATACTGAATATCATCTTAAGATTATTTTTGAGGTAAAAAGGGATACATTATGGGCAAATAAGGGCTATATAATTGCGTGGGAACAATTTAAAATACCTTTTGAAGTTCCTAAAGCGGAACCCATTGCTATTGAAGAATTTCCAATCCTTAATTTGGTTGAAGAAAAAACTTATATAATAATTGAAAGAGATAATTTTAAAATTAAAATTGGAAAAAAAAGTGGAGCTATTGAATCATTAATTTTTAATCAAAATGATCTTTTAAAGGCTCCATTAGTCCCAAATTTTTGGAGAGTCCCGATAGATAATGATATTGGATTTATTGATGAAGATTTAGAAGATTTTGATCAAAAGTCTTCAAGTATAGATTATACATGGAAAGATGCGAGTAAAAATAGGGAAATCTCTAAACTAAATATTGAAGATCTCTCTCCAAATGCTAAAAAAATAACAGCTGAATTTAAAGTTGATAACTCTGATGACCCTTTAAAAATGGTTTATATAATCTATGGAAATGGAGATATATTTGTTGAGAATAATTTTATTCCAAATAAAGAGATGATAAGATTTGGGATGCAGACTGAAATTTTAGGTAAATTTAATAATTTAACATGGTATGGAAGAGGTCCACATGAAACCATGAAAGATAGAAAAAGAGGCGCAGCTGTTGGTATATATTCTATGAAAATAAACGATTTAATTCATAATTATGTGAGACCACAAGAAAATGGAAATAGAACAGATGTACGGTGGATAAGCTTCACCAACGAGAATAATGAAGGGCTATTGGTGGCAAGTATAGATGAAAAATATTTAAATATTAGTGCTTGGCCATATACTATGGAAGATTTAGAAAAAGCAACCCATATTCATGAATTACCTTATCGGGAAAATATTACCTTAAATATCGACCATGATCAGAAAGGTGTGGGAGGTGATTTACCAGGTCTCCCCTCTGTTCATCGTGAATACACTTTAAAAGGGAATAAAACTTATACTTATAGCTTTTTAATTCGACCTTGGATTAACGTTAAAAAAATATTAAAATCAGGAGCTCTGAATTTTCCTCCTAAAATCTAAAAAACTAAAATTTATCCAAACAAATTTTTTCTTTTATTTAATTGGTAAAGTAATCCCTCTCTTTTTTAGTGCCTTAGAAACAAAAGGATAGTCTATTAAACTTTCATATTCTAAATTCGGCATATTTAACTTTTGAATTGCTTGTTCTGTAAATAAATCTGCTAATATAGCGGGTCTATTTTTAATATTATATTTATTTAAAAGTTGTAAGGCTTTCAATTGTTTTTCGAAAAAGATTCCTTCTGCGCCCGTTATTTTTTCGAATGATTTCTGATCTACTCCCTTTAAAGATACTCTAATATATAAATTTCCAAGATTACTTAATTGTATTATATAGTCTTCATCTAAAAGGATTCCATTAGTTTCTAAAACAAATAATATATGTTTGGGGATTAAATTAATAACTTCGATAAGATGGTTTCTACAAATGGTTGGTTCACCGCCACTTATTCTAACTAAGGGTTGGTGGAATTGTAATAACTTTTCACTTACTTCTGTTGGTTTATAAAAATTTCCATATATTTTTGGATTCCAGACCTTTTTCTGAGCCCAACAGTATGCACATCTTAGATTGCATCCTAAGCAGTCTGCAGTTGCGCACCCCCCATAAAATTTAGTAGCTCTAAATCTATAATATTTTCTTTGAGTATCTTGGCAAATAATTTTTTTAACCTTTTGTGTTAATTCTTCTGGATTAATCATATTTCCGAGTGAAATGTTTTAAAAATAAAATTTTAATTAATATATAATCAGAGCTCCTTATTGATTATAATTCTCTAAACGAGCTTGGAATTTACTTAAATTAAAAACCCCAAATATAATTAAACCTAATGCAATAATAAAAAAATATAAATTTTCGAATCTCTGTTTAAATATAAATAATCCAACAAGAATAGGAATAATGATTGAGAGACTATTGATGATTAAATAAACAATTGAGGCTTTGGCTTTCTGAAAACCAATTTGGTAGAATAGAACTCCCAATAGAAAAAATACGCCCATTCCCCAGAGAGAGATGCATACCCAGATATGATAAATATCAAACCAAAAAATGCCAAATAATATTTCTGCCCAGCCAAAAGGAGATATAATGGATATATTTGCATCATTATACGCTTGAGTGAAAATATTAGTAAAAATCGTCCCAATAGCATTTAAAATAACTCCTGTAATTGTTAAAAAAATGCCCTCCAATGGAGTATTTGCTTTTAATTTGGCAATTAGATAAAATACTAAGGATAAAATTATACTTGTTATGAAAAAAATTAGGAAGGGAACTACAAAGCCATACAGATCAATTTTAATTTGAGATATCTTGGAAAAAGCGATTACAATTGGAGCAATTCCTAATAAAATCGCAGAATAAATTTCGATTTTTCTAACTTTTTCATCTAAGATTCTCACAGAAGAGATTAAAAAAATTATTAAACCTAAACTAGTCATTGGTTGAACTACCAGTATTCCAACTAAGCTAACTGCAATAATAAATGGAACCCAACCGATAATACCCAATAAGATCCCTATTATCCAAATTTTATTTTTAAAGAATTCAAGAAATGAATAGAGTAAATTTTTTAGACCATTATTAAAAGCAAGTTCTGGCAAGCCTTGCATTAATCCTTTCTTTTGAAATACAAAACCCATAGAAAAACAAATTGTTGCTATTAAAGCGAGAACAATTCCAAGAATAATAGTAAATATATCAATCATAAAAAGTTATAGAAATTAAAATTAATAATTTTTAATAATTTTTGATCTGTATTATTATTATGGAAACTGAGGAAGCCGAATCAGATGTTGTGGAACTTCCGATAATAGAATTTATTAGTATTAATTTTATTACCGCCATGATTCCTTTTTATTTCTGTCTTGGTATTTTCTTATTAATTGAATTCTTTTTTATTGTAATTATGTCATTATCTTTCCTAATTCAGCTTTTTATCTTACCTTTTGTCTTCTTTTTTTTGTATTATATTTATATCTTAATTTTAATAGAAGTATGCGCTATATGGGTGAAAATTTGGAATAAAAAATCTCCCCAAGAACAAGGAGCTTTTAAAAGGATTTTAGATGATATAGAATCTGCAGAAGGAAAGATGTTGAAATATTATCATAGAAGGGGTTTCATAATTAAATTCCCTGTCTGGTTGTCATCAAAATCTCCTTTTCCCTGGCTTCTTAACAGAGCTCTAAGAAGAATTGGACATAATGAAATTGGCATTAATGTAATTTATTGCGATGGCTTTCCAGGACTAGAACTCACAAAAATAGGAGATAATTCTTTCATTTATCCTACATCTGCGATATCAAGCCATGCCATCCAATCTATTTTTGGAAAAATAACTATAAAAGAAGTTAAGTTGGGTAAAAATACTATTTTATATCCAGGGTGCATAATAGGTCCTGGAGCTCACACTGAAGATGACGTTACGATTTATCCACATTCTGGTTTGCATAAAGGTTGGAGGGGTGAAAAAGATAAGAAATATTATTTAGGTATTCCCGCCAAACCTATAGAGAAAGAAGAAATGAATGATGAATAATAAATTTAGAGGAATAAAAAAAAGTTGCTTAGAATATCTATTAATTTAAATGGTGGTTATTCCTTTCTTATTTAGGATATTTTCCATGCGCTTGTAGAAATTCTCGATATATATTGAGTTTATCTAAAACCTTACTAACCAAATCGAAATTTTCATAGACGGGGACATTTCGATTCAATAATTTCAGTTTAAATCGATATCTACTTTTATACTACTCAAATCCCTCTGAAATCTTTAGCATAACACAGTACATTGGTTTCGTGCATATTCTTTTTGCTTTTCCGATATATTTCACAAAAGTTATAGTCAAATCAACCCCTTCCTTAAAACCCATTTTTGAAATCATGGTTCTTTCTAATCCTTGAAAACGCTCGGGATCTTTTACAAATAATATAGCATCGATATTAGGGTCTTTATCAAGTGTAATAATTGTCCGATAATAGATATGTGGTAATGCTCCCATAGCACCTAAATCAAGGGGATTTGAAAAACTTGTGTTGACATCCGGAAGAAATCGACCCATTTTTTCCATAGTTTTATTGGTTAATTTTGGAATCTTTAGATTATATCTTTCCAATGTATCTGCAGCTTCTATACTTGCGCCTCCTCCAATTCCTATTAAGCCAATATTTCGTGAAGCCGGGAGATGGGTAAGTTTAAACGCAGAAGCTAACGCTGCTAATTCAATAGAATTGTCTACCAAACAACATCCCGTTTGTTTTGTCATAGCTTTCCATATACGATTATTTCCGGCCAATCCTCCCGTATGCGATTTAATTGCATCTTTTGTAGCTTCTCCGAAACCGGATTTCCATAAGATAACAGGCTTTCTATTTAAACTACATTTTCTTACAGCATCCATAAATCTGCGCCCTTGCTCTTGGTTTTTTAAGCTTTCAAGATATAAACCGATAATAGCTGTTTTATCATCATGTAAGAAATATTCTAAAAATTCGGGATATGATAGATCTATAGCATTTCCAATTGAAATCATTTTTGATACATAACAACCATATGAAACTGCTAATTGGGATACATTGACCGCTAAGCCTCCTGATTGAAATAATCCTCCAAAATTACCGGTTTTTTTAGATTGTCCTCTTCCAAAATATAAATCTGATTCCGGACAATATACTCCAATACAATTTGGACCTATTATATTAATTCCATATTTCCTGGCTATATTTAACACTTCTTCTTCTAATCCTTCATTTCCAATTTCGCTAAATCCAGAACTAAAAATTGTAACAAATGGTACATTTTTTTGACCTGTTTCTTCTAAGACTTTTGGTACTATTTTTGCTGGGACGCCTATAATAACATAATCGATAGGATTTTGATCGGGTATATCTAATATAGACCCATACACATCAATCCCATACAGTTTTTCCCCTTTTAATCTCGGATTAAACAAATACATAGGTTCTTTGAATCGATCTTTCATAACTTGGAGAAAATACCCTCCTCCTGTGGGATTATATGAAGCCCCGATAATTCCTATGGCTCGTGGATAAAATAATCTTTCATAATTGATTTTTTTACGCTTTTGAGTAGTGGAAGCAAACATAATCTTATTATAGTATTATTTTTTGTTCTTAGCTAATGATTTATTTAATCAAGTTATACTAAAATATTTTATTACCTTATATAAAAAAATAGGAGTTTTAATGGTCTATAATCTATTTAAATGAATAAATCTTATTTTTGAAATCAATATTAATTATATGCCATTACTACTTTTTTCCATTTCCTTTTTTCTCCCATTCTTGAAACGACTATAATACTTCATTAATTTCTTTTATATATTTATTCCTGCTTTAGCATACTCCCCATCTTCAAAAATTAAAAATAATGTCCCGAATATAATATAGATCTATTTATAGGCAAAAAAGCCCCCAATAAAAGTTAAAATGGCTAAAAATATAATAATTGAGTTTAAATAATTAAATAATTTGAAAGTTTTCATTAATATTCTCAATATTTAATTTGATTATCTTATTTTAATATTTGTTTGTATAGTTTTAATACTAGTTTTCTTCATTTTCAAATTAATATATTTAAATTAGTTATTTTTAAAAAGTTTAAATTTTAGAGATTAAGAAGTCGATTTTCGAGATCCTTTAGCTCTACTTCAATCCTTTTAATCATCATGTCATAGATCTCTTCAGAAATTTTTTTTGCCAAAAATAATTTATCGAATTCATCTAATTTTTTTATAATTATTTTTTATTTTATTTATTTTGAGACAATATACCATTGATCACCGTGTAAAAAGGACTTTGAATGTCTTAATATACCGACATGTGTTAAATCATCTAAAAGCTGAATAACTTTTTCTTTTGTCCATCCAGTTTTTTCAATAATATCTGCTATAGAGAATTTTTCTAATTGTAAAGCGATTTGTATTAATTGATTTTCATCTTCAGAGATATCATGAGCTTTAAGTTGTACCACTTTAAAATAATGGTCTTCATCTTGTTCAATCACTTTAATTCCTGGAATATATCCCTCATCAGCGAGTTCGTTAATTACATATTCTAATTCTTCTATTGAAAACCTTAATGCTGGTTTTTGGTCTAAAATTAAATCATGAAGGGCAAATAAAGGTATATTGTTTTTAATTTCATAAGTATGATTATTTAATATGTATTGATTTCTATTGACCGCATTAAAAATTTCTAACACTCCTTCTTTAATCGCGTCTGTTTTAGGTATACTTTTATCAAGAGAAGGTTCAATAAGTTTATCTACAATAGTCTCATCAAATTCATTTTTTAAGATTATTTTTAATTCATCTTCAGAGAAAATTGGAGAATGTACATTTATTTTCATTCTTTGATTCATAAGATATGTCAAGACTCTTAATTCTTCTCTAAGATCTTTTGCCATTAAGTAAGCATTGGAATAGGCTTCATTTTCAATGTATTGTGATACTTTTTCACTCATCGCAGAAAAATAATGAATTTGATTCAAAATAACTGAATTAATGAAGAAAATCTCCCCAAGTAATGATTTTACCTCTTTTTTCGTTAATTTTTTTTGATCTTTATTAATCTTTTTTAATTTATACTTCTTTATAGGATCCTTTGCCATATTAGCAAAATTTTGCTTAATAGATTTTATTCGTTTAATAATAAAACCCATTAAATCCTCAAACATAGGATCATTTAGATTCAAAATTGTACCTAATGTCTTGCTCAATTCAATTTGAATTGATTTTAGGGAGATAGAGATGTTTTCATGGGAAGTTTTTAGCTTTTCATTTATATCTTCAATATTTTTAGGTATCTCTATATTTTGGATTAATTCAGCTTCTTTACTCATAAATTGAGGTTTTTCTATATCTTTTCCATTAACTTGTTTTAAGACTTTTATTCCAAATTTAGTTATTCTCCATTTAGGCAAAACTTTATTTTTTTCCACAATTCTTTCAACCTGATTGAACTTTTCTAATTGAAGTAAGATATTTTTTACAACTCGCATTGAAAGATCTGTATTAGTGCTTATATTTCGTATACTGGATAACTCTTTCATTTTTTGACTTAGATAACGTAAAACGGATTCGATGCCCATCAAACTTATTGGCAAATCTCTTGAATTTGACATAGTAATAAATTTTTTTCAATGAATTTTTTATAATATATTAGATTCTCTTATATTTAAATCTTTTTCCATATGGAAACAATTTCCAAAAATTAAATTCTTTATTTGGAAATAAGATTATAAGGTATGGCTCTATGATTGCTTGATATAAAAGTTTAATGATGTTTTTTATCAAATTCATTAATTATAACGTTTTGTTGTGCCGCCCACCATACCCAGACTTGTCTTATGAAAAAATGAGCAATTCCAAGTCTTTCATTCCAAGATTGAGTATTTGCCATATGTTCATGGCAGATCATAACATATTTTTTTCCATTTTGTTCCCAGATATTTTTTAAAAAAAGTTATTAAAGGGAAGAAGAATTGAAATAAACTAAAAAATTTTTATAGTTTATTCTTTATATCTTTTGCTCGTGAACGTAGTGTGACTTCAGTACAGTGTGCTTGTTCTGCAACTTCTGCTTGTGTTTTTCGTTCATCGGTTTTTTTAGCAGCCATATAGATTACAGAGGCTGCCAATCCTTTCGGATCCTTCCCTGTCCGAACAAGTCCGTTTTTAGTCGCTTGGATTAACATGTTAACGGCTCTTCTTTGAGTTTTCATTGATAAATTGAGGTCATTTCCAAAACGATATACGAGTTGCTCGGCTGTAATAGGTCGATATTTTAGATTTAATTCGGTTAAAATTTCTTTTACAATCATTCCAAGTGATCTTATTACCGTTCTACGAGATGTCATAGAAGAATCACTAACTTCTTCCAATAATCTTGGAAATTCATGAACACGTATCGCTGCATATAAAGATGCCGCAATAAACCCATCAATAGATCTTCCCATTGTAAGCTTTCGCTTAGCAGCCTCGGAATAGATTTTCCACGCTGTTTCTTTAATATATTCTGGAATATTCATTTTTGAGCAAAGCATTTTCAATTTAGGTTTTGCTTCCCAAAAATTTCTTTCAATACTTGAAATTAATGATTGCTGAATCTTTGATAATCGAGAAAATAAGGTTTTGCCCTTAGCTCCTAATGTCTTTCCTTTCGAATCAGTTTTAGTATTCGAAATGGTTGTTCTTGGTCCAAATTCTCGCCATCTGGGCTCAGTGCGCCGTCGCTTTTCAATTTCCTGTATAGTATACGCCCTTCTTTCATTTCCTACCAGGTCTTTTCCAACAACCATCCCACAATTAATGCATACTGTATTACCATCTCTTGTTTCAAAACAAGGATCATCACAGCATTGAATTGATGGTGGAGATTCATCAACACCATTATTTCTTTTAGAATGGAGTCTATTCTTATAATCTTGATTCATGATTATCTCACATATAAAAATTATTATGTCTTATTATTTTTTCTCACGTTCTACGAATTAGGCTAATTTAGGAAAAATTATAAGCATGATATTTTTCCCACGTATTTCCCATTCTTTTTGGGAATTATTTTTTTGCTTAATATTTAATACTTTTTTTCTACTATTTAAATATAATCCTCATTTTTTGGATTTTTTTCTTATATTCCTCTGATTTTAAAATGAAAAAAAGATTCTACTCTAATAATTCTATATTTAATATTTAAAACTATTAAATCGCATATAATTTGCAAAGAAGTGCGATTAGACCCATTATCAAAAACATATTTCTAACTTTGCCTTATAAATGATATTCAAATAATTATTAATCCTCTTCCTTATATTTATTATTTTAATCTATAACAAATTTTTTTAATAATTTCTCTTTTTCTTTTATAGAAACTTTAAATTTAAATAAAATATCTGATCAGATTGTTAAGAAACGTTATACAATCATTCTTAACTCTAAATTTTAATTAAAGAATAAACGATTGATACATTATGAGTGATAATGTAGAAAAATATATCGAAAGAAAAACATTCAGGGGTACAAGCGACAGTATCTCTAAGAAATTTGCTGATGCTGGCTTGGAAAAGATACGTGCATGTATTAACTGTGGTACTTGTACTGGATCTTGTCCTTCTGGGAGACGAACTGCATTTCGAACTCGAGTGGCAATTCGAAAGGCTCTCAGAGGAGATGAGAGTGTTTTGGAAGACATAGACATCTGGATGTGCAGTACGTGCTATTACTGCTACGAAAGATGCCCCAGAGACATTCCCGTGACAGATATGATTATAAAGCTTCGAAATATTGCCGTTGAAGAAGGCTTTATCTTAGATAATCATTTAACCTTAGCCGATGACATATTCTATAAAACTTGCCATGGAGTACCTGCAAATCAACCAGATCAAAAGAAATGGAGGGATTTACGTGAATCATATGGATTACCAGCCTTACCTCCTACCGTTCATTCTTATCCAGAGGCGGTAAAAGAATGCCATAAATTGATGGAATTAACTGGCTTTAGAAAATTATTAAATCATGCGCACGAAGTAAAAGAAAAACGAGCGTCCGAGAATAAGGACTCCGAAGGAGGAAAATAAAATGGATGAAAAACAAAAATGGAAATATGCTTTTTTCTTAGGTTGTGTGATCCCAAACAGATATCCCATGATAGAAAGAAGCATAAGGGATGTATTTGAGGAATTAGGGGCTGAACTCGTCGAGATGCCGGGAGCATCTTGCTGTCCCGCTCCAGGAGTCTTTCGGGGGTTTCATATTCCCACATGGTTAGTGCTTGCTGCGCGTAATATCTCTATAGCCGAAGAGCAAGGAGTCTCCTCTATAACGGGTTGTAATGGTTGTTATGGAACATTAAGAGATGCGTGGTATGATCTTGAGCATGAACCTGAAAAAAAGAAAAAAGTAAATGAATATCTTGCCAAGGTTGGAAGAAAATATACAGGAAAATATGAACCGAAGCATGTTGCTCAAGCATTATATTTAGATATGGGACTTGATTATGTTAAGGATTTTGTTAAACATAAATTTACAGATCTTAAGGTGGGAGTACATTATGGATGCCATATTGTCAAACCAAGTGAGAAACGCCCTTGGGGTGGAGAATATGAATACCCCACCTTTCTTGACGAACTTGTCGAAATAACTGGGGCGAAAAGTATTCCTTATAAGGATAAATTTATGTGCTGTGGTGCGGGTGGTGCGGTGAGAACTGCAGTTAAAGAAGTAGCTGCGGATTTTACAAGAGAAAAATTGGTCAATATGAGAGATGCTGGAGTTGATATAATTATAAATTGTTGTCCCTTTTGCCATCTCCAATTAGATCTTGGACAAGTTGAAGTAAATAACTTCTATGGAGATATTATTGGAGAACCTTTCAGTATTCCTGTAATTTACATCACACAGCTCTTAGGAGTTGCAATGGGTATGGATCCTAACCGCTTAGGGCTTGTTAAAAATCATGAATTATCAGGAGTTTCACCATTTATTCCAATAGAACCATTTTTAGATATCGTAAAGGAGCAATTAATTTAGGAGGAATGAATAATAAATGACAGAAAGTAAAGTAGTAAAAGAAATAAAGGTCACTGGTAAAGAAAAACCTAGAATAGGGGTATATGTATGCCATTGTGGGATAAATATAGCCGGGGTTATTGATGTGGAAAAATTACGAGATTATGCAGCAACTTTACCCGATGTAGTACTTTCTAAAGATTATAGTTTTATGTGTTCAGATATTGGTCAAAATATGATTAAAGAGGATCTCGAGGCAGGTGAAATTAATAGAGTAGTTGTTGCTGCTTGCTCCCCAAGAATGCATGAACCCACATTTAGAACCGTATGTAAAGAAGCGGGCTTAAATCAATTCCTTTTTGAACAAGCAAATATCAGGGAGCATGCCTCGTGGGTGAACATGAAAGACCCAGAGGGCGCTTATGAAATCGCTAAAGATCACGTAAGAATGGCAATAGCAAAAGTACGAGAATTAAAGCCCTTAGATGTACAAATGGTAAAAGTAGAACCTGCTTGCTTAGTTATAGGTGCTGGAATAGCAGGA
The DNA here is from genome assembly GCA_016839555.1 of Promethearchaeota archaeon. Classification (GTDB taxonomy): domain Archaea; phylum Asgardarchaeota; class Lokiarchaeia; order Sigyniarchaeales; family SOKP01; genus TEKIR-8. Next base: position 114,007 of record JAEOUA010000009.1, read on the forward strand.
ATGAACGCGGCTTTAGATTTAGGAGATGAAGGATATAAAGTGTATCTTGTGGAAAAAGATCCAACAATAGGGGGCCATATGGCACAACTTGATAAAACTTTTCCAACAATGGATTGTTCAAGTTGTATACTTACACCAAGAATGGTAGATGTTGCCAGAAATGAGAATATTGAACTTATGACATATTCTGAAGTTGTTGAAGTTAATGGGTATGTTGGGAATTTTGATGTGCGTATTAAAAAGAAACCTCATTATATAGATCAAGAAGCATGTACTGGCTGTGGTGCTTGCGCAGAGGTATGCCCTATAACATGTGCAAATGAATTTGAATTAGGGATGGGTACCAGAAAAGCGGCATATATCCCATTTCCACAAGCAGTACCCGGAGAATATACAATCGATATGGATAAATGTATTAAATGCGGAATATGTGCGAGTCCAGATGTTTGCGAGCCCGATGCAATAAGGTATGATGATGAACCTGAATATGTTGATGTGAAAGTAGGAACTATTATAGTCGCAACAGGATGGGATTTATATGATCCAACGGAGCTAGAACAATATGGCTATGGAAGATTTCCAAATGTGATAACAGGGCTTCAAATGGAGAGGTTATTAAGCTCTTTTGGACCAGTAACTGGCAAACCTGTGAGACCTTCTGATTTAAAAGAAGCCCATGATATAGCATATCTTCAATGTGTTGGAAGTAGAAATTATCGAGAGGGAGGGCACACCTATTGCTCGAGAGTATGTTGTATGTATGCTACTAAGCAGGCAAGGCAATATAAAGAAAAACATCCAGATGCGAATATATATATCTTTTATATGGATATTAGAGCGTTTGGAAAGGGATATGAAGAATTTTACGAGTCAGCACAGAGAGAATACGGTATAAACTATACAAGAGGAAGAATTGCAGAAGTAACTGAAGATGAAGACCATAATATTATTATAAGAGCAGAAGATACCATAATACAACAAATAATTGAATTAAAAGTCGACCTATTTGTACTCTCTTGCGGTTTAGAGGCAAGATCAGACTCAGATGAAATTGCCTCATTATTGAGTATACAAAAATCTGCTGATGGTTTCTTTATGGAAGCTCATCCAAAATTGCGTCCCGTTGATACATTAACCAATGGTATTTTTATTGCGGGTGTAGCTCAGGGACCAAAAGATATTCCAGATGCTGTAGCCCAAGCAAAAGGAGCTGCCTCTGGAGCTTCTGCCCTAATGGCGAAAGGAGAATTTCCGATTGAACCATATTATGCAGTAGTTAATGAAGCTCTCTGTTCTGGGTGTAGAAGTTGCCAATCTCTCTGCCCATTTGGTGCAATTGATTTTAATGAGTTCAAAAATGTAGCAGAAGTCAATCCTGCTCTTTGTAAGGGCTGTGGTACGTGTGTAGCTGCGTGTCCGTCTGATGCGCTAATTCAAAATCATTTTGCCGATTATCAGTTATATTCAATCATAAATGTTGCTATAGAAAATCCAACGTCAACAGAAAGCAAAGATTAATAAAAAATCTTCTTTAAAAATTTATTATTTTATTTTCTCTTTTTATTTTAAACTGATTATTCACTTATTCTATAAAGGAAAATTTTTATTAAAAATTATTAATAGATTTCTTTATTTGTCAATAAATTAAGATTTTGAAATTCAATTTAAATGAATTATTAGAAATGGATAAAAACACATAATGCAAAGGTTTTACTTTTAAATATTCCTCGCTAAATAATTATAATAACTATAATAATTATAATTATAATGAATAATGAAAATAATAATGATGATAAATGAGTAGAAAAATTACTATTAATAATGATAACTTATTATATAGTGAATGGATTCCTATTGCAAAATTCGTAAAAATCACAATATCTTTATTATTTCTATTTATTATTGTTATAACTATTATTATTTCTGCATTATCCCTTCAGGTAATGATCTTCTTACTCATTATTTTAGGAAGCGTATGTATTTTTATTTCAATTATGTATTTGAATTATAGAGGTTTACAAATAATTTTAACTAATAATCAAATTGAAGTAAAGTATGGAATATTTAATTATAAAATCATTTCTCTAAAAAAGATAATGAGATGTGACCCAACAAAAGCAACCTTCAGGAAATATGGCGGAGTAGGAGTTCGATATGGCTTAGATGGTTCATGGGCTTACAACACTGATTTCGGGAAAGCTGTAAAACTTACTTATCAAAATGGTAAACCATTCGTTTTTTCTACAAAAAATCCTCAAAAAATATGCAATTTAATAAACAAACTTACTAAAAATCTAAAAGAATAAATATCTGTGTAATGAATGCCATAGAGAAACGGGGTTTAAATTTTTTATTCTTTACTTATAGCACTTAAAAATCCAGATGAAAGAAGTTTCTTAATCCAGAGATCAAAGGAACGCTATTGGGGAAAAAAATAAAATTAAAAGAACTTAAGTTTTTAATAGATTAATAATTAGGAAAATAGATAATAAAACCTCAAAAAAGAAAGTAAATAAGTTATTGATAAATATGTATAAACATAGTGTGTCGATTTTAGGGACCGGATTTATAGGTCTCTGCAGTGCTGCTTGCTTCGCCAAACAAGATATTAAGGTTATCGCCTCAACTCATAATGAAAAGAAGGCTGAAATAATTAAAAATTTCCAATCTCCTTTTTTTGAAGAAGGATTAGAAGAAATGCTCCAAGAAATAAGAAATAAAAATCCCGAATTATTAACTTGTATCACCGATCCAGTAAAAGCTGTTTTAGAAACAGATATTTCTATGATAACCCAAGGAACTCCTATGAGAGAGGATAAAAGTATTAAATTAGACTATATTGAAAGTACCGCTGAAGAAATTGGAGAAGCATTAAAGAAAAAGGATGATTTTCATTTAATAGTCGTGCGTTCGACTGTGGTGCCGGGAACGACCAGAAATCTTGTAGGAAAAATTATTACTGATATTTCTGGAAAAGAGCCCGGAAAAGATTTTGGCTTATGTATGCAGCCAGAATTTCTTGCGGAAGGTAAATCATTGGAAGATACTTTATATCCAGACAGAATTGTAATTGGAGAATATGATATAAAGAGTGGTAATATGTTACAAGATTTTTATGAATATTTTTATGGAGATCATCTTGAAAACTGTCCAATTTTACGGATGAATCTTGAAAGCGCCGAATTGGTTAAATATGGAAATAATTGTCTTCTTTCCACAAAGATAAGTTATGCCAATGAATTTGCCAACTTCGCTGAATTAGTTCCCAATGTTGATGTTGTAGAGGTGATGAAAGGAGTGGGGTTAGATTACAGGTTAAATCCGCGATTCTTAGGAGCAGGAGTAGGATTTGGTGGATCTTGCTTCCATAAAGATGTAAATGCTATTAAAGCGTGGTCAAAATCGCGAGGTTATAATGCGCGGTTATTAGAAGCCGTGTTGGATATAAATGATGATCAAGCGATTCATATTGTTGATATCGCAGAAGACTTAGTAGGAAGTTTAAAAGATAAAAGAATCACTTTATTAGGATTAGCATTTAAACCTGGAACAGATGATATGAGGAGTGCCCCTAGTATAAGAGTAGTGAACGAACTAGAAGAGAGAGGTGTTACAAATATCATCGGATACGATCCTAAAGCAAAAGAAACAGCAAGAGTGGAATTTGGTGATAGAATCCAATATGCAGATTCAATTCAAGAGGCTTTAAAGAATTCTGAATGTGCACTATTGATAACTGATTGGGATGATTTCAAGAAATTAACGCCTAAAGATTTTAAAACTCATATGAAAACACCGAATTTAATTGATGGAAGGAGAATTTATCCGTATGAAGAATTTAAGGCTGAATTACCATTTAGAGCTATGGGAAGAATAGATTTTAAGGATTAATCTTTTTTTTTATGTTTTTTATTTTTTTCTAAAGAATTATTAAATAATAGTTAAAATTATTGCGACTAGGTAAAATTATTGAATTTTGGTTATTTAATTATAATACATCATTTTAGACTTAATATTAATATATTACATTCTTTTCCAGAACTTATATGTCTTATTTGATTTTCTATTGATTATAAAAAATATCATTGTTAGGTATAACTAAATTTATAAATGATTTTTTCTTAGTATTATATAATATAATAAAAATTTTAATTAAACACTATGATTCCACCAATATTTAATAGAATTTTTATCTCAATAATGGTAGTAATTTATATAATGGGCTTTTTAATACCAGTTATCATAATTAAGAAAAAAGGCAAAGATCCTCACGGTACACATGAGGGATCTTCCATTTTAACCAGATTTTCATCAATCTCAATAGGTTTATGGTTTTTATATTTAATTTTATTCATAATGTTTGGAGATATGATTAGCGGGTTTTTAAATATACCTATATTTAACTCAGATATTATTATTATTATTGGAATGCATTTAATGAGCGTTTCCTTTATTTTTGAGCTTCTCGGCACTCTTTATTTAGGATATAATTTCAGAATAGAACTCCCAAAAGAAGATATAAAATTAATAACTTCAGGTATTTATCGAATAATGAGAAATCCAATCGTTTTTGGAGTGTATTTACTAATTTTGGGAAGCTTTTTCATGATTCCTACAATAATAAATATGCTTTTATTTATTATTAACCTAATCACATTTAACTCAAAAGTAAACGATGAGGAAAAATTCCTCTTAAAAGCATTTGGAGAAGAATATATGCATTATAAAATGAAAGTGGGAAGATATTTTCCATTATTAAAGAAAAGTATTTAAAGGTTAGAGAAATGGATTTATTTTGGATTATAAGATTAAGTTTTATTGGAATGCTACTAATTTACGATTTAATATATATCTATTTTTTAAAAAATCGTAAAAAGTATGAAAATTTTTTGGAAAATTTTGGTATTAATCTGGTATTAGTAATCTTATATAATATTTTTTGCTATATACCTGTAATAATTCCCTCCTCTTCAGAATTTATTCCATCTTCCACTTTTAAGCAAAATTTATTCATTTTAATTTGGTTCTATCTTTTAGGTTCAATTTTAATAATTTTGGCGATATTAATTTTTACTTTATCACTTAAAATTAGAAAGGTACTTGGTGCTCAAGATACTTCTGGAAAACTTCTTACCTCAGGAGTTTATGGCTTTTGTCGTCATCCAATATACTTTGCTATATCTATGACAAGTCTCGGGCTCGCTTTAATTTTGAATAATATGGATGGGTTAATAATAACTCCTATAATTATATTATTAAACTTTTTTACCGGTAAAATTGAAGAGAAATATGATATGAGAGTGAGATTTGGAAAAACTTATTCAGAATATAAAAAAAATACAAGAGCATTAGGACCGTGGTGGTATTGGCTTATAATTGTATTGAGTGTTATAATATCACTTATTTATTTAATGCTTTAAACAGGTAATCAATATTAGCGAGAGAATAGGGTAAGCTTTTTTATTCTTTTTTTATTGTTAATTCTTCTCCATATTTATTAAGATAAGAAAATTCACTTATAGATTTTCTTGGAGGACGCTGTTTTTCTCCTAGCTTCATATTTTCTGAAAGAAAGGGGTTTATTTCATCAGAATGTATGCCAACATTTAGAAAAGTTATTAATCTCATTTCCTCAGGAATCCCCAAGATTTTCTTTGCCTCTTTTTCGTTAAATCCTGCAATAGGATGCGCCACTAAGCCCAGTTCAGTCGCTCTTAGAATAATAAAGGCTGTTGCTAAGCCGGTATCAAATAAATAATATATTCTTTCATTTATTATACAATCTAAATCCGGCTTACTAAATACCGCAATCATCATAGATGTGCGTTCAATCCATTTATTAGTTTTGGATAAGGTTGTAAAAAGTTTCTCAAGCTGTTCTTTATCGCGAACGAAAACAAATCTCCAAGGTTGTTTATTCATGCATGAGGGGGCTATTTGAGCAGATTCTGCAAAATCTTTAATCAACTCATCTGTTATTTCAACGGGATCAAGGGAACGATAGGCTCTTCTTTTCTCTATAGCCTCTTTTACATTCATACTTTTAAATCACATATAGGTTATATTAATAGTTTTTATATAGTTTTAATTAAAAAACAAGTCTAAAGATATATTAAACTTAGTGCTATTTTTTATTAATAAAACAAAAAAAAAAGGATTTTAAAATTAATAGATTGAAATATTATCTCTGGAATAAATTCTCCGTGAGAGAGATGTTTTACTTAGGGATTTTTTAATATTTTAATATATTTCTAAAAAAATATCGCGTATTTAGATAGAATTCAGAATATTATCAATTTTTTTAATACGATCATTTCGAGAAAGTCTATCTTTAATAGGATGAAGATCTCCATAAAGTGCCTTGTGAAAAGGTGGTTTTTTATTGTTCTGATAGATGACTCCAAGTGATAGTTTATCCTTTCTTTTGGCTAATTCCATTGCTTTCTCAAAATCATCTCCATTATCATCAATTATTTCAGTGATTTTATTATAGAGTGGCCAAGTATTGACATACGCAACTGCTGGCTGTAAAACATCCACAAATGAGAATCCTTCATGTTCAATTGCTTTAACAATAGTATTTACCATATGATCCTTTTTTCCTGGAAATACTCTCGCGATAAATGTAGCATTTGAGCTTAGCATTAAAACTAATGGATTTATTGGATCTTCGGGATTTCCTTCTGGTGAGGATGGACTTATATATCCTTTTTCAGATGTAGGAGCAAATTGTCCAGTAGTTAGGGCATATACTCCATTATTATGGAGAACTAGTGTCATATCAGAATTTCTTTTTGCTGCAAAAATTGTATGTGATATTCCCTCCCCTAAAGCATCTCCATCTCCTGAGAAAGCGATTACTTTAAGATCTGGGTTAGCGACTTTCATACCTTGTACGGTTGCTGTTGGTCTTCCATGTAAGGAATATAATCCATGAAGACTTAGATAATCCCATATTTTTCCATGACATCCTATCCCAGCGGAAATGGCAAAATTTTCTCTTTTATATCCTTTCTCTTCTAATTTTTTAATGGATTCTTTAATAGATTGTAGAATTCCAAAATTTCCACAGCCCTTACACCAAGTATTTTCTGCATATGTACCTAATCCCTCTTTGAGTTCCATTTTCAAATAACCTCTTTAATTTTTTTCGCTAAATCGATTGGTTCAAATGGCCTCCCATTATATTGATTAATAACTTTTTTTATTTTGACATGACATTTATCTTGAATTAATTTTGAAAATTGACCCGATCTGTTTAATTCTACAATTATAATAGGTTCATCCCGATATTTTTCAATTTCCCATACAGGAAACGGGCGTAGATAGATTGGTTGAATTACACGCACTTCAATATCTCCATAATAAACTGCTTCTAGTACACTCATCGTTGTTGAACCCCAAGTAAAAATTAATGGTCCCTTGCTCCCATATATATTCACGGTTTTCATTGTTTTCATATACTCTATCATTGTTTCTTCCTTTCTCTGTCTTTTATCATGCATTTTTGAAATTATTTCTGGATTTTCTGTGGTGATTCCCAATTCATCATGCTCATAGCTATTCCATTTTATTAATTGTTCAGAGGGTGGAAATTTTAACGGAGAGATGCCGTCTTCCATATCTAAATATCTTTTATATTCGCCATTTCTCTCAAATAATCTCGGCTCTGCCCAATTAGTATCCTCTAAATTTAAATCCACACTCATATGACTTTCTGAAATATATTTTGAAGTTAATAGAGTTGCAGGGGTCTGAAATTTCCAAGCAAGCGCCATTAATTCTGCTATTAGGTAATATGCTTCATTTATAGAACCGGGAGATGCAACTATTCTTAAGAAATCACCATGACCCGTATTAAGTGCAAATTGCAAGTCAGCTTGTTCAGTATATGTTGGAACACCACTTGCTGGAGCTGGACGACTTGATAAGATTATGAGAAGTGGTGTTTCGGTCATTCCTGCTAAAGAATACCCTTCTCCCATCAGAGCATACCCTCCACCGCTAGAAGCAATCATTGTTTTTGCACCACTAAACACAGAACCAATTGCCATGTTTATTACTGCAATTTCATTTTCGGGTTGCATTACCGATAAATTGAATTCTTTCTGGTATTTAGCAAGAAAATGCAATATTGAAGATGTTGGGGTCATTGGATATGCATAATAGCAATCAAGACCAGCCGCTATAGCCCCCAATGAAATAGATTCATTACCCGTTAATATAGGTCTTTTTTTATCTCCATTTTCAAGCTTAAATCTTCCTCCTATCTCTGGATTGACAATATCATAGATCTCATTGGCATAAGAAATATTGTCTTCCCAGGTACTTTCCGGAAATTGCTCTTTAATAATTTTTTCCAATTCAGTTTTAGTTTGTCCTATAGTAGAAACCAGAACTGCAAAAGCTCCCACACCATACATCAAATCTCTATATTTATACTCTTTAGCTTTTGAAGAAAAAGGAATACCTAAACCTTGAACACCTTCTTGCTCATCAGAATTATACACGAGAATACCATTATCATCTAACTTATCTTTATGATTATTATAACTTCTTTCATCTGAATTGACTATTAGTTCAACATCATTCTCATACTGACTATTCACCAATCTATTGGCGGTACTAACTACAGAATAATTATGCCCTCCCTGAATTAAACTCATATAGTCATCTCTTTGAAAGATTTGTCGGCCCATCGATGTAAAGAGAGCGGATGCTATTGATCCCGATTTTTTCACACCTTCGCCAGCTTTTCCTCCGACTATGAATGTAAATACATCTTTTACCATAGTTATATAAACCTCATTCGAGATTGTTTAAAATAATTAATTTTAGATTTCATTGTATATTATCGTGATCTTTAAGCATTATTTAAATCTATTTATTATAGATCTTAAACAAAAGTTAAGAATTAGGAAAAAAAGTGAAAATTTGATTAATATTATTAATGAATTTCACCCTAATTGGTTTTTTAAAGTCATTTAATAAGAAGGGGATTAAAAAAAATTGAAGTTTTTATTATTTCTTAGAAGGGAGAGGAATAATCATTGAATTTTTTCTTTTATATTTTAGATATTGTTCTCCAAATCGTTTTTCAAGGTTTTTTTCTTCCCACACTTTAACCGTTATATATAAAGAAACCCAAATTATTACTGTAAAAGCTATTATGAAAAAAAATGAATTTAAAACAAATCCTAAGTAAGTCAATAGAAACACATAAATTTTTTTATTTGATGAATTTAATATACATTTATTTTTTTTTCTTTTCTTAATTGAAGATTTTATTTAATATTTTTAATTTTCAAGAATAAGCTTTTCAAGAAAAAAGGGATTCTTCAATAATGACTATTTTTATAGCGATGAATTATCTTTATAGTATTCTATCTCAAGATTAGGAAAAATTCTTTTTTTACTACCATCCCGCTTTCTATATACCAGTCCTAATTCAAGTAATTTATCAATATGATATTGAATCGTCTTTCGATGTATTTTAAGCTTATTAGTAATCTTTTTATTCCATATTCCAGGATCTTCTTCAATCATTTCTAATACTTTCAGCGTAAGTTCACTTTTTTGAAGTGTTAAATCAATATTGGATAATGGATTTTTGGAATAATAAGGAATAAATATTAAATAATTTCCTACTCTCTGTTTCTTTATAACTTTATATGTTTCTAGGATATCTAAATGCCATACTAAATTACCTGGCGCTAATTCTGTTTTACGAAGTAAGTCATTAAAATGAATTCCTGGCTCTTCCAAAATAGCATCGATAATTCTCTTGCGATTTTCATTTTCAAGTACCTCCTCAATGGTTAATCGATGAGCCCCAGTATTGATCGAAATGGAACGGTTTTTTATATATTTAATATAAGCTTTTCTTGAGATCACAATAATAATTGAAAGAAAAAAGATTATAGTAATACCCCCTACTAAAGTTAAAAACCAATTCCTTTTTGGTTGCTCTTTTTGGAATCTAGGTAATTCAGGAAGACTCGGAGGAACAAATACAGTAAATGTCGGATCTTGGTTAATTGATGTGCCATTCCATTCTGGGAAGCATGTTAAATAATAAAATTCATTTTTCAAGAATTGTGGTACCACAGCGAGAGCCACTAATAACCCAGTCAGGTCGTTTTTGGCTGCTCTGGCAACAAAGAGAGCAATATTCCATATAGCCAGCCAATCGATAATTTTCGTGATATTTGTTTTCACTAAATCATTTGCCAAAACTCTCGTAGGGGCAGGATATTCATTGACTCCATCTAAAGTATAATTAGGTTTCGAAGCAAAATCGATTTTATAGACCACTTCTCCATTTTCATTATAATTGGCTTGCGTAATATTATCATTAATATCTCCTAAGATGAGATTTCCATCTTGATCGGTAAAATTTTTAATTCCAGAGTTATCAAAGTCGGGGATCTCAATTAAACCAAAAAATATCCTAATCATTTTTACTACAGCAATATTTGCGGTATTAATAACTGCCAGTCCAAAACCTGGATTGGCTTCATTTCCAGTTAATCTATTTGATATCCCATTAGATGTATTATAATACCCTATATCTATTCCAATATTATCAAAGCTGTCACCTCCAAAAGAATTGGCAGTGGATTTATTATCGCCAATAACCCATAATTGATTCAATTTCCCTATATCATATTCCGTAGTGGTATTAACTTCTCTATATCCATTAACCATCCTGCTAGTGATGGTAAAAGTGAAATTTATACTTGATATCATCGAAAAGGCGCTACAATTATTTACAATTGTAGTATTCTCAACATTCTGATTCAATCCTTCTTCAATTTTTAAATCTTGCCATAAAATAAAGATATTTTGATAGGACATTCCAAATTCATAGGTACCTGGTGATGTTTCATTCATGGGAATTGGCGTGGCTGTCCCTTTTGTGGTATTATCAATCCAAAACCACTCAGGAACTCCTGTTGCTTCGAACCAAGAATTAAGTATAAATTTATGAAGTTCAGAAAATTGAGGCCAGCCTATGTAGAGTGAGTCATTTTCATCAGGTAAATCTGGAATTCCTGCAGGACCACTATCTTGATATGCTAAAAGCCCCAGAAATTTATTTAAGATAAAGACGTGAGTATTGGTGGTGGGAACTCGGAAATGCTGTAAGAAATATTGGTAAGGAGCACATCCATATGCTATATCATTGCCTGCATCCCATGTGTAATTTTGCAT
>JAEOUA010000010.1 GCA_016839555.1 Promethearchaeota archaeon
TGGAATGGACGATTTTTATGAAATTTCATGCAATTTAGACCCATTTAATGACGATACAGCTTTAGACAATGATCTTGATGGATTAAGCAACTTTTTAGAATATACTTTAGGGTCATTGGCAAATGATGCCGATTCTGATGACGATCTTATGCCAGACGATTGGGAATATCAATATAATTTAAATATAGTAATAGACGATGCATATTTAGATTATGATTTTGATGGATTATTCAATCTTTTCGAATATTATCTTATGACAGTTCCTATTGCTCAAGACACTGATAAAGATGGAATATTAGATGGAACGGAAATTTTCACCTATTCAACGGATCCACATAATTCAGATTCTGATTCAGACGGTACTTTAGATGGGGTAGAGATTGCTTTAAATACAAATCCTTTAGATCCAAGGGACTCATATAATAAAATAATATTAAATTATATCGCAATCGGTATCTTAATTCCAATCGGGATCTCTGGAGCAATTTTAAGCATAAAATATGTAAAGAAAAGAAAAGAGGAAGGAATTAGCGAAAAAGAAAAAATTAATAAATTTAAATTTAAACTGAAGCCTAACACTTTTAATAGCTTAAAAACAGAAACAATAGAAAGACCTAAACCAGTAATAAGAACAGAATATGCCCCTTATAAACCACCATTGGGTCCTAAACAACCTTATATACCTCGAAGCACATTTGAAATTGAATCAATGAAAGCTAAAATAAAAGATCTTCTTTTAAATAGACTTCCACCACCAGAACCTTCAAATTCTGAAAGAGGAAGAAATGCTAAAGTATTAGCATTATTAGCATCTAATGATTTAAAAAATGGTAGAATACAGGAAGCAGCACAAAAAATGATGCAAGCTTTATTATTGGGTGTACCTGAGCCTTATAATACACAAATCAAGGAATATCTTTTAAGATCATTGAATATTTATGAAGAGAGACCTAAATATATTCCACCATCTTTAAAAATTTCTAAAACAGAGCTAAAAAAATGTCCATACTGTGGTCAAATAAATGAAGCTGAAAGTAAATTCTGTATTAAATGTGGAAAAAATTTTGAGCAAGATAAGAAACTCGAGTCAGATATTATAATTTGTAAGAATTGTGGTACTAAAAACGACCCTGGAAGTAAATTCTGTATTAAATGTGGAACGAAATTTGAGCAAGATAAGAAATCAGAGTCAGATATTATAATTTGTAAGAATTGTGGTACTAAAAACGATCCTGGAAGTAAATTCTGTATCAAATGTGGAGGTAAGTTATAAAGCATGGCGAGTAAATTAAAATCTCAAAAACCTAATTTAAAATTAGTTGAATTTAAGGAAACAGACGAAATTTTATTTCCAGATGTTTGTATCATTTGTGGGAAAACAACTGATTCTAGAGTCCAAAAAAGATTATATGGAAAATTTGTTTTTGAAAAATCCTATAAAAAAAATTATAATTTCAGTTTGCCCATTTGTAGTAATTGCAAAAATAGACTAAAAATTAAATCGGGGTTCAATAATATATTCGAAAAACTACTTATAATTAGTGTTATAATTGGAATTATTTCAGGAATCATCTTAGGAATTTATACCTATTCAATTGGCATGGCATTAGCTATTCCGGTAATCTGTTTTCTTGTTCCTTTCTTCTTCTACTGGAGATCAACGAAAGACAAATTGAAGCTTGATAATTATTTCAAAATTGAGCTAATAAATGGTCAAATAGATATTATTAGATTATCATTCCTAAATAGTGAATACGCTAAATTTATTGAAAATACGAATTTGAAAAATTAATATTTTCTTTTTATTAATTAGAAATGTATTTCTGATATTAATAACATTATAGAAGTAATAATAAATTCTTGACTATTAAAAATTATTAAGAAATTTAAATCTTTATGATTCTGTGCATATTTATTTAGTAAATTTTAAATTCTCATTTCTTTATCGATTATTAGAATTATGAGAAAAGGTATAATAAGATATAACTAATTTTTTAGTTAAATTTTAAATTTTATTTAAATACTAAATTAAATGGTGATAAAATGTTAGGATATCCTGAAATGTTGGCTCTCGCTGCTGAATATGTTAATATTAAAGAAGCTGAATATCTCAAATTGGAAAGACCATTGGCTAATATAAATGTAAATATTACATTAACTTTAGAAAATGGTAAAACAATTTTAGCTCCAACGTACCTTACCTTAATGAATGAAGTTGGAGCGGGAAAGGGGGGCTTACGCATTCATAAAAATGTTTCTTTGGAGGAAGTACAATCTCTTGCAGGACTTATGGAAATCAAATGTAGAATAACAGAATTACCTTTTGCCGGTGCTAAAGCAGGTATATGTATCAATACTGAAGATTTAACTACTAAAGATTATGAAAAATTAATTTTTTTATGGGCAGAAACCTATAAACCAATTTTAATACCACGAAATAAAAAATATTATTATATAACAGCTTGCGATGTAAATTCACGTCCTTGGATGATGTCAAAAATAGTCCGTCATATGGGGGATTATCAATGTGCAACCTCTAAAGATCCATTAGATGGTGGAATAAGAGGAAGACCACCTGCTACAGGATATGGAGTTGCAAATATTACAAAATTTTATATAGAAAACATTAGTGGTGAGTCGATTAAGGGAAAAACCATTGGAATTCAGGGTTTTGGAAATGTGGGTGGTTGGACAGCACGCTATTTATATGAAATGGGAGCTAAAATCACTGCTATTACTGATCTTTACGGAGGGGTGTATAATGAAAATGGAATAAATATACCAGAATTATTAAAATATACGCAAAAAAGTAATAATAACTCTGTTAGTGGATTTGGAAAAGAATTTTCTAATGAAGAATTATTTTCAGCTCACTTTGATGTTTTAATTCCTGCTGCATTAGAAGATCAGATAACAAAAAAGAATGCATACAATATAGATTCGGAACTGATAATTTGCGCCGCTAATGGTCCAATAACATTAAAAGGACAGGAAATTTTAGATCAAAGAAATATCACAATAATCCCCGGAATTGCAAATGCGGGGGGTGTAATTGCTTCTAATTTTGAACTAATGAATGCGGGTGATCCAAAAGTTGTAGAAATTAAAGATGTTCAGCAGTATATTAATAAAAAACAAATAAGTAATTTTAAAGATATTATCCGTTTGTCTAAAGAGCTTCAAGTGAATTTATTTTTAGCAGAAATAATTTTGGCAATTGAAAGAAGATTAGACATTTTAAGAGCAATAGGTTTCTGAAAAAATAATTTAATATGGATTATTTTTAGATTTTTTTTCTAATTTTATTTAGAATACATCTAATATTGAAAGATTTTGGTCATAAATATAACAAAAAATAATTTAATATAAGGTATATTTTCGAAGCTAAGTCTGAAAAAAGGATAAATTATGACGCAAAAGGTCTTAGTATTTGAACCTAAGAAATGTATAGGATGTCGACTTTGCGAACAATTATGTACTTTGACTCATTATGGAGTTGTGAATCCCTCAAAAGCTCGTATTCGCATTATTAGGGATCATGATTCCCAACTAGATATAGCAACATATTGCCATCAATGTAGTGATGCTCCTTGTATTAAAGTATGCAATTTCGATGCGCTTTCTAGAGATCTTAAGACAAATGCCATAATCGTTGATGATGAAAAATGCGTTGGTTGCAGAAAATGTATTCAAGAATGCCCTTTTGCAGCACCATCTATGCATCCTGAGAAAAAAGTTGTCCTTATCTGTGATTTATGTGGAGGAAATCCCAAATGTGTTGAAATATGTCCCGAAAAAGCAATACAATATCTCGATATCCAGAAAGCGAATAATATATATAAATCAATTTATGTTACAGAAACCGCACAAAAGTTAACTCAGGAGGACAAATCAAATGAATAAATATTATGGAATGTTTGGAAAACTATTAAGAATAAACCTAACTAAAGAACAAATTTCCATCGAAACCATAAAGCCAGGGTTATGGAAAAAATACTTAGGTGGTCGAGGTTTAGGAGCAAACTTCTTAGCACAGGAAGTTCCACCCAATACTGAAGCCTTAAGCTCGGAAAATAGACTTATCTTTATGAATGGTCCACTCGCTGGCACATCTATTCCCGGTAACAACAAAATTTGCGTGACATTCAAATCACCATTAACTAATAGCTACTCTTATTCTCTCTGCGGAGGTCATTTTGGTCCTGAATTAAAATATGCTGGATATGATGGTATTATAATAGAAGGGAAAGCAAATGAACCGACTTATGTTTGGATTGATGATGAAAACATAAAATTGAAAACTGCTAATCACATTTGGGGTCAATTAATTCCTGAAAGTGAAAATCAAATTAGAAAAGAACTCGGTGATGATAAAACCATTCAGATTGCTGTTATAGGGCCCGCAGGCGAAAAATTAGTAAATTATGCATGTATTACTGCCGGTATGTATAGGGAGTTTGGCCGAGGTGGAGCGGGTGCGGTTATGGGTTCAAAAAATTTGAAGGGTATTGCTGTAAGAGGGTCTCATGATGTGAAAGTGGCAGATATAAAGAAAGTTATTAAATTAACAAAAAGATTGACAGATAATATTAAAAATTCCCATTTGGGAAAAATTCGTAGGCAATATGGAACTATGGAATTAGTAGAACGAATTAATAATGCTGGATTTTGGACTACTCGAAATTATTCTGAAGGATATTTTGAAGAAGGATATAAACTTGAAGGAAAAGAAATGAGAGAAAAAATCATAGTTGGAGATAGTGCTTGTTTTAGTTGTCCTATAGGCTGTGGTAAATGGACTTATATTTTAACTCAAAATGGTAAAAAGATACAAATGGAGGGACCCGAATTTGAAACGGTGGGGATGCTCGGTTCGAATTGTGGCATAAGCAATTGGGAAACGATTATAAAAGCTGCTGAAATATGCGATACCTATGGATTTGACACTATTAATGCTGGGGCGTGTATTTCAATGCTAATGGAGGCTTATGAAAGTGGGACATTGTCTCAAGCTGATTTAGGCGGTGTTCAAATGGAATTTGGCAATGAGGATGCATTACTTAAGACGTTAAAAATGATTGGTGAGCGTCAAGGACTAGGTGACTTACTCGCACAAGGAATTCTAAAAGCAAGTGAAGAACTAAATATTTCTGAATTTGCTATACATTCTAAAGGTCAATCATTTCCTGTATATGATCCTAGGGGAGCTAAAGCTATGGCTCTTACATATGCAACCTCACCAAAAGGTGCGCATCATATGTTTGCTACAACCTTTGGAGCAGAGCTTGCTCTTGGAAATCGTTTTGAAGTGGAGGGTAAAGCAATGCTTGAAAGAAATCACCAATTTAGTATGTGTATAGTAGACTCTATTGCGATATGCTCAACTATTCGGTCAGGAGTTCCTCTTGAGGATCAAGCACAAACATATTCAGCTGTTACGGGAATAGAAGTGGGTAGTGAAGATTTAAACACAATTGCGGAACGAATAATAAATCTTGAACGTATGTACAATGTAAGGTTGGGGTTTAGTAGAAAAAATGATACTTTACCTGAGCGATTTTTAAAAGAACCTATGCCTAAAGGAGAGGCTAAAGGGCAAACGGTTGATTTGGACACTCTATTAAATGATTATTATAATATAATGGGATGGAATTCAAATGGAATTCCTTCTGAGAATAAGTTAAAGGAGCTAGAAATTTTCGATTTATTTAATTAAGTTAATTCTCAATAAAAAGTACTATTTTTCATAATCTGGCTCTTGATACCATTTTTCTAATAAATTTCTCTTTGCTATGTATCTTAGAGAATAAAGAGAAGGAAAGATGAGTATTGTAGTTTCCAAAAACCAAATAAGATTATAGACTGTTAATATCAGAGGTACTATTCTGGAGCCGATGGTGATTGTTCCATGATATGCTAAGGGAATCGACATAAAATCTGGTGCCTTAAGTATTATGAAGGGAAAAAATAATTCAATATATTCGTGTGCTTGCAAATCCAACAACAAGTGGCTGAGACCTCCAATAAATGCAGAATAGGAAGCTATTAAGTAAAATTTTTTATTAATCTGTTTTAATTTTAGTAGATCCCATTTATTAATTCCAAAATATTTTAAGGGTTTTAAGATGAATAAATTTTTTTTAGCTATTTTTGACAGGTAAGGGGCTATATATAGTGAAAATACTACAGTAAACAAAAGGGTTATTGGAATTGTCCAAATAAAAATTCCTATCAATGAATGAGTTAAGTTTCTAAAAAAACCAGGAAAAAGAAAATCAAAAAATATATTTAAATCAGGAACAAAAGTGCTAATGCATATTGCACTTCCATCAATTTTATGAGGATATTTCAATTTTATGAGTATGGCAGGTGCTTGATGCGAGAGTATAGAACTTGGCATGATTTGAAAAGCTGAGACTTAATGTTAATATTCTATAAATACAATTAAATTTACTCATAATATTCTTTATTGTATTTTAATTAACTTGATTTTTAAAAATAAGAGTAATGATTATATATCTTAAATTTTAAAGAGAGTTTAAAAATTGTTCTACTCCAGTACAATTTGGGAGAGAGTTATCTAATAATTCGAGTAAAGATAATTCAAATTTTTTTTTATCAAGATCATATACCTTCTTGATGTATTTTTCAATGATGAGCTTCTTAATCTCATCTAATTTTATGGACTTTCTATTTATTTGAACATTTTTATTAAAAACCACTATAAAAAGGTTTCTTTTACATTTATCTTTCAAATAAAAAATCTTTTCATTGCCTAAATCGATATTTGAGATTTGTTCTTCACCAAATTCTCTCGCAAAAGAATTCATAGCTAAAATAAAACGTGAAAATAATGATTCATCTACTATAGTTTCATATTCAGGATTATTATAAGAAAATATTAATTCTTTCTTTCCATTAATAATATAAATTCTTTTTATATTATCAGCCATCTTATGGTCATTCTTTGATAAGATATCAACAATATGAGACATTTTTTATTAATTTAATACTATTGATTTAAGATACACGATTTAATTTGTACTATTAAAATCCTATATGATAATAAAAAGAATTGGAGTCCAATCTTTTCAGAAGCAATACTTCATTTTAAAATTATTGAATTTGATTTTAGAGTTCAATAAAACTATATAAGATTTCTATTAATAGTTTTTTTCTTATTCACGTAAAAAATGAATAAATAATAAATCTTATTTGTATATTCTATGGTTATCTTTATTCTCTATATAGTTTTTTTAATAATTAACACACGCTTATTTAAAAATAAGAATCAGAATGAAAATAGATTAAAATTATAAAAAATTGTAAAGTGAAAAAGAGATGGTTATAATAGTTCTGATTCTAAGATCTCTTTAAACTTTTCATTATATTTTTCTAATGAATTACTTAAAGTATTCTTCAATTGTTTTACTTGATTTTCCATTTTAATAAATTTGGAAAAGGGGATAAATAATTTAGAATAGTCAATTTTATGAGAATTCATAGCTTTTCTTAAGTCGAGATTCTTTAGATCTAGGCGCTCAAGGAACTCCTCATTAATTTCTAAATCCATTTTTTCCATTTCTTTAAATATTATATCCTTAATTAGCCAGTATTTCATGAAATTTTTAAATGGTGGTAATATACAGATAATACCCTGTGATGATTAAATGAAATTATTTAATCTTTAATTTTGAAAAAATATTCGTCCATATTCCCCACAAACAGCTCACAATAGACCGGAGCCGCGCGATCGCCGCAATAGGCGTAAATAGTTGATACTTTATACTAATTTGCAATAATTAGTATAGCTAACAAGTTCTAATCCTCTTTCGATAAATTACTATTAATTATTGTACCGGATTTATAGATTAAATCTAACCCTACATCTTCTAACCTTTTCTTATGAAAGATTATTATTTTTCTCACAGTCAATACATTTACACCTAATAATTCGGCAAGTTCTTTTAACTGAATCTCCTCAACAGACTCAAAAATCTCTGGTAGCTTATTGATTATAGATAATTCATAGTCCTTCAGCTCTTTCTCTAATTTGATGCCTTTCGCTTCGGCGAGGATCTGCCTTTTTATCCCAGCCAGATCAATTTCCCAGGTACTCATCATCTTCTCCGAATTTTGATTTATCCATTCCTTAATAATCTGAGCGATGATTGCTGATTTCGAATTTCCCATAACCCCAATTAGATTTGTGATAATTTCATGGTCTAACTTGTCTATATTAACAGTTATTCGTTCTTTAGAAAGTTTTGAAAGATCTAACTCATTTGGATCAGTAGAATTACTGTTGGGGTTCATCGTTTTAAAAATAATTTGTGCTTCTTAAAATGATATTTTTATACTAATAAATAGAAAATTTGCATTTATAAATATTATGCAAAGTGCATTCCCAAGTGGTGTGAAATGCACAAAGATTTATATATTATAATGTTTATATTATTATCATAATATCAAAAGAATACTGTGATATTATACCAATAATTCTAATTTCAAAAAAAGGTTGTGTGTAAAATGCTTGAATTAATACCATATAATAAGAGAATTTTTACCTCGAAAAATCATGTTGATATTGATCTAATAAATCAAGGGAAAGAATTTATAGAACAATTTGATATTAACCAAGAATTAATCGTAGAAACCATCTCTATTATATATAAGTATTTAGAAAAAATACATAAAATCCCTCAAAATTTTTTTAAATTCTTTATTGCAGCATATTATATTTCTTCTCGACATCCAAAGACTTTTCCTAACCAAGAATCAAAAGATACTTTTTGCCAGAGATTTCACATTAAGAAGAGTGCTTTGAAATATAGTGTTAATAAAATAATTTCAGAATTAAATTATATAAAAATTGTAGATGATATGAGCCGTCCTTATTTTCTGAATCCAGAAAGAGACATTGCTTATAGACTTTTAAAAAGTATAATAAAAAAGCAAGCGGATCTTGCGATGATGAACTTTTTAATTTATCATCAACCAATTAATTCGCAAATCTTAAGTGAAGATTTAGTATCAAAAACTATATTAGAAATGAAATTATTTCCCGAAGAATTATTTCGTCAATTTTATGATTTAACGTTTGAAATCATTGAGGATCATTTAGAAGAATACTATAGCTATATAGATCTTCAAAACAAATATTTTATTTAATCTATTATAAATTTTTTTCATTTTTCTCTTTTGTAAAGGATTTATATTCATAATTCTGAGAATCTTCCTGAAATAAATCAATATCCTTAACAAGCGTTTCAATTTTAGAGAAAAATCCTAATATTAGGCTTAATTCTTTTTTTGAGAGAAAAGAGCGCTCTATCATATTTTTAAACGATAAAAATGCATTTTTTGTTTTATAATTCCTGATTTTAAATTTTTTTATCAAATTTTTAAGAATCATATATAGAATTTTCCGATCATTTTTATTTGCTAATAATATGGGGCTTTTTCCTCTGCCAATGGTAATAATATGAAGTTGTTTAAATAATTCATATAAAATGATTCCACATGCTTGAGCAAGGTTTAATGTGGGGTATTGTTCCCCGGTGGGGATCCTTAATAGGATATCTATTAATAACAATTCCTCATTAGTAAGACCTCTGGATTCCTTCCCAAATAGAATAGCAATTTCTAAGGGTCGCTTTGAAACGGGTAATTCTAGATGTTCTGGGAATATAGCCAATCGATTTAAATTATTAAAATCCTCACCTTTTGCCGTAGTTCCTATAATGAGATCAAATTTATCAAGGAATTTTCTTAAAATGTCGATATGACGTTCCTGATTATTGATTTCGATTATCTCTGAATTTTGAAGGATATCTTTTCCATGCATCGCAAATCCTTGGGTTTCATAGCTTAAAATATTCTTAACAGATTCAATCGGATTAAAGATGACTAAGTTTTTGAAATCAAAATTTTTCATTATCCTAGCGATTTGCCCAATATTTCCTGAATTCTCGGGGCGAATAAGAATTATTGTAAATGACAGATTTTCATATTCTTCATTCCTATAGGTCCCCTTGAAATTTTCTAACTCTCTAAGGATTTTTTTTTTATCCAATTTGGACACTTTTAAAAAAGCTATATTTTAAAGTCTTTAATGAATTTATTAGAAGATGATTAAATTTCGTGTAATAATGTTACATTAACAACTAATAATTAAGCATGCTAGTTTTAATCATTATTTAAATAATAGAATTAAATATAAAATATATAATAGATATTATTTATTATAATTTGATTGATTTTCATCATTTAACTTCATCAATAATATTTGAAAAAACTCAAGCTAAAATAATATATTTTACATTAAAACAATTGGAAGTGGGGAATGGTTAGAAATTACTGATAAACTTGAAAATTTAAAAGATTATCTGAATTTTATCAATATTAGTGATGAAAATACTACTTTATTTGAGTGGAAGCCACCCGGAAGCTTTAAAAGTTATATTTTAGATTTAAATATAATAAAAAAATATGCTAGCGAAGGGGTCTTTTTCCATATAGATAAAGGGAATAGTAAAATTGTTCATATTAAAAAAGATGATATTATATATACCGTTGGATCTGAAAATAAAATCCAATACCAACTCCTTGAAGCTCTTTTAGAACATTTAGTCAAAAGATTCAATGAAATGTTTGATTTAAGTGTTATTTTATCATTTGAAAATGTTTCACCAAATGTGTTTAATAGTTTCAATACTGAAATTGAAAAAATATTAAATCACCTTAAGGATTTAGATTTAGTAGCAATAATAAATGCTAGATGTCGCGTATGTAATAAAATTTTACCAGTATATTTAAAGAAAAGCTTTATAGAGAATTCTCAAGACTATCCAGTGCCTCTTGTTTACAGCCATGAAGGGCATGCAATTCTTATTTTTATCGATAAGGATTTTAAAATTCGGGGAACCGAATTAGTCAATCTTACAGGATAAGAAGATATTTTATTCTTTTTTTTGTCAATAAGAACAATTAAAGCTCTGCCTTAAAATATAGGTTGTTAGACAATAGATTTAAAACTTTTATTTTCTATATAAAAATTATGGACGAGAAAAACAGCGAAGGGAAAGAATCTTATTTTGAATCAATTGTGAAAAAGACGAAATCGGGAATTACTTTTCCAAAACAATTAAGGGATGAATTATTTAAGGAAGATGAAGAAATTTTTTTTAGATTGATTGTTCCAGCAAACAAGAATAAAATAATTCTAGAAATTATTTCTAAAGAAAAAGCAAATGAAATCTCAGGGATATTAAAAAAGAAAGAAGAGCTTATTCATTCACCAAAAAAAGAAGAAAATAAAGGGAAAATACAAAAAAAGAAAAAATTTGAAGCAAGATGGGGCCAATATTTTATATATGATTTTGAGAATAAAGATAAAGTAAAGTCTATTTTAGAATCTGCCTTTGAAAAATTTTCTGAAAAACCGATGAATTTTGATGATGCAATGGGAAGAGTAAAATATGCTCTCATATCTTATTTATCACCCACTAAAACGGAGAATGCAAAATTATATTATTCTGTCATACGGTTTTTAATCGATATTATTGATAATTTCAACCAACCGAATTTAATTGATTGGCTTCATGAGAAACTTATTCCTAATATTAAGAGTAATTTTCTCTATGAATTATCATTATTAGATCTATTAGAAATCAGTATTAAATCTAATAATATCGAAAAAGCAAAAATATTCGTAGAAGCAATTCTGAAAAATATCAATAATTATTCTCCTTCAGAGTTATATAATATCATGAACAGCTTTAATCAACTAGTAAAGAGAATTGAATATTTTAATAAACCTCAAATAAATGCTTTAATCAAGGAAGAATTAATTAACTATGAAGCAAATATTAAAGATAATGATTATAAAATACAAATAATTGAATTATTAGAGAAGTTAGGATATATTGAAGATGCATATAATTTTGCTAAGAATTTATTAAAAAATCTTCCTCCGGAAAGTATAAAAACAGCTGCTATTCGTGAAATTATAAAGCGACTCAGTCAAAAACCAATCTAATTTATTTTTACGCTATTTAAAAATATTACTAATGGTTAATAAATTTAAGATGATGTAGTATTTTGTTCTCCTAATTCGTCTATTTTCTCTTTAATTCTTTCCGCTTCCTTTTTCTTAAGTTCTAGCTCTTTTTCTGTTAGTTCTTTTTCCTTTAATTCAAGTTCTACTTGAATTAATTGTTTTTTCATTTCTAATAACTGTTCCCTTCTTTCTAAAGCTTCTCTTTTTTGTTGGATTTCTTTTTCTTCTAATTCTTTTTCTTTTTCTTCTATTTCTAATTTCTTTCTTTTTAATTCTAAATCTCTTTCTTCCAGCTCTTTTTCTTTATTTAATATTTCTTGTTTTTTCTTTTCTAATAATTCTTCTTCTGTAATTTTTTCAGTTGGCTTTTCTTCCTCTATGGTTTTTTCGATGACTATTTCATCGATTTTTTCAATTGATACAATCGACTTAATAATTTCATCGATATTTTTTTTTAATTTTTCATCTTCAAGATATTGTTCCGCGTAATTTGTAAGTATTTTAGTAATGATTGAGGGTTTTTTTCCCCCTATTGATTTTAATGCTTGGATAGCTTTTTCAGTAACAAAGTCCTTTTCATTAGATAGTTTACTCGCAATTGCTTGAATTTTATTTTCGTCAGTTATCTCTTTATCTCCTCCGGTAATAAATATAACTAATTGTAAGGCGGCTTCTTTCACGTTAGGATCTTCAGATTTTAATAGATTTTCAATATGAGGTAAAAATAAATCGCTCTCTACTTCTACAATTGGTTTTAATAAAAGAAGAAAAGAATATCGTAGCATGCTATCTCTTTTTGATAGATTCTGCAATAATGAAGGCACATCGATAATTTTTTGTTCTATCAAAAAACGTAATACGGTTTTTCCTCCGTGAATAGTAAGTATTGCTTCTAAAATCTCTTCTAATCTATTTAAATCTTCTTTTTTATCAGTATCAATTAAGTATTTGCTAATTGCATCCACAGCATCATCAAGTCTTCCTTCATTGACTAATTTTTTAATTTTTTCAATTTCATTATTTTTTTCTTGTTCTTTCTCCATATTTCACTCATCACTTTTAATTATTTTGAGGTTTTTGTTTAAATCTAAAAAGAATATTTACATAAGATCTAAATGAATTACATAAAATTTGTTATATATAAAATTCAGAAACTCGATAATTTTATTGAGATCTCGAAATCTTATTGGAATTTGTATACGATTATCATTATACTTATGGGTATTTGTATCAATTTCTAATTTAACAATTAAATCATTAAGTATATTTATATCTAAATGTATTGCGGCACAAAGCTCTGTTAATTCTAATAAATCCTGAGGAAATTTATTCCAAAAATAGTAATCATTGCTTATTTTTTCATTTACTTCATTTTGTTTTGATGAATAGTTATCACTCACATTCGATATAATATCATAAGGTACATTTATTTGTGTGATTACTGCTGTTTTTTCTGGGTTTATATTTACATTGACTTCAGGAAAGGAAATATTTGCATATAATTTAAGAACTCCTTCTATTAATTCTAAACTTGTAATTCTTTCTCTATTTGCATTACAAATAACATATGCTTCATTAAGATAAATTATATGTAAATATTCATTATATATTATTAAAACATAATTATCTGTTCGGTGATAATGAATATTTTCACCGCTTTTTATTTTTTCTTTAAAAATTTTATCAACTTCATCCCAATTCTTAAAAGTTAAAAATTTATTTAATCTTCGATAATTTTCATGAAAATAAATATCTAAAAAATCTATTAAATATAAAAAACTATCATTGGGTCTATATACTACTGTTTTTCCCTTAAAATATCTCTCAACAACGCCTTTATGAACACTATAGCAAAATTTAGGAAGATCTTCCATACCTAAACGGTTTTTTATTCTTAATTTCAATAAAAATCTCTTAGTACACATAGGATTTAGAGTGCAAGCAATTCGGTCAACTTGGCATTCTTTGAGGCATAAATCATTTATACGCTTAATCAAAAGATCTACCATTACAGAATTAAATCTCTCATTAACCGGATTATCCAAAAATTTTAAAATATGATTCTCTTCTAAAGGCATCGCTATAAATTTATAGAAATCTTGTATATTGATATTAAATTATGAAAAAGATTATTAATTATTAATAGTTAATATTTTAGGAATTAATAATTCTTACTATTACATCAAATTTAAACGAAACATTGATATTAAGATATAACCAAATTTTACCTATGATTTTATGAAGTTTTATTCAATTTAATTTATTTCAGCTTTGTTTATTTTAATTTTAGTTATAATTAATTTAAATCTAAACTTTTCATTTATTCATATAATATAGAAATATAAACTAAAAATATAAAAAATTAAAATAACATTATAAGTATAATAACCACTCTATATTAAATCAATATTTTGTATTTCCAATATGTTGCGTCAAATACATATCTTTAAAAAAAAAAAGATGGTTTTTACACATACATTTACTTTAGCTTTAGGAAATGAGGAACTTCAAAAGTTATTTAAATTAATAGAATCGAATATTAAGATTAATATAGGGGAAGACCCACTCCTTCGTGCACTCTCAGAATATCAAGTATTTCATAGGACTCTCGAAGATTTTTATTTCATTCTAATTACAGATTTAATTGATAAAAAAGAAGAAATTGAAGGTATAATAGATAAATTAATCAATAAATTTAAGAAAATATATCCCAACAATGAGATTCTAAATGAATCGGAATCAAAGAAAGAAGATTTTATTGACTATATCTATCAACTGCAATCAGACATACATTCTAAAATTAGCATTATTGGTCCAGTGAACGCTGGCAAGACTATGTTGTATAATATTTTAACAGATCAGCATAAAGAACGAAATATTATGAATTTTGCTAAATCTTCCATTTTATCTTTATATGAACTAAAGTTCGATGTATGGGATTTTCAAATAAATGATAATTATGCGCTTCTTTGGTCAAAATTCATAAGTGGGTCAGATTTGGTAATTTTCATTTTTGATATCTCAAATTACAATTTAAAAATATTGAATCATTTCTTAAATTTGAAAAAAAAGGTTAGTAATCTTTCAAAATTTATTTCTATTGCAAATAAAACCGATTTAGTAAACATCGAAAATGCTTTAGCTAGTCTAGAGAACGAAATGCATATTCCTAATTTAATACACTTATCGTTAAAAAAATCAGATGCTAAAGCAATACTCTTTTCAGAAATTAGTAATATATTTAAAATAAAAGAAAAATTACCAGATAACTATGATAATTTACTTAAAGAAGCGGAAGAAATTGAAAAAGAGAGTAATTTAGGAAAAGCAATAGCAAAATATAAAGAACTTATAAGATATTTAAATAAATATCAAGAATTTACTGAAATTAGCAAATTGGAAGAAAAGGTTAAAGAGTTAGAGAAAAGTCTTAGAGAACAGGTAGAATTAAGAAGAAAAATTGAATTGAAAAAAAAATTTGCACCCCCTACTCCAATCAAATTTAGTAAAAAAATAACAGTTAAACCCCTTTCCAAAAATAAATTAGATTCATCAAAACAATTAAAATCAACTCCATCAGAAGAATCAAAGGAGCAAACAAAACCAGCACAAACCAAATTGCGATCTTCAGATATAAAATTAGATCTATCTGTTCTCAAAAAAACCCAAGAAGAAATCGTACAAAATAGAGAAAATAATGAAAAACATCCTGAGGATAAATTTAAATCTATTGATGATGTTCCTGATAAAGCTGTTTTGCTTCAAAAAATGATTGAAAGCAGAGGCAGCAAGTTAAGTTTAAAATTGTGTAGTCAATTTATTAAAGAAATGATGGAATCATTGCAAAGAGAAATAACTTTGAATGATTTAAAAATTGCTGCTGATAATTTTATCTCTCTAGAAAAACAATAATAGTTATTTCTCTTAGCATTAAATTCCAATACCAATTATATTATTTAAATTTAGAAGGCAAAATATTTTTTTTGAGAAATGACATATAATACGCAAATAAGCCAATTAAAAAACTATTTTTCCGATATTAAAAAAATAGATTTTATCAAAAATCTTTTGAAATGGGATCAGCAAGTTTTAATGCCAGATTCAGACAGTTCCAATAGGAGTAGGGCTGAATTAATAGCATTCATGGATAAAATTAAACATGAAAAATTAATCTCAGAAAAAACTGGTAAATTAATTGAAAGTGCAGATAAAAAATCCGATTTAAATTTAATTGATAACGCTATCTTAAGAGAAGCAAAAAGGGTCTATAATAAAGCAGTGAAGGTCCCCACGGAATTGCTTGAAGAATTAGCAAAAGCTGTTACGATTGGGTATAAAATTTGGGATAAGGCAAGAAAAAAAAGTGATTTTTCGATTTTTAAGCCAATATTAAAAAAAATCATTAATCTAAAAAAAGAATATGCCGATAAAATTAACGTAGGATCTACTCGCTACGATTCATTGCTTGATGATTATGAACCTGGAGCTACATCTGCATGGATTGATAGTTTATTTAGAATTTTAAAACCCAAAATAGTAAAAATTGTTGATAACATTGTTTCAGCGGATGATAAACCAGAGCCCTCAATATTAAAACAATATTATTCCCCAGAAAAACAATGGGATTTTAGCTTAGAAATTATAAGAAAACTAAATTTCGATTTTAATATTGGCAGACAAGATAAATCTGTTCATCCTTTTACTATGGCAATTTCCTCCTCAGATGTAAGAATAACTACTCGTATACTAGAGAATTATCTTCCCGCGTGTTTATTTGGAACGATCCATGAATGTGGCCATGCTTTATACGATATGGGATTTATGGAGGAAATTCATTCCACTAATCTTGCTGAAGTCACTTCCTTAGGTATTCATGAATCTCAATCAAGGCTTTGGGAAACGATAATTGGAAGGAGCAGCGAGTTCTGGGATTTTTTTTATCCTATTTTACAAACATATTTTCCTAATCAATTAAAGAATTATCCTAAAAGCGACTTTTATCGTGCACTTAACACCGTTGAGCGGTCTTTAATTAGAGTTGAAGCGGATGAAGTAACATATTCCCTACATATAATACTAAGATATGAAATAGAGAAAATGATTTTCGAAGATAAAGTTGAAATTGACGAATTACCCCATATATGGAATGAAAAAATGAAAGAATTATTAGATATAATTCCTCCAGATGATGCAACTGGAATTTTGCAAGATGTACATTGGTCTGGTGGATCCTTTGGATATTTTCCAACGTATGTATTAGGCAATTTGTACGCAGCACAAATTTATTCTTATGTAAAAAACGAGATACCCTCCTTGCTTCAAGAAATTTCCCAAGGTAATTTTGCTCATCTGCTCGAATATTTAAGAGAAAACATTCATAAATATGGTGCGATTTATTACTCACAAGAATTAATAAAAAGAATAAACGGAGAACTTCTTAGGCCACAATATTTTATCGATTATTTAAAGAATAAATTTTATCCACTGTATCATATTTAATAAAAAATTTTAAAAAATTTAAGGAAAAAAGAAGAGAGACTAAATATTTTCGACTATAATAGCTTCTGAGACACCTCCACCACCACATAGAGTTGTCATCCCATATGAATTTACTATTTTACTGATAGTTACAATTTTTACTAATGGCTCCAATCCCAATTCTTCTGCTCTTCCTTGAGTTGTTAATAATAACATCTTTATCTGCCATTATTTATCACTAATATATTCTTAAATCGTATTTTTTTTAATAGTAAATCTATAAAAAACTTTCTTATGATCAGTATTTAGAAAAAAAATGGAAAAAGATTAAAAATATAGAAGGTTCTAAAACTTTTTATATACATAATAAAATATATTATATAAGAAATGAGCTAATTTTACAAAAGCAACATTATTCTATGTCAGAATTATATAAAGAATTAAATTTAAAACTAATATTGCTTGGTAATGGCGGAGTAGGTAAAACTTCTTTAGTAAATGCCATAATGGGGAGAGAGGCGCAAGAAAAATACTTTCCAACCATTGGAAGTACTATTGAAAAAAAAGAATATTATATTGACTCTCAAGATATTACTATAGCGGTGAATTTCTGGGATATAGGTGGGCAGAGACAATTTAATCCATTTAATCCAACCTTTTTTAGGAATACTGATATAGCTTTTTTAGTTATTGATGTGAACAAGCCAGAAGAAAGTATTAAAGATTTAAAAAACTCATATTTAAATTTATTAGTCCAACAACAAACAGGTGAATGTTTAATTATTATTGTTGGTAATAAAATTGATCTAGAATTTAATGAAAATATACTTAGAGAAAGGCTACATCAAGAAGAATTAGATGGCTTTCCGATTATTTTTACTTCAGCCTTGAATGGAAATAATATATCTAGCCTTCTCGAATTTGCGGTATATAGCTATTTGACTGAGATGAGCGGAGAATTAAAAGAGAATGATATCCCAATCACAAATCAAGACTTTTTAGCTTTAATAAATAGGAATGAGGATGATATTAAAAATATTCCAGTAAATGTGGAAGATATTAGCTCAAAAGTTATTAAACAAACTGCTCCACTTAAAATTATTGAAAAAAGACAAGATGAAAGGGAATTAGAACTCGAAAAATTCCAGTTTTTACGAAAACGGTTAGAAGATTTAAATGGAATGAGAGAACAAATAAAATTATCATTTAAAAGAAACATCTCAAATGTAGAAAACTTAATTTTAGCATTAAAAAATACTCCTATAGAATCCTTAACACAAAAAATTGATGATACTTTAGAGCAAATTAAATATTTTAAACAAGATTTTGAATTAAAGCTTAATTCGTTGCTCCAAATTAGTGAATTGGAGGGTCAATTATGACGGATGATTTGGAAAAATTAGATAAGACTGTCAAAAAAGTAAGGAAAGATCTTAAGGATCAAAAAAAGGAATTTTCAGAGATTATTGGTGCACAAAAAGATTACATGAAAGATTTTTTTGAAAAATTTGAAGGCTTATTGCAGCAACAAGAAAAAGAGTTTGAAGAAAAATTAAATACGCAGAAAAAAGAATTTTCAGCCCTTATTCAAGGACAACAAGACTATATTAGTAAATTAGAAGAAAGTATAGAGAAATCTATTAGAAAGCTGGTTAATAATATCGATTCTCATAAAATGATAACGAAAGACATGATTAACGGGCTAAAAGAGGAGTTCTTACATGATAAAAATATATTAGAGTCAAAAATTGAAGAATTACAGGCTCAACAAGATGTCTTAAAAATTTCTTATACAATAAATGAAAAGAAGTTAATTGAGAAAGTGAAAAATGTGATTAGACAAGATGTAAAGGAAGCGGTAAAAGGGCAAGAGAGAGAAGTATTGATGAGTGTGTGGATTGAAGAGTTAAAAAGAATAATATCTGACTTTGAGCAATTAAAAGAATTAAATCCAGATGAATTTGAATTACAGATTGATGAGATCTGTTCCACAATAGAGTTATTTAAGAAAAAGCTTCTTTAGAAAAAAAATAATATTAAAAATTAATCCCTTAGTTTTGGAGGCGGTACATAAACCGTTCTTTTTCCTTCTAATAGTGAAATAGCAGATTCCGGACAAAATCTAGCGCAAATACCGCACCCTATACACCAATCGGGATTCCTTTCTGCTTTATTTTCCTCATTTAATTCTATGGCATCTACGGGACACTTTTTTATGCATGTTCCGCATCCACTACATAATTCTTGGTCGATATTAGAGAGAAAATTGGTATCATTTACCATGGGTATCACCCCCCCTTTCCAGAGCATAAATGTGGCACAACAATCCTTACAGCAATTGCATATACTTGTTTCATCACGCTCAATATTCCCATGGGGATGGAATGCTTTATGTACTAATCCAGCATCTTCTGATTTTTTTAAAATTTCCAAAGCCTCCTCCTGAGAGACTAATCTACCAAATCCTTGTGATGATACAAAACGAGCGCTCTTACCAAAAGTGAAGCATGTTTCGCGCAAATCAGTAATTTGACATGGTTTTCCCAAAAGATCTTGATGATTTCTGCAAAAACAATGAGCTACGGCAATATCATCAAATTTATTAATAATATCTCGAATATTATTCGCAGTTAGAACTTTTTCTTCGTGAGGTTCGATTTCTTTATTGATTTCGATCTTAATTTCATTACCTTCTATATTTTCATATACTGGGACTGTCCTGTCTATAGGAGGTATTTTTTTAAACATCGGGAGCATCATATCATATTTATCTTGAATTACCTCCTTTACTTCCTCAAATAGTTTATCAAATAATACTGCTATTTCTTTCTCTTTTTCGTTGAATTCGATTTTTTTCATGTAGGTATATTCAAACACTCCAATCATTATTAATGGGAGTAGACGATATACTATCAAACCCTTTGAACTTGGTTGATTAAAAAGTGCCCCTTTTTTAGCCATTGAATTCACATTTTTCAAAATTTCTTGTTCAACCATACCAGTTTTTCCTTTTAATTGGTCCATTGTAAGAGAGGGTCGTCTTTTAAATGCTTTTATTATAAAATCTATTTCCTCATCAGTATAAAGCAGATGCATTATGTCCATAAGAGTATCGGTTATTGGGAATGGAAGCATCCCTGCTTTGACTATTATCTGTGCTGCACTTTTATATTTTTTTTCTGACATATTTAATATTAAGATCTACCTTCTATTTAATATACATCGAATAGTCTAAAGTTTTTTATATTGTTTTATAGAATAATATCATTAAAAATTAACGCTATATCTAAATTCAAAAAATATAGAAATAGAACATTTTTTATAAGCTTTTTAAGATATAAATAATAAATAAAAAAACAATATAGTATTCTATAAGAAGTAATAAATTTATTTTAACAATAAATAATTAATATGTCTTAATCTTTTTAACACATCTCATAGTTCGGTGATTTCTATTTTTAGTATTGTAAGGGTTGAATCAAGAGAAGATAAAATGATAAAATTTCCTCTCTTAGGATATTTGGGATATATAATCACAAAAATCTTCAACATTTTCAAATGGCTTTCATTTTCTATTGATAAATTAGAAACTTCCAGGTTGAAAAACAGAATTGCGACGATTTCTATAAGAAAGCCTATTTTTATAGCTGGACTTGCTCGTGCGGGGACTACAATTATGCTGGAAATGTTAAGTAAACACCCTGAATTAGCAACACATCAATATAAACATCTCATTATGCCATATATTCCCTATGCAATTAATTTAGCGATCACGAAGATGAAAATTCAAGCAAAACCATCTGAAAGAGTCCACCAAGATGGTATTATCATCAACCAAAATAGTCCTGAAGTAGTGGAAGAAATATTCTGGCAACAGTTCTTTAATCGTGCGCATAATCAAAGTGTTTCAAATATTATTGGTAAGGATGTCCAAAAACCAAAATTTGAATCTTTTTATAAATCTCATATTAAAAAGCTTTTACTTAGTCAAAATGCTTCTCGCTATTTAACTAAAAATAATTATAATATCACAAGATTAGAGTATTTATTAAAATTATTTCCCAATAGTAAATTTATTTTAATGATACGTAATCCTATAAACCAAATAGCGTCATTAATCAAACAAACAAAACTTTTTTTAAATATTGAGAGGCAAAAACCGCTTTTTCAAGATTGGTTGCAAATGATTGGACATCACGAGTTTGGGAATGGTTTAAAATGCATTAATACTGGAAATCCAGAAATGATTAATAAAATACGAAATCTTTGGAGCGATAAAAAAACATATATACAAGGATGGGCTTACTATTGGCATTCTATTTATGAATATATCGCAAATCTCCTTGAAAAAAACGCGGAAATTAAAAATGCTTCATATATAGTGAATTATGATGAACTTTGCGAAGATTCAGAGCGAATTATCGAGGGTTTAATTGAATTTTTGGAACTGCCGCAGGATAAATTCGAATTAGTGAAGGAATACTATATTAATCATTTGGATAAACCCACTTATTATAAGCCCAATTTTTCGCAAAAAGAATTGGATGATATTAAAAAAATTACAAGATCTACGGCAGAAAGATTTGGACTAAAAATTTAATCAATATTAACATAAGTTAAGAGATATTAGATTTTTGAAATTAGAATCGAAAATGCTTTGGAATTCAATTACATCTTTTACCTTTGAAAAGCTAAAATCACTTTATTAAAGAGATATTTTTAAACTTTTTAATGTATAGTTCACTATCCAAATACATCATAAATCATATTTCAAGATAATAATATTTCAAGTGATTATCGAAAATGGTAAACGCATTAGTGGTAGGACACGGCGCTCGAGAACATGTAATTGGAGAAGCATTAGTAAATGGAGGCGCAGAATTATTTGCATTTATGAGTTTTAAAAATGCAGGATTAGATAGATTAAGTAAAAATAGAATAAACATTCAGTCCGAAACCGATTTTAAGGAAATGATTGAATTCTGTAAAGTAAATCAAATTGATTTTGTAGTTGTTGGCCCTGAGACCCCTCTCTGTGTGGGTATTGTTGATGCATTAGAGAGTAATGGATTTCCTTGTGTGGGCCCCCGAATAGAGCCCGCTCAAATTGAGGGTTCCAAAATTTTTATGAGAAATTTGTTAGAGAAATATAAAATACGGTCCAATGTGAAGGGAAGAAGCTTTAGTTCTATGAAGGGTGTTGAGGAATTTATTGATGAAATAGGAGAGAAAAATTTAGTTGTTAAACCAGATGGCTTAACAGGTGGAAAAGGTGTGAAAGTATATGGAGATCATCTTTTTTCCAAAAAAGATATGATGAATTATTGTCAAGAATTAATAAATAACCGAAAACAATTTATTTTAGAGGAAAAAATGGTAGGAGAGGAATTCACTTTACAAACTTTTGTTGATGGAAAAATTGTGAAAGGGAGTCCTTTAGTTCAGGACCACAAGCGTGCCTATGAAGGTGATGAGGGACCAAATACAGGTGGAATGGGTTCTTATTCTATGGCAAATCATTTATTACCATTTATTAATAAAGAAGTGGTGGAAGATGCGCTTGAGGATATGAAAAATGTTGTAGCAGCGATTAAAGCAGAAACAGGTATGAAATATAAAGGATTTTTGTATGGACAATTTATGAGAACGTCACAAGGCATAAAATTAATAGAATTTAATGCAAGATTAGGAGATCCAGAAGCGATGAATATACTACCCATTCTTAAAACTAATTTTGTGGATATTTGTTGGGCAATCTTAGAGGGGAATTTGGATGAAATAGATATTCAATTCGAAAAAAAAGCAACAGTATGTAAATATCTTGCACCCGAAGGATATCCTCTATCTCCTAAAAGTGATCAGAAAATTTTGATTGACCAGCAAAGATTAGAACAACTTGGAACGAAATATTATTATGCATCTGTTTATAAAGAAAAAGGAGAAATTTTTACTACCACTTCTAGAGCTATGGGAGTATTAGGTGTGGCAAACTCCTTAAAAGAAGCAGAAAGGATTGCAGAGAGCGGTGTGAGTTGTATTAAAGGAAATTTATTCCATAGAAAGGATGTGGGGACGCCCGAACTTTTACAAAAACGTATCGATCATATGAATTCACTTCTAAATGGATAATCTATCTGAAAGAAATTATTATCAAATCTAAACTTCTTGTATCTAAAAAATTATGAAATAATAGAAATAAAATGATTAAAAACCTTTATTGTTTTATATTTCATAACTAATAAATTATAATTTATTTTAATATCATTTTATTTATTATGACTGAAAACTCTAGAGACGCTGATATGAATAATTTAATAAAGGAATTATTTCATGCTGAAACATGGCAAGAGAGAGCTAATGCTGCGAGAAAGCTTGGATTTCTAAATGATGGAAGGGCCGTAAACCTAATGTGCACCGCTCTGAAAAAGGAAAAAGATCATATGGTTATTAATCGAATTATAGAAGCACTAGGGCGGATTGGCAACGTCAAGGCTACGATAGGAATCGTTGAAAAATTAAAAAAGGAATTTCAAAAAGCGAACCCTGATAAATATAGAGTTATAACCATAATTGAAAGTCTAATGAATATTAAAGATAAACGAGCTTTAGCTTATATAGGTCATTTTCTAACTTCTGAGGATGAGGATATAAAGAACCTCGCACAGGAGGCTTTTGATATAATCGAGCCTAATTGGCGTGAGATTCTTAAAAAAGAGAAAAAAGAGAAATCCATTCAAGATATTTTTAAAACTAATTTATGATTGATCATTATATAATTTGTTAGATGGTTTTCAATATAATACTTTAAACTAACATAATATCAGAAGAAATTTTATTTGGGTACCAAAATTTAAATAATTAATACTTATTAAGTTATTGAAAAATAATGAAAGTAGATATGGATAAAGAGATAGCTGAGGATCTGATAAGTTACAAACTTAGAAATATTCAAGAACATATAACTAAAATATTAAAACGTTGGAATGAAACGAATGCTTTTACCTTTTTGGAAAAAGCAAAAGATGGCACGTATTCTGAGGCAGAAAATGACGCTATCGATCTAAAACAACTATTGCTCGAAGAGAAGAAATTAAAAAATCTTTATAATACACTTTAGGTGCTATTCCTCTTGAAGGCTTTAGATAAGCTTTTTTTAGCTCGCAAAATGCTTCTTGAGGAATTAATTTCAAAAATAAAAGATGAAAAAATAGATGATGAGCGTCCTTTTTTAAAAATTACTTTTTTTAATGGTTTAATACTTTATATTCGATATAATGACTATAATGAATACTCTTATCAGTTAATTTATTCCCAAGATCATCTTGATCGAATAAGATATGATAATTTTGATGATAGATGGGAGGTAAAATCTAAGCATCATCATTTTCATCCTAAAGGCAGGGAAGAGGCTATTGAAAGTCCGATGAATGGAATTCCAAAACACGATATTAAAATTCTACTAAAAACCATTTTAAAAAAAATATTCATTTAATTTATTCTTGATTCCCCACTATTAATAATTTAATAATAAGATTAATTAAGTGTAGTATTTCCTACGAAATTATTAATGATAAGTTCTTGAGAACATATGAAAAAAACAAAAGTTTGTTGTTGGGATTTGGAAGGACCTCTCTCTGTGGTAGATTTTGCTGCGGAAATGGGTAAAAAATTGGGCGAGAAATCTGACTTGGGTGTACAAAACTATGATATGGGAGAATTTTTCTTTATGATTTCAAATTACGATGATTATTTAATTGATACTCCTGGAATTAAAGAGGAATTAGGTATTCCAGAATATCAGCCTGGAGATACTCTAAGAATAATGGCCCCAATGTATGTAGCCTGTTTCACTAACGATGAATTACTAGATTTAGCAAAAGAGAATTTGGGGATTCTTCCCGGTATTAGAGAGTTGATGGCATTATTGCAAAAAGATTGGGAAATTTTTGTGATTTCTACGAGCTACACCCAATTTGCTTATCAAGTTACAAAAGAACTAAACATATCCAGAGACCATGTGTATTGCACAGAATTCCCAATCAATGAATTAAGAGCACAAGCTTCTAATATTAATGAAAGTGTTGACAGACTTGTAAAGAATATTTTTGAAAAATATCTTAAGAACAATAAAAATCTAGAATCTGTGTTAGAGGATCTTAATGACTTTTTTTGGAAAGACAAGAAATCAGATTATATTAACATAATGAATAAAATTAGTGTTAGAGGCGGTGAAAGAAAAGAGAAAGCCGTAGAAGATATATCACATCGTACCGGTGTCTCCATCTCAGAAATAATCTCAATAGGAGATTCTATAACTGATATCAATATGCTGAATAGAGTGAATGAAGAAGGAGGGATTGCAATATCTTTCAATGGTAATAGATTCTCCTTAAAGTATGCTAATATTGCGGTGACTACTCCCAATGGTCTTGGTATTTTGCCTATTTTTGAGCACCATAAGAAAATTGAATCTTTCCTACTGGACTGGGAAAATAAATACCAAAAATTTAAGGATAGTCCAAAGGAAATTCCTGATAATCTTGTTTCTAATATTTGCAAAAATCATTTTATATATTTTGATTTTGTTCCAAAGATTAGAGATTTAAAAAACAAATCCACTAAAGAGTTAGATCAAATTATTTCAAACCAAGAAAAAATGCGCAAAAAAGTAAGAGGATGGGCTGGAGAATTAGGATGATTTTTTTGGCATTTATATTTTTTTCAACCTCAGCATAATAATATCTTCACTATTTGAACAATTGGATCTCTCTCATTAATAAAAATTAATATGAAAAATTAGATCAGGAACTCTGAGTTTTTTATTAAATTGATTTATGTCTTTACATAAAAGGTATTATATTTGTTATAATTTCTACTTTTAATATAGTTGATTTGCCTCTTAATTGACATAGCAGAAATAAGATTTATATATTTATGTGTCTTATTTGATATCCGGTGAAATCTATTTAGGAGGTTTTATATTTGAAATTTAATTATTTTAGAAAATTCCAAAAATATAGAATGAGTTTTTTAATTGGAGTCGCATTGATTTTATCGGGGCTGCTCGCAATCTACAACTCCAACCTCGAGTCGACTAACCCAATCAACGCACCTATATTTCCGATATCTTCTTCTATTCCCACCGCGGCGGCAGGTGATGATGCGCCACATGACTTCATAAACTTTTCATCGGGGAATCCACCTAATATTGAACCACATCAGATGTTAGACTTAAAGAGCTGTAAATATTATGATAATAACATAATTGATTTATCGGTCTACGATACTATAGACGATACTCATGCAAATATTACGAATGGGGGTTGGTATTCTATAAGTTTAGTTGAAAAAGGTGGAAGTAATAAATACGTTTTAGCGATTGGAAAGAATGTTTTGCCGCTTTTACCTTTCACTCAAATCAGAGCAATAATCATGAATAGTTCTAATGGTGATATTTGGAACGGAACAGAGTGGGTAAGCACGATGTCCCCTCACTTAACTGAGGAAGGAATTGATCTTTGCGATAGTGATCCTAATGGAACATCGACGATAAAAATGGATCTTTCTGAGGTTACAGGGATCAACCGTAATAATATAGAAAAGCTTTATTCCGGTGTAGTGTCATTTCTTAAGATTAATGATGATACGATTTATGATGAGTGTGGTATAAACTTTGCTAGCGCTGGTGCAGGTATAGATCCTTTACTTCTGTTATTGATGTCGCAACAACCTGCTCCTACGGGAATTCCAAGCTTCCCCCCATTAATTCTTAGCTTCGCGGTATATATCTCGATCCTCTCATTAATTATTACATTTTGGAAAAGAAAAAACTTACATATGATCTGAACAGAATAATACAATCTAATATTAATTCTATATACCTTTTTTTTTTAATATTTTTAAGGGATATAATCTCCTAAAGATGTTTGAAGGATTCTGTTGCTTTTTTTAATTTATTTAATTGGACTTAATTCATAATAAATACCCTTTTAGTAAAAAATTAAAGAGATCGAGAATGAAGACTAATAAAAATTCAATTAATTTTAATAATTCTAATATTAGAAATGTGTATAAAATTTTCCTGGCTAGTTTCTGGAGTTAAAAAACACCCCTCTTTTTATGTATTTAGTTTATCTCATTCTTCGATCTCCTATATATCCACCCAGAGTAAAATATATATGCTTTTCATAATAGAGCGGTCTCATAAGCCCTTTTTGCTTACATAAATTCGTTCGTAAAAGATCTTCATCAAGGGATAAAGCTACGACTTCTGCGGTTATTATAACTCGATTTTTTGCCTCCTCTGATACTTCTTTTATCCACATAGTTTTACATTCCATATGAGTAGTACACTCCTCTATTCTCGGTGGTTTGACTATTTTTGATTCAATGGGTGTTAAATTAGCGTGAATAAATTCATCTACTTCCGAAGGGACAGGATCTGCTGTCCGATTAACCTTTTTTAGCATATTCGAGCTGGGCGCATTTAAAACAAATTCATTTATCGCTTTAATATTTCTATATGTATCTCTATTTTTAGATGATCCAATAGAAATAATCAAAGGATGATAAGAGACAGGCATTACCATCCCATAGGGAGCAATATTATAAATATTGTGCTCATCAACGGTGGAGATCAAATAAACGGGAACAGGGATAAAGCATAATTCATAATCTTTTAATTCGAGATCCTTTTTCTTTTTCATACATCTAGCATAAGTAATGAAAAATTTAAGCTTAACCATCAAATGGAGGAAATTTACGATTTTCTATTCTAATCATGATTCAAGTAATAGTTCTTTAATTTAGGATCTTCTGTTCCATCAGGTAATATATAATCCGGAGAAACGTAACCTTCCTTTTCGAATCTTTTTTTCCTTATACAGTTTTTTCCTCCGTTCCAACAGAATTCTTGAACCCATTTTTTATCTATTAACCCTAAATCGTAAGCTCGTTTTATCGCTGAGGTTTCATTATACCATGGGCATTCGGTTTTCTTCATATAATAATAAATTTCTAATAATTTATATAAGAAATTCCTAATTCAAAGCTTAAAAAAATTCAACTTAACTAGGTTTCTTAAGATATTAATAAAAATCAAAAATAATTAAGATCTTTATATCATAACATAACCTGCAACCATGAAAGAAAATAACATAAATTATATAGAGACAAGTTCTTTAGAAGGAAAAGTGGTTCTAGTAACTGGTGCTACTGGAGGGATTGGAACTGCAATTTGTAATAGATTTGCAGAATTAGGAGCTTTTATTTATATCTGTGATATTAAGGGGGCAGTGGAATTAGCAAAAAAGATAAACGAACAATATGAGAAGCAAAGATCAATAGCTGCTCAATATGATATCTCAAATAAAGATGAAATTGAAAAAATGTATCAAAAAATAGAAGATAAGAAAAATGGAGTTGATATTCTTATTAATAATGCTGCTGTTCACGGCAGTGGAGATTTTCCTCATATCTCCTTTGAAGATTTCTTAAAAACTATTAAGATTGATCTTTGTGGTGCTATGTATTGCACACTTAAAGCACTTCCTCATATGAAAAAAAAGAGATGGGGGCGAATTTTATTCACTGGCGCCCCTTTATCTTCTTCTGGGATTCCTTGTCCATATCTTGCTGGAAAGTCGGGCTTTATTGGGCTAACAAAATATATTTCTAAAAAATATGAGGATTATAACATTAGAACATTTGCCTTAGTATTGCGACATTGTGATACACCGATGATTAGGATGGTTATGAAAGCCAGAGGGAAAGATGTTGAAAAGGGTATAATTGAAATGAATAAAAAATCAAAGACTGGTAAAATGATAACTCCGAACGAGGTTGCTGAAATCTATGCATATTTCTGTTTAGCAAAATCATCAAAAATAAATGGGTTAACGCTTCTTTCAGACGGAGGAATTACCTATCTTTAAATGAGGAGATATAATATGAACGAAGAGAATTATAGAGGAAAAAATTGTATTATTTTCGGAGCCAATAGTTTTGTTGGTGAAACCATTGGAAAATTTCTTGCTCAAAAAAATGTAAATCTTGGTCTTATAGATCTGAAATCCTATGCAAACAGATATATATTAAAAGGTTTTAAAAAAGATAATGAAGTTATTTATAAGATAATCGAATCTGCCAATAAAGAAGAAATTGATAAAGCAATTGAGGATATATATAATAATTTTGGATATATTCACTATTTAATCTGTTCCTTCTATATTAATAAGATAAGAGGCAAAATTTCCCAAGAGGATTTATCCTTACAAACATGGGATAATTTATTTCAAGATTGGATTATTAATTATTTTCTAATATTGAAAGCTGTTGTTCCATTGATGATTAACGCAAAAGAGGGAAAGGTAATTTTTATTAATACAACCACTGGCTATACAGGAGAAGGTGAGGGAGAAGGCCAACTTACAATTGATGGTTCTATCCATGAGAGCGCCTGCTCAAGTGGAATCACAGGAATGTTAACTTCAATTGCAGCTGATGTCATCCCTCAAGGCATTTCCGTAAATGGGATAGCTCTAGGAAATAATTATAAAAATGATTCTGAGAGGATTCTTTGGGCTGTAAATTTATGGCTTTCAGGGATAGGGGAATATTCATGTGGACAAATACTTAGATTATATTGAATGTTTTTTCTCTCTCATAATTAATAAATTTTAAAATATTAGTAGATGTTAGAGGTTTACAATAATATGGAGTTTTTAAGTGAAAAACACAGGATTAAAATTCTCAAAGACTGGGATCTTTATGAATTACCATTTGATCATCAAATTGTAAAAATTTTTGAAAAAGTAAGAGATATTCGTTTTGGAAGG
Organism: Promethearchaeota archaeon; assembly: GCA_016839555.1. GTDB lineage: Archaea > Asgardarchaeota > Lokiarchaeia > Sigyniarchaeales > SOKP01 > TEKIR-8. The sequence continues at coordinate 30,376 of JAEOUA010000010.1, forward strand.
ATGGGTTCTAGAGATCCTATGGATGTGTATAAAGCGAATAAAGGAACATGTTCAGGAAAAAATTTCCTATTAAGAGAATTATACAAAGGGATCGGATTAGAAACAAAAGATATGATCTGCATGCAACGGTGGAAAGATTTAATATGGTTTCCCACTAGCAGATATAAAATTGTTCAATTTCCTGATGAATTAGTAAAAATGCTAAAAGAAAAAGAAATTATAGACTTTCATAATTATGTTAAAATACTTGTAAATAAGAAATGGATTCAAGTAGATGCTACAATAGACACACCACTTACAAAGATTGGGTTTTTTACCACCGAAATATGGGATGGAAAATCAGATATGCCACTTTGTTTCTGTGGAAACGATAAAATATGGGATTGTGGTGATAATGGACCAGCTAAGAAAAAAGAGTTAACAAATCAGCTTCCTGAATACATCCAAACTGCAAGAAATCAATTTCTTCAAAGAATGACGCAATGGATTGATGAGTTACGAGCTAATAAAAAGATTTAATTTCTTCATTTAAAATATTTAAAACTTTGATTATAAAACCTCAAATAACTTTTTTCTTTATAAATTCTAATTGAGATATAAATAATATAATTAGATCTGGTCTTTACAATTTAAAATAGTCTTTTATGATTTTTTCTCTGATTTTGAAGAATTTAAGAAATATTGTTTATAAAAACTCAATCCTTTTTTCAAATTGTGCCGTTTTTTCATATTAATTATAAATAAATAGACGATTGGAAAGAGGAAAATGAGAAGATAAAAGAAGCCTATTTGATACACGAATATAAAGAATAATACAGATATTAATGAATACACCGCATAAAGCGCATTATATAAAAAAATATTGGACCGATATTTCGAACTCTCGATAAATTTATTTTCTTTTAAGGCGGAATGGCAAGCGCAACAAACTAATGGAATTTTCACATTATATTTTTGCTTAAAATATAAACTATAAATAATTGTGAGCATTCGGTCAATTTTATTACCACATAATTTACATGTAAACTCCTTTTTCTTCTTAATGCGATTAGCTTCAATTTGATCGATTATATCCTTAGGAAAATAACAATCATCATTATAATAATGCTCGCAGGTTTTGCAAGTCAATTCTTTTTCTAATAATCGCTCTCTATGTTCCCCCATTTGAGGATCCTTAAAAATTTCATAATTAGAGTGTTCCTTGCATAAAACACGCCCCTCCTTATCAATTTCAAAACTGGGTTCTACATAATCCATAAAGGTTGAGTATAAATTCGAATTAGTTATAATATATTTTAAATTGATCTCTAATAATAATAAGAAACAATTTATGATTAAAAATCTAACTCTATATTTTTAAAAAGCTCGCTAAACAGAAAATTTACTTTTAATTAAAATCAAAAAAAAAAGAAAATTTGTTATATATACTATTTTAATTCGAAAATTTTATAGTCTCTCTATTCTATTGTGTCTCTCCACCCTTAACTCGGAAAAATAATAGAAATGCTGTTATAACGGAGATGAGAATAAAAGGAAACATAATAATATATTTAAATCCTTCAGTTAAAATCGTTGAAAATGCAGATAAAAGTCCCCCAAATAGAATGGGTGCTAAGGCATATGCGGATTGGTTAAATGTGTAATAGATTCCGGTATAAATTCCAAGGTCTCCTTCTGGTGCAAGCGCCCATAAAATTGGAAAAGAATTGACTATAAATCCCATCCAAGGCACAGAAACTAACACCAACATAATAATCATAATTAATTCATCATGATTTTTGTATAACGGTGGAATTATGATAAAAGTCATTATAATCAATGAAATTATTAACCATATAAGAAATATCTTAACGGCATTTTTCCGCCCCACTTTTTTTGATTGTCCTAGCAAACCTACGAAATAAGCGACTGCAATCATCGGGCCGGAATAAAATAAGAATAATCTACTCGCTTGTGCTTCTGTTGCTCCTAAATATTCTTGTGCAAAAAGAGAAAAGAAAGATTCTACTGAAGCGAATGCTAAATACATAAAGATTATTGTTCCCAAAAAATATGCAAAATCTCTATGTCGTTTCATAATCTGAAATGCTTCCCGATAAGAACTAAATTTTTTACGCCGATTTAGTTGAATTTCCTCGCTCCCTTTTTTTAACTCACGAGCTTTGAATGTAGCGGGTTCGATATCGAGTCTATTTTCGGAAATTTGAATAAATTTGTCTCCTGTTGGTGTTTCCTTAAGAAAAATATTTTGGATTATCAATAATAATACCATGATGATCGCAACTGCGAGAAAGGGAATAAAATCTCCAATAATACTTGAAGGTACCATATAGGAAAGATTCATTCCAAATATATCTCCAAGATTTATAATAAATTCTTGAAAAGCAGTGGGCTTAGAAAACATTGTTTTTGGAAAGATCATCGGCATGGCAAATCCTACTAATCCTCCGATATTCGCAATAAATTGCTGTACTGCGCTGGCTTTGGAATAAACCTTATCAGAAGTATAATCCGGTAATATAGCAATCGAAGCACTTCTATAAATCGACATTGCTATATCGAAAAGTAAAATGATAAGAACTAATCCTGCGATTACTCTAATAAGTGGGATTAAGGTAAAAAAAAATGCAGAGGAGGTTGTTCCTAAAATTATGTATGGCATGCGACGACCAATTTTGCTTTTTGTTCGATCACTTAAGTCACCGAAGAATGGTTGTAAAATAACTGCTGTAATATTATCAATTGCCATAATAGACCCTATTATAACGCTTATAAATGGATTCTTGCTTCCTAACTCATTTATTAATACCTCATTTAATATTAAAGGTACCTTGAAATTGAAATAGCTCCATGCTAAAAGGACTATAAAAAACGCGAGGGAAATAACAATTGTTCTTTTATAATTCAACTTGTCTGGCGGGATTGGCTCCATTTTTGGTTCATAAGGAAGATAAGTCGCTTCTTTTTTATCATCTTGTGCTATTTTTATCACCTAAGTTTTATATTGCTAAGGTTTAATTTAAATTAATTTAAATTTGTATAAAAGAAAAAATTAAAACCTTTTTATTAGATAAAAAATAAAAAATTAAAAAAATAGAGGTATTTAGATTATTTCTTCATACTTATCAAGATCGACCATTTTCCCTTTTTCTTCGTGCATCTTATCGAGCTCTATTTGCATTGCATCATATTTCTCTTTGGTGACTGGGAATCGCAAGAGTGCTAATAGTCCTAACCCTAGAGCAATGGCTGGTAAAAAATACATAAGGATAAAGATACCTATATTTGTTTGGGGCGTGTAAGCACTAGGATCATAAATAACCCCCCATCCAATTCCCCAAAATATGAAGAAAATTGCTAAATAGACCCCAATGGTCGATAATCGTATGATGAGGGCATTAACTCCATAATATGCCCCTTCTCTTCTAATTCCAACCTTCAATTCATCGGTATCAATTATAGTACTCATCATCATATCTCGGCCGAACATAATCCCGGCAAACCCAAAACCTGCAATAATATAAGTAAAAATTGCTGCTATCGGATGAAGCATGAACAAAAATGGAGTCATTGTGAGAATTAAACATCCCAATGCCATTAGTTCAGCCTTCCTCGGCCCAAATTTAGCAAAAATTTTACTCCAGAGTATCATAAAGGCTATTGCAGAAATAAACAAGATGGCTAAGTAGATTGACGGTATCATACCCCCTTCCACTCCAAGAATAAACCTTACATAATACGGATTAATAATAGGCACTAACCCGAAAACAAACCATACTGCTAAATTAGTTCCGACATACGTTGTAAATGATTTATTTTTGAATGTTAATTTCACAGAATCTTTAAATGAAGGCGCTTTTAATGGATCTTTTGCATATTCAACCCGTTCTTTTAATCCTTTTTTAATGAAAATTAATCCGAAAACCGTCGCTAATATTGCCATTATAATAGAGCCCACGATATATCCCCCTTCTGTGCCTGGTTCCACACTGGTAGGTACAAACAAAGTGGGAATGATTGCAGCAAATAATAGTCCAATAATATTAAAGATTTGAACGTAATTATTCGCTACCGCTCTCTGTTCAAGGTTTTCAAACATTTCAGGAAATAAGGATGTCTGGTTTAAAGAATACATCGTGTAAAAGAAATCAAAAAGAATAATGATAATAAGGAAATAAATGTACTGTACCACATCGGGTCCGAATGGAGTCCATACAAGTATGATCAATGCTATTAGTGGTATTAATCCTAATACAATGAATGGGCGACGGCGACCCCATTTTGAAGAGGATCTATCAGAAATGGCGCCTAAGAGGGGGTCGTTGAGAGCATTCCACACGGTCCATATCATAAATCCTATAACTACCCAAAGTAGTGGTAATTGCTTAACAGCGATGTAATAATTAAAAATGTAGAAAGAAAACATCTGATAAGACATGGTATCGGCAATTCCCGCGAAGCTATAATAGATCATGTCCTTTTTTGTATATTCCGTTTTTACTCCTACTTTTTTTTCAGTCATTTTCAAGTTTATTTTATATAATTTTTTGTATATAGAATTAGAATGAAAGTTTTATATAAATATGTAGTCTAATTTTTTTATAAATTTTGAGATTTTGAAAAATAAAGATATAATAAATTTGTTTAATTTATGAGTGTTTGAACCAAGAAGCTTAATTTGGATTTAAAAATATTTTCCTTAAATTTATTTTATTTTCCGCAATAATTTCTCATTTACGTCATTTTTCAGAGTTTCATAAAAAACGGAGTAATATTTCTGATAAAATTCTCTCTTCTTAGCCAAAAATTTTTCTTTATCTTGTCGTTCTATGGTGCCTTCGCTCCAAAAAATCTTTCCTTGTTCATCTAGTGTAAGAATTTCCTCTTTTTTTACTATTGTTCCATTTTTTATAACATATTCCATAGTTTCTAAAGCGTTTTGGAGCTTCGAATAATCGTTTGAGAGATCTAAGTCTTGTAAATTAATGTTTAATATATTAACATCGCCATCAGCTCCCGGCGTGAATCCTCCTTTGATATTTCCCAAACCTAATGATTTTGCGGGGCTTGCTCTCGAAATAACAATATATTCATAAAAGGATAAGACATCTTCATTATTGGAGAGCTGTGAGTTTTTTACAAACTTTTGGTTCATATCTTTCATAAATGCCTGTCGTGCTTTGCTACTCAGCAACCAAGTAGCGATTTTGGGGATATTATTTATATGAGAATAATGCGGAAAATTAAGGGATAACTGAAGTTGCCACTTATTGTTCACTTGTAATGCTAAAGCTATACCATTTTCCCATAATTTACAATCATGTTCATTAGACTTGTTAAATTTTCTTAAACTAACGAAGGTGTCTCCCTCCGTTTCAATTGCATTTCGAAATAGCGTGCTATTATTGTGTGAATTTAAATGAGAAGTAATAAGGGTTCTATCGGAGGTAATTAATGGATTGATGGGGTCAAATCCAATTAATCCCAAATCCATGTCAATAGATTGATTATCATTGAAAAATGAAATTAATTCTGAGATATTTCCATTAATATTATAGGAGTTTCCATGAGCTAAATGAAATATCTGCGATCTATCGAATTTAGAATTATTCTGATGCGTCAATTCGATTGACTTTAAAGCTTCTAAGAGTGTAGATAAGTTTTTATTTCCAACTTCATTTTCATAGCCTTCAATATGTGCGTGAATTGAATGAGGGAGCGCTAATTTTTCGACTGCTTTCGTTAAATTCATATAGACTTCCAGAGCAAAAAAGTTATATAATTTCCCACCTTGCTCTATACTTTCTCTAAGGTTATTAAAATTCCAAGTTTCTGCTTCGAAAGGATTATAAGCCTTAATACCAAAACCTTTGCAAGTAGAAAGAAGATAAGATAAAAAAGTTGCGATATCGTCAATTTTTGCCCGTTCAAATTCAGATTCTAATACCCATAGATTGCTGGCATTTAATAACATTCCTTTATCTAAAACGGGCAAATATTTAAAATTGAAAATAGTCTGACTTGCAAGAGAAGGATAGGTATTTGCGTCCAATACAAAAGTATATCCATTTGCCAAGTAATCTTTTGCGATATTTTCTAAAGAAAATCCCTGCCATATCTCCCTAAATTTTTTGTTATTAGAACCTATTAATCGAGCCCAATTCACTTGTTGAGAAGCAATATGAGTATGAATATCAAGCGCGGCTGGAATTACAGTTTTATTCTTAGCATCTATTTCTTTTATATCGCTCTCTGAAGAGAATTTTTCCACAATAATTCCATTTTCTATTAAAATATCCTTTTGTTCTTCATTGATTTCATTTAAAGGATCATATACTATGCCATTCTTAATTAGTAATTTCTTCATTTATTTATCCCCCCCTTTTTTATCTTTTCAATCAATTCTTTTAATGGTGTAGGAGGATCTCTGGTGGCTTCACAATTTACGGGAATATTTTTATTTAATAATTTCCCATTTTTAGTGCTTGTTAATTGATTAGACCATATTGATACTGGCATCGCAATCGTTCCTTTAGGGATATTTTCATCTTGTTTAAATTTAACTACTACTTCCCCGTGCTCATTAAATAAATGGAGTTTTAAACTAGGTGTTAAATACATTTCTTCAAAATCCTCAGGATTAATATATGCCATGGCTAAAATTTCTTCCATTTTTTCAATTTCTCCAAATGTAAATTCTTTAGCTTGATCGTGATCAATCAATCTTATTGAATTTAATCTTAACTCCATAGTTTTTATTCCCCCTTAATTTTTTTATTGATCTTGATTAATAATTCTTCATCGGAAGGAAGATCATTCGGAGGGTCAATTAATTTGGATAACTTAATGGGAACATCATCTATTCTGAATGCGGTCCCTCCTGCCTCTACTCCTGTAATAGCAGTGGGTAACACAACATCGGCAACAAAATAGGTGCTAGATTTTCGATTATCTAATAAAATAAGGGGTTTTGAAGCTAAATGGGAAGCCAAAATTGATGGCAAATGTGAGATGGCATCTGTCCCAACTATAATGGAAAGATCAAAATCCTCATTCTCTATTTTAGTTATTATATTATCATCTGTATCAATTAGAGCATCATTTTTGAATTGAAGGCTATGATTTTTCCCGGTTAAACTTAAAGCAGTCTGATCAAATCCTGTCATGTTGAAATGACCTCCACCCATTATTACTGAGATTCTTCCTTTTTTATTAACATTATTAAGAATTTCAATCAATTCTAATAATTCTTTTAAAGGATCTCCATCTTCGCTTTGTTGTAACATACCTTGTCCTGTAAAAATGGAAATATTTTCAGAATCCACTAGATTTGCTACTAACCTTTCTAAATCCATTTTATCTATTCCAGCAATACCTTCTGAAGGGATATCCATTTCTTTTTTACAAATTTTCTTTAATGCTTGAATTAATTCTAAATCGGATTCTGGTTTTATTAATAGGGGGATATCTCGAGGACCCATTATATTATATGAAGCGGTTTTCACAGGATCTATTACAATAAGGGTTTTTATTTCTCTTCCAGTCATTCTAAATTTCCCTCTTGAAAATAAAATTTTATTTAATAAGCGAGGAATCGATTCAATTGGATTAAACCCCCATAAAAGAATAATATCTCCTTTATTTATTATTTCAGTGAGGGTTGTCATTGTCACTCCTACTTCTTTTGATTTATTTAATGTAATTCCTTGACAGATAGTGGAATTTGAATCTATAAACCCATTTATTGCTTTAGCTAATCGGATACCCTCTGCTTGCGCTTCACAAGAAGTAGTAGAAAATCCATAAAGGATCGGATTTGATGATTCCTTAATCAATTGAATTGCTTTCTCTAATGCTTCATCCCACCCTACTTCTTTTAAATCATCATTTTCTCTAAATAAGGGTTTTAATATTCTATTATGTGATTTGATTGATTCAAGTCTCTCTTTTCCTCTTATACATGCGCCAATAACTTGCTCAATTTTTCTCTCATCATTTTCTTCTATTATTATATCATCACATAATAATGAGCATCCTGTACATGTAATTCTTTTCATATTAGCTATAACCTATTTTAATAATTCGAATTCTATCTCTAATTTTTTTTCAAATCTCATTCTTCTACAAGGTCATAAGAGATTTCTAGGGCCTCGCGAGGACAATAAGTTTCACAAACTCGACATTCCCGCTCTCTCCCTTGAGCAGTAATCCTCCTACATTGATCTAGGGCTAGAAGCTCACATTTTCCATCTTTTATTACAAACAATTGATGTTCGTCAGGAGGATAGTCTGGTACCTTTCCGCTAAGAGTGGAATAACAATACCTAGCATTTACGGGACAAACAGTTACGCAGATTCCACATCCATCACATAACTCATCATCAATAGTGATTCTTAATTCTTTTTTCTTTCCTTCCTCTCCCCCAATTAATTCTTGTAATTGATCAAGTTTTTCCTTATATTTAGATTCCTCAATTAATGGAGGGCAATCCGCAATCTTTACATTCCCTTTAAGCAATTCGAGAGCAAATGCCATGCATGTTTTAGGTTCACATTTGCCACAATTGGTTTGTGGTAAGAATTTATAAATCTCCATAAAATTATCAGTTGGAATAATAATCACCTTGTATTTGATTCCATTTTTTCTCTTTTCTGAGTGTAAAAGGTTTTTAAAATTATTAATTTTTTATATTATTCTTTATAAATTTTTTAATGGTTTACATATCATAACTTAATAAATCGTAAATAAGAAGCAATTGAAGTATTAGGATATTAGATTATAAAAGCTATAAAGAAGAATTCCATAATCTCTTTTTCAGCTTTTGAAATATCTCTTCTATTGATTTGCTTGCGGGCGCATTTGGATCATAATCTACAACGGGTTCAGCATTCGCCATTGCGTGAGCAATTTGCAAGTCAAAAGGAATTCTTCCCAATATATCATATCCCGTTGATTCTATAAATTCTTGAAACTTTTTTTGAAAAGGACTTTTTAGATCTGCTTTATTAATCACAATTCCAAAGGGGATTTCAAATTGTTGTACCACTTCTATTGCTCGTTTTACATCATGAAGTCCCGAAGGTGTTGGTTCGCAGATAGTAATAACATAATCTAATCCTGAAACAGTAGCAATTACAGGACAACCTATACCTGGAGGTCCATCGATCAGGATCAAGTTGGAGTCTTCATATTCCTCAAGATTTTGAGTAAATTCTTTACTTTCTGATACTAGTTTCCCCGAAGTCGTGCTCCCTAATTCAGTTCGACCATATACTAAGCGTGGTTCTTTCCTTGTTATATATGAAATTATTTCGCCGCTTTTTACAGGATGGATTTCAAATGCATGTTCAGGACATAGAACTTTACAAGCCCCACAGCCCTCGCATGCTAAATAACTAATAATGGGAATCTCTTGCTCCTCATTCCAATTTAATGCGTGAAATTCACAAAAATTATCTTCAATACATTGTTTGCAGTGAACACATTTTTCTTCAATAAACGATGCTTTTAAGGTGGTGTAGGTGTCTTGTATGTCGATATTATGCTCATTTTCCGCAGGCAAAATTAATGCCAAATTTGGAGCGTCTACATCACAATCCATTATAATTGGATTAATATCGGGATCATTACTTGCCAAACTGGCTAGGGAAGCTGTTAAAGAAGTTTTCCCCACACCGCCTTTTCCACTTATTATGCCTATTGCTTTCCTTTCCATTTTATTCTTTCACTCCTTGCATATGGCTGTTTTTCAACCAAATTTTAAGGGCATCAAAAATTTTCAGAAATGCTTGATATCCCGCTCCATTTATGTCAAATTTTCCACTATTGTCCATAAGTGGAATACCTTGACAATATGATTGTACAATTTCATCATCTAAAGGAATATCTCCCAATACTTCTATTTTTTGCTCCGCTAATTCTTGCAAAAATTCATCTTTAAATCCTAAAAGAGAAGATCTATTTACAATCGTTTTATAATCCTTTTTTAATAATTTGATTAATTCTATAATTCGTTCCAAATCCAGTTTTCCAAATTTAGTGGGTTCAGTTACCGGAATAATTTTATCTGCTTGATCTATTAATAGTTCGACATCGCAATGAGCCCCTGGTGCCGTGTCTAAGATTACTATATCATATTTTTCTGGTTCATTTTCAAGTGTCGTATTAAGTTTGTCGAGAAGTGCTTCTACGACCGATGCAGAACGTGCTTCTGAGGGCTTTAATTCTCCTACTAAGAGGTCAATATTATCTTTTTGCGACTCGTAAATCCATCCTAGAACTTTAGTATCTTCTTCAATAGCATCTTCTGGGCAAATTTTATAACATAACTTACACCCAGAACATAAATTTAAAAAAGGGATGGGATAAGAGTCTTTCACCCATAATAATGCATTAGTCGCACAATTTTGGGCGCAAAGTCCACACTTTGAACATTTTTCTTTAAGAATTACGGGTTTAAAAAACATTACCGGCGTTTTATTTTCTAACTCTAAACCTAATAAAAGATTGGTATTTGGATTTTCCACATCGCCATCAATAAGGAGCACCTTTTTTCCCTCATTTTTGAACATCGTGGCTAGATTCACGGCAATAAGGGTCTTTCCCGTGCCCCCTTTTCCCCCGCTTACACAAATTATTGGTGGTTTTGCCATAATAAATAAAAAGATTTATTAAAATTTAGATACATTTTAAAATCTTCGGCGTCCCATTCCGCCACCCATACCACGACCACCTCCCATTCCGCCGCCTCCCATACCATAGTGTGCGCCAACATTTGCCCGAGAAATTTCTTGAAGCTCACCTTTTAAATACATATCAATGGCTTGCTTCACGGTTAGTTGTTGGTTTGGGAGTTGATAGATTTTCAAATTGAGAGAAGTCAACCCTTGGGAAGCGTTTGGACCTAAAAATCCAACGATAACTTCTGAGGCACCGTTATTTCCAATGATTTGTGCCGCCTGAATTCCAGCACCACCCATCGCGCTGGCAGCAGAATTAGGTACTGTTTTAACCTCTTGAATCTCTCCATCTTCGACCGTGACAAAGGTAAATGATTGGCATCTTCCAAAACGAGGACTTACATTCGCAGAAATTCCTCCACTACCCATGGAGGGTAATCCTATAATCGTCATTATTTACTCAACCTTTTTTGTATTTTTTTCTTATTTTTACTATTTTATTTATTTTGAATATTTATTCAATAATTGTAATTGTAATTCGAATAAAAATTTATCCTTAATTTTTTCTAAATTATATAACAATTCAGTTCTAAATTATATAACAATTCAGATTTAAATAGGATAACGGTTAAACTTTATATATATTTTAAAATACATCCCAATTTAATTAAAAAATTATGGAACAAAAAGAAGTTAAGCTCCTTACCATATCGCTAATTTTAGTGGGATTAACTCTTTCTATTTCTTTATTAGCATCGTATAAATATATTATGCAATATTCTATTGAGGATGTTTCAGTTCCAATATATTTTACCGTCCTTATGGCAATATTGCTATTAATTGTAACTCCCAGTTATTTATACTTAGAACGCTATAATCCTCTTCTTAGCAGAATCAAACCTAAAAAAGTTAAAAATGAGAAGCCGAAGAAATTATCCAAAAAACAAATACGAATAATTGAAGTGGCAATTACTTCTATTTTAATTATAAGTATAATGATTGTCTTTATATACTTTTATTTTACGAATTATGATTTTGCGAAGATACTTGAGCAATTTACCGTGCCAATTATGATAGTAATAGGATTAGAGGTCGCGGTACCAGTATTATTCATAATTTCGTTTTTTCTAAAGAAAAAATTTAAAGTTCTCGCAAGATTGTTTAGTTTGTTAACCCTCATATCATTAGTATCATTTTATTTTTATATTCCTTACATTCCTATCAATATAGAACCTAACCACCCAGACCCATTATGGAATCATGGAGTTGTGACCCATATTCTCCCTTCTGCGAGTCACAATCGCTTCATAATAAAGACTTCCTTTGATATTCCCGTAGCTAATCCACAATTAAGAATAAATGGAACGGATATTGATGGGGAAAAAATGGATACTAGAGGATACTTTTGGCGTTTTGATGCCCAGAATTTAACACCTAATACAACTTATCAATTATCGCTTCATTCTGGACCCATTCCCTTATGCTCGTCGTGGCCCTTAAAAACCTTTCCCGATCCAAATGCAGACGTGGATCATTTAAGAATTGTAATTTTTACTGGTTCTGGAGGGCATGATGCGTGCAGGTCTTGGTATGGGATGGGGCAAATGCCTCTCTCAATAAGAAAGAAAATCTTAAATAGGGCATTAGATTTTAAACCAGATATTTTAATTGGCACTGGAGATCAAATCTATTATGATCTATATTTTGGGAAAGGACCGAATATTCTTGGTCAATCTAGAAGAGCTATACAGTATAATGGAAGATATATACCGTATTTACCAGTTTTAGGAACGAGTAATGAAATATTCCTTAAAAATGCGGTTGATTGTCAAATATCTTATTTATATGGGACAGCTTGTAGATCAATTCCAACCTATTTTATTTTAGATGACCATGAATATTTTGCGAACGACGAAGCTATCCCTGAGGATGATATAGACTGGTCACTTTTATTTGTATGGGCTGATCCAACCGTAAAGGAAGGGATTTCTTTTCCCCCAAGTCCTTTACTCTTAGAGCTTGGAAGAATTGCACGAAGATTATATTTACCAGAATTTCTCCCCGATGAAAATAGACCCTTGGATCTTCCCGATACAAATTTGGATGGAAGTGCAGAAAATACATCGGAATTTTTTGGTACGCTTCGTTATGGAAAACTAGTAGAAGGACTATTATATGATCTTAGAAGATACGTAACTCTCACCGGATCAAACGCGACATTTTTACCACCTAAAGCGGAGAATTGGATAGTTGATCGTATGGAAGCAGAAGATACGGAATATGTTATTAATATCTCCCCAATTAGTTTTGGTTGGAGCGCAGGAAAATGGCTTTCATGGTATCCTGATGTCAAAATAAAAGTGGATGGACAACCAACGCTCAGTAAATTCGAATATAAATTTGCATGGCAATCTGGATGGTTTCAACAACATAATCGAATATTAAATGCCTCATTTAATATGGAGAACGCGACTGATTTGTTTCTCTGTGGTGATATGCATACCCAGGCTGCTGGATATATATTGAGAAGTGGTGAGCTAGATTTTTCATCGGATCCTATACCCTCTGTACTAGTGGGTTCTCTAGGGGCAGATGGGGGAAGCTATCCGTCGGGAGGGCTCAGAGGGATTGAAGCAATGCCGCCAAATGATCTATTAGTAGCGGAATTTCTCCCTAGCTATGAAAAGTCCGGTTTTGTGGTTGCTGATTTTACCCATACTGATATTACAGTAAGTTTTTTTGGATGGCGTATGGATATGGATAATATTGACGAAATAGATACATTAACCCTTCATTACATCTTTAAAATTCCACGTTAAGTCTTATTTAATTCTTTTTTTTTCATTTCTAACTCTTTATTTAAAAGATATATTTTTTTCTCATGAAAACTGAATTTGAAAATAGATAAAAACGCAAAAAAAAGATAAATTAAAACTATTATTTATTCCGATTCCTTCCTAAAGGCAGTTAAAAATATTACTCCAAGCACGACAATTCCAATTCCAAACACTTGAATGAGAATGATTAATTCATTCAATGTGATAATCCCTAAAAGAATTGAAAGACTAATGCTAGCAGAAGTGAAGCATGGTACGACTCTATTAGCTTTTGATTTAGCAAACGCAAATTGAGTCATAATTAAAGTGAGAACTGACATTATCATTGTCATGATGATGAAAATTATTTGCAAATAAGGATCTGGGATTGCGGTAACTCGTTTTGAGACGGTCTGAAATGCCATAAGAGTGCCAGCTGTACTTCCAAGGATTAAACCCGCCGCTTTGTAATTACTCATTTTTGAAATTATTATTAGGATACCTTCGAACAATAATAAAATAAAAAGAATAATAATAAAATACAAAAAATTAAAATCACCTGATTGCACAGCACTCGGATTTGGATTAAAAGCTGTAGCAAGAATTACCCCTAAAACAATTAATATTATGCCAAAAATTTCTATTTTAGTGATATTCTCATTTAAGACAAAATAAGAGAAAATTATTAACACAATCAATCCTAATCCTTCAAGAGGAGCAATAACATTGATAGGAGCGAAAAAGAGAGCAATCCATTGGACAAACATATAAATGCTAGTAAGGATTGTCCCACCAATCCAAACGCCTGAATTTTTACCTTTAATCTTCTTCTCTGCTTTAAATCCTTCAATCGCCATTTTCTGTATCCCTTTGCCTAGGTTCAATAACACATACGCAACTAATCCTATAGAAATACCTATAACAATATTTTCTCCAATAACCATTCTTTATTTTTTCACTTTTTTTTAGATATTTAATATAATTAGATTAATATTCTGGATATCCCTCAAAATCTTTTAATTCTTCTTGAATTTTTTCAGAATTTTTTATATCCGCCTCCGTTGGATACGGGACCTCTGCAAAAAGGTCCACATCAGGAAGATCCAGTTTCTTGCGTACTTTTTTCTCTTTTGGCCCAAATCCTACGCGAGGGGCAAAGAATTTGATTACCTTAAATTTCACTTTTGAGAACCATTTTTCCCATTCTTCAGCAAATCCACCATTTTCAATATGCTTAAGAACATTTTTCTGTATATTAGCAATTTTTTCTACTACTTTATTATATTCTATTTCGTTACTTACAATCCCATATTGAGTCCTTTCAGGATATGCTTGGATATATCTTGAGAGCCCGTATTCAGTTATTTTTTTATAAATTGATTTTAATTGTCCCGAAAGAATTAATTCAATCAAAACTGCATCGACAGAATATCCCGCTTTCATTAAAATATTCATGGTCTCTAATAAAACCCTTCCAAACGAGGGACCAAATCCTTGTTCGGTGAAAAGATCTAAAACGGCTTCTTGCTTAAATGTGACTTCAATTGCTCCTAATTTGAGTGTTCCTAAGGCTTTACATAACGCTAATAAATTCTGTTTCGCTTCTCCAGAAGCATTTTGATGAACATTGATAAAACTAAAATAACTTTTTTTATTCAAAAAACGTTCTCTCACACCAATACCAATCATACGTGGAGCAATGAGTAACACATCTACAAAATCTGGTGGTTTCAGCAGATCAAAAGCAATATTATACCCGCTTGCAAATATTAAACTCTGGTTTTTATGTAAATTAGGTAAAATCTTTTCTTCAAATACCTCATTCATTATCTCATCTGGAATTAAATAGAATAATATATCTGCCTTTTTAATAGCTTCTTCTATTGAATATACTTTAAATCCGTCTTTTTCTGCTCTCTGTTTATATTCATCATCTCTATTGCCTACTATTACATCTAATCCAGAATCTCTCATGTTTAAAGCTTGAGATCTGCCTTGATTTCCATATCCTATCATCCCAACTATTTTATTTGTTAAAATTGAAAGATCTCCATCTTTTTCATAATATATATTAGTTTTCATATTTATTACTTTTTTATTCTATTTCTTCTAATTATTAAAATTGGCTATAAAATTTCTTATAAGTTTCATATGTAGTTCTTAGCTCTTTATATTTAGTTAATTGCTCTTTTGAGGGAAGCTTTAGTTCTTGTCCTTTCTCTGGTATTGAATAATTAAGATTTTTATAGACCTCTTGTTCTAATTTACTAAAATTAGTAGTAAAGGCAAAGTATTTCATAATATTTAATTTTGCAGTGTTTTTATAATGCTCCCACTCCTGTGAAAATTGACCTTTTTCAATATATTGCAAAATTTTTTTATGTATCTTATCAATATCGCCTCCTACTTTTGCATATTTAACCCCACGGCTTAAAGAACCATACTGAGATGTTTGGGAGTGAAAATTCATTTGCTTAATTAACCCCACATTAATCATTTTGTCGACTGTATAAATCATTTCTTCTGAAAGTATTAATTCAATATATATTGCCTCAGCGGGATAACCTGCTTCCATTAAATTTTTAATAGCCCTCATTAATACCTGATTAAAAGCTGCCCTAAAAGTTTGTTCAGCAAATAATTTTAAGCTGGTTTGTTGCATAAATGACATCTTAATTGCTGCTTTTTTTAAACCTCCAATCGCTTTTGTTAATGCTAATAAATGATTCAAGGCATTTCTAGAACTATTTTGAGTAATCCCGATAAAAGTAAAAAAGCCCTCTTTATTAATAAATTGTTTTCTTACGACCTCTCCAAGTGCAAGTGGAGTAATTAACAGTACATCAATATCTTTGGGAACTTCTATAGTGCTAAAAGCCACATAATATCCATCAGAAAAAATGAGTGTTTTTTGTTTATTCAAATGAGAAATTACTTGTTTTTCAAAAATTTCTTTCATATCTTTATCTGGGAGTAATAAAAATATGAAATCACCCCGTTTGACAGCCTCTGCAATAGAAAAGGTTTCAAAGCCATCTTTATCTGCTCGCATTTTATATTTTTCATTAGAAATGCCAATTATTACATTAAGTTCCGAATCTCTCATATTTAGCGCTTGAGCTTTTGCTTGATTTCCATACCCAATAACTGATATTGTTTTATTCTTTAAAAGGGATAAATCGGCATCATTCTCCCGAAAAATTGTAGTTTCCATTTAGTTTTTTCCTTTTTGTATTTCTTTAACGATTAATAGTTATATATGATTTCTTTGTAATAATATTTAAACCTTAAATATTCTTAAAAAGCTAAATTTAAAAATATAGACTATCATAAAAAATGTAAAACGCATTTTAATAAAAATAAATTTCTTTATTGAATTATTGAATTTTAAAAAAAAAAATCAAAGATCTTAAGAAAATTAAAAATCAAGATTTTATTAATAAGAAAAAATGTTCTAATAAATAATTACCAACCATAAAAAATTTAAGTAAAAATCTTTATTATATTCAAAACTTACATATTTAAGAAGCATTTAAAAAGCAGTATAAAGAAATATTTATCACATTTATTTGATTTAACAGGTTATAGGAAATAATTTAAAAAGGAGTAGGATCATACCATAGAATATCGTACATATAAGATATGCATTGTTGGTGATGGAGGTGTAGGTAAGACCACAATCGTCCATCGCTATGTAGATGATATATTTTTAGATGATACAAAAATTACAATCGGTACCAATTTATTTGTGAAAAGAATAGACCTCCCTAACAAAAAGAAGAAAATTACGCTTCAGATTTGGGATTTGGGTGGTGAAGCAAAATTCGAAGGCATAAGAAATAGCTTCTATGCTGGAGCGAATGGTATTATTTATACATTTGATTTAACTAGAAGATTTTCACTGATGAATTTAAGTAAATGGAAGACTGAAATTGAACGAGTTATAGGATCTAAACCTAGTGTGTTAGTAGGAAATAAGCTCGATTTAGTGAAGTATGATAATGAGAGACCGATTCCAGAAAGTGAAGGAGAAAAAATAAAAGAGGAATTAGGATGCAGCTATTATTTAGAAACCTCCGCAAAAGAAGATGTGAGAATAGATAAAGCATTTCTAAAGCTTTCTGAACTTATTTTAAATACATATAAACCATTAGATTATTAGTCTCTCAATTAAAAATTTGATAATTTGGACCTATTTATTCTCTTTGTTTTTCATTGATTCGTGTTGATTAAAAAATAAGTTTTTTATTTTTTGAAAAAATTAAAAATTCTTGATATCTATTAAAGAATTGAAGAAATATATAAACATACATAGAGATATATGCTTTTTTTGAACAGGATTTATTTTATGGCTTTATTCTATATTTATCAAGTAATTGCTTTTATATTATAGATAAAAAGTTTAATAATAATGAATATATATTCACAATATATAGAATTGCTTCTATAAATATTTTCCTCTCTCGAATATAAATGTATAATTTAAAATGGATTATTTTTCATAAATTATTACCAATATACTAATAGAGGAAGGATTATTTCAAGAATAAAAGAATAAATGGAATTAATTTTTTAAAAATTAATAAATAATAATAAAGGGAAAAAATATGGAAGAAAAAGACATCCCAGATGAAATTGATCTGAATAAGACTGTTCAAGAAGGTAAAAAAGAAGCTATGGAACAACGCTTGGAAGACATTAAGATGAATATGGCCAGGATAAAACATAAATTAGTGATAATTAGTGGAAAGGGCGGGGTAGGCAAAACTACGGTTGCAGTAAATTTAGCTATGAGCTTAGCAAGTTTAGGATTAAGAGTAGGAATCCTTGATGTTGATATTACAGGACCAAATGTCACAAAAATGCTAGGGGTTGATGATGAGTTAAAGCCCAGAGTTGACAAAGGAAGGAATAAATTTTATCCTGTAAATGGTCCCCTCAATATTAAGGTGCTTTCTATGTCATTTCTTACAGAAAATACAGATACGCCTGTAATTTGGAGAGGTCCAATGAAAATGGGAGCTATAAGACAGTTTTTAGGCGATGCAGAATGGGGAGAGTTGGATTATATTGTATTCGACTTACCCCCGGGAACATCCGATGAAACTCTTGATATTTTACAATTAATTCCTGATGAAAATGTAATTGTGGTTACTACACCTCAAGAAGTAGCGTTACTTGATGCCCGCAAAACCATTAGAATGTCCCAAATTATGGAGAGAAATGTATTAGGTATAATTGAAAACATGTCCGGCTTTGATTGTCCGCATTGTGGGAAACATATAGATTTATATCCTCCTGGTGGGGCTGAAAAGGCTGCAAATGATTTTAATGTCGAACTCTTAGGGCAAGTACCATTTGAGATCGAAGTTGGCGTGCAGGGTGATCGGGGTCTACCATTTGTTGTAAAGTATCCTGATTCAGAAAGCGCAAAAGAATTCAAAAAAATTGTAATTAAGATAAGAGAGAGAATTGAAAACTAAAATCTAATCTTAATTCCTTAATCTTATTTTTCTTTTTTAAATTTAAATCTATTAGCTTCTCTCAACTAAGATATTTATAATTGTGAAAAATAAAAATTGTGGCTTATTGACTTTAGATTAATCTATTCTCATAAAGAAATTTTATATATTCATAATCTAATATCATTATATAGAATGGATATTAAATCTATTTTTAATTGCGAATATTATGTCAAATAAAACGGCGACAGTCTTCATACAATGCCCTATATGCCATAAGAGCGGTACAATAGAAGTAAAAAAAAAAGAAATAGAACGAAGTCCTACGGGCTTAACAACTATTGAAATAAAAGAAGATATCTGTGAGCACCGATTTTTAGTTTATGTTGATAAAAATTTTAAAATGCGAGAAAGCGAAAAATTAGACTTCATTCAATCTCCAGATATAGTATTTGAAATCCAAAAAGGAAAAGAAGCAATCTTTGATAAGGATCAAATGAATGTGATTAAATTATATGTGTATCCATTAACTCTTAGTTATATCTTAAAATGTTTAATGTTTAATCAAAAAATAGGAATTCTCATTAATGATAATAAGCCTTTTTTAAAAAGAATCTATAAAACTCTTTTTAATTATCTTTTTGAAGGTGCTTTTTCGATAGACTATCAAATTTTACCCTATAGTGAATTTATTTCAGCAAAAAATAATATAGATTTACCAATTATTATTAGAGATATAGATATTTTGCGAGATCAAAACAATTTTCTTACTGGTGCTGATCTTGCGGTGGAAAGGGGATTTGTGAAGAAATTTTATAATGAAAAATATGGTATTGAGACCTTAAAAGCGTTGAAAATGGAAATAAAAAATGCGTTTATTTTAGCAAGTTCAATCAAAGAACTTATAATAATGAAAAAAAAGTTAAATATACACAAAATAATAAATTTTTTACAAAAACAATTTAACATTAAAGTCAATATACGCTATGCGGAATTTCTATTAGACATATTAAAATATTATTATCATATCAATCTAAAAGGGATCTATAAAAATGTAGAATTTTTGAAATTTAAAAAATTAGGAAAATAGCAACAAAAATTTCGAATAAACTTTTTTCCTCTATAAATAGGATAAATAGAGAACGCAGTAAGTAAAAACAACTCAGTATTTGTCAATTGTCCTATGATAGTAGAATTTACTTCTAAACTCTCCCTACTCATCATTCTTACACAATAAATCTCCTATGATATAAAAATATAAATATCAAAAATGTATTTTTTCATTTAACTATCATGTCAAATAAAAAACAGGTTTTTATTCAATGTCCCGTATGTAAAAAAAGTGGTAAAATTGAAGTACCGAAAAAAAAAATAGAGGAAAAAAGTTCAGGGTTAAGCATAATAATTGTCAAGAAACTAATCTGTGAACATGTTTTTCTAGCTTATATTGACAAGAATTTCATAATGCGTGAAAGTGAAGAAGTATATTATGTACCTTCTCCAGAAATTATTGAGAAATCTAAAGAAATTAAGGAGGAATTTTTTGATGATCATGAAATGGTTATGATTCAAATGAATCTCTATCCATTAACTCTTAGTTATATCCTAAAATGTTTTTTAAATAATCAATCTGTGGGGATAATTTTAGAAGAAAATCAAGATTTCTTAAAACCTACTTATGAGAAATTATTCAATTATCTGTTTAATAGGACTTTTGAAATTAATTATCAAATTTTATCTGAATATGATTATTCTAATTTAAAAAATGAATTGGATTTACCCATTATTATTAAAAATGTAGAAATTTTAAAAGATGAACACGGTTTTTTAACCGAAAATGAATTTGCAGTTGAGAGGGGTTTTATTAATAAATTTTATAATGAGAATTATGGGCGCGACACCTTAAAGGCTCTAAAATTGGAAATTAATAATGCATTTATGTTAGCAAATACAACAAAAAATTATATAACTAATAATAAAAAGTTGAATCTAAATAAAATAATAAAATATTTAGAAAATGAGTTTAAAATCAATGTCGATATAAAATATGCTGAGTTTTTACTAGAAATCATAAAAAATTATTTTAATCTAGAAGTGAAATCAATATATAAGAATGTGGAGTTTCTTAAATTTAAGAAATTAAGCAAATAAGTATTTTTTTCTCTAATTATATTTACTTTCTTTATTCTTGGGTATTTAATCACTAAACCCTCAATTTAACTTCATAGCTTAAAACTGAAATATAGACAAAATTAATTAAATGTCAAACAATATTATGTTTAACTAATAACTAAGTTAATATATGTAAATTATGAAAAAATCAATTGATACTAATTCTTCCAAAGAAAATGTATCCAGAGAAACAAAATGGATTATTTTTTTAATAGGGCTTTCAGGTAACCTTGCATGGGCTGTGGAAAATCAATTTTACAACGTGTATATGTACAATAAAATTAGTCCCACACCTATCTATATCTCAATAATGGTTGCGGCAAGTGCTATTGTAGCAGGAATTACTGCTATTATTATGGGAGCGTTAAGTGATATAAAAGGAAAAAGAAGACCGTTTATGCTTTTTGGTTTCATTTTCTGGGGAATCACTACAGCAATATATCCTTTAGCGGGAGTCTTTCGACCAGTACTATTAGCTATTGCCATAGCTATTCTTTTTGATTGTATAATGACGTATTTTGGGTCTACAGCGTTTGATGCGGTCTTTAGCGGATATTTTACCGATATTACCAACGAACAGAATAGAGGAAAAGCATTAGGTGTTCTCCAAACTACAATGTTACTCTCAACTCTGGTTATTTATGGAATCTCAGGATTTATTATTGAAGGTTTTGAGGCGACGATTGGGTTCGGTTATGAAATTTTCTTTGTTATTATGGGAGGATTTGCGATCCTTGGCATAATAGGTGCTTATATGTCTAAAGAGCCTGTTGGGCTAGAGCCTTCAGGATTGAGCTTAAAAGAACATGTAAAGAAATTATTCCGAAAAGATATGATAAAGGATAATAAGGACTGCTTTTTAATTCTCACTGGAATATTGATCTGGGCAACTGCATTTTACATATTTTTCCCCTTTATACTCGTCTATTTACAGCACTACCTCGGATTTGACTTGTCGGCCTCTTCGATAATTGTATTCATTGGTTTTATAATCTGTATTATTCTAGCATATCCATTAGGTATGTATATAGATAAAATTGGAAGAAAGAAAATAACAATTGTTTGTGTCGTCGGTGACGGGCTATCCTTGTTTCTTTTCATCATTAGCGCTAATTTTTTTCTTTTAATCATAGCTGCAGTATTAATGCAATTATTCATGACAGGTTGGAATATGGCAGCAAATGCATGGATGAGAGACTTGTTTCCGGCAAGCCAAACTGGAGAATTCAGCGGATATTATACATTGTTCGCGGCTACTCTTCCAATGGTCATTGGTTCTCCTATCGGAGGCATATTATCTAGTATATCTGGACAGAGGATCTTGATTGATGGGATTCCAGGATATGTTCCAACACCATTAATCTTTATAGTTGCTGCATTTATAATGATACCCGCAATTATTCCTTTGTTTTTCGCAAAAGAGACTAAAGGAAAATTGGTCTCAAAATCTAGTGCTTTAAAAAAACCAATGTAATAACTCTAAAAAAATAATCTTTTATCTTCTTTATTTTTTTCTTTATCTTATCTTAAAACAAAATTTATGAGAAAAGATAGCTTAATTATTCAACTTAAATGATTTAAAAAACTATGATATTTCATTTTTACAGAAAAAAACATAACTTTTTAATTAAGATTTTTCTCATTTATATATAATTATTTATAGAGATAAAATAAAGCATACTGAGCTTAAAAAAAATGTCAGTTATAGAAATAATTTATCATTCTTTAGGGTTTATTCTTTTATTATCGGTATTAATAGTAGCATTTAAGTTTTTCATTAATTATCGTTATACTGGTCAAAAGGAAATGATTGCGGGAGTTATCATACTAATTGCATTTCTATTTGGATTAATAATTACATCAATAAATTTGATCCTCGGTCTTTTCGGAACTCAACTTCCGATAACTGAAACAGATTTACGGATGATTTCCCCCATATTTAATGCGATAATGGTAATAGGTTGGTTTTATGTATTTTATCAACTTATATATTCCACCTCAAATAAAATGAAAATAATATTCTATAGTTTCACATTTATTAATCTTCTTTGGGTTGGAATCTATATAATTCTCGCATTTTCGATTGGTTTTTCTAATATTGTCATTGTCCTAGAAATCTATGATATTTTTTCTTTGACTATAACTCTCATTACACTTGTTGTTTTAGCTATAAAATCAATTAGGTCTAAAGATAGAGTATTAAAATATAGGGGAATATTTTTAATTGTTGGTTTTCTACTCGCAGGAGGATCATTATTGTTTGATGATGGGATTTTTACTCCGGAGTTTCCTATCATAGATCTCTTAGCAAGAATTGTCTTTATTATTGGTGTCTTTTTTATATATCAAGGATTCTTTTTAACCGAAGAGAGTAAAACTTATAAAGTATTAGGAAAATCTAATAAAGAATAGATGTAACAACAAGCAATATGCCGAGAACTCTTAAAATCTCAAAATAGATATACCCATTTTATTAATATCTTTCTTACTTTTTTTTTCAGATAAATAATATTCATAAATTATTTTAATGTTGATATAAAATATTATATATTAAAAGCAAATGTATAAATTTAAATAGCTGGATAAGTGAAAAAAAATGGTCTTAGAAATAATATACCATTCATTAGGCTTTTTGATTATGCTTTTAATGGTATTAGTTGCTGTAAAATTTTTTATAAATTATAAATATACGGGTCAAAAAGAGTTAATTGCTGGTGTGATTTTTGCAATAGCTTTCCTCGCTGGTTTGTTTTATTTTAGCTTCAAATTTTTATTAGGTGCCTTCGGAATTGATATATCTGTTGATAATAGAACATTACTCTTTATAAACTTTGGTTTCATTTTTCTTGTAATGCTTTCTTGGTTCTATATCTTTTATCAATTTTTATATCCGAATAATAACTCAGTAAGGATTCTTTTTTATTTACTGGTGGTTTTAAATGTCATATGGGAGAGTTTCTTTATTTCTGTAATCTTTTTCAGCTCTATTCTACTTGAAACAGTTGAAATTATTGTATTCGTATATGATATGTTCGCGCTCATTTTAACGGGAGTTTTTGTTTTAATTTTAGCTATAAAGTCAATGATTTCAAAAGATAAAGTTTTGAAATATAGAGGGCTATTTTTGTTGATAGGTTTTATACTAGGGGGCGGATCATTGGTGTTTGATAATGGAATATTTAATGCTGAGCAAGCTATAATTGATATTATCGCAAGACTTGCTTTAATACTTGGTATATTTATAATCTTTTTCGGTTTCTTTATGACTTCGGAAAGTAGAATCTATAAATTATTATTTGAAAAAAAAACTGAATAGTAAAACAAAAAGAGAAACTATAATGACAGCAAAAAAAGTAATAATTGATACAGATAACACGATGGGGAAACCATTTCTCTGGAATGATGATGGCTTGGCAATTCTCTATTCTTTTGGTCAAGAAGAGTTTGAGATTTTAGGAATAACAACTGTCTTCGGCAATTCATCCGGTAAAAATGTATTTAAGACAACTAAAAAATTCTTAAAGGCAATTGGAAAAGAAGAGATTCCTTTAAAGAAAGGCGCACCCAAGAAAGAAAAAATAAATACAGAGGCAGCTGAATTTCTTGCTGACATCGTCGCATCCAATCCAGGTGAAATAACAATATTAACATTAGGTCCTGTTACGAACCTTTATGCTGCCCATCTCATAGATAAAAATTTCTATAAAAACTTAAAAGAAATTATTTTAATGGGAGGCATTACTAAAGAACGATTGGAAATAGGGCGAATTAAAATGAAAGATGCTAATTTAAAGAATGATCTTCAAGCAGCTAAAGATGTGTTAAATGCTGAATGTCCTGTAACAATAATAAATTGTCATATCTGTAAACAAGTACCGTTCAGGCGTGAGCATATGAAGAAAGTACAATTTTGGCCTGAAAAGATATTAGAAAAAATAGAAAATGAATTTTGGGTTCATCAAAAAGTACATCATTTGGACCACATCTTTATTTGGGATGTATTAGTACCGGTCTATTTGACAAATCCAGAGCTTTTTGAAAAGAACGAAATTACTATAAAAGCATCTAAGATTGAAGATATCGAAGATGGTAGATTAAAAAGTATAAAAAGTCGCGGAGTAATGGTTAATATGCCTACTAAGGTTTTAGACAAGAAAAAATTCTATGAATTAATCATCTCTTCATGGAAAACCTTTCATGACCAAATAATGCAAAAAAATGAGGAATATAAAAACTTCAAATTTAATAAGGTTAAATTAGCAATTATGAAGAGATTATTTGCGCTATTAATTCCACTCTTGTTAAAAATGATGTATAAGAAAAAAGGCGATTATTATTACGAGGAATAGAAATAAATTACACATATAATCACAAAATTCTTTTTTATTCTACACCTTTTTATTTATCTTTTTATTAAAAGGATATTTACTACTTAATGAGATAAAACGAATGAAATAATTTTCATTGGATCTTTAAATAATAAATTAAATTCTAATTAGTTAATTTTGAATCTAGTATGAGAAAAATTGGATTAATAGTAAATCCTATAGCGGGTATGGGGGGGTCCGTAGGATTAAAGGGAACAGATGGAGAAATTTATAAGAAGGCTATTGAATTAGGGGCTGAACCAGTCACACCCAAAAGAATTGAAAGATTTTTATCTAATATTAAACAAAAAGAGAATTTATTATTTTTAGTGGCGTCCGGTAAGATGGGAGAAAACTATTTAAAAGATCTTAATTTTAATTTTGAAGTTGTCGGTGAAATTGCTGAAAAAACTACCGCCGATGATACAAAAAGAATAGCAAAAGAAATGTTAAAAAAACATATTGAAATACTGATCTTTTGTGGTGGAGATGGAACCGCAAGAGATATTTATGATGTGGTTGACTTAAAAATCCCGGTTATTGGTATTCCATCTGGAGTAAAAATGTTTAGTTCTATTTTTGCGATAAATCCACAAGCAGCATATAATCTACTGGAAAGTTTTTTAGAAGGATCAGAGCTTCAAGAAAATGAAGTCCTTGATATTGATGAGAAAGCATTTCGAGAAGATAAACTTGATTCAAAACTCTATGGATATTTAAAAATTCCTAAGGTTAGACAATTTATTCAAGGGGGTAAAAAAGCATCTGGAAAAAAAAGAAGTGAAGCAGAAAATAAAATACAGATTGCAAAATATATAATTGATGATATGAAGGAGAATGTTGTATATTTTTTAGGCCCAGGAACAACCGTAAAATCGATTTCAAACGAACTTAATATACCCAAATCACTCTTAGGGATTGATGCCATATATAATAAAGAATTATTAGAGAAGGATATAAATGAAGCAAAAATTTTGGAAATTTTAGAAGAATATAATAATGGGAAAATTGTAATTTCGCCGATAGGAGGGCAAGGTTTTATTTTTGGGAGAGGTAATAAACAGTTTACACCTGAAGTTATAAAGAAAATTGGAAGAGAAAATATTATTGTGGTTTCTACTGAGGAGAAATTAAAAGAGCTTAATTGCCTGCGAGTTGATACTGGCGATTTAGAAGCAGATAATATGCTAAAAGGGTTTAAAAAAGTTATCGTTGGTTCTAAAGAAAAAGAACTTATTGAAGTGAAATAAAAAGAATAAACTTTTCGATGAAAAATGAAAGAAATAAGATTAGATAAAAATGAAATGCCTTATCCGCCTCCAAAAAGCATCAGAGATTCCATAAAAGAATTATTAAAAAATATAAATCGGTATACGCCTCAAGAACTAGTTAACGAATTACTGTATGTATTATCTAAATATAATAATATAGAGAAAGAGACCATAATATTAAGTTCTGGCTCAGATATTTTAATTAAGGAATTTATTTTTCTTTTTTCGGAACTTAGTCAATTAATCATTGCCGACCCAACATTTATCATAATTAATAATGCAGCCATGAAAAGCTCTTCAGAACTTTTAAAAGTTAAGCTCTCTGAGCCAGAATTTAAATTTCCGGTAGATTTCATTAGAAATGAATTAGATAAACCTACTTTAATCGTATTAGACAATCCAAATAATCCCACAGGCAAATTAATTATAACACAAGAAGAAGTAAAAGCTCTCTTAAAAAATGAAAATATCATTCTATTAATTGATGAAGCTTATTATGAATTTTCTGGGATTACATTTCTTCCTTTAATCAAAGTATTTCCTAACCTCGCTATATTAAGGACGTTAAGTAAATCATTTGGATTAGCTGGCTCGGGAATAGGCTATTTATTGGCTGGAAAAAAGATTCAAGAGAAATTCGAGGGATTAGAGATTATGCTTCCATCTCCTAGCGTGATAGGTGCTATATCAGCCTTGAATGAAAAAGGCTATATGGGTGAATATATAAAGCATGTAAATGAAGAAAAGAAGAAAATAATAGAGCAACTTAATGATCTGGGAGTAATTTGTTATCCAAGTAGCACTAATTTTCTATTAGTGAAAACAAACACTCCTAATATAGCTAAAAAATTAGCCGAGAAAGGAGTATACGTCTATGATGCCTCCAATTATTTTAATTCGAATTATATCAGAGTGACGATTGGTTCCAATAATGAAAATGAATATTTTTTACAAAGTATGAAAGAAATTATAAAAAAATAGTAATTAAAAATCTTTAAGAATAATCTCGAAAAATTTTTAATATTAAAACTCAAAATAAAGGTATAAAAAAAATAATTAGTTAATTCTATATAATTGGTGATTTAAATGGTTAAAGATATTAAAAATGTAGCAGTAATAGGATCAGGATTTACTGGAAAACAAATTGCGGCGAGAAGTGCTCTCTATGATTTTAAAACATATCTATATGATATAGATTCTATAGCTTTAAAAGAAGCAGAAAAACTTTTAGATAAAATGTTTCGCCCTAAAGATAAAAAACTTAAGCGAGATAATTTGATATTAACGGAAGATCTTTCTCAAGCATTAAAAAATGCAGATCTTGTGATTGAGGCGGTTCCTGAGGATGTAGAAATTAAAAAAAAGGTATTTAGTCAAATTGATGAGCTTGCTCCACCTCATACAATTATCGGAACAAATAGTTCTTCTTTTCCTGTTTCGAAAATGGAGAATGCCGTGAAACGTAAGGATAAATTGTTGAATATCCATTTTTATCCTCCCATTCCCCTTCGCCCCATGGCTGATATCATGAGAGGAAGCGAAACAAGCGAAGAAACTTTTCAGAAGGGCAAAAAATGGATTGAAGATATAGATTGTACCCCATTAATAGTTAAAAAAGAAATTATGGGATTTGTTTTCAATAGGATCTGGCGAGCGGCAAAGAGAGAAGCCCTCCATATGTGGGCGGGAGGATATGTTGATTTTGAGACAATAGATACTGCGTGGAAGATTTTTACCGGTATGAATATGGGGCCCTTCGAGCTCATGGATGGAGTAGGCTTAGATATTACTTATAATGTCGAAATGTCTTATTATAAGGAAAGTGGAGACCCAAAGGATAAACCTCCAGAAAAATTAAAGGAAAAACTAGAACGAGGAGAATTAGGATTAAAAACCAAAAAAGGTTTTTACAAATGGTAAATCTCGGAAAATTTAGGGTTTAAGTTATCCTTTTTTGTCCTTTTTAATTTAACTCTTTTTGAAAAAGAATCAAAATCTAAAAAACTTTTTTTAAAAAAAATCCCAATTCATATCTTATCAAAATTCTTATATATTTTTTTATCTAAATTATTAATTAACTAATAAAAAATATAAAATAAAAATGAAACCAGACCTTCTTACTCAAAAAAAGGTTATTATAACAGTTGCAATCACGGGTGGAGCCCACGGAAAATGGGCTAATCCAAACTTACCTATTACTCCTGAAGAGCAAGCGCAAGCCGCTCTCGAATGTTATAATGCAGGCGCAGCTATATGTCATCTCCACGTACGAGGAGAAGATGGGCAAAATACTCCTAACATAGATGTATATAATAAAGCAGTCAAACTAATTAAAGAAAAATGTCCAATTATCGTTCAAATTGGGAATGGAATAGGAGCATGGATTGAACATGGAGTAAAGGTAAGTAGTAGTGGGAAACCATATGGTCAAGCAATTATAATGGCTTCCCTCAAGCAACGATTAAACTTATTTACTATTTCCCCTCAACCAGAGATGTTTACGATTAATGCAGGTACTTTTGAATTCAGAACACGATATGGAAGCCACACATTCGACAATCCTTTAAAATTTAATCAGAGATTTGTAAAACAATGTAAAAAATTAGGTTGTGGGATTGAAATTGAGGTATATGATTCCGGTCATATTTCCAATATTATGGATTTAGTTGATATGAAAGTTCTAGAACCCCCCCTCCATTTCAGTTTAGTTTTAGGTATAAAGGGTGGCGCTCCCGCTACGGTAGAAAATTTACTACATTTGGTTCATCAACTTCCAGAGGATTCTACATGGCAAGTCGTGACTATTGGAAGATTTAATCTCAGAACAACAGTTATTGCTATGTGTATGGGAGGAAATATTAGAACGGGCTTAGAAGATACTATTTATTATGATAAAGGAGAGCTCGCAGCGGGGAATGCTCAACTTGTGAAACGGATGGTAAGATTAGCTAAAGAAATTGGAAGAGAACCCGCCAGTGTGAATGAAACAAAAAGTATGCTCAATTTATAAGTTATTTTTTTTAATAATCTTGGAACTCAAACATTATTAGATTTTTTTATGTTTTTTATATTAAATTTTATTGAAATTTAAGTATTAATAGTGAATTTAATACAAAATTAAAATTTTTATTAAACATCTAATTAAAACTTACTTTTTTGGATCTAATTAATCATTTTTAAATGTTTTGATTTATAATCATATTTATATACACAAATTATCTTAACTTAAGTAAGAATTATTATAATTTTTATTAATTGATTTGCATAGATTATTATGAATGGAATGAAACCTTTTTACATTGGAAAATTCAGAGGCAGAATAAAATCGTATCTCAAGGTTGAAAGTTTTACCGTAGATGATGTTATTGAGGATGTTTTGGCCCGAATTCCTCGTGATGATGATGGAGAATTAAAGATTTATAAAATTAATATCATTTCAGGTGAGAAAAGGTTAGTGAAAAAGGTTTTAATTATAAACGAATTATTTATTTCGGAAAGAGAAGAAAGAACCCTAATTCATTAAGATTTTTAGAAATAAAAATATAGTATTCATAATTTTTTTAAAGTTTGTATCTGTTTCTCAATTCTTAAAAAAATAAAAAAATGCTATTGATATATTCTGGATATTACATCATTTAATAATTTTGCATTTTCTCTTTAATTATTTAAATGGAATTATTAGAAACCGAGATTGAAATTTATAATAGTAAGTTAAGATTATTCAATTGGTTATATGAGGAGATGCAACTATTTTACAGCGATTTAAGGGAAGAAATTAATCAGAAAGGAAAAAATTTACCCATAAATCTTTAAATAGTAATCTTCATAAAAGAGAATTCAAAAAGCTTGAAAAATTACGCTTTTTTTATAATAATTCTTCTTGATTCCTTTAGTAGGGAGTAATGATATTTATTAACATTAAGATCGAAAAATAGATCGTGAAATCTGGCTTTCACGAACATATACCTATATGCCCATAATATAGATGTATATTCAATTTAGAGGAAAAGATTAGGAATATAATGAAATATAATTATTAATCAAAGGTGAAAAATTCAGAAGAAGATTATTCTTCTTATTTCAGTAGCAAAAAATTTAAAATTAAAATTAAAGTGAAATAAAAATAAAAAAAAGATATTTATTTTGTTAATTCAGGATGTTTTGCTAATTCTTCTCTCATTTTCAAAAGTCTATCACCGTGAAGCTTGTACAACTTGAAAAATAGTATGGATACCAAGCAACCAAGCGCTGGGAATAAGAAAATTATTAATTTCAATCCGAGTATAACATCAACTCCGCCTTGAGGTTTATAGCCTCCTGCCCAACTGGTCCCTTGAAAGACTATAAATATGGTTAACATTGTAAGGATTGTACTAATCCTATGAATAAATGCATTAATCCCATAGAACACACCAGATCTTTTCACACCAAAATTAAGAGCATCTTCGTCTATAATGTCGCCATGAATAATATCAACATAAAATAATGCGCCTCCTAAGCCAAGTCCTTGTAATGCAGTGATTAATATACCAAGGATCTCCATTGTTCCAAAACCCCCAGCTTCACCTAATCTAATCACCTGGCCAAGGATTTCTATATCTACATAATTTTGCGCACCAGGTCCTAAAAAGAAATAGGGTACTAATAAAACAATCCACAATCCTAATGTAATCATAATAGCATTACGCATTCCAACTTTTGATCCAAGCCACTTATGAAAAGGTAATACTAATGCAGCTACTAATAATGCACTCAAAAGAGAAATTGTTTTCAAAAATGCTAAATTGGGAGGAATATCAATAACATATTCAAAGTAGAGTGGGAAGATAGTAATTAATGTATTAAATACATACCATATCATCGTATTTGCAATAACAAATTTCACGAATGTTTTATTTTTCAATGTAATTTTTAAAGATTGGAAAAAGCTTGGTCGCTTTGCTTCTAATTCATCTGAGATCCTCTTTTCTTTTATTCCTTTTAATAAAAATGGTACAGCAAAAACGATTACAACAATAGCTAAATAAATGCCCCAAATTGGATAAGCCGTTTTTAATTGAGAGACGGTTACATTTCCTTTAGGAGTCTGAGGGGTGAGTGTCGGAATAGCAGCAAGCATAACAGCAAGTACTGTGAATCCCTTTATAAATATATTGGTTTGAGCTCGTTTAGATTCAGAGGTAAATTGTTCTGGAAAAATAGCGTTTACGTTTACGTCAAAAAGCGTATAAAAGAATTCAAACAGGATGATAATAGCTAAGAAGTAGGAAAATTCAGGAATTTTAGATTCCGTTGAAAATGGTACGAAAAAGAGAAAGAACATAGATAGTGCAAGGGGTACAATTGAGAGGATTAAATAATATTTTCTCTTTCCTAATTTTCCTTTTTGTTTCGTTTTTTCTGATAACGCTCCCAAGATGGGGTCGTTTATCATATTCCAGAAGGTCCAAATTATAAATCCAATCCATACTAAATTCCCTAATTGTATTACAGAGAAATAATATGTAAATACCAGCAGAGAAAATGCTTGATATGTTGCTTGGTCGGGGATTGCGGATAAACCGAAGAGCACTCTTTCTTTTAATGGAACTCTTTCTGTATCTTCTTGACTCATTCTTTTTTTCTCATTTTTATATAGTTTAGTTTTAAATAATAGAGCTAATTACATTTCTATTTGAAACTATTTAAAACTTTAGTTCTTAATATCATATGAATTATTGGCAATAAAATTTCTTAATATTTTAATTTATAATTTTTAATTTATCAATATATAAGCGCCTAGATGACGGAAAGTCATCTTAGATTTAAATATTAGGAATTTCCATAAACTTTTGAAACATTCCAGTAAAAATGTTCTTCTATTTTCTTATTTGAGAGTTTTAATGCATTTTTCGTAAATATTTTTTCTTTTCTATACTCCCTTTAATAGCTCTATGTGGATATTTTTAATGAGCTCGAAGCGTGTTAATAAATTCTCTGAAATCTCTTTCTTTAAAAGTTGATAAATCTTTGATTTTATTGATTTGATTAGAAATTATTTCTGAAAACTTATTTCGATCGATTAAATCCACATCTATTTCTTTTGCAATAAAACATATTAATATGTAATTTTTTCCTTTCATTCGTGAATCTTCAACCGAAGAATCATCAATCAATGAGCTGTAAATAAAAGCAACCTCTCCCTGGATGCCCCCAAAAGGTAAAGGTCCAAATAAACCGGTTCGATAATAAATTCCTTGTCCTATCGCAGTATAAAAATAGATTCCACTCTTTAATAGAAGATTATAATCGACGGGATATTCAGAAAAGAGATGTTGTGGTCCTTGAGAGCTCATTTTATAAAAGATTATATTATTTACGATTCCTATATGGCTTCGCAAAGTTAAAGTAAAAATATAATAAGATATAATAAAGCTAAGTAAAGAAATAAAAAGTGCTTCTAAAATTACATCATATAAGCCATATGGAATATCATCTCCAAAAAAGATATAAATCAATACATTGGAATGAAGTAAAAGACTAATAACACTTATTATATTATAGATTAATACTTGAATTTGTTTAATTGAAATTAAAATTATAAATAAATTTCCAAAAAGTAAAAAAGACAAGGTCTTATACATATGTAGGGCGGATAAAGGATTTGCATTAAATAATTCGACTATAACGAAATGGATTATGATCGTTAACATTATACCGCCTGAAAAATTTCCTGCTAAAATAGGCTTTCTAATCCTAATAAAAAGAAATGATAGAAAAATTAATCCAATTACGATAAAATCTCTTAAAAAATTCAAAATATCAAAACTCCTGAAATATTCTGGTAATCCATCTAGTAAAAATATAAATACCCACCCAGCAAGATATACAAGATTAATAAAAAGGAGATTTCTCATCTTTATCTTAATATCTGAGGGATATTCGTTATATACAGACAAAAAATAATTTTTCAACTTATTATAAAATTTGAACATAGGAGAATAATTACATATTTAGTTTTATAAATTTTCATTTTTGAATAATTATCACTTTTAAATTTAAGCTAAAAATTCATTATTAAAAGCATCTATAGATAGATATAATTAAATGGTTTAATTCTCATAATTAGAAATCATATGAAATATTTATATGGTCCCGTTCCGAGTCGAAGATTGGGGCAGAGTTTGGGTGTAGATCCCATTCCAAGTAAGACATGTAATTATCAGTGCATCTATTGTCAACTCGGAAGAACCAGTAATTTTACAAATCTGAGAAAAAATTATTATCCAAAAGAAGAAATATTTAATGAATTAAAAACAGTATTAACCGAAAAAAAGCCATATTTTGATTATCTTACTTTTGTGGGCAGTGGTGAGCCCACTTTATATAAAGATTTGGGAGATCTCATTTCTTATGCAAAAGAATATACAGAAAAACCGATATGTGTAATCACAAACGGTTCCTTACTTTATAAAAGTGAGGTCAGAGATGATTTATATGATGTTGAAGTTGTGTTACCTACTTTAGATGCGGGAGATGAAAAAACTTTTCGGTTGATTAATAGACCTCATCCTGAGATTAAATTTAAAGATCTAATAGAGGGATTTATTGAATTTAGAAACCACTATGATGGTCAATTTTGGGTTGAAGTTATGTTGGTTAAGAATGTAAATGATTCAAAAGAAGAATTGCTTAAAATAAAAGATAAAATGGACTTAATAGAGCCCGATAGAATAGATATTAACGTCCCCATTCGCCCACCCGCAGAAAGTTGGGTTGAAATTCCAAATAAATCCGTTATAAGTAGATTAAATGAGGTTTTCATTGATTATAATAATATTAATTTTCCAGAGATGGGGCATTTTAAATTTTATTCATCTGATTTTGAAAAGGAACTCTTATCCATTATAGAACGGCATCCTATGAGAGAGGACCAAATTTTAGAAAGCTTTTCATCTCCAAATCTTAGTAAGCAAGAGATTCAAGAAAAACTTTCCTTGCTGGAAAAGCAAAACAAAATAACGGGAATGAATTATCATAATAATAAGTTTTGGAAACTAAAAATTATTAAATGAACTAAAATATCTTTGAAAGTGATAAGTATTAAATGATTATACATATAATCTTTAATATAATAAGTATAAGTTTGAATAATACACTACAAAGGATTTATTGTGAAAACTAACAGCTTAAATTCTAATATACCTCTTATAAAAGGTATTGTGATATGTAAAGATTCTGGAGAATACGTATTTGACTTAATGATTGACTCAGATTTAAATCCATTGTTACTGTCCTCATATGTTGGCGCTTTATCTTTGTTTGGACATGATAACGTGGGAAAAATTGATGAAATCATTATCAAAAGCAATAATATTGAAATGCTTATCATTAACAATTATAAATTAGTGTTTATCACGATATTAGATAAAACTTTTGCTATTAACCATGATTTTAAAAATGAAGCAGAGAGTTTATTAAAAACTTTTTATGAAACTTATAAAGAGGACATCAATTCCGTGGAAGTAGGAAAATTCGAACCTTTTAAAAAATTATTAAAAAACAAATTAAAAGAATTTTTGGAAACAAACTGATGTTTAATTAAATAGATATTCCCTCTACTAAACTCTTTTTCGTTTTTGATTTAATATAATAGACTTTATAATAAAATTGTCAATAACAAATAAGTAATTTATTTTACTAAAATTCAGGGGTTCTTTTCTTAAAAATTAAACTTCCCTGATCTACCCCAAATATTCGCTCCATTAATGAACATTTTGCTTTTAAGAGATAAAAAATATTTTTATTTTGGATCTTTGATTGAATAGATGTGTTTCCCGTAAGAGTTTCAAAATTTCCTTGTCCTTTTGATAAAATTAAACAGTCTTCTTCAAAAAAATAATGCTTAAATTCCTCGGTAACATCCGAAAAATCAATTCCTGGGGCACCACTGGACTCTATTACTTTCACTAACTTTGTTAATGATATATCTTTAGCATCTTCTATGGTAGCATCATTAATAATTGGAGCAGAGCGAACGGCACAAATTATCTCTAATTCAGGATATTCCGATAACAACATCTCTATTAAAATTTTATCAAATACAATCTCTCCGGTGTTATCTAATATAATCAATAACCGCTTTTCTTTCTCTAACAATTTTTTAAATATAGGATAATCATTAATCACTAAATCTTTTGGAGAAAATCTTTTTAAGTCATTTATAATGTCGATTTTATGCTGACTCGCAAAATCAATAGTATTTGCCAACGCTGATACAATTATTGCCTCAAATACAGGATCTTGACCACTTTTTACAAAATTTTTCACTTCATCGTAATATTTTAATGCAAGTTGATTATAATGATGCTTCAGCTTTTTATATGGATCCTTAACCTTCATCATCTCGCCAACTAAATTGTATAAATATTTTCCCACTATCGGCGAGGAAATCTTCTCTACATCGTTGTCAAGTAGAAATTTCATAAGCTCTTTTTGTGCTTTCAAAATTACGGAAGGTTCAATGTCTGGCTTTAGCAATGTAAACGCTTGAACCATTTGATTAAAAAGACAACCTATGCATTCCGGATGAAGCTTCATTGCAGATGATAACTCTTTTAGATAGAAAAAGGCGTAAAAGTATTAAATTCTTGGATTTTGTGGATAATTTCTTATTAAATAAAAAAAAATAAAAAAAAAAATAGAAGAGAGATTTATACTTTCTGCATTGCTTTTTGCTTGGCCAGTTTTTCTTCTTCTGTCAACTCCACTTCTCCACGCTTTACAAAGAACATAAATATCAGCGCTAACACAAAGAATACGGAAACCATCAGGAAAAACGTAATTTGCCCAAATAAATCTGTGAGGGCTCCAATTATATATGGCCCCAGAATTGCTGCTAACACACTGAAAAAGTAATAAGCTCCGGTGTACGTCCCTATCTTTTCTGCAGATGGCGCCAATTCCCATACAATGACTATCGAATTCACATTTATACATGCCCAACCCATGCCGAATATGATCAAGATAATTATAAGAAGGATTAAGTTGGCTTGAATTATAAAACCAATTACCGTAACGACAATTATTATTATTAAGCCGATCTTAATGGTTAATCGTCGACCTATTTTTCCAGCAATGATACCCGCGGGTAAGGCAAATATTATAAATGGTATGGCAACGAAATTAAATAAAAATCCTGCGGTACCTCTTGTCCCTACTATGGCAAGCCCTTCTGGGCCGGCATAAATAGAGAATAATGCTTCTGCGCCGTTGTAGCCCACGAACCAGCCAAATATCGCTAATAAAATAAACAAAGTGCTCTTATCCTCTTCTTTGAGAATATATTTAAGGCTTTTAAAGATTCCTGGCTTTTCTATTCTTGGTTGAATCTCAGATATACCTTCTTTTCCCCCTTGCTCCATTTCTAGAATTAATTGATAGCTATATGCGTCTTTTTCTTTAACCTTTAGAAGGAGAATAATTAATGCCACGATCATAACAATAGAACCTATGATGAATGTGATTTCAAATCCAATA
The DNA here is from genome assembly GCA_016839555.1 of Promethearchaeota archaeon. Taxonomy (GTDB): domain Archaea; phylum Asgardarchaeota; class Lokiarchaeia; order Sigyniarchaeales; family SOKP01; genus TEKIR-8. Next base: position 67,662 of record JAEOUA010000010.1, read on the forward strand.
TAATCCGAAGCAAGACTAAGTGTAAATGCCGCTATCGAACCTACTCCTCCCATTAAATTAATAATGGCATTAGCTTTGCTACGATTATGAGGGCGGATGAAATCGGGCATTAAAGCAACGGCTTGAGAACGATAGAATCCCATGCTTATTGAAAAGAGTGCCATCCATAGAATCAAGAGCCAAAATCCTATTCCTAGACCACCAGAATCAGAGAAAGTTTTTGGTATTTTAATTACAAATCCCAAAATGTCCAATTCCGTATATTTCGGCGTCCCAAATCCCGTGGGAATCAAAGCAAAAAAGATGGCGGCTGCAATAGTCCCAACGATTATGTATGGTATTCGGCGTCCTAAACGGGTACGTGTTGAATCTGAAACGCCGCCCATGATGGGTTGGATAACCACTCCAACCATATTATCCATAGCCATTAAAAGACCAACGATACCATATGTACCAAGATATAGAAAAAGCGCTTGATTGACTTGCGTGTTGTAAAGCGACCAGGATATACCAGTCGTAAAAAACGCAAACCCAATAAAGAAAGTCAGTTTGTAATCTAATTTTCCTTTAGACTGATTTTGTTCAGACATGATTACACCACTTTGATTAATTAATTTTTAAAAAATATTACTAGATTTAAATAGATTTTGTTCTATAAAAATCCTTAGATAATAGGGTTAATAATAAAATTCAATAAGAAATAAGACAAAATCTACGAAAATAGAATCAATTTAATGAGTAGAATATTTCAAAATATTATCAAACAAATAATAAGGAAAAGGAAAAAAAGTTAAGGTGTGATACTAATATTAATAGTGTTTATATCTTCTGGAATTCCTTTAATTGATTTCAAGAAGCCCATAGTGATATTTTTAAGCATGGCTTGCATAATCTCGTTCAAAGGAATCTCTTTTTCATTTACTTCTAATTTAATTTCTGCCATTTTTTATCTATACCTTTGTATTGTTTGATTTGAAGAAAATTCTTTCAGCTTTAAATAAATTTAGGTTTTGATTTATAAAAAGAGAAATGATGATTTTTAGAATTGAGTTTTAGAGCTTAAATCAAAAATGGAAAGTTATTAAGCATTGAGAGGAGAAATATCGAATATATAACACAGAAAAACTGACCCAAAATATTCTAATAGGATTAATTAAGATCTTCATTAAGATTATAGAGTGCTTCTGAGACCTTTTTATTAAGGTGATGTTCAATTTTGCAGCAAATTTCTTCAATAGAAACATCTTCTTCACTCAAATTTAATACATTCAGAAAAAAATCTTTTAAGACTTCATATCTTTTTACGATTTTTTTTCCAATTTGTTTTCCTTTCTGGGTTAATCGCATGGACTTACGAGGCTTCCAATCAATAAGATCTAATTCAGCAAGTTTATATAACATATTGGTAACTGATGAGGGCTTCACATTTAATAAATCTGCAATTTCTGAATTAGAGACCCATCCTCCATGGTTTCGTTTTGAAATTAAATAGATTGCTTTTAAATAATTCTCTTGGCTTTCCGGTAGTTTTTCTGATATTTCTTCCATTTTATCTTGTTAGTTTTTAATTTTTTCAAAAAAAAATAAAAAAAAATATTATTTTTGTTCTAGATCACTAATTCTTTTAGAGATATCTTCTAGTGCACTTTTAATTCCATTCATGTCGGATTCTAAATAATCTTTTTCTTGTTTGAGCATATTAAGCTGCTGTTCATCACTTAAAGGTGCTGCGGGGGCAACAGGATAAGTACCAGGTGCGGCAACAGGAGGGACGTATGCGCGAAAACCCCATCCTCTGCCACGTCCCCATGCCATACCTCTTCCATATCCTCTAAAACCTCTCCCTCGTCCCCATCCCCAGGCCATACCCATTCCTGGGCCTTTTGTGTATCCGGGGGAGCTATATCCAGCACAATAACCTAATCCTCTACCCGTCATAGGACCTAGTCCGCCAGGTCCAGTACCATCTCCTCCAGGCATTTTAATTTATAACCTCCTTTTATAAATAATTTTGAAATTTTTTTAATTGTCAATATTGAATAATTATTCATTATTTTTAAATGTTCGGGTAAAAAAAGGAAAACAAAAAATAATACTTCTTAAAATGTAAATACCAATGAGATTAATTTAAAAATTGAGGAATTAAAACAAAAGATCGAGAAAAAAATTAAATTAATATAATTTTTATTAACTATCGTGTTTTTTTTTTTTAACATTAATGTTTATTTATAAAAATAGCTTAATGCATATTATAAAATTTCAATTAATCAATAATGATTAGGAGAAGTGATTAAAATGGAAATCGGTGTATTAAAATTAAGAGAAGATGTCAAACAACCATATGAAATTATTTCTACTTCTGATGGAAAGACTTTATTTTTAAGAGAATGGTCTCCTTCTAAGTCTTCAAATATAGCGATTCTTATTTTTCACGGAATAACTGGCCATAGTGGTCCTTATGAAATGTTTGGAGAACCGGTATCAAAAATGGGGTATGCTGTATATGGATTAGATCTACGGGGTCACGGATTATCAGAAGGGATAAGAGGAGATTATCCAAGTAAAGAGCGATTAATAGAGGATATTGGTGAAACGATATCATTTTTAAAGAAAAAATATGCTAAATTAATAATATTTGGACATAGCTTGGGTGTTTTAACAGCACTTATGGCATGCAACTTCTATTTAGATCAAATTGATGGGCTAATTCTTTTAAGTGCAGCTAGAGAAACCAGACCAGGGGTATATAAAAAACTAAGTTTTTTTAAAACATTGAAGATTTTGTTTAGTTCTCTTATAAAACCCAAAAAACCTGTTATATCGTATTATCGCGATGGTATGACAGGGTTAGATGATCCATTATTTAATTTTAAATATACTTTTCGATTCATGAGAATATTTGATGCGAAAACGCTTTCATTTCCTGAGAAGTTAGATTTTCCTGTTCTATTAGGGGTTGGAGAAAATGATGAGATTTTTACTGCGGAAGCTGCTCGCTCTTTATTTAATGAAATCCCGAGTGATAATAAAGAATTTATTGTCTTACCCAGAGCAAAACATGCTGACTTCCCAGAAAATTCATTGAAAGAGCTAATTGATTGGTTAAATACTAATTTTAAATTAAAAAGTTAACTTCAATTCATATTTGTAGGTTGATGTAATATCTCTAATCAAATTAAAAATGTAAGTATTATTGGTATAGGAAATTTAGGCAAACAAATTGCTGAATGGTCCGCGCTTCATAACTATAAGGTTAGTATTTTTGATATTAACCAAGAAGGTATAAAAGAATATATCGATGAGGCACTTAAAAAGATAAGAGAGAAGAATGTGAGTGGAGAAATTTTAAACCACAATTCAATTAAAGAAGCGGTAAAGAATGCAGACCTTATTATTGAAGCAGTCCCAGAAAAGTTAGAACTTAAAAAAGACGTTTTTTCTCAAATCGATAAAGCGGCTCCTCCTCATGCCATAGTTGCTACTAATAGTTCTTCAATACCAATTTCAAGAATTGAAAATGCTGTTAAGCGTAAGGATAAAGTGTTAAATATCCATTTCTATAAATTGCCTGATTTTCCTATGGCAGATATAGCACGTGGAACTAAAACCAGTAATGAGTCTTTCAATACCGGTAAAAAGTGGCTAGAAAGTATCGATATGACTCCATTAGTATTAAAGAAAGAATGCCTTGGTTTTGTATTTAATAGAGTATGGCGCGCTATTAAAAAGGAAGGTTTGAAAATATGGGCAGGGGGGTATGCTGATTTAGAAGATGTGGATAAAGCATGGAAAATCTTCACTGGGATGCCTTTAGGACCGTTTGAGCTAATGGACATTGTTGGCTTAGATGTGGTATATGATATCGAACTTATGTATTATAGAGAAAGTGGAGATCCCAATGATAAACCCCCAAATATGCTTAAAGAGATGGTAGATAAGAGTTATCTTGGAGTTAAATCCGGGAAAGGATTTTACGAGTATAAATAAGTAAATTGTTAAGGCAGGTATAATAGGAACATTTTATACAAAATTCCTTGGAAAAATAATAATGAAAAACCGGATATTCTATTTAGAACTGCAATGTGGAGTTAATATACAATTTATTTTTTTTTTCTTAAATTCTATTTCAAATGTAATTTTTATTGCTTATTCTTTTTTAGGATAAATAGTAAAACATAACTTTGGTATTTATGATCTAAAGGAAGAACTTTTAATAATTAAAATAATCCTATTATTATCAATGTCGAATGAAGATTTAGAAAGTAAAATCTCCTTATTTAGGAAGAAAGTAAGAAATCTCTTTACGGAAATCCAAGAGGGTTTTTCCAGCTTATATACTGATAATGAGGATTATATCACCCTCAGAATTTCTGTTGAGAAGGCAGAACAAATTGCGGAAAAGAAATTGAAGCATTATATTAATACCCATAAAATAAATATTAAGATTCGAGAAGCAAAAGAAAGAGACATTCCAAAAATAAATGAAATTTATCATCGCTCGTGGAAAGCTTCGGAATTACCAATGAAAGAAGTGACAGAAGAACTCTTAATGGAGATTTTTCAAGATTCTGACACTCATTTTTTATTAGCCCGCTTAGATTCAGAAGATGTGGGGTTTATCTTAATTGAATTCAATAAGCTAAATCGGGAAATTGGATTAATTTCAGGATTAGGAGTTTTACCGAGATATCAAAAAGGAGGAATTGGGAAATATCTTTCCCTAGAAGCATGGAAATTTTTTAAGGATAAACGTGTGAAAGAATTACGCTGTGAAGTATATAAGAAAAATGAAATGGCAAAACGTTTCATTAAAGATCTCGGTTTTGAAGAAAGAGGCATCCCTCCAAGTCCATATACCTTAAAATAATCGATATAAATAAGAAAATTTTAATAAAAAGGTTGTAACTTTTTGGAGATTTAAGGTTTAAAATTTATATATCCCCAAATGATATTAAACTCTCGCAATAAATAAAATAAATTTTATCTAATTATGGGAAAAAAAGTAAAAAAAAAATAAAAAATAAGATATGAAATTCTTTATTTACATCTGCTCATATTTTATTGGATTTGTATTCGTGGTTTAATAGGTGTAGCCCCTGCCATGTTAGTCATAACTGGGCAATGTTTAAGAGCTCTATCGAGTAATTCTTGAACCTTTTCTTTTGGTGCATCTGCCTTAATCCTGATCACTGGTTCAAAGTCGGTATAACCTGGTAATTCATCTTCATCAATTCCAAATATCCCAGATAAATTAATTTTACCTCTTGAATATATTTCCATCTTTTCTATTTTAATATCCTCAATCAATGCCCAGAATTTGACTACTGCTATGATACAGGCTCCAATAACACCTAAAATGACTAATAAAGGACTTGGTCCTTTATTTGTTCCACCCAACCCTTCAGGAGCGTCAATTAAAATTTCAAAACCATCTCCCATATCCACTTTAGTCTGCATTCCTTCTTCTAGCATTTCACATTTTACATTAAAATTTTTCTGTCCAGCTTCATAATTTTTTTTTATTGCTTCATACGTTTCTTTAAATCCCATTTTGTTCAACTTGTTATTTTAGTTTTAAAGTTATGTGAGTAAATAAAAAATAAATAAAAAGTTTTATGAATGTAAATTCACAACCTTACTAATCACACTTTAGGAGGAATTTTAGCTTCAAATTCAAAATTTTCTTTTTTCTATGAAGTTTCATTTTTTCTTTCATAGTTGATCGACTTTTATAATCAATAAGGAAATGATATTTAAACTATATTTGAATATCATATTATAAAAATAGCTTAATGTGAATGAATCTCAAAATGGAAGAAGCGAGAACTGTTTCTGAATCAAAAACCGAAATTGCCCAATTGATGATGCCCCCCGATGCAAATCCAGCGGGGAATGTACATGGTGGAACTATTATGAAATTAATTGATCAATGTGGTGCGATTGTTGCATCCCGCCATTGTCATTCGAATTGTGTTACTGCTTCAGTGGATCGTATTGATTTTATCAACCCAGCTTTTATGGGGAATGTTGTAATACTAAAAGGATCCTTAAACTATGTTGGAAGGACTTCGATGGAAATAGGAGTCCGAGTGGAAGATGAATGTTTAATAACAGGTGCTAAAGCGCATATAGCTACTGCCTACGTCACCTATGTTGCATTAGATGAGGATGATAATCCTAGGGAAGTACCTCGTTTAATTCCTGAGACGGAGGAAGAAAAACAGCGATTTGAAGAAGCAAAAATGCGGAGAGAAGAGAGATTAAGTCGTATTCCTAAGCATATTGAACCAAAAGAGGGACCATGCATCCAGAGACCCAGTAAAATTAAAAAAAATTGGTATAGCTAGTGCCAGATTTATTCTTTTATTTTTAAAAAATATAAGAAGTTAAATTAGTTGATTTAAAGATGAAAAATGAATACTCTATCGCAGCCGTCGTAATTTATGATAAGGAGTATTTATTGCTTAAGTATGAGATGGGCCATTGGGGATTGGTAAAAGGAAATAAGGAAGAAAAAGAAACTCCAGAAGAGACGATTATGCGAGAATTGAAGGAAGAAACAGGTATTGATAATGCCCAAATAATAAAAAATTTTGAAGAACAATATGAGTATTATTATAAATTAAAAGATGATTTGATTCATAAATTTGTAAAATGTCTTTTAATCAAATCAAAAACAAAAAAAGTTGATCTTAGTTATGAGCATGTCGATTATGCGTGGTTACCGTTTGAGGAGGCATTACAGCGTTTATCTCATAAAAATACGAAGAAGATACTCAAAAAAGCGAAAGAATTCCTTTCGACTCAATTAGATCGATTTCTGAATTAAGTATTTTAATTTCATCGTAAATCTATCCTAATTTATTGATAGCCGGTAATTAATATTTGTTGCGGTAGGTATCACAGAAAAAAAAAATATCTTCAAATTTTTTTACAACTTTATTTTTTATTTACCTAGGAGGTTACAATATTGGGTAAAGTAAAATCATACGATAAAATTACACAACAAGCATTAAAGAATTTTGAAAACATTAAAGAAGCAATTAAAGGGATTTATGAACTAATCAGAATTAATTTCAATAAAGATCACATTTATTATAAGATTGGAGTAGATAATATTATCGCACTTTATACCAATATAATTGAATTAGGGGCAAACGAATCTGGATTGAAGGAAATCATAGAAAAGTTTAAAAATTCTGAGTTAGAACTCGACATCCCACTTGATTTATAATTAAAGACAATTCATTTAAATTTCCTTCTTTAATTTTATCAAAAATAAACCTTATCTAATTATCAAATTCTAATTCTAAAAAGAAGATTTAAAAAAAAGTAATCTCTCTTCTATTTATACCATTATAATTTTATAAAGTAAAAATAATAATCTCTCTACGCAAGATTAGTAATAAATATAACTTTATATATAAAAAAGAATATATAATATGCCGTCTCAAAAAAGCAAAGTTCTAATTCTAGGCTCACTTGCTTTTGACTATATTATGGGCTTCGATTCAAATTTCGTATACGCAACGAAAATAGATAAATTGAAAGAGGAATACCAAAGCACGATAACAGCGAATAGCAGAAAACAACATTTTGGAGGAACCGCAGGAAACATTGCCTATAATATGGGGTTGCTAAATATTGGCTCCGTTTCATTGATAGGAAGCGTTGGAAAGGATTTTGAGAGCCTCGGCTATAAAGATCATATAACAGTTTTTGGGAATGTCGAATTGGGAATTGATATCCATGAAGATGAATTTACTGCAGCATGTTATATAGTAAATGATGTGAAAGCAAATCAGATGATAATTTTCCATGGAGGGGCATTAGATAGGTGTAAAGAGCTCAATTTAAAAGATAAGATTGATGATCCGGAAAACTATATTTATGCAATCAATTCCACCCAAAGCGTTGAAGCGATGATCAATTTCACAGATCAATTATATGACCTTCAAATTCCAATTATTTTTGATCCGGGACAAGTAACTCCACTCTTTCCAAAAGAAATGCTATTTGAAACTATTAAAAAATCGGCAATAATAATAGGAAACAAATTTGAAATAGAGCAAATACAAGAAAAACTTGATATGTCCCAAGAGGATCTTATGTCATATCTTCAAGCAATTATTATCACTAAAAGTAAAGAAGGATCAGAATTAATTTATAAAAGTGATAATAGAATCTATCACTCTGAAATTCCGATTTCCACTCCAAATGAAATTATAGATACTACTGGTGCTGGTGATGGATATAGAGCCGGTATTTTATCAGGATTAATGTTAAATATGACATTACTCGATGCCTGTCGCCTTGGTTCCGTCGTTGCATCCTTTGTTGTTGAAACCGTAGGCGCACAGACACATCGTTATTCAATTAGTCAAGTAAGAAAAAGATTTTTTAAAACTTTTAATTATATTCCCACAGAATTGGAGGGAATTAGGAATAAAAAAGCATAAGTCAATCAATATTATCAATATACCAAACATTACTTTTTCCTATACTATTCAATATTAAAAATTCTCTTACATATGGTTAAATGAGTTTTTAAAATTAAAAAAGAAAGCAAATAACAAGGAACAACTTAGAAATTGTAAAATGTCCGAGGAAAAAGAATTCAGATTTAAATGTAAAAGATGTGGGAGTTGTTGTACTGATAAAAATACAATTGTGAATGTAACTTACAATGATATTTTAAGAATTAAAGAAGCCTTAGGTTTAAATCTAGATGAAATCAATTTTATATTGAGCTTTTATATCTTTGAAAAAGAGCCAACAGAAGAAGATAAGAAAAAAATGGTCGTTTCCCCCGTGGAAACTGAGAGAGGTAAGGCGTTCGTCGGATTAAAAAAGACTCCTGATGGCAGTTGTTATTTTTATGATAAAAATCAGAAAAAATGTCGAATATATAAGGCTAGGCCCAATTTCTGTCGAACTTTTCCTTTTTCATTTAGAATATATGATAAGACGGCAAAAAAATTAGAAAAAATGATTGAAATCAAATATACTGAGAAAGCAAAACAATACTGTCAAGGAATTGGCGAAGAAGCTCCAATTATTAATAAAAAAAAGTGGCTTAAGTTGGGAAAAGTAACTTTGGAAGACTTAAATAAAAATTATTATATTATTCAAAAATGGAATAAAGCTGTCCAGAATAAAGAGATGGAACCAAATGTTAGCAATTTCTTACGAATTATTTTAAATATCGAGGAAAAAAGAGAAAAAAATTAGCTTATTAACCATTTATTTTATTAACTCTTGATATTGAAGAATAGTTATTAAAACCCAAAAAAGCATTTTAAGCTCAACTTTTAATGATATAATATCTTCTTTCCAATAAAATTTCTTATTCTCCATATCGGAACTAAAAAAGGGAGTTGTATTAATAATGGTATCTAATAATTTAAAAACTAATTCCTTTTCTTCATCTGTTATATTGAGTATAGATATTATTAATAATAATTGAGAAACTTCTATAATAGTCAATTGATTTAAATCAAGATTACTAGTAAAGTTTTTCAATTTTTGAATATATTTTTCTCTCAACTCTTCTAATTCCCCATTTGGATTTAATAAAATTATACTACATAAAAAATAAAAAGTATCAGAAATAAGATTATAATTCTCTATTTTTGATAATTCTAAATTAGATAATTTTTCTAATATTTCATCTTTTTGTAAATTTACCAATAAACCTCTCTTTTTCAAAATATTAACACTATTTAATATAAAATAATTATTATATAACGCATTTGGGTTAAAATAACTTAATTCTAATTGAATATACTGTTTAATTGTTTGTAAATCGATAAATTCTATATTTTTAAAATTACTTATTTCTGATATAACTGATAAACCATAAAAAGTGTTAATGGGATCGGGAACTTGGGTATCAGGGGCAGTAAAAACTGTGTTATGAGTTTGATTTTTAATAATATCAAAAGCATTATCCATAAAATTCTTTACAAGGTCAACTTCAAGCATTTTTAATATTGAAATATAAAGAAACATGATTTCTAAATCAATATTTTTAAGAAATTTGGTAATAGAGGTTATTAAATTTGATTTTTCAATAGAAATTTTATTTCTCACTTCAGTATTAATTGAAGGAAACTGTCCATAATAATCTAAAAAGGTTTTAGTAGTTGTTTTGAGTACTTTTTCAATGCTACTAATTGTTCCTATTTTATTTTTAAATGATTCTAATGAGATATTAATATCCTTTTTAAGAGAATCAATGTTATCTTTTATTGATCTTCGTAATTTATTGATTTCTTCAAAGGTATTAGCTTTATTACTATTTTTTTGATTATTATCATCGCTCATGAGTTTTCCTCTCTAATACTATATTAAGATTCTTTATTTATAGTTTTCTTAAAATAAATAATAACATTAAAATATTTTTAAATATATTCAATCGATTTCTAATAATAAAAATTAAGAGTATTATAAAAAAATTTATCAAACAAGTTTTTTCTATGAGAATTAATTGAGACTTTTTATAGAAGCGGAGTGAATTTATTATTATGTAATTCTTTTATACAATTAGATCAGATAAATCCTATTCTAAATTCAAAAGATATGAAAAAATCGATACAGTACAAAAACTTAGCAAAAGATTATCACAACAAGCGAAGACATCCTTGGAAAGATTTTGAAAAATTTCTTAAAGAATTAATAGAAAAAGGCTTGGATATAAAGGGCACGGTAATTGATTTGGGATGTGCGAATGGTAGACATTTCGATCTTATTACAAATTCAAGAAATAGGCTAATAGGTATTGATAACTCTATTGAATTTTTGAAAATTGCTAAAGAACAACTCCGAGTTAAAATTAATAATGAATTGAAGAAAAATCAAATCCAAATCATTCAAGCAGATCTCAATTATTTGCCTATTCGTTCTACTTCAATAAATTCTATTTTTTCAATTGCTGCAATACATCATTTAAAAACTAAAGAATTGAGAGCAAAGATTTTCTCGGAAATTTCTAAAGTCTTAAAGAATGGGGGATTTATTATTTTTACAGTATGGCGGAGATGGCAAAAAAGATTTTATATACATTTTCTAAAAGATTGGATAAAGAGAAGATTTTACCCATCTTATAAAAAGAAACAAATTAAAAAGGAATTAAAAAATTTTGGAGATATTTTCGTTCCATGGACCTTATCATCGGAGAATATAAAAATTAAACGATTTTATCATTTATACTCTTCACATGAATTGAAAAAAGTTTTAAAAGATTTCATAATTCAAAAATTTGAGAAAAGAGGAGGTCCTGGTGGAAAAGATAATTTTTTTGTATTCGCATCTAATAAAAATTATCAATAATACTTTTTATGTGGTATATTTTAAAAGACATAATTAATGACATTTGACAGATTTATAACATTCTATAATATAAGGCTTAAAATTTTGGTATAATTGCTCAATAATAGTAGAATGCAGAGAGAAGAAACGTTCTGACATATCACAATAAAACAAGCCATGTATCGCTTGTTCTTCATAATAATTACGATTAATTCTTTTTCTACGATTCCCAAACCAAAATGTAAACTCATGGCTTCGTACCCATGTATTCTCTTTATTAATTACTACCATATTTATTGAATTGTAAATATCAATCGATTTCTGAACTTCTTTATAATGAGCAAAATCCAATCTGCTTTTGGTTTCCCAACTGATTTCCATCTTGGCATTGGCTTTCCAATTCTCATCATATTCATTCGCAGAATGTAAAATTACTCTTCCTTCTTTCTCATTGCCTTCGATTTTCTTTTCTTTAAACCACACAGGCATTCTGTTTATAGTTATATTAAATTCAGGTCTTTCGTATACATAATAAGTTTGTTGCATTAAAATCATTAAATTTATTTATTTTTTATATATATGATGAAAATTGAGAATTGATAAAGAAATCTCAATTATTTTTCTAATAACTTTTTACCTTCTTCAATCCAGTCCTTTATAGAAGCTTCGGAGGTACCACTTACCAGTTTTGCCAATTCTGATGGATTTTCTTTTATTAAATCATTCACTGAGTGTACTCCGAGGGCATTTAATTTTTCTTGCGTTTTAGGACCTAATCCATACAATTCCGTCAAAGGTATAATCTTTTCTTCTAGTTTCGTCTTCGGGATTTTTTGCTTGATTATCTTTTCCTTCTCTGGTTTTTTCTTCTTTACAGGTTCTTTTTCTGGTATTTTTTTTTCGGAAACCAGCTTTTTTTTGGGTTTTTTTTCTTTAAATGGTGTTCCTTTCTTCTCCTTTTTCACAAATGGTTCTTTTTTTTCTTTTTTCTTTTTAGGAGGTTCTAATGTTTTTAATTGTTCTATATTTCTTTCGTGAGCAGATTTTCTAAAATAATCAATTTTAATATTTAATTCTTTTAGTAGCTGAACACTTTTCCCAGCCTTTTTAATTTCTGATATGGAAAATCCGTCTCCTTCTCTATAATGCTGGGTTCTAGATGGAGATTTTACCATTGCTATTTTTTCTTCCATAATTATACCCGCCTTAATTTTTTAATATTGAAAACATATCAAAAGTTTTATTTTTTTCTATTTGGAGATTTTTTTATTTTAGTAATACAATTTGAAATGTATAAATTTAATAAAAAAAATATGAAGTTCTATTTTTTACTTATTTTCTCAACATTAATTAGAAAGAGATAATTTCTTTCTCTTCCAATTTGTTAAGAATTTGGAGGATTTCAATTTTGCTTTTGTTGAATATTCGAGAAATATCTAACGGAGAATTTTTTCCATTACATTTTAATGCGATTAAATAATCAAGATCGTTAATAATACCCATGGAATGTATTTTTCTCAATATATTTTTAATTACAGATAATTTAGGGTAGTCTTCCGCTATTTTACCTCCCATAGTTATAATTTCTATATCATTTTTAAAAGTTTTAAATTTGCTTTTTTCGCTGGTCGTTCGAAATAATTTTATATCTGAATCATGTTTTTTCCAAAATCTATTTCCAATTTTATACGCAACGCTCTTTATTTTTTCAACATTATCTCCCGCATCAGAAATTGAACATATTAATACCCTCGATTGCTGGTGATAAAAAATAGTTATAATGGAACTTTCCGCTTCAATTATTCTAGTTTTTTCAAATTTTGTTTTTCCTTTTGCCATAGCTTTATGGATTGAGTCTATTGTTTTATTTATGGCATTGAAGAAATCTGGAAATACTTCTTTTTCTATTTTCTTATTTTGAAATTCTTTAAATGTGGTATCTAATATTGCAATACCATTATCAGCATCAATTAAATAGACTTTATAAATCAATCCATCTTTCCCTAATTATTATAATTTCTTATAAAGATAATAACAATTCATTCTTATAATTTAAACTCTCTCTTAAAAATAGAAATTTATATACTTCTTTTTGTATGATTAACAATTAGAATTTTAATTAATGGTGGTCTTGTCGGAGGTGATAGTTTTTTAATATTTTTAATTGCTTCATCAAATATAAGTATTTACTAATTCCACCAAGTTATCGGATAAATCAGGTAAATTTTGTTCTATTTTATCAATACTTGTATCTATTTCCAAAAGCAAGAGTAAATAAAGAGTATATTTCTGAACCTTAATTCTTTTAAAAACCATCTTTTTTGAATCATTTATAGATAGACTTACGATATAATCCTTTTTTAACAATTTAAACTCCTTAAAAGTTTTATAGAGCGTTTGGAAATGAGGAGCACTAATTTCAAAGACTTTCTCTTGCGTATCATCATGGGAATAATTGGATATGATGATACCATTTTCATTTAATAATAATATAGATTCTATTGAAGTTTTTTTTGCAAATTGTTTGAGTTGCTGGCGAAATAGTTCCCGATTGGGGCTTAATTGTCCCAACCCAAAAGAATACGCTACCATTAAGGACCATTGAGTGAAAACTGAAGTCTTAAATATCTTTACAAAAAATCTATCTGATAAATCTTTAATTTTTTCATACAAATACTGATAATGTTGGTTTGTTTCTTCAGAATTTTGTAAATCAGGATCATATTTATTTAAACATACCACAATAGGAGGAAATTCATCAAAATCATTTAGAGATCTGATAACATTTCTATATAATGCTAATGATTGATCAAACCGTTTTTGGTCTTGAATATCTATGAAAAAAAATAATAGATCTATATTATATAAATAAAGTTTACTCTGTTCAAAATATTTATCTAAATACTTCTGCTGTCCACCTAGATCCCAAATCATTATTTCGCTGTTCTTTTGAGAAATAAGTTCTTCCTCGCTTCTATTTACTCCCTTAGTTGGCATTGATTTAATTATTTCAGAGTACTTTTTTTTTACTCCATATAAAAAACTGGTCTTACCGGCTTTGTCCAAACCTACAAATACGATTTTAATTTTTCGTTTTAAAGAAAAGGGATCTTTTAATTCAATAGTGAATTCATTTAATTCTTCTTTTAACGCATCGATATATTGTTGATATTTTATTTTATCTAATGTTTCTTGAATCTTGGTTGCAGTCCTATCTATTATGACCCGTAAGTATTTCATATTTTCATATAAAAAATTCTTATTATCTTCATCTACAAGGATTGTTATAGTGGCTGCTTTCGCATTCCCTCGTGCTTTAGGATCGGGTATTAAAAAGAAATAGGTTAGACCTGTTAACTTGAGATCAGGGAAAGGGATTACTCCAAAATAATTTATTCCATTTATTTCAGAAGAGTCTTGATATGTTGAATCGCCCATTAATAGAGAAATTGTTTTCATAGAAATCAATAATCCTGCTCGCTTTTCTAATGATTTTGGCCAATATATTACTGGAATAGGACCATCACTGCCAAATTCGCTTAATACTATTGATTTAATTACCTGTCTATCAGATTTTTCCATAGTGATATTTTTTTGAAATGAGTTCTTACATAATAAAAAAAAAATCATTATTTTTAATTATATTGGTAAAAAATATGGGATTTCTGAATAAACCATAAATGTAGCTTTTACGATAAAATTACTTAAATTAATTTATTTGGGTTAGAGATGTTTTTACCGCTTAATAGTATATCTATACCCTATCTTTGTTTATAAATACTTATTGTTTTCTTTTATTATTATGTTTAAACTTAATTCAAGAGAAAAAATACAATTATTTTTCCGAGAATTATTTCAAGTATTAAAAAGTATAAAAAAAAACTGGAATACCCCATGGATTGAAATTCCTACTATATCGTTTTTTAATAATTTAAATGTTCATGAAATTAACGAGTTCATTCACTATTTTAATTTTTTAAAGAAAGAAGCTTTCAATTGTATATCAATCAATAAAATTGAATTTATTATCGAATCAATGGCAATTTTAAATTATGATATTAAAGTATACTCAGAAATAATAGATTATCATGGATTCGAATTATTAATAAAGAAGATCCTTTGCAGAAATGGATATTATGTTATTAATAATTTTTATTTTTCAGATAATTCTCCTTTAAAAGCCCAAAACGGTCAAAAACGTTATGAGATTGATATAGTGGGCTTAAAAAAAGATATACTCCTTATAATAGATGCAAAACAATGGTTTAAGAGAAGTCCTTCCCAAGCGATTAGTAATGCAGCAAATCTTCAATACCAAAGAGGTTTAGCACTCATTCAGAATCCAGAAATTTTAAATGAATTATTATCAAAATTACTTAACTCCTTTAAACATAAGAAAAAAAAGCCTGTGAAAAGATATGGTTTATTAAAATTAGTTCCATTAATGGTGACCTTAGAGGAAAATTTCATGAAATTAAATGAAAACCATGTTCCTCTTGTTTGTATTAATAGATTAAATTCTTTTTTAAATGAATTAGGAATTACTTTAGATAAGTTTCATTACCTAATATTTAATAATTTCTCCCCCAAACCTATAAATTATTGATAAGTTTTTCAAAGTTTTATGTTTAATTATTAAGTCTCATAAAATCATCTTATTATAATTAAAAAATTAAAGAAAGACCTAGTAATCTTATATAGATTAAGAATAAGTTTTAAAATGAAAAAACTAATTAAGATTCAAAAATAACTAAGTATGGTTATCTATTACTTAATTAATATCTTTTAAAATGCTTTATGGTCGGTAAAATTAAAATTGAGGAAGAATACTGCAAAGGTTGTGGCTATTGCGTCGAAATATGTTCAAAAGAAGTATTAAAACAAAATAATAAAATAAATAGCAGAGGGTATATTCTTCCTGAAGTTATTAATGAAAAGGATTGTATTTTTTGTAAAAAATGTGAATTAATTTGTCCAGAGATGGCGATAAGTATTATAAAGGTGGATTTCCCCGAAAATGAAAGAAATTCAAGTTGATGATTTATTAGAGCCTAAAATTCAATTTGCTACGGGTAATGAGGCAATCGTTTATGGAGCCTTATTAGCAAATTGTCGGTTTTTTGCAGGATATCCCATCACTCCTGCAAGTGAAATTCTAGAATTAATGGCTAAATATTTGCCCTTATTAAAGGGAGGATATTTTTTACAAATGGAAGATGAAATAGCTTCAATTGCAGCAATTATCGGAGCCAGCTGGAATAATTATAGAACAATGACCGCAACCTCCGGCCCTGGATTTTCCTTAATGCAGGAGAATATTGGATTTGCTTGTATGACAGAAACGCCTTGCGTAATCATTGATGTTCAGCGCTCTGGACCATCAACAGGACAACCCACCAAACCCGCACAAGGAGATATTATGGAAGTGAGATGGGGTACTCATGGAGATCATAATATTATAGCATTATATCCAAATAGTGTTCAAGAATCCCTTTGGATGACGATACGAGCTTTTAATTTGGCGGATAAATACAGAGTGCCTGTAATTGTACTTTCAGATGCAGCAATTGCTCATATGAGAGAAAAATTAGTTATACCAAATCAAAATGAAGTAGATATCATCAAAAGAATACCAGTGACTATTGAAAAGCCAAAATATCATCCTTTCCGAACAGGGTATACGCATCCAACTAAAGTGCCCGAAATGGATACTCTAGGAGGAAAATACCATACTTATTTAACTGGGCTAACCCACGATTGGAAAGCTCATCCCGAGACAGATGATCCAGAAGTACATGAAAAATTAGTAAGACGATTTTATGAAAAAATAGAAGATAATAAAGACGATATTATTAGCTATCAAGAAGAATATCTTGAGAATGCGGATATTGTGATAGTCTCTTATGGGATTACCTCTAGAGTAATAGGAACAGCAATTGAAAAGGCAAGAGAGCAGGGTTATCGCGTGGGTCATTTTCGTTTAATAACTATATGGCCCTTTCCAGCAGAAGAGATTTTGGATCTTTCATTAGAGATAAAAAAGTTTATTGTGGTAGAAATGAATCTTGGACAATTATATCATTCTATTGTAGAGTATTCAAATGGAAATTGCCAAGTAGATAAGCTTTTTTCCATAGGTGGTAAGATTCCAACTCCAAAGGACATTTTGAAAGTAATTAAAAAGAGGATATTATAGACAATGGCAAAATCGACAGAAGAATTAAGGGAAAAATATTTAAGAACAGATCTTTTACCTACAATTTTTTGTCCTGGTTGTGGGATCGGACAGATTATGCAATATGTGGTAAGAGCGATTAATGATCTTGAAATTAATCAAGATAACTTAGTTTTTGTATCTGGTATTGGATGCTCATCTAGATTACCAGCATATTTTGAAGCTTATGGTGTGCATACGCTCCATGGTCGTGCATTAGCATATGCAACTGGAATTAAAGTTACTAATCCAAATCTCACCGTTATTGTGTTCACTGGAGACGGAGATCTTGCAGCAATAGGTTTAGGTCATTTTCTTCATGCTATAAGGCGAAATATAGATATTAACGTTATATGTGTGAATAATGAAACTTATGGAATGACCGGAGGGCAAATAAGCCCAACAACATCCATGGGAACGATCACAAAAACCACGCCATATAGTAATATTGAACACTCCTTTAATCTTTCATTTTTAGCGAAAGCTGCAGGGGCAGTATATGTATCGCGATGGACAACGGCACATTCTGTCCAGGTTATTAAATCCATTAAAAAAGGAATAAAAAAGAAGGGACTTGCCTTTATTGAATTGATTTCCCCATGTCCAACAAGCAATAGAAAATACGAAGACCCTAAAGAATATTTAAATTATTTCCTCAATGAAACTATTAATTACTCTAAAGCATGCAAAGATGAATATTCAAGTCATATCTTTAAAGATTTAGATGAATGCTTTACCGCACGTTATCAAGGAAAGCTTATTATTGGCGAAATTACAGATCTTGATAAACCAGACTATCATACTTTATATGCACAATTAAAAGAGAGAATCATAGATGAATATTGGGAAAAACGAGCAGAAAGAGAGTAATATTAGGTTTTGTGGCTCAGGAGGAATGGGTGTTATCCTTGCAAGTATCATTTTAGGAAGAGCCGCCATTTATGAAGGTAAAAGTGCAATCCAAATTCAATCTTATGGCGCGGAACAGAGAGGTACTAGAGTTAAAAGCGACATTCTTATCTCCCAGCATGAGGAACCAGCTTTTCCTTTATTCGATAAGGTTGATATATTAGTAGCGTTTTCGCAAGAGGCCTTTAATCATTATCTAATTGATATTTGGGAAGAAAGTATTGTAATCATAAATGAAGATCTTGTAGAATCTAAGGAAGAACGAAAAAATCTTTATAAGATCCCGGCAAGTTCTCTTGCAGGAGATTTGAAAAACCCTAAAGTTATGAATATTATCATGCTCGGAGGATTAGTTAAAATAACAAATATTATTTCAAAAGATTCTTTACTTAAAGCCATTAATATTTCAGTCCCAAAAAAATATATTAAAGTAAACATTGAAGGATTTCAACAAGGATATAATATTATATAACAATCTTATTTGAAATTAAATTAAATATTTTAATATTAAAAATTGAATCATGAATCGCCACTGTGCTATTATTGGAGTTGGGCATACTAAATTTGGACGAATAGAAGAAAAAAATTTAATGGATTTATTATGTGAAGCTTCCTTAGAAGCTATAAAAGACTCCAATACAGATACTAAGGATTTTGATTCGGTCTATGTTGGATGCATGAGTGCAAACGCTTTTAATAATATTTCGGGAATAGCAAGTGCATTAGTAGATAAGATTAGTCTATTACCTGCAGCGGCAGATCATATTAAGAATGGACCAGCCAGCGGGGGATCTGCTGTGAAAGCAGGATTTCAAGCTATAATGTCTGGCATGAGCGATCTAGTTCTTATTGTAGGAGGTGAAAAAATGACACATATTGCAAAACCAGGATTTATAACATCTAATGTTGCAACCATTACGCATCCCGAAGCGGAAAGAATTCATGGTGTTTCTCTTCCTGCTATGGCGGGTCTTTTAACCAGAACTTATCTAAATGAATATAATGCTAAATTAAGTTGGCTTTCAGATATCGCTATTAAAAATCATAATAATGGGGTGTTAAATCCTTTAGCTCATTTTCAGAAAAGTATAGAAGATATCATGAAACACGCAATCAAAAAAGGGAAGGGAAATTGGAACGATATTCAAGAATTTTTAAAAGATGACAAAGTAAATCCTATAATTGCGGATCCACTTCGTTTATATCATATATGCCCTATTTCCGATGGAAGTGCAGCACTCATTCTTTGTAATGCGGATATTGCGAAAGAATTTTGTGATACCCCTATATTAATTTCTGGAATTGGTCAAGCTACAGATACTCATATTATATATGAAAGAGAAGATATAACTACTTTAAAAGCATTGAAAATATGTTCTCAGCAAGCGTATAAAATGGCAGGAATTTCACCTGAAGATATTGATGTAGCTGAACTGCACGATGCTTTTGAAATTTTAGAAGCTGTTGAAAGTGAGGATATTGGATTCTTTCCCAAAGGAGAAGGGGCAAAAGCAGCTCATGAGGGTTTGACAGAGATAGGAGGGAAAATTCCAATCAATCCATCGGGAGGTTTAAAAGCACGTGGTCATCCTTTAGGTGCTACTGGTGTGGCGCAAATTGTCGAATTATATTGGCAATTACAAGGAGAGGCGGGAAAACGACAAATCGATGGGGCTGAAAAAGGTATAAGCTGTAATTTTGGAGGTTTTGGAAATAATATATTATCTTTTATTTTAGAGAGAATGGATCGGATTTAGAGAATGAATGAAAATATAATTGAAATTCGATGGAAAAAATGTAATAATTGTGGATTCTTACAACATAATTCTCATTTAAGATGTCTGCAATGTAAAAGTGATAACTTTTCTTTAATTAATCCATCTGGACTTGGAACACTAGTAAGTTATACTATTTTAAATGCTCCACCCATGGAATTTAGAGAAAAAAAATCTTACGCTTTGGGAATTATAGAATTTAGTAATAATATTAAAACTTTAGGGCAAATCACAAGAACTGATAATTTAAAAATTGGGATGAAATTAAAACCAATTTATCAAGAAATATGCCCTAATTTAGATGGAAAAAAAGTTATAACATATATATTTGAACCTATAGAGAAATTAGCCTGAGAAGAGGGATCAAAATAATGTTTTCTAAAGAAGAGTTAAATAAAATAAAACAATTAAAAAAGAATTGGAAATCTAAGGTTTTAAAAAATAATGTAAAGAAAGGGGAGAGAAAAGATAAAATTGAGACTCCCTCTGGGATTACTTTAAAGGAAATTTATGATCCACTAAATATTAAAAATTTAGATTATCTAGAACACCTCTCTTATCCAGGCTTACCTCCTTATACCCGAGGAGTCTATCCAACCATGTATAGAGGACGATTATGGACAATGCGACAATATAGTGGATTTGCGGATGCGCAGAAAACAAATGAACGATTTAAATACCTTATTTCTCAAGGACAAAAAGGATTATCTATTGCTTTTGATCTCCCCACTCAAATGGGTTATGATCCAGATAATGAATTATGTATCGGAGAAGTTGGAAGAGTTGGTGTTTCAGTTAGTTCATTAAAAGACTTTGAACAATTGTTTGAAGGTATTCCCCTAGATCAAATATCTACTAGTATGACAATAAATTCACCTACCGCAATTCTTTTAGCAATGTATATTGTTGTTGCCGAACAAAAAGGAATCGAGAAGGCAAAACTGAGGGGGACTGTACAGAATGATATTTTAAAAGAATATGTAGCCAGAGGTACTTATATTTTTCCTCCAGATCCTTCATTAAGATTAACAGCAGATGTGATTGAGTATTGTTCAAAATATATGCCTCTTTTTAATATCATAAGTATTAGTGGCTATCATATGCGGGAAGCAGGGTCTAATGCAATACAAGAGGTAGCATTTACATTAGCTAATGGAATTAGCTATGTGAAGGAAGTTTTAAAGAGAGGTATGAATATTGATGAGTTTGCGCCTAGATTATCATTTTTTTTTGCAGCACAAAATAATTTTTTTGAAGAAATTGCTAAATTTAGAGCAGCTAGACGATTATGGGCACGAATTATGAAAACAAAATTTAATGCTAAAGATCCTAAGTCTTTAAAAATGAGATTCCATACACAGACGGCCGGAATAACCTTAACTGCACAACAGCCTAAAGTTAATATAATAAGAGTTGCGCTTCAAGCATTATCTAGCATTCTTGGAGGTACCCAAAGTCTTCATACATGTGGGGCAGACGAAGCATTAAGTATCCCTACAAAAGATTCTGTGAGATTATCATTAAGAACCCAACAAGTAATAGCATATGAATCGGGTGTGTCAGATGTAATAGATCCATTAGGAGGGTCATATTATCTCGAATCTTTAACCACTGAATTAGAACAAAGAGCAATGGAATATATAGATAAAATTGAGGAAATGGGGGGTATGGCAGCAGCAATAAATAAAAACTTTATTCAAAAAGAAATCTCCAATAATGCCTATTTGACCCAAAAAAAAATCGAGGAAGGTAATATAAAAATAATAGGTGTAAATATATTTCAAAGCAAGTATGATTTAGAAACCGAGACATTTAAATTTGATGAGAGTATAGCTGAAAAAAAAATAAAGGAATTACAACAATTAAAAAAGGAAAGAGATAATGAAGCGGTACATGAGAGCTTAATTAATTTAAAAAAAGTAGCAGCAACTAATGAAAATATTATGCCTTCAATAATCAAAACAGTAAAATCATATGCTACTCTTCAAGAGATTTGTGATATATTAAGAGATGTATTTGGAATATATCAAAAAAGACAGATTTTTTGAAATGAAAGTAGATGACTTATATTTTTTTATTTTTGTAATTTAATTCTTTATAGATTATTATTGATTATTTTTCTTTAATAAGCGTTTTAATTGTTTATTAACAAAAGTACTAGCGATATGTATGATCCCGCTCTTGACTTTTGGATTAGAGAAAATAATTAGGATATTATCACTTAAATCTGCAGTATTATAATAAAGAGGTGCTAAATCTAACACACCTTCTGTTCCTCTGAGTGTTATCGAATGCAAAACACCAGCATTTAAACCATCAATAATATCTGTTCCAATCATGAATAAATTTTGTGCGATTGTGGCAAATAAGGAATCAGAAGCTCGATCAGAAATGGCAGATGCTAGGATTTTTCCATCATTATTTAAGATTGCAGATGCTTCTATATGTATATCTATATTTAATAATTCCTTCAATACTTCATTTAAATTTTCCGGTTTTAACTCTTTTTTACTTTTAACTTTTTCATATGATTGTTCCTTATTAACTGTCAATTCAGGAGATGGTAACTTTTCTGATAAAAATGATAAAACTGTTTTCATATCCTTAGCTAGACGCTTTTGCCTATCTGGAGTGGCTGGTAAACATTCTTCCTTAGTTGATAATTCTTGCGTTTCATCGATTAAGTTTGATTTTGAGGGCTTTTTTATCTCTTTCTTATATGAAGGGGTTAAAAAAGAACCATCAAAAGGTATTGGGTCAATTTCCTTTAAATATTCTTTTTTATCATATTCCATCTCAATTGAATTAGACTCAAATGATGGTTCCTCATTTGTCGTTAACCCTTTATTTGGTATATCTTGAAGGTCTGATTTCTTTGGTTTTTGTTGAGACTTTGAATTCTTGCTTAGATTAGGGCCACTAAAGAATTTTAATTCTCCATATAAATCCATTTTTTGATTATTTTGGACATCTTGATCTTTTTTCTTATTTTTTGGCAAATTTTCTAGGGTATTATTTGCATTTCCATATTGAATTCGAACTCGTGGAGGTTCGGATGATACAGGGAGAACTGCGCCACATCTTCTACAAACCTTTGCATCATCTCCATTTGATGACCCACAATTACTGCATATTCTCATGCTTAACCTCTAATATTTTAGATATTAAATGATATAAATGATATATTGTTTTTTATATAAATATGCTTCCTTTTTTATAAATTACAGTCTAAAAGAACTATAAAAACAAAATAATAAAAATTTATTCTTTATAAATTGAAAACCTAAATTTTGAAATAGTTACATGCTATTAATATTAAAAAATATTTAAAAAAACCAAGAAAAATTTACCTAATAAATGATTCCAAAAAATTACTTAATATTACTACTGAATCATTATTATAGGTGGATTCCTTCTTTACAAAAAGTAGATAATAAGGTGGATTAACCCTTATTTGGGAAAAGAAAAAATATCTATTATGTCGATATACAATAATTTTATCTTCTGGATTCTTTACAGAAAAACCTCTGGTCCCAACTAATAGATTAAATCGGTCATTTAAGCGAAGAAAATAAGGAGGAACTAAATTCATTAATTCTTCAATATTGTTATCTTCAAAAAAAGAACTGACTATTAAGGAATTATTATCAATTAATACTGCCCCTTCACAGTTTTCTTTATAAGCAAATTGTTCTAATGTTCTATTTAATAACTCAGGTTTATCTATAAGTGTGAGGAAAATTTCAGACATTACTTGTATTAATCCAGAAATATCATATACAGAAGTCTTATAGAAATAGAGCCGTTTATAGTTAGATGCTTTCTTAATATCTTCCTTTAAATTGATTATTAATTCCGAATATTCATTTAATGCACTTCTTTCCAACGCGGGATCGTACTTATGAAAGAATATATAAATTGGAGGATTGATTTCTAATTCCTCAAATTTTTTGATAACATCATCAAGATAACTAAGAGCCTCTGGAATCCTTTTTTTATTTCTGATGTCTATACAAAAGATACAGATTTCTGTATTATCGAAATATTTACCAGGATTTTTAATATATGAGATACGATAGAGTTCTTGTCCACCAAGGTCCCACTCGCTTATGTTTCTTCCTAAGAAACTAAAAACCCTTCTCTGAGCCCCTCTAGTGGGAGTAATAGAAGATATTTTCGAAAATTCTCTTTGTAAAGCTAGTATAATAGAGCTTTTTCCTGCATTATCCAATCCGGTGAAGAGAATCTTCTCAACCTCGATGTCCTCTTGTTTTAAATATTCCATTTGTGAATTTCACCTTACACTCATTAATATTTATTATAATAAATAAATATAATAAATATTTGCAATCTAGAAATTTTCTTTTAAAAAGGCTTTAAAATCTTGATATGTTTCAATTTTAACGGGATTGGGAATTTCTTTTTTTTTTTCAATTTTTTTTAATGATATTGGCATTTCTGGAGTAATATTGATTAGATTAATGATTTCATCAGGAAATTTAGCAGGATCCGCTGTTTCTAAGGTGATTGATTTTAATTTGAAATCCCTTGGATAATCTCTTCGATATTTTTGGAGCGCAGCCCAGCCTACAGCACCATGAGGCTCAATAATTTTATTAAAATTTTTATAAAATCTTTCGATTGTTTTTTTCGTCAATTCATCGGAGATAGAATAAGAAACGATATCTTGACGTATTTTATCCATATTAGGCTTCTTAAGAAGATTTCCTTTTTCGTTCATTTGTCCTCCATATAAATCAATTAATCTTGCCAAGTTAGAAGGATGCCCAACATTCATAGCATTAGAAATGCAGTTTATGGAGGGCTCTATTTTTTGATATACTCCTGTTTTTAGAAATTGAGGGAATTCATTGTTTTCATTTACAGCGGCAATGAATTTACCACCAGGGAGTCCCATTCTATATGCGATTAACCCTCCCATTAAATTTCCAAAATTTCCTGAGGGAGCTGAAAATATAATTTTTTCATCTTTTTTTTCTATAATTTGAGCATAACTCCAAAAATAATAAAGAGTTTGAGGCAATAAACGTCCAAAATTTATTGAGTTGGCAGAGGATAAATTTAAATGCGAAAGATCCTCATCTGCAAATGCGGTTTTTACCATTTTCTGACAATCATCAAATTTTTCTTCTATTCCAATCGAAATAATATTTTTTCCTAATGTGGTCATTTGTTTTCGTTGTAATTCACTTATTTCATTTTTAGGATATAACACAACGACTTTAATTCCATTTATCTCATAGAAAGCATTACACGCAGCACCTCCAGTATCTCCACTTGTGGCAACAAGAATAATAATATTCATATTTTCTTGTTTAAGGAAATATTCCATTAAATTCGCCAATGTTCTCATACCTATATCCTTAAAGCTACAAGTTGGACCCCGATCCAAATAACAAATATAATCCTTTTTAGTTATCTTTTCAATGGGTGCAGGAAAATTTAAAGCTCTATTAATTATTGTTTTTAAATCATCTGAGGGAATCTCATCCCCAATTATTTTTGATAAAACTATAAAAGCGATTTCTTGGAATTCTAAATTTTTAAAAGAATAAATTTGATTTTTATTTAATTTAGGAATTTGATTTAGCATATATAATCCTTTGTCTAAGGCTTGCCCCCTTAAAATTGCTGTTTTAAATCCGACTTCCTTTGTTTTATAATTTGTAGAATGAAATAACATAATTTATATGATAAAGTTAACCAAAATTAATTAAAATTTTCCAAAAAAATCTGTGATATCAAAATATATCATAATTTCTTTTCCATTTACTTCAATAACTTTATTTATTTATACTATAATATCTGGCTTTAATCTTTTTCCAACTGGGATAAGTGTATTTTTAAAAAATTTATTATAGAATTAGATTTTGTTTTAAAGTTTTCTTTAAGCATTTCCTTCTTATTCCTATTTTCTTCGCTTTTTTCGGATAATATGATTTAATCACTTAATTTTAAAATTCTTCTGCCAAATCCAGATTTATTTTCATATTTTTTTTATTAATTAATTTATTAACCAATTCAAGAACTTGTTCTGGTGATTCTGCTTCATAAATTTTATCGTTTCTTCTATTATCAATGCTTTTTCCAGCTAATTTTTCCGACCAGCCTCCAACACCTGTTAATGCTATAACTGGCTTTTCATATATCCAAGCGAAAGCCATCTCACTTAAAGTTCCTGCTTTTCCTCCAATGGCAACAACTATATCTCCACTAAGAACCACCACAATATTTCTTGCTTGTGAAAATGGTACGGGTATTGCAATATCTACATATCGATTAGCAGCATCTTTTTGCTTATAAGGAATGATTCCAATAGTAAGACCGTTTTCTTGCTTTGCACCTTTACACACTGCCTCCATCCCACCAAAAAGCCCTCCACAGGCAATAGCATATTTATTTTTTGCTAAAAGCTTGCCTATTTCAAATGCTTTTTTTTCAGTATTAGTATCGATTTCACTCCCACAAATAATTGAAATTATTCCTTTATAATCTCGTTGAAAATTAAAGTCCATCTTTATTTTCTTTAATAATAATTTAAATTAATTTAAATATATTCTATTTAAGATAAAATAATTTTTAAAATTGATATAAGCTCTTTTCTTATAAATGCATTTATTTTTGATTTAAAAACAGACATAATGATTTAATTTAATTTTTGAATGAAATTTCTCAGAAATAGAAAAAAATAGAAAAAATTTTAAAATTTTTTAATAAGATTCTCTTCTAATAGAAAAAAGATGTATTAAAGAGGTAATTATAGTTATTATTGCAGGAATTAATACTAAGTAAAATCCTACACCAGCCTCAGCGGATGCTAACTTAAGGATTATTGCTATAAAAATATTCAGAATAAAAACGAAGGTAGGGATTTCAGGTTTAATATAATTTTTAAAAATATAAAATTGAATAATTGTAATTAATACTAAAACAACTCCAATTATTATAATAAGAATAACCACAGATTTAGCCTCAGTACTAATTAATTGAATTATTCCCAAAATTGATATTGCTATTGCTAAAACAAGCATCATATATCCAATTATTGAAGGAGCCAACACTATACTTCCTGCAAGATTCTCTAAATCACTAACATTATTAATTATGGGTATTCCAGTCATCTTACCTAATGGAGTTATTTCAATTGATAATAATCCATATATATCGATTTTCCCTATAGGTAAAAATATCCCAAGAAGAGCCAAGCCCCCTAGAATTATAGAAAAGATACCAGCATATTTATTAAAACCCACTTGTATTTTCACCATTTAATTTAAATTTATTGTAAATTAATAGAATTACATTAAATTTAAAGGTTTTGCGTATTAATATTGAAAAGGATTTAAAAAATTTTATTATTTCTAATTTTCTTGAATTAATTCTCTAATAAAGTTCTAATTATGATAAATTTTTAGTAAAAAGATTTTTTTAAATGCTTTTTGAATTAATCTTAGTCTTTAGAAATTCTTTTTATCTATTTTTTAGAATAAAACTCAATTCAAAAAACCCTCAAAAGAATTCTATATAATATTTCTTTACTCTGATTTTATGATTTTATTATTATTGAATTTTTAATTATGTTACTTTCAACCCAAATTCATTAAAGAATATTGATTTCTAATTAACTTATTGGAAATTAATTTTTGATATTTTTACAATTAAAGCCTCTGTTTTCGTTTCCTAATAATTTGGATATGGATATCTTTTTCAATACGCAAAATAAATCAAATTAAAAGAGATCAATAATAAAAAAAATATAGATTCTATGAATTAATTACAATTATTATTTTTTTAAGATACTTGAAAAAAGAGGTTTAAAAAAAAAAAAATTAAAATTAAATTTTAGAATTTTTATTATTATTTTTATTATTATTATTTAGTTTTTATAGCGTCTAGCCCCTCATCTTTATGATTAAAACTATTTCAACGATCAATGCTATGATTGCACCAATAATAATATAATAGAATCCTAAAGCTGCTTTAGTTACCACACCACCCAACATTATTACAGCCGCAAAGAGCCCTGCGTCACCAGTTAAATCTGCCATTATTATAGAGATTAATATAATCATTGGATCCCCTACTAATGCTGATGGAATTGAAGCCAATATGATATATTGAAGGATTATAAGTACTATTAATGCTATACTGACAATTAAAGCAACAATAATAATTTTAGAGTCTTCGTGTAATGCAAATTGCATAGCTCCTAATGCTATTATCGCAACTGCTAGTCCTGTTATTATGAATCCTATAATTATGGGGATCAAGGCTTGACTAGATAAACCAGTAAGACCTCCTAATCTAGAAAATCCCAAAAATTGCCCATACCAGTAATCCCCAGTCATTTGACCCGTACAAGTTATCCATATTTCCATGCTGGTAAAAGAAAAGCTACCACTAATAATTTTAGTTACATTTAAGTATGTACCAACAAGAGCTAATATGCCTCCAATAATAGGGATAAGAGCTAATAATTTTTTAGTTTCCATTTTATTTCACCATTTTGTTTAAAAATATTGTGATTTATTATAATTTTTTGTTTATATATAAATATTGCTATTGTATGGAATGAAAAAGATACTCAATCTTATTGCCTTGATAATAATTTTTAAAGAATTATATTTGGTTTTCAATATCCAATAGAATTTTATAATATAGGTCACCAAAGCCTTATTTTTATTCAATATAAGTAATTTTAAAGTAAGAAAAACTGGTATGGAAATTAAAAGAAAAAATAGTGTTAGAATTAAAAATGATATTTTTTATTTTTTCAATATAAAAATAGCATAAATTGAACTTAATACTAAAGCAATTCCAGGAAATAATAAGAAATAGAAGCCCACATGTGGTACAAATTTTATAGTTATAAAATAACTTGTAATTCCAAAAATATCAGTTGTATAAATATCTAAAACACTCTGGATTAATATATATTCAGCTATAGATAATATAATTAAAGCTCCACTTGAAATAATAGTTATCAATAAAAGGGAAAGTGATTTTGGATTTCTTCTTTGTTTGATTCCTAATATTATGATTATTAAAGCAATAACTGCAATTATGTATTCAATAATTACTGGAAAAATTAAAGACCTATATATATCGATTTCTTCAAACAGATAAAATGAATTTTTTACATTAACTATGCCTAGTATTTGTAAGGAAATATATATCAATCCAAGCAAAAAATAATAGCCGATTGCCGATATTATTCCTATAAAAGAAGCTTTAGCCATATTCATAGGAATGAATATTGCTATAAGAGTAAATACTCCACCTATAAAGGTTACCATCCAACTTTTTTTAGAAAAATCCATTTTAATTTTCCAATTAATTATAAAAGTGCATAATAAATCAAAATAATCTATTAAATATATTTAAATCTTATTTTAAAAAAAGAATAATTTAAAAATTTTAAACTTAGTACAAAAAGATTTTAAAAAGAGAGTTTTAATATAAAGTTTAATAAGTTATATAGCAAAATTAAGTTGATTTATTAAATATTCAATCTTTTAGTGGATGTATCCTCTTAATTTCTGAATGTTTATTAAATCATTTAAAATTGCTGCTGCTGCTTCTTTTGCACCTGCACCTCGTCCCATAAGTATTATTGGACCAGCATATTTCGTTTGAATCTCTATGACATTTAAAGTCCCATTAATATCTAAAGAAGAATTTTTTTCAATTAAGCGGGGTTCTACTAATAAAGAGTTATTCTTATAGATAGCTAAATGTTTTATCACATAACCATCTGATTTAGCAAGTTTTATGGCTTGAGGAGTGATATCAGAAATTCCTCTTATTTTTACATCTTTAATTGTTAAAGATAAATCAAATAATTCATTTACCAAAATTACTAATTTTCCAGCTGCATCAAAACCTTCAATATCTAAAGTAGGATCGGCTTCAGCATAGCCCAATTCTTGGGCCTCTTTAAGAGCTAGTGAAAACTCAACTCCTTCAGAGGTCATTCTTGACAAAATATAATTAGAAGTGCCATTGAGAATAGATTTAATCCCAATTATTTCATTTGCGATTAAATCATTTTTAATAGCTAGTGCTGGAACGCACGAAGCAACAGTGGCATCATACTTTATGTAGCACTTATTTTTTTCTGCAAGTTCATGGAGCTCCCTATATTTAAGATAAAATGGACCTTTATTAGAGGATACAACGTCAAATCCATTATTAAGTGCCTCAATAATATGGCTTAAAGCGGGCTCACCAGTATCAGGATTTGTGGGGGTTGTCTCGATACATGTTTCAATATCTAATTTTGATAAATAATTAAGAGCTTTTACATTTTTTTCCCAATCTTCAAGTTTTCTAAAATTTTCCCCAATATCAAATATTTTTGCAAGATCTAATCCATTATTATTAATTAATGCTCCATCATATTCAAATATTGCAATAATTCTAAAATTTAATCCAAATTTAGTTTTTAGTATTTCTTGCTTTTTTTGAAGTAATTTTAGAAATTGCGTCCCTACATTTCCTTTACCAATTAAGCATAAATTTCGTTCCAAGGGTTATAACATCTAAAATTTAATTTATAATTTTTATCAATTTCTATAAAGTATAAAATAATGCTTATTTTATTGAACTAATCAAAAATAGCTATTTCATGAGCGGAGCAATATTAAATTTTTTTCTTTACATATATCGTTTAATTCTTCAAACACTTTCTTTTTGGTTATAGTTTCTGAAATATTCAATTTTAACCTAACATTAGAAATTTCATTCATCTCTGTGAAAATAGCGTGTAATTCTGAGACTTTTATTCCCTTTGATGCTAACCGATCAATAGTATCAACAACATCAGTATCGAATACATGCCCTGATAAAATAACCATTATCTGCTGTCTTTCCGCCCCAAGGATTATATTGTCAATTTGAATTCTTTTTTCTTGGAGTTCCTTTTTAATATTTCTTAAGCTAGCTTCATGTAATCCTTCAGGGAGTTCAAATGAAACACTCACAGGTATCATATCATCGGTTTTTTTATCATGATGATGTAACACGGCGAATATATTCCCACCATTATTAGATATAGGCTTAATTAATTCTATCAAACTCCCGGGAGTATCAGGAATTCTCACCATAAGTGAGATCATTTCTTTTAGGAGTTTATTGTTCGGATATTGATTTTGCATGAAGATTATATAATTAATTTGTTAGACTAATTTTATTATGATTTATTAATATAATATTTGCTAAAATTTAATTTATTTCTTAAAAGAACAAAAAAATCCAAGGTTCAATTCTCATTCGAAGAATGAATCAATATTTAAAGATATAATTCTGAGAAAAAAACCGATCTTTTACAATAATTATTGATTTTATAGATAAGAATAATAAAAAAAAGAATAATTTTATTAATTTTAGATAGTATTTCTCTTATTTCTACTTATCAGTCTTTTTTAATGAGAGATAATAGAGATATGATCGTTATTATACTTCCAGATATTAAAATTATATAGAACCCAAGGGTAACTTCAGCACTGATCTCCATAAATAGAATGATAATCGGAATAGAAGAGAATAAATCCCACGGAAATAGCCAATCTATAAAAAAACCTCCGATTAAATAAAAAAGTTTTACTGTTTCAAGGATTTCATTTTTGAATGTATAATATTCTATAATAGGTAAAAGTATTAGTGCAACTCCAAAAATTAATGTTAACACTACTATTATAACAGATATTCTGTCCGTTACTTCTAAAATTCCTATTAATACTACAGCTACTCCTAAAATGAGAATTAATATTGAAAATACTGAATGAGTTGATGATAAAGCAATATTAGTAAAGATGTTAGAAAATAGTTCATTGAGTATGAAATCATAGAGGAGATAATTTAATAATATATCAGGAGGATAGAAATCCCATAAAGTACACTTGAGTTCACCAAATAACGGTATATATTCCACATTTATACCTGCGAGAAGAAAACTGATTGTTCCTTTTGAAATGGTTAGGAAAGAGCCTATTACCGCAACAGCACCTAAAATTATCATAAAAACTCCTATAAATCGAGCATATTTTTTTAATGTCATTTTTTTTAACGCTCCTATTATATCTTAAAGATGTATAAAATTTAACTAGTATTTTATTTAAAGTTTATTCTTGAATAAATTAATAGTAATAATATCTTTTATTTCGAAAAATTTCTAAATACTCAATATTTTAGAATTAATACTAATACAAATTATAGAAATAGTAAAATCTAATTTTTAATAAATTTTATTGAAATAAACCTTCAGGAGGTATACGCTCTCCGCACTCTGGGCAGAAAGTCAGATTTTTTGGGATTTTCTTATGACATTTTGGACATTGTATTTTATCGGAGGGTAATCCCTCAACTTCTTCATAAGATACAGCTTCAGCAGAATCAGAAGTTCCCGTTCCTGATATTTTTTGTGGTTTATATTTAATTATTAAGAGTGCCAAAATCGAAAGAAGAACAATGGGAATTGAAATCAAAATTGCAATATAAGGAATACCTAATAACGTTAATAGAATTAGTAGAAGTATAATTATCATTAATGAGAATCCAATAATCAAACCTGAAACTTTTTTTTTATTCACTATGTTAATTCACGCATTTATTTAAAATTTCATGACATCAACAGAATCTATACCATCATTTAATCTCAAAAGATTTTTTTCATTTATAATTTTTCCTATAACATTTGCTGTCAATCCATGGTCTTTGAAAATGTTAATAATAGGTTCACAATTATGATCTGGAGCAGTTACTATAAAGGAGGTAGTTAAATACATCTTGGAATATGTTATTAAATCATAATCGGCTTCATTTAAGATGGGTGGGATATGTATTTTATTAATATTAATAGTTGCTCCCACCTTAGAATATTTAATTAATTGAAAGATAGAACCAAAGATTCCACCATTAGAAATATCCTTGGAGGACGTAGCAATCTTTTTCTCTGCAATGACATTCATAGCTTTTCTTCTTCTCAGTACTTCTTCTGAACTTTTAAAAGTTGTGGTATCAAAAAAATATTTGCTTGCTTTACCTATTCTTCCATTAAAATCTACAGCTAAAATAATATTATCATTAATTTGAGCTCCTCCTGCCGAAATATAATGATTTTTACTAATCTCACCGATCATCGTAGAACTTAACTCGTAACATGTACCATTAGTATTCGTATGCCCTCTTATTATCGGTACCTTAAATTTATTTGATCCATAACAAATACCTTTTAATATCTGATTTCCTATCTTCTTTTTCTTGAAAGAAAGTATAATACTCGCTCCAAGAGGTTTACCTCCACAAGCATAGATATCATCAACACTAACAAGAATACTACTGAATCCCGCACCGAAAGGATAATTTTCCACAAAAAAAGTAATTATTCTATCTGTTGTTATTAAAATATATTTATCTCCATCCCGAACAGCAGCAGAATCTTCTCCCATGTCGGAAAAAATTCTTTCTGTTTTAAAACTATTTTCTTTTATAAATTGAATTATAGGACTTATTTCCTTTTTTTGAATTACATTCTCATTATTTCGAATAGATTCTGCTAACCTTTTCAACATATAATATTATAAGAAAGTTTTATTATTATAAGAATGTTTTATTTTCATAATAACCTTCTTACAAAATTTTAATCTGAAATAAATATTTAATAGACTCAATAAATAATCATCCTAATAATATATTCATTAAAATTAAGATTAATAAAAATTTCTCAAAGCTATGGAAAAATTATTTGAAACTTCAATTATTAAGGGGTTTGTTTTGTCCTACTCGCATACAGAAAAAGGACCAGAATTAATATACACGTTTCCTTATTACAAAAAACAAGAAGCTAAGAGTAATGAAGATAGTAATATAAATGAAAGAAATGAAATAATCCTTACTCAGCAAGAGTTTATGAAGATCACGATTAAAAATTTATCACTAGTCCTCACTGATGAAATTATTTCCTCTGAAGGTGAAGAAAAACCACAATATTTTTGCATTATTCCGTTTCCAGATTTCTTTCTTACGGCAATAACTTATTATCATTATATTAATGGAAATGTAATCGCTTTTTCCGTGCTTGTTCATGAGAATGATAGAAATTTTTTGTATAAAAATCATAATGGGATTAAGAAAATTATAATTGAGTTTTTTAAGAAATTTGATAAAATTCTGGCACAGAATTTTATATCACAAGAAGAAGCACACCCCTATTTTGAAAACCTTTTGATACAATTAAAAGAATTAGAAAATCAGAAATTAGATCCAGCAATAGCCGATAGAAAAATGAAAATAATATTAGCTGGATTAGACGATTCCGGAAAAACTAGCTTTCTTTTAACCGTTGATCGCAAATTTTCAAAATTAATGAATATAAAACCTACAGCTGGGGCTAAAGTACAATCTATCCAAGCTTTAGGGGCGACACTCTTTATCTGGGATCTTGGAGGTCAGAGAAAATACCTAGCTAAATATTTAACTAAATCAAGTATTTATTTATATGAATCTGATTTAATCTTTTATTTTATTGATATTAAAAATAGAGAAAGGTTTGATGAAAGCCTTGATTATTTAAGGAGAATTCATAAAATACTGTATAAAGAGTTAAACCAAGACACTCCTATAGTCTATATTTTTTCTAAAGGAGATATTGATATAATAGACACAAGGGAAATAAAACAAAATATTAAATATCTCAAATTCAAGATCAAAGATATTATAAATAAAAAAAAATTTAGAACTCATGTCACCAGTATCTTCGAAATTACAACTGTTCTACGAGCTTTTTCTGAAGGAATAAAGAAATTAAGTTTTAACCGAAAATTGATAAATTATAACTTAAAAAAATTCTCGAGAAAAATAAATGCCTATATTACTTTACTTTTGAGTAATGATGGATTAATTCTATCAAATTATTATTCTACGCAAATAAAACCAAAAGAAATAATACAAGATGTACTAGAAATTACGGCTCCTCAATTCACTATTATATATAAAATATTTTATAAATTTAAAGCCCTTAATAAAGAACAGGCGATATTTGAAGTAGCAAATTCAATATTTCTTATCAAAAGAACTAAGATTTTAGGACAAGATATTTTTATATTATTCGTCCTTAACAATTTAAACAAACAAAATAAAATAAATATATTATTACCTGAGTTTTTAGATCGGATTAAAAGTTTACTTACCACATATATATAATATTAAAATAGTCTTTTCCTTAAAAAAATTCAAAATTTAAAATATCTTCTTTAAAGGATTCCTATCCGATAATTTTTTTCTTAAAACTCTTTTTCTATAATACGACTTCATTCCAGAGATTAATGCTAGCGAAGGAATGACGCATTGAGCAAATTTAATAGGACCAAAAAGAACAAAATCACCTCCAGCATCAATACAATTTACCATAATTGATGAAATGGCGCCACAACGTACTTCATCTCCATATTTTTTGATATATTCCCAGCCATATATCGCATTCGAAGGAGCATAACCCGTAGGAAAACCCGTTTCTCTTTTAATCAATGATGTAGCCTCAGCATTAAAGCTTATCGAGGGAAGATCTAAAACTGCTGTATCTACAATTAAATTATCAATCCCAGCCTTCTTAGCCTTTGGTATTAATATATCTTTAAGAAATTTTAATTTTTGTTCAGGATATATTGCTTTCATTCCAAATGTTAATAACACTGAATTCTTAATTCCAATCTGCTTTAGTTTTTCGCAAGACTCTTCGGTAGTATTCTCATCAATACTATTTAAAATAGCTCGATTTAATAAACCAATTTCTTTTAGCCCTTTCAAGGCGGGAATTCTAATCTCATCATTTAATCCATCTACTAAAAATGGTATATCAACCAAATCCGCTATATATACACATTCTTTTATTAACGCTTCTGGATAAGCACCAACAATATCAATTATTGCTTGTATATTATTATCATCTACAATACTCATAAAATCATTTACTTCTTGTTCAACAAGATCTTTGTCAAATTCTCCTGTTTTTTCATTTTTTAATGCAGGATGTTTTGAATAAAAGACAGAACCAATTGCAGCCGGAGGATACTCTCCGGGTTGTCCTCCAAGCTTAATATTCCCAATTTCTATAATTTTTTGCTCTTTTTCAAAAAGAAAGACCATATGATAACCATTTTTTAAAAATTTGAGTTATATTATCATTGGAATTATTAAATTTAATCTTAATTAATTTACAGATAATAATTAAAGGAATTTTAAACTAAAGATATATTCATTATAATTTAATTTCAAAAAAAAGATAATGTTCTTATGATTCTGTTAAGGAGATAGGCACCTTATCTTTAGGAGGTGCTTTTCCATCTCCATAAATCTGATACATAACGGCCCTTCTAGAGCATTCATAAAAACTCTCATAAATATTCATCTGCTTATCATAAAGAGCACAAGTATGAAATATCTTAGGATTCCATATAGAAAGATCATGATTGGAATTGTACCATAATTTTTCTTCCTTAAGGACTTTTTTGAAATCCTCTGCTTTTATTGTCAAACTTAAATCTTGTTTATTCAACATAACAACTAGGGGAATCTCTTTAATCAGCTTATCATATGCTATTGTTTTTAATTCTTTTAGAAATTCAATGTTATCTTCAATACATTTTTGCTGAGAATCAACTACAAAAAGAATTCCATCTGTTTGCTCATAAACCCGCTTACGTAATTTTGAATAGCTTTTTTGACCAGCAACGGTATATATCAAATAATAAACCTTATTTTGTTTTTTAGATTGAAAAAGTCCTTTATCATACAATAAGGTTGCGCCACTACTGCTTTCTATTTTTGTTAAATTTTCCGTAGGGACGATATTTTTATTCTCTTCTTTTGTTAATTTATATAAGGTGTCTAATATAGTAGTTTTTCCCGATGCGTACATTCCAAAATAGAGGATCTTTATGTAGATCTTATCCCCATCGATTTTTACCATGAGTGGTTAACCTAATTCATTTTTTATATTATTCGATAAATCTATTCTTTTTACATCGGTTTTGTTATATTAATTAAATAAAGGGTCCCTTTTATAAAAATGATTGAAATTTTTTTTTTATTTTGTTAGGTGAATCTTTTAATTAATATATATTTACCACCATACTTAAAAAATTGTTTATATTATTATAAAAATCTTTTTTGTTTGATTTATAAGAAAATTATTTTAATTATTTAGGTTCTCTGTTTTTTTTAAAAAAAGTTTATTAAGGGATTATTTATGCAGTTTTAATAAAAATTCGGCAAGCTTCCATTGTTTTCGAATATTATCATAGACATTTTGCTGGCTTTCTTGTAAATAATTTTTGAAAGTATCCCAATCTTTTTTATTTTCTTCAGATGTCTCTTTTATAATATCATATAGTTGTTCAAATTCATTGACAAAAATTAGCTCGTCGCTCGTCCTATTTGCATGCTCAGAAAGGAGAAAAATATAATATTTACTAAGTTCTTCGGGATCCATTATACCTGGACCAGCATTTCCATCTCCTGCCTTATCTCCTCTTAATAACTGAGTATCAACCATTGTCGGAAGAACTGTATTAAAATTAATATTTTCACGTCGATATTCTAATGCTACAGCTCTTTGAAATCCAACTACAGCATATTTTGAAGCAGTATACGCTGTGAATCTTGGCATAGCATTAGGATAAGCAGCACTCCCAGTAATAATAAATCTCGCTTTATCGTTTTTATCATCTTTTTTCAATAAATCATATGCTGCCTTAAATGTATAAAACACTCCATCCACATTGACATCCATTATGAAAGCAAATTTTTCTGGGGTAAATTTATGGGTATCATATCTCCCTGATGCGCCAGCGTTAGCAATTACACCATTTAATTCTCCTAGCTCATTATGAAAATAATTAAATAATTCTTCTACTTCAGAATAATTTGTGATATCAGCAGTCTTGAGGGAAACTTTAACATCTGGATTAATATTTTTTATTCGTTCTTTTGTTTCCTTTAATTCTTCAAAGGTTCGTGAAGTTATACCTATATTTGCACCTTCTTTTGCGCAAGCTTTCGCAATTTCTCTCCCAATACCCCTTCCAGAGCCCGTGATCACAATATTTTTATCTTTTAATAACATTACACTCACTCTTTCTTTAAATTATAGAAATAGCTCTTATCTTATTTCGTATTAATGTACTTAATTTTTTTATAGTAAATAATATTTAGATTTATTTTATAAAACTTTTATAGAAATATATTTTCTTTTTCAAAATCTAATATTTTTTTTGCAATATACTATATTCTCTATTAGAAGAGATTAAATAAAAAGATTAAGTTAAGAAGAAAATTATGGATAAACCAATTGCTAAAGAAATTGATAAGGACGAGGAATGGAGTTATGACTTTTTAGAAGAATTAACAGAGGATGTGAAAGAAAATAGAAATATTATACAATGTATATCTTGCGGGAAATGCGTTGGTGAGTGTCCAGCGTCTAAAATTTCTAATTTTAATATAAGGAAAGTTATCCAAAAGGTTTTAAAAGGAAATAGAAGCGTATTAAAAGATTCTGATATTTGGTATTGTTTTTTATGTGAGCAATGTAAACGCGTCTGTCCTAAAGAAGGAATAAATATTCCATTACTTATAATTAATTTAAGAAATGAGTCCTTTAAAAGAGGTTATGGCCCAAAATATAATGATTTAACTAAATATGTGGAAATGTCTGAAAGATTCTTAACGAGTGGGGTAGTGGTTGATGAGCCATTAGATGGAGTTCTTTCAGAGGATAGAGTCAGGGAATTAGATAAAATATGCGATTTTGCGAGGATTAAATACGTCTTTAAAGCAAGTGGTAAGAAATTACCCGAAACAAAAGCTAAACATAAAAAATCTTCAAATAAAAAAAAATAGAGAGATCAATACAAATTTAAATATCATAGTATAAAAAATAGAAAATGGAAATAGATAATTTAGCATTAAATCTTGATAAAATCAGAAAGGAATATCCGGATAATCCCCTAGATTTTTTTAAAGGAAAGCGATTGTGTCTCTTTAAGGCTTGTCTTGAGAAATATTTTCCTGGAGTCCGTTTTGGGATTGAAAATTTATTAGAAACATTGGGACTTAAAGTATCGGTGTGCGAAAATCAATCGTGCTGTGCCGGAACTTTTTTTCAGAGGAATTTAATTACGCGAGCTCAATTTGCCGCAATTAATGAGCGAAATCTTAATGAAATTAATAAACAGGCAGATATTTTATTAGTAAGTTGTAATGGTTGTTACAATTCTTTATTAAGAGGTAGAGACTTCCTAAAAACTCCAGAAATTAGACGAAAAACCCAACAAATATTAGATGGAATAAAAAAAGAGATGGGAGGGGAAAGTTATCCTGGTCAATATAAGATACTTGAAAATCCCAATTTAAGAATCGTTCATGACTTAGATTTTATTTATTTAATTCGAAAAGAAGTTTTAAATACTTTAAAATATGATTTAAAAGGATTAAAAATTGCGATCCATTATGGATGTCATTATTTAAATCTTGAGAGAGATAAAGATATGGAGGCGTATTTAAGAGATTCTTTTAAATTGGAAGAACTCGTAAAACTTTTTGGAGGAGTACCAGTGGATTATTCTGAGAGAGAAGCATGTTGCGGCTGGGGTGCTTCACAAATTGTTATTCATCCTGAGGAGGCATTACAAGTTACATATAAAAAACTGAAAAGTGCTGAAAATGTAAATGCTTGCTTTTTATTAATGCCTTGTCCCACTTGCTTGTATACTCTCAGCAAGCCTGAATTTCGAGAAATGATGGGGGAAATGTACAATGAAAAGCTGGAAATAGCAACTATACATTTAAATGAATTAATTGCTATTTTAAGGGGTTGTGAAGAAGATCAATGTATTAGTTTAAAAAGAACATCTCCTCGAATTCATTTAATATATGAAACCCTCACAAAAGAATAAGATACTTAATGTATATATTATAAGGCTATTATCATTTATTGCTGATATTAGAGTTTCCTTTTTATTAAGATCAAGTTTAATAAATTCTAAATCTTCCTCCATTGATTCTTCTATCTTTATTCCTTTTATAGTATTTTTTCCCTCTAGAATAAATTAAGAGCTGAGTTAAGATTCAATAAAATTTTTTGCAATGAATTCAAAAATGGTGCGGCAAATTGAATTTCCAATTCTAAAAGTACTTCCAATGGAAAAAATTTTTTCATTTCAATCGAATTAATTATTAGACTATTAAATTTTATCCAATTAAGCATTTTGATAATATTCCATAAATCTCAACATAGAAAAATAATTGAAAAATGATATTTTTTTCTAAATACTGAAAAATTATCATATTAAACGCGCCTAATAAATTTTAATTATATAGAGAAAAAAAATTAGATTTAGTTTAATTAATTAAAACTTTATTCCATTATGAATTTATAAGAGTAAAAATTTTTTTTTTGAACAAAATTTATAAACTTATAAATTATTATTAAAACAAAATTTACAAAAAAAATATAAAATATCTTTATCTTACGAAGGAGGTAAAAATATGTCAGAAAGAATAAATAATATGACAAAAATTGTCCAATTAATTCTCTTAATAACACTTGTGGTAGTGGGTGTAATTATAGCAATAGGTTTTATTATACTAAATTTAATTAGGCTACCAGCACTTCTAGAACAAATTGAACAAATGACAACTTATATTATGTTAATTTTATTGCTATTCATAACTCCTTAATATATAATCTTGAAAGATCTGGAAATGATCAATCAAGTTTTTTTTTTTTTTAATATATTATACATATCCAAGGAGTTCTTTTATGAAGTTATGGATTTTCAACTATTTAAATAAGATACTCGGGATTGAAATTAATGAAATACTAATTTTCATTTTTTAGGATTACTAAATAATGGAGAAATATTAGAAATCTTTCATTTACTCTCTTTTATGGCCCCCCTTGGACAGGAATCGATACAAATTAAACAGCCTATGCATTTATCCTCAGAAAATTCAATTTCATCATCCTCATTATAATGTAACGCCTCCACTACACAGAGACTCAAGCATGCTCCACAGTGAATGCATAAATCCTTATCTAAAACAACTCTTCCTTTCTTATTTACTTGGATTTCGTTGCGCATTAAAGATTCTGAAATCTGCTTTGTTTTTTCTTCTGGGATATCTAATAAGAGATTTATGCCTTCTGAGGTAGTAGAAAATTTTAAAATATTAAAAGAAACCCTATTTTTTAAGATTTCATTAATAATTTTTGAATAGTCATCAATTTTCTTAATTAAATGGAATGGAACAGTCACGTTTATTATTGTCATTTATATCATCGCCCCAATAGCTCCTCAGAACTAATTATCCCCACAACATAATTTTTATCATCAATCACAGGTAATGCCGAAATATCATGTTTTTTCATTTTTCGGGCGGCAACCTCTACGGGTTCATTATCAGATGTTGTGACTACTTTCTTAGTGATAATATCCTCCAATGAATCTTTATTTTTAGCGACAGCTTTAGTAATATCAAAACTGGTCACAATTCCTTTTAACTTGTTTTCTCGATCGGTTATGACGATATGATTTATATTTTGATTAATAATTTTCTCTGCAACAATTTTAATGTCGCAATCATCATAGCAAATAACAGCTTTCTTTTTTAAGTCTTTGACAAACTTAATTTTATCTGTTTGTCTCATTGGCTTATATTCTGTATCTATTGGTAAGGTTTTTGCTGGGGGATTTAGGAAAAATTTTCCATTTTCAATCCACTCTTTCAAGTCATTTGCGATTTTTCTCGCATTATAGAGTGAAGACATGGATGAACATTTAACTTTTTGCCCGTTTATTTCTATATAACCACTTTTTAATTCTTTATAATTTGTTTTTCCTATTGTTGGTCTATCTCGTCGAGGGACACCATAATCAACAATTTCTGTTATAATATTTTCATCTTTAATAGCGGTCTTTTTTGCTAATCCTTCGTTTAGAATTGGTATTGGGACACCGACCCCAACAAACATTGATGTTCCATACTTTTCATAATTAACACCCCTTAGATACTCTTTATTCATTTGTTTTAAATCTCCCTTTACAAATAATGTACCAAAACGTTCTTTAGGATTATGTTGCGTGCCATGTCCCATAATATAACCAACCCCACCTCCCAAAAAGATTCTTGTACCTATTCCAATTGTTTCATAATCAGGATCATTCGATAATGGATTTAAACATCCCGCACCACAATAATGTGCATTACCAAAATTTGGAAGTAACTTGCCCATATAGGTGTAGAGGGTTCTATCGGTACTATTTACCGCACATACATACCTCTGATAAGCATTTCGAGGATTACATAATATTGCTTGATTTAAATCATCAATTGTAAAATAAGTGTCTATTTCTCCTAGAGGATAGCAATCTGTTGTGTTTGAAATCCCTCTCAGCCTTATTTGTTTTCCGGATACTAATTCTTCGATAACATTTCCCCCACCGTATTCGAATGGTCTTTTATCTGCCATACGTGTCACGCCAATATAACAATCTACGGCGGCATTTCCATGATATGCATGAACTTCATTGAGCCAAAGATGATCAAATTTAATTGGAGGATCCGAATGGCCAAAATTAAGGAATGCTCCGGAACTACACATTGGACCAAATGTTCCGGTTGTCACTATATCTATTTCCTCAGCAGCAACCTTAGGACCACTTTCCTCAACGATTTTGATCATTTCTTCCGCTGTGACTACAACAGCCTCACCGTTTTTTATTTTTTGGTTTATTTCTTTATATGTTTTCGTCACAACATCACCAATTTAATAGTATATTATAATCTATTTTAAGTTAAATAATTATTACCTTAGGAAAAACTAATTCACTTAAAAAGATTTAAATTTTCTTTATGCTTTTGATGCATAATATATTCTTAAAATGCATAATGATATTTGAAGCTTAAATGTTGCCTGAATTAGATGAAATTGCACAAAAGAGAAAAAATTTAAATTTAAGTCAAGAGGAATTAGCCAGAATATGCAATATGACCCAATCTACAATATCAAGAATCGAAAATGGGCTTATAGATCCACCTTATTCGAAAGTCAAAAAAGTCTTCGAAAAATTAGAAAGTGAAAAAAAAAAGAAAAGTAGTAGTATCTTAAACAATAAGATTGAGGATATTATGACTAAAGAAATTATTTCTATATCTCCTGAAAATAAATTAAAAGACGCAATAGCCCTAATGAGTAAATATAATATTTCTCAATTACCGATTTTCGATAATAATCGTAATTTTGGCAGTATTACATCTAAAAAAGCCCAAAAACTTATAATCGGAAATCCTGACCTTTTAAACGTAAAGCTTGCGGACTTGAAAGAGCTATCATTTCCAGAAATTGACAGGGATTGGAATTTGAAGCATGTTTCTGATTTGCTAACAAAATACTCGGCAATATTAGTAAAAGAATTTGATAAATATGTCGGAATTATAACAGACGCAGATTTTTTAAAACTTACATAAATTTGAAAAAATCTACTATTTGAATGTTTTTATATAATTAATAATTAGTTTAATAATATAAAAGGAGGTAAAAAATATGGAATTTTATGAAGTTATCCAAAAAAGAAGGAGTTATCGATTTTATGATGAATCACAAATGCCTGAAAAAGAGGCAATTGAGAAAATAATAAATGCCGCTCGATTAGCACCAACTTGGGCGAATATGCAAGGAGTTCAATATATTATAGTTCAAGAAAAAGATATTGTAAAAAAAATCTGGAAAGCAATTGGTCAAGGGAAAAAATTTAATAATGCACCAATGTTTATAATAGGATTTATAGCCGAAAGAGATTCTGGCAAAAATAAAAATGGTGAATTATATTACCCTGTGGATTTTGGCATCTGCTTTGAACAATTAATTTTAGCTGCTACCGCGGAAGGGCTGGGAACGTGTTGGATAGGGTTTTTTAATGAAGAAAAAATCAAAGAGATTTTACAAATTCCTGAAAAATATCGTGTTTTAGGTTTAACCCCCTTGGGTTATCCATTAAAACCGAAAGAGGATGAATCTCCTCGAAAGAATATAGAAGAAATGATTCATTGGGAGAGATTTTAATAAAATTAGTTGAAGCTTTTTATTAAGTTATTATTTTATTAATAGCTATGGCTTTAGCCCCATTCACTTTTATAGCCTGTCCCTCCAGGAGGCCAAGAAAATTGAATAGCATCTTCCGGACAAATATACCAGCAAGAGGCGCATTCCATACACTCCTCTAGCGTTTTGATGTTGGCTTTCTTATCCACAATTTCAAAACAGCCCGCTAAACACACATTTACACAGTTCGCGCATCCAGTACATTTATCCTCATCAATCTTTATAAATTCGCCAGTTCCTTCAATCCATTCCACACCTGGAAATTTTTCCGAAGTTTTGACCATACTTTTTTACACCTCAGGTATAAACCTCAAATATTGATGGATTAGCTTTATCTACAAAATCTATTAATTTATTACTCATTTTATCTGTTATAGGCTTAGTTAATTTTAAAAGTGC
This sequence comes from Promethearchaeota archaeon, assembly GCA_016839555.1. Lineage (GTDB taxonomy): Archaea > Asgardarchaeota > Lokiarchaeia > Sigyniarchaeales > SOKP01 > TEKIR-8. Next base: position 112,450 of record JAEOUA010000010.1, read on the forward strand.
AAAATAAATAGGTTCAAAAATCCGTAAGAAGCCTTTTAAAAAAGTATTTATGGAGTTCGAAAGGGGTATCATAATCGGTTTAAGAATTTTTTTCAATTTTCGAAGCGCCCTCATTCCTACATCAATCACGCGCATCCAGCGAAGAAATTTTCTTTCCTTTTTCCTTATTACTTTTGAAAATGAAACTTTATTTAGCCTTTTTCGGGAAAATCCATAGCTCTCATGAAGCCAGTTTTGATAATAGCGAAAAAACATTTTAAACCATTTGCTAATAATGGTTGGGTCTTTATTGAGATAAGGGAGGAGTAGTTGCAAGAACGGAGAAATAAAAGAACTTAATGCACCTAATCCCCAACCATTATGAATATATTTCTTAAGTTTCTTTAAATTATGATCTTCTTGCGCGAAGCGTAAATTATATCGGTTTCTACCAGAAATAGACCATTCTATTATGGGATGGCTTCGTATTATAGTCTCATATTTTTTTAGAAATTTTTTTGAAACATCATTCGCCTCTATAGCCTGTATGGCGACCTCAGCTGCAATTTCAGATGAAAACCAAGCTGCTGGCACACCATCACATAATTCAGTACTTTCTAATCCCGCAACATCTCCTATTAAAATCATCCCATTAGTCACCATTGGGTTTTTGCGGAGTTCTTCATTCAATCCCACATAAATTTCGAAGCCCTCCCACATTCTTGCCCGCAAATTAGCCCGTGGGGCAATCAAATCCCTCCACCATGGCAATTTTGAAGTAATATTATGATGATATAAATCAAATACCTTTTGTAGATTTGGTATTTTTGCTTGATTGAGCCTTAAGCATTGATCTTGCATAAAATGAAGACTATTTCGGTAAGGCCATACCATAAGACCATTTCCATATCCAAGGGGGGGTGCTGCCTTTTGCTCATCCCATCCCCAGCACATCTTAACGGAGTATCCAAAGATTTTATCAATATCTTTTTTCAGCATGATATAATCGTAAGCATCTGCCAGTGATATAGTTTCTGGAGGATATTTCTCACGCATACCTGCCTTTATGGCCAACAATCCCTGAGATCCTTCTGCATTTATTATAAGTTTTGCTCTAAATTTTTCACCCTTATCAGTGATTATTCCTTGAATAAAACCATTTTCTTTAATAAAATTAGTTATAGTTGTCGAAGTATGTAATTCCGCTCCCGCTTCAATCGCTTTTTGCGCTTGCCATTGACAGAATGGTTTACAATAGGTATTATAACCAAAAGCAATAATCGGGGACAACGGTTTAGGTACTTTGAGGGAATCATCAAGTATAATATCACCTTTCTCTAAATCATTAATAATATAATTATCAATCCCATCAGAAGGTCTTTCAAATGGAGGATTACCATCTCTGATGAAAGATGGTCCGAATAAAAAGCCATAAAAAGGGATTGTTAAACCAGATATCACTTTATCGCCCACATTTTTCGAGCGTTCAAATATGATGGTCTTTAGGCCCGCATCTGCGCAGAGTTTCGCAGCTACAGATCCACCGAATCCCGCTCCTATGACGATAATATCGTATTCTTCTTCCATTATTAAAATATCAGAATAAAAAACCTATTTAATGTTACTAATTGTTTTTTTAGAAATAAATAGTTATAATTCCGAAGATATAAAGACATTAAAAATCGATAAGAGCTAAAATTTTATCAAAATAATTTCAAAAAATCCCGACAATAAATACTAATCCTTTTTTCTAGATATCTTCTATAAAAAAAATTTTAATCAAAAAAATTTAATCTATTATTTAATCTATGAAATAATCTAATAATAGCTTTAACAATAAAAAAAATAGGAAAAAGATTAGTTAAATCAAAATGAAATAGAAAAATATTACAAATATTACGTTAACTATAAAGGAAATAATGCCTACAATAATTCCAGCTTTCGCATATCCATTTACTCCTTCCTCTCGAAGACTTTTTCTCCCTAAATACACCCCAACCACGCTTAAGGGCCATAAGAAAAAAAAACTAAATATAGAGAGAACCATTGCTGCAATTCCTTTTCGAGGTTTTCCAGAGGGTCGTGTGGAAGAGAAAATACTGGGATCAAGTTGATATCTGTCTGATTCTGGTTCTTGAGAATTATTCCTTATATAATCTTTTCTTATAACAATTTCTTGACATTCAACACAGAGAAAACCTTCTTTGATTTCCTTTCCGCAATGAGCACAATAAGGCATATCGTTAACCAAAATTTTTATTAGAAATTATTCGCAATTAAAATTTTCAATAAATAATTAATTATTTTATTATTCTATAATAAAAAATTTTTATTACTAATTAGATTTTTTTATCTAACTTTAATCAAAAGAGTACAAAATGAATTATGAACTTAGTACGAATTAATACAAAAACAAATCAAATAAACTACCAAGAGATTACGAAAGATTCGCCATATTTTCTATTTGGTGCTCGCGGATTAACATCAAAAATCGTATTTGAGGAGGTTCCTCCAGAGGCAGATCCTATAGGAAAATATAATAAATTAATTATCGCTAATGGGTTATTAACAGGAAGTCCTTTCCCGAATTCTGGTCGAACCTCAGTTGGTGGTAAAAGTCCTCTCACGGGTGGAATTAAGGAAGCAAATGTGGGCGGAAGAGGGGCTATGATGCTTGCTCAGAATGGTATAAGAGCGCTTATTTTAGAAGATCAATCGGAGACATGGAAAATTATAGTAATTGATAATGATGGTATCCATATAGAAGACGGACAAGGATATAGTGGATTAGGAAATTATGAGTTACACGAGAAATTATATAAGAAATACGGAGATCGAGTCGCCATCTATTCCATTGGGCTTGCGGGAGAACACAAAATGAAAAATTCAACGGTTGCAGCTAATGATTTGGAGGGATATCCTTCACGCCATGCGGCAAGAGGGGGCTTAGGTGCGGTTATGGGCTCAAAAAAAATTAAAGCAATAATTATAGCACCACCTAAGAAATCCAAAGTTAATATAAATAATATTAAACGATTTCGCGAGGTTTCAAAACCCTTTGCTAAACAGCTAGCAACGACTAAGGAAACTTTTTCAACATTTGGTACAGCATTAATGATAAATTCGATGAGTGTATATGGAGGTTTGCCAACTAAGAGTTTCAGAAAAGGGTCATATGAGAAAGCAAACGAAATTTCTGGCGAAAAATTACACGATATAATTGTTGAAAGAAATGGAAAAAATAGATTAGGGTGTAGTCCTACTTGTGTAATACGGTGTTCACATTTAGTAAATGATGAAAAAGGAGAGCATATCACCTCAAGTCTAGAATATGAGACAATGGCAATGAATGGTTCCAACTTATTAATAGATGATATAGATGTTTTGGCACAAATTGATCATAATTGCGATAATTTAGGACTCGACACTATTGAATTTGGATGTACATTGGGAGTTGCTATGGATGCGGGTAAAATTGAATGGGGAGATGCGGATAAGGTTTTCAAAATTTTTGAAGAAATTAAAAAAGGATCTGAAATTGGACATCTATATGGAAACGGAGTATGTAATTTAGCAAATGAGATCAATTATGACCGTGTTCCTCATGTTAAAGGACAAGGTTTGTCAGCATATGATCCTCGTGTCTTTAAAGGAATGAGCGTGACATTTGCCACATCTCCTATGGGAGCTGATCATACAGCAGGTGCAGCTATTGCTGGAAGATCTGCAAGTGGTGGCAAAGATTATGGAGAATTAACGGAGAATAAGGGAAAATTGGAATTATCCTATGAATTACAAGTATACACGGCAGTGCTTGATTCTATGGGATGCTGCTATTTTATTGGGCCAAATTATGAGACCATGGATATTGTCGCTAAGGCATTAAATGCGATGTATGATATAAATTTAAAACAAAAAGATGTTATAAATATCGGAAAGCAAATACTGAAAAATGAAATTGAATTTAATAAGAAAGCTGGAATTTCTCAAGAGATGAATGATCTTCCAGAATTTTTTAGAAAGGAACCTTCAGATCCAGTTAATTTAGTTGTAGATATACCAAAAGAAGAGTTAAAAAATTTTTGGAAAAGATTGGAAGATTAAAAAATTTTGTTTATTTTTTTAACGGCAATATTTAATTATTAGTATTCGAATTCTGAACCTAAATTCTCTAAAGGTATTTTAATAATCCTTTTTTCATCATTATATATTTTCCTATAATGATAAAAATTTTACCTATTGTTCTAATGAGATATTCGAATTTTGCTTTGATTGCCATCTCTTTTATTATGTAAGAAAATTTTTTATATGAAATTTGATCTTACTAATTTTAATAATTAATTTTTATAATTAATAGATATTCATTTAATCTATCATTTAGGAGATGTATTATGAATAACGAAAAAATTCTTTCTGAATTGCAAAATATTGTCGGTAAAGCCTACGTTTCAAACGATCCCGCGGAATTATTTATGTATTCCAGAGATCCGGGCGCGAGCAAGCCTAGAGATGTAGATTTTGTCGCAATGCCTCGAACTACTAAAGAAGTTCAAGCTATCGTGAAATTAGCAAATAAATTTAAAATCCCCGTCACACCAATGGGAGGGGGTCTTACATTAAGCGGTCTTGTTATACCAGTGAAGGGAGGTATTGTAATTGACATGAAACGAATGGATACTATAGTAGAAATTAATAAATTAAGCCGATATGCTCTAATTGAGCCAGGAGTGTCTACAGGTCAATTACAGGCGTTCTTGGAGGAAAATTATCCCGAGCTACAAGTTTCCGTCCCAGATGCACCTCCATCAGTTACAGTAGCTGGAAATGCTTTAATTAATGGATCTGGGTTTTTGTCTCATCAATATGGTGATCATGGGAGTATGCTTAATGGATTAGAAGTAGTTCTTCCTAATGGAGAAATATGCAAGGTTGGATCTTGCGCGCTTTCTGATTATTGGTTTACACGAGGGCCAATTCCTGATTTTATCGGATTGTTTACGAGTTCATTCGGAATGATGGGTATCATAACGAAATTATCAATTAAATTGTATCCAAAGCCAAAAATGAGAGATTTAGTATTTGGATTATTCAAAAAATCAGAAATAATTCCTGAATTATTATATAACATTACATTTACCGAACTTGCAGAAGATATTTTATTAGGAGCTCAAGGAAAGCCAGACTGGATGGCGGGTTATATTTTTATAATTGTATATATTACTGGAGGATCTCAAGAAGAATTAGATAAGAAAGAAAAAAGATTAAAAAAGATATATAGAAAGAACGGGGCACGATATATGAAACCTCCCCCAAGAATTAGGGATATTTTTCTCGAAAAGCCCCAATTTGCAGCTAAAGCAGCAGATTTCCGAAAAGGAGGGGGATTTGAGTATGTTGGGAGCTTTTTTCCCTTAGAAAAAGTTCCTGAGGCAATGGATAGAGGAATGGAGATCTCAAACAAATATGGTATTATACCAACTTTAGGCGCGAGAATTTTTGGACCTACCCACACTGTGATGGTATTTTTTTCTTATTCGTTTAATAGGGCAGATCCCGATGATATTCAAAATGCAAAAAATGCCTTAAGAGATACCAATATAATGACTTTAGAATTAGGGGGTATTCCTTGGAAAGGAGAGTTAAGAGCTCAACAAATGATCTTAGAAAAGATGAATCCAAATTATAAATACTTATTAAAAACTATTAAAGAACAATTAGATCCTAATAATATCATGAATCCTGGAAATTGGGAGGTGAAGTAAATGAATTTAGAAGAATATGATGGTATTGTCCATCGTTGTTTTAGGTGCGGATATTGTAAATTAACGCATAATTATCTATTACTTAATTGTCCAAGCTACAAGAAATACCGGTTTGAGACCTACTCAACGGGGGGCCGTATGTGGCTCATATACGCTCTTATGACTAACGAAATTGAATGGAGTGAAAAGGTAGCTGACATTTTATACGCATGCCCTACATGTGGCAATTGTAATATTAATTGTAGATTCGATAAATTTAATGATTTCTTAGTAGATATCATTGAAGCCGCACGAGCGGAAGCCGTAAAGAATGGTTTTTGTCCTGAAAATCAGACCCAATTGATAGAACGAACCACGAATCCGGAATTTTTTAATCCCTATGCCGAGCCAAATTCCGATAACGAAGACTTGAAAAAGAAATATAATCTTCCAGATAAAGCAGAGTGGGTATACTTTATAGGATGTACCTCTAATTATAGACAACAAGATTTAAGAGATGCCACGTTAAGATTTCTAAAAAAGGCAGGAATTGATTTTACCTTAATTGATGAACATTGTTGCACGAGTCCACTTATAAGAACTGGTCAACTTGATCCAGTAAAAAAATTTATGAATTATAATGTAGAAAAGATTAAAGAGACTGGGGCCTCAAAAATTGTAACCTCTTGTGCGGGATGCTGTAGAACTTTAAAAGTTGATTTTGAAAAGCAAGGTGTTAATATAAATTTTGAGGTATTACATACTTCTGAATTGATTAATCAACTCTTAAAAGAAGGAAAAATCAAATTTAACTCTGAGTTTAATAAAATAGTAACATACCATGATCCATGTCATATAGGACGCCATATGGGACTTTATGATGATCCTAGAGAGGTGTATAAAGCAATTCCTGGAATTGAATTCAAAGAAATGCAAAGGATAAGGGAAAATTCGTGGTGCTGCGGTGCAGGAGGCGGTGTCAAAATAGGATATCCGGATTGGGCCTTAGAGATTTCAAAAGAAAGATTGGAAGAAGCAAAAGAAACTGGAGCAGAAGTACTCTCATCAACATGTCCATTTTGCCGGACTAACTTGACTGATGCGAATAGAGAATACAATATGGGCTTAGAAATTTTAGATTTAGTCGAAATTTTGGATAATATAGAAATCGAAACCCAAAATACTTAGTATTTTATTTTCTTTTTTTTTTATATTGAAAGAGAATATTTTCTTTTAATTTATTATATATATTAAAAGAATTATAATAAGGTGAAATAAAAATGAGATTGGGAGCACATATGAGTATTTCGGGTGGTAAATATAAAGCACTTGAAAGAGGAAACAGTATTGGATGCGAAGCAATTCAAATTTTTACAGGAAATGTCAGAAGTTGGGCTTCAAAACCTTTAGATGAAGAAGAAATTAAATTATTTCATGAGAAGAAAAAAGAATATGATATTTATCCAGTTATATCGCATAATAGTTATTTAATTAATTTAGCAACAACAGATGAGGAGAAACTGAAAAAATCCTATGATGCGATGCTTGACGAATTAACTAGAGCTGATCAACTGGGTATTGAATATGTCAATATGCATCCAGGAAATAAAAATGAAGGAGAGAAAGAAATAGATGCTCTATTAAGAATTGCCGAACAAATTAATCTTTTATTAAAGCAAACTAATAAATCTAATGTGATCATTCTTTTGGAAACAACTGCCGGTCAGGGAAATGATGTTGGTTATAAATTCGAACATATGATCGCTATTATGGATGAAATTGAAAATAAAAAACGTATTGGAGTAACATTTGATACTCAGCATTCATTTGCTGCTGGCTACGATTTCAGAACTAAAAATACTTACGAAAAATTATGGAATGAATTTGATGATATAATTGGCTTACAATATCTGGATGCATTTCATTTTAACGATTCTAAAAGCGATTTAGGAGATAAAGTTGATCGACATGATCATATTGGAAATGGAAAAATAGGGAAAGAGCCGTTTGGCTTTTTTATTAATGATGAGAGATTTAAAGAGTTGCCTGGAATCTTAGAAACTCCTAATAGCGAAAAGACATTTGAAGATAACTTAAATGTTCTAAAAAGTTTAAGAAAAAGTTAGATTAATTATCAAATTTTTAATTTATAATTATTTTACCATTAAATAATTAAGGATTTATGAAGATCTAAAGTTTAAAAAAGAAGGAAAAATAAAATATATAATATTTTAAAATCTCTTAAAATAAAATTCATGCTCGTTTCCTAATATCAGCATTCTTTCTTATTCTTTTGTCCTTAAATTCTTGAGTCTTTTGTCTTAGTATAGTTCTACGTTCGACAATGCTTACCCTATTATGCTTTAAGAGATCATCTAATTTTTCCATATATTCATCTGTACTCAAACTTAAGTCAAAAATTGAGTTATAATCAATTTTTTCTAGCATTCTAATACCTCAACACTTCTTATTTCTTACTAGCCATAAAATAATATGGTGGATACATAATATTTAAAAATTCTATTATTTAATTTTATCTTTTCAGATAATTATAATTCCGAAATAATAAACTATTTTCAATTTTTTCCAAAAAAAAGATTTTTAATTATTCAATTGATGCGTGTTTGTTATCGATATCATCTTCCGATACATTCAGAAGATCCATTAGAACACCACCGATCGAATCTAAAACGGATAAAGTGCATATATCAAATAAACTCGTATATGGTGCTAGTGTTTTTTGAGATCTTGCTTTATCTTTACTCTTTCCCTGAATTCTAATTATCAAATCAGAAAGACTACCAATAGCACTATTTGGATTACCTGTTAAAAGAGCCAATGCTCCCCCAATTTCATGAGCTTTGCGAGCAATTGCAACAGAGGAGGTAGTTTCTCCACTTCCACTTATTATAATTAATAAATCAAAGGGTGTATAACGATATGTTACAGCATCAGAAACAAAACAGGACTTAATTCCCAAATGCATTAATCTCTGCGCAAAAGCTCGCCCCATAAATCCTGATCTTCCTGCACCATAGATAAACACTCTATTACCTTTATTATGAATTTCTATAATTTTTTCAATTAATTTGTTAATTTCTGATAAATTTAACTCCTCGGAATTCTTTATAATGTGATCTGAAATCTCTTGAAGTGTCTCTATAAATCTTTTTTTTGAGTTTTTCATAATAATCAGTTTAAATCCTAAGGGATTTTAATTTTCATCTTGGAATTTTTCTGGATTAACATACTTTCGCCATTCTTCAACCGTTTCTTTAGGTCCTAACCCAATAATAAGATCTCCTTGTTCAAATATGAAATCTGGCTCAAAACTATAAATCCATTTATTTCCTCTCTTTACAGCAATTATATGAAACCCACGCTTATATTTTTTATCTTGGAGTTCATTGTATTTTTTTCCTTTAAAATATGAATCCTCAGATAAATTTTCTCTTACTACGATTTCCGCCGTTTCTGTAATAGCTTTTTGCAAAATTTTATGGGGTTTAAAACCCCTTATAATACTCTCAGCAATAGTTCCTGCTGCATCAGCGATTAATTCACAAGAAAATGCGATACGTAAAATACCAGTTAAATCTCTTATATTCTGAATATGACTTGCCAATTCTAGTATATCTTTTTCAAAATTAATATTGAGCCCATCCATTAGCTCCTCCATCTCTAACACATCTTCTGCAACTTCATAGTTATTAAAAAATAACGACGCTAACGCCAATTCGATCATTGTCTCTGAAATATCGGTAATTTGAATATAGATTTTTTTAATATTTCGGAACATTTCTTCAATTTCAGGATCGGAAATATCAAACGCAGGTTCTTTGATCTCCTTCTCAATTTCAAATGACACAGGCTCTTTATCATTACATTCTGTTTTAAGTTGCATTAAAGGAGCCTTTTCTCCTTTTACAATTAGGGTATCATTCAATAGAATTTTTTCCTCTTTAGAAAAAAGCCATTTATTTTTGCGTCTTATTGCAATCAAATTCACACCATATTTAGACCGAAAATGAATATCTTTACGATATTTCCCCAGAAAATTGCAACCTTCATTTATTTTAATTTTTATAATTGGTTCCGGTACTTTTTCCCAGAATAATTGGGTAAAGTCGGTGATATCATTATTTATATAAATTACTCGAGCAATATCAGAAAGCGCATCCGATATTTTATCAATAGAATAACCCATAACGATAATAGGCTCTAATTTTTTCGCATTCTTAATACCCAATGGATGAGTTTGTATAATTTGAAAGCTCAATAAAAAAGTAAGTTCATGGATTCGTTGCTCTATATTATATACTTCATCCGCAATTTCTTTGCTTCCAAATTTAATTGCGGAATATGCAAGGTCTATCATCAAATCTATATTTTGTTTCATCTGCGATAAAATATCTTTAAGCGAGATGGGACGATATTTAAATTTCTTTTTGATGGCAGTCATATTGAATTTATTTCACTAATAAAAGTCTATTCTTTAATTCTATATAAAGATTATGATTAATATAATTATCAATAGAGGTGTTAACAAGTCTATAATAGAGGTGGTAATAGGAATTAAAAGATTATTAGGATCCTTTCCTTTTCTGAATAAAAGAATTGAAAAAATAAACAAGATGATAAACAAAAATATAAATAGTAATAAAACAGTTATCGATAATATCATTATAATTATGAAAGGATTTACTATTTTTTTTCCAGAAATAAATAAAAACGTATAACCAATTGTCACTAACGCTCCAAAAGAGAGTATAATAGTAATTAAAAGTCCAATAAAGTCATCCTTCAATTTTTCTGATCTTTTTATTTCGGGGGCAATAGAACCTATATGTAAGTGAGTACTTAATCTTGCAACTAATACAACCGATATATCACCAATTAGAGAGTTTAGGGCGGGTAAAGTAATAAGAATAATTGGGATACTATAAAGGATTTCTTCATTAATAGATAATACTGTTCCGGATATGAGTCCTAATAGAGATGAAACAATTAATAATATGAATGATTCCTTAACGATTTTTTTAAAATAATCTATTTTTCCCATTTTTAAGGTACCCCCAATAATAGAAGAGTTATATAAAAGGTGAATACCGAGAAAAAATCATCTATGGCAGCCATAAGGGGATTAACTACATTATTTACATTCAGACCGAATTGGAATGCAATATAATTTAAAAACGTAGATGTAGGAATAGAAATCGATAAACTAAAAAAATTAGAAATTAAAAGAATAGCTATAAAGAGTGAAAAAGATAATTCCCCTACTTTTAAAAATAAGAGGTTTATAAAATAACTGATAATAGCAATTAAAATTGAAGTGATTAATGATAAAAAGAAGGTTGCTAATACATTTTCTAGCCATGTATTAATATTAAAATCTCCAATAATGAGATCTTTTCCCGTTCTTGCGATAAATGGGCCGCTAATATTACCCCTTAAAGAAAGTATAGCTGGCACCATTAAAATGAGCACAGCAAAGGATTCAAAAGGGAGTATTAATATGGTAAGAATGACACCTGCGAAAATAGAACCTATGATGGAAACAATTTCCGAGGGAAAAGTCTCTTTAATAATCCTAATCCGTGAATCATCTTCCAAATATTCCATATCGCAGCGCCCATTATTCTGATATAAAATAAGATTATTATTTTGTATTAATACTTTCAATAGTCAAAATTATGAATTAAATATAAAAATTGTTAAAGTACCTATTTTTTTAAAACCCCGATATTTTTATTTAATTTAGCTAATTAAAAATATTCAAGAAAAAAGGTAAAAATTTATCCTTTACTTATTAAAAATTCGATAAAATTCACTTGTTTTTAGAAAAATCAATTCATCTTTCAATTCTAAAAACTAAAGTATTGATTTCATAGGAATTAAAATAAATTATTATATTATTCTTAGATGATTATTTATATCTCCCAATTTATTTTAAACTGATATATATAGTTCAAATTTCACAATTTGAATATTCCCTTTAAAAAATTATTAATTAGTAAGCTATTATAAATATTAGATTATAATTTTAATAATATCGCTTCTTTAAATAGTTATGATTATGAATTTTGAAAGATACAATTCGCGATTCCAAGCTGGAAGGAAATTAATCATATTTCTTAAGAATAATGATAATGAATTGTATAAATACCTCAAAAATAATACTAGTAAATTTTTTTGTTTTGCCATTCCTAATGGTGGAGTTCCTGTCGCAGAGGGATTTTGCACCGAGATGAAACTTAATTATGATTTATTAATAGTAAGAAAAATCAAAATTCCATATAATCCTGAAGCGGGGTTTGGATCAATCACACCCGATGGAACCGTGTTACTTAATAAAGAACTTTTAAACTATTTGAATCTGAATAGAGAAGAAATTAATGAATCTATAGACATTACTAAAAATGAAATTCGAGATCGCTTACAATTTTATCACAAACAAGCAAATCTTGTAAGGGATTATGAGAACAAAATTAAAAATAAGATAATCTTTCTGATGGATGATGGATTGGCTTCTGGATTTACCATGTTGGCAGCTATTAAAATGGTAAAAAAGTATAACCCAGAGGAAGTCTATGTTCTTACTCCAACTGCACCGTATAGAACGGTAGTAAGAATTGAAAAAAAGGTTAAGAAGGTTTTTTGTCCTAATATTAGAAAGGTTATGCGATTTGCGGTTGCTGATGCCTATAAACAATGGTATGATGTGCCCGAATCCGAAGTACTGGATATTTTAAATCAATCAAATTATTATATGAAATAAATTATAACAAAATACACAATATGAACTAAGCAATAATTAAAAAATAATAAAAAAAAATAGATTTTTCCTTCTCTAAAAATAAAAATTATGCGTTTTTTAACCGAAATAGGATACTAGAATGTGGGATGTAAAAATCATAATCATCCTTAATTATTACGGTATTAAAATAGTCTGCAAGTCCTAAGAATCCTCTAATTACGGATTCATCCTCTTCAAATTCAAATGTAACTTCAGCAATCGCATTTTTCCCTCTAATTGAACAATCCTCGTATACTTGTTCATCAATTAAGGGAATTTGCATCTCGGTTATAATCTCTTTAACACGCTTGATAAAAAAATCTTTATCAGCCATAATTTCTCACCAAAATAATTTTTTAAAAATTTATCAAATTAGATATCTTATGTTTTATTATTATTAATTAAGTATAAATTTTTTGTATAAATAAAAAACTTTTAAAGAAGAAGACTATTTTAAAGCAAAATAATTTAGTGGAGAAAAAATAAGTAAAAATAAATTTATAAAATTAGATTATTTTTATTTTAATAATATTGTTCTTAAAATATGGTAATTAAAAAATTAATATTAATGAGGATTAATTATGGTTTCAGATAAAAAAAAGATTAATCGCGTTTTAGATTTCTTGAGAAAAGGGCTCACAAGTTTATCAGATGAATTAAGTGATGCCGTTAAGAATATTAACGATTTTATCGATTCCCTACAAAAAGCTGAGAAAGATCTGATAGGTATATCTGTCTCAGAAGCAGTTCAAACAGTCAGTACTTCATCTAAACAAGTAGTCACCACTGCAAGCAATGCTAAGGTATCTGCTGCAAGTACTTTATTTAATTTGCTAAGTGGGGGGAGATCTTCTCCAGCTGCTCCGACAACCGCCAGTTTAGCGCCTGTCGCGGGACCACCGAAAGCACCCGCTGCTGGACCTCCAAAGGCACCCGCTGCTGGACCTCCAAAACCACCTACCGCCGGACCTCCGAAAGCACCCGCTGCTGGACCTCCAAAACCACCTACCGCCGGACCACCGAGCGTGCCTGCCTCAGGTCCACCAAAAGCCCCTGTGACTCCTCCTAAGCCTCCTGTTGCTGGACCACCGAGTGCACCAACTACATCTGCCACACCTTCTACAACCCAAGTTGAAGGAGGAGGACTTTCTTCTCTCCGAGATGAAATGTTGGGTGAATTGGAAAGACTTAAGAAGATAATGCGTGGGGAATAACTAAATATCTTTTTATAAATTTTATAAATAATGTTTAAATGTTTTATAGCTCTTTTTAAATGGAAATAATATAAAGATCAAGAAAATTCTCATTTTTATTGAAATAATTAATTTCATAGGGTATTAAAATCCGTGGGGTTAGGATTTGTCAGATAATGGAAATAATATGATACGGAGTCTATGGTATTTAAATATTAATTCCACTAATGGTGTAGCCATAGGCAAGTGTGGGAATAAAGGAAGTAATCTTACAGATCTGGATATAACTGCTGGATTGATAACCGCCAGTCAACAGTTAAATAATGAGATGGTTAATAATGAGGAAACCAGTAAATATCATATTGAAGAAATAAAAGGAGGTTCAAAAAGGATAACACTTTATTCTACTTGGGCTAATGAAATAAGTAAACACGATAAAACACTTGAAATTCCTATAGTTACCTCAATGCTACAAATATCTAGTCCAGAAATGCAAGAAACAGATTATAGTAAATTACTTTTATTTTTAAGAGATTTAAATGATCAAATAATTTACCGGTTTATACTAAGAGAATTAGTCCAAGAAAGAACAATCGACCCTATTATTCATATAGATATCTTAAATCACCTTGTTAAAAAGTATAATGTAGATCAGAAAGGAATTTTAGGAAGCACTAGCAAAAATTTAGAGCAATTAATCGAACATGTTTTAACCAATATTTTTGAAAAAAATAAAAATATATTAAAGATATTGCTCTCTAGAGTCCCATTACAAAGCACTTTTTTTCAACAAGAATATATTAAAAGCATACAGGGGCTTAAAAAATTCCTAAAAAACCAAATAACTGAATTTTTGATAATTGAAACGTTTTTAACTTATATAAGGGAAGAAAAAATCTATGCAGAGAAAAATTCATTTAAAAATATAAGAAACCATTATAATGAATATCTTGATAAACAAGAAACTTATTTCCAAAATAAAACAGCATTAAACAATGCTTTAGAGCGCAGTATATTAATTTTAGAGAATTTAACACCACAATTTGATAAATTAGCATACAAGGATAATGTAAAAGATTTTTATGAAATAAAGAAAGCTCTTCTTGAAATACCAAACATAGAGCAGTTTTTAAAAGAGATTTATTTAGATTTTAAAAAAAATACAAGCGCACAAAAGTTTAACATAATCAAAGAGAAATCGAATTATAAAGAACTTGATGTTAATAAGGATTTAGTTAAAGAAAATATAGTATCAAAAGAGGATTCAAAAGAATCTTATAAAAAATTAAAAATATTAAAAGAAAACCTCCAAGCAATTGTTTTTCTTACTGAAAAATTATTTAAAGCTGATACAACATCATTATTAGACAAATTAAAGAATAAATTTGAAAAGGTAATAAATCAAAATCCTAAGTTCGAAAATAAGTCAAATCAAGTTGAATCTTATTACAAAATAAAAAATACTTTAGTCCGATATAACGAATATAACCAAAGTTTGAGAAAAATTTTAACTGGAAATAACTATAGAGAAAAAGTTAGTCAAATGATGAAAAAGAGTAGAAGTAACCTTCTTACCAAACTGTTAGATGCACTTTTTTCTGAAATATTTCATTCATATAGTCATTTTAAATATGTTATTGCGTATCCTGGTGATTTTAAAAAATTTATAATTGAAAAATTAATACAACACTTAAACCAATTTCTAAAAAATATTCAAAATTTTGGCTTTGCAAATATATTAAATGAAATCTTACGAATAATTAATCCTAATAATTTGATAAAATATTATTCAACCTGTTTGTTGAGATCTTTTTTAGCAAATTTTTTATTAGAAAATTTTAGGGATCATCCTTTTGCTATCACTGATATTAATCCCGTTTTGGCTTTTGATACCTATTCACTTAAGTTTTGTGCTGAAATTATTAAGAATTCCGGATTAAATGAAGATATTTATAATGTTATTGATCAAATAAAATTACCCGAAGATTATAAAGAATCTTTCGTTCAAATAATGGATAGTACGGGCTTGACAACTGAGGATATAATAAATGAACTAAACAATTCTCGCAAAATATTTAATTCTTGGGTTAATCACATTGATGATTTAATGAATAGTTTGAAAAAAGTAAAGAAAAATATCACACCTAATATGTTGATTGATTATTGTTATGAGTTTATAGAAGAGAATAAAAATAAAGCAGATGAGTACATAGAAAAGGGGATCTATTTCATTAAGGATAATATTTTAAAAAATACGAAGAAAGGGAGTATAGAACAAAGGAATGAATTAATAGAAATTTATAATAATGAAATCGAAATTCAAGAGCTAAAAAATAAACTTCAAAAGATAGAAAATGATACGACTAAAATTTTCGGTGGAAAGCATCCTTATAATAAATTAATTTCTAAGGTGAATTCACTTCTTGCCAATCAATTAAATCAAGATAAAGAAATAATATCAGACATCATAAATAGTCTTGATTATTTGGTAGACACACAGAAAGTTGAAAATGTAAAATTTGTTTTAAATAAAATTGATAATTTTAGAAAATTATTCGAAAATAGTAATGAAGTAAAAAAATTAGAAGAGAATTTAAGTAATGTATTCGAATATGAGAGATTTAAAGAACTTTATATCAAGTTAGACGCTCTTAACAATAAATTTTTAAAGTTAGAGCAATATTCTCATATAAAGGGTTTACTAAAAACTGCTTCCAGCCAAGAACCAATATTTGGAAAATCTAAGATTGAATGCAAATATAAAGCATATAATCTACTATTAGAGGCTTTAGTGGAAACATATTCAGTTATATACGAAGATTTTTTTGGTAAATTCTCTTTTGAAGATACTAAAGGTCTATTTTTTTCTGATGTAAAGGTAACTATTAATCTCGGAAAAATTTTTAATTATCAGTATAATATTGTAAAAAAAGCATTCCAGTTTAAAACGGGATTAGATAGATTAAAAGATGTTTTCGAAAATATTGAAAAATACTCAAATAAATTTGATTATATTGATTTAAACTACGCTATGAATTATTTGAGAAAATTTAAAAAACATAATGAGTACATTGGCTCTGAATTGATAGAATATCTTTATAAGAAAGAAAATTTAAAGAAATTTTTTGATTATATTATTAACTATTTCAGTAAAAAATCGAAAATAAAAGATTTACAAGAGTCAATTAAAATATTATATACCAACACTCTAAAATATATTAAAGGATCTGGAAAAGTGCCTTTTTTTCCTAAAGATTTAAGAGTTTTGAAAGATGAACAACTCCTCATTTTACACGGTATACTAGAAAATGTTCAAAAATCTGACAAATCTTTTTATATTAAAGGAAATCATCCTGATAAAAATCATCCATCAAATAAATACAATTTAAATAATCTCTCAGAAAAAAAAATTGAAAAATTAATAGAAAACATTAATGAGATTGAAAGTTTTTTCAGAAAGGATATAAGTTTTCTATTTAAAAAACTTTCTTATGAGGCTGAAAATTTGAGACCACTTGAGGAAATTATTGATGAAGTTCATGATGAGTTAAAAGAAAGCATTAAACAAGAAGTAGAAAAATATTCTTTAAGTGAATATGATTTTAAGGATATAAACAAGATCAGGATTATGGCATTATTAAATCGAACTGAATATGAATTACCTCTTGATATTAAATTATATTTAATCAATCAAGGGCGCTATAACAGAGCAACAATAGAAAACTTAATAAAAGCATCTACAAAAATAAGCGAATTATTTAAATTAATAATAAATAGAGCCGTTTTAAAAGATCCAGTATTAAAGGCCCTTTTAAATATACAATTAAAGTTTGAAGAAAATGGAACTGCCATTCTTCCCTACAAATTAACAATTACTTCTGAAATTACAACACAGAATAAATTTGCGATATTTGGAAAAAATTCTCTATGGGAAAATCAACATTATCTTAAAGGATTTAAATTATCTGAGGAAGAGAGTCATAAAAAGACATATGAACAAGTTTTAAAAACTAAAGTTAATCTAAAAATATCAGAAGAATTAAAACCCTTAATGAATATTCTTAATAAATATTCGAGAGAGATTCATACGGGATTTAACAAGGTTTATAAAAAACTATTTGAATAGAAAAACTATAATTTCACTAAAAGATATTTTGATTGTTTATTTAATTCATTTTTTAATATTATACTAATAGATAAGTGGAGAGTGAAATCGCTTTCTAATTATGGATTTGGATTATTTTATTAAAAATATTTATATAGATCTTCATAAAACTAAAAATTTAATATAAAATTCTTCTATTATTATGCAAAAAAGGATTAAATTTTTTATTATATTATTTTAATTTCTATTAGTTATAAAAAGATTGCTTATAGTTTAAAAAGATGGCAAACCGAACAATTGTAATGGATATAGGTGCATATAGCTCAAAAGTCGGATTTGCGGGAGAAGATACCCCAACACTTGAATTTTTTACAAGAGTAGGAAAACCGAAATATCAAGAATTAGATAAAAAATTTATGAAATTAGACCAAGAATTATATGTGGGAGACGAAATACAATCAGTGGGTTTATACAAAATTTTTAATCCCATCCAAAAAGGTAAAATCGTGGATTGGAATTATTTTAGGAAGATAATCGATTATTGTTTTTATAATTTAAGGGTTGATCCTACTCTTGTAAATGTTCTTTTTGCCATTCACCCTCTCTTTCCTTCTAAAGATAAAAAACGATTGTTCGAATTATTTTTAGAAGAAATTCAATGCCGAGCATTTTATCCGATTTTGGAAACGATGCTTATTTTATATTCAGGGGGGTTTCAAACGGGACTAATAGTTGAAATTGGTGAAAGTAGCACAAGAATAGTTCCTATATATAAGGGCTATATAATTGATCATGCTATAGAGGTTTTAGAGATAGGTGGTAAAGTTTTAACAAAATATATGGGAGAGGTAATTGAGAACAGTACTGGGTTTAGCCCTGATACTTCTATAAGAAGGGAAATCATGCGAGCACTTAAAGAGAAGGCTTGCTTTATATCATTAGACTATAAAGAAGATTTACGAAGAAGTAATCAATATAAAAAGGAATATTATTTACCTGACGGTTCAACTATCACTCTAAGTAAAGAAAGGTTTATGGTTCCCGAATTATTATTTAATCCCAAATCAGGTTTTGAGTTTAAACCATTACATGAAGCAGTATTGGATGTATTAGAGAAATGTGATGTCAACATACGACCGAAATTGTTAAAAAAAATCTTTTTATCAGGAGGTTCCTCAATGTTTCCCAATCTGAAATCCCGCTTATATCAAGAATTAGAATTAGAATTAGCAAGAAGAAAGAAAGAAAACCTTGGCATCAAAATTATTGCCCCTCGCGAAAGAAGAAATTCTGTATGGATCGGAGGTTCTATATTAGCCATTCTTCCTGAATTTTCTGAGAAATGGATCACAAGGGCTTCTTATTTTAGAAATGGAATACCCCAAGAATTATTATAAAACTTGACTTCTATTAATTTTGATTTAATAAAACCTAAGTTTTTATTATGCTACTAAATCATATTAAAGCCTAAGATCAAAGATAATATCGTGGTATTATATTTAATTTAATAAAACTGATTATTTAATTTTTATAATATAAGGTTAGAATTTATGTGAAAAAAATAATGGAAAATTTAGATAATATTGATTTGAATCCCAGGCAAATAATGAAAAAATATTATAAGCCTGATTATGGTCCTCTTTTTAATAAAATTAAAAATATTCGAGCTCCCGTAAAAAATAAAATTTTAGAAACACTTTTAGATGGCAAATGGCATTCAGAATTAGAGATTATTAGAATTGCAAAAAGAGAACAACAATATATTGGATCCGTAACCATATCTACTATGATTCATTCATTAAATAAGGTTTTAAAAAACGATTATATTGAAAAGCAAGTCATTGAGGGGAAAATGTATTACAAATTATCTGACAATTATGTTGGATTAACAAGAGCCGCCTATTCAAGATATAAACATAAAACCCTTGATATTAATGATATTTAACTTTTTTTAACGCATTTATTATTTTTTATGGTATAGTCTTTACAGGATGAACAAAAACCTTTTCCTGAAATTTTTTGATCTAGGCCTTTATTCCAGCAATAAGGACACATGTAATATTGAAAAGACTTATTACTTTTATATGTGTAAATTTTAAATACATTGAATCCGCATTCTGAACAAAATGCATTCTTTAATATATATATTCTACCTTTATTAGGAAGATTCAGATATTTTTTTGGACATTGTTCATTTAAACACACTAAAAATCTTTTTTTATTTCTAGTAATTATTAATTTCATTTTTGCTTGATGGCAGTGAGGACAATTTGCTGAGGTAATATCTTTATTTCTAGCATAATCAAATTGGAATTTTTTCGTATCTAAAGATGTGATTTTTGATTCAAGAATTTTTTTATTGGCTAGAAAATTATCGAATAATTTTAGAAAAATGGTTCTCATTGCTTTTATAACAGAATCTTTACTCTTTACACCCTCTTTAATATCATTTAATAATGTTTCAATCATTTGAGTGAATTTAGGGTTAAGAAATGGCAACCACACTTTAATTAAATTTTCTATTAAAAATATCCCTAACTCAGTAATTTCATATCTTCTTTTATTCTTTATTATTAACCCCCGGTTTTCTAATGTTTGTATAATTACTGGACGAGTTGATTTCGTTCCTAAATTATTTTTTTCCATCAGTTGTAATAAAGAAGTATCACTGTAAAATGGAAGTGGTTTTGTCTCCTTTTTATTTAAATCGATACTTTTAATTGGCAATGTATTTTTCTTTATTTCTATTAGAGGACTATATTTTTTTTTCAAAAAAGGTGCGATACTCAAAAAACCCTCAGAGATCAGAGAAACTAAGGAGGAATTAAAAATTTCATCTTTTATAGATAATTTTAGATTGACTTTAGATTCCATTGCTTTTTCCCCAAATAAAGCCAAATAATTTCGTGATAAAAGATCATATACTTTTACTTGGAGATCATTCTTTAATTGTGGATTATCTAATTCAAGACTTTCAAGAGGGGTTATTGGTGGATGATCGCCTGCATCTTTTTTACCTTTTGTGGGTTGGAATCGATTATTTTTTAATAATTGTAAAGAATAATTACCATAACTTGAATGATTACCAAATTTCTGAATAATTTCCTGATGATTAAAGCTATTTTTATAGATATCACTATCTGTTCTAGGGTATGTTATGATTTGATTAAGATATAAATCACTCATAATCTTTAGCGCAAGGTTAGCACTAATATGAAGCTCTCTAGTTAATAATATGAGGGCTTTAGAGGTATTTAATGGCGTGGGCGGATTTAAAACCTTCGTCTTTTTTGCTTTATTGATAATATAAGCAATCGATTCATTTTTTATTTTATCATAAATATCTTTTGCATGCTGATATTGATTTTGGTCGAATGGGTTTGATTGATGATATCCTTTAAATTCATACTGATCATAAGTAAATATTCCATCGATAGTAAAATAGGGTACGGGAGAAAAGTCTTTAATTTCTTTATCTCTTAAATAGATTAAATAAAGCAAGGATGTTTGGACTCTTCCAATGGATACAAATTTTCGATTGATTTGGGTGAGTAAGGGTCTTAAGGTATTTGTAACTTCTCTCGTGGCTGAGAATCCTATTATAGCATCAATCAAGGCTCTGGCTTCTCCAGATTCTGCCCAATTCCATTTTGGCTGTATTTGATTGTTAAATTTTTTTAAAATTTCATTTTTTTGTAAAGAGCTGAGCCACATTTGAGATATATTGATATTTTCATTTTCATTTTTTATAAATGGTAACGCATCGAATAATCCAATATTGCATCCCTCAATATCCGCATCAGTTCCAATAACACATTTATTAGATTTTTTTGCATATTTTTTAAGGGCCTGAATATATGGATAAGCATATGATTTCGGTTTCTTTCTGATTGCTGAAGGATTAGTAATAATTTCCCTTGGATTTGATCCCGTCCAACTTTTATATTCTTTTGAATTTCTATGCTCTAAAATATGACCTCTTAAGGGAATAACATAGAGATTTTTGTTTATAACTTCGTATATTTCGATAAATTTATTTTCTTTTATTGTTCTTGTTGAACCTAATGATTCTGCAATTGCTTTTGCTGCTTTTTTTTTCTCAGCTACTATTAAGGTTGCCATAAAGGTAAGGATTTGGTTTTGAATTCAAAATTTGAGATTTTCAATATAATAAATTTATTATTTATATAAAAATAATACACCTATCATAATTTCTAATTATATTAAAATAAAAAATGGGTTTGAAAAATTCCTCTATTAATTCTAATTTTTATTTCCAAGTTTCTTTAAAAATTCTTAACCAATTTTTATAAGCAATTTTTTCTAATGATGTTTTTGAATATCCTCTATCTTTAAGTACATCAATTAAATTTGGATAATAGGATACATCTTTAATCAACTTGGGCATTTCTGTGCCATCAAAATCGGAACCAAATGCTATATGGTTAATGTTTATCCTTTGAACAATATAATCTATATGATCCACGATAAACGATAAACTCATATTTTTATCAGGCATAGAGGAGGGCAATAAATTAATGGGATCAAAATATATTCCAATTAATCCATCTGAATCCCCAATTATATCAATCTCTTTATCTGTAATATTTCTCGTAGACTTACATATATTAAAAACCCCTGTATGTGATACAATGAGAGGAGCTGTAGAAAGTTTAGCAACATCCATAAACCCTTTTTCATTTATGTGTGCCAAGTCAATCATAATTCCTAATTCATTGCATTTTTTTATAAGATTTTTACCATAATTTGTTAGTCCTGAACCAATATTTGGTGTGTGGGGAAATTTAAAAGGAACCCCATAGCCAAACTCGTTTGGTCTACTCCATACGAGTCCTAGAGCCCTCAATCCCTTATCATAATAATTTTCCAAATTTTTAAGATCTTTTCTAATTGCTTCCGCTCCTTCAAAATGTAAAACTATACTAAATTTATTTTGAGTAATACAATTTGTTATTTCATCGTAATTCCTAATTATTTTAATGATTCCATTAGCTTGCTTTTCTAAATTATAAAGATTTTGTATTATTGAATTTGTAAAATCTTTAGCATATTTATGGTCAATTGGAGGATTCATTTTTACTTCGTAACCATTATTTGTAAACTGCAAACGAGGGTTCGAAGCACTTTCTAAATTTATGTTTTGATTAGGAACATTGATTGAAAAAATACCTCCTATTAACCCTCCTTCTTGGGCCCGGATAAGATCAATATGACCATAAGTGCTTTTATTTAAAAAATTTTGCTTTTTACTCTTTCCCTGTTTATATAGTTTGACTAGAGTATCATTGTGCCCATCAAAAATAGGAATCATTTGTTTAATACCTTTAAATTATTAACTTTTTTATATTTTTGAAAGTAAATTTTTATCATATTAATTATAAGCGTTTCTGCTTTACAAATTTTTTAGTGTTAAGTTAAATGATTTATGCAATAATTTATTAAACAAAAATAGTATCATCTAATCATTTAGGAGTAAAATTTTAGTAAATATAAATAGAATGAAAAAAGCCCGTATGAAAATATTAGTAGAATTTTTTCAATTTTACTTTTAATACGGTTTTTAAATTGCAATAACTTCTACACTTAAAGATCAATTTCTTTAATTTCTCTTTTTAGGATGGTAAATATAAATGTAGTACCTACACCTAAAATACTTTCAAATTTTATTTCCCCCCCAAATAGCTCCACTAATCTTTTTGTTAAAGGCAATCCTAATCCCGTTCCATTGGTAGAACGTACGTAAGTGGAATCAATTCTTTTAAATTCTTTAAAAACTAAGTCAAAATCTTCTCTTGCGATTCCTATTCCCGTATCTTTTACTTTAAAAATCCATTGATCATGTTTTTCCTTTATTATTAATATAATTGTCCCTTCCATAGTAAATTTAATAGCATTATTTAAGAGGTTATAGAGAATTTGTTTTAATCTAATAGGATCAACGAAAATAAGTTTTTCATTTTCTACCCCTTTGAATTTAATTTTTAAATTTTTTTTTCTATATAATGGTTTAAGAGATGAGAGAATTTGAGTTATTATTGTGTTTAATGAACATTTTTGATAATTTAATATAGTCTTCCCTGCTTCAATTTTAGAAATATCAAGAATTTGTTTTATCATATCAAATTGATGGTGAGCTGAGGATTTAATATCTTTAATAAATTCCAATTGTTTTTCATTTAATTTTCCGTACGCTCCCTCTAAGAGTAAATCTGTAAAACCTATTATTGCATTTAATGGGGTTCTCAATTCATGCGACATAGTTGCCATAAATTCTGTTTTAAACTGAGAAGATTTTAAGATTTGATCTAAATAAAGCTTTTGCTCATTGAGAAGTTTATTCAATCTTTTTGTTCTATTTTCAACTTCTTGTTCTAATTTTTCCTTAAATCGTTTCTCTAGGATTTCTACTTTCTTTTTTTCAGTTATATCTTGAAAAATAAATTGAATTAAGATATTTTCTCCCGCTTTTACCAAAGATGCTTGAATATTTACCCATATATTATCTTTATTTTTAGTTCTAATTTTAAGTTCAACAGGTTTGGGAAATTTTCCCTTAAATGAAGCTTTAAAAATATTTTTATAGAAAGGTTTAATTTCTATTGGAAATAACTCTTTTAATTTAAAAATAGATCTGTTAATTATATCCTTTTTATTAAAACCTAATAATCTTTGTGTTGTTATATTAGCATCAATTACAATTCCTTTAAAATTAAGAATTAAAATTGCATTCGGAGAATTTTCAAACAAAGTTTTATATCTTTCTTCAGCAATTCTTCTTTTAGTAATATCCTGTAAAACTAAAAAATATCTCATTTTACCCATATTATCATAGTAAGATTTGCCTGTATATTCAAATGAAATCCATTTATTATTAATATCTTTGATTTTAATAGTTTTTCTTTTATTTTCAGGTTTAAATCTATTTTTCAATTGATTAATAACTTGTTCCTTATTTTCTTCATCAATATAATTAATCAAGGAATTTCCTAATAATTGATTCTTATTATAACCTAATTTTTCATATAAAACATTCTTATTTATATATTCAATTTTGAATTGATCATTGAGATTAAATACTAAATCATTAATATTATTCAAAATAGTTTTATATTGTTTTAAATTGTTAGATGATGACATGGAGTTTATTTTTTTATTCTAATATTATTATTTAAATTTCACTTTGATAATACTTGATATTATTTGTTTATTTGATAATCTATTTAATAGTAAAATTTTTCTTTATAAAGTTTAGTTATTCAAAATTCGGATATAAATGGAATATCTTCTAAATTAGAAAGAAAGAGAAAATAATAAGTTCAAATTTATTTCTAATTTGTAAGAATGCAATATATTCTAGATTTCAGAAATTGACTTAGTAGTATTAGACTTAAATTATAATAAACACAGTATTAAGAGAAAGGTAAAAATTATTCCTAATTTTTTTTTTCCAATTATTAATAGTTAAATTGCTTTAATCGATCAACTGTAGTATACAATCGTTTGCCTCCTCTGCGGAGATAATCCATTGCCTCTTCTATTCCCTCAATAGTCAAATTATACATAGGGATAAGGCTGGAAATTATCCTTCTGGTCCAAGGTTGCCATTCGAATCTAATAAGTTCTGGATTAAGCCAGACGGTATTATTCTTAAAATGATCTTTAATTTCTCTTAAATAATAGATGCCCGGCATTTCATTTCGATGATAATAGTATATTGATCCATATCGTTCGGTAAGTTCCCATGAGGCCATGGCAGCATCGCCAACTATTACAATTTTGTAATTCTTATCGTATTTTTTAAGAAATTCATCAAAATCGATGGCTTCTTCGGGATTTCTCTGAGCATTTTCATAAAGAGTTTCATAAATACAATTATGAAAATAGTAATATTTAAATTTCTTCCAATGGGACATGTTATTGGCTGCAGAAAAGAGCTTATTTACTAAATGAGCATATGGCGTCATCGAGCCACCCACATCCATTAATAAAAGCAGCTTTACATTATTTTTTCTTCGCTTTTCAAATACAATTTCAATATCTCCCCCGTTTTTTGCAGTTTTATCAATGGTTTTATCAATATTAAGCTCATCTAACTTACCGATTTCTTCCAATTTTCGTAGCCGCTTAAGAGCTACTTTAATTTGTCTCGTATCTAATACAATATCCTTGCGATAATCTCGAAATATCCTTTTTTGGGCAATTTGTACTGCCATGCGCATTCCTGAGCCCCCACCTAGTCTCATTCCCATCGGATTGCGTCCTGAATGCCCGAATTGGGCTTCACCTCCAGTACCTATCCATTGATTCCCAAAATTATGCTCTTCATCTTGTTTTTGCATTAGCTCCTCAAAATGTTGTTGAAGTTCTTCTATGTTAAAATTCATTTGCAAAAATTCTTGTAGTTCTTTTCGATATTGTGGATCAATTTCATCTAAATCTAATGGCTTTTCTAACCAATCCCAGATTTGTTGCTTAATATCATCCGGAAATTTTAATTGGGCATCCTTAAAAAAATTCGCAAATGCTATATCATATACATCAAATTGATGCTCATTTTTGCAGAAAATCGAACGAGAAATATAATAAAATTGTATCATATTGCTAATTAAACCTTTATCGAGCGCTTCCATTAGGGTCATGTATTCTATAAGGCTTACAGGTAAGCGCTCTTTAAGGTAGTAAAAGAATTCAACAAACAACTTTTTATTTTCACATCCCCATTTTCGCTTTATTTCTAATTATAGAAATAGGTTTTTAATTATTACATCAATAATAAATTATGTTGGAAATTTGAGCTTATCCAAGGCAACCTCTAAGTCTTTTTCCTTTTTTATTAGGGTGCCTAAAAATGGAAAGCTATTCTTAAATTTCTCTATTGAGATGCCGCTTTTGAGCAATACTCCAATCCAATCTAATAATTCTGAAGTGGAGGGCATTTTACGTAGATTTGTAATTGCTCTTAGTTGGTAAAATTTCTTAATACATTCATTTAAAAGGTTATCTTTCAAATTAGGATAATGGATCTTACAGATCTCCCTCATGAACTCTTTATCTGGAAATTCAATGTAATGAAAAACACATCTTCTTAAAAACGCATCGGGTAATTCCTTCTCATTATTGGATGTAATTATAACAATAGGTCGATGTTTAGCTTTGAAAAATTCATCTGTTTCCTTTATATAAAATTCCATTACGTCTAATTCCTGAAGCAAATCGTTCGGAAATTCTATTTTCCGTAGAATATAGTCAGTTATATTCTATATCGGCTTTATCGATTTCATCGATAAGAAGAACGACTTGCTCCTCAGATACAAATGCTTGTCCTAACGGTCCGAGCTCGATATAATCATGGATGTTATTTACATCCCTCTCCTCGCTACCAAACCTACTATCGTTTGATCTCCAAGTTATAATTTAACTTTGAATTAATCTCTTAATAGTATCATATTGGTAGCAGCCAAAAATTGCTTCACTGGTCGATTTAATGTTCCATATTATCAATCTTTTACCTATGGCTTCTGCTATTGCATGTGCAAGGAGAGTTTTTCCCGTTCTGGTAGAAATTAACATATTAAAATCTATTTCCAGGCTCTCCTTTTACGAGCAATGGTCGAGCTAAGGCTATTGACACATTTACTATGTTTTGTAGCTGCGGATCTGCGATATATTTTATGTTTGCGGTATTTACATTTCCTTCGAATTGATTAAAGGTTTGACTCATATTTTTTAAAATTATAGAAAAATTAAATATTTTTTTACTTTCTCTTAAAGAATCATTAATAATTTAATTAAATATGAAAATCGATTATAGCTAATCGATAGAAATTAAAACAGCTTTCAAAAAAATAAAGAAAAACAATTAAATGGATTTCTTAAAAAAAGATTTAGAGCCATTCCACAATTGGTGAGCAATCTAATCTTTCCAAGTGTTTAAGGTTGACTTATATTACCACTATTTTTGGGTTCTTTTATGAATATAAATACTTGGTGAATCCAATCTATTTGCTAAAACAATAAAAAGAAAAAAAAAGAGATTAAGATTTATATGTATTTGATAAATCTTCAAATTTTTATCAAAACTTTAAGTTGATAGTCCACCATCGTTTATAGTCCACTTTTTAGTAGTCTCAAGGTAATTATGGGCATGTTGAGCATCGCTGCTATATTGTACACTGCCTACCCCAAGAGTGACACTTTCTTGCAATGTTGTTAAATTTGACCATCCAATGAGCAAGCTATCATAATTCTCAGGTGTTAATGCACTATAGTTGAACATTGCGGTCATATCTGTGACGCTTGACACATTCCAGCTACTAATATCCTGGTTAAAAACACCAGCACCAAAGAACATATAGCTCATATCCTCAACTTTTGACACGTTCCAGCTACTAATATCCTGGTTAAAATCATAAGCACTACCAAACATGCTACTCATGGTTGTCACACTCGATACGTCCCAATTCCCAATATCTTGATTGAACGTATTAGCACCTGTAAACATGCTACTCATGGTTGTCACACTCGATACGTCCCAATTCCCAATATCTTGATTGAACTTATTAGCATAAAAGAACATAAAGTTCATATCTTCGACATTCGAGACATCCCAGCTATTCATGCTTGGTACGGTATCAAGAGTAGAGCAATGCCGAAACGCAAAAGATAAATCAGTTGTTCCTGTTAAATCCAAAATGTCCGTTGCTGTAATATTAAGATTAGAGCACCCATAAAAGTAGCCACCTGAATTTCCTAATCGTAAAGAACCCCATTGCTTAATTTCAAGCAGTTTATCTTTATCTCCTCCGTAATGAAATCTCCAGCCAATAATTTTTCCAGTGATACTAATGGTATATACACCTTCTGAAGCATATGTGTGATTTACTTCAGATTGGTTCCACTTCATGATCGTGGCATTAGTCCCATCACCCCAGTAAACAGTAAAATTATATTCTCCAAATTCTTCCAAAGGTAATTGCACTTCATCGGGATTAGTTGTCCCAGATTTTGAAGTATTCCATACTGAGATAAATGCGTTTTCTGGTACTTGATCCCCTCCGGGAGGTAATAAGAATAAATTGCCTTCCTCTGCTTCTCGCGGCCAGAAAGCGATTGATAACCCAATAGCTACTCCACCCACTATTAACACAGCGATAATTACCACTGCAAGTGTTTTTTTACTAATCATCTCGGATCACCTATTAAATAATACTAACTTAATTATAAACCTAGCTAAAAATATTTTTGATTATAGTGTACTTATCTTGTAATTTTTTATGGAAAAAGTATAATTTTTCGAATTTTATAAGCTGGTAGATTTATCTTTTTATACAAAAAAATTTAAATTTTTAAGAATATAAAACAAAATCACTACTAAAAAAATTGGGATATAAAAAGAGGTTAAAACATATATATTATTTTAGTTAAATCTAAAGATTCATTATTAGCTCAATTTTAGATGAAAGAAGATTTTTTATAATTAATAGAATTTTAAAAGAAAGTGTAAAATAATAAAGAAAAAGAATTTAATAGGTTTTATAAAAAATACTTAGAGCCATTCTACTGTAGATGAGCAGCCTAATCCTTCTTGATCTTTAATTCTTCCATAAACAAGGAACGAGGCACCCTCATAACCACATTCGGGGCATTTATTTTTTGCTACTAATTCTACTAAGTCATCAATCACAACAGCATGGTTAACTGAGGCAGATACACCAAAAGGAGTAAGTACTTCTAGAAAGCCTTTCTCACCGACATCTTCTATGGGATCCAGAGATTCTAAATCTCTAATAATAATTCGAGCTTGAGGCGGTGTGTGAAAAATAAAATCTTGATATTTATCCGACCAATGGCTGCCAAAAAATCTTTTCCTTCCAATTCCCTTATTAAATTCCAGAACCATTTTCAGTTAAGAAAAAAACTAAAACTGGCACCATAATTTGATGGTAATTTTAAACAAATTTCATTTTAAATGGTTAAATCTATACCATCAATCCAACATAAAATAGGCAGATTTACATTTGTTTAATAATCTCTTTTAAAATTAATTCACCTGTTGCTCCAATCATAACTCCATTTTTGACCATAATATACCCCTCGATTTTTATCTCTTTTTCTAAAAGCTTTCCATCTTTAAAAAATAATAAGGTAGGAACACTTGTTATGCCTAATGATGTTACTAAATCAGGTTGCTGATAAAGGTCAATTTGAATTAAATTAATTAATCCTTTATCCCGAAATTTTTCAAGTAGCGGAGATAGAATTTTACATGGTTCGCACCATTCAGAAGAAATATCAACAATTAGTTTTCCTTTTTTAGCTCCCTCTATCCCAAATTTTTTAAGATCTTCGAGTTCCATAAATAATTCAATTCTTTATGTAATTAAAGTTTATTTCCGCAATAATGAC
This sequence comes from Promethearchaeota archaeon, assembly GCA_016839555.1. Lineage (GTDB taxonomy): Archaea > Asgardarchaeota > Lokiarchaeia > Sigyniarchaeales > SOKP01 > TEKIR-8. The sequence goes on from JAEOUA010000010.1 coordinate 142,693, forward strand.
AATATATTGCTTCTTTAAGATTTTCCGCGCCACATTTTTCGCAAATCATAAATTCTTTATCTGGTTTTTCTTTCGACATTTCTTCATATTTATCATATAGAGTATTAAGCTTTTTTCTTTTAAGATTAAGTTTATATTTATTGATATTTTTTCCAATCAATTCTATTATGCTATTCCATTTATCCCATTTAACGGAAGGTAATTTAAGAATAGATTCATTGCTCTTTGGATTAAATATAGATTTTCGATCTTCTATTAATACATTTTCATTCCCTTTTTCAAGATTAAATTTAAGGTCATTTAATTGTTTTTTAAGCTTTCTTTTTTTGATAAAATTACTCTTTGCTTTCTCTACTAAATAATTTATGAAATCCTCTTTTAATATAATCAAATTATTTTCATTAGATCTAAAGCACTTTTCATCCATTAAAATATTAGCCGCTACAAATTCCTTTCTTTCTTTAATTTTTTCCTCGATTTTTCGTTTTAATTCCTCTATTTTTAAATTAATTTCATTAGCATTTATATTTTGAGAAAAATTGTTTTTTATTTTCCTCTTTTCATTATTTATATTACTCCATCTTGGTCTCCTATAATTGCTAGGAGGATGTTGAATATTTGGCTGGCGAATTATATTATTATAAAGAGCATATCGAAGAACTGTTCTATTATTTAAGCAATAAGAATTACGGTTATGTCCCCTTCTTCTCATCTTAATTATACACCTCTTTTTAATTTTATTTTTAAAATTAAATTTAGATTTTTTCAAATAATGAATAATCATTCAATATTATTAAATCTTATTGTATCAAAAAAAACGTTCTAAAACAAATAGCTCATGAGAAAAAAGGTGTTATATTTTAGGAATTAATAATTTGATTAGTAAGTCTCGATAAGTCTTTCATTGCCTCTGTGTCTTCTTTAACATCTCCTTTATGAAGTCCATAACCAATTACTCCAGGAATTTTTTTAACCTTTAAACGAGATAAATATTCTTCCATCTCGTGGATTCCTGCCCCAATATCCCTTCTTCCTACAATAATATAAGAACCGATTTTTCCCATAAGCTGCCCTTTTCTGAGATGCCAAGTTCTTTCCATAAAGGCTCTTAAGCGTGATGCGATACCTCCCATAAAAATAGGCGAAGATAAAATAATTACATCAGTTTCTTTGAGCTTTTTATACATCTCTTGCATATCATCTTTAATAGAACACTCATCATTTTCCACGCAATAATAACATTCTTTACAAGGACTAATTTCGTAATCTTTTAAAAAAATAATTTCTACCTCATTACCCTTATTTAATTTTTTAGCTAAATCTTCTAAAAGGTATGCTGTATTTCCATCTCTTCGAGGTGAACCTAGGATTCCTAATATTTTCATATCTTTTATCTAAACTTTATTTTTCTCCTTTTTATCTAAATAAGTAAGGGGTATATATATATTTTATGAATGATTATTCAATATGAAATAACAAATAATATTTTTAATTCTACCTTATGACAATATAGGAAAATCAAACATGCCGCCTATACCAAAAAGAAAAATTGTCTGTTTTGCTGGTAAAGGAGGAGTTGGAAAATCTACTTCAGCCATTTTATTCTTAAAATATCTTAATTCAAAATATCCTGATCTCAGAAAAATAATAATCGATGCGGATCCTGACGCAAATATTTTAGATCTTCTTAATAAATCGCTAAGTTTTTATGATACAATAGGAGGAAAAATAGCTACTTTGCATAAACAGCTTGCAAGAAAAGCATTACCCCCGAATACTTCAGAAAAAACTTTAATTGAGAATCTAATATTTCAGAGTATAATAAAATTTGACAATTATGACCTAATTGTGATGGGGCGAAGGGAGGGGGAAGGATGTTATTGTTCCGTCAATAATATTCTAAAAAATATAATTAACATATTTGAAGATATTTATGATATAGTAATTATCGATTCTCCTGCAGGACTAGAGTTTTTTGCGCGCAAAACTTCTACCAATGTAGATGATTTGATTTTAGTTGTTGATACCAGTAAGATGAGTTTTCATACTATTCAGAGATTAATGACTATAAAAACAGAATTAAGTCTAAAATTTAAAAAAGTGTGGGTTTTAGTCAATAAATTCTCTCTGGAAAATAAAGAAACTTTCCTTGAAAGAATTAAAGAATTTTCCAATGGTGAAGCAAAATTACTCGGTTTTTTAGCTAAAGACACAACGATTCAAGAGTTCAATTTATTGCAGAAATCTTTACTTGATTTGCCAGATAATAATCCTCTATATCAAGATTTTAAATCTTTTGCTGCTAAAATAATATAAATCATTAAGAAAAACCCTTTACATTAAAGTATTAAAAATCCATGAGTTATATATCTTTTATTTGAAAAACTTATATTATTTCATTATCTAAAAATAAATATAATGTCAAATTCAAAAGGAAAATTATGAAATTTAATTTAAAGGATAATTGTATCAATTGCGGTAAAAAGGAATTTTATTACGGCCCAAAACTCAATAAAAATATTAAGGGTGTATATCTTGGTATGGGATTTTTGGGGCCAAAAGAAGAAAATAGAAAAGTAGGTCCTGGAAGAAAACATAAAGAAATCATATTGGTGGTAAACGGGAAGATTAAGATTATTTCCAAAAATGCGGAAATAGTCTTAGAGGAAGGAGAAGTTTATTTTATACCCGATGGGCAGAAAATTAGGTTAAGTAATTTGGTGAAACAAAGATCTTACTTTATCATCGCAGGAGGGCATACGAAACATCATAGCCATTAAAAAAGGTTTAAAATTGAAAGTGTTTTAGTTTTCTTTCTCCTTAAATTGTTTCATATAATACCAATCTTTTAAATCTTCAAGTGTGGTATGCTCAACATGAGTTAAAAGATCATTTTTCGCATCTTTTTCGATTTTTTTGAATAATGCATTATATATATCCTCATTTTTATCTATAATATTATTATTCCAACTCGGATCTTTCTTTAAATCGAATAATTTTCGATTTTTTTTATCATTTGATGTAATCAACGCAAAATTATCATCTTTATACAATGTACACACACTAAATCCGCATGTTATATAATCACGGGATTCTATAAGGTGATCTTCTTCCTCAGTAAAAATAGAAAGATCTCTCCCTTCAAAGATTTTCGGACTTTCTTTTCCTAAAAATCCAAAAATAGTAGGTAAAATATCATGATCATATACGTAAGTTCTTTTAATTCTCTTTGGACCATTTAAATTTCCAGGTGGTTTTATCATAAATGGAATATCCACAAGTTCAGGATACATTGCTAGCGGTATCTTTCCTATAGCATTATGTTCTCCTATACTATGCCCATGGTCGCTAATAAAGAAAATTAATGAATCCTCATACAAATCTAGTTCTTTTAACTCATTAATGAATTTGCCAAACCAATGATCACATAAAGTAACTTCACCAGCATAATGCGCTCGCATGCATTTGATTTCATCATCTGTAATATTTTTTAGTCGCTCAATATAAACTGGTTGTATCAATTTGGGACCGCAATATTCGGAATCTAAATATTTTTCCAAATATTCTTCAGGAGGATCCCAAGGTTCATGGGGGTCAAATTCATCTATAATACAAAAGGTATTTTCAAATCGTTTTGTATCATTGATAAATTCTATTGCTTTTTCAAATGTTTGAGCAGGGAAATAATTTTCCTCTTTGTCTCTATCTTGAACATTAGCAAAATATCTTTCAAGAAGATATTTTTGGTATTTTGCTAAAGCCCGTCGTCTCCTTCCGTCCAAAGTATGACTGTTCATCAATTCTTTAATTTCCTCATCATTCATACGTATTTTTGCGCGCGTTTTATCCATTTCGTGTCCCCTTATCCAATTCCATTGATCAAATCCAATATGGAAATTCATATTTGGTTTAAATTGATGGTATGTGCTTGTGATAAAGGCTGTTATATAGTCAAAATCCTTCATGTATTCCCCGATTTGTTTGTGATGCGGAGGAATCGGGTCCCATCCAGGATCAAAAACTCCATCATCGGTTCGGAGTTTTGGTTTCTCATGATTAAACGGAAAAGTTCGAATGCCTGTATGAATTGCTCTCCGCACTGGGATTGTTGGTAAAGATTCAGGATATGCTTTATTAAAAACTAAACAATCATTCGCAAATTTATCAAAATGAGGCGTTTGTATCCAATCATTCCCATATGTCTTTCCGGTATGATCCTTTCTCAGAGTATCAAAAATTATAAGAAAAATCCTCATAATTAAAGATTAGATTATAAAAATATAAATTTAAATTCTATTTTATACCTTGATTTTATCTAATTTTATTTATAATCATAAATATGATATTTAAATTGAAAACTTTTCTAACTTAAGGAACTATTAGTTTTTTTATTCGATATTAGTTTTTTCGACAAATATCCTCTAATCTTATAATATTTGAATTCTGTAATATAAGCAACTCCTAATGAAGCAATATTCACAAGAACATATGAAAAAATAAGAGCAACGATATCATTCAAATAATTCATAAATATCGGTAAAATTAGATTCAGAAATGAAAAATGTAATAAATAAAAGGTAAAAGAATAGTTTGCCATGAATATTATACTTTTTTTTACTTTTTCGGGATATTTAAGTTCAGTATATTGAGAAAATACAAATATACATAAAATTGTTCCAGTAAAAAACAAAAAATATACAATACCAAATGGATCCTGATGGGTTATAAGCCTAATCATGGCCAATATAAAAAATAAAATTGCTAAAACTACGCTAATATATCTAATCCTTTTTTTAATGGTGTCCTTATTTGAACTTTTTACAATTGCTGCATCTAATTTGTTCATTAACAATATAAAAGCAACTCCAAAACACCAAATGACTACACATATGATTTTATGCCATATACGTAAACCAAAAATTACAACTACTAATAGAAATCCAAATAGAGCAAGGATAATGAAATAGAGATATTTTTTTTTAGTAGTTCTGGTCCCTAATAGAAGCCAGCCAAAGACCATATAGAGGAACCAAATAGGCGGTAATGCCCATAATTGATGAGCAGTTCCAAATGTATAAATACCAAGCGCAGAATCGTTTAAAAAAAGTAAGGTAATGATAAATGAGACAATATTATAAGAATTTGATATATCTTTTCCACCAAAGAAATTTAACCATACAGCATCAAGAAAAATTATGATAATCAATACTAATAAAAGGCTCGGATAAACTCTTGAAAATCTATTAATAATAAATTCTTTAAAATCATAAGTTTCTCTTTTCATTTTCTTGAAAACGTTATGAGAGATTAATAATCCGCTCATTAAAAAAAGAAATATTAAGCCAGGAGTACCGATAAATTCTCCTGTTCTAAAGAAGCCCAATCCTTGAATTCCGTGGGCAAATCCTATTAATTGTGCCGAAAGGATTCTAATTATGTAAAGATTTATAGAAGCAGTTTCCGAAAACTCAAATTTATAATTATCATCCATAAATAGCATTTGATAATTTTTTATTTCATTAAAATTTTACAATTTTTATTGATATTTATTTACTTTAAAATTTTTGATAAAATATAATATTTTTAATATGAAAATTATTATTTTCGTCCCTTAAAGATTGGAATTTTGTTTTCTTAATTTAACTCTCTAATTTGAATTTTTTTAGTAAGTAATAATAAATGCGATCTGCCTTCATTTCTGTGAAATAAGCGACAATTAGAGAGATTAGATTAACTAATATAAATAAAATAAAGAAAACTAAAATATAATTAAGATATTTCCTTAGAAATTCCATTAAAAGATTGTATATTGAAAAATGTAATAGATATAATGTAAGTGAATAATTTGACATAAAAATTATACCCTTTTTTAGCTTTTCAGGATAACTAATTCTAGTATACTGTGAAAAAACTATAATACAAAAAATTACACCAATTAATAATAAATAATATAAGGTATCAAAAGGATCATTGTGAAAGTATAATCTTATATAGGCTAAAATAAATAAAATTAAAGCATTAGCAACGCAAAACACTTTTATTTTTTTTTTTATATTATTTTCTTTTTTATCTTGATTTTCCATAATAAATTCTGATTTCTTATCAATATATAAATCCATTTTATTTATAAAATATGAAAAGAACACCCCTAAAAACCAAATCAATGAATAATGTATTTTAATCCATATGTGATATCCCATAATTACAAGGATTAACGGAAAAATAAACAATATTAAAAGAATATAATAAATGTATTTTTTTTTTACAGTCCTTTTTCCTAATAAAAGCCATCCAAAAAATAAATAGCTCCACCAAAATAATGGAAAAGGCCATAATTGACGAGCTGAGCAAAAGGCGGTATATCCAATTGCAGAATCATTTAAGAAAAGTGCTGTAAAAATAAAAGTCAGAATATTACATGCGTTATATAAATCCTTTCCCCCCAGAAATACAATCCAAAAAGTATCAATAAAAATGATTAAAATAAGTACTAGCATGAGGTTAGGATATATTCTTGAGAATCTTCTTAAAAAATACTTCTTAAAATCATAATTTTTTTTCTTTATTTTTCCAAATGTTGAATAGGACACAAGTAATCCGCTTATTAAGAAAAAGAACATTAATGCTTGAGAACCAATATAATCTCCTAATTGGAATAACCCAATACCTTCGACTCCATGAGCAATTGTTATTAATTGAGCAGATATAAATCGAATAAGATATAGATTAATAGAGGCAGTTTCAGAAAATCTAAAATTATAATCTTCCATGAATAAAAATTAATAATTGTTTAAGGTTTTAAAATTATATCATTCATTTTTTAAATATCTAAATTTATTTTTATTATCCATGAATAGCATTTGATAAATTATTTCATCTTAAAATTTTTTTATCATTTAATTATATTTTTAAATTAAAACAAAAAATTCTCCAAAGATCTTTATTTTTTAAATTATTTCTCCATATTGAATTTTTTGAGAAAAAATTTAGAGATATTAAACGTCTGTACCTCTGAAAAAGAAGCTATAAGTATACTTAAAAAATTTACAGCAATGTAAACAATAATTAACAAACTTAGATTATTCATAGTATCTTTAAATGGAGCATATAACCAAATTACTGGATAATTTAATAAATAAATAGTGAAGGAATAGGATGCTATTAAATTTATAATTTTTTTAATTTTTTTGGGATATTCAAAGGAACTATATTGGGTGAATATAAAAAAGAAGCAAAATGAACCCGATATTAATAGATTATAGAGTATTCCAAACATCCCAAAAAACTATTCACAGAAATTTATTTTATATTTCAGTCAAGGAATAAATAATCACAGAATTGACAGAATTGAACGATGTAAGGAAACGGAAACATTAGAAAAAGAGGTTTTTAGCCTTGGGTTGTTCGATCCTAATAGAATTTTCATAATTTTAACATATGGAGTCTATAACTTAGATTGAATTTTTATATTTTTTTATTTCTAACAATATTATTTTATATTTTCATTTTTTTTCATTAATATTTTCTAAGCTTAAAATAAAATTACAAGGAATTATCTTAAAAAGATCAGAAAATTCTAATCTAAAATATAATTTATTAAGAACTAAAGATTAAACGATATATAAAATGGAATATAAACATTTCAATTTTTCTGATTGCCTCTCTAATAATATTAATATAATTCGAATACTTACCATTCAAATTATAGTCATATCTCATGGGTTAGAAAATATTCATGCAATAGGAATAGCAAATCCCATAGGAGTTGCTTGTTTTAATTTATTAATGTTAATAAGTGGCTTATTAATATCTTATTCCACTTTAACAAAAAAGAAGGAAGAAAGCTATGATTTTAGGAAATTCTATATAAGAAGATTTTCGAGAATATACCCAGTTTTTATAACAGTATTAATTATAATTGTCTTTCTTGATGGGTTGAATAAATATAATTTTTTCCATCATTTTGATACATTTGTTGCTACTATACTCCTTTTGAATAATTCTGCACTTGGAATTAGTTATTATGGTGCTAACCGTCATTTATGGATTCTCCCATTGCTATGGTGGCTAACGCTTTTGTTCGGATGGCTACTTATTGGATTCAGAAATACAAAAAAGAAATATATTTATTTTATTGTTTTGGGATTTTTTTCCATTATAGTTATAATTAATTTATATACTTGTTTTAGAACTTTTTCTCTTGCGAGATTATATTATCTGATTGTCTGGTTTATAGGTGCCAGTTTCCCATTACTTATTAGTTATGTAAATAATTATATTGAGCGTAAATCAATTAAAGATGGAGGAAATGAGAAAGTCAATAATAACTTAGAAAAAAAATTTAAATATGGCTTTTTATGTCTTTCAATTATCTTTTTCATTTTGTCTTCATTTTATTTAAATAATCCTTATGGGTTAATATTTAATTTATTATTTGCTAATTTCATTATCTTTTTACTGGCCTTTTCCCAATTCATTCACTTTACTTATCCCAAAAAGGTAAAAAAAGTAATAAATTCTCTAGCTAGTTATTCTTTTACGTTTTTTTTATTTCATTTGACATTATTTAATCTCTTTTTAAGCTCAAGTCAAGGATATTCAGATTTCATATTTTTTTATATCATTGCTAATGTGCTCTCTTTTAGTATTGCACTTCTAACGGAAATGAGGGCTCCACAAATAAATAAATATCTGTTGAAAAAATTCAATTTGGATACAAAAGTAAAAAAATAGATTTTGAGATATTAAATAAAAAATGTTTTTTTTATAATACATGAATTATAATTATAATAAGGGAAATGAACATATTATAAAACCATAAAAAAAAATTATTGAATAATATAAATAATATAAAATTTGGGGGGAATAATGAAACGCTTTAGATTTTCTGAAACAACATCTATAAACATAGATATACTTAGAGTTTATGCCTTTCAGACAGTTACAATTATGCTCCAAAAAATTGTTGTAGCCGATGAAGCACCAGCAATGACACGTATGGCAATTTCGTTCTTCGCAGGGCATGGAGTGATGGAAGATTTCCTCAGTCTTCCGCGATTTGTGCGTGATGCGTTTATCATGGAGTTATGGGAGGGACCTTGTGTTTATGAATTACCTTAAATTTAAATACTACAAGAATCGTAATAGCAAAATAGCAAAAACAACATGGAAAAGCTCTCTATTAGCCGAATTCAGATAGCAATATGAAAAATAATAAGGTATAACTGAATTACTAAACTCTTAAAGGAAATAAACCAAATAAGCTCCATATCATACCTTTATCATTTCATATTTTCTATAAAAAATAACTCATTGAATTATGTTATCTTAATAGTTCTTTTACCAAGAATAAGCCATCCAAAAAACATATACAGCCACCAAAATACAGGTAGTGCCCATAAAGGGCGCAATGAGCCGAATCCACTTATTCCTATAGCGGAATCATTCAAAAGGAGTAGAGAAAACACAAATGATTTAAAACTATAAGCTTTAGTTGGTTTTACATCATACACAATAAAGATTAGATACCCATCTATCAATATGGTTAAAAAAAGCACTATTATTAATGGCGGATAAATTCGTGAAAACCTATTGACGAAGAATCTCTTAAATTCAAATTTTTTTTTATTCAATTTTGCGAATGTGCTATAAGAAATTAAAATTCCACTAATAAAAAAAAGCAATCCTAACGATGTAGCACCAAGCGTTGGTTTCTTATCAAAAGTAATAAATGCTTCTCTAGCATGAGTAAGTACAATTATTTGTATTGCAATACCACGAATTAAATTAAAATGGGTGGAGTTTGCTCGATTATATTTAAAATTATAGTCCATTTTTGAACATTAAAGACTTTTAATTTATTTGAATTGACTTAACAAGAATTTATCTTATATTTAGCTATATTTTTATTAATAAATTGTTATTTTCTTATACTTAAATATCTAAAATTGTATAATTATGCTTATTTTAAAAAATTGGTAACATTTGTTTTGTTTTTAGGTAATTATTGACAATATATAATTTTGCATTAAGATTTATTTTTTTTTTAATGTTATGAAAATTTCTTTAGAAACAACTTTTTAATTTTTGAGGCTTGCATTTCACTAAAAGAGGCAACTAAAATAGACAAAATATTGATAATGATAAATATTAACAAAAATAGGAGTACATTATTCATTTCATTTATGAATAATTTATAGAAGAAAAATATTGATACATGTAGCAGATATAAAGTAAAAGAATAACTGGCCATAAATCTAATGATTTTTTTTATCATTTTAGGATATTTTATTTGTGTATATTGAGAAAAAATAAGAAAAAAACAAAAGGAAGCACCTAATAATAGACTGAAATCTATTGCAAACGCATTATGATGAGAAGATAAAATAAATAAAGAAGAAATAAACAAAACTATTGAAATAAAAAGGCTAATGAAATTAAGTAATCTTCTTCTAATCTTCGATTTATTATTTTTATCGGTATTAGGGGTTTTTTTTTGAATATATTTGTTCAATTTATTCAATGAATATGAAAAAAATACACCTAAAATCCATATGATAATACTTGTTATTTTTTTTTGAAATTGATATCCAAAAATTACTGATATTAAGATTAAACAAAAAAGTGCCAATATAAAAAAATATAAATATTTCTTACTTGTGCTCCTTTTCCCTAAAATAAGCCACCCGAAAACTAAGTAAGTCCACCAAAAAATAGGCAAAGTCCAAAGTTGTCCTGAGGATCCAAAAAAAGAGTATCCAAGAGCGGAATCATTTAAAAGAAGTAAATTAAAGAAAAATGTAGGAAGATTATAATTAAATGGTGGATTTTTTAGAACAATTACAAATTGATAAGTGTCTATAAGAGTAACAATTCCTAGAATTAATAAGAATAAGGAATATATTCTTGAAAATCTGCTTATAAAGAATTGCTTAAAGCTATAAAGTTCATTATTCATTTTTGTGAATGTTGAATAAGCTATTAAAATTCCGCTAATCAAAAACAGAAAAGTTAATCCAGAGGCTCCAGCACTATGTAACTTCTGTATGTTAAGATAACCTTCTAATCCATGAGAAATTACTATTAATTGAGCACTAATCGCTCTTATTAAATCAAGATGTATAGAAAAGGTTTCTGAAAATTGAATATTATAATCTTTATGGAGATCCATATCAAAAGATTCAAGACTTTGACAAAGTAATTAATTTTTTATTTTAAAATATTAATAACTTGAATAAATTTATCAATTAAGATATCAAGAATGATATTATTAATCTAAATGAAATGTTTTTAATAAATAGTTTTCAATTTTGGAAGCTCTCATTTCTGTAAAATAAGCGATGCCTATAGCCATAATATTGCTTAAAAAATAGATTAAAATAATAAAAAAAATTGGATTAAATCGGATTTTAAATATTGCAGTAACATATCCAGCTGAATATTGTATGAGAAATAAAGAATAAGTATAGCTTGAGACAAAATTTACGGGCTTTTTAATCTTTTCTGGAATATTAATGTTTATATATTGTGAAAAGACAATGAAGAAAAAAAGGGAAGAATTTAATAATAATAGCATTACTAGCCCATAGGGATCAAGATGAGTTAATATTCTAATTGCCGATAAAATATATAAGATTATGGAAATTGTTAAGGCTATAAAGCTCACTTTTTTTTTCAAGATTTTGGCTCTTTTTTCTGGATTTTCCGTATATTTTGCAGACCTTTTCTTTATATAAAGATCAAATTTATTTATCAAAAAAGAAAATAGCGCACCTAAAAACCATAAAGATAAATATTCTACTTTATTTGAAGTCCATTCTCCTAGGCAAATGAAAATTAATATAAACGTAAAGAACCCTAAAACGAAGATATATATGTACTTCTTTTTTGTATTTCTAAACCCGAGTAGGAGCCATCCAAAAAACAAATAGGTCCACCAAAATAAAGGAAAAGGCCAAAGTTGGCGTGAAGTTCCGAAACAAAAAGGACCCCACATAGATTCTTGTAAAATTAACAAATTCCATAAAAATGTTTGAATATTATAAGAGTTAATTATGTCAGGATTCCCCAAATAACCATAAAAATACCAATCTACAGTTGCCATAATAATAAGAGCTAAAAATAAAGCAGGGTAGATTCTAGAAAACCGCTTTACCACAAATCTTTTAAATTCATATCTCTCATCATTCATCCTTCTTAAGGTAGAATATGAGATTAATATCCCACTCATAGCAAAAAAGACTCCTAATCCAGGCGCACCTAGCATACCCCCTTTTAATTGAGAAATTCTTCCCATTACTCCATGACCTATGACCACTAAATGAGCGGCGATTATTCTTATAATATTTAGATGAAAGGAGGCTGCCTCTGAAAACTTAAAGTTGTAATCCAAATCAAAAAGCACCTAATTTTAATTTTTAATAATGCTAACCATTTACTTTTTTAAATAAGATTTAATTTTTATATTTGAAATTCTTATAGGGTCATTATTCAATATAAAACATTTGCGACTATAAATACTCCATTTATATTATTTTCCCTTAAAATTGAAATTTAATAGTATTAAGAAGATAAATTAAATCTTTTTAATAAATAATTCTCGATTTTTGAAGCTCTAAGCTCAGTAAAATAAGCAATCCCGATTGCTAAAATATTACTTAGTATATATATCGAAATAATAAATAAGATAGCTGGAAGTTCTATTATAAAGGAAATAATATATCCTGCAGTATATTGTATTAAAAATAAAGAATATGTATAGCTAGAGACAAAATTTACGGGCTTTTTAATCTTTTCTGGAATATTTATGTTTACGTATTGTGAAAAAATTATAAAAAAGAAAAAAGAGCCATTTAACAATAATAAACATATTGTACCATAGGGATCAAGATGAGTTAATAATCTAATTGCAGATAATATATATAAGATTATGGAAATCGTCAAAGAAGTATATTTTATTTTATTTTTCAGATTATTTTTATCTTTTTCTTTGTTATTTTCTTTTTTTGCTGATTTTTCCTGAATATAAAGATCTAATTTGTTTAATATATAACCAAAAATTGCTCCTAAGAACCATAAAATTAAATAATCTAATTTGTTTGAAGTCCAAGGTCCGAGACATATAAAAATTAATATAAAAGTAAAGACTCCTAAAACAAAAATGTAAATATATTTCTTGTTTGTATTTCTAAACCCGAGTAAAAGCCATCCCAAAAACAAATACGTCCACCAAAAAAGAGGGAACGGCCATAATTGACGTGAGGTTCCGAAACATGTAGGACCAATCAGGGAGTCTTGCAAAATTAATAAATTCCATAAAAAAGTGGGAATATTATAAGAGTTTAATATGTCAGGATTCCCAAAATAAATATAAAAAAACCAGTCTACAAATACCATAACAATAAGACTTAAAAATAAGGCAGGGTAGATTCTAGAAAACCGCTTTACCACAAATCTTTTAAATTCATATTCTTCATCATTCATCCTTCTTAAGGTGGAATATGAGATTAATAGCCCGCTCATGCAAAAAAACACACCAAGTCCTGGCGCACCAAGTATTGCTCCACCTATTTGTGAGACTCTTCCCATTATTCCGTGTCCTATAACTATTAAATGAGCGGAAATTATTCTTATTATGTTTAGGTGGAAGGATGCTGTCTCAGAAAAACGAAATTTATATTGAGTCATTTGTATTAATTGTTTTTTATTACTGTTAGAAGCTATGAATAAAAAAGAAAATCTATAAAACTTTTAAAATTTAATTATAATGTTTTTTTATAAACTAATTAATATTATTTTGCCATTCATTTGGATTTAATTATCTTTTTTTTGAATCTAATTATTCTATATTAAATTTTCTTAATAGAAAATTATTAATTTTTTGGGATCTCATTTCTGTTGCGTAGGCTATCAAGATCGACAAAAAGTTGCTGGAGAAATACCCAATAAAAAAGAGAAGCCCATTATTAATATCCCCTATAAATATTGTTAAGTAATTAAATAAAGAAAAATGGACAATATAAAGCGTAAAGGTATAACTGGCCATAAATCTTATGATTTTTTTGAATCTTTCCTTATATTTAACTTGAGTATATTGAGAATAAATAAGGAGAAAAAAAACAAAACCAACTAAAATAACAAGATATTCAATATCATATGGCGTCAAATCTAATAGGAATAGAGATCCAATAGAACCAATTATAAATATTATCAATGATAAGTATAAAAATATTTTATTAATTTTTTTTTGTCCGATCCAATTTTTATCTAATTGTTTCTTTTTTTGTATTATATGATTATATCTATTTAATACGATCGTAATAAATATACCACAAACCCAGATAAAAAATAAGCCTGTATCGCCTATTCTATTTACTTTATACCATGGACCTAAATACACAGCTATGACCATAAAAGCAAGGGTTCCCAAAATACCATAATATCTATTTTTATTCTTTAGATTCTTTTTCTCAAGCATTAACCAACCCAAGAATAAATAACTCCAAAAAAAATTTGGTAAGGTCCAGAGGTTATAAGAGGAGCCAAAATTAGGAATATTAAAAACAGAATCGTTAAGAAAAAATAAATTAAGGATGAAAATGAAAATATCATAAGTTGCTAGCGTTTCTCCTGAAAGAATAAAAAAAAAGTCGATAATGACTAAAAAAACCATACTTAATAAAAAACTTGGATATATTCTGGAAATTCTATTGAAAAAATATTTAGTAAACCCATAATCTTCTTGTTTTTCTTTAATTAAAAGTGAATAAGAAGTAAATATCCCACTTAAAAGAAAGATTAGAGGAAATGAGATAGAACCAAACACTCCAGGAGTTATAGGAGGTATTATTCCCATTATAGCCATTCCATGAGCGAAAGCTACATTCTGAATGGCAATAACTCTAATTATATCAAGATTTATTGAGGCTGTTTCCGAGAATCTAAAATCAAACTCCATGATATTAAAAATTAATTTTTACTTTTTAATAAATTCTAACTTTTTCTCTACCATTTTTTGATAATTTTTGGGTTTTTGTCTCTAACCCAAACAATTTTAAAAGATAATGATAAATTTTCTCTGATTTCATCTCAGTAAAATATGCAATTATGAACGATAAAATATTGACATTAATATAGATAATTATAAAATAAATAACATTATCAAATGGTTTTAATAAGAAATTAAATACAGCTACATGGATCAAGAATAAGGTAAAGGAGTAACTCGCTATAAAATTTAAAGCTTTTTTAACTTTTTTTGGATATATAAAATCAGTATATTGAGAGATTATTAGAAGAAAAAAAACTGCTCCAGTTAAAAATAAATTATATACTAATTCATACGGGTTGTCAAATTTAAAGTAAATACCCCTCAATAGGGCCATAATAAATAAGAATGTGGAAATTGCTAGCGAAACGTATTTTACTTTTTTTTTTAATTGATTTTTTCTTTTCACTTCATCAAAATTATTTTTTAGAGATTTTTTTTCAATATACGTATTTAATCTAATCATTAAAAATAAGAATACAGCACTTAATATCCATATAATTATATAATTTATTTTTTTAGTTGTTTGAGTCCCTAAACAAATTATAATGATTATTAAACTAAATAATGCCAGTATAATGATATACAAGAAATAATTTCTTTTAGTTGTCCTTAATCCAAGTAAAAGCCATCCGAAAAGCAAGTACATATACCAGAAAAGAGGCAAAAACCATAAATGACGATTAAACCCATAATAAGGAAATCCAAGTACCGAATTATTCAAAAGAATGATATTGATTAAAAATATATCAATATTTTCAAGAAACTTATATTTATTTAACCAATCAAAAAAAATGATAACTATAAATCCGATTAATAATACCGGATAAATTCTAGAGAATCTCCTCAAAAAATATCGTTTAAAATCATAGTTCTTATCCCTCTTTCCTTTAATAATTGAATAAGCAATAAGGAATCCGCTTATAAGCATCAAGAAAGTAAACCCAGAAACGCCAATAGGATTGTCTAGAGGTATTGCTGCAATGTTTTCCAATCCATGACAAAATGCAATTGTTTGAATTGAAAAAACTCGTAAAATATTAATATGTATGGAAGCAGTATCGGAGAGGGTGAAATTATTATTTTTCATATTAGACAAAATTAATAATTAATATCATCTAATAATTATTCAAATATTTAAAATCTTTAGAATTATAGTTATGGATATTAATATTTGAGATTAATCCTCCAAATTTAGCTTCTTCAATAAATATTTTTCAATATTTCTTGCTTTCCTTTCGGTAAAGGAGGCAATTAATATAGATAAAAGATTAGAAATTACATATCCTAATAAAAATAATAAGAAAGGATGAACAGTATCCCTAAACGGTAGTAAAAAATGATATGTCGGAAAATGTAGAATATATAATGTAAAGGAATAGCTAGATAAGAATTTTGCAATTTTTTTTACTCTTGGATTAAATTTAAAGGTTGTATATTGTGAAAAAATATATAAGAACAAAATCGATAAAATTACTAACACGATATGATTTATATTGTATGTATCTAGAGTAAGAATTTGATTAAAGAGTGCTATTATATATAAAACTGCAGAAATCCCCCCATAGAATATAGGACTAGAAAAAATTCTTTTGACTAAATTTAACTCTTTATTTTCTATATGAGTTGAGATTCCTTTTTGTGGATTATTATCATTAATTTTGTATTTATCTCTCCCTTTATAATATTTATTCAATATTAAGAAAACAAAAACACCTGAAACCCATATATATAACATTTTAATATTATTGATCAAATTTTCTTTATAGAGAGGGCCACAAAATGTAAATAACATCATAAATGTAAAAAATATTAGAAAAAGATAATAATAAGCTTTTTTCTTCGTTGTTTTTTTCCCAAGAATAATCCAACCCAAAAATAAATAAGACCACCAAAATATAGGCAAGGTCCAAAGAGGGTTTGCAGAACCAAAACTGGGCAATCCTAGTATGGATTCATTGATTAATAATAAACAAGCTATAAAAGAGACAATATTATATGAATATATTGAGCGATCTAATTCATTAAAAGTTGCCCAATATCCATCAATAAAAATAATAAGGATTAGTGAAACTACCAAAGGGGGGTAAATTCTTGCGAAGCGATTAACAAAATATTTTTTAAAATCATAATCTTCTCTATCTAATTTATTAAAAAGTGAAAAAGTTGTTAAGAGTCCGCTTAACAGAAAGAATGTAATGATTGAGGTTTTACCTATTTCTATAGCTAGCTGCAAATCCAAAACTAAACCTAAACCATGACCTATACAAACTGTTTGAAATGCATAGACTCTTAGTAAATCAATATTAACGGATGTGGTATCCGAAAATTTTATGGGATTGGGATTCATTTTATAATAGCAATAATTTTTAATTTTCTTAATTTTGTTCTAATATTTGAGAAAAGATCCTTATAGTAATTTATAAAGTATCTAAAAAAAATATTTTTTATTTAAGATAATTTAATTCTATTCATTATTGAGTTATTTAATTAAATTTTTTGAAATAATATTATTTTTTTTTAGATTTACTTTATATACAATTATTTTCAGTTTAATTTGCAATTCGAGCTAATAAATTAATTAGAAAAATAATTTAATAGATTTTAAAAAGATTTTTCAATAATTTATTGGAATAGAAGCAATTAAATCTAACTTTTAATAGAACTTAACTTCTTTAAAAATTTCAATTTATTAATATTTATTTTAAGTCAAATTCATCACTTCTAAAACGCTCGATCATATTTTTTAAAAAAAAAGAAGAGATGTCTATTCTAACTTATATACTCCATAAGTTAAAATAATAAAGCTTATAGAAAATGCTATTCTATTAAACTTTTGACCCGCAACTAATAATAATCGCGAGATATTTAGTCCCGCAATTTCTACCATTAAAATGGTAAAAAAGAAAATACTAAATATTGCTAAGATATATCCATAAAATTTTGACATCCTTTCTTGTAAAAAGAGAGTAATTGCATAAGCCAATGCCATAAAAAAAATACAAGCATACGCAATATAAGCAAAGATCATATGAGGGGGTCTTAATATATCTGCGGGAGTAAAAATTACACCAATAAAGCAGATAGAAGAAATATACCCGAAAATTGATCCTATCATCGCAATTTTATTTTCTTTTGTCGAGTCTTGAAATAATCGAGGGAATATATAATAGAATGGTATAAATAAAATTGCTACGGAAGAATAGGCAATTGTGAAAAAAATCATAGATATTATATTATTTACACCATTATGGGCAATTGTTCGTCCTGTATCACTAAAAGTATTTCCCCAAAAGGAATAACCAGGAATTGAGGGATCATCCATCGTGCCGCCAGCATAAAAAATCATGGCAAGGGTTATGAAAATAATATATAGAATAATTCCAATAATTTCTATTAAACACGCTTTATCCTTAGTTTCCATATCTTTAATCTCTTTATATTTTCTTTATAATATGTTTTTAATTGTAATTATAATTAGAATTTATTCTTTATAAAACTATAAATTTAAGAAATAAACTCAGGAATAAATTAAATATCTTATAATAAAAAAGACAAAAAAAAAAGAAAAATTTCTAAAGTTAATCAGGTTTTCCCAAAATCGTGACAGAGCACACAGCGTATGCTCCACCAAGATTGTGACACAATCCTAGTTCTGGATTCGGGACTTGTCTACCCTCAGCTCTCCCTTGAAGTTGCTTTGTGATCTCTTGAAGCATTCGACATCCGGTAGAACCAATAGGATGTCCAAAGGATTTTAAACCTCCTGAGGGATTTACTGCCGTTTCTCCATCCCAATTAAATGTACCATTTCTTAATTCCTCGGGAGCCTTACCTCGGTCACAGAATTGCAAATCCTGACAATTTAAAAGCTCTGTAATTGTAAAGCAATCATGAACTTCTGCGGCATCTATTTCCTTTCGTGGATTTTCAATACCAGCTTCTTTATATGCCATATTTGCAGCTTTTACGGTTGCTGGAAATGAGGTATAATCAGATCCCGGACCAGGTGGGGGCACCCACCATGGGAAATTGGTTTGAGCTGAAATTGCGTTTGCCTTAACAATAATATAATCGTCACCATGCGCATAGCTGGGGGCCATTTCGGGAGAAGTTAGTATTAATGCGGCTGCTCCATCGGACATCGCGCAGCAATCAAATCTGCCCAATGGATCCGCAATCATGGGTGCGCTCATTACTGTTTCTAAGTCCACTGCTCGTCGAAAGTGTGCTTTAGGATGATGAGCACCATTTTCATGATTTTTTACTGCAACATATGCTAAGTCTTCTTTCGTCCATCCAAATTCGTGGAAACAGCGCGTAGCCGCTAATGAAAACATTGCGGGAGCTGAGGGTAATGGATATACGGGATGGCCAAAAATTCTGAAACCAGGTAATCCACTACTGCCTTCATCCATTATTTTTTCTACACCACATGCCATAACCACATCATATGCACCAGAAGCAATCGCAAAACACGCGTTCCTGAAGGCATCCATTCCAGAGGCACAATAATTCTCAACCCTTGTGGCTGGTTTACCTCCAAACTTCATTATATCTTCGACAGTGGCGCCAGCTAATCCAGTGAAATAATAATAAATTCCAACCCAGGTCGCATCAACATCGTCCTTTTCGATTCCGGCATCTTTGAATGCACCTTGGGCAGCTTCAAATAACAAGTCGAATTGATTTTTATCCCATAACTCTCCAAATTTAGTCGCTTCACAGCCAATAATTGCCACTTTATCTCTTATTCCTTTTCTAACCATTTTACTTAACACCTCCTACTATATCGGGTCTGCCACGTACGGGCCTACATTTCCAGTAATAATTTATAAATTCAGCACCTTGATGTACTCTTCGAAAAGTTAATTCTACTTCCATTCCTATTTCAACATTCTCTTCTGGTTTTTCAATTTCCGTCATATCTAACATAAGTCGACCGCCTCCATTCATATCAATCACACACCGAGGAACTGGAGTGTTATAGTAATTACCTCCAACCAGATGATCCAAAGTATAAGTGAATATCTTACCTTTATAAGCTAACTTAACTTTTTCCATTTGATCATCTGCTCGACACACATAGCAGGCTCTATGAAAGGTAGGATATTGAATTGCCCCACATGCTTTACATCTTACTCCATAATTTCTTAATACAGAATCAGCATCTCTCCAAAGTGTTACCGCAGAACTCTTACGGATATATCGGTCTTTGTTTAACAATTCTTTATTATCGATAAATGTATCATAATTTTTTATTTGTATCATAGATTTTTGATGATCACGCATACCCATCCGACCTTTTCCAATGTTCCTAACACCTGATTTATCTCTTACTTGTAAGAGAATTGCATCCGCCCCATCCCCATATCCAACCATTAGCATTTTTGCATCTTCATCAGGACGTCTTAACGCACTTATAAGCAGCATAATTGGCATGGGAGTGCCAGTATTTCCAATTTGGAAAAATAAACTGTCTTGAGCAACTCCTCGCTCAAACCCCATTTTTTTAGAAATAGTTCCATGCATTCTTGGATTATCATAATAATAACATGCACAACTAATATCTTTTGGGCTAAGATCATTTTTTTGTAATATCTTATTCATTACAGTTGATACACTTTCGATATAAAATCGTGCATCCATTTTCACCTCAAAGGTTCGAATATATTCATCTCCTTCTCTACGTTTCCATGGACCAGTTGTGTTTTTTGAGATAGAGACTGTATCATCAATAGAAATTGGAATATTTTTTTCATCCGCTATCAATAAAGCTGCAGCTCCATCAGCAAAGCCGTATTCCCACATAGTTGAGGGTTCAGGTTGTCGCTCATCTGATGCTATTACCAATATACTTTTTATATCATCATTGGCTTTTATTGTTTCATATGCTCTCGCAACCGCTGTGGTCCCAGCTTTTAAGGAATTTGTAAAATCAACGGATACTATATCATCTCTAAGATCTAAAACAGCAGAGAGTATTGAAGATGTATCTTTTTCAGTATATACGGGAGTCGTGGTGGCATAATATAATCCATCAACACTCTTAGGGTCAATCCCTGCTAAACAATCAAGTCCAGCTTCGACCGCCATCGTGAGACTATCTTCATCAGAGAGTGCAAATGCTTTTGTTCCTGGAACCGATGGGAAATCCCATGCTTTAGCAATCAGATTCCTTGGTAAAAGATAACGCGGTAAATAGGCGCCGTAGCTCTTAATTCCTATCATTTTTGTAATAATACCCTTTTTTAAATTATTAATTATTTAATTTAATTTTCTTATATTATGTGTTTGAATTAATTTCATTAAAAATATTTTCCGAATTTAGGTAAAAAAATTTCCAAGCAAATAATAGTTAAAAATTACCTATTCTTCAGATTTTTTTTAATGTAAAGAATAATGATAAGAGATTTCTTATATAGCGTTATTCCCAGAGATTTTAATATATAGAAATAGTAGTGAATAATAATATAAACTAAGAATATATAAAAGATTAGAAAACAGATATTTATTTATATTTTACAACTGTTTATTTCTTTTTCATGAGAAATTTGGATGGTGGATTCAATGATATTAAATTTTTCATGGAGAAAATTACTGATATTATTAATTAATTTATCTTCATTCATATTATCTGTAATTTGTATATGTGTTGTTAACACCAGTAGCTCATTGGTAATTGTCCATAGATGAGTATGATATATTTCATTTATTTCATGAAATTCATTTTTCAATTCTTTCTCAATAACATCAATATTGAGATTTTTTGGAGCCATTTCCAAAAGTATCCTACCAGAATCTCTTAAAATACCTATAGACCAAGAAGTTATGAGAGCCGCAATGAGAAAGCTTACGAGGGGATCAAGGAATAACCAACCAGTATAGAAAATAATTACAGAAACTATCATGATAGCAATGGAGGAAATTGCATCTCCCATCATATGAAAAAATACTCCCTTAATATTAAGATCCTCTTTATGGCTCCCGTGGAGAATTGAAATACTAATAATATTAACCGCAAGCCCAATGATAGCAATAGAGATCATATAAAAAATCTGAATCTCTGCTGGGTTCAATAATCTCACTATAGCCTCATAAATAATAAACCCAACCATTACTAATAAAAAAAGACCATTAATTAGTGCGGCGAGAACTTCTGCCCGATATAATCCGAAGGTCCTATGACGACAAGAAGGTTTCCTTGCTAAATATATTGCGAAAAGACTAATACTTATCGCGAATGCATGGGTAAACATATGACCTGCATCACTTAATAATGCTATGCTATTCGATACTATACCTCCTATGATTTCAAGAACCATAACTGAAGCAGTAATAACGAGGGAAAAAGCTAGTCTCTTTCTTTCCACTTTTCTATAGGTGAAAATCCGGTCGGGTTTTTTATGAGAAGTCATTTTCTAAATTTCTTTTATAATAATTCCTTATATATATGATTTCTTACCAATTTTTAATTATTATGATAATAATTCATAATATTTGTAGAAAATATTTACATTTTTTATAAGACCAATTAAATTCTAATTAATAATAATTAAAAGTTAATTTGGGAGCTGACGAAAAAACATAAAAATAACTAAAAAATGAAAACTAAATTAGATTGGAAAAGTTACAACCTATTTTATGAGAAAATAAAAACATAATATGCTAAAAAAAATATTTTAATTTAATCTCCTTGTTCAATTCTTTTCTCTAAAACGATTAAGATGGGATTAAATCCCGCTTTCGAGAAAATCTTTATTAATTTATCTTGAGCACCATAACCAATATTTATCCTAATGGATTCACATCCCCAACTGGAGAGTATCTGGACAGCTCTATCTGCCAATATTTTCCCTACTTGCTTTCCAATATATTCTTTTTTCGTGGCCCAATTATCTAAATATCCAATATAATTCCCCAGGGTGTTTTTAACAGCTTCAAGCATTCCCATACCAATAACTTCTCCTGTATCCTTTAGCTCCGCAATTAGAGTGATTCTTTTTAAATTTGGTTTAAATTGTCTAAGACCCGAGCTTTTTTTCCATTTTTCTTCTTCTAACCCAATATCATATTTATCATGAAGCTGTTGGAGGATCTCGAGGGTTGCTTCATAATCAGAAGTGCGATAATTTCTAATAATAATCTCATCTTCTTCTATTATCTCATTTTCATTAGCCATATTTTTATACCTCTTATTATTTTAGTTAATATTTTTAAAACTTTCTAAATTTATTTTTTTCGCAAGTAATTTTTTATTATCTTCCATTTGAATTAAGAAAAAGAGATATTCGTCAATATGCGGAATGATTGGACTAATGAATAGTAATTCTTCATTTGGATACCACTCTTCTATTTTTTGATTCATGATCTCTTTTTCAAAAAACTCTTTTACATGCGTAATTTTAACAATAATATTTTCATATTTTTTGTCAGTATTATTACTTGCTAATATTTCTACTTCTTCAGAATCTTTACTAATTGAAATATCAATTATGTTAAAGGGTTTAACCAATTTCAGTTCTTTTTCAGATTTTTTCGTTGGATCAAAAATTTTAATATTTGAAAAACTTGATTCATCACTATTTAGAATATATGAAACATCAATACCTTTTAATGCAAGAAAGGATAATGCCTTTTGTTTTTTGATAGAACTAGTATCTCGTTCTTTAATGACTGAAGAAAAAAATTCTTTGCAGTTGTTTCTAATTAATTTTTTCATTTCTTCCTTAATTTTTTCCCCTTTTTCAATAGTTTTTTGTGTTTTCGGAGTTTTAATGATTTCCTCTTTCGCTATTTCACATTCAATTAATTCATAGAGCTTTTCTTCATATTTATCTTTCACAAGTTGGGTTACTTTCCTTATTAATTCATCTCCAAATATATCTAAATCATCTGGAAGGGATATTATAACAACTACAGTCTCTGGAGTTTCTTTTTCTAATCCTGCCCTGCGTTTTTCTCTTAATGATTTGGCTAGAAATTTTTTTCCAAAAAATGTATATCCCTTATATTCGAGATCTATATGATCTAATGCTTTAGACTCTTCTATTTCAAGGAACCAGATGGGATGGTATTTTATAGGGCGCATAAAATCTCTATTATTTTTTAAATCCTCGTTGGGACACATAAATAGAGGGATATGTCCTTTAGACTCATCGAAATACATGAGATATACATAACAAAGCTCTTCTAATGTATCTTCCATTTTAGCAGTAATTTTAGCCAACCGACTCTATTCTTGTTCTTATTTTTAGTTCTTTTACATAAAGAATTAATATTTCTTAAACTAAAAATATTGTTAAAAAAATATTGGAAAAAAAATAAAATTATAAATATAATCCAAGTTAATAGTTCCTCATGAAAATAACTGATATTAAGACTCATTTATTAGAATTAGATTTTAAAATAAAAATTGGTTCAATGCCCAGATTTAAGGCAACAGGATTATATATAAATATCAAAACAGATGAAAATATAGATGGATGGGGATTATCTCATTGGAATTTAAGCAATGCTGCCCAAAAACAATTTGTAGATGAAGCCTTAAGTCGTTTGATACTTAATAAAGATCCATTTATGACCGAGGAAATATTTCATACCATCTATCATAGCAGTAATCGTATTATGTTTGGCATAGCTCAGAGTACAAGTGCCATCCAAGTTGCTCTGTGGGATATTATTGGAAAAGCAACAGGACAACCAATTTACAAATTATTAGGTGGAAGGAAAAAGAAAGTAAAAGCATATGCTTCCATGCCAAGAGGATATAAAGTGAAAGCTGCTTCGGGAGCGGTAGAGGCAGCTATAGATTTAGGAGATTTTAAAGGAGTCAAATTGAGAATTGGAAATGGAGCTAAAGAAGATGAAAAATTATTGAAAACAGTTCGGGATTCATTTCCTAAAATTAATATTATGGTTGATGCCAATTCTGCCTATGAGAGTGTTCCTGAAGCTTTAGAAATAGCAAAAATATGTGAAAAGTATGACATAACTTGGTTAGAAGAACCGATGCCCTCTGATAATTTGAATGGATTAGCTAGATTGAGAGGATTATCTCCTGTAGAAATTGCCGGAGGAGAAAATGATATGGGAATATTCAGATTTGAGGATATTCTGTCAAAAGGAACATATGATATTATACAGCCAGATGTGACTCGTAGTGGCGGCTATCTTCAACTCAGAAAGATTGATGCCATGGCAGAGGTGAAGGGAGTACGCTGCATACCCCATATTTTCGGATTTGGACATATTTTAGCCGCAAATCTTCATTTTATTATGGCGAGTCGTTGTGATTGGTGTGAATTTCCATTTATACCCGATGAATATCAGCTCCTTGAGGAACCTATTAAGGTGCAAAAAGGATATTTAAAAGCTTTAGAAAAGCCGGGCTTGGGTGTTGAAATTAATAAGCAAATGTTTGATGAAAATGTAATCTCGTAGAATTTTCATTAATTTTTAGCATACAACATATATACTCCCATTATCGTTTCCCGGGACTCTTTTCCGATACCAATTTCAAAACCTCTTTCTTTTAGAGAATCACTAATTTCCTTCAAGAGGTTTTCTCCTCCTTTGATATGTTCATGCACTTCCATAGAAATCTGCTGAATTTTATCCCAATCTTTATTATTAATGCCCTCAAGAACTTGTCTTTCATAATTTTCAGCATCAATCTTTAACAAATTAATGGTATTAATATTATTTTCTTTGATAATATCAGAAAGAGGTCTAATAACACCATTAATTTTCTTACTTTTATAGAGATATTTCAATATCTTTTCAACAAATTCTTTGCGCGAAGATTCTGGTACATTTCGAGCAGCTGGATAATCTTTACATATAACATCTTCATAATTTTCTAAATATTGCTCAATTTTTTTATTCCATTCAAATGGAATTGCTGCGGAATCCGCACTTACATTAGGATAATAAAAAAATTCAATTATTTCCTCTTTCTCTCCCAAACCTATATTATAATTTTTAATTGAAGCATCTATATTTTTAAGATTAGCTTCTAACACGTTAAATATTTCTGGGATTGGTTCAAAGGTAAGAATTCTTAAATTTGAGGCCTTTTGAGAAATAAATCGACTAAATAATCCTATATTTGCCCCGACATCAAAAATAGTATTATTATCTTTAATCTCTATGTTATTTTGGAGATAGATATTATCAACAAAAATCTCTTGAAAAACATACAAAGCTGTCATTCTATCTATATAATAAATACTTTCTCCATTAGGTAATGTTAATTGTTTCATATTAAATTTAAGTTATTATTACTATATTTTAAGACCTAAATAGTAATAACTTATCAATATTTTATATTTTTAGAATTCATATTTCTAATATATAGTGTACTTAATGTTTCATAAATAAATAATCTTAATATCTCAGTTAAAAATATAATAAAAGCTCTACCAAGAATATTAAAAAATTTAAAATGCTTTTAGGGCATACTCTTAAGAGGTTTTTGTACTTTTTCTGATTTCGGTTCTAGATTAAATTTTTTAATAAGATATCTGTTAAGCTGAGGCGCTTTTCTTTCCGTGAAATATGCTATGATAAATGAGAGCATATTTGCTATAATATGCATATAAAGAAATAGTATAAAATCGTCACCATATCCTAAAACAAGGTTATAAAGACACATATGAAAGAGAAACATCGTTAATGTATAACTTGCCAAATAATTGATTATTTTCTTAACTTTTTTGGGATATTTAAAGTTACTATATTGGGCAAAAATAAATAAAAATAAAATTCCACTCGCTAAAAATAAATTATAAATTAATTCATAAGCAGTATGATTTTCATTAAATTGTTCTCTAATTAATGCTAAAGCAAAACACCCTAAACCTAATATTAAAGAAAAATATCTAACTTTCCTTAACAATTTTATAGAAGATTGAGTTTTTCCATTTTTATTATCAATATTCTTAATTTTTTTCTGTATAAATTTGTTTAATTTATCTATTAATGAAGCAAAACTGGCACCTAAAAACCAGATAATTAAAAAATTTATTTTTCTCTCAGAGCACATTCCAAAAATGATTAAAAATATAAAGAAGGCAAAAAAACCCAATAAAATATAATAAATAAATTTCTTTTTGGTTGTTCTAGAGCCTAGTATTAGCCACCCGAAAAACAAATATTGCCACCAGAATAGAGGAAAAATCCATAAATGACGATTATATCCATAAAATTTATATCCTAACGCTGAATCATTTAATAACAAAATATTAATAAAAAATTCGACAATATGGTCAAGAAATTTATAATGATTTATCCAATCTACAAAAACAATAAGAGTATATACAGTTAAAACCACAGGATAGATTCTAGAAAACCTTCTTATGAAAAATTTTTTAAAATCATAGTTTTTATCGTTCATACTCATATAAATCGAATGAGCAATAAGAAATCCACTGATTAACATTAAAAAGTTTAAGCAAAATACACCTATTGAATTTGCAAAGTCGATAGCTCCGATATTTTCTAATCCATGGGAAACAGCAATAATTTGAATAGTGATTATGCGAATTATATTAATATTGACTGAATTACCTTCAGATAATTTGAATGTATAGTTTTTCATTTTAGAAAGTTTTTAATAGAAATTATGATGAGTTTTATATTTGAAATCTTTTAAAGTTTTATAATTTATAAAAAAATAGTTTAATAATCTTAAGATAGTGCGTTAGTTTGAGAGAAAAAAATGTGATTTTGGTGAATATTTGATTATTACTATCTTAAATAGTTATATCCTATCTTTTATCTTAATCAAATGTTTTTAAGAGATTAAAATGTAAGGTAATTAATGGGAATTTTGTTTATTCATATTAATAAATAATATTTTTAAAAAGAATGCAAGAGATTATTTTAAAAGATTGGGATTTAAAAAAAAAGGGAGATTCTCTAAACTTAAAAATTAAAGCCCCTGAAACTGTTTTTGAAACCTTAATTCAAAATAAATTAATTACGGATCCCTTTTATGGTTTGAATGAAAAAAAAGCCGCTTGGGTATATCGATCTGATTGGACTTATGAAACAAAACTTAAATTAAGTAAGGAATTTTTGAATTATTCTAACATCCTATTAAGATTTAATGGATTAGATACGATTGCTGATATTTATATTAATAAAATTTTTCTTGGTTCAGTTAATAATATGTTTAGAATCTATGAATACCAGGTTAAAGATTACTTGAAAAGGGGTATTAATATAATACAGATTCAATTTCATAGTCCTGAAAAGCATGCGATCAAGATGATTAAAAAATATGAGATAAAATTGACTACTGGAGAAGATTATAGAGCAATTCCCGGAATTCCGTATATTAGAAAAGCTCAATATTCTTTTGGATGGGATTGGGGGCCAATTTTACCCGATATAGGTATTTGGAAAAGTGTGGAATTGATAGGATACGAAAAAATTAGAATTAAATCCGTTTTTCCCTTACAGGATATTAATTTTAAAGATTTAAATAGAAAACTAAAAAAA
The DNA here is from genome assembly GCA_016839555.1 of Promethearchaeota archaeon. Classification (GTDB taxonomy): domain Archaea; phylum Asgardarchaeota; class Lokiarchaeia; order Sigyniarchaeales; family SOKP01; genus TEKIR-8. The sequence goes on from JAEOUA010000010.1 coordinate 171,245, forward strand.
GGAAATACATTACTCCCTATTGCGGAATCAGTATTAATCAGTTGCCAAGTCGAAATAGAATCATCGATCGAAGAAATTGATAAATTAAATTATATAATTGCGATGGATATTAACTCAAAAGAGGGAAAAACATATCATAATGAAATAAAACTAGAAAAGGAAAACCAAATTATAGAGATAAAAATTCCTAACCCAACTTTATGGTGGACCCATAATCTTGGCGAACCTTATCTTTACGACTTATCCATATCGATCATAAATTCTTGTGTAATTGATAAAGTTAAGCAGAAATTAGGTGTCAGGGAAATAGCATTAATAAAAAATCCCGATGAATGGGGTGAATCTTTTTATTTTCTTTTAAATCATGTCCCAATTTTTGCTAAGGGTGCAAACTGGATTCCTATTGACAGCTTTATACCACGGGGTAAAAAAAATGGGCTTTATCAAAGGAATCTTAAAGATGCTAAATCAGCAAATATGAATATGATACGTGTTTGGGGTGGTGGAATATATGAGGATGATGAATTTTATAATGTTTGTGACAAATTAGGTATATTAGTATGGCAAGATTTTCCATTTGCATGTGCGATATATCCAATATATGAAGAGTTTTATGAAAATGTGAAGGTGGAATTTATCCAAAATATTAAAAGATTAAGATTGCATCCAAGCTTAGCCATCTGGTGTGGAAATAATGAGATTGAATATTTATGGCGTTTATTAAAAGAAAGTTCTGGGATTATCGACGAAAAAACTGAGCTAGAATATAAAAAAGGATATGTAAGATTATTTGAAGATATGCTCCCCAAAATTTTAAAAAAGTTAGATCCTACTCGACCTTATTGGCCAAGTTCTCCTTCTAATGGTTTCTGCGGACTAGATATTGGCTCGATGTATTCAAACTCTCCATCAAAAGGAGATAGTCATTATTGGTCAGTATGGCATGCGGGAAAGCCATTTAAAGCGTATAGAACTTTCAATTCGAGATTTATATCAGAATTTGGTTTTGAATCCTTTCCTTCTATGAAATCAATTGAATCTTTTTGTCCTAAAGAGCAGTTTGATATGTTTTCTCCAATAATGGAAAATCATCAAAAAAATGATGCTGGTAATCAAAAAATTTTAGATTATATGAAGAAAAGATTTTTTATTCCAGATAAGTTTGAAAAACAAATAATTTTATCACAAATAACTCAAGCTGAAGCCATCGAATATGGAATAGAACATTGGCGTAAAAATGAAAAAGATTTTCAATGTATGGGGTCCTTATATTGGCAATTAAATGACTGTTGGCCAGTAGCTAGTTGGTCATCGGTTGATTATTATGGACGATGGAAAGCATTACATTATTTTTCAAAACGATTTTTTTCTTCTTTATTTCCTTATGTAGAGGAGAAAAAAAATCAAGTGAAATTTGGTGTAGTTAATGATGGACCTCACTCCGAAGATCTAATTTTTATTTGGAAAATTATGAATTCAAATGGAATCATCTTATTAAAGGGCAAAGAAATTACTAAAATCGATGGTTTAGAATCAAAGGAATTAACAATTATTGATGTTTCTGAAATTAATAAAACTAAAAAGATGAGAAAAAATAATATTATTTTTTATAAATTACAAAAAGCCTCAACAAAAAAAATAATATATAGAGGGGGAAGATTATTTGAGAATCCAAAAGATTTCAATTTAAAAGATCCTGAGATTTCATATACGATTGAACCGCTTGAAAGCAATTTAGATAATCTTAAAAAATTAAAATTACAAATAAAAACAAAACATATCTCTTTATATACGTATATTATCTCTGATTTAATAGATTTTATCGCCTCAGATAATTATTTTTCTTTAGAACCACTTGAAACAAGAGAAATTATTATTAAAATAATAAAGAAAAAATCTAATGAAAAAAGTATTTCATTAGAGGAAATATTAGAATCGTTCAATGTTGGTTCTTTGTACGATCTTATTCATTCATGAGGTAGGACTAAAATCAATACAATAATCAATAGAATTCCAATTAGCAGGATAAATGTTTGAATCACAGATTTTTTTAGGTTTCTTTGTTTCAAAATTTCAGGCATTAATTCGGTGGTTGCGAGGTATAGAAATCCGCCTCCCGAAAAAGCTAAAAAAAATAAGTTGAAAACCTCCACTCTTTCTACCAACAATAAAGCAAATATACCACCCAATAGAGCTGTCATTGCACTTAAAAAATTGAATATCAAAGCGTTCTTCCTTGTGAATCCACCATATACAAGGATACCATAATCTCCAACTTCTTGCGGGAGTTCATGAAACAATACTGCTAACATGATTACAATACCATTTGCAAATCCAGTTAAGAAAGCAACCATTAAAATAACCCCATCAAGAAAGTTATGCACCACATCGCCGATAAGATTCAGAAGAGCGAAATTTTTTATGTTTTTCCCTTTATATTCGAATTGAGTTGCTCCTTCTGTTTTATTATCATAACAAACTAATTGATTATCTTCTTCATGAGCATGCCCATGAAACCAGTAAATGAATCTTCCTATAATGAAAAAGAGTACATAACCGAGCATTATAAAACCAAAAATATATCCCATATTAATTGAATACCCCTCTTGCATTAATTCTTCAAGATGATGAATAGATTCTGGAATTAAATCAAATATAGCGGTTGCTAAAATTGTTCCTGTAGCGAAAGCCACTAAAATAAATAAAAGATTATCTAATTTTTTTTGCTTTATTGATACCATTGATAGTCCAATTAAACTCAAGCTCCCTATAAAAATTATTGACAGAAACCCATATAGTACATTCAAAATTAATCACATATTTTGATTTTATTAAATATCTTATATTCTACTTATTAATTGCTTATATTTAAGAATTCTATTTTTCTTTTATAAAAAAGAATGAAAGATTTGAATTATTGAATTTCTTCTCTAAATTCATCCATATGGATTACTTTGTTTTCTAATCGAGATTTTTCAGCGGCAAATCCCATAAGATGTGATTCTAAAGAAGCCCGGGCAGAGGTTAATGCTTCTTTTTCTGAAGCATCTTCGTTAAATAATGAGTTCACAAATGATTCCATTAGTCCAGAATCTCCATCGCTATGTGCCCCAAAAGTGATATCATTTTCCCATAATAATTTCTCATGTACATATCTATGATCATAATAGAATAATCTTTCACCACCGTAAGTGAATTCTCCTAATAAAGATCCTTTTGTTCCAGAAATTCTTATCCATCTTCCATCTAAAAAAGAATGGCCATGCATGGTCATTGTAGCTGTAATATTATTATCAAATTGTATACTTACAATCTGATGATCAGGAACATCATTATCACAATGGAATACACATCTACCCCAAGGTCCATTTTTCAATGCTTCGATTTTTCCTTTAATAGATAAATCATCTGATATTACTGTTGCTGGCCAGAACTGCCAGTTTAAAAACTTTTTTAATGATTTGATAAAAAAGCTTAAAAATTTTACAAATTTTCTATGTTTTAATAATAATTTACCAAGAAATCTTAACCACCACTTTTTAGAACGTTGGGTTATTCTAATAAGAGGCTCCGCTTCTATATATAATCTTGGTGCAAACCAAGGACATTCTTCAGCAACAGGACATCCATCAAGACATCTTCCAGGTGCTCCTTTTGGTGCATTTTCTTTTCGATAAAAACTTAATTCTCCAAAGGATTGAATCCATTTTGTAGGGAATTCAACAAGCCAATATAATAAATCTAAATCATGGCAGGTTTTAGCTAAGATAATGGGACTGGAATCCTCAGCTCTTCTCCAAGTACCTCTTACGTATCCATGAGCAAAATGCCAATAAGCCACGTTTTCAGAATGATTAATATTTATTATTTTTCCTACTAAGCCTTCTCTTATAGCTTGCTTAATTTTAGAAAACATTGTAGTATAGCGAGCAACATGGCAAATTCTTAATTGTTTTTTCGCTTCTTCAGCAATATTTACTAATTTAATACAATCTTCTTTAGTTGTTGCCATAGGTTTTTCTAAAAGCACTTGATATCCTAATTTTAGAGCTTCAAGTGCGGGCTCGGTATGCATTTTATCTTGGGTGCAAATTAGACATGCTTCTGCGATTCTTCCAATTTTTTCATTCAAAAGGTCTTCCCAAGTTTCATATTGATTTTCTCTGGGAATATTCCATTCGCTAGCAAAACCTTCCCTTCGCATTTTCCGAGGTTCTGCCACAGCTATGAATTTTATTTTATCTTTATGGTTTAGTGCCCATTGACCATAGGAATGCCATCCTCTAGCACCCGCACCAATAAGAATAGCATTAATTGGTTGTTTTTCTTTTATATTTGAAATATCTGATACACCTTTTACTTTTAGATATTATATTTAGGAGTTTTTAAAGTATCCCAATCAGTTGTGATAATATAGTCAGGATGATTTCTAATAAAAGTTACTGGATAATCATAAGCTGGTTCTCCAAATAAAGCTAATCTCAGAATAGTATTTGCCCAATCATAAGGGGTTCCATTTCTACAATATAATCGAATTTTTTTCGCATTAAGTATTTGTTTCATCCCTAAAGTAAAAGCTTCCTTAGGAAAATTTTCTAAATTTCCTCCAATATTAGCTCTTATTGCATTAATAGTTCTCGTATAATTGTTTAATCTAACTTTTCTTGGATCCGAATTTTCTACTCCTTCTTCTGGCTCATTAAATGCTATATGTCCATGAATACCGATTCCTCCATAACATACATCTATTCCTCCTAAATCATCAATAATATCTGCTATTTTTTCGATATTGGTTTGATTTGGGAAAATTATATGCTCTTGGTTCAAGCAACTATAATCACCTAATAGATAAAAGAATAATTCTTTTGCTATTTTTTTAAAACTTAAAGGATGAGTATCCTCTATTGCATCTCCTTTTTTATCACAATATTCATCCATAAAAAAGAACCAGCAATTCTCCAACGAAATCATTTCTTCATTAATAATATTTGCGAGAAGTGGATATTGCCCAATAGGACCGATAGGTAAAATTAATTTACTTATTTGGTCTTTTTCATTACTTTTTTTAATTTCCTTAGCTATATTATTAGCGAATGTTTTATATAATACATTTAAATCTTTACAAACTATTAAATTCTCTCCTGATTTATCTATTACTTCTTGCGGGCTTAAACTTAATATACTCTTAACTTCTTCTGATCTTCTCGTCAATTTAATTCAATCCATCTCTAATAATTTTAAAATGTTTTTTGAAAAATATAATTTTCTTGTATTTTCATCAATATTATAATTATCAAGCCGTATTTTATCTTGCTTTAAAATAAGTGGAATCTTAGAATAAAAAACATCTGTTCCAAATAGAAGCTTTTTAAATGCGCCCTCCCACCATAACCATTTTTTCATTCCAATATTATCTGCCCGCATGCGCCATCCATCAGGTTCTCCTGTAATATCTGAATAAATATTTGGACGCATCCTAATTAATTCAGCAGCATCTTCGTTCCAATGAACCCCTAAATGAGCTATAATTAAATTTAAATTAGGAAAGGCATTAGCAATAGGTTCTAATCGCATTGGATGCATGTTCCAGGATGAAATATTTTCTTTTTGCCCATTTTGAAAAATTGTCACTATTCCAGTATGGAATAACATTGGCATCTGTAATTTTTCTGCTTGTTTCCATAGAGGAAAAAAAGATCTGTTATTATAAGCTTTTGTTGGAATAGAAATCTTAAGCATTTTAAAGCCTTGATTATGTGCCTCTTCAATTTCATTTGGATTAGATCTTCCAGGACGGATAAAATAGGAACCGATTATTCTTTTCGGGTAATTTTTGAGTGCTTTTCTAACATCTTCATTAGTTTTGCAATTAAAAATTTTTCCTAGACCACTTAAACAGCATTTATTTATTCCAAACTCATCCATAGTCTGAATTAAATTTCTCAAATAATTTGGAACATCATAAAGATGAGCGTGAGCATCAATTATTTGCATAATTATTTTTTAAATAAAGTTTTTCAATTAATCTATATGTTATTAAAAATAAAAAATCACATAATATAATAACATCATATTTTAGAAAGAGTTGAATTTGGATTTCTACAAATAAAATTAAAATAAATTGGAAAAACTAAGGAATATACATTGACCATTTCATTATATATTATAATTTATATGCATCCAAACTAAATAGGGAACTACATCCTTTCCCAATAGAAGGTGTTAATCGTCCTGTCACTCTAAAAATAGGTCCCTCTCGACCGCATTCTGGACAATAATTCCAATTTTCTACTTGTATGATATCATCTAATAAAACTGCTACTCCAGCATAACTCTTAACACCATAAGGAGTTATTAATTCTAATAAACCCGGTTGTCCTGTGTTTTTAATGGGCTCTAATGTATTGACATCGCGAGCTAATATTCGGCCATACTTTTTATCGACGTGAAAAACAAAATCATTATACCTATCTGACCAGTGAGCGCCAAATGCCAAGGGGCTTTCGGTTGCTGCAAAATTATCACAAAATTTATCCTTTGTAATATTAAACAAAGTACACATTTGTTGTATAAATTGGCTTTTATCTACTTTATTTCCCATTTTAATTCTGCCTTTTACACCATCCCACCCTCCACCTCCCGTAATGATATAAAAGTGTCCACTCATATCGAATGTGCGTTTCCTTTTTTCATAAAAATCATTTAATACTTTATGCATCCAAAGCGGAGAATTTGCCATTATAGTCGGAATATTGTTTTTTTCAACTCTACCAAGTTCAGATTCCAATTTTTTTCCATTTATTGCAACGACAGCTCGGATTTTAAATGTTGTTATAATTTTCCAGAGGGTTCTTCCTAAAAAGAATTGCAATAAATAATGAATATTCTTTCCTTCCCAGATATCTACAATACTTTTATATAATAAGTAGGAATTTTTACCGTAGAAAGTGTGCTTTATTTTATTGATAAATCTTTTTTTTGGGGCAAAGAGGATCAAATTTTTTACTTTTTCTTTTTCTGAAAATTCAGTAAAAACTCGATTATAACTATTCATTAAAACTTCGATATCCGATTTTAATCGTCCAACAATACTAGGATCCCCACTCGTAGAAGAAGATTCCATCCAATATTCCAGATTTTCAAATGTGTTTCCCCGCAATAGTTCTTTAAATTTATCATTAGATTGCTTGAAGAAACTCCAAGGAATATAGGGAATGTCTCCTAGATTTGATTCATTTAAGGTTTTGTCAAAATCATATTCTACTTTTTCACATATTTTTCTATATAAATCGCATTCCTTAGCTGTTTCTCTTATTGTTGAAGATAAATTTTGAAAAAACTTTTCCTCTTCTCTCATTTCTATATCATCTATATTATTTCAATAAATATATAAGCTATTATGATTTTTATTATTATTCTTTATATGTTATTTTAAAACACTCCTCTTTTAACTTTTATAAATATAAAATTATTTTACCTATTTAATTTAATTTTGCAACCATCAATTTATTCATTTTTAATACTTATGAATTGAGGATTATTAGTAGTTTTAACTAAATTTCCTCTTAAATAAATTAGATATTTTTATTTTAATAAGATATAATAAAAGAAAATTCAAAAATATAGATTTTTTTAGTATTAATAATGTGCTGTTATTTTTTCTCGTTTTTCCTTAACTTTACCTTTTAATAAGGGGTCATTTGTTTTTTTCATCCATGTTTTTAATCTTTTCCTTAGATCTTTTAGGATTGTTTGATAATACGAATCATTTATTAAATTTTCTCTCTCATTAGGATCGTTTTCCAAATCATAAAGCTCTTCCGTAGGGCGTGATTCTTGAATTTTTTCTAACATAACTTTTCCTGCAGGATCCATCGCAATATCTTTTGGAATCTGATAGAGAGTATCTAATTCTTGAAAATTTTTGATGTATTTATACTTATGATTTCTAATGCATCGCATAGGATCATAGATCTCATGAAAAGTTTTTTCAGCATAAATTTCTGGATGAATTTGTTGAATATGATCACTTAATATCGGCAAAAAACTTTTCCCTTCAATATTTTTCGGTATTTTCCCACCAATATAATCTATTAAAGTTGGAAGTAAATCAAGGTTTGAAAGTAGACTTTCAATAACCTTTCCTCCCGTAAAAAGTTCCGAATTAGGATCATACATTATCAATAAAATCTTTAATCCTGGATCATATAGTGTACATTTCGCTCTAGGATAAGCCGCGCCGTGGTCGGTTGTGTAAATAAAAAGTGTATTTTCCATTAATCCAATATCCTCTAAATGATTTAATATTTTCCCAATTGTTTCATCCACAATTTCTATGTTACCATAAAATTCAGCAAAATCTTTCCTAATTTCTTCATTTTCAGGCAAATAAGGAGGAATTTTAACCCTACTAGAATCTACTGATTCTGACCATGCTCTATAAGGTCTATGAACTTCAATTGTCCCTATATTTAGAAAAAATGGTTTTGTATCATCCTTATGTTCTGTTAAAAATTTAAAATACTCTTTTTCCATCTGTCCGCGGGAATATTTAAATTCCGGTCCTCTTTTACTAATTGTGTCATAACCTAGTGTTTTAGCATCCAAGCTTTCATGTTGTAAGCCTAATAAGTGTGTTGTATAACCATTTTCCTTTAAATACATCCCAAGAGTTTTGTTATCTGATGGCATTGTCCAACCAAGATTTACTAGCCCCATAAGACCATTTTGATGGGGATAAAGAGATGTTTTCATCGAACTTCTGCTAGGGCTACATTGTGGAGCGGTACAAAAATAATTAGAGAATTTTACACCCTTTTGAGCTAGATTATCAAGATTTGGTGTCTCAAGAGAATTTGGCACTTGGTCTGAATCGTAGCAACCAAGATATTGCCCTTGATCATGGGTGATAAATAAAATAATGTTTGGTTTTTCTTTCATTACTATTAATACTTAATTCATAGTTCATATTATATTATTTTATTTTCTAGTTTTTTTCTCTAAAACCACTTTTCAAGTTTTAAATAATTCTAAAACCTAAATTTTAAATTTTTTTATAATTTTTTAAGAATCATAGTATGGTGCAAAAACAATTAAGAATACGAAAAAAACAAAAAGTAGCGGCAAAAAAGGCAAGTGATTCAATCAAAACGGTGATCGTTCTATGTCTTCCCCGGAGCGGGAGTAGTTTATTAGCGGGAATACTATATAGATTAGGAGTGTGGATGGGAGAACCTAAAGATATGATTAAGGGAAGGCACGCTAATATTTATGGAAATTATGAGAATCAAGACTTTTATAGAGCTAATTTAAAGATTTTAGCTCGGGCAAAGAGCACTACCCTTTCTTGGGCTGATATTCCTGATGATCAAAAAGTAAAGGATGCGGTGAAATATTTTAAACCACTTCTTAAAGGTTTGATAGAAAAAAATTCTAAAGAACTATGGGGGTGGAAGGATCCTGTATGTATTTATGCAATACCATATTATGAAGATCTTATACCAAATCCTCATTATATTGCCTTAAAGCGAAATATAGACAGTGTGGTTAAATCGCATTTGCAATCAGGAAAATTTCTTGAATGGCATAATACAATGCGCTATATGTCTCGATATATGAATATTGTTACTTTATTTCGAATTTTTATCCGGATCTCAAAATATTATATAACTAAGGGAAATCTTTTTCAAAATTATGAAGAAATTAAAAGAGTTGTAATTGAAGGGTATAGAAGGATTGACAGTTTTATTAGAACCAGAAAACATTTAAAGGTTTGTTTTGAGGAAATGATTGAAAATCCTCGCCAAACAATTAATAATATAATAAATTTTCTTGAAATCTCTCCCACTCAAAAACAGATTAGAGAAGCTATATCCTTTATCGACCCCGATGAAATTCATCATTAATTTTTGGAAATTAATAGTGTAATAAGAAAGATTTTTTTGAAATATTTAATAACCATATATATTTAAATTCTAATTTTTAGAATTTTATAAATCAATCACATTAATTTTTTCTATAAAAAAATGAAATATTTTTTAGATAGTGCGAAACTTAAAGAAATAAAATATGCTTATGAAAATTGGGGGATTAAAGGAGTCACCTCGAATCCAAAACACGTGAAGAGTTCCGGAAAACCTTTCTACACTGTTATTAAAGAATTTGCGGAAGAATTTGATAATATTGATTTTCCAATTTCTGTGGAAATCGATCCTCACATAAAAAATGCAAAGGAGATGATTGAACAAGCAATAAAGATCGCAAAACTCTCACATAATTTCGTGATTAAAATTCCTTGTAATGAACAAGGATTAATAGCTACTAAAAAGCTCTCCGAACAAGGGATAAAAGTGAATGTGACTTTAGTCTTCACGGCGTCTCAAGGGATTCAAGTGGGCCGGATCGGGGCAAGATATTGTTCTCCTTTTATAGGATGGCAAGAGGCTTCTGGAGTTGATTGCTCGTTATTTCTTTCTGATCTAATCTCTATATATGAAAGTTATGATTTTGATACAGAAATTATCGTCGCTGCGCTGCGAAATGGTAAGCAAATAGCAGAAGCAGCAGCTTTAGGAGCAGATATTGTTACTTGTGGATTTGATGTCTATAAAGATTCCTTTGAGCATCCATTTACTGATAAAGGATTAGAAATATTTCAAGATGCGTGGGATCAGACCGAAAAAGGTTTTTTATAATAAGAAAAAATTTTTTAATTTACTTAAATTGATTTCTATTATAATAAAAAGCTTTTTTGAAAATAATTAATTACACAGAAATAATAACTTTCCAACCGAAAAATGAAAAAAGATACTTTAATTCTTGGTGGAGGTCCTTCGGGCTTAGCTGCCGCTTATGAACTTCATAAACATAATAGGGAATTTATTGTTGTAGAAAAAGAAGAAAAAGTAGGGGGCTTAGCAAAAACACTTCATTTTGGGGACTTTAGCACTGATATTGGTCCACACCGCTTCTTTTCACAAACTCAATATCTATATGATATGATCGATTCAATGTTGGGAAAAAAGTGGAATAAAGTTAATCGATTGACTAGATTTTTAATGAAGGGACGCTATTTTTTATATCCTGTAGATTTACGAAATGTTATATTAAATTTAGGGATCGCAAGAGGTTTAAGAATTGTTATGGATTATTTGAAGCAATTCTTTTTAAATAAATTACAAAAAAAAGAAATTAGATCTTTCGAAGATATCGCTGTTAGTGAATTTGGTAGATCTCTTGCAGAATTGAATATGCTAAATTATACAGAAAAGATATGGGGGCTTCCAACCAATATGATTTCAGCGGATTGGTTTAAGCAAAGAATCAAGGGACTCTCTATTAGAGCAATTCTAAATGATATGCTCTTTAAAAAGATTAAACAAGGAGAAGGTCCTAAGACTTTAGTAGATCAATTTTATTATCCAGAAACTGGCACATCTCTAATTTATGAATCAATTGTTGACAGAGTCTCCGAAGGTGCAAATGGTGTGGTGAAAACATCAAGTATTCCTATAAAAATCAATCATAATAATAATAAAATCTTGAAAGTGACTATCCAAGAAAAGGGAGGAAACAAATCTTACCAAGTAAATAATCTTATATCCTCAATACCTTGGAATGAACTTCTAGAAACATTTGAACCCGCACCTCCGGAAAGCGTAATGGAAGCACTAGATCATCTAATGTTTAGATCACATGTTTCAGTATTTATCACGTTAGATAAAGAACAAGTCTTTAAAGATCAATGGTTATATTTTCCAGAAAAAGAAGTTCCATTTGGCAGAATGATGGAACCAAAAAACTTTAGTGAAAAATTAACTCCTAAAGGTAAAACTTCTTTAATGGTTGAATATTTCTGCTGGGAAGATGGAAGAAATGAAAAATATAAGGTATGGAACCTTCCAAAAGAAAAGATCTTCAAATTAACAATAAAATGGTTAGAAAAAATGGGATTCATTAAAGAAGAAAAAGTTATTAATTGTTATATCCATAAAGAGAAGTATGCATATCCCGTATATGATTTATTTTACAAAAAATATAGAGACCATGTGAAAGATTATTTAGGACAGTTCGAAAATCTTCAATTAATAGGAAGGTCTGGCAATTTTCGCTACAATAACCAAGACCACGCCTTAGAAATGGGTATAATTGCTGCTCGCAGTATAATTGAGGGTAAACAATATGATCTAGAAAAAATCGGTACTGAAAATAAGTATTTTGAAAGAGGATATATAACCAATTAAAAAAATTGAGAAAATAATGAGTTCAGATTTAAATAAGGAACCCGAAAGAAAAATTGAAGAGGAACAACAAGAAAAAGGTCCTATTTCCACTTTTAAAGAATTTTTGTCTTATGTTTTATTTGCTGGAATTGCGACAATAGTTGATATGGGATTATTATTTTTATTAACTGAATATGCATTTCAGTTCAATTATGATTATTTAATTTCTGCCATAATTTCATATTTATGTGGGATGATTACAAATTACACCTTAAATAAATATATTACATTTAAAAATACAAGTAAAAGAATTGCCCCTCAATTTGGAGTATTTAGTATAGTTGCATTAATAGGCTTAGGATTAAATGAATTAATCCTTTGGTTCTTTACTGAATTTACTTTTCTGACTTATATTTATTCAAAATTACTTTCAGTCGTAATAGTAATGCTATGGAGTTACCTTGGTCACAAGAAATTTACTTTTAAGCTTTTTAAATAAGATTTAATAATTATAGAAAGATAAGATATGGTTTAGAATATTAAATACTAAAACATAAAAAAAAACAAATTTTACAAAAGCTTAATAATTTGAAAAAGGTTAAAAAACAGTTTATTCCTCCTCTTCCATCATAGATTCTATTTTTAGTTCTAATTGCTCAATTTTTTCATCAATTTTTTCAATATTTTCAAAAATTTCACAAGATTCACAGCCATGTTCATCTTTACATTGAGGAAGGGTATCGCAATTCTCTTCAAGAGCATCTCGTTCATCCATTAGTTTTTCAATTTCCTTTTCAAGCTTTTCTATACTCATCAAAACCACTATTTAATTTTAATAATGAAAAATGCTTCATTATTTAATTCTTTTTTTTATTTTAAGATTTTTTATAGCTTTTTATTACCTTCATGAAATTTGATATAATTACTTTTGAACATTTTCTTTTAGAACCAATACTAAAAATAAGTTAATTCTAAAAAGTTTAATAAAACTTTAAATTATAAAACCAAATACATTGAAAAATATCATAATGGTAAGAATTTAATTGAAATTAACTAAGCCAGATTTATACTTTATATTAGTTTTAATATTAGGTATTTTTCTGAGGATATTATCATTAATTGGTATTGAAATTGAACCTGATTCTTACACTTATTTAGAAGGTACAATAAATATTATTAATTTTGAATATAATGCTTTACGTCCTCCCGGATTTCCTTTAACTATTGTGCCCTTTCTGTTATTAACTAATAATGGATTTTTTTCTATAAAATTAGCTTCTTTTACTTTTAGTGTCTTAACAATCATATCTTCTTATTTTATTTTTATTAAAGCCTCACTCAAACTTTTCGGGACTAATGATGAGAGAACTAATGAAAAATCTAAATATATAGGTTTGATTGTAAGCTTTTTTTTATCCTTCAATCTCTATTTTATAAATAATTCTGGTAGGGGGTTGAGAGAAGAATTTATGGCTCTCACAGTTATTCTAATATTTTATATTATAATGGTAAAAAATAAATGTAATTTAAAAGAAAATATTTCTTTAGGATCCCTAATTTCATTTTTAACACTAACTCATCTTACGGGTGGTCTTTTTATCACCTTAGGAATCTTATTTTTTTATTTCATTTCAAAACTAAAATATTTTAAATTTAAAACAATATCATTCAGAACTCTCTTAATTATTTTTCTCTCTTTTGGAATAACTTTTGTTCTCTGGGCTTTTTTTTGTGATATACATTTTGGGGATTCTTTAATTAATTGGCATCAACATAATAAAACATTTCAAATCAAATATGGAATTGATCTTAGTACGATTGAGAATGTTTTTAAAGCTTTAATTAATGCTTTAATTTTTGGATTGCCATCTGAATTTATATATTTAGGTGCTTTATCTTCTTTCGTTTTTATTTTTTTAGTTATTTCTATTTTAATTAAAAATTTAGTGAAAAAACAATTTTTATTTATATTTATGATAGGTGGACTCAATTTTGCTTATTTAAGCATTTTTATGACAATTCCAAGGGTTCTAATCTACTTTTTTCCGTTAATATTCTATCTTGGAGCAATTCCACTAGGATCAACTATAATTGAATTTAAGGAGAGAAAAAATGCTTTTCAAAAAAATATGCTTTATTTACTGGTTATATTCTTTATTTCCTATATTATTCGTGGAATAGATAGCATGGCTATTATTTTTTCATTATATCAAGTCTATAATTATGTACCTTGCTTTTGTAATTATAATGTAATCGCCAATCAATTTTATCAAGAACTTAGTATTTTTCGAATTATTCTTGATATCTTTTTTGCGATAATAATTGAATTATCCTTATTGATATATTTAATAAGAAGTAGGTATTTGAATTACTTTTTATTAGTAGATACTTCTTACAACATTCAGAAAGATATTAATAAATCTTAAAAGAAAATGTCTTCCCTAAAAAGTTTTAATATTGTTTTTAATTAATAGAATAAATACGGAGTGATATAACTTTTAGGTATTTAAGTTGATAAAATTATTCAAAAAAATAGATTCTTATTTCTTAATAATATTAATTGCTGGAATCATCTTTAGATTCCTATCCTTTTTATTTGTACCAATTGTTGATGATACTGTTTCTTATATTGAGAGCGCAAAGTTTATTATTGAATTAAATTATGAATCTTTACGACCACCGGTATTTCCATTATTAATAGTCCCTTTTCTCTTATTAACTGGTGATGGGGCAATCTCCGCTAAGATAATATCTTTGATATTAAGTATTTTATTAATTATATCAACTTATTTTGTATTTGTAGAGGCATCACAAAAATTATTTGAAAAAGAGGAATATAGAGAAAAGAAAGCTAGAAAAATAGGTTTAATAGTCTCTTTTTTGATAACATTTAATCTATATTTTATAATTCATAGTGGTAAGGGTTTAAGAGAAGACTTAATAGCTTTAATTTATATCTTATTATTTTATTTTATTATGATAAAAGAACAACTGTCTTTACGGGATAATATCTCATTAGCAATTCTAATTTCATTATTAATTCTTACTCAATTAAGTACAGGATTCTTTACAATTATTGGAATTATTTTATTTTGTATTCTTTCAAGAATTAAACGTTTTAAATTGAAATCTATCTCAAATAATAAGTTATTCGTCATTTTAAGTTCATTTGGATGCTCTTTTTTTCTCTGGTGCCTTTTTTCAGCATATAAATGGGGGGATCCGTTAGCCAACTGGAATATTCAGGGTGCATGGTTTGGAATTAAATATGGTGTGAGTATTTCCACATTTGAAGATCTAATAAGAGCAATATTACATGCTTTAACTTTTGGGCTCCCATCAATTTTTATATACTTATTTGTATTGTTTGGTTTTGTTTTTATAATAATAATGCTTTTCTTTTTCATTAAAAATCTTAAAAATGAACAAATTCTTTTCATTTTCATAATTGTATTTTTAAATTATGCCTATTTAACTATCTATGTTACGACTCCAAGGGTTATAATGTATTGTTTCTATATATTAATTTTTATTGCTGCAATTCCAATAGCAATAATTTTGATTGAATTGGAAAAAAGAGAATTATTAAAACAGAAAAAAGTGAATTATTTATTTATCATCTTTTTAGTTACTTATATCTTAAGAGGCCTTGATACTATTTCTATTATATATTTAATATATCAAATATATAATTATATTCCACATTTCGGTAAAGTCAATACAATTATTTCTATTTTTTACCAAGAAATTAATCCCATTACGCTAACTTTAATTATAGCAATTATAATAATCAATGAAATTTCTCTTCTACTGATTTTCATAAAAAGTAAAAATTTTCTTTCTTTCAAAGTAGAAAAAAATTTTAAAGATTCTTGTAATTATGAAGAATTTTAAAATATTTTTAAATACATCATGTAAAGATTATTTCACATAAAATAATTAAAATAAATATAGTAAAAAATGTTTGAATTAAAAAAAATAGATAAATACTTTCTGTTTATTTTATGTATTGGTTTAATATTTCGATTAGTCGCCTTATTTAAGGTAGATGCTGCTCTTGATTCATATACTTATTTAGCAGCCGCAAAAAGTATTATTGCTTTTGATTATAATTCATTTAGAGCACCCGGATTCCCAATCTTTATGATTCCTTTTTTTTTATTTCCTCATAATTATCCTTTAATTAACGCTCCAGAATCTAAAATAGTTCTTATAATATTGAATAATCCAAATCTCATCATAACTGCTCAAATTACATCTATGTCAGCAGGTATTTTATTAATTATCTCCTCTTATTTTGTTTTTTCTAAAGCTGCAATAAAATTAAGTACTAAAGAAGGAAAAATAACTCAAAATAATGCAAAATATGTCGGATTGATTGTAAGTTGTTTAATATCATTTTCTTTGCCTTTTATAATTAATTCTGTTCAAGGATTAAGGGAAGAATTATTGGCAGTCTTAATTTTAATTATTTTCTATTATGTTATTATTAAAGAAAAGTTAGCTTTACGTGATAATCTTTTTCTGGCTTTATCGATTGCATTATTGACCCTAACTCATCTCACGGCGGGAATCTTTATAACTGTGGGAATCATTCTATTTTTTCTAGTTTCTAAATTGAAATTCTTCAAATTTAATAACATTTCAAACTTAAAGATATTAATTTGTCTATTAGGACCCCTCATCTCATTTTTATTGTGGGGGTGGTTTTGTTATGTAAAATTTGGAGATCCCTTATATAGTCTGAAAGTTCAAAGAGATTTTTTTAAAGATACATATAACCTTGATTTATCTTCAATTAATAATATAATATCTGCTTTAATAAATGGAATAATTAATGGTATTCCTTTAGAATTCTATTTCTTATTTATTTTCAACGGAATTGTCTTTATGTTATTAGGTTTATATGTTTTGATTAAATATATAAAGCAAAAACAATTTCTATTTATTTTTATTATAACAGGAGTAAACTTTGCTTATCTAAGTGTATTTATGGCAATTCCAGGAGATTTAAGATTATTACTCTATTTTTTCCCGATAATAATTTATTTGGGAGCACTTCCGATAGGTATTACAATAAATGATTCAACTCATAAATCAGCAAAATTTATGAAATATTTATTAATAATATTTTTTTTAACATATTCTTTTCGGGGATTAAAAAATTTAGGTTTTTTTAGTTACCTTTTTGTAAATTATTTTTCAGAGATAATCTATTGGTTATTCTTTTTAATCAATGAAGGATCTCTTTTAATATATTTAATCAAAATTAGGAATAAATTCATATTGAAAATATTAAAATAAGAAATCTTAAAAAATAGTTAAATTGGTTAATCTTCTGATGAAAAAATTATATAAGAATAATATAGACTTTTATTTTTTAATTAGTTTATTAATTGGAACAATTCTAAGAGTTTTTATGTTCTTAAATAACTATATAGTTCCTGATACATATCTATACTTCGATGCTACAATTGACTTGCTTAAAAACGATTATAATTCGTTTAGACCACCTGGATTTTCTATTACAATTCTTCCTTTTTTATTATTAATAGGTAGTGGTCCTTTATCAGCACGATTAACTTCTCTAAGTTTTAGTATCTTTTTAATAATCTGTTCTTATTTTGTATTTACTAAAGCTTCCTTGAAATTATTAAATAGGGACAAAAATAATAAATTAAAAGCAAAATTCGTAGGTTTCATAGTAAGTTTTTTAATATCATTTAATCTTTTCTTCATATTTAATAGTGGCAAAGGATTAAGAGAAGAGCTTTTAGCAGTTTTAATTATAATTATTTTTTATTTCACCATTATAAAGGACAAAACGAATTTAAGGGAAAATATTTATTTAGCAATTTTGGTTTGCTTATTAGCTCTTACGCATCTCTCGGCAGGAATTTTTGTGACTATCGGAATTTTCCTATTCTTCGCAGTTTCTAAATTGAAATTCTTTAAATATAATAACATTTCAAACTCAAAGATATTAATTATTTTTCTAGCCACCTCCATCTCATTTTTATTTTGGGGATTATACTCTTATTATAAATTTGGAGATTTTTTATATAATCTTCATTATCAAAATTTATGGTTTAAAAAATGGTATAATTTAGATTTGTTTTCTTCGGTTGATGATATAATTAATGCATTACAAAATGCGGTAAAATTTGGAATTCCAACTGAATTACTATATCTTATTAGTTTAATTGGTTTTGTATTAATGATTCTGTTTTTTTTTATGTTAATTGTTAATATTAAAGAAAGACAAATGTTTTTTATTTTTATAGTACTTTTGATTAATTTTGCTTATCTAAGCATATTTTTAGGTGTTCAAGGCAAATTAATGATTCCTAAAACTCCAGGGCATGAGCCTAGCCCAAGATTGATAATATATTTTTTTCCATTTATCTTTTATTTAGGTGCTCTCCCCCTAGGAATTTCGTTTAAAGAATCGAAAATTATCAATTGGCAGTCAAAAAATTATTCTGAACTCTTATTAATTATTTATTTCTTATCATATCCTATACATGGCATACAGTTTTTTCTTATTAATATTTCTCTTTTGCAATCTTTTCTGATTGGTTTTAGTATATTTATTTTTTTAATAAATGAATTACCATTATTGATTTATATAATGAAAAACAGAAATAAGGACTATTATTTTCTTAAAGCATCATCTAACTATTAAGATCTTTTTAAACTAAAGAATAAATAAGTGTTATAAAAAGCTTTTAATTATTTATAAAATTATTTAGAAAAATATCAGATTAAATTTAATATAAAGGTTTTTAGATTGTTAAATTCCTTAGATAAAATTGATAAGTATTTTATAATAGTGCTAATAATTGGGATAATTTTAAGAATAATTTCTTTAATATTTATTCCTATAGGACCAGATTATATTTCTTATATTAATGCAGCAAGGGGTATTATCGAGTTTGATTATTATAAATATAATAGCTTCCGCCCTCCTGGTTTTTCAATACTAATTATCCCTTTTTTATTTATTACAATGAATAATTATATCTTGTCAGCTAAATTAGTATCTTTTTCCTGCAGTATTTTATTAATTATCTACTCATATCACATATTTACCAAAGCATCTATTAAATTATATGGAAAAAATGAAAAAAAACCAAAAATAATTGGATTAATAGTTAGTTTTTTAATATCATTAAATCTTTATTTTGCTGTAAATACAGGAAGAGGCTTGAGAGAAGATTTATTAGCACTTTTATTCATATTAGCTTTCTATTTTACCATTATAAAAGAAGAAATGGACTTAAAAGATAATATATATTTAGCTCTTTCAATCTCATTTCTTTCGCTTACTCTTCTTTCAGCTGGACTCTTCTTTGTTGCTGGAATTATCTTGTTTTTTTTAATTTCAAAATTAAAGATTTTTAAATTTAAAGGTCTAAGGATAAAAAAAGTATATATAATTACATTAGCTTTTATTTCTGCTTTCGCTTTTTGGGCATTATTTTCTGCGCTTTCTGTGGGAAATCCATTATACAATTGGTCAAGGCAAGGAAGCTTTTTTAAAGAAAAACATGACCTTGATTTATCAACAATGGATGGATTAATTGAGGCATTATTAAATGCCCTAATTTTGGGTATTCCTTTTGAAATATATTATTTATTTCTCTTAATCAGTCTCGTTTTTACATTTTTAGTTTTCTATATATTATTAAAAAATTATAAGCAAAAACAAGTTTTATTAATTATTTTTATTGTAGGCATTAATTTTCTATATATTAGCATTTTTATGGCTCCGAGTAAAATAATTCTTATTCCTAACCACCCAAGAGTTATGATTTATTTCTTTCCCTTTATTTTTTATTTAGGTGCTATTCCTCTAACAAATATTTTTATAGAATTTCAAGAAAGAAAAAATAGCAATTTATTCGATATTAAACTCATATTCTACCTATTTTTAATATCATATAGCGTGCAAGGTATTCTTTATTGGTTTGATTATCATGGTTATCCCCCTCCAATCCATATCATATTATTACCTTTATATTTGATTGATGAGGTATTTCTCTGCATCATTCTAATTAAAAGCAAAAAATTGGAACATTATCTTATAAAAGAGATTGTTGATCTTAATTCCAATCAACAAAATAAATCTAACAATATCAAGCCCTAATTTGGAAATCAAACATAAATATATTTAATCAAATAAATTTTATTTTTTAAAAACAATGATATATTATAATATTGTAAAAAAATGATTTTATAAGAGAAAAAAATGCATCCAGAAGTATATTACAAATTCGAAGAAATTTTAGTTAGGAATAACATTAATGGTAAAGTTTTAGAAATTGGGGCAGTTCCAAGTAATGAATCTTTATTAGCTTCAAAAACCCTAGATAAAGCTTCAGAAAAAATTGGACTAAATATAAATAAGGCGGCGAATTATAAAGATTTCAAAATTATAGAGGGAAATTCTAACAATATGGAACAATTCAATGATGAGACATTTGATTGTATAATTAGCAATGCTACTTTAGAGCATGACAAATTCTTTTGGAAATCTATCTCAGAGATGAAGAGAATCTTAAAAAAGGGGGGGTTATTAATTATAGGTTGCCCCTCATATGTTCAAATAGATAAAGAGATGAATTATTTCTTTAAAAAATTTTTATCATTACTACTTAAAGCATATTACAGAATTGTAAAGAGAAATCCAACATATATTAATATTGATGGATGTACTGCTTGTCTCAGAGTTCATAACTTTCCAGGAGATTATTATAGATTTAGTAATCAAACCTTTAAAGAGGTATTTTTTAAAGGATTTAATAATGTTACTATTGAAACTATTATGCTGCCACCAAGAACAATTGCGTATGGGTATAAAATTTAAAAGTTTTATATGAATATCAAATTGGAAAAAATTTTTTAGGATTTTTTAAATAAATATTCCATAAAGATCATATTCTGAAAGCTTTTAATTCTTTACTAAATTATTTAGAAAAATACTAGGATAAAAAAATTTAAAGGTTAACAATTTGCGAATAAAATTAGAAAAAATTGATTCTTATTTTTTAATTATTTTAATACTTGGGAGTATCTTGAGATTAATTTTTGTATTAACAATACCATTAAATGTAGATTCTTACCCATTCATAAGAGCGGCAATGGGGATCCTTGAATTAGATTATAATAAATATGGAACTTTTCGACCTCCAGGATTTCCTCTTCTAATTGTTCCATTCCTCATTTTGACTGGAAATGGCAGCGCAGCAGCAAAATTGGCTTCCTTTACCTCTAGTATTCTCTTAATAATTTGTTGCTTTTATGTATTTAGAAACGCTTCTATGAGATTTTTTAGTGAAAGTGAAAAAAAAAGAGAAAAAGCTACTTATATTGGCTTTTTAGTGAGTTTTTTAATCTCAATGAATATTTATTTTATAGTTCATCCCGGTTATGGAATAAGAGAAGAATATTTAACACTATTGGGTATATTAGTTTTCTATTTCACCGTAATTAAAGAAGAAAGTACATTTAAATATAATATCTTTTTGGGACTTTCAATTTCATTGCTTACCCTCACGCTCTTAACCACAGGTCTGTTTTTCACGGTAGGAATTATCCTATTTGTCCTAATTTCAAGATTAAAATGGTTTAAATTTAAACCTATGCCAATTAAAAAAGTATTAATAATTGTGATTGCTTTCTTTATCTCATTTATTTCTTGGGCTGTATTTAGTCACTATACTTGGGGAGATGCATTTTATAATTGGCAAGTTCAAAGTATTTTTTATGAAAATTTTTACAAAATGACTTTAGATTCAATTGATAATATAATTCAAGCTTTATTTAATGCTTTAACTGGTGGAATTCCTTATGAGTTTTATTATTTATTCTTTTTTATTAGTTTTTTCTTTATTATTATAGTGTTTTATATTATAATAAAAAATATTCGGATTAAACAGGTTCTTTTTATTTTTTTGGTGATTGGTCTTAATCTATTATATTTAAGTGTATTTATTGCTCCAAGTAAATTAATAAATATTCCGAATAGTTCACGGGTTATGGTATATTTATTACCATTCTTCCTTTATTTAGGCGCTATTCCTTTAGGAAATATCTTAGTAGAATTGAAATATAGTAAGGAAAAATACTCAAAATATATTATTTCTTTATTTATTATATTTTTAGTAACATATACTCTTAAAGGATTTCCATTTATATTTAAATTAGGATTTGGGGGTTTTCCTTTTCCAACTCATCCTTTATTCATAATTTTTTTATGCATTAACGAAATATCTATTTTTATTTTTCTTATAAAAACTAAAAATATAAAATATTCCTTGAACTGAAAATCCCATGAAAATATAATTCATTACAATGTCAAAAAACAATAAAAAAATCTAGGTAAAAAGATTTGGCAGATGTTAATTATAATTTTCTTCTATCATTAATTATCATTATAATTGGTTTTATTTTAAAATATTTTAACATCATTAAAGAGAAAAACGGAAAAATAATTGCAAAACTAGTATTCAACATCACATTACCAGCTATTATTTTTCGAACTATTTATACGATTATTATTACTCCTCAATTGTTTTTATTAACTATTATACCCATTTTTTATGCATTTTTTATATTGGGAATCTCATATATACTTTTTCGTAAAAAAGACCAAAATATAAAAGGATTATTATTTATGTGTGTTTTAGGATTTAATGTTGTACATTTGGCTTTTCCCCTTGTCGAAGGCATCTGGGGAAAAGAAGGATTAAAATATATAGCTATGTTTGATATCGGAAATGGATTTGTAATATTCCTTCTAAGTTATTTGGTTGGATCTATATTTTCACCAAAAAATAATTTACTCCATCAAAAGCAATTAATGAAAAATAGTTTGAAAAAAGTTTTAACTTCCGGGCCGTTAATAGCTTATTTAATCGCTATACCGATAAATATCTTTGGTATTATTATTCCTATCTTTATAATTGATATAATTGATAAATTTGCA
This sequence comes from Promethearchaeota archaeon, assembly GCA_016839555.1. Taxonomy (GTDB): domain Archaea; phylum Asgardarchaeota; class Lokiarchaeia; order Sigyniarchaeales; family SOKP01; genus TEKIR-8. The sequence continues at coordinate 194,456 of JAEOUA010000010.1, forward strand.
GATGCAAATTCTGCTTTAACATTATTATTATTGGGGATATTTTTGAATTTTAAGTTTGAAAAAGATCAATGGAAAAAAATTCTTTCAGTTTTAGGAATTCGTTATTTTTTAGGTTTATCGGTGGGATTATTTCTTTTTTTAATCCTGCCTTTTAATTTATTATATCGTGGGATTTTAACTATTGCATTAATATTACCTATTGGATTGGCAGTGATTCCTTTCACTGTAGAATTCGAATATAATGAAAAACTTGCTGGCACAATGGCAAATATTTCGATAATTATTTCTTTTATATTAATGTGGCTATTAATCTTGATTCTTGGTTTTGGTTGAATTTTCAATAAATTAATTATTAAATTCTAAGAATTAATATATTCAATAATAAGAGCTTAAAATAGAGATTGATTATTTGTATAAAATATTAATAGTTTTCTAAATTATTAGACAAAACAATTAAATGAATATAGCTGAGGTTTCGGAAAAAATTATGATAAAAAAGTGTAATAAATGTAAATATTATTTCCTAATAATTCTAAGCATAAACATCATTGTTAAACTTTTATCTTTCTCATCTACTCCGCTATTTTTTGATTCCTACACATATTTAATTGCTGCACAAGATATTATTAATTTGAATTATGAATCTTATCGGGCACCATTTTTCCCACTCTTAATTGTTCCTTTTTTATTTTTAACTAAAAATCCCTCTCTCTCCATTAAATTAGTTTCATTTTTAACCAGTATATTTTTAATTATAATTTCATATATTATCTTTTCTAAAGCAGCTATGAAAATATTTGATAGAAATAATGAAAATTATAAGCAGAAAGGAAAATGCGTTGGATTACTTGTTTGTTTTTTGATTTCATTTAATCTATATTTTCTTTCCCATGATTTAAAAGGACTAAGAGAAAGCTTATTATCCATTTTAGTATTATCTATATTTTATTTTACGATTATCAAAGAAAATATGAAGTTACAAAACAATATTTTCCTAGCTTTATCTATTTCTTGGCTTACGCTCACGCTCTTGACCGCAGGAATTTTTATTACTATTGGAATACTCTTGTTTTATTTAATATCAAAATTCAAAAGGTTTAAATGGAAATCGATTGAAGGGAGAAAAATACTAATCATTACTTTAGCATTTATTCTACCTTTTTTCTTATGGACTTTTTTTAATTTGTGTAAGTCTCTCCCCCCTTTTTATAGTTTAAATGTTCAAAGCCTCTGGTTTAAATTCGAATATGGTCTTGAAATCACTTCAATCAGTGGATTAATTGATGCTTCTATAAATGCTCTAATTTTTGGAGTGCCCTCTTTATTTATTTATCTTATAGTTTTAATTGGTTTTCTTTTTATAGCGATAATGATTTATGTGTTAATTAAAAATTTTAGAAAAAGACAGTTTCTTTTTCTATTTTTCTTTATAGGGGTTAATTTAGCTTATTTAAGTTTTTTCATTACAACACCGAGAGTAATTATGTATTTTTTTCCTTTTTTCTTATATTTAGGTGCATTGTATTTAACCAATATAATCTTTAATATTAAGAATGGACAAATTAAAAACAAAAAAACTATGGTTTACTTGTTAATGATTTTTCTAATAACCTATATACTTCGAGGAATAAATGGTCTATCGATAATCTATTTGATTCTTCAATTTTATAATAATATCCCGCTAAATATTAATTTCTATAAAATTTTATTTCAATTTTCTGAGTCTTTTTCTTCTCTAGGAGCAATCATTAGTATTGTTTTTTCAGTAATAAATGAAGTCGCACTTCTCATCTATGTTATTAAGAGTAGCTATTTGAATATCTCTTGTGAATTTTCTTGAATTATTATCTTTTTGTAGTTATATTTTGGAGAATTCGTTTATAATATAATTATTTGAAAGATTTATGCAATTCTCTTTATTGTTAGTATTTTAAATAGTAGCGTATTGAAAAATTAGTCCTAAATAATAAAAACTTCAAGAGAATTTGTAAAGAAATTATTTTCAATAAAAAAAAATAAGAAGTTATGAGAAAAAATTAATTCCTATTTCTATTTTTGATTTTTAAATTAGTTTCGTGAATTTATAAAGAGAATCAACTTGTTCAGAGAACTTAAAAAGATTGTTTTCGGTTATTTTTTCTTGGATTTGTGAACCTTCATAATGATGATCATCCACCCAAAATGAACCTTCGGCTTTTAGGATTCGGTAAAATTCTTTAAGATTCTCAGTATAATTTTCCAGATTATGCAACACATCAATTAAAAGTATCACATCAATACTAGCTTCTTTAAGATTTGTATTACAATCTGTTTGAATAGTTTCGATATTTTTTAATTGATACTTTTCAGCTTGTTTTTTAACTTTTTCTGAGGAAAGGGGGTGAACATCTGCAGCATAGACTTTTCCATTCGACCCCGCTAATTTTGCAGCAGGTATTGTAAAGCTGCCCGAGCCGCACCCATAATCAAGAACATGATCTCCCTTTTTTATATCCGTTTTTTCAATTTTTTTCATAGGGTCTTTAAAGAAATCCCTCATTTTGAAAAAAAAGGACATACCTTTAAAATCCATATTGCTTTTACTATTTTCTCTAGTTTTTATTTTATTCATTTTTAATCACTTCCCGTATCAATATCAAAAGATTCAAAAAATTTTTTGGCAAATCCCTGTAATTTAGAAGCTTTCATTAAACCCATTCCTCTATCTAAATCGCCAAACACTAAAATTTTATCACCTGGATTTATATCAAATTTTTCTCTGGCATCCTTAGGAATCGTAATTTGACCCCTATCTCCTACTGTTGTGCTTCCAAAAAATAATCTTTCTCTATTTCTTTTTTTCATTTTTTTTTTCACTCAGAATCTTTAGATTTTGATTTTTCATATTTATCATATAGATCATATTTATCATATAGATCATATTTATTTGAATATTTAAATTTTTCTATTTTAGTATTCAATTTTTCTATGCACTTTAAAGATAATAAATTGAAAAATTAAAAAAAGACCTTTTAAGTAATCCATAATAAAATTATTGAATAAAAAAACACTGAATTGTTTATGAAAAAAAAAATAAAAATAGGTCTTGTATGTTTAGCAAGAAAAACCTTTGATTTCGGGGCCGCCCATGAGATATATAAAAAAATTCAAAAAGATTTAAGGCAAATAGAGAATGTTGAATGGGAAATTATAGAGGATCTTATTACTGAAATTGAGAATGCAAAACAAGGTGCCCATTATTTTGACTCACAACAGATTGACGCCCTTATATGTATAAGTGGGACATTTGCCTTAGGTCATTTAGTTTTAGAATTAAATAAAGTAAGACAAAAACCAATCTTATTATGGGGATTAAAGGAACTTCCTTATAATGGTGGTAAAATCCGACTAAATTCTGTATGTGGAATAAATCTCAATGCCTCAAATCTCTATAAAGCAGGAGTTAAAAATTTTCACGTAGTAATTGGAGATAAAGTAGATAATGATTGGATTGATGCTATTAGAATTATAAAAGCTTTCTCCGAAGCTCATATCGGAATAATCGGCTCCAGAGCACATGGATTTTTTAATTTAGATGTTGATGAATTAAACCTCTATGAAAAATTAGGTGTTTTAATTGATTATTATCAATTAAGTGATGTATTCAATCAAAATATTGATTATTTTAATCTTAATCAACGAATAGAGCAAATTAAATCTCTTTTCAATGTTTCAGATTTAAATTCAAATCAAATAGAAAAAGTAGCTGAATTAATAATTAAATTTGAAACCTTCATGGAAAAAAACCAATTAACATCTATGGCAATAAGATGCTGGCCAGAATTTGCAGAAAAATTTGGAATATCTCCTTGTGCTTCTATGTCAATTTTACAATCTGAAGGGAAAATATTAACATGTGAGGGGGATATATTAGGGAGTTTATCAATGATCGCTCATCAGGCTATTGGAGGAGAAACCCCATATTTAGCGGATTTTTCCCAAGTGGATTTTGAGAATGATTTTGGTCTTTTATGGCATTGTGGAGTAGCACCCTGTAATTTATGGGATGGTAAGTGCGAGAGAGCTCTCGATTCTTATTTTGCTGGAGGGAAGGGAGTGACTGCCGATTTTGTAATGAAATCTGGAAAACTTTCCATTTTACGTATAGATTATGCCCCAGGAGAATATAGACTCTTCCTTCAAAAAGGTGAAGCTATTCCAATGGATAAACAATTGAAAGGGACCTACGCAAAAGTTAAATTCCCAGATCATATTTCCAAAGTTCTTAATAAGATTATACATAATGGTATTGCTCATCACCTTTCCGTAGTATATGGGGATTATATTCGCCCTCTCGAAATCTTTGCTAAAATTAAAAATTTTAAAGTAATAAACTAATAAAGATCAAAATATCTAAAGGGCGATAAAATAATGATTTTAGAAATAAGTAAAAATGGTTTTAAAATATTTTATAGAAATTATCTTTTTATCAATCATAATACTAAAAATCCAGCCTTCAAATTAGGAATTGGTAAAGGAAAGTATAGTATGCGTATGGGTGATTTCAAAATCAGAGAGAAATTAAAACAAAAAATTCCTTTATCAAATTTTAAAATAATCTCAAAAAATAAAAATCAAACATTAATCGAACTTAGTTCAAAAGAATATAAATTAAAAGTTAAAATAGTAGAAAAACAGGAAAACTTATGGTTTCATTTTACCACTCCAAATGAGAAGATAAATCGATTTTGGATCTCATTAGTTGCAGAAGAAAATGAAGCAATATTGGGGTGTGGAGAACAATATTCTGAATTAAATCTTAGGGGAAAAGAAGTTCCTTTATTCGTAGAAGAGCAAGGTGTTGGAAGAGGGGACCCTCCTTGTACAGGAGATTGGTATACTACATATTATCCTCAACCAACTTTTATCTCTTCAAATAATTATTATTGTCATGTGGATACTACATATTATTCAAAATTTGATTTCACTGATAAAAAAAAACACGAATTATATATTTGGGAAGTTCCCAATGCCATTATTCTTGGGAAATTTGATAATTTATTAGATACAATTAGCAATCTGTCTAATTACCTTGGAAGGCAACCAAAATTAGTTGATTGGGCATATGATGGACTCTGGTTGGGTCTCCAAGGAGGAAAAGAGGTTATAGAAAAAGCAATTAAAATATGTAAAGAGCATAAAATTAAGTTAAGTGCAGTTTGGTGTCAGGATTGGGAGGGCATTAATATGACATGTCAAGGAAAGCAATTATTTTGGAATTGGGAATATGATCACAAGTTATACCCAGATTTACCGAATTATATTGAGGAATTACAAAAAAAGAATATAAAATTCTTAGGCTATATCAATCCTTATTTAAATAATTTAGGATCTTTACATAAAGAGGCCAAGAAAAAGGGATATCTTATTAAAAATTTTGAGGGCGAAATTCTTTATGATGATTCTACACCTGAAAATTGTTTTGCTATTATAGACCTTACAAATCCAGAAGCTTTTGAATGGATTAAATATGTAATCATTAATAATATGATTAAGATTGGATTAGACGGATATATGTGTGATTATGGGGAATATACTCCCCTAGATATTAACCTTCATTCTGGAATAGATCCTGAAGCATTTCATAATCAATACCCTGTTTTTTGGGCAAGAGTAAATTATGAAGCTTTAAAACAAACTAATTCACTTGATAAGGTGACCTTTTTTAATCGATCTGGATATACACATTCTTCAAAATATGTCCCAATCATGTGGGCAGGTGATCAATTAGTTACATGGAGTATACATGATGGATTACCTTCTATTATTCCTGCTGGGCTCTCATTAGGTTTATGTGGCATTGGTTATTTTCATTTTGATATTGGAGGATTTCATTCATTAATGGGGCAAAAACGGACTAAAGAAATTTTTCTTAGATGGACTGAATTAGCAGCATTTTCAATTATAATGCGTTCTCATGAAGGAATTAAACCCTGGGATAATTGGCAATATAATTCTGATGAAGAGACACTAAAGCATTTAAGCAAAATGGTCAAAATTCATATAAAATTAAAATTATATTTCCAGTCCTGCTCTAATATCTATCAAAAAAAGGGATTACCGATAATGCGCCCTTGCTTTTTACATTATGATAACGATCCTATTCTTTATGACTTAAAATATCAATTTTTAATTGGAAGAGATTTACTGATTGCCCCAGTTATTAAACCAAACCAAAAAGAATGGAATATATATTTACCAGAAGATGATTGGATACACCTCTGGACTAGTCAAAAATTTTCTAAAGGATGGATAACTATTAGTGCTCCGATTGGAAAACCTCCAGTATTTTATAGGGCAAAATCGAAATATAGAGAATTATTTAAGGATTTAAAAAAGATATAATTAAAATTGAAAAATATTTTATAATTCAAAATTAATCTATTCTGAGATATCTTTTTATTATCATTTATCACGCATTATTCCTATAGATAAAGGTTAAGGAGAATAAAAAAAACCAAGAGTATATCACAAAAACCAGAATCCATTCAAATAAGGTTGCAAAGACAGGAAAGTAAACATAAGCCATTAATAATAAGACCAAAAACGTTATAAAATATACAAAACCTGAAATTAGGAGGTAGCTTGGAATGCTTATTTTATATATTAAATAGATTAATCTAATAAAAAAAGCAAAAAAAGGATATCCTATAAAAAGAAAGAAGGCAAATACATAGTGTAAATAAAAAGGATTTCTATCCAGACTAAAGATTCCTACTCCAACAAGTCCAATATTTCCGTTAAGTAGAAATGAAAAAGCTAAAATAGCTAATGCTCTATAGAAAATTTTATGTTTTATGTTTGTAAAATTTATTTCAAGTTTAAAGAGAAAAGATAAAAAAAAATTAAATATGAATGGAAACATAAGAATACCAGAAAAGATACATCCAAGATCAAATAGCAGCGGTAAGGGAGAATATAATTTTTGACCCAGATCACTCACTGCATTTAAAAATATAGTGAAATTCTTATCTCCGAATAATTTAGTAATTAAAAAACTAGTAAGATATGAAATAATTAAAATAATAACGCTTAGAATTGTAATAATCTTTACATATTTAAAATCCATCTTCTTTATTAATAAAATTTAAAATTGTTATATAAAAGGAAATGAAATATAGAGACCATGAGCATTTATTAAAGATAAAAATTATTAACCTCTATAAAGATTTTTTCATTTCAATTAATTTTTTTAATTTAACTAATAAAAGGTCCATCTTTTAATAAAAAGTTAGTTAATATAACATTTATATAAGTAATTAATTCTACCTTTGTAAAGTTTTCCTAATTAAAAAAAATATAAAAAATAATTAATTTATATATAAAATAAAACAAATTAGATAAAAATAGTAGATTTTTCTTCATCCGTAATATCCTCAATTTCTCGAGGCTCTCCTCTTTCTAGGAAGAAGGGATCTATTATTGCAGAGATTTGATCGAAATCATAATGTCGAGCGGTAATCGCCTTCAACCTACAAACTGCAGCGCATCGCCCGCATCCTTTACAAATAGCAGGATTGATATACGCTTTTTTCATATCCATACTTATTTCTTCAAATTCTTTTTTCACATCTACAAGTGAAATTGCTTTAAATTGGCACGCTTCTTCACATCTTCCGCAACCATTACATTTCTCCGTATCAACAATCATATCCTTAAAATGGCATTCAATTGAAAGCAAGAATGAAAGGAATTTCAATTTATTTGTAGAAACTTGTTCTAAACTTAAGAATCTGCTTGCTCTCGCTGCTGCCCCCTTGGCTTGTGAAATGGAATCTTGAATATTTTTTGGCCATTGAGCGCATCCGCATAAGAATAAGCCATGGTTTTCAAAATCTAAAGGTCGTAATTTTGCGTGAGCTTCAACAAAAAATCCATCATCATTTATGGATACATTTAACATATCTGCTAGAGAATCTAAATCATTAGATGGCACCATGGGAGCTGATAATATGATAAGGTCTGTACCAAATTCAAGAAAATGCTCCGGATTATGATAATCTCTTAATTTAATCGTATATCTTTCAGGATCATCTCCAGTTTTAATAATTTCAGGGATATTTTGAGGATTATATCTTACAAAATTTGCGGTTTTATTGTTTTCATTGAAAAAGTCTTCAAAATCTTTTTTCGCTGTATGCAGATCTCTATAAAATACTAACATTTGAAGATCGGGTTTGATCTTTTCTAATATATTAATATTTTTGATAGTGTTGCTACAACATATATTTGAACAATATGAAATTCCACCTTCATGTCGTGCTCCTACACACATTATGGTAGTAACGTGATGAATGTCTTTTAACCACTCATAAGAACCTGTTTTGAGTTTTTGTTCTAATTCTAATTGAGTTATAATATTTTTATTTCCCTCACCGTAGGAATAGAGACCTTTTGGCTTATATTCTTGACCCCCTGTCGCAATGATAACGGTTCCAACATTTAATTCTAGCGGTTCTGGTTTGGAATTATTGACAAAAGCTACATAATTCCCAATTGAACCAGATATTTGTTCAATCTTAGAATCTAATAGAACTTCAATATTAGTATTGTTTATGATTTTTTCTTTAATATTTTCTAAAAATTTGCTTGCTTTCTCTTCAATGGGATAAATTACATTCAGATTCTTTAAAATCCCTCCTAAACTTTCAGTTTTTTCTACGATATACGTTTTATATCCTTGGTTTGCAATATTTAGTGCTGCCGTCATTCCTGAAATACCTCCCCCAATTACCAATGCTGAAGGAGTAATTTCGATAATCTCTTCTTTTTTAGTAAGATCAATCTGTTTTCTTTTGATTTGAGTATACTTAACTGAACTTAATAAATTAGCGATTTGTGAGGCTACTGCGCTCGCATCTGCAACCGTCTCAGAAATGTCCATCGGACTCTGACAATACCCACATAAATAAATTCCATCCTTAGAAGAAAGTGATTTATCAAAGTAAGATCTTTCTTGATAGAAGCCGTATTTATCTAATTTAATTCCTAAAATTTTTGCTAATTTTTTTGTACCTGCAGAATATACAAGTGGAGCAGCTAATACAACCATATTCGCGAGAAATTCCTTTTTTTCACCAGTACCTAGATCTTTATAATTTATAATTAAATCTTTTGATTTTGGAATTTCTTTAATATCATAGATTTTTGCTTGAAAATAGGTTACATTATGTTGCTTTTGAGCTTCTTTAGCATATTCATAGAAATTCTTGCCAAATGCTCTAAATTTATGTCTGAATATATAAGGTTTTATATCTTCAGAATATAAATTTGTCCAAACAGCTTGATTTGCAGTATACATGCAGCAGACTCGGGAACAATAAGGGACACTTTCTTCCACATCAATTGATCCCGCACATTGGATGAAAGCAACTTTTTTCGGCTGTGTTTCATCACTTATTCTTAATATTTGGGGACCAAATGGTCCTGTAGTACATAAAATTCTTTCATATTCTAAAGCATTGACAACATTTTTATATTGATATCCCCATCTTTCAGTCAATTCCTCCCCTAACATATCAAAACCAGTAGCAACCACTATTGCTCCCACTTCTATTTGAATCTCTTCTGGTTTTTGATCAAAATTAATAGCATCTCCTTTACATACTTTTTTACATACTCCACATACTTGCCGGTTTATATATAAACATAAATTTGGATCTATTACATAAACAGGTGGTGTTGCTTGGGGAAAAGGAATATAAATAGATTTTCTTTTACCTAGATTCATATCATATGGATTAGGTGCCTCTATTTTGGGACATTTAGCCGCACAATCCCCACATCCTTTGCATTTAGTCTCATCCACATAACGAGGCTTCTTTTCTATAGTGACTTTAAAATTTCCTACTTCCCCTTTTACCTTTTTTACATTAGATAACGTAAATAATTTAATATTCGGATTGCGAAAAACTGCGATCATTTTTGGAGAAAGAGTGCATAATGCGCAATCATCATTTGGAAAAAGTTTCTCTAATTGAGCCACATGTCCTCCTATTGATGGTTTCCTTTCTACTAAATATACTTTAAATCCTAAATCTACTAAATCCAAGGAGGTTTGAATTCCTCCAATACCACCTCCAATTACTAATACAGAACCAATCATTTTTTAATATATCACTTTTATAATTCAAATGAAAATTATTTTGGAAAAAATATTCTTAACATCAATTAATTACTTTCTACTATTTAAATGTATCGTAAATAAATTTCGAAAAAAATAAAAAATAAAAAGAAAAGTGATCATATTAATTCATAAAATAGTATTAAGATCTCGTAATACAACAAGATCACTTCGAAATATTAGCAATAACTAACAAAAGTATTGAATTCTGATATTTAATAATTATTCATTATTGAATTCAAAAATTATGAATAAATGTTTTTTTAAAATATTAAATAATTCTCTCTAAGATTATTGTTTTAAAAAATAAGATAATAAAAACTTAAAGAAAGTATGAAAAGTGATAAATTAAAAAATGCAATTTTTTGGTTTTTTACTTGGTTAAAGGACCTAATTCCTTAACTTGATTAGTAAATTCTGTAATTAATTCAGCAAAACGCTTTCCTTCAGAAGCACTTACCCATTCAAGTCTAAGGCGCTTTTTGTCAATACCTAATTGCTCAATAATAATATTGTGAAGTTTTTCAAATCTTTCTTGTGCATATTCATTGCCAGAAATATAATGACAATCGCCAATATGGCATCCACTTATAAGTACTCCATCCGCGCCGTCCTTGAATGCCTTCAAAATGAATGAGGGATCAACCCTTCCCGAACACATTACTCTTACAATCCTCATGTTTGGAGGATATTGAAACCTTGAAACGCCTGCTAAGTCAGCTCCCGCGTAAGAACACCAATTACAGCAAAAAACAAGAATTTCAGGATTGAAATATGAGTCAATCATGGCGGAAATCTGCCCGAATTCAAACTGTCTGATCGTTATAGCACCATTTGGACAAGTCGCTGCGCATGTACCACAGCCCTTGCATAATGCGGGGTTTATGAACGATTTTTTTGTAGAAATATTGACTTCTTCAAATTCTTTAATAGAGGGGACCAGCTCTATTGCATTATATGGGCAGACGCTTTCGCATTTTCCACAGCCAATACAATTCGTGGGATTAACTTCAGCAACTACCCCAGAGGTTTGAATTTCTTTTGCATTTAAAAAACGACTGGCTCTTCCCGCCGCACCATTTGCTTGCGAGATGGAATCTCGAATATTTTTTGGCCATTGAGCGCATCCGCATAAGAAGATTCCATCAGTTGCAAAATCTAATGGTCTTAATTTTACATGAGCTTCCAAGAAAAATCCATGCTCGTCTAAAGGTACCTTTAGCATTTTAGCTAATTCTATATTATCATATGGAACCATTGGAGTGGAAAGAACGATTAAATCAGTTTCAAATTTAAGTTTATCATGTAAATTTGTATCATATACTTCAATTTCATATTTTTCTGGTTTCTTTTTCTTTTTTTTAACTTTTGGTAAATTATCCAAATCATATCTAAGAAACATAGCATCTTTTCTGCGATTACGGTAGTATTCTTCATATTCTTTTTTGGCCATTTGAATATCTCTATAAAGTAAAACGATCTCAAGCTCTGGTTTTAGCTCTTTAAGATAATTTATGTTTTTTATGGCATTACCACAACACACATTAGAACAATAAGTAATTCCTTCTTTTTGCCGAGCATTTACGCATAATATTGTTGTTATTCTATCGATATCATCCAGCCAAGAATAATCTTTTGATCTTAATTTCTGTTCAAGTTCTAATTGAGTTATCACATTATTATTTCCCTGTTTATATTCAAATATCCCATGTGGCTTATGTTCTTTGGTCCCTGTCGCAACTATTATTGTGCCAATTTTTAACTCATGGATTTTATCTTTTGAATCAATGATAGAGACATCATAATTTCCAATGTAGCCTTTTACTTCTTTTAATTGTGATCCGAGAAAAATTTCAATATTTTCATTATTTTCAATTTTTAATTTTGTTTCATTTAAAAGATCTATCGCATCATATTCAATAGGATATAAAGAGTTTAAAAATTTCAAATTTCCTCCAAGATTCTTTTCTTTTTCAACCAGAAATGCCTTAAATCCTTGGTTTGCAATGCTTAAAGCAGCTGTCATTCCTGAGATCCCCCCTCCAATTATTAATGCGCTAGGAGTTATTTGGATAAGTTCTTCTTTAAGGGGTTTTAATAATCTAGCTTTTGCGACTGCCATTCGTATAAGATCTTTAGCTTTTTGAGTTGCTGCCTCACGCTCATTCATATGAACCCAGCTACACTGATCGCGAATATTAACCATCTCGAAGAGATATTTATTTAAGCCTGCTTCCTGACAAGTTTCCTGAAATAAGGCTTCATGGGTTCTTGGGGTACAAGATGCAACAATAAAACGATTTAAATCATATTCTTGAATTACTTCCTTAATTCTCGCTTGAGAATCAGAACTGCAAGAATATAAATTATCTTCACAAAATACCACATTAGGCAAAGTTTTTATATATTCCGCTACATTGGGGACTTCTACATATTTTCCAATATTAATCCCACAATGACAAATTAAAACTCCGATTCTTGGCTCATCTGTAATTTTTACTTCTTTTTCTTCTACTTCAATTTCTTTTTCTTTTAATTGGGTATAAGCAACGGAATTTAAAAAGGAAGCTACTTGAGATGCTACCCCACTGGAATCAGCAACGGTTTCTGGAATATCCATTGGTCCCTCGCAAAATCCGCATAGAAAAATTCCATCTCGAGAGGATAATGATTTATTAAAATAAGACCTTTCATGAAAAAATCCATATTTATCTAATTCAATGCCTAATATTTTTCCTAATTCTCTAGTACCATGAGATGGTACTAAAGGGGTTGCTAAAACTATTAAATTTGCCCGAAATTGTTGAAATTCTCCTGTTTTAAGATCTTCATAGTTTATTAAGATATCATTAGTTTTAGAATCTTCCTCAATAAAACTTATCTTCGTTTGAAAATATTCAACCCCATATTCTTCTTGGGCTCGTTGCGTAAATTCATAGAAATTTTTTCCATAAGCTCTAATATCATGTCGAAAGACATAACATTTAGACTTTTCTGAATGCTCCTTAGTAATGATTGCTTCTTTTGCAGTATACATACAACAAACGCTGGAACAATAAGGTATACCTTCATGTAAATCTCGAGATCCCGCACATTGGATGAATGCTATCTTTTCTGGTTCCTTATGATCACTTGGTCTTAATACATGCCCTTCGAAGGGTCCGGAAGCGCAAAGAATTCTTTCATATTCTAATGCAGACACTACATTTTCATATTGATAACCCCATCGGTGTGATAATTCTTCTCCAAGCATATCAAATCCAGTAGCTACTACTATTGCACCTACTTTTATATCAAATATCTGAGGCTTCTGGTCAAAATCAATAGCTTCTGCTTTACAAACTTTACTACATACTCCACATACATCTTTAGTTAGCTTTAAACATAATTCAGGATCTATTACATAAACTGGCGGTACTGCTTGGGGAAAAGGAATATAGATCGATTTTCGCTTTCCAAGATTCATATCAAAAAGATTAGGAACCTCTATCTTCGGGCATTTTGCTGCGCAATCGCCACATCCCTTACATTTTGTTTCATCCACATAGCGCGGCTTTTTTAAGATTGATACTGTAAAATCTCCTGCTTTACCTTTTACTTCTTTAACTTCATGATAAGTTAAAAGCTCAATATTCTGATTACGAAAAACTTCCACCATTTTTGGCGCCAGAATACAGAGTGAGCAGTCATTTGTGGGGAATGTTTTGTCAAGTTGAGCCATTCGTCCCCCAATAGAAGGAGATTTCTCTACTAAATATACTTTAAAACCTAATTCAGTCAAATCTAAAGAAGTTTGAATCCCAGCTATGCCACCACCTATAACCAGTACCGAGCCTTCCATTATTTATTTTACCTCGATATGTTTTATGATAAATTCAATAAAATCCATAATCTTCACATCAGCTAAATCAGGAAAATCATTCTGAACACAAGTTAGATGAATATTACACTTTGGACATGATGTTAACATGAGGCTGGCAACTTCTTTTGCTTCTAACATTCTTTTATATCGTAATGCTTTAGATTTTTCATTACAATTCATCCAACAACTCACACCACAACATAACGAATTTTTTTGATTGTGCACCATCTCTTTGAAATCATATCCTAAAGTTTTAAAAGCATTAAAAATTTCTCTTGATTTTTCTATAATTTTATTTTCTTTTGGCAAAAATCTGCTTAAGCGACAAGGATCATGAAAAGTGAATTGAATTTTTTCTTCTTTTTCATTAGGATGGGCAAATTCAATCGTCTCGTTTTTCCAATTATCATATACATATTCAATTATATGTTTTACTTCATATTTTTCTTCAAAATCATCAAAAATTTGAGTATAATCCACTTTGAAGGTCCTATAGCATTCTGCACATGCAGTAATAATGGTTGAAACTTGGGCCTCCTCGAATTTTTTTAAATTCTTTTTTCCTAACTCTATAAATTCATCGATCTCACCTTGCCCCCAATAAATATCATGTCCACAACACATCTCATCCTCTAACACAACAATGGGATTATCTTCGACTTTGCATAATAATTGTAAAGTACTAATCGCTATTTCATCTAATCCTTGAAATTCAAATTTAAAAAAAGGTAAGCACCCCACAAAATACAATATTTCTCCTTTTTGAGATGTTTTACACTCTTTTGGGATCCAACTTAGATCTCTCTTTGGGCGAATAGAATATTGGCTCATAATTTCAGGAATAGAAGTATAAATGCCTTTATGAGCAATCAATTCTTCGGGATTTTGTTCCTCTTCTTTTCTCATTTTATATCGTGCAATTCGAACCACATCAGCAAAATTAATTTCCATAGGACAATTTTGCAGGCAGCTGTTGCACGTCAAGCAATCCCATAAGACTTTACTTTTAAGTACTTTTTCTTCAAAACCTTCTAAAATAAGTTGGATTATTCTACTTGGCGGATATTTCTCAACTTTACTTAATTGACACACACTACTACAGCGTCCGCATTGATAACATTTTTTTAATAAATCTCTTAACTCAGAACTATATACTTTCTTTTTGAAAACAATGTCTTGCTCTTTGTCTGTAATTTTTTTTGACTCGGTTATTCTTACTCACGCCCTAATTTATAATTGTCTTGAATCCCCATTTTTTTTAAAAATTCTAAATAACGCTTAATTTTATTTTTCGCAAAATTATTAATAAGATCCCTCATTTTTTCTTGTTTAGCTTCCCCCAAGTCCACACAATCAAAAATATCGCTTTCTTTTGCTTTAGTAAATATTTTTTGTCCTTTCTCTGTTCGTGGGATCACAGTTGTAAATTTATCTTGAGAACCTAATCCCCCAAAAGAAATATCGGCATATATATTTGTAAAATCACTACATGCGTTACATGCAGTCCGCATATAATCATTTAAATGATTAAATGGTAGATGGATTGTTCTTTTGTTGTTGTCCTCATCGTGTATCTTGAAGATTAAATCTTCTTTAATATTTATCTTTTCTACCTGTTTTAAATTTATATTAAAATCTTTTTGGAATTTCTCAATTTGAGCTTTTTCAAAAAAGAAATTTTCATAACAAAATAATCCTAAACATACTTCAATATTTTGTGAAGGAGTAACTCCTAAAGCTTGCATACATCTTATGGTATATATTTGACAAGGAGTCCCCACCACAGCTAATTTTTTAAATTTATAATGATTTAATTTTGGGATGGAATGCGTATAAGTAGAGAACTTCTGAACCTCATTCAATTGAGTAGAAATATCTAAAGTGGCTCCAGAAGCTTTAATTAAATCCTCTTTATTATAGGCAATTGCGGATTCCCTTGAAAAAGGGCTCTCCATTTTTGCCACAATCGCACCATCAATAATATTTTCTTCAATTAAAAAATTAATTAATGAATTTACAACTCCTCCATCTGTACCAACTTCTAAAAATTTACTGTCTTTAGATTGACAGGAATATATTTTGTCGTAATGTCCGATTGGCATTTCATGAAAATCTAAACTTTTATAGGTAGTATCAAGTTCTTCATGCAGATAATGGGTTTGGGGGCAGATCACGTAGCAAATCCCACATTCGAGACATTTATCTTTATTAATATATTCTGGAGGAGCATTAGGTTTTGTAAAACCTATAACATCATATTCTGCCGAGCTGCAGAAGGAAACGCACCCTCCACATTCTTGGCAAATACCTTTATCATGAACTTCAGTAATTAAATCTTCAAAAGTTTTTGGACTCATAATAAAATAAGATTTTTTTATTCATTTTTATTTAATTCAATAGATTTTGCTTTATTTCTTTTACTTCCACCAATTCTTTCTACAAGGAATTGCCCAGGTTTAACTTCTGTTAGTTTTTTAAATTCTATTAACCCCGCTTTTACTGCCCCCTGAAATATTTCTTCTCCCGCCTTAGATCGTATAATAACTGCAGATGATCCACCAGGTGCTCCAATTGATCCCACAGAAATGTCTGCATATTCTGAGGTTAAATCATCACAATAGTGACAAGTATCGCGAGCATAAGACTGAACATCTTTAAGTGGAACATTTTTTTCCTCTCCGTTTTTTAGATTAATAATAAATTTCCCACTATCAATATTCATCTTGGTTAGATTGTTAATGTCTTCATTGAACTGTTCTCTTACTAGTTTAATGATATTGTCGTAAGAAAAACTTTCCATGCAGAATAATCCTATGCGATATGTTATATTTTTAAAGAATGGAAGGCCACTGGGAAATAATTCCCCTTTTACAAGAGCGTTCATCATACAAGGAACTCCAACAAGTGCTATCCGCTCATAATTTTTTGCTTTTTCGAGGATATTTAATGAGGGAGCGTTCGCATATTTTGTACCCGCCGTTTTATATAAGTCTTTTACATCATCTACAATTACCGGTTCTGGTTTCCATAATTTATCTGAATGTTGTACGGCAACAATCGCATCGACAAGATTATTTTTAAGCAAATATTCGAGCAAAGAAGTAACAATCCCACCGTCCTGCCTAACCTCCTTGATTTCATCCTTAGTAGTAGTGCCAGAATAAGTTTTTAGATATGCACCTATTTTTTCCGAAAATGTCAGTGAATTATCAAGCTTTTTTATGGTTTCATATGCTCTATTCATTGAGAAAGAGCGAGGGCAAACGGTAAAACATAGGCCGCATTTCATACATTTGTCTTCATCTAATTCAAGATGATCCGCGGTAACATTGATCGCATTCACCGGACAGATTGCCGAACAAAACCCGCAATTAACACATACCCCCACCTCATCAATTATTGACACAGGTTCAAAATAATGTTCTTTGAGATCCATCTCAGTATCTTTGGCTTTATATCGATAAAAATACTCCTTTTCCTCTACGACTTTTTCTTCCCCTTTAATTGTTTTCTTTACCTTCTTGGTTTTTACTTCAACTTGCTCTTCTACATATCCTTGTTCTTTTAAATAGATTACATCTCTTATTACATTTTCTGGTGGAATATCTTTAAATTCCTTGACAATTTCCTCTAAAAATAATGCTTCATCGATATTTTTCATTTTTTTCAGGATATATCTGCGCTCTGTTTCAGCATCAATCATGGAATCTAAAATTTCGTAATATTCCTGTTCTGTATATTTACTACATTCTAAAATCTCATCCTTGGCCTCAAAAAAAGCTCGAATTTGAAAATTCATTGATGCTTCAAAGGTAGCGTCTAATAGATCTTTCGGGGATATTTTTTCGAATACCTTTTTATCCACTTGTTGTAGCATTACCATTTTTACTTCTTTTTTCCTTTTTTAACTATTTCATTCAACACATTTTTAAAATTATAATTATTTTTTACATCCTCCCACCACGCTAAGGTTAGTCCTTTTGTACCTACAATTTTTATACAAAACTCATTCTTTTAGAGGATGGTTAGTTTTTTAGTCTTGCTTGATTTTCAATTTTTATAGGATTGGGTCCTAATCTCTGAATCTTCTCATGGGCGTCCTTAACACTCTTTACCAATTTATCACCTTCAGCGGACGAGCAATAATACATATTGACTCTTTTTCCGAAACCTCTTTTTTCCAAAATTCTGTTCGCGAAATCGACATGCTCTTGTGCTACATAATTGCCCTTGCCAAAAGCACATTCTTTTAGTCTTCATCCCACCACCATTACTCCATCAGCACCCGATTTTATCGCATATAAGATATGTTTCACATCAACTCTGCCTGTACATCTCACTTTAATTATTCTCACAGAGGGAGTATATTTAAGCCTAGAAGTACCGGCTAAATCAGCTGCGCCGTAACCTCACTTTGTGCAAGCGAACAATATTATTTGCATATTATCATTCAATTTTTTTAATCACCTGCTAGTAATCCTTTAATTTCAGCATATAATTGATAATCTCGGGAATAGCGTATATCTATTGCTTGGGTTGGGCAACAAGTCGCACAAATCCCACATCCATCGCAATTAATTTCGTCCACCACTGCTACTTCATTATCAGAAACTGTGATCGCACCTTTCGGACATTCTTTCTCACATCGTTTACATGAGATGCAGAGATCTTCTGTCACTTCCGCAACAATCAATTCGAGATCAATTTCGCCCGCAGATGTTAGTTCAGCAACTTTACTTGCCGCTGCCCTTGCTTGAGAAACAGAATAACCAATATTTTTAGGTCCTTGTGCAAAGCCTGCGATAAAAATTCCTTTTGTCCTTGTTTCTTGTGGCATAAGACCAAAGTGAGCTTCCGTTAAAAATCCATATTTATCCACATCTAAATTTAAGACTTTAGCAATTTGTTCTGTACCTTGAGATGGCAATACCGCAGTTGACAATACCACTAAATCCGCATCAATATTTATAATTTCATCCGTAAGGGAAGAATATACCCTAATCTTAACGTTTTTAGTTTCAGGATCTTCTCTTATTTCTCCTACTTTCCCTCGTATTAATCGTATACCTTTTTCTCTTGATCTTTGATAGTATTCTTCAAATCCCTTTTCATTTGTTCTCATATCAATATAACATATCGATATATTCGCGTCAGGAAATTCTTCTTTTAATAATCGTGCATTTTTTAATGCTAACATGCAACATATGCCACTACAATAGGTTCTTTCAGCAGTTCTGCTCCCGACACATTGAATGAAAACAATTTCTTTTGGTTCTTTCTCATCCGATACTCTATGCATATACCCTTCAAGCGGTCCATTCGGAGCAAGCATTCTCTCAAGTTGAGCTTGATTAATCACGTTTTCAAATGTTCCATAACCATATTCATCTTCTGGTTCATAAATATCCCAACCAGTCGCAATGATGATTGTTCCCACTTTAAAATGTACCTCTTCAGGTTTCTGAGAGAAATCTATTGCATCTAATTCGCATTCATTTACGCATGAAAAGCATTCTACACAGCAATCTCGTTTAATATCATATAAAAACGGTACTGCTTGACCAAATGCGATATCTATTGCTTTTCTAACCCCTAAATGCTCATCAAAGAAATTACTACAATAGATAGGACATACCTCGGCGCATGCCCCACAGCCATTGCAATCATCTGTAATGAATCGCGGTTTTTTCTCAACTGTAACTTCATAATTTCCGACATAACCTTCGACCTCCTTTACATAACTATAGCTTAGAATTTCAATGTTTTTATGTCGGTTAACTTCCAGCATTTTAGGGCCACAGATTCAGATGGAGCAATCGTCTGTTGGAAACGTTCTATCTAGCTGAGCCATGCGACCTCCTATGGTTGTTTTTTCTTCGACTAAATACACTTTTATTCCTTGGTTGGCAAGATCAAGAGCGGCATTCATGCCTGCAATACCCCCGCCTACTATGAGACAAGCCTTCTCAACAGGCACCGTTCTTATGGGGACGGTTTCAAGTCTTCTTAATCGTTCCATGC
This sequence comes from Promethearchaeota archaeon, assembly GCA_016839555.1. GTDB lineage: Archaea > Asgardarchaeota > Lokiarchaeia > Sigyniarchaeales > SOKP01 > TEKIR-8. The sequence goes on from JAEOUA010000010.1 coordinate 214,501, forward strand.
CTCCCTTTACAAGAATTTTTGCTTTTTCAGTTGCATCCTCCTTATCCTCTGTACACCAGCTACACTGCTCCCGAACATTTACCATCTGAAAAAAATAGGGACTTAAGCCCGCTTTTTCAATAGTTTCTCTATAAATTGGTTCATGGGTAAGAGGTGTTCAAGCTGATGCGATTATACGATTTAATTTCTTTTCTTTGATATCTTTAAGGATTTCTCCTTGGCCCGCTTCTGTACAGAGAAAGGGAGATATTTTTGATACCACCACATTGTCCAAAGTTTTGGCAAATTCTGTTAATTTTTGGCAATCTACTTTACTTTTTATATTTATACCTCACTGACAAGCGTAATAACCTATACGTTGCTCTGTATCCAATCCGTTGTTTTGATTATTATTCATACTTCTTTCTATATCACCTAATCAGAATTATTTTAATTCTTAATAATTATTTTTATTAAAGTTTTTTTATTAGTTTAACTTTACATTTTTCAATAGAACTTAACACAAATAAAGAAATTTAATCTAAAAAAGTTTAGATTTATATTAATATTCACTTCATTTATATTTGAAAAGAAAAAATTTTAAAAAAAAATTATTTCTCTCTAAAAATATTCCAAATTGACGTTAAATTTTGAATCTTGTTTTCATATAATTGTCGAATTTGTTCTAAAAATATGAATAACTCTTATCAGCCAAGGTTTATTTAAATTTAAAAGATGGAAATATAAAATAATAAAAAAAGTTAAATTTGAAATTGTAATTGTAAAAGATAATTAGAAAGTTAAATAACAAAAAAAAAAAAAAGAAAATTATGACACTTCTATTAAATCCAAAGCAACATATACGGTATTATCCCGATGCGAGATCAAAAGAGATTATGCTCAAAACTATAGAATTTTTCGAAAATAAAGGGAAAAGAAAACTTAAGGAAGATGATCACAATCATGTGTGGTATGGTGATTTTCTCGAATTCCAAAAAGAAAATATGCTTTTTGCTCATCTGTTAACTCCTTCTCAATATGGAGAGAATGAAGATTATCGATGGGATACTTGGAGAATTTGCGAATTTAATGAAATACTTGCATTTTATGGTTTAAATTATTGGTATACGTGGCAAGTGACAATATTAGGGCTAGGTCCTATTTGGATGAGTAAAAATGAGAAAGCGAAGCAAAAAGCAGCAAAATTATTGCGAGAGGGGGCAATATTTGCCTTTGGATTATCCGAACAAGCTCATGGGGCAGATATTTACGCTACTGAAATGGCTTTAACTCCTCAAGAAGATGGAACATATAGAGCAAATGGAGAAAAATATTATATTGGAAACGGAAATGAAGCAGAAATGGTTTCAAATTTCGGCAAATTTGCTGATAAGGAAGGAAATATCCCTCCATATGACATGAAAAATAAGGACCAATATATTTTCTTTGTAGCAAATTATAGAAATAAAAACTATGAACTAATAAAAAATATTTGCGAAAGTCAAAATTATGTAGCAAATTTTGCACTTCATGACTATCCAATTACTGAAGAAGATATTCTTTCCAAGGGAGAAGAAGCTTGGAATGCATCTCTTAATACCGTAAATGTGGGAAAATATAATTTAGGATGGGCTTCAATAGGTATTTGTACCCATACATTTTATGAAGCGATTCATCATGCCGCTCATCGACGGCTCTATAATATGTATGTGACCGATTTTCAACATGTAAAACAGAATTTTGTCGATGCTTATACCCGTTTAATAGCGATGAAATTATTTGGATTGAGAACGGCAGATTATATGAGAATAGCTTCTAATGAGGATCGCCGATATTTACTCTATGCACCGGTTATGAAAATGAAAACGACCACTCAAGGAGAGGAAGTTATTAATTTGATGTGGGATGTGATCGCTGCGAAAGGTTTTGAAAAAGATATGTATTTTGAAGGGGCAGCAAGGGATATTCGTGCGTTACCTAAACTTGAAGGTACAGTTCACGTAAATATTGCGTTAATTTTGAAATTTATGTTAAATTTCTTTATGAATCATAAGAAATATGAAGAGATCCCTCGACAAGATCAAATTAAAGATGATACTTATTTGTTCAATCAGGGACCCACTCGTGGGTTGGGAGCAATTCGTCTTCATGATTGGAAGCCAGCGTTTGAGCAATATAACCTACCCAATGTTAAAATATTTTTAGAACAAATTAAGATGTTTAATCTTATGGGAGTTAAAGCTACCCCAAGTGCTAAACAACAAAAAGATTTGGATTTTATGCTTTCAGGAATCGGAGAGATTTTTTCTCTTATCGTATATGCTCATTTAATCATTGAAAATGCGAAAATCTACGAAATTGATAATGATACATTAGACCAAATATTTGATTTTTTAGTAAGAGATTTTTCTAAATATGCATTGAATCTGTATCATAAAACTAGTACTACTCCTGAGCAGATGGAATGGTGTTTGAAGATGATTAAGAAACCCAATGTCGATCCAGAAAGATTTAATAAAGTATGGGAAATTGTTCACTCTCTCAAGGATGCATATGAAATGAATCCATAATCTTTAAAATTTTATAAATCACTTAGAAAATTTTGGTTGAAATTCAAACTCTAAAGTATATATTATCAAATTATTTGATAATTATACATTTAAATTTGAGATCAATATTAAGTTGGATTTTCCCTCCTCTTAATTTTTAAATTATTTTTTAAAGAAGAATCTGTTAACAAAGGCAGTTTTACAATCATTTTCTGATTGCTTATTGTTGAAATCTAAATATTTTTATAGGAAAAACATTTTTTAGGGAAAAGATTTTTTATTGAGTTAATATAAATATTGAATTAAATATATACATATTATCTTATGAAAAAGATAGAGTTAGCACCTAAGGAGATTTTTGAGAAAAGAAATGAATTAGGGTTAAATAATTCATTAAAAACTCTTTTAGAAATCATTGATCACGGAGAAGAGGCATCACGAAGAAAGCTGGCACTCTTCTATATAAGATCCTTTGAGGATATTCCTCAGAATTTAAAAATGGAATGTTTTAATAGCTTAGAAGGAATAATAATTTCCGATACAAATATTGAGTTAAAATGCGAAGCCGCAAAATCCTTAGGAAAATTAAAAATAGAAAAATCAATTGAACCTTTAAAATGGTTATTAGAACAGCCTTCAATTAATTATGAAGATAAAAAGGTAATATTGAAGGCAATTCATGATTGTAGATTTAAAGAATCAGAAATAGAGCTATTTTTGGACCATTTAGATTCTCATTTCAAATCAATTAGAGAATATGTGAAAAATGAATTATTAAAATTAGATCCAGAAAGAGCAGTACATTTATTCTTGGATTATTTTGGTAAAAAACCATCCAATGAAGCAAAAAAGGAAATTATTAAATTACTAGGATATGAGTTATCGGGATTAAATATTTCTTTTGATGATTTTAGTTATATTAAATCAAAATATCCAGAAATTTTAAATAATCTAATTGATTATATAGATGATTTGCTTGATATCCTCTCCATCATGAAAGAAGAGGATATAGAGCTTTTTGAAAATCTTATAATAATCTTTAATGTTCTTCATGAACATGTAAACGAGAAACTGATTGAATTTCTTGATAGTGAGGATTTTATTGCTAAGGAAAATGCTATAAAATTGATAGGGGAATTAAATATAAAAGAAGCGAGTGATAAATTAGTTAAAAATATTGATAATGTCTATAGTGACGTGAGTTTAGCATCAATTGAAGCTCTGGGAAAGATTGGTGATATTTCTCTTATTCCAGATTTAGTAAAAGCTTTAGATATCGAAGATCCAACTTTTGAATATGCTGATTATACATTAAAATGGAATATTATAGAATCCATTAAAAAAATCTATTTAAAAAATGAAGAAATTTCATATGATTTTTTAATAGAAAAACTTAAAACTTCAAATGAGATTTTAAAAGAGAGTATTGCATATATTTTAGGAGAAATAGCCAAAGAAGATTTCACTGATCCTTTACTCGGAATCTTAAAACAATGGCATAATATTGATGTAGCTAAAAGTATTGTTATTGCATTAGGAAAAATTGGTGAATTGAGGGCAGCAAAACGATTTTTAAAGATAATTAATGATCCAGGAACATATTGGCTTCTTAAAAAAGTAACAGTAGATTCATTATATAATATTTTCAAAAAGAATGGACATTTTATGAAGATTGATGGTACTGAAGAAAAAAGAACCCTAATTAAGCATAGAACAGAGTTAGAAGAGTATCTTACTAATAATCCTGATGAAAATCAAAAAGTTAAGGTTGCTATTATAAAATTACTTGAAATATTTGGGGATAAAACTTCAATCCATGCGCTTATGAAACGGCTTGATGATTTCCATCGAATAGTAGGAATCTCTGCTTCGAAAGCAATTAAAAAAATCGAGAAGAGATTAGAGATGGAACCTAATTAGATTCATCTTGATCCAGATTACAATTTTCTGTTATATTTATAGCCTCTTTCTCTTGATATAAGGTTTATATTTTTTTTAATTTACAGAAATTTAAATATTCAGAGAGTAAAAGATAAACTGTTATCTTCTTATTTTTATTTTATTTATCAATAAATTTTTTTTTAAACTTCCATTACTCTAAATAGTAAGCTTTTTACAATTTATTAATTAGAAATAGATATTGATGAATAAACTAGATATTAATAAACTGATAAAGTCATGACGGAAAACGAGGTTAATCAAGAGCAAGCTAGTGAAAAATACAAGTATAGCTTTGACTATATCCAACATAAGTTAGAGGGAAAGAAAGATTCATTCGGAATGTTGATGAAAGAAATTGTACGAACAGGAATCTGTACGCAATGCGGTACTTGCGCAGCCGTCTGTCCGGTCCTTGAGTGGGACCATCTTGCTGGTGAACCTAAACTGATTGGGAAATGTACTGGCTGCGGAATTTGCTATAATCAATGTCCCCGGACAATTACTGATCCTCACCAACTTATTGGAGAATTCAAAAGCGGCTATGTAGCAAATACGAATATACCGGAAGTTATCGGTTATCAAGATGGGGGCACAGTAACCAGTCTAATTTGTTATCTTTTTGATGAGCATTTAATTGATGCGGCGATTGTGACCATGAAAGATCCAAAAAATCCTTGGCATCCAGTACCCCAAATCATCACCAGTAAGGATGATGCGATTAAAGCTGCTGGTTCGATTTATTGCCATTCTCAAACAGTGGATGCATTAATGGAGGCTGTGAGACAAGACTATCGCTCAATTGCCTTTGTTGGAACGCCTTGTAATATTGATGCGGTCAATAAAATGTTTAGTTCTCCCGCAGGAATGCTCAAATATTTTATGCGGGCCCATATCCTTACCATAGGGTTATTTTGCATGGATTCATTTTCCCCAGAAGCGTTATACCCTTATTTTAAAAAGGATGGGATTGATTTAGAGAAGGTAGTAAAAATGGATATCAATAAAGGAAAATTTCACCTTTATTATGATGAAGATGGAGAACCCGTAAAATCTTATACGATTAAGAGTCTAGATAAATTTAAATCCTCAAGCTGTAATTTTTGCACAGATCTTACTTCTGAGAATGCTGATATATCCGTTGGATCTGTAGGAAGTGGTCCCAATAAAAATACAGTTTTCGCAAGAACTGGTATTGGAGCAGAACTCTTAGAAGACGCGGCAAAAAAGGGTTATTTAACTATTGAGCCATTTGATGCGATTAATTTAAATGCGGTCTTTTTTCTGGCAAAATTGAAAAAGGTCGCTCAATATAATATTCAAAAGCGGAAAGTGTTTATTGTCAGAGATGTGGAAGAGGAAGAGGAACCGAAAATAGAAACTAAAAAAGAAGAAAAAGAATTGGATATAAAACCTATTATTGATTCTCGACGTGCAATAAGCCTAAAGAAAGAAGTAAATGAGGAGGCTAAAACTCTCGAGTTATCAATCACGAATACAATTGGATTTATACTTGAGGATTTGAAAATAAGAATAGCCAGCATAGACGAGGTTTTCGAAAAGAACGTATGGGTTACAAAAATAACAGAACTATTTCCTTATGAAAGTATAGAAATTGATTATCCCTTAGAAGAAGACGGAGAACTTCAGCTGGGGAAAGTACTCATTGAAGCATCGACAGAAAGTATTGGGAAAATTTACTCTAAAACTTATGATCTTTCCCCTAAAAAATAAAAACTAAAATAAGTCTTTATATTACACAACTTAAAAGAAAAAGAATATAATTAATAATAATAGAAGATAAAGATAAAGGAGGCAAATTTAAAATGAAAATATCATTAGTGGGCCTTTCTGGCTGTGGTAAAACATCACTTTATAGTGTGGCATTTGCAGCAAAAAGCCCCGAAGATACGAAATCGTTAAGTCCCACTATCTTGTATGAGACAAGAAGACATCCTTTTTTAGGTTTACAAGTTGGTATATTTGATTTCGGCGGACAAGAACAATACAGAAAGGAGTACATGGAAAAGCCGGAAGTCTTCAAAGGCACGGACATCCTGATACCCATTATTGATCTCCATGATCCTGACAGATTTGAACAAGCGAAGGAATATTTTGATGGATTGTTAGATATTTATCGCAAGAACAATGAAAAACCGAAAATCTTCTTATTTTATCATAAATATGATACCGAAGATTATGAAAAGGAACTTCTTGATACAAACATCAAAAAGGCACGTGAAAAATTTGAAGGGATGTTTGAAGGATATGAATCAAAATCCTATCTTACCAGTATTTATGATCAAGATAAATTAGCTAAGATTTTTAGGGATATTTTAATCTCCTCTTATGAAGAATTAAAAGGGCATGTGGAAAAGGCGGAGAGCGATTTGGAAGAAATTAATGCTAAAATAATTATTTCCGATATATCTGGAAATGTTATTGTCCATAATGTAAAAGGAGTAAGTAGCGGGCTCACTTTAAGAGGCGATCTACGAGACTTTATAAATGCATGCAACACTGTGAGAGAGAATGTTTTCATGTCGGATTCAGCTCAATTTAAAGGCAGTAATGAGGATGGTAAAGAAATTGATCTACACATCTTTAAGTACATCATTTCTGTGCTAATCATGAAAACTGGCGAAATAGACATGGAATCACAAGACAAAATCAATATCCTTTTGAATGATATGAAACTCTTTGCAGATCTCATTATTAGCGCTCATACTGAATAAATCAATTAAAAGATTTTTTTTCCCTTTTTTTTAAATTAAAATATCAATTTGTAAGCTATTTTAATAAAATTTTACTATTAACTCCTCAGTTTTTTATAGAGAATCTGTATTCTTTCTATTCTAAATAATTATATAATTTTGAGAATTAGATATTAAAAAAAAATAGAAAATGATTGGAATTTTTAAGTATATTAATATTATAAAATCATTGTCCATCCAAATTCATCGAGTAAATCTAATTTTTGTATACCAGTTAAGATCTTGTAAATTTTTTCAGTAATAGGGCCTGGTATGTTGTTATTATATGTCTTTGTTCTTTTTTCATAAGTTATTGAACCAATCGGCGTAATCACCGCTGCTGTTCCTGTACAAAAGAGTTCCGCGCAATTATCTCCAAATAATTCTTTATATGAAATATCTCTTTGTTCCGTTGTGATGCCAAGTTTGCGTTCTGCTATTTTTAATACAGAGTCAACCGTAATTCCTTCAAGAATGGTGCCATCGAAACGTGGGGTAACAAGTTTGTTATCAATTATCGCGCAAAAATTTGCTGCTCCCACCTCTGTTATATATTCCTTATAAACAGCATCAAGATAAATTATTTGGTCGTAGCCTCTTTTCTTTCCCTCAAGTGCTGGTCTCATGGTACGCGAATAATTAGAACATGTTTTTGTAGAACCGGTCCCCCCCGGACTTGCTCGAGTATATTTGTTTGAAATTAATAGATTCACTGTATTAAATCCCTCGGGAAAATAAGGTCCAACTGGAGAACAAAACACTAAAAAGATGTATTCTTTTGCGGGTGCAATTCCCAGCACTGGACCACTTCCGATTAATAATGGACGAATATATAGCGATCCTCCGCTTTCATATGGCGGTATAAAATCCTTATTTGCAATAACCACCTTTTTGACTGCATCTAAAAATCTCTGTTTATCATAGGGGGGCATCACAAGCCTTTTTGCACTTTTTTCGAACCTCTCTGCATTTTTCATGGGTCGAAATAGACTAATTCTCCTATCCTTTGATTTTAATGCTTTTAATCCTTCAAAAACACCTTGACCATAGTTAAGTATACATGCTGCAGGAGATAGTTCTATTGAATTAAATGGAATTAATTCACCGTCATCCCACTTTCCATCTTTATATCTGGACAAAAACATCCAATCCGTTTCATAAAAATCAAATTTTAGATTATTAAAATCTATCATATTTCTTTTTGTTGCTTGCATTTTTTTTTCACGTGTGTTTGTTTTTTTATTATATAGACCTTAGCAAGCAAGCGCTTATTACCCTGACCTTATTGATTATGAATTTTAAACACATACAGCAAGATATCAATATTTTTTAACAAATTTAGTAATCAAAAAGAGACAAGGAAAGCTATCTTGCTTTATAATACTAATACAGCTGCGGCAATTGCGATAGCCATAGCTAAGGCTACATAATTATTTTGAACTTTTTCCGCATTATGATTAGTATTACATAAGGTCATTGTAATAGTTTATTTAAACTAATATTTAAAATATATGGTTTTCATTAGGGGGAATTGTAGTGGGAATTATCTTATAAAGTGTATTATCACTCTAATTAATAGAAATCTTTTTAATTCGAGAATTTAATGGCTTTTAAAGCAATAAGAAATTTTAATTAGCATTTAACCATCATAAGATCCCTTAAAGTCTTCGAAATTACGAGTCTATCCTAAAAAACATTAATAATAAATATTCATAAAAACTTTAAAAAATATTAATAAAAAAAAAATTTTTTTATTTAAAATGAGGGCTATAAAAAAAAGAAATAAGATTCTCTCCATATTAATTGTTAGTATTTTTCTAATCATTTTTTCAGCAATTAATATGGGAATAGATTTTAATACGCCTCTTAAAAACTCTGAAACAACCATTCTGTACCAAAAAAATCCAATACTCGAACCTTCTTCAGTTACATATAATTGGGGCTCTATAGAATTAATCTCTACGGGTAGCGTTAATGATTCCAGAGATCCAGAGATTATATCTGACAGTTCAGGAAATTTGTATGTTGTCTGGGATGATGGTAATGCTTCGGATCCAAATGATAGGGATGTATTTTTTAAATTGTGGAATAAAACAACTAGTAATTGGGAGAATAATGAGACAGTTTCAGAAGATTACAATTTAATATCTGCTAATCCTGATATAGCTTTAATCGATAAAACTGCCTTTGTAGTATGGCAAAATATGGGAGATGATATGAATTCTTATGATATATTACGGAGTATCCGAAATCCTGGCGGAAGTTGGGGCAGTTATAAGAATCTAACTATTAATAGTACGGAAAAAATCAAAATAAATCCATCCCTTTATATTGATAAAGCTGGTAGACCACATACAGTATGGACCGAAGTAAATAAAACTAATTCTAGCTATTACAATATCTATTATAATAAAAACTTTTTAACAACGGAAAGAATAACAAATTATTCTGCGGAAGAAGCAACCAATCCGCAAGTTATTTGCGATTCTGAAAATAAACCCCATATAGTATGGCAAGAGAAATATGTTGTTGGAATTGGTACTAGTATAAAAATAAGGCATATATGGTATGATGAGGGATGGAAAGACATAGAAGATATAAGTCAAATAGGAGAATATATAACTTGTAAAGATCCCAGTATCGCTGTAGATAGTTCAGGCAACATACACGTTGTTTGGCAAACACACGATAGTACATTCTCTTCCTCCTCCATAAATTATAAAGTTTGGGATAAAATAACTGAAGAATGGGGATCAACTAAGACAATCGCAAATATTGAATCAACAGAATATGTTTTCCCTGAGATTGCGATTGATAGTGCGGATAATATACATATAGTATATGGAGATGATCCAAATGCTACATTGGAAAGAGATTTATTTTACATAAATCTTTTGAGTGATTCAATCATTTGGAGTCCAGCTCAATGTATAGCAAATGGTACTAAGAGTGTATGGGAGTTCTCTATTACAGCAGATATTTACGACAAAATACATATTGTATGGGAAGATTATTCAAATTTTAACAATTCGGGAGATGATTCAGACATATTTTATAGGCGATTAACTTTAATTCAAAGGAAACAAAATATCCTATTCCTTCTCCCGAGCAGTCAAGCGCCACAGATTCCAGGTTATAATATTCTTATCTTAATTGGTGCGATTTCTGTAATATCGATGATTATAATGAAAAAATATTTGAAAATATGAATGTATATCTAATACATCATATTTTCTGTTTTCTTTTTTTTAATGAGACAAGCAAAAATGATAGAGAGATTAAAAAACCTTTAAAATAAGAATCATATTATTCTCTAAATAGATTTTTCTTAGTTGATATAAGTATAACTAAATTAATTCTCTTAAATCAGATAAGGTACCCCTAAAATTTGGTTCCGGAGTTTCTGGACTCAAATCAGTATTTTCATTTTCAATCAAAAAAGTTTTGCAGCCCAGTTTAGCTGCAACCATATCTTTATCTTCATCTCCAACCATTAAGCACTTTTCTGGGGAAATTTTAATTTTCTCTGCTATTTGTTTAAAATATAGTAAATTTGGTTTTGTAGCGCTAACTTGGTCATAGCTGGTTATGAGATCATAATCAAAATCACCTAAATCTCCCCAATCTAAGCGTTGTCGAATAGCCGTCTCGGGCAATAATGGTGTGGTGGCAATCACTACTTTATATCCATTTTCAAACGCATTTTTAACAGTTGGTCGGGCCTCAGGCTTTTTATTCGCATATTGTTTGAGCTTATGAAACTCCTCTTTATAAAATTGTATAAAGCGCGGCTCTAAATCGTCCCGCGTATAGCCCTCAATTGGAAAAAAATAGGTCGCAAAAATCTCTTCATTGGTAGCCTCTCCATTATTATTTTCAAGCCTATTAGAGGCTTCAAGAAGTCGAGGGATAAATATTTTTCGAGGTATATATTCTTTTACATAATTGGAAAGCAACTTGATATAACCGGGAATAAATTTCTTAAGATTAATATCAATAAGAGTCCCATCAAGATCAAATAATATTGCCTCAATATGAGTACCATTGATAATCATATTTAGTATTATGTTGTTTTTTTGAATAATTTTTTGCTTAATTTATTAAGTTTAATTTGTTTATGCTTTTCTCAAAAATTATTAAATTGAAAAAAGATGATATAATATATAAAAAAGAGGATTTTAGAAAAAAGGATCAAAAATTATTTGAATTTATTAAGAGTAAAAGTATAATGATCACGGAATTAAGTCCCAAAATAATCGAAGCGTTTGATAGGGTAAGAAAAATATATTTCCTACAAGGGTTTGAAAGGATTTCTAAAGAAACTAAAAATATACTTAAATCTAATTTGAAGAATGAAGAATATTTAATGGATATTAAATCTACGATTGAATTAATAATCGAATCTCAATATGAGGAAAAACTTACTGAATTTGATGAATTTTTCATCTTACCTCATCTTAAAGAAGAATTAGCTTTAATCCATACATATTTAATTGATCTCTTGAAGGGAGATCCTGATGTGGAGAATTTAAAATGCTTCATTATTTTTAATCCCAAAACTGGCATCGTGAGATTTGGATGGAACCATCAGATTTTCAAAAAGGATATTGATCTTGTGGCAGGACTATTTACTGCTATAACCAGTTTCTCCAAAGAAGCAATTGAAAGACAGCTGAAGGGTTTAAGCGTGGAAGGAATGGAATTTCAGATGATTTCTTTTAAAAAATGTGATATAGCAATATTATATATATTAGAGAGGGACCCTTCCCCTCTTTTGATAAAAAGATTAAACATATTCGCTACTGAACTTGAGAATGAATTTTTAGAATTATTTGGAACAATGGATTTTATAGATTTTACAGACGATAAAGAGGTAAGGGAAAAAATGTATAAAATAATGGTTAATATTTTAAGATTTGATTATAAGAAATTAGCCAAAAAGGATAATCATAAAGAATAATTCTTACAACGCAATTTTAATTAATTAAAAATGAAATTATGATAAAATATAAAAAGTAAAATATGAGTATACAAAATTTTTTGAATCAATTGCATCAAAAAATTAAAATTTTTCATGATATTGTCAAAAAAGAGGTCTTTTATCTAAGTGAGTGTAATTTATCAGTCATAAAATCTAAAAATGAATCAGATGTGATGCCTCTTTCCATGGCAATCTTTTTTTTAAGAAATATAGTGAAAGAAATGTCCCGATCGAGTATTAAAATAAAAGATTTTAATAGATTAGAAGCAAATATTAAAAACCTTTTTCAAAAATTTATTGATACTCCCGAATTAATTAATTTTGATAAAGGAGAAGATTTATTTATTAAATTAAATGAGCAAAGTTCATTATCTATATTTCAACCGCTATTTAATAATTTTTTTCAAGAAAATATAAATAAAGAAGTAATGAAACACAACTGTCTTACATTAAAAGAAAGTTTAATCAATTTTGAGAATTTTAAAGAGAAATATAGAGAATTCAATTTAAAATGTCAGAATTTTGAGAATTTAAGAGAAAAGTTTGAAAGATTGCAAAATCTCTTAAACGTTGGAGACTTGAAAACACTTAACGAACAAAATATAGAAGATTTTAGATTATTTCGAAGTTTTTTGCCTTTTAGCGCAAATTCCGAATATGTAATTGATATTGAACAGAAAAAAATAGTTAAATTATCCAAATAATTGATTTATAAATTTAATAGAAAGTAATCAAATATTCCTTGAAATCATGCAATTAAAAGAAGTAATGAGATTTTTATTAGAAGAAGTAGAAAATAATTGTTTTATTAAAATCTCGGATTTTTTAAGCGAAAAAAATTTAGATTCCGTAAATACTAAAGACTTAATTAAAGTGATTAAGAAAATACCTCATAGTAAATTACTCTTGGATACAAATGATGAGGTAATATATTCATATAATTTAGTTTATACATATTGTAGAGAGAAGTTTTTCGAATCTTTAGCTAATCAAAACGAGATTAATCTTACTTCAGATGATTTTGAAAACTTTAAACCAGAAGATATAATTCGGATTTTTTGTAATATTAATAGAGAATTTTTCGATTTTCTTATTTCAATTATCAGAGAAAAGTAAGTCGGTAAAAGCATTAAGATTTATATGTTATTGGAGAATTTCTTCATCAACTATAAAACAAAATCAAGAATTTGTTATAATTTTATTTATAACCTCATTCAATATGAATAATGGTCAAATTATTAAAATTAAGTTAATTTTTTTATATATCAGAATAAATTTTTACATTATTTTATGAATTTAAATCTAGTTCCTCTCGAACGAACTGTATATGTTGGCGACAAACTGCCAGTTCAAGTAAAATTTATCTTTGATGAAGAAGAAGAGCTTTATTGGAGTGGGATTATATTAATTACTTCTCCTCCATGTGCAAAGGAATTACAAATAGCAAGAAAAGAAATTTTTACAAAAGGAAATTTTGAGGCAGGAGAATATATTCGAAAAAAATCAATAACTATAAAAAATAATGTTGTACCAACTATAGAAAAGAGAGATCTAGTTTATAATATTCAATTATTATTGAGAAAACCTAATCCAATTAATCCAGATGAGCATCTAATCATTAAGAGGAAAGAAAAAATAGAAATCCTTCCCAAGAAAACCGCTGAACAGAGGTCTACGAGCCCATTATCTTTTTCAATTTCTAATTTGAACGTAAATGTAAAAAAAGACGTTTTTAAGCCAGGAGAAACAATTAAGATAAACTTTTCATCAAAAGGTTTAAAGGAATTAGAAGTAAGATTACTCCAAAAAGCAAATTTAGTTTGCCATTGTGAACAATATGGTAAAAGCTGTCAGCAAGTTGATAATTTGCCTCCTGCGATTGCTGGTAAAGCACGGAAAAAAGCAAATACAGAAGAAGGATATTTATTAATCAAAGTACCTGAAACAGCAGAACTCACCCATAATTACTTATGGGAACCCTCAGAAAAAGAATTTTGGGGATTAAAATATGGAGATTATTGCGAATGGTCTTTATTAGTGATTGGGCGAAAAGATCCTGAATACGGAAAAGAAGCTATAAGATTTGAATTGCCAATTTCAATTACCGCAAAACCAATTGAAGAAAGAAAAATTGGTGTAGATTTATTTTCTGAATCAAAATCAGGGGCTTCCTCTTTATTTGAAGGAGTCTCGACGCAATTTCAGAAAAAATTTAATGTATTATCAACATCTTTGTTGAGTGAAAGTGGGACTGATTTAAAAAAGTATAAAATACAAATAGAAAATATATCAAAGAAAGCCCTTGAAGGAGCAACAATAAAATTGTCAGGCCTTCAAGAGGGATTATTCGAGACTGCCCCTTCCATCACGGGGTTTAAAAAATGGGAAGAAGGTGAGGTAAAGGATATTATATATGAAACAAAGCAACCAATAACTGCATTAGTAAGCGTTATCGAAGATAACTCGCAAATGATTGTGAGAACACAAAAACCTATTTAAAATTCTAAAATATCATCTGAAATTTTCATAATTTTTTCTCTTTATTTTGAACTGATTAAAACCTTTATTTAAAAGCTATATTTTATTGACCAGTTCCGCATAGAGTAAAACAGCTAATAAAAGCTCTGAAGGAATTTTTTTCTTATTTATAAAAATCTATTACTCAAAATGCTTAAGCGAAATGCTTTATAAAGTAAAAAATCTTTTGTTTATTTATGGCATTTTTAGATGATAATTATTTATTAACAAACAATACAGCAAAAACGATATATGATCAGATAAAAGATCTACCGATTTTAGATGCTCACAATCATGCTGATGTTAAAGAAATCCGAGAAAATAAGAATTATTCTGATATATGGTATATAGAAGCAGCAACAGACCATTATGTGTGGGAATTACTTAGAAAAAGAGGCGTGGAAGAGAAATATATTACTGGAAGTGCATCAAATAAAGAGAAATGGATGAAATTAGCAAACGTTTTTGAGCAGCTCGTGGGTAATCCCGTATATGAATGGGTTCATTTAGATCTTAAGAGAAGATTAGGAATAGATCTATTAATTAATGAATACAATGCTGAGAAAATTTGGGATATAACAAAAGAGCTTTTAGAGCAGGAAAATTTTAAACCTCAAGCGCTTTTAAAAGAGATGGATGTTGAACTGATGTGCTCAACAGATGATCCCATTGATTCACTTGAAGATCATAAAGCTTTAAAGGAATCAGATTGCAAAACTAAAGTTTTACCAACATGGCGACCTGATAAATCTATGCATATTAATAAAGTGGGATTTCCTGATTATATTAAAAAACTTGAAGAACGCGTTCAGAAGCAGATACTAAATATTGATGATTTAATTGAAGCACTACAAGAAACACATGATTTTTTCGAGAAGATGGGCGCAAAAGCAAGCGATCATGGTGTGGAGGTACCTTTTGGATATATTATTGATCATCAAAAAGCGGATCAAATATTTCAAAAGAGGATGAAGGGAGAAAATGTAAAAAAAGAGGAGGAAAAGGCATATATATCTTATATGCTTCATAAGTTCGGTGAGATGAATGTAAAATCCAATTGGGTTATGCAAATCCATTTAGGAGCCATGAGAGATATTCGAGATACACTATATAATAATATTGGGCCGGATTCAGGAGGAGATATTTCCAATCATTTTATTCCCATTGTAGAACCACTAAAAGCTTTTCTGAATAAATTTGATGAGAGATTAAAAATCGTCCTCTATGCTCTTGATCCAACACATTATCCAACATTAGCTACATTAACTCGCGCATTTGGAGAGACCGTAAGCTTAGGAGCTGCATGGTGGTTTAATGATTCTCCTATTGGAATGAAACGACAATTAGAATATATTGGCACTGTAGACTTATTAATGAATTTTGCTGGAATGGTCTCTGATTCGAGAAAATTAATGTCGTATGGGTCAAGAACTGAAATGTTTCGAAGAGTACTTTCAGATGTTTTGGGAAATTTAGTTGAGAAAGGGCAAATACCTTTAGAACTTGCTATTCGGGGTGCTGTTCATATTTGTTATGAAAGAAAAAAGGTTTTATTCAACTTCTAAAATTAGTTCACATATTATTTTTTAATATTTAACTCTTTTTTAAGGATTTCAATATGTTTTTCAGTAAGTTTCTTAGGTTTTTTCGGCGTTTCAGACTTATTTTTCTTAAAATGAGAAAATGGAATAAATATTTGAGAATATAAATTAAATAAATCCTGTAATGACGTGAATTTTTGTTGTATTTGGTTTTGTAAATCAATAAATTCTTTACGGTCTAATTTTTCGCTATTGAGCTGAATAATCAGATCTTTCGACATTATGATCTAATTAGTTTGAATCTTTTTAAAGAACCAGAGATTGAAGATTTAATAAATTATTCATCCTTTAAAAAATGAATTTAGATTTTTTTCTAGTAAAATAATAGTTCTAAAGGGGCAAACAAAACTTTTTGAATCTTAATTGTTATTAAGAAGAGTAGTTTTTTGATAAGATTTTGATAGAATTAAGGTTAGGATTTTTTCGAATGTTTCTAGTACACCTTCGCCGTTTAGGGCGATTGTTCGAATAAGCGCGATATTATCATAAGATTCATAGTTGATTTCTTTTAAAAAATGAGGCACCGCAAATTTTTCTCGCAAATCCTGTTTGTTTAAGGCAATCACTTTAGGTATTTCATTTAAGGTTTTTCTATTAAAATATCTCTTCAGCTCTTTCCACGAATTAATGTTCCTCTTGAGTGCTTCTTTGTAAGAATCGGCAACAAATATAATTCCGTCTGTTGCCCTTACAACTGTTGGACGTGTGATAAGGTAAAAATCCTGACCTGTAGTAGTATAAATATTCATTTTAAGCTTCCAGTTCTTATTCTGAAAGGTAATTGTTCCATAATCAAAAAATAAGGTTCTATTTACAGTGCTTTCGATGCTCTGTATCTCTTCTCCTTTACCAAAGTGATTGAATAAACTCTTAATAGAGGTTGTTTTACCCGACATTGCAGGGCCATAGTAGACAATTTTAAGCTGAATAACCTTTTCCAAACTATTAATTATCATTTTTTACATTTAATAGTTATAAAAAGAATTATTTAAAGAACGAGATAATTCTAATCAAAAATCCAAAAAACTTTTTTAATCAAAGATGATAGATTTTTTTCATTTTTTTATTGATTTTGCGTTTTATTTGCTTACTTATATGACCTAATTCTCCAATAATAAGATTCTTACTAATAGTGGCTATTTTATCTAAAAAGATTGTAGAACTAACTTTCAAATTAGTAATCGGAAAATCTTTATAATTTTTATCTAAGATAATATAAGTTTCTTCTGAGGATTTTGGTATTTTAGAAGATATAAATACCACAACCACATCTTTTGGTCTTTCAAGGATAACTAGAGCTGGTCTTCTCTTAACTGTTTTTAAATCGGTAAACGTGAATGGAATTAAAACAATTTTTCCTTTCATTTGTATCGCTTAATTAAATCTTCATCTGTATAGATATCGGGTTCTTTTTCAAGGAACTCTTTTAAAGAACGTTCAGAAAGCATTTCTAATTCTTGACAAAATATTGGTCCTTCTTGATATTTTAAATTTTTCAAATAATTTTCAATAGCTCTGCTTGCGATAGAAGACCAATTTACTTCAGGGTAATCTTCCATTTTTTTTACTAATTCTTCTGGGATGGAGATTATTAGTTTACTCATTTCTCTATTATTAATATAATACCATAATATAAATTTCTTTCTTTACATTAAGAATTAATTTAAAATTTTTTAAACTATATTCCCATATTAATATCTTGATTATCTTTCTTTAATATTTTCAATAAATCCGATATTCTTTCTCTACTTTAATCTTAAATTCTACATTATTTTCATTAAATAATTATCATTTAATTCATAAATAATATGATAAATATCGTATTTGGATCTTCAAAATTAGCTATCCCAGATATAATATTTGAAAATTTTTAAATCTTTAAAAATTTATAAAATATTCCTAAAAGTAATATTTTGCCTTACTCTAATATGTTTTGAGAGCTATAATAAAATCTGATCAATATTACCCTCTAAACTTTGTGATAATATTATGATTCATTTCTACAAAAAAAGAAAAAGAATTACATAAAGAAGAATATTTTTTTTAAAAATATATAGAAGGACTTAATTCAATTATAATTAAGAAAAAAGGGGTTAATATTATGTCTCTTCTGCCTTTAATTTAGATGTGATTCTTTTAGTCAATTCAATAAACGCCTTTTCAACATTTTCATTGGTTTTAGCAGAAGTTTCTATATATATACTGCCTCTCTCCTTAGCAAACTCAGATGGAAGATTTGGTTCAATAATTCTTCCTACCTCCGAAATTAAATCTAATTTGTTTCCAATTAAAATAAAAGGAACTTCATGCTTCGTATAAGTTAACATCTCAGCATACCATTTTTTTATCAAATTATCATAGGTAAACGCTCTACTCAAATCAAAAACTAATAGAGCACCATTAGTACCTCTATAAAAATTGCGGCGCAAATACTTGAAGCGCTCTTGTCCTCCAATATCCCAAATAGTGAGAGTTGCTGAGAGATTTTCAAAATCAACTTTTTTATTCATAATATCAACCCCCATTGTCATTTCATATGAAGAAGAAAACCTGTTATGAACAAAACGATTAACTAAACTTGTTTTTCCCACGGATCCAGGGCCAATCAAAATGATTTTATATTGATACTTCATAATATTTTGACACAAATTAAATTAAATTAAAAATTTTACTCCTAGATTAATTAGTAAAATTAATAGATAATAAAGATATCATTTTTAGCGTGTATTGTTAAAAAACGGTACTTTAAGTTTTAGATTTTAGACTCTAGAATCAATCAATATAAATAGATTTATTAAGAAAAATGAGAATTATAATTAATAAAACTAAAAATAAATTTTAGATTTGTATGAAAATTAAAAGTGATGTAAAAGGGATACTATTCGATCTTGATGGTACTCTTTTAGATATTCATTTGACGAAATTTAATAGATCCTATACTAGAAATTTATATGAATATTTTCCAAGTTTAATGAATTTTGACCAATTTTTTAAACATTACATGGCTTCAATTCAAAAAATGATTAATAATACAACGGGAAAAGCAAATTTTGATGTATTTCTAGATGAATTTCTTCCTCCTTTTAATCTAACAAGAGAAGAAGGAGAATCAATATTAAGAAATTATTATAAAAATGACTATCAAAAATTGAAAAAATTTGTAAATCCACGTCCGAAGCCAAGAGATACTGTTCAATATGTATTCAAAAAGAATTTTCAGGTTGTAATTGCTACCATTCCAATATTTATGCGTGATGCCATAAATGCACGTATGAACTGGGCGGGGATTGATGATTTTCAATTTGATTTAATAACCTATGCTGAAGATTTTACAACTTGTAAACCGAATTTAAATTATTATAAAGAAGTTTGTTCAAAAATCGGACTGAAACCCGAAGAATGTTTAGTTGTTGGAGATGAACATAATGAGATGGTGGCAAAATCGCTCGGTTGTCAAACTTTTTTGATTAAAAGCCCAATGACGCACTTAAAAGATGATACACCAAAGCCCGATTTTGTTGGAAATTTACAGGATTTAATAAAATTATTATAAAGATTAAAAAGAATATAATCTTCAGCAATTAATTTATAAATAAAATACACTTCCTCTCTATCTTATTTAAAAAAATTATTTAGAAAAGTAAAAATAATAAAAAAAATTTTGAATTAAGCAGTCTTTAATTTTTTTCTTAAATATACTATACCGACAATGAGACCAGGAATTCCTACGACGATAAGGATCCAAAAAACGGCCCACAATAATTTTATAATCCAGTAGGTGTAAGCGATTGAATTAAATCTTGTAAAGAGGTTTCCGTCTATTGATATTAGAATTAGGAATACAATAAAAACTATAAAGCCGAAGACTCCACCTGCTGCGTTCGATTTCTGTCTTATACCTTCCTCTTTGCCTCTTTTTTGTTTCAATAGTTCCTTTTCTTCTTGAGGTAATCTATACCACCACAGACCAACTGTTAAACCAAAATAAACTGCGGCGGGAATTCCAACAAATAAAAGCTCCCATAGAGCAAGCCATAGTAAAAATATGATTACAGTTCCAAAAGAGAAATCTCCAATTGTCCAATTTCCATATCCTCCGATATCTGATTTAACTATAACAAAATATAATGTCAAAATTGCGCCAACTACTACCCCTACGATTCCTATAACTAATAAAATCCCTGCTTTCCAATGTTTTTGTAGCATCAACTTTAAAAAGGAATAATCTGTGATATCTTCATCACTCATTTACCTTCACCTTTTATATTTTTTTTATGCTTTTGTTTATGATTTTATAATCAATACTTTTTTTATGTTATGAAATAAAGAAGTATAGTGATATATATTTCTAATGTAAATATTTTATATATAATTGATTTATAGCTCTATATATTTACTTTTAAAAAAAGTTCAGGGTTAATAATTAAAGAGAAAAATCTATGATAAAAGCAATTTATTGCCTTGAATTTTATAGGGAAGTATGCCTCGTAAAATTAACAATTCAATTTCTCTTCTCAATAATTCTGGTTTTAAATCAAATTCCATAGTTTCTTTAAAATGGGAGCTTAAAGAATTGAAATCTATTTCTTTATGATCTCTAGCCAATTCTGATAATTCTTTTGTGATTTTCTTCTGATTTAATAAAGATTCCGCATTTGAAATTAATTGATATAACTTATGAGTAAGACTAGTATCGAAATCTCCTTTTATTTCAATCTCTTTTAATTTATACAAAATATTTAATGCATCTATGTAGTTTTCTTGAGAAATGTGTTCCTCAGCTTCAGTTAATAATCTAATAAATTCTTTAGTTTCCATTTTTTAACGCAACTATCTTAATTTAATTATTTTGAATAATCTATTGTGAATATTATAATTTTTTTATTTTATATTAATCAAAGTATCTCTTATCTTCATAATAATAATTATTTTGAATGATAATTCCATATTTTATAAAACAAACGCTTTAAAGGCTTGATTTATTACTTTAAATTAATAATAGTAAAAAGTTGATTAAAAATGGTTGATAAAGAAAAAGTCGAAAAAATTATAGAAAGGATAAGATCGCAATTAAAAATGGACGGTGGCGATGTAGAGCTTGTCGAAATAACTGATGAGGGAATTGTGAAGGTTCGCCTTCAAGGGCATTGTGTGGGCTGCATTCATGCTCAGGAGACATTAAAATATGGGATAGAAAGAGCGATCAAGCAATTCGTGCCTGATATAAAGTCAGTCGTAAGTGTCTAATTTTTTATTTTTTAAATTTTTTTAAAGTCAAAATAACTTAATTTTATTCTTGATAATATTTTTCTGATTTAAGAATTAGATTAATAGTAAAATTTTAATTTGATTTTGTTAAATGCTCTCATTTTTTTAAAATAATAATAATCAGAATTATTGAAACCAATTAAAGACATAAATTGATAAAATCCGTTATTATTTTTTCTCCAGCGATTTTTGCTTTGTCAATAATTTCATCACTAATATAGGGAGGATAATGATAATTTCCTATATGATTTTCAGGGTGAAATTGAATTGAATATATCGGTTTATTTTTATGCCGCATATATTGAACAGTTTTATAGTTATCAAGAGCAAGAGTGGCAATTATTTTGAAATGTTTGCGCAATTCAAAGTTATAAGGATCTATATAATCTTTATGATTAAGGTTCACATAAATGCGCTCATGTGGGATTAATTCATCGGGAAATCTTATTCGTAATAAGGAAACATCATTATTTACTACACGATAATTCATTCTTTTGATCTTTGAATTAAAAGCATAGGCGGCTAATTGGTGTCCAAAACAAATTGCTAAAATAGGTTTATTGTATTTTCTTTTAATTAGTTCCAATTCTTTTCTAAATAACTCTTTCATATTTTCGTTCTTATAAAAATTGGAAACATTAAGGTTGGACCCAGTTAAAATTAATCCTTTACTTTTTTTGAGGGTGTAATAATTAATTTCAGAAAAATGGATTGTGTTTACACGGACCTCCGGAAAATTTATTCTTATAATATTCTCTAATCTAATGATTCTCTCTGGTTTAGCTTTGGTAGGATAATTATTTATAATGTAGATTATCTTATGTTTTTTAAATGCTAATCTTATTTTTATTTTTAATTTAATATAGATTCTCTTGATTTTATTTTTAATTTTCTTTAGGAATTGCGCCATTCTTATCAAACTTTTAGCATTTAATTTGAGTTTAATTGACTATTATTGGTTTTTTAGAAATAATTTGTCTTTAATCTAGTACTTTGAATGCCTAATGTTTATAATTTTTAAGTATTATAAGTTATAAATAGATGAACAATAAAAGTTTTAAAAAGGAAATCCTCCTAAAAGTCTATCAATAAGACTTTCATGTCTAGATCTTACATTTTGGATGCGATCTCCTGGTTCCAAGGGAATTTGTAAACCTTGAACATTGAGCGTATTAATTATTTTTATTGATTTAAAAGATTTTACTAATTCATCTTCTTCTTCATAATCGAGATCATATTTCACTGATAATTTTCCTTGAATTTGCCTGCCTCCATTGACTTTATATTTGTCTCCTTGATCATCAGAAACAATTCTGGAATTTTCTAAGATCACAGTAGCATATAAATTTCCTTGTTGCCTAATTTTTTCAATTTTTCGTGTTTGAAATTTAATTCCCAATTCATCTTGGATCTGCGGTCTTTGAAATTTAAGGGTCGGCAAATTTTTAATTTTTACTCCTAAATTAGCCTCATATTTAGAAATTTTTTGAATCCATTCATAAAGACTCTCTTTAAAACTAATAACATTTCCCCCATTTCTTTTAAAGCTAGCTTCGTTCCCATATGTTATTGCTCTTTCTATATTTTCTTTATGATAGGGATCTTCTGTGATTTTTCCTGATTGTGCCAAAGATATCGCATGTAATCCAGAACAACAACAAAGGTATGCAATATCTAATAAATCTTCTATATAGTGCTGAACATCAATTATTCTAACTTCCACACGATTTCTTGAAGGAGAATCATCCTTATCTCCTTGGATGTTCGTAAAAGGACCTCTAGGAGTAATATCCATTAAGCGATCCCCACTCGAATTAGTGATAACCTTTTTCGAAAATTCATCCTCCCCAGAACCAATTTTTAGCTGATATCTCATAAGTCCATAATATC
This sequence comes from Promethearchaeota archaeon, assembly GCA_016839555.1. Classification (GTDB taxonomy): domain Archaea; phylum Asgardarchaeota; class Lokiarchaeia; order Sigyniarchaeales; family SOKP01; genus TEKIR-8. The sequence continues at coordinate 237,977 of JAEOUA010000010.1, forward strand.
TCATAGGAATTAACGCTGGTTTTTCTTCAGGAATTTCTATTTGCGCAAACCCATTCGGTTTTAAAACCGTGCTATTTGCACATCTATTACTTGCAATATTTGTTTTTCTTCCTTGAAAAATCGGGGAATTCGCAGATAAAGCAATAATTTCCGGTAGCATATTCCATAAGTAATTATTTACTGCTTTTAATTCCCATGATTTCATTAAACTTTCTTTTTTTTGAACAGACACATTAATATGTGTTCCCACGATTGGGTTGGGATCTGATTGGATTGGGTGGAGACTTTGCGTGAAGATTTTAACCTCTAACTTTTTCCCAGCATCAATTAATAATCTCCTGCCGGCTTTTACCGCCTCTTCCAATTGATTTGGTCTTAAAGGAAGCGAAACATATTCTATTTGTGCGGGACTCGGTTCTGCATCTAGGCTCTGGATTTTTATACGAAGCGCATCAAGAAGATCATTATTCTGTTCAAGAATTTCTGCCGCTTTCATCATTAAATTATCTGCTGCCTCAATTAAAGTACCATCTTTGTTTAGAATTAGGAACTCTTCTTCTATTCCGCAAAGAACGCGATAATCATCCGTTATATCGTCAATTTCCTTTTCTTTTACATGAAACCACATTATAATACCACTTTTATCTATTCATAAATATATTTTTTGAAATTACATCTATACAATAAAAAATGGTTTTAATATCAAAAATTCATTTATTAAAAATTATTAAATATCTTATTTTATAGATTTTAAGTTCTTGATTAAATGTTGTTTTCTTAATTATCTTGAACAATCAAATTATATTATAAAAATCTTTTTTAAGAAATAGAATGATTAAACAATAACTTTAATTCAATTAAATTAATTAAAAAGTGGGAGTTATCATAATATAATAAAAAAAAATGAAAAAAAAAAAAAAATGAAAAAAAACGACAATAGCAATAAACTAAAAGAATCTGCTAAGAAAGATACAGGGGATTCAGAAGAGAAACAAAAAAAAGCAAAAAAACCAGAGAAAAAGACACAAACACAAATTTTACAAGAAACTTTAGGTTTAGAACCAGGTATTTTAGAAAATATAGAGCAAAAATTGTTTGTAGCAAGATTTCTCGATTACTATTCAGAGGAACCTCTTGATTTTATATATAGAGAGAAAGCTATCGATAGTTATAAAAATCAGATTTCCAACATCATAGAGAAATATGATAAAACTACTGAAGAAGATAAACTTATTAAGCAGAGTTTTGAGAATAAACAGATTCTTAATACTATCGATAAAATAAGAGAACAAACAGAAAATATAGCGGCAGAAAAGGGATTTAAAAAATCTATAAATAAAAAAATGAGGAATTGGAGCATTTTAGTAAGTATCCCTATGTTTTTACTCATTATTGTATTTACTATTTTACCCTATTTTGATATCAATATTAATTATATATATCTTTTTCCTGTGTTATGTGTGTTCTGTATGGTGCCGACAATAATTCGAAATTTTTTGGCAAAGAAATGGTATAACTTTAAGGAACAAAACAAGATGGATATTTATACTACTAATCGTGAAGATATTATGATTCTAAAAGGTTTTATAAATGAAGTTTTAGAAAATGTAAGATCTAGACTCATTGAACTTAAAGTTCCCTTAGAATTAATAAAATTTGTATTAAATAGCAATGATTATGATGCGGTAAAGGTTTTAAATCAAAAAGTGGAAAAGGGTACTAGAGTATATTACGTGAGATTTGATTATCCTTCCGGTATAGAACCATTTCCTATTCCCGAAGAATTGGCACGACAATATATACCACCAGAAAAAACCTTAGAAAAAATTGCAGAAGCAGAGAAAAATTTCATAGTATTAGAAAATATTGAGGCTGAAGGCGGAGTAATTGAAAGTTTTATTCCTACTTTAAAAGATAGTCTTGCTGAGCCTATAAATGAGATGTTGAATAATTGTGAATTTAAAAAAGCATCTAAAGATATAGAGTCAATTCTCCCTAATTATTCTACAGAAATGGCTATTTATTGTAAATGCGGAGAAATGGTGAATATAAAGGGTATTCAAATCTGTACTTGGAAAAAAGATTTCAACTTTTATTTATTCGAAGGGGAAATTTGCGATTGTGGCGAAAAAGTATATGCGCTTTCATTAATGGACAAAAAGCAGGACATTCCAAAAGAATTAAAGAAAATATTTTGAATTTAAAATATGAACCATACAATCTGTATAAAAACTAATTTTTTACTAAATTTCTTATTTATTTTTTCAATTTTAAAAAGAAAGAATAAATTTAATTTTTTTTAATTTTTGAGTAATAATCATAGAGACATTTGAACCCGCGTACAGCTCTTTCGATTTCGTTTTCAAATACAGGTATTTCTAATTCAGAAGCAGTTTCTATAACCCTTTTTGCTCCTTCTCTTTCTGCTTGTATCAATATTGCGATTATAGGTTTATTAGGATACATCTCTTTAATATTTTTAAATATACTAAAATCAAATTCGATTTCTATAAAAAATTCTAAAGCTAATATGAGTCCATTTACAGATTCATCATTAAGAAGTGTTTTAGCAGAAATATTATAAATTCCGCATATTTTTGTACCAATAAATTTATCAGGCGGCCAATAATCAACCGGATTTCCTGAAATACAAGTTGATCCTCCCACTTTATCTAAAATAATATTTCTATGCTTATTAGCTATTTTTGCCAGCGACAAATTTTGTTTACGCATTTCTTTTGCTATGATATGAATCGCTCCGCTACTTGGACCAATTAGACCGAGATTTTTACCTTCTGGAGGAGGACACCATAAAAAGAGTTTTGAGAAATCAAATAATTCGATATAATTTTCAACCTTAATGCCCCCCACTTCGATTAATCTCGTTTCATTTTTAATTTCTTTTCCAACATAAAAGAATAAAACCGGTTTGACTGGGGCACACCTTTTTACCGCATTAATTAAATCTTCAGATATTTCTCGTAAAAAGAGAAGGATGACTTTAGTTTTTTTATCATTGATAAAATAATGTAACACATCAGATTCCCTAATATTAAATCCATGCCCCAAATGAACTACTTTTGAGATAGGAACATTCTGATTAGGAGACCACCATCCTAATCCCCCAGCTAATCCACCAGATTGTGCAATATAACTTGCTCCCGATTTTACGTTCCGATTCTGTTTCATAATATAATGTCGAACGGGTATGATGGAGGTGGTAAAATTATTACTAAAATTAATGCATCCAATCATAGATGGTCCCATATATTGTACATTATATTTTTCAGAAATCTGGTTTAAATGTTCTATGATTTCAATACTATTTTCTCGCGAAGCTAATTTATATTCATAATCTACCTTCAATTCTGACTCTATAACAATAAATTTTATTCCAAACTCTGCCAGTTGTTGAAAAATAACTTCAACATTTTTTCCAAGAACAATTACTGCTAATTCAGGAATAATTGGTAATTCTTCTAGAGAATGATAAGACTTAATCCCTAAAATTTCATCTGCATTGGGATTTACAATGAAAATTTCTCCGCGGTAAAAAATTTCTATTAAATTTTTAAGTACAGTATAGCTAAAAGTTAATTCTTCGCGAGATACGCCAACGATTACAATGGAGCTAGGATTAAAAAAGGGTTTAAGATCCATAACGTTTTCTCAAAAGAATTTTTCTAAATAACTTTTTAATTTAATTGACTATAGGTAGTAATATAATCAAAATGGTATAAATATTATTACACTAAAAAAGATTAAAGGGTTTTAAATCCTAAGAATTTAATCAGATCAAGAGATTACTTAGTATCAGTAATGTTATAAGGGGGATTAAAAAATAAAAGATTAAGTTAAAATAATTTCTTTTTTTGCTAAAATCGCTAAAGGGTGAAAAATTTATTTTGTTAATTGGGCGATCTCAACGCTATATAAAGGAATTGGTCTTTTCTTTTCTGCATTATATAATGGTAATCCTACTCGCTTCAAATATTCAGGTTTTTTATACTTCAAGAGCACTATTTGACAAGAAGAAGGTATTTTTTTAGATGCCACATTTAATCTTTTCTTTGCCAAATCTAACTGCTTCATCTGAATACCTAAATCACAAATAACTTGTCCCGCATTAACCCGCGCACAAACTGTTGTGGCTCTACCAAAAGAATTTCTCATCCCAGACTGCACTCTATCTGCTCCAGCAAATGCTAGCATGCGATTTTCTCTAATTTTATGATGACATTGTGGTCTAATCCTTAGTCTAAAATTTTTTCGACCTACTTTTTTTATAAATGCGCTATTGATTGCAATTCTTAATGCTTCTAAAGCACTTGAAGAGATTTGGACTTTGTCCTCTACTTTCAGGCCAACTACCACATCCCACTCATCCCAGGAGATCTGTTTATTTCCTCCCCAAAATCTATTAATTTTACTCTGAGCTCCTCCACGAGCATATTCTCTTCTATGATTTGCGGAACGCTTATGTTGATAGGGTCTACTGTCCCATTTTGAATAACAGTGCCAAGGTCGCTTAGTAGCCATATTTTTTCACCTTTTCTATTATTTTTGAGAAAAATTCCTAAAATTTAAGAATGATTCTGTAAATTATATTATATTTCAGCTAATTTTTAATTTATAAAGTGGTGAATATTATAAAAATTTTATCTTAGAGATTTATATAGGATTTTTCTATTTATTTTTTAATACTTTTATTTTAATTCGAAAGTTTTCTTCTTATTTTTAAATCTAAGAATTAATTTAGAATCTTTTCAAATTTATTTGATTATTTAACAACTTACCACGCATTTACGTATTACTTGAAAATAGTATTTTTTTAATGATATCAAGTTTCTTTGTGAATTTTTCTTAATTCAAGATGGATTTTTTTAAGGAAAATTTTATAAAATACTAAACGAATTACTTTTAATCAAATTAAAATATATTATATTTAATCTAATTAAGTATAAATAAAAGTATAAAATGGCTACTGAAATCCAACCACTGGAAAATATTCTTCCTCCACTTCTAAAAGAAGGAATCGTGGTCTTTTGTGGCGCCGGTATCTCAATCCCGCCCCCAAGTTGTTCGCCTTCATGGTGGACACTTACCGAGGAGATTTTGAAAGCTTTTTTTGATAGAGTACCTGAAGACTATAATCTCCCAAAAGATATGATTATCAAAGATCCAGAAAGAACACCGGAGGAAGTATTTGAAGCATTCTCAAATATATTAGATGAAAGAATGTATAAGGCTTTTGAAGTGCTAAATGTTGCTGAACCTAATGCTAACCATTATGCCCTTGCTCGTTTAGCTAAGAAAGGAATATTAAAGGCATGCTTTACAACTAATTTCGATATATACTTAGAAAAAGCATTAAAGGAGGAAGGGGTAGATTTTAAGCTTTTAGTTGAAAATATTGAATATGAAAAATATTTTGAAACTCATATTAGAAATATTGAAACTAATCATAAATTTATTTTATGTAAGGTTCATGGGACAATAGAAAGACCAAATACCATTGTAAGTGTTGCATCAGCCTATAAAAGTGCAAAGGGATTTTCTGCTCCTAAAGGAAATGTATTTAAAAAGTTAATAGAAACTTATCCTTGTGTGTTTTTAGGATATTCAGGATGGGATTTTAATCATTTAAATTATAGGAGGTTTTGGAAGCGAGTTGGACCTAGCGTTAAGAAAATAATTTGGAATAATCGCCCTGGTAAAAGGGAAAATATAGATTTTAGTGATATTTTTCAATCATGTTGGGGAATATTTGAATTTACACAAGCAGAGCTCCCAAATGGGCTTATAAAAGCCATAGAAAAGATTCCTGAACTAAAAATTGATATAGAAGATTTAACTATGGATTTGATTAAAGATGATGCATCCAATTATGCAAAAGCTCAGGCAGAAAGAATAAGATTTTTTAATAATTGGGTTGGAGATTTTCCAGAATCACATATGATTGGACTAGTAATTACTGAAAGTCAAAAATTTTCCACAACTTTTAGAGAATTCATGAAACATACTAAAGAGTATACTCAAGACACTGAAGCGATTTCATATAATATAAGTAATAAAATTCAAGAAATAACTGAAAAACATAATTTAGGAGAAATTTCTCTTGAAGAATATCAACACCAAATTTTTACCATATCGCTTGAAAATGCTATAAAGTTGATCAGAAAAGAATATATACCAAGAATTAGAGAAATCATAAATAATAATGAATTTCCAGGTATCACAGATAATTCAAGTATTGTTTTAATGTTATTAAACGCATTAATTGCAACCTCAAGATATTTTGATATTGATAAAGCTATATTTAAAGCGGTAGAATATATAAATAATGTACAAGAATTAAACAAGCTTCAGACCAATGAATCTAGAGCAGAACAAACAATTTTAGGATTTAAATTACAACTTGAACGCCCAAATAGAGATGATTGGAAAAGATATCTTGATCAAATGTATTTAGAGAAGCAAGAATTTATTTCTGGAGAGATTGATTTTAATCAATTCAGTTCTAACTGTGCAAAGATAAATCAAAAAGCAGTAAATGAATTGGTAGGAATGACTGTTGATATTTATGAATTATTAGACAAACAAGTTGAAGCTACAATTAGGAGTAATTCAACAGATGAATTTGAGGATCAAGCAGGAGCGTTATCCATCACGATTATGCAAATTGCAGCATATTTATGCTCAAAATTTTATAATAATCAAATTTATTTGGATTTACTTGAAGCACTTAGTCAAAATAATCTTCCTGAACATCAAAGAGATCCTAATAAAGTAATTAAAAAAGAGATGCTGGATGGAATTGATAAAATAATTCGTGATCCATTCATTCCGGTATTAAAAATTGCAGAACAAGAAAGTAATCTGGTTTCAATATTAATGGAAATGGCAATTCTTTCAATTTGGATTCAAACTGTTCAGTATCTGGATCCTATTGGGATGAAAGAATATCAAAGAATGTGGGATGCAGGAGAATATCCAAAACGCTTCTCCCCTAAGATGATATATAATTATCTAAAAGAAAAAATTAAACCTTGGCTTGATAATGCGTTAGAGAATCTACCCGCAAGATATGCTCAGAAATTGTGTGGAAATCTCGCTATTATGGGAGAGATGGGTGATGATCTTGATTTATGTAAGCAAGCAACTTTAAGAAGCTTGGAATTAAGTGAGAATATGGTCACAGAAGCTACTCCTGAAAATATTCCAGGAAACCTAGCTGCTTTTTACGAGCGTTTAGGAGATTCAGAAAATGCGCTAAAATATTATATGATTTGTTTAAATGGAATAAAATTAAGATATCCGCCCGTATTGGCAGATGCAATTGTTTATAGAACTGCAGTCCTTTTGAATGAAAAGGGTGAAAAAACAAAGGCTTTAGAAATTTTAGGTACCTTTCACCCTTCATTTAGAGGAAATGCAAGTTCTGTAGTTCTAGTATCACGCAAAAAGGGAGAATTGCTTGCCGAAGAATTAGCAAGAGATTTAGGTTATAAAGATGCACATATTGCTGTGAATAATGTATTAGGATAAACCCTTCCATATTAAACCTCTTATATTTTTTAGTATCAATTAATTATGCAAACATAAACTATAGATCGATTTTTTTTATATTTTTTGTATTTAAAAGTATATCTATTAATGACATTTCTTTTCCTATTGAAAAATTTTTAAATACCCAAAAATGATTTAGATGAATTAAAATATGATATATCTTCATTAAAATCATTGATAATTCTATTTTTTGATAAAACGAAACCTTTATATATAAAGCTGATTAATATTTTACTAATGAATTCTGATGATCGATAATGATCACTTTATCTATTTAAAACGTATGAAAAAGTAAGACGAATATAGATATGAAAAAAATAAAAAATGAAACAGAGAAACCAAATAAATCGAAAAATTCCTTGAAATCAAATAGAAAAAGTAAAAAGAGTTTAAGACAAAATAATCTCCCAAAATCAGTTAAGAAACCGAAAAAAATAAACCAAGTTGCTGCTATATCGCTTCTAATACTCGGAATCGCCCTAATACCTGGTGCTATCTTTTTAAATTCTTTTATTCAAGAAGAAATCGATAAAGGAATTGAAGAACAAATTTTAGTTCCTACTTCTCCTGGTACCAATTTCTTAGCATTTATCACAAATGATTATCTTGGAGCTCCAGAAGAATTTAAAACCTTTTATCTATGGAATTTAACCAATCCCGATGAATTTCTCTCTGGTGATGAAAAACCCATATATGAACAAATCGGACCATTTAAATTCAGAGATCTGAAGTATAAATACGATATTGCCTATAATCCGTTGCTCACTGAAGTTACTTATAAAGAATACGATAAATATGTACAAGTTGCAGGTGATAATATTTCTGAAGTCTATATAACAAACATTAATCCTGGATTTTTGGGTGCCATTGAGTACGCCGGCGGAACTGAGCAAAACCTCATCGAAATGAACTTACCTTTAGTGCTTTCTAAAGTAAAGGGAATGTTTTGTGAAGAATTGAATCAGACATTAGGAGAAGTTCTCACAGAAGAAGGAATGTTCAGTATGTTAAATGAGACACTTATGGGAATAATAAATGATGCAAGAGTCGACAGTTCTTTTATTGATGCATTTTTAGATTTACTGGAAACCTTTTATGGAGAAGGTATAATTGAAACATGGATTGAAAATATAATAACATACATTTTCGATTATCTTCTACCTCCAGAACATTTAATTAATTTTATGGCTAATGCAATGCCCACAGCTGAAGAAGTTTTTTATGAAGAATGGGCAAATGACTATTTTCCTGAAGTAGATGCTAATCTTACTACGCTTTATGAAGAAATCGAAGGAGTTAATAGTACTGTGTTATTAGATATATTGGAATTCATTTTTGAGACATTTCCTGCTCTTAAAGATTTAGGAGAATCCATAATGGGGAGTATAATTCAACAATTAGGTGATGATATGGTAAAAAGTGAGGGGAGCAGTGACGGAACGGGTATTGATTTAGATGGGCGAGATCCATATAATTATCCGGGTTCTTATAGAGATTTAAATATCGCGAATCATACTGATGGAGGGTCTAGTTTGACCTACGAGCAATGTACTGCACTTTGGAATGAGAGTGATCCTAATTCGCTTCTTGGAATGGATTATGAAATCAATAAAGTTTGGTTTGATGCTCTTAATGGTGATAACGATTCACAATATTTCTTAAGGGACCATTTTGGAATAACAGAAACTCAACTTAACTCTATTTTGAATTGGATCGAAACAGGTCTATCCACTTGGCTACCAAATTTAATAGAATACTCCTTAAATAAGGAGTATAATAGTGGAGTGATAACGAATAGAACAGTAGAAGAATGGTTATTTACAGCAGAAGACGCAGCTATCAAAGATGCTATGTCACAGAATGGGAAAGATGAGTCACTTGCTCGTGTTAATCTGTTTGATAGCTGTCAAAATGAAACTGAGGCAGAAGAAGCAGATATAAAAAGTATTACTATAATGACAGGAGAAAATAATAAATATCTTGCCCGACAAGTAGTTAAATACGATGGTAAATCAACTATAAATATCTGGGAAAGTACAGAAAAAATAAGAGGCTCCTTAGGAATGTATAATATTCCTGGTATGACTGATCTTATACCTCCTAAGATCTTTATTTCAGATTTAATGCGCGTTATTGACATGGTATACATAGGTCCAACCTCAATATTTGGGGTTAACTTAAATAGATTCACGTTTGCTCCGAAAACATTCTCACCTAATGAAAATTACTATATGAATACTCAAGGATTAATCAATGTGCAGGCGGTGGAGAAATTTCAAGGAGTTCCTGTGCTTGTAAGCAAACCTCATTTTCTTGATAGTGATCCGAGTGTTATAAATGCCATAGAAGGCATAGAACCTAATAGAATATCACATGATACCTTTATAGATGTGGAACCCATATCTGGAGTAACTATGAATGCGCGAGAACGGATTCAGGTGAATTTCAATGTGTCCTCCGACGAATATTTTACATCTGATATAAATACCACAGTAATGCCCATTGCCTGGTATGAGCAAAGCGGAATAGTTCCAAAACATTTAGCGGATAGATTTACTCAGGAAGTGTATCCCGCACAAACAGCACAAATCGCGATAATTTCCGGTGGACTGGTATTAGGTGTGGTATTTTCCATAGCAGGTGGGTCTGGAACCTTAAATAACGAATTTAAAAAGTCTATAATAAGGAAAAGGCTTGGCCCTAAGGGTAAAAAAGCAATGAAATCAAAATTAGGTTATAAAACTGAGGAGAGTAAATTAAAAAAGAAAAAACTAATCAATTCCTCCGAATCATTTGAGAAAAAACCCCATAAGAACTAAAACGTCTTAAAAACTTATAAAAATTCATTTATTCCTATTTTTTTATTATATTTTTGTTAAGAGAAAATATTATTTTAAAATAAAACGTATACAATTAATTTTTATGAGAAACTAAAAAATAAACTTACGAATACTATATTATAAAATTAAATCGAGATTAATCAATAATAATAGAAAGATCAAAATAAGAGTCTTTTTTATCTCCACCAATATGGTAATTCTCGATTTTGCACTCAATCTTTCGGTTTGTTTCTTTTTCTAATATTCCTTCAGTGAGACCGCATATAAAATGTAAGTGATAAATGTAGTTGTCATTTTCTTCCAAAAAAACGGAATTTCGGAAGCGATAAGTAGCCTTCTTACCTTTAGGATCTATCTTTAAAATCGAAATATCCACATCTGGTTGGAAGATGTCGTAAGTTGGATAAAATTCTTTAAATATTTCCAGATGGATCTTAGTGAGTTGAGAGATTGGATGACTTTTTATATATTTTAATTGCTTGTAAATTTTTGGACTGAATGTGAATTTGATATCCTGAACGTTTTCTTTTATTAATTCTTTAAAAAATTCTCCTTTTTCAGGAAAATTTTTTTTTAATCCTTTTAATAAGATTTTGTAATAAGATAAAACAAGGGAATTAGGGAGATAATTTTCTTCTGACGAGAAATAAAGCGAATATGCTCCCACTTTCTTTTTATAGATTTTATTTTTTAATTTTAAGATACTAATATATTTTGATACCGTATTTCTTGAGTAACCTTTAATATCAGAAATGTCTGTGATAGTTACTCCACCAGGATTGTTTTTAATACATTGTAGTATTTCATATTCATACTTTATACTGCTATCTTGCTCCGAAATTCTTAAACACCACGAGAAAATTCTTTCAAATAAGAGTAAAGATTTATCTCTTATATGTTTTTTTACATTAAATTTGAAATTAATTAGATCAAATAATAAGATTCAATATTAATGATTTTAATGATAAAATAATAAAAAAAATTAATGATTTCTTTTGCTTTTTTTTTAAAAGAAATATGTCCAAAATTCACAGAATTCTCCGAGAAAAAACTTACCTCCTCTGCAAAGGACTTTATTTAAGCAATGAATTGATTATTTATTACAAAAAGCAAGGAATTAACCTTGATTTTGGAAGGAAGGGAGGCGCAGGACCATTGGGAGGAAGATATTTTTTATTAGATGATGAAAAAACCTTAGTTAATGTTGCCTTATGGGATAATAAAGAAAGAACGGAATTAACTTTAGGAGAAAAGAAAGATAAATTCTTTGAAGTAATTAATAGAAATAACGAGGATGTTTTTTGCCACTTGGATTTAATTGAAAATCCCGAATATTATTCCCCCAACTATAAAACTTCTGATGGTATAGAAATGAAAAAAATAGCCTTAGTCCACGGAGTCGATTGTCTTGCTACAACTATTTACCAAAAATGTAAATACTGGGAATGTGGGGAAGCATGCAAGTTCTGTGGAATTGAACTTAGCCTTGCTTATGGTACCACCATTCTAGAAAAAAACGCTAAACAGATCTCAGAAGTTATTACCGTTGCTAAAAATGAAGGAAGATGCGCCCATATGACGATAACCAGTGGGACAGAAGCAAGTGAAGACAAAGGAGCCCTAAGATATATAAATGTTCTAAAGGGTGTGAAAAAAAAGCACCCAGATATTCCTCTTCATGTTCAGATTGAGCCTTTAGAAGATTTAACATATCTAGATAAATTAAAGGAAGCTGGTGCGGATACGATTGGAATTCATATCGAACTTTTAGATGATAAACTTCGAAAAAAAATTACTCCTGGCAAATATAAGATACCTTATAACTGTTTTGTTAAGAGCTGGAAAAATGCTCTTGAGGTATTTGGAAAAAATCAAGTGGAATCCTTCATATTAACTGGTTATGGAGAACCTATTGAAAAATTTATGAGGGATTTAGAAGATGTTATTTCTATTGGCGTGATCCCTTTTATAACACCCGTGCGGGCAATTCCTCTTAAAGGATCCAAAACCCCTCCCACTAATCCAGAGAATTTATTAAAAATTTATTATCAAGCCGCGGAATTAATGAAGGAGTATGGAATTAACCCCCTTGAAAATAAAGCAGGATGCGTTAGATGCGGCGGCTGTTCAGCCATCAGTGAGGCATTTAAAATTTTTTGACGCTAGAATTTTTAATATACTTTATTTTCTACGATTAAAAAATTATACATAATTTATACTGCTTAAAAAAGTTAAAAAAAGTTCCATTGTTATTTAAATTGATATCTTTAAATTTATTTTAAATTAAAGTTTATTTTTAGAAAATGACGGAAATAAAAACTGCTAAGGATAAAGAAAAAGAATCAGAAGGAAAGGAGCGCCAAAAGCAAAGAACTTTTAGAAATTTATCAGATATCGAAATAAAACGCCTTTATAAACCAGAAGATGTTGCCGATTTGAATTATGAGCAAGATTTAGGAGAGCCGGGAAAATATCCTTATACCAGAGGCCCTTATAAAAATATGTATAGGGGCAGGTTGTGGACAATGCGACAATTTGCGGGTTTTGGAACAGCAGAACAAACTAATAAGCGATTTAAATTTTTAATTGAGCATGGTCAGACGGGTTTAAGTGTGGCATTTCATTTGCCAACTATCTATGGATATGAGTCTTGTGATGAAAAAGCGCTCGGGGAAGTTGGCAAAGAGGGCGTTGCTATTGATATTCTTAAAGATATGGAAATATTATTTGACGGGATTGATTTATCTAAGATTTCTACATCAATGACGATTAATGCGCCAGCATCTATTTTATTAGCAATGTACATTGTAGTAGCTGAAAAACAAGGGGTTGCTCCAGAAGAATTGAGAGGAACAATCCAAAATGATATATTAAAAGAATATATTGCACAAAAATCTTGGATATTCCCTCCAGAACCTTCTATGAGATTAATTATAGATACAATAGAATATTGTACCAAACATGTTCCACAATGGTACACAATTAGCATAAGCGGATATCATATTCGAGAAGCTGGTTCAACGGCTGTTCAAGAATTAGCTTTTACATTAGCTGACGGATTTGCATATGTGGAAGCTGCTCTGGAGAGAGGATTAGATGTTGACGATTTTGCTCATAGATTATCTTTTTTCTTCAATGCACATAATAATTTTTTTGAAGAAATAGCAAAATATAGAGCAGCGAGAAGGATTTGGGCTAAAAGAATGAAAAATAAATACGGAGCAAAAAAACCAGAATCGATGCGTCTCAGATTCCATACTCAAACTGCTGGAGTTTCATTAACTGCGCAAGATCCGGAAAGTAATATTGTACGTGTTGCATATCAAGGTTTAGCCGCAGTATTAGGCGGTACCCAATCTTTACATACAAATTCTTTTGATGAAGCTTTATGTTTACCGACCGAGAAAGCGGTGAGGATTGCATTAAGAACTCAACAAATTATAGCACATGAAACGGGAGTTGCTGATACCGTCGATCCATTGGCGGGCTCTTATTTTGTTGAATGGTTAACTAATAAAATGGAAGAAGAAGCAAATAAATATTTTGAAAGAATTGAAGAATTAGGAGGCGTGATCCCCGCGATCAAGAAAAATTTCTTTCAAAAAGAAATCGCAAATGCTTCATATAAATATCAAAAAGAAGTAGATAGAAAAGAAAGAATAATCGTAGGAGTTAATAAATTTAAACCAAAAACAGAAAAAGAATTAGAGATTCTCAAAATTGATGAAAAAGTAGCACTCGATCAAATCAAGAATCTAAATAAAGTAAAACAGAAGCGCAATAATAAAGCAACCAAGCAAGTTTTATCGGAACTTAAGGAAGCTGCTAAAGGAACCGAAAATTTAATGCCGTATATCATTTCTGCTGTGCGAGAATATGCATCTGTGGGAGAGATTATAGGAACACTCAAAGAAGTTTTTGGAACTTATAGAGAGGATTCAATATTTTAATAGGTGGATAAGATGGAAAATAAAAGGAAGATAAAAGTCTTAGTAACTAAACCTGGGCTTAATGGACATGATCGGGGGGCGAAAGTTGTAGCTCGGGGTCTTAGAGATGCTGGGATGGAAGTAATATATACTGGGCTTCATCAAACACCGAAAGATATAGTAAATACCATCATTCAAGAAGATCCTGATGCTGTGTTATTGAGTATCTTAAGCGGGGCTCATAACGCCTTATGTCCAAAAATTATGGAATTGTTAAAAGAGCAAAATATAGATGATGTATTAGTGGCCGTTGGGGGTATTATTCCCGAAGAAGACAAAGAAAGTTTACAAAAAATTGGATTGAAAGGTTTTTATGGACCTGGTACAGAAATTAAGACAATTGTTGAATTTGTAAGAAAAAATCTAAAGCGATAATTAAGATCTTATAATGAAGAATCAATATAATGACTTAATACCCAGATTATTACAAGGAGAGACCAGAGCTGCTGCCCGGCTAATTAGTTTAGCAGAAAATGATATTAAAGCTGCGGAATCCATCATAAAAGCTATTTATAAATACACTGGAAACGCATATATTCTAGGTATTACTGGAGCACCAGGGTCAGGAAAAAGCACCTTTATTTCCACTTTAATTGATAAATTAACAGGTAAAGAAAATAAAATAGGGATAATTTGTGTAGATCCTTCCAGTCCTTTAACTGGAGGTGCGTTATTGGGAGATCGAATTCGAATGAAGCAACATTTTTCCTCAGATAATGTTTTTATAAGAAGCATGGCTAATCGAGGGCAATTAGGTGGGCTTTCTCGAGCAACTGAAGATGTTATTAAAATATTGGATGCGTATGGTTGCAATATAATTATCGTTGAGACTGTGGGAGTTGGTCAATCAGAAGTAGATATTTTTAAATCTGCTCATACTGTTTTAGTTTTATTAGTACCTGGGCTTGGTGATGATATCCAGACTATCAAAGCTGGCATTATGGAAATTACAGATATCTTTGTAGTAAATAAGATGGATTTGCCGGGAGCAGACAAAAAAATTGCTGAAATTATTCAGATGTTGGAATTGAACATGAATTATAAATATAATTCAGAGGATATAAATGAAAATTTTTCGAAAACTACACAATGGACTCCTGAAATCATAAAAACTAATTCTATTACTGGAGAAAATTTTAATAAATTATTAGATAAAATTGAGAAGCATAGAAAATTTTTAAACAATAACAATGTGCTTGAGAGCTATCTAAAAGGTCGGATTAAAAATGAGACATTGCAGATATTAAAATATAAATTAACTAAAAAAATAGAAAATATATTTAAAGAAAATGAATCAATAGAAAAACTAGTTAATCAACTAATGGAAAAACAGATTAGTCCTTATGAAATGGCCAATTTGATAATTTTAAAATTCTTTTAATGATCTTAAAAATAATAATATATAATTATCCAAATTAGGTAGATTTTAATCATTATAATTCATTTTTAACAATATCAATAAATTTTTAATTTGTAATAGATTAAAAAATTATAAATTAAAATATAGAATAATAAAAACTTAATAAAAAATGAGCAATATCATATTCTTTTATTATTTCAATCAATATTTAACCCAAGAGTCATTTCCTAAGGAGGGTTATACAATTTTTATTATTCCTGATTTTGTTATATTAGGATTTCTTGTTGTTTTTACGTATCTTTATTTTAAGAAATTTAATAAGGGTGGGGAATATAAAAAAATATTAAATTTAATTTTAGCATATGTATTTTTTGTCATTGCTTATATAATACAATCTATTGTAAATTTTTTCATTCTTTTTGATTTTACTCAAAATACAATTTATATATTTATTGAATATCAGTTTTTAGCGCTAGTAATTCTCGGTTGTATTCCGCTCGCGCTTTTTTATAATGATTTTGAATCAGACTCTATTGAACAATTTAATTTTATATTAATTATAGGAATAATATTAATATTTTGGATGACCGTTTCGGCTTTTTTTGCACCTCAAGCTAAATGGATAATGTATATTGCATTCATTATTACGAGCTTTTTTAATAGCGCACTTATTAATTACTACATAGAAGAGCCAGAAAAATATCAAGAAAAGATTTCGCCTCCTAAAAAAACTGATCTATCTGAACAAAAGACAGTTCCTTAAAAAGTGCGAAAAACTAATCTTTTAGTAGTTGGTGGGGGAAAATTTGGGTTAAGAGCAATAAAATTTGCAAAAAAAAGAAGTTATAATACAATCCTAATCGATAAAAATCCCAATTGCCTTGCGGGTAATTTTATTGAAACAAAGTTTAGAGAATTTTATGCTCTGTTAGATTATTTTAATAAACATCAAAACAGAGAAATTGTTTTTTTTGAAAGCGATATATCCATTATTAATAAAATTTTATATGAAATTGAATTTTCCTGGATTATACCAGTTGTGCCAATCCATTTAATAGCTTTAATCGTTAAAAATTTTATGATATCAAATAATATTCAATTGCTTCTAGATAATATAACTAGTAAAGTTTACTCAGAAAAAATCAAACCTGATATATTATTAACCTCTCCCGTTCAAGAAGGAATCTTATATTTATCTTATGCTAAAGAAGATGAAGTATGTCCTGAAGATTGCCCAGGTCCACCAGACTATTGTCCCTCTTTCAAAAGAGAAAAGCCCATTACCATCACTGAATATTTGAAAAAAGTCTTTGATATTTCTGACAGTTTTAATTTACTGAAAAATAAGAAAAAATTAATTATTTTATTGCATAGCTATCAGTTGATGCCCGGATTAGGAGGACTCAAAGGACAAGAGATTTATTCTATTTATAATCAACTCGAAAATAATCTCATTTTTTTAAAAAACAATCAATTTAATTTAATCGTAGCAACTACCTGTAACTGCCATGGAGTTATTAATTTCTATAAATCTAGAAAATAAAGACCATTAAAAAAACTAAATTATTTTTGTTTTCTGGGATCGATCCATTCAGAATATACTTCCGTTATTACCGAATTTCCAGATTTTTGGCATTCAAGACATTTTTCATCTTCTAGTTCCTTAAATGTAAAGTCTCCCTTTTTAAATTCACGTGTATATTTTTTTTGACAGTTTCTACATTTAATAACGCTATAAACCTTCTGAATAAATCGGTCTTTTCTATCTAAGATGTCTCCTATCGCTGGAAGTGGTGGAAGCTCGGGCTCTTCACTCAAAATTTATTCCCTACTATATTAATTACTTTTAATAGAATAAATGAAAAGAATTCTAATAATTTTTTGGTTAATTTTTTTTATACTTTAAATAAAAATATTTAATTTCCAAAATTAAAAACTCTATTATTTATTTCAAAGATTGAATTATATGGAATATTAAATATGTTTGAATTTAAAAAAGAACAGCAAATAGCGAGAATTGATAATATTAAAATTGGGGGCCCTTCAGGAGAAAATCCAACTGTACTCATTGGCAGCATTTTTCATAAGGGAGATCAAATAGTATCGGACGAAAAATTAGGAATTTTTAACAAAAAGGAAGCTGAAAGGTTAATTTTCAAACAAAAAGAACTCTCTGACAAATCTGGAAACCCCTGTCTATTAGATCTAGCTGGAATTTACGAAAAAGCATGTAAAAAATATATTAATTTTATCACAAGCATAAACGATGATCCATTTTTATTAAATGCTCCTTCGGCAGAACTTAGAATGAATTTGATTAATTATACGAAAGATATTGGCTTAAATGAAAAAATAATTTACACATCTCTAAATTATACTTGTACAGAAGAGGAAATCAATACTATTAAAAATTGTAAAATTAAATCTGCACTTCTTCAAGCCTTTAATCCACGAGATCCTAGAATTTCTGGAATGATCAAGCTGTTGAGGGGATCTCTTAAACACGAAGGTCTCATAGAAAAAGCAAACAGGGCTGATTTAAAAAATTTATTGCTTTTTACCAACGTATTAGATTTACCCTCTATAGGTGTAGCTTCAAGTGGTATTTATCAAATAAAAGAAAGATTTGGTTTACCAACAGGAACTGCTCCCGTAGGAATAATAAGCAAATGGTGTTTAAATACTGATGAATTCAGAGGAAATTTTAAGTTAGCATGCGAAGCAACAGGAATAACCTTAGCACAAGCAATGGGAGCAGATTTTATCATTTATGGAGCTCTCAAAAAAGCAGAATATATTTTTCCTGCTGCAAAAATTATCGATGAGATGATCGCTTATAACTCAAGAATTACTTTTTATAATGTTTAGTCTATAATAATAATGAAAATAATAAAAATATCAAATAATTTAGAGGAAAAATAAGGATATTATTTTCTAAATAATTAATTGATAAGAAATCATTCCTTTTCCCAGATGTAAGTGTAGTAATTAAACATATCTGTATAACTTGGATTTTCAATTATTACTTCACATTGTGCGTTTTCTTCTTTTACTATCGATTTTATTCTTTCAATAGGTGAGTCTTCAGTAGAAATAAAGCCTATTGATTCTCCCCCTTTCTCAAACAATCTATTGCCTATAAGATAATCTGTTATTCTTCTATTTATTTTTGCTGTAGTGGAGGTTAATCGTACTGTTTTTGGGACTTTTCCTAATAATCCTTTAGGGGTATCAATCGTAATTATATCGCTTCCCAATTCTGTACCTCGCATAAAAGCTATTCTATCAGCTATTTCGGCGTTAATTGGGTTATGAGTAGATAAGATTATCGTTTTACCTGCATCTTTCTCTTTTAATAGAAGATCGTGAAAAACACGAATCATTGATAGATCCAGACCCGTAGTTGGTTCGTCAAAAATTAAAATTGGGGTATCAATAGTTAATGCAATGATTAATTCTATTTTTCTTTTCATACCACCTGAATAATTTTTGACTAATTTTTTAAGTTCTTCTTTAATTTCAAACTTATTTACGAGATCTTTCCATTTATCAGTAGATCTTTCATGTAATCTTGTGAAAAATTGAATATTCTCTTCTCCATTCAGAAAATCTATTACCATAGATCCTTGTAATAAAAAACTAATTTGCTTTTTTACATCCATAGATAATGGTGATTTTCCATTTATTAGAACTTCTCCTTCTGTTGGAATGATACCACCAGTAAGACAACAGAGTAAAATGGTCTTACCCACTCCATTAGGGCCCATAAGAACCAATATTTCATTTTCATTTACATCTAAGTTGATATTCTCCAGTACCCTATCCTCTTCAAAGTCTTTCTTAATATTTTTTGCAGTGATTATTGCATTCAATTTAATCCCTCGTTTTAGTGAATTTTTTTTGATATTGATATTTACGTATCAAAAGATAACCAACCAATAAAAACAGAATTCCATAAATTAATAAAATGATTAAAAACCAGGGATTTGCTGGCATATCAGGAGGGCTGACATTCGCATCTTCATATCTGAATCCTGAAAAATTAATTAGACATAAAGTAATTATTCTCGTAGCTAATGAATTAGGAATTATATTCAACATCCATTTAGGTCCCGGAAACATAGATGTTAAGGTTCCATTATATCCAGTAATAAAAAAGAGGAGCATTAATATTACTAGCGAAAATCCTACGGCATAATTAGGATTATTGGTTAGATTTGCTATGATAAGCCCAATTCCCATACCTATAAAACTTAATAATAATAATGATAAGAGTATAACGGGGATAGAAAACAATGGATGAATCATAATTCTTCCTCCGATAAAATAAGCGATAATAATTATAATTCCAAATGATAGGCAGCCAAATATAAACCCTGTAAAAAAGCGGCCAAGAAAATCTGCCAGAGGATTAATTGGATATGACCTATAAAGCCGATACCTTTTTAAATTAATATCTTCAGCAAAATCAATAGAGAATCCCACCAAAGTACTCGTTAATACGGCGAATATTCCCATGCTTACCGCAGTTATTCCTATAGCTACTCCGAAAGCTTCTCCACCAGGAGTATAGGGTGCTATAAATAAAAAGACTGATAAAAAAAACCAAAACAGTGGCCAGACAAACAACCAAAATAGTACCATTTTATTTCGAATAATTTCACGAAAAGATCTGATGACGAATGCCCAAACTTGTCTAAAAAATTGTTTATTCATTTGATTTTTTTTTTTTTTATGATAGTTATTTATATATTTTTTTTAGAATATAAAAACAATTTCTAATCCAATTTTTATTTTTACAATTTTTATTAAATGATATGATATTACACTTATAATAAATAATTTTGAAAATTAAACTAAAAGGAAAAATAAAATTTAGCGATGAGCGAAAATATTAAATTTATCTATAAGGAGGAGTACTGGTTTATTAGTGCTTTTATTAATAGTATAAAAGTGGATATATCAGAAATTTCACAAAAGCTTGAAAATGCTATTAAAATGCGAATTTCTCAAATAACAAAAAAGGATGCTTATCGCCCAGAATTTGCCGATGAACTGCTTAATATGGCGAAAAATATTTCACTTAATTGTCAATGGGTTGAATGCATTGATAATTTTCCCTATTATAACGAAAATACAAACAAATTTTACAATTCTTTAGGATATTTTTATTTTGAAGTGGAGTATTATAAAAATAATCCTGAAAAGAAGAAACTCATTAAATCTAATTTAATTCAACAGATTCCTGGAATAATTTTATCTGAATTGAAGAGAGAGAGTATCTTCTCACAGGAGGAAGTCTATTTTGATTTAGAAAGCCAAATTTTTATTTTTGCTACGTCTAATAATACAAACCCTCTTAAAATCGAATGGACTAAAAATAAGATAGAGGAACATGATAAAGAACTTTCTTATTGGACGGTGTTATATTCAGGACAATGGGAAGATTATTCACCGAAGTTATATAGAGATCGCGTTCAAGATAACTTATCTAATCGTCTTTCGGAATTGCATTTTATTAATAGAAACTCGGGATTTGTGTATATGGCAGAAGATAATTATGAACGCTTTTTTGATTCGTATATGAAAGAAAATGTGCTACAGTCCACAGCCAAATTCAGAGCAATTATTTTTTCATTAAGAGAAATAAACAACTCCTTAGATTATTTATTCTTGAATACCCATTCTGAAGCTTTACAAGATATTGGAATTTTAGAGGAAAAAATAAAAAATTTAAGATTTTTAAGAGGCGTTCTACAAAATACCTTAAGTTTAATCTATAATGAACTAGATTATAATAGAAGACAACATTACACTTCTGTACTAAAGCACCTAATTACAAAATTCGATTTGGATAATATAAAAGAGAGAGTAAACAATAAATTTAATTTAATTTACGATACTATGCAAGAGATTTATCAAAGACGTGCTGAACAAGATCAAGAAAAAACAGAGAAAGCATTAAATATATTGAATTTTCTCTTAGGTGCAGGAATTATAGCTGATTTAGCGGGACTATTAATGACTACATTTGGATTAAGTGAAGGAGATTTTCCAGCAATATTTTTAAATGGTTTAATAGCGATTTTCATATCTTCTGTACTTGTATTTGCATTTATATATTACGCGTTAGTTAAATATAAGATTAAAAAAAAGAATATAAGAAGAGCTGTTGATGGTGTAATCCTTGATGGAAAGGGAAATATTCTATTAATTAAACGGAAATATCCTCCATTTAAGGATTTTTATGCCCTTCCAGGAGGATTTATAGAAAAAGGAGAGTCTCCAAAACAAGCAATAATGCGGGAAATAAAAGAAGAGACTAATTTGGAAGTAGAAATTGTTGAAAAAATTGGTGTTTATGATAAACCTGGTAGAGATCCACGTGGTGAAATTCATTCCACAGCTTTTCTCTGTAAAATTATTGGTGATATCTCTAAATTAAAAGCAAGTATGGATTCAAAGGACGCAAGTTTCACCCCCATAATGGAATTAAATCATATAAAATTTGCCTTTGATCATAAACAAATACTAAGAGATGCAGAACTTATCAAACAAGATTAGAATTCGTGAACAAGAAGTAATAATAAAATATGACAAAGATTTTATTTAATTATGAGGGAACGCCTAGATTTTTTATAAACTAGATTCCGTTTTTTTTTCTTTACCTTCACTTTTATCTGTGTCTTCTATATCGCGTTTTATTTTTTCTTTTTCCTCTTTTTCATTTCTTTCTTGTTTCTCTTATGTGTTTTTTTCTTCTTTTTTCTCTTCTTTCTCGGGTGGTTTAGGTGGGGGTTTAGGTTTTCGGGAAATGATTACCTTTGCATATCTAAGGATATCATCTTTAAATTTCCACCCTTCTTGAAGTATGTCAATAATAGTATTATTGGGAAGATCATCTCTTTCTAGAGAACTTAGTGCTTCATGTTTATCATAATCAAAATTATCTCCTTCCTTAGTTTCTAATGGTTGAGCGCCATAAGACTTTAATATATTCATAAATTGCTTATAGAATCCTGTTAATGGATTATTATCATCCAAATCTTTATTAGCACTTCTAAAAGAATCATATAAAGGTAAAAAATTTCTTAACACGTTAGCTGTATATTGGGTCATTAGTGATTTGCGAGCTTTATCCCATCGCTTCTGCGAGTTTTCGAATTCTGCCTGAAGGCGCATATATTTATCCTGCCATTCCTCATTTTTGTCTTTTAATTCCTGATTTTCTTTCTCTAAGTTAGATAAGTTTTCTTTGATTTTGATAATTTTGTTTATCAACTCCTCTTTAGATAATTCTTTCAGTTCTAATCTGTATTTCTCCTCTTCATCAAGTTCTTTTTCTTTTTCAATTTCGATCTCATTTTCTTGCCTTTCTTTTTCCTCTGTTTGCTCGCCTATTTCAACCGAATTTTTACTTGCTTCTTCTTTATTATTCATTCCTCAATCTTATGATAATAAATCTTTTAAGTAAATTATAGAAAAATTTCTTTAAAGTTTTTTGATTTAGAGAGCATTTTAAATATGATCGTAATGCGTGTTATTTTTTAAATATCTTTTAATATATCTTGATTTAGAGATCATTATAAGCAAAAAATTTTAAAATTTCGTTTCTTTTAGTTTATTAAGCAAATTAATTAAATCATTATTTTATTAATCATAATTTGAATTAAGCTATTATTTTTAAAAAGTGAAAATTAACTATGAGTGAAGGAGAAAAGAAAAAGAAGAAGCGAACAAGAAAGGAAAGAATAATTGGTATCGATCTGGGAACCAGTAATAGTGCCTGCGCAGTTTTAAATGCTGTCGGTAAACCAGAAATTGTCCCCGCGGCAGAGGGAAGGACTCTGGGTGGGAAAGCTTTTCCATCTTATGTGGCATTTGATGAGGAAGGAAGAAAAATAGTGGGTGAGCCAGCTCGTAGACAAGCATTGTCAAATCCGGATGGTACAATAACAGGGATTAAACGTAAAATGGGAACAAGCTATAAAGCTGAAATAAAAGTAGGTAGTGAAATAAAGGAATTTACACCCGAAGAGATCAGTGCAATGATTCTTAAAAAGATTAAAAACGATGCTTCAGATTATTTAGGAGAAGAAGTTCAAAAGGCAGTGATAACGGTTCCTGCATATTTTAATGATGCCCAACGTACATCTACAAAAAATGCGGGAGAAATCGCAGGCCTAGAAGTTGTTCGGATGATTAATGAACCTACTGCTGCTTGTTTAGCTTACGGATTAGATAGAGTTTCTGATGAATTATTAAAAATTTGTGTTTTAGACCTTGGAGGAGGAACATTCGACATAACATTAATGGAATATGGAGAGGGAGTTGTTGAAGTGCTTTCTACTGCAGGTGATACGCAATTAGGTGGAAGAGATATGGATGATAAAATCACCGATTGGATCGCTGACCAATTTGAACAAAAAGAAGGTATTAATTTGAGTAATGACAAGAAAGCCATGATTAGAGTAAAAGACGCCGCTGAAAAGGCAAAAATAGAACTTTCTACCACATTATCAACCACGATTAATCTGCCGTATATTTCTCAAAGACAGGGAGAACCTGTTCATTTAGAGATGGAATTAACAAGATCAAAATTGGAACAACTGGTAGAACCTGTCTTAAAGCGCCTAGATCCCATAATGAGAAGATCAATAGATGATAGCAAATTATCCATAAATCAAATCGATAAAATCATATTAGTAGGTGGTCCTACACGGATGCCATGCGTTCAAGAGAGATTTCAGAAATTCTTTAATAAAGAACCAGAACATTCTGTTGATCCTATGGAATGCGTGGCGATTGGAGCTGCAATTCAAGCTGGTGTTATTGCAGGAGAGATTGATGATTTACTCTTATTAGATGTGACTCCTCTTTCCTTAGGCGTAGAAACTTTAGGGGGGGTAAATACAAAATTAATTGAACGAAATACAACAATCCCTACTGAAAAGAAAAAAATATTTTCTACAGCAACAGATAATCAGCCTGCGGTGACAATTAATGTGCTTCAAGGGGAAAGAGCAATGGCAAATGATAATATTTCACTCGGGCAATTCCATTTGACTGGAATTCCACCAGCTCCACGAGGAATACCACAAATAGAAGTTAAATTTTCCATCGATGCCGATGGGATTGTTCATGTGACTGCTAAGGATTTGGGAACTGGAAAAGAACAAGGAATAACAGTTACCGGCGCGAAAGGACTTTCTGAGGATGAAATCCAGCGCAAAGTAAGAGAAGCAGAAAAATATGAAGAAGAAGATAAAAAACTAAAAGAATTAATTGAGGCAAAAAACAATGCTGAATCTATGATTTATCAAACTCGAAAATTAATGGAAGAAAACAAAGACAAAATTCAAGAGGATGAAAAACAACAGATTGAAAGCGCCATTAAATCTTTAGAAGAAGATGTAAAAACCGATGATGTTAATCGTATTAAGGCAGGAACAGAAAATCTGCAAACGTCAATTCACGGGTTTTCTCAAAGAGTTTATGCTCAACAGGGACAACAGCAAGCCTATCAGCAAGCTGCAGAGCAAGCACAGAGAGCCGCTCAGGGCGCTGGTGATGTTCCACCAGGAGGGATGGGAGGAGCCACACCGAAAGGATCTGGAGGAGCCTCTTATAAATCTAAGAAGGATAAAGAATCCGAAGAAAAAGAAAACGTGGTTGACGTTGAATGGGATGACGAGGAATAAGATTTAAATTGCCTAATTTCTTTTTAACCTCTTTCCTTTTTAGTTTATTTTAGATCTTTTTATTTTATTCTATTTAGAATATATTAAATGAATTTTTTATAAAACTAATATATATTCCATATAGCATTGATATTATAAAACCAAATTTTGGTGATAATTGTAGATAGATTACATCATTCCTCCAATCTTTTGTCATATATCTTTTTCATCTCATTTTTTACCCGTTCTAGTTTTTCACCACGTAATGGAAAAAAAAGTAAAAGCAAAAATCCAATAATTAAGAGAATGATGGGAATGAGTGCAGTTCCTACTTGAATCCCAAGAACTGCTTCTTCGGTTTGAGTTATAGCTGCTCCATTATATCCCATTGAAGTTATGATCAAGGTAAAAAGGAATATCATAATGGATTTACTTGGTGATGTAAATATTGCATTTATTCCTAGAAATGTGCCTTCATTTCTATTTCCTGTCTTTAATTCGTTTTCATCAATAACATTCCCAAAAATGGGCGAAGAAAGGATCCAAAAAGCGGCATTACCCATATTAACAATGAGGTAAAATATTATTGATAATATAAAAATTCTAGATAATAAAAGACCAAGAAACGCTATAATATTCATCGATAAAAATATCATAAGAGTTTTTCTTGGGCCGAGTCTTTTAGTGACGACTTGCACAAAGTAATATGCGAAAAATGTAAAGGGTAATGTAATACCACTCACCAAGGCAACTAGAGTTCCCGCAACCCCAACAACATCTTCAAAATAAAAAACTTGGAAGGTTATCACTGTTGAGGTAACTGCACCCACTACAAATTGAAGAAGGATGTAAAATATAAATGATTTCGATTTATATACTTCCTTTATTAATGATTTAATTTTAGGAAATGTTTGTCCATAGTATAATTTGGAAGGTTCTTTGATCCCATTCACACCTAAAAATGCAACTCCCACAGCAATAACTCCCACAATAATAAATACAATATAGAGCACTGATAAAGGAGTAGTTCCTGTAAAAAAAAGTAATATTAACAAGTAAGAAATAATTCCCAAAATTGTTTGGAAAACTAAGCTTGTAGTTACAATTGAAGCTCTCTCACTATCATCATCCGTGACCGTAATTATAAGGGCCGTCCTATTAATACCATGCATGGCATATCCAGTGTCATATATAGCTAAGCCAATAAGTAAACAAATAAAAATCATTATATGAGGAACGTAGGGATTCATAGAAATTATTAAAAAATATCCAATGCCTAACAGAGGAATGGCTCTGTATAACCATAACTTTCGTTTTCCTTTTCCTTCAACTGGTTTAGTTCGATCTGAAAAATATCCTATTATTGGATCATTAATGGAATTTATAATTGCAAATAATAATTGCACGATTCCAAACCAAAGTGCGGGAAATAATATAAAATCTGTATAGAATTTTAACAACGCACCATCTATCATACTCCCTATAAATGTAAATCCTGCTATTGAAATCCCGAAATAAGCCTTTTGGCTAAAGGGAACTTTATGAATTGTATTATTTATATCTTTAGGGCTATTATTCTTTCTTTTAGACATTGAAATTAATTCCTAAATTTTTTTAATTATTATTTTATTCTTTTTTTTAAAAATAAAAATTATTTCCTTCCATCAAAGAAATTATATCTCTTTATATTTTTTGTTGAAATTGAATGCTTAAATTATATCATATATTTTTTCTTATAATGCGGCTCTTTTATGTGAATAGTGAGGATTATCACTATTTCTTAGATACCAAGATAATAACTGTTCTTTTAAAGATTTAATAACATCTGAATATTGAGGGTCATCAATTAAATTAACAAATTCTTGAGGATCTTCTTTAAGATTATATAACTCTTCCTTTGCTTCTGGCATACTTCGAATATTTAATTTCCATTCTTTTGTCCGGATCATTGTTGTACGGCAACTTGTGTTCAGATAATCATGAGTAATTTCAATTTTATCAAAATATATTCCCGTTAATGGAGTTTCAGGAGAGGGAATCTTTTCTTCGAATGCTTGAGGTTCTCTAGAATCATAACCACCTTGTGCATAAACAACATCTCTGTGAGTATCGAGTTCTCCTTTCAGTAAGGGTAGCAGAGATTTACTGAAATGAGTATATTTTGTATTTATTTGAGCAACTTCAAGTAATGTTGCAAAAATATCTATTGTTTGAGTTAATTCTGTATTGATTGATTTTTTTGGTTTAATTCCAGGAATTTTAACGACTAATGGGACATTTAGCAAGCAGTCATGCATACCCGTTGACCATTTCTCTGTTAAACCATAGCTTCCAGCATAATCTCCATGATCGGAAAAGAAAGTAATTGCAGTATTATCATATTCTCCGATTTCTTTTAATTTGTCAATAATTTGTCCAAATAGATCATCAACTTTTGAGATCATTCCATAATAAACAGCTAATATCTCTTTAAAATCATTTTCTGTAATTTTATCCAACCCATACCTTGAGCGCATTAATTTCATAAATTCTGGTTTATCTTCATAAAAATTAGGATTATTCATTAATTCTGATGGAAATGGGAGTGGAATCTTTTTTCGATCATACATAGAGAAGTAAGGCTCTTCAACACTATAAGGAGGATGCGGCAAATTAAGAGCAATGTATAAACAAAATGGTTTCTTTATTCTCCTTCTTTTTTTAGAAAATTTATCAAAATATTTCAGAGCAGCTTTAATTATTGCATTATCGAAATTATTTTGAGCTTGTTCTTCTGAACACTTTCCATAGTAGAAACTTTTTCGCATTGGATGATCAATAGCCCAAGGATTAAGTGGCCAGAATTTTGAGAGAGTTTCTAACATTTCTGGCGGAGGAGTCAAATTTTTAAGCGACGATCGTAATTTCGGAAGGATTTTTATTAATTTAAAAAAACCTATATGTAGTATAGCAGAGCGAATCAATCGTTTCATTACATTTATCCTTTTACTAACACTTACTCTAATTGCTTTTTCATGAAAGAGATCATTGCGCCCAATCCAAATGACCTCATAACCCTTTTCTTTCAGAAATTTAAAGAGATTTTCATCATCGGGGCGTAGAAGTTGAAATAGTGAACGGTGGGCTCCTGCCATAGGATAAGTTCCAGTAAAAGTGCATACTCGGGAGGGTCCACAGACAGGATTAACACTGAAATTATTAGTAAAAATAACCCCGTCATTGGCAATACTTCTTATATTAGGTATTTTAACATTTGGATTCTGAATTACATCGCCTCTCATCTCATCGGGAACGAAAATCAAAAGATTAGGAAGACTCATAATCAATTTATTAAAAATTTAATTAATAAAAACTTTTGACATTTGTTATAATTTAAAAAGTCTAAAAGGATGATTTTATTTAAATTTTAAATAGATAATTAACCTATATCTATAAATGAAGGTTAAATTAATTTTGAATTAAAAAGATTTTATAAAAATTAAAAAAATAAAATGAGAGTATGATGATTGAACCAAAAAATATGAAATTTGCTGAATCAATTACTACAAAAAAAATGATTTTATTCTCTTTGCAAGGAATAATTAGTGGATTTTTGTTTGGAATGTGGGGACAAGTTCAATATTTTGCGGTAAGTATCCTTTTGATACCCCAAGCATTGATTGTAATAATATATTTAGTATATTCAATTGTAGATTCAATTAATGATCCTTTAGTGGGATATTTAGCAGATAAATCGACAAGATTTACCACTAAATTTGGAAAGAGATATCCTTGGATATTAATTGGTGTAGGAATAGGGCCTGTATTTTTAATACTTTGTTTTATCCCAATTTCAACAAATATAGTGGTAATTACTATTTGGTTGCTTGTAATCATGGCAATTTATGAAACCTTTTTGACTTCTTTTGAAATTAATCATAACGCTCTGCTGCCCGATTTGATACGGGGAGCTTCTCATAGGAGAAAAATTGTTTCAATAGGTGCAATCTTGGGGGGTATTTTTACAATAGTAACAGGAGCTTTAATACCTCAATTAATTGTTTCAATAGGTTATTTAGGAACTGTTATATTTGTAGTTATAATTGCGTATATTTTAATAATTCCATATAGCTACGGAATCCGTGAACCAGCTGAGATGAAAATGTTTCGGGTTAGATTAGAAAAATCAGAAGAAAAGAAGTCACCATTAAAAGAGGTAGTTAAGCGCGTCTTTAATGATAGGAATTGGATGGGTATCGTTATTGTAGTTTTTACATGGTCGGTAGCGGGAGCATGTTGGTTATACGGTTTGAATTATTTTATGGTAGGCAATCTCGGTTTAGATATTGGATGGACTGCCATACCTTTATTACTGCAGAACCTTATTGGATTTGCGCTAGCACCAATATGGGCATATATTTCTAAGAAAATTGGAGTTAGAAAAGCTTTTATTGCTGGAATGGTATGCAATATAATAGTATATCTTGCTTTCCTTTTTGTTACAGATATGCTTGGGGTTATAATTATATTTACATTCGCAGGAGTTGGGTTTAGCGCAACTTATGGTGTTATAACTGGGCTTTTGAGAGCGGAGGGAATAGATAATGCAACGATGACTACTGGAAAACGAGAAGAAGGAACGTATATGGGTGTTTTAAGGATATTTACTGCATTTTCCTACTTTTTTCAAACAGTCATTTTCGCAATAATTGGGGGACTTACAGGATATGGAGCTATTTTTAATACAGGAGATAATATTTTAGCAGAATTAGGATTGGATATTGAGATATTCATTACTCCAGTAAGCAATATAGGAAAATTAGGATTAAATTTACAGATGTCAATTATACCTATGATTATTAGCTTAATTGGTATCATCGCCTTTATATTAATGTATAGAGTATCCCAAGAGGATGCGATAAAAAATAAGCAGAAATTAGTTGAAATGGACTTATGATTCTAATCTAATTAGCTAAAATAATATCTTATTTTTTTTTTAATATTCAATTTTTATCTCTATTTAATTTTATTTTGATCCCTTTTATGTACATCAAAATTTGTTAATTCTTTCGTATTAGAATTTTTTAATTCGTTAATAATATGAATAATTGCTCTCGCTAGAGGTATATAACTGTCTTGATGTATTTTATCTAAAGTATCAGCGGGATCAAATAAATATGGGGGAGCAGTTAAGAAAGATATAAAAGGAACAGATTTTTTATGATAAAAACATCCGTCTGTTGGAGGTTTATCACTTCCAGGAGAAAATCCTTCTGGTGGGAAAATGATAGAGCGTTTTAAATCTTCTTTTTTAATTGCATTTTCAACAATATTTATAAGTTCATTTATTCGACTGACAAACCACCAACGAACTGTCGGTTTGTTTAATGGAATTAACTTTCCATCTTCACTTTTTACATCTCGAGCTACATGCTCAAGATGGATAGCGATAACCGTTTTTTCTAATAATTTTTTATTTTTTTCCACAAAATTTTTTGCTCCTTCCGCTCCAGCCATATGAGCACAATTCATTAAAAACATCATATTAAATGGGCGTAAATTTTTTGGGATTTGAGCCCAATAATTTGCTTGGGCTAAGACAAGAGTCATCCCAGAAGCATCTTCTACTGCTGAATTCCAAGGAGCATCATGATGTGTGCCTATTATTACCCACTCATCAGAATTCCCTTGTAAAGAACCGGTGATATTATGAGAAATACCCTCTATAATTTTAGTATTAGAAGATAGATTAGCCCTCACGGTGCCCTTTTTCATTAGTTCAGAGATTTTTTTCCCATTTTTAGGACTGACATAGACTGCGGGAATGTTCCTCTCTACGGCATCATATGGAACATAATATTTATCGGTTTCCCAAGGATATCCTGAAAGTATACAAATATAACCTAAAGCATCTTTTAATAAATCGGAATCTAGTATATTTCGTTTTTGTATATCAAAGGGGAGCATTTGTTTTAGTTCGTTAAATTCATTTTCCGGATCATAATATCGGTATTCATCAGTTCTAAGGATTCTTGGGATGATTTTCAGTGGTAGCTTCAATAAATTATAATATGCAACTCCGATCTTTTTAGAAATTAATGTTTTATTAGAAATTAATTCCAATTCTCCTTCAATGTTTTTCGCAGATTTTGTATAAGGTATAGGAAAACAAGGAATTTCTATGATATGTTCAGGTTCATTAATAAGCCATATTTTTAGATGAGCATCGAAAACTTCCCATTTTTTTACTTTAATCGGATCTAATACGATATTTTCTAATCCAAACGTTTCAAACTGGTTCTTTATCCAGGATTCTATTTTATAGTTAGCTGGATATCCTGGTCTTCTAATTCCTTGGTTAAATATTTTAGCAGTCCATTCAAACATTTCATCCTTTGAAGGTATTAGCTCACTTTTAATAAAATTCATTAATCAATGCAATAAATGAGTTTAAATCTTATTAATTGCTCGGTTTATTATGAAAAGATTTATTTACATAAGAAGAGAATTTTATTATAGAAATAATCAAAAAGGTTTGAAAATATTTGACTAAATATGATTATGGTTCAGGGCATTTTGGAAAATGGATTAAAGATGAATTTGGTTTACCCGCATATCTTTATACATGTGATCAAATTAAGGATCCTAAAGCTGTTTCACCAGTAAATAAAAAAATTACCAATCCAAGAGAGCACCTTTTTCTAGTTGGAAATGACCGTCTAGTTTCAATTGCTTCAAATTTTGGTCATGTTCGAGTTAGGCAAGATGAAGGAAGTCCTAAATTTTTGAATGATTATTATCCTGAGATTCAGCAATACGCAGGAGGGTTTGGATATTTATATGATGGGAAAATGATACTAAA
Organism: Promethearchaeota archaeon; assembly: GCA_016839555.1. Lineage (GTDB taxonomy): Archaea > Asgardarchaeota > Lokiarchaeia > Sigyniarchaeales > SOKP01 > TEKIR-8. The sequence continues at coordinate 270,256 of JAEOUA010000010.1, forward strand.
TACGTATTATCATGGTCAGAAAAAGAATCTGGAAAGAATATATGGTATCGGATATTTTCGAAAAACACTCAAACATGTTAATTATGAGATAGATCACCGTATTTTTGCTCCATATGGGGATGATCCCCTTCTAATCTCCAAAGTATATATAAAAAATTTACAAGATACTCCCGTAGATCTTCAATGGTATGAATATTGGGGGTGTTTCAATTATCAATTTTCATTTGAAGGGGTAATGGCGGCAATAAAAGAGAAAGATATTAAAATAGCACAGAAAATACGAAGAGATAAAAGTAATAAATTGAAAAATAAATACTTTCTTATGAATGATGGTAAGTGTATTGTAAATGTTAAGCATGAGTCAAAATTAGAGTTTCCTAAAGAAAGTAGTGAAGCTTTAGAATTAATTGCTAATAATCGCTTAAAGCAAAAAAGACCTGGTCTTGAAGACAGATATCCTCCTCCTATTTATCTAATTTCTCTGGATGAGAAAGCGGATGGCTGGATGACTGATGGAAAGAATTTTTTTGGAGGCGGTGGAATTGAAACTCCTAATGGAATTAAAAAAGATTTTCAATCAGAGTTGAATTCCAAAGGTTCCGAAAGTTCCTTGATAATGATACGGAAATTTAGATTAAAACCAGGAGAAAGTAAAACTCTATATTTTGCATATGGCTATCTTCCAGAAGATATTGATTTAAACCAACTTATTTCTAAATATTCAACCAATTTAGATAAATTATTATCACAATCGTGTGAAAAATGGAATTCCAATCGTATAAAATTAGAAATACCTGAGATTTCGTGGGTAGATCGTGAATTAACATGGCACCATTATTATTTACGTGGGGCAATGAGCTATGACAGTTTTTTCATGGAATATATTCTTTCCCAAGGGCATGTTTATCAATATGTTATTGGATTTCAAGGAGCGGCAAGAGACCCCTTGCAGCATGTTTTGCCGTTTCTATTATGTGACTCTCAAATTGTAAAGGAAGTAATTCGATATACTTTGAAGGAGGTACAAGAAGATGGGGAGATTCCATATGGAATTACGGGAAATGGAATGCTTATGCCCTCTCCTTGGAAGCCTAGTGATTTAGAATTATGGCTGCTATGGGTTGCAAGTGAATATATTTTATCTTCCCGTGATAAAGATTTTTTAAATGAAGAAATCCCCACCTATCCTATTCATGGGCGAAAAGCAGGAAAATCCACAGTTAAAGAACTACTTCAATTATGTTATTTCCATTTTACAGAAAAAACTGGAAAGGGTAAGCATGGTTTACAAAGACTTTCTAATGGTGATTGGAATGATATGGTAGTTTTAGGAAGTTATACTAATAAACAACAAAGCGATATAAGAAAGTATGCTGAAAGTGTTCTTAATTCAGCAATGGCAATTAAAGTATTTTATTATTATGCTGAAATGCTTCAATTTGTTGGCGAAAACGTGCTTGCCACAGAAGTTTTAGATTATTCTAACTCTTTAAGGAAAGCGGTTCATAATCAATGGGGAGGAAAATGGTTTAAACGCGCATGGTTAACAGAAGAAATAGGATGGATTGGAGAAGAAAGAATGTGGTTAGAACCCCAACCATGGGCCATTATAAGTAATTCAACGGATGAAACACAAAGGAAGAAACTTATTAACTCCTTAAATGAGTTAGTGCGTAATCCGTCAAATATAGGTGCCATATTACATGATAAACCTTTGGATGTAAAAGATACTCCTGTAGGGATGGGTACGAATGCAGGAATTTGGCCTTCAATTAATGGAACTCTAATTTGGGCTCTCAGCTTGGTCGATCGAAAATTGGCTTGGGAAGAATGGAAGAAAAATACTTTAGCAAAACATGCTGAAGAGTATCCCGATATATGGTATGGAATTTGGAGCGGTCCCGATACATATAATTCTAAATATTCAAAATATCCTGGTCAAACAATTTTCGATGAATATTATAAAACAGGGAATTTAGAAGATAAATCGACAGAGATCGAACTTGGAGGTATGAATTGGACGGACTGGCCGGTATTAAATTTGCACCCTCACGCTTGGCCGTTATTTAATACTAAGCATTTAATTGGAGTAGAATTTACCAAAGATGGATTAAAAATTACTCCGACCTTACCTTTTGAGGAGTATTCATATTCAACCCCACTTTTTGGATTTGCAAAATCTAAAGAGGGATATTCAGGATGGTACGCCCCAAAAAAAGAAGGTGAATGGAAAGTCACTTTAAAGTTATCTAAAAAAGAGATGAGTAAATTCAGTTCAGTCTCTATTAATAGGATTAAGGAATCATTATTAATCACGGAGGATAAAGTATTATTTACTGGTAGAGGCACCCCATTAAAATGGGCTATTAAATAATTTAATTCTTTTAAATGTATTGAAGAATAAATTTTATTAAAATTTGAAATTAATAAGATAAAAAATAAAAAAATAATTGTTAACGTATGAATGCCCCAGAAAGAGTTTTGAAAGCTGTTAATCATGAAGAACCAGACAAGGTTCCTGCCTTTGAAACCACAATTACTAATACTGCTTTAGAAAAACATTATGGAATATCCTCGGGTACTAATTTAGCGGAAGTGTATGCGACTCTAAGTAAAATAGGAAAAAAAGGTATGGAACTACTTCTAAAAAGTTTTCTTAATAAGGAAGTGGTGAAAGGAGTAATGAAACCACTATATGAGTTTCACCATAAAGCTAAACTTGATATCACTCTTAGTATGGCTTCATTATTTCCTCGAGAACTCTTAGAGAAAGGGGAAGGATTTATTGATGAGTATGGTAGAATATTAAAATTTGAGAGTTACGAAGATAAGCAAGGAAATGTAACAATTATTTCGGGATATCGAGGAGGAATATTTGAAAATTTTGAAGATTATGAAGCTTGGGAACCGCCGGATCCTCATTGGGAGGCACGCTATATAAATTTTGAAGCTGGTAAAGAAGTTCAAGAAGAAATGAACAATATAGTATTCTCGATCCCTTCTGTTGGCGCTCTAATGGAATGTACGTGGGAAGGCTTCGGATTAGAAACCTTTTCAAAAGTTTTAAGACATCCTAAACAGGCTAAGAAAGTATTTGATGATCGTGGAGAATTCACTCTGGAAATTGTAAAGATTTTAGCGGAAAAAGGTGCTCAAATAATCGTATTATGGGATGACTATGGCTTTAAGAATGGATTGTTTATGAGTCCGCGTAATTATAGAACATATGTATTTCCGTGGTTAAAACGGATCTGTGATGCCGCCCATAAACATAATTGTAAAATTCTTCTACATTCTGATGGAGATTTACTGGAAATATTCGAAGATTTAATTAATTGCGGCATTGATATATTAAATCCTCTCGAACCTACTACTGCAAATCCCAATTATGATATTTTTAAATTAAATGAAAAATATGGGGATAAGCTAACATTTTGTGGAAATATATCTCCAGTGATGCTAGCTAGGGGTAAAATTTCAGAAATTGAATCCTATACTAAACGATTAATACGTGAACTTGCTCCCGGGGGAGGATATATATTTTCATCAGGACATAGTATTAATCCTGCTATAACGGTAGATAGATACGAGGCAATGGTTAAGATTAGAGAAAAATATGGAACATATCCCATAGGGAATATTTAATTTCTTTTTATATAAGTTGCTTAAATGAAAATATTCATAGCACAGATCATAGTTTTCAAGAAATTGAGAGAATTGTTGTATAAGCTGAAAACTTTTTAAATTACTAAATTAAAATAATAATTACTAATAAATCAATTAAATAAATAAATCAAGAATTAGTTAAATAATAAGAAAATAAAGAGGCTTGAAATTAAAATGGTTAATGAAGAGATTATTAAAAAATTAAAAGCATTAAGAGATAAAGAGCTTACTGAAACAAAGGATGCAATAACCTTATTCGAAATATATAAACAAATAGCTCAAGAAGAAGATGATATTAAGGAAGAATTAGAGGATATGGATGAGATTATTATTCAAAATGTTTATTCTGATGCAGATTTCAAGTATTGGGTAAAATTGGGTGCAGGAAAGTTTGATGTAGGAGAAGGAGAGGCAGAAGACCCTAATGTAACGATGAGTGCAACTGCTGAAACGTGGTCTGGATTAGGTTCTGGCGAAATTGAAGCTGCTGGTGCCTATATGGCAGGAGACCTGTCTATAGAAGGAAATTTGCAAGACGCAATTGCCTACGGCGAAATCTTAGATCTATTTAGAGATATTATGGCAGATTTAGAAGAATAGCTATTCTTTGTATCAATCCTTAAAATATTTTATTTTATCCTTTTTTAAAACTAATAGTATTAAATTTTTTATTATTGGGAAAAGCATTGTTAATTTTATTTTCATTAGAACTACTAATTATACAACTAGTACAATTTTAAAAAGAGAAAATTAAAAAATAGAAAAAAAGTAAATTAATGAACAATCTTGAGTTAACGTTATCAGCAATAAGGGGAATACCAGATAAAGTACCTTTTAATCCCTTTATCATGCATTTGGCAGCTTCATTATCTGATTTAGACTATAATAAAGACTATTGTCAAGTTCCTGAGAATTTAGCAGATGCCCAGATTAAATGTTCAGAATTTTTTGGAATAGATCATGTAAATGTGTCCACGGATGCGTATCGCGAGGCAAGCGCTTGGGGGGTAGAGATTGACTGGAACTCTCATACACCAGTGGCCCGAAAGCCCTTAAAGGTCGAGGAATTCGATTCATTAGAACGCCCAAATTTGGAGGAAAGTCAGCGGATCATGAATCGTGTAAAAGCGGTGGAAATCCTCTCAAAAAAATTAGGTGATTCTCAATGTATAGTAGGTTGGATAGAGGCTCCCTTTGCAGAGATTTGCTGCTTATTTGACCTAATGAATGTTCTATTATTATGTAGATATGAAGATTGGGATGAAAAAATTAAAGCATTAATTAATAGAATATTACCAATTCAAAAAGAATTTGCTAAGATGCAGATTGAGGCAGGAGCTCATATTATTGGAGCGGGGGATTCCGCAATATCCCAATTAGGGCCAATGAGATACGAAAGATGTTGCCTTAAAGCGACTCAAAAATTATTTAATGAAATACAGAAAAATGTACCAGTCCTTTATCATATATGTGGAGATAACTCAATTGTAGATAAAGATGGTCGAGACATGTTAAAACTGGTATCAAGTACGAATGCCGCAATCTTGGATTTAGATTATCAAGTTGATTTGAAATTAGCAAAAGAAAAAATAGGAAAAAAGAATTGTATACGCGGAAATACTAATACTCAAGTATTAGGAAGCTTACATTATCCAATTACTGAAGTTATGAAGGAAATTACAAATACAATAAATTTAGGGAAACCTGGAGGAAATTATATGTATGCTGCGGGATGTGAATGGCCTTGGGAGCCTAAAAATATGGCGATACGCAATTTAAGTCTTGCAAAGGCTTTAAATGAAAAATTAGGTCTGTACTAGAGAAGATTTAAATCCATTTTTTGAATATTTCTCTTTTACTTTATTTTAATTTAGGTATTTAGTTTCTTTTAATTTAGAAAATATCCAGTCGATTTTCTAAAAAATTAAATTATAATATTGATTTAAATACTTAGGATCAAGAATAAATTAAACCCAAATGAATAGAATAAATTACAATGAACTCAACTAATAAAAGGGACTATTACGAGGTATTAGGAGTTTCCAAAGATGCGGATATTGATGAAATAAAACTCGCATATAGAAAATTAGCAAAAAAGTTTCATCCCGACATAAATAAAGAAGATCCTAATGCCAAGGAGAAATTTATCGAAGTGCAAGAAGCATATGAAGTATTAAGTGATCCAGAAAAACGCAAAAACTATGATACTTTCGGATTTAGAGGAGTTGACATTGATATTGGCGATATTTTTAGAGGAGGCATACCGGGAATTGATGAGATTTTTGAGTCTTTCTTTGGTGGTTTTGGTGGTTTTGGAGGCTTTGGAGGTTTTGGGAGTGGAAATAGAGCAAGTCGGCAAGCTCAAAGAAGAGAAATTGGACAAGATATTGAGAGAACTCTTGATATTAGTTTTAAAGAAGCCATGTTTGGAGCTAAGAAAGATGTCGTAATAGAACGATATGTTCCTTGTTCCGCATGTGATGGAACTGGTGCGGAGGATTTATCTTCGATTGAAACTTGTCCAGAATGTCAAGGGAGTGGGAGATATAGAAAAATGACGCATTCAGGGTTTGGAACCATCATCCGAGAATCAGAATGCCCTTACTGCGATGGAAAAGGCAAAATCATTAAAAACAAATGTAAAGTGTGCGGAGGGAGAAAAGTTGTCAAAGAAAAGAAAGAGATCAAAGGCATAAAAATCCCTTCTGGTATAGAAAACGGGGTTCATTTAAAAGCCCAAGGTGCGGGTCATATTCCTTCCAGAGATGCATATCCCGGAGATTTGTACCTTAAGATAAATATTGAAGAGAATGAAAATTTCATAAGAAGAGGGAATGATTTATTTACTCAAGTCGATATTGATATAATAAAAGCTATTCTTGGGGGTAAAATCGTCGTACCTACCTTGAACTATAAAAAAGAAGAAATTGTAGACAAAGAATTAGAAATACCTCCTGGAACTCAATTTGGCACTGAATTTCGTATAAAAAATCGTGGCGCCACTTATATGAGAGGAAAAGGGCGAGGAGACCAGTATATTGTAGTCAATATTGTAATACCAAAAAAGATTACAAAAGAGCAAGAAGAATTGCTTCTTAAATTTAGAGAATTAGCTCCTACTTAATTAGACAGTCTAATTTTTATCCTAAATTTAAGTTAGATTTAAAAATAAGAAAAAATAAAATTAAATATTAGACATGGTTTTCAAGCCATTGAACAAGATCATTTAACACCATACTTCTTTTATCCTTACTTTCATTATAAACTTCGTGATATAGACCTTCATAAATCTTCACAGTTTTATCCTCCATTTTGTAATGTTCTTTTAAGTCTTCAATACCAAAAACCGCTTTATCCTCAGAACCGCATTGAACTAACAATGGTAATTGGAAATCTTCAACAATCTCATTTAGATTCCCAAAATTAACTAGCATTTCTTTAGCAAGTCGAGCAGTAATTTTTTCATGATGAACCAATGGATCTTCTATATATGCTTTCACCACTTCAGGATCATGACTAAGAAAGTTAGGATCTAATTTGGTCTCAATAGTCATTTTTGGGGCTATTTTTGAAATTCCTTTCGATAGGAGTTTAACAAATCCAGAAACATCCTCCCCAGCGGAATTTCCCGCTCCAGAAAGGATTAATCCATCCAATAAAGATTCATATTTTTTGGTAAAATATTGTGCAATTACAGAACCCATAGAATGGCCCAACATAAAATATGGAATATTTGGATGGTTTTCTTTTGCTATTTCATATATTCTCTTTTCATCTTCAATATATTGATCAAATGAATCAACATAATTAGTAGTTCCCTCTGATTTTCCATGTCCTCTATGATCATCAGCATAGATTGCATATTCTAATGGAACTAGTTTATTTATCACATTTGAGTATCGACCGGAATGTGACCCAAAACCGTGAACAATTTGCACTACTGCTTTTGGTTTTCCTTCAGGTAGCCAATACTGATAATAAATCCTGAGACCTTTTTCCCCATTAAAATTATTTTCTTTATGTTCCATAATTATCAAATTTCACTTTAATTTCTAGTATTAATATTATAAAATAATATTTAAATAAAGATAAATATTACAACTTCTCATATATTAATAAGGTAAATAGCTTGACTTCTAAATAGAGTATGAACGCAAAGATATTGATTACTGGACCTCCTAAATCTGGAAAATCCACCTTAATCCAAAATTTAATTAAAAATCTTAAAGGTGAATTTGAATTATCCGGCTTTCTAACTCCTGAAGTTCGCAAAAATGGTAAAAGAATTGGCTTTGATGTAGAAGACATAAATTCTAATATGAAACTCCCACTTGCTCGAAAAGGAGCCTATAGTTCTCAATATAAATTAGGAAGCTATAACGTCTTTATTGATAAATTTAATCAATACTTAAATGAAACAATTAGACCAGCTTTAGATAAGTTAGATTTAAAGGAAAATAAAAAGACGATTTTAATTATTGATGAGATCGGAAAAATGGAATTATATTCTAGACTATTTCAAACTATGTTAAAAACTATCTTTAACTCTGAAATTTGTATTATAGCAACTATTGGTCAAAAGATGAAACATCCAATCAAAGATTTTATTTTAAATATTCCATCAATTAAATTATTCAAAGTATCCCATAATAATCAAGAGGAAATATTGAGAGATATAGTTGCAATTGTCAAGAATAAATAAAAAATCTACTTTTTTAATATTCTAATCATCATAGAAAGCTTCAATAAATTTATTTTTATATTTCATAAATTTAAAGCTCTATATAGTTCTCCATTTTAACTATTTAATAAAATTCCTCTTTAAAATGTAATTAAAAGAGATATAATAGTAGGTTTATATCTTATTAATGAGAAAAAGCATGAAAAAAATCACTTTAGGTCGGACACAAGAAAAAATACCGATTATTGGGCAAGGTACATGGGGTATCTCAAGATTTTTTAAGGACAACAATTATTATGAGCAATGGAAAAAATCATTGAGAGCTGGTATTGAACTCGGAATGACGCACATAGATACTGCGGAATTCTATGGGTGGGGCAAGGCAGAGGAAATTGTAGGAGAAGTTATAAAAGAATATAACAGAGATGATTTATTCATTACAAGCAAGCTGTTTCCTATGCATTTAAGTAAAAGAACTATGAAAAAAGCTGCAGAAAAAAGTCTAAAACGATTAGATCTTGATTATTTTGATCTATATTTAATTCATTGGCCTAATCCACTCGTATCTATTAAGAAGCAGATGAGGGTTTTAGAAACTTTAGTTAATGAAGGAAAAACTCGTTATATTGGAGTGAGTAATTTTTCATTAGAGCAATTTAAAAGAGCTCAAGAAAGTCTTAAAACTGTAGAATTAATAAACAATCAATTGAAATTGAATATAATAGACCAAGAGATCATGCACGATTCTTTATCATATTATCAAAAAAATGATATTATTATAACCGCCTATAGTCCACTTGGTCATAAAGGACTTAAGGATATTAATATCTGGTTAATGGACAAATTAGAAGAAATTGCGGAGCGTCATAATGCAACAATTCAACAAATTGCAATTGCATGGTTGATAAGTCATAAAAATGTTATTACTATTCCGAAAGCATTTCATATTAATCATATTAAAGAAAATGCAGAAGCTGCTTCTATTAAGTTAACGAAAAGTGAAATCGAGCTTTTCTATAAAAAAGATTCAAATTTTATTTTAAATAAGCTTTAAGATTAATTTTGATGAATGAGCGATTCTTGGGATATATAATTTCGATATATCTTAATATAGAGTGTTTTTTAATATCATACTATTTATTTTTATCAAATAACTCTAATTTTAATGTGCATTAATTAAAAAGTATTAAGAAATAGAACAATTGAGAGATTTGCTAAAAATTATAAATAAGAAAATTCATATATATAAATTAATACACATTTTAAACACAAAATATTTCAAATTATTAAGAAAAGATTTTTATTTTTCAAATTGATGAAAAATATAACGATTAATTAAATGAATAAGATTGCCTTCTCAAAAAATTACCCTCTCAAATTATTTTAAAGAGGGTATATATTTCACATGCGAACAATGCGGAACGTGTTGCAAAGGGCGAGATAACGGAGAGGTTTATTTATATAAAGAAGATATAATTAGGTTAGTAGATAATTTAAATAATAAGGGAAAAAATTATACCTTAAGTTCCTTTTCTAAAAAATATTTAAAAGTGGTACGAACAAGTTTTTATTGGGAAAAATCGAAACAAAGTAAAGGAAAAAATTACTCATATAAAGCTTTAGGATTTAAATTCATCGGAGATGACGAATATTGTCCTTTTCTTGTACAAGATCACATTTGTAGTGTTCATGAAGCCAGACCTTATCAATGTAGAGCCTATCCCATCGGATGGAATATGCTTATTAATAGTAACAGGAATTTTGCTAAATACTCTAAAGAATGTCCGGGGCTAAGAAATTCACTCGAAAAAAAAGGGCATTATTATTCTCCCCAAGAAATTATAAAATGGGCAAGAAAGGAATATGAAATGGAAAAAGAATTTTTTTTAGAAATGAAGAAAAACAATTTCGATCTTTTTAAAGCATATCCCTTTTTACCGGAAGATATATCAAAATAGATACTATTAAATCCCAATTACATTTTTAGTATTTACTTCTAATTAAAAGAGAAAAATCACTATCTTATTATTGCTTTTTTTAGATATTTTAAATTTCTCTATTCATATTTTTTATATAATTTTATATAGAGCGAATATCTCCCACTGAATAATATTTAATAAGAATTTTAGATGAATTCTCTACTTTTATGAATGATTAAGGTTTTTTTATTTTAGGAACTATTTTATAATAGATATTAAATTAATACAATTATTATACAAAATACTCTAAATAAAGGTTTATAATCTTGAATATTGGCTTATTTCTTTGCGACTGCGGTAAAAATATTTCGGGAATAATTGATAATGAAAAACTTGTTGATTATTTTACCAACTATCCCGATGTTTATGTTTTTCGGGAGCAATATTTATGCTCAGAACTAGGTTTAAAGGAAATAAAGGAGGAAATTGAGGAAAAACAAATCGATAGAGTAGTGATTGCTGCATGTTCTTTTAAATTACATGGCTCTTTATTTAGAAAGACTATAGAAAAAGCAGGCATTAATAGGTTTTTAATATCTTTTGCCAATATTAGGGAACAGAACTCGTGGGTCCATGCAAATCAACCAAAAAAAGCAACTCAGAAAGCGATTGATCAAATTAAAATGGCTATCGCACAAGTGAGATTATTAACTCCTTTAGAAGTCCAAACTGTTAAAACAATCCCAAAGGTACTTATAATAGGAGGAGGTATCGCTGGCATAAAGGCTTCTTTGATCATTGCTGATGCAGGATTTAAAGTATATTTAGTTGAGCGTGAACCTACTATTGGAGGGCATATGGCTCTTTTTGACAAGACATTTCCTACTCTCGATTGCTCAATCTGTATACTTGGTCCTCTTATGAGTGAAGTAAATGAGCATCCCAATATTGAATTATTAACATATTCCGAAGTTGAAAAAGTGGAAGGATACATAGGAAATTTTAAAGCGACAATTAAAAAGAAACCTCGCTTTATAGATGAAGATGCGTGTGTTGGGTGTTTTGATATATGCAGCGATGTCTGTCCGATTGATGTGGAAAATTCTTTTTTCCCACGAAAAGCTATTGATGTTCCATATCCCCAAGCGATTCCACTTCTTCCCACGATTTTAGAAGAGGAATGTATAGGGTGTAAGGCATGTGCCCAAGCATGTGATAGAGATGCTATCGATTTTGACCAACAAGCAGAAGAGATCGAAATAAATATAGGCGCAATAATAGTTGCGACAGGATTAAAAACATTTGATCCCACAATATTAGCTGAGCTGAACTATCAGAAGTATCAAGATGTGATTACGACTCTTCAATTAGAACGATTATTAAATAATGACGGACCTACAAATGGGAAAGCAGTAATACCATCTACAGGAAAAACGCCTCGAAAAGTGTCCTTTGTGTTATGTGTGGGTTCAAGGAATAAAAAAATAAATCGTGATTATTGTAGTCAAGTATGTTGTAATGCTGCAATTAAACAAGCAGTTTTGTTAAAAAAGGAAAATCCTGATATTACTATTAATATTTATTATACTGATATAAGAGCTGTTGGAAAGAATTGTGAAGAATTTTATAATAGGGCAAGGGAAGAATTTGGGATACGATTTATTAAAAGTAATATTTCTTCTATCGTAAAAAGTGATACCTCCGATGAATTAATCATTCGTGGAGAAGATGTAATTGAAAATGTTTTATTTGAACATAAAACTGAACTTGTTGTTCTTGCGGTTGGCATTGAACCAGCTGAGGGAACGGAGGAATTAAGCCAAATTTTAAATATATCCCTGGATCCCTATGGATTTTTATTGGAGAAACACCTTAAAGTAAAACCTTCAGAATCTTCTGTGAATGGAATATATATTGCTGGTGCTATTCAAGGACCGAAGGATATTCCCTCAAGCATAGCACAAGCGGAAAGTGCTGCTTCGAAGGCAATTGCTTTGATTTCAAAAGGTTTGGTTGAATTAGATCCTCATATCGTCTATTTTGACCCAGAAAGATGTGATTTGTGCCGTTTATGTGAAAATATTTGTAATTTTAATGCTATTGAAATAAAGGATAATCAATTAAATTTAATCCAAGAAAATTGCTCGGGATGTGGGGCATGTGCAGCGATGTGTCCTAATGATGCGCTTTATATTCCAGGATTTTCAAAAAATCAGCTTGCAGCTCAAATGGAAGCTTCTATAGAAGAAAAGAAGGAATTTCCTTTCATAATTGCCTTTTTATGTAATTGGTGCTCATATGCGGGTGCAGATATAGCAGGGATCTCAAAAATTCAATATCCCTCAAATATTCGAGCTATTCGAGTAATGTGCACTGCAATGTTAGATCCCTCATTAGTATTTGAGAGCTTTTTTCATGGTGCTGATGGAGTTTTGATTGCGGGTTGTTATCCACAAGATTGCCACTATGATACAGGTTTTTTAAAAGCAAGCACTCGATATAAAAGCATTCGTGAAATGTTAGGTGAAGCAGGTATTAATGAAGAGCGAGTAAGGATTGAAAGTGTTTCTGCTGGGGAGGGTGAAAAGTTTTCAAGAATTGTTACTGAATTTAAAGAACAAATAGAAAAATTAGGGCCTATTAAGCCGAATGAATATTTAAAACCCATCCTTCAAAAGAAGAAAAAGGAGGAAAAAGCAAGACTAGATGAAATTTAATAATGTTAGACTCTAAGATTTTATTTTTTAATAATCCTCTTTCTTAAGTGAAAAGTTCTAAATATTAATAAACCTAAGGATAAATTATATTAATCAAAAGATTTAATCAAATTATGATGGATGAAGAAATTTCCCGTGAAAAAAAAGAAAATGAATTAAAGATTTTTAACGAGGCAGTTGAATATTTTAATCAATATGATGACATCAGCAACCATGAACCATTAAAATCTACTGAAATGTTTAATAGTATTCTTTTGCGAGACCAAATGTTATCTGAGCTTAACAATTTAAAAGAATTAATTTTGAATAATCCTGATTCTAAAATAAGTCAGTTATCAACTGAGGAAAAAGAAGTATTTAATAAATTTATGAAAGCATACTCTATATGTCCGATATGTGGAGGTCATAATCACTATTATAATCTTAAAAAAATATATTTTGATGAAGATGTAAGTGATTTAAAGGAATATTTAGTTGAAAATATGAATTCCAGAGAAAAAAAGATTGGAGCACTTACCGTGATTACAGGTATTGTATGTTGTGGTTGCTTCAAAAAGTATTTAAAACCTTAAATTTACAAATCATTTAAGTATTTAATAATTTCCCCGTTTTGGGTTATTTGAAAATAATTATTCTTGCTAACTTTATCCTTAACTACTTCTACACAAAACGCTTTTTTTAAATAATCCAGATTATATTTTGAAACGTCTTTTTTATTTAGAATACTTTTATTTTTTAATTCTATGTATAAAAATAGCGCAATTTAAAAATCAATGCTCTTAACTTGATATTATTATAGCTATTGTTAATGTTTTTTCTCAATATTTTTTTATATTAATTTTTCTACAAAATTTTTATTAGAATTTTAATAAATTAAAAACCTCAAGTTTAAATAGTTCTTTTAAGATATATAATATTGAGAATAATATTAATAATATTAAAAATATAAATCATATCTTTTCCAAAGGAGTATAAAATAATGTGTCTCCATTGTAATTATTGGAATGTTGAAAACCTCAAGAAGGCAAGCCCCAAACCTAAGTTAGAATCATCCTCAGAAGAAGTTAAACCCGTTTATCAAAGTACCCCTCATCAAGAATAATTATCTTTTAAAATAACTCGAAACATTATATCATCTTACTAATAATCAGTGATAATTTGTTCACAGATTAAAGGAAATTTTTTTAATTTACCTTTTTTCTTTTTTTTTTTTATATAAGCAAATTTTTTACCTTACAAATTCAAATTTTTAAAAATTAAACTTCCAGTTTTATAAAATTAATCTCTCAAACTTAAGATGGTATGATTAATAATTTCAAAAAATGGAGAAAAAGATAGATTTTTAATAGATTCCACGATATTTTCGCCGGAGACTTATAAATAGACCTTTAAAAAAGGGGAGGTATATTAAGATTATTGCAATCACTATTGCTATAATATTTAAAACAATCCCGAGTATCGCAAATACACCCCCCATATCTATGAAAAGATTTTTTGACTCATTAGCGCGTAATTTTTGCCGTATCATTCTAGAAATAATACCTAATGAACAACCAGCAATACTAGAGAGTATAGCAACTAGTCCAAACACCTCAGTCACCAATTTTAATTCTTCATCAAAATAATATGATTCATAAAAAATATAATATGTAGACTGAACAGAATTTCTTAGAATTAATATAAGAGCTAAACCGATAATTATAAAGATGATTGCTATTATAAAAGACGATAATCCGAGGATAAAACATCTTTTCGACTCTTTTATAGTAGTAACATCTGAATCAGAAGTTTTCATAGATATCCTCAAGTCTGCTCCACAATGGTCACAAAATTTTTGATCTGAAGACTTTAATTTTTCACCACATTGAGGACAATACAAATTATTCACATATTTATTTTTATTATTATATATTACAATATTTTAGATTTCGAAAATAAAATTAAATGATTATATTATCAAAGAGAGGTTCTTATATAAAAATGTTACTTCACTATCTCAATTGAAAAAATTTTGAAAAGTTAAAAAAAAAACTCTAATTTAATTTTTGTTGATAATAAAGCTTCTATATGATTGAGAAATATTTCCTCATCTAGAAATTACAATAAATTCTTGATATCATATGGAAAAAAAAGAAAAAATTTGATTAATAATAAAAATAATATCTAAGTTCTTCAAGGCTTGGAATATTTTTCATAAGTTCGTAAAAAAGTTGAAAATAAAAGGGGATAAAACATAATAGCACACCAATTATTAACCCATTTATGTTTATAAAAATACCAAGCATTTCGAGATAACTACTTATCTTTATTAAACGATTATTTGATTCATTAATTAATCTTTTCTGTCTTATTATTTTAGCAATTATTCCTAATATAATCCCCGCAACGCTAATTAATATAAAAACTATTCCGAGCATTAAACTTAAGGTTTTCAATTCTTCTTCTAAAATAAGTTCACCTTTGATAAAATAAAAACCCGCTTTAAAAAGTATCAAATCTAAAAAATTATATTCCCAATGGACAGAATTTAAAATTTTGAAAATAAAGCGTAAACCAATAATCATGGAAATTAATCCTAATATAAAAGAAACTATTGCGAGAACAAAAGATATTATTATATACTTTTTGGATATTCCCTTTTTGGTTTCAGTAATTTTTGGTTGAGAAGATTTTGCTTTAATTTTCAATTCTGCTCCACAATATCTGCAAAACTTTTGATCTGGCGATTCTACTTTTTTACCACAGTTAGGACAATTCAATTCCTTCACGAATTTTATTTATATAAATATATATTAAATAAATTAGATTTCACAGCTTTAATAAAATTAAATGATTATATACCAAAGAGATAATCTTATATAAAAAGGTTATCATGCTAGCTTTATAAATAAATCTTTTAAGATTCTAAAGGATTTTTGCATCCAAACTTTTCCCAAAAACAGTTATAATCTACTTTAAACTATAAAAAAAACTCGATGATTGATATTAAAAAATCTCAAATCTAACAGAATAAAGAATTAAATCGCTCCAATAATAAAACTTATTTTATTTAAAATCCATACATAAATTGATTTACGTGTATATTATACTCAAGAATATACTTGGGAATATATAATAAGATCCCTCCGATTAAAATACCTAATATACTCAATGCAATCCCTACTATACCAAATATAAAACCAATTTTTCGTAATTTCTTACCTGCTGTTTCATCACGAGCTCTTTTCCTTATTGCCATAGCAATGATTCCTAATAGAGACCCAATAATACCAAAAATAATAAGTAATAAACCAAATAAATAAGCTCCCTGTTTTAAATCTTCTTCTAAAATATATAAAGGTTCAGGAACACCGAAATAAAAACCTTCCTCTAAACACACCTTAACGTAAGTAAGTTCAGAAAACCCATATTCTAGGGAAACAGATGATCCTACGGAGAAAAAAACGGGTAAACCGATACTTATGGAAAGTAATGCTAAAAAGATAGATACAGTTGCTAATCCAAAGAATATTTTTGAATATTCTCTAGTTGCTTTATTATTTTTATGAGAATTTTGAAACTGAGATTTTTCTCTATTTATATTCAATTCTGCTCCACAATTTCTGCAAAACTTTTGATCTAAAGACTCTAATTTTTTTCCACATTTAGGACAGCTCAAATTCTTCACCAATTTTATTCATATGAATATTCTTAAATAACTTAGATTTCGAATATTTAATAAAAGTTAATTTTTATATTACCAAAGGGATAATCTTATATAAAAATATTATCATTGGGCTTTTTTAAATATTTGTTTGGGATATTAAAAAATAATGCATATTATACTATTTTCAAGACATATGATTCATTAAATTCTAGACCAATCAGAGATCTTAAAAAACGGCGACAATAAAGGGCATTGATCTATATAGGATAATTCCGAAGATGATTCCTACTACACTTATAGTGATCCCCAATATTCCAAAAATTCCCCCAATTTTAACTAATCTACCATTTAGATCATAAGATACTGCTTTTCGTCTCAATAACAGAGAGCTACTTCCTAATAAAAGACCAGCAAGACTTAATATTATAATCCCTATTCCAATCACATGAAGATATCTCTCTCTTTCCTCACTTCCAATGACTCCCCAAGAAGGAAAAATTGTACTCTCATAGCTTATCATACCAAAACTAGAATATAGAGATGCTCTTATGGATAGAATAAAAGCTAGACCGGTTATTGTAGTAGATAATGCTAAAAGAAAAGAAATTAATGCAGTTATAAAGCATATTTTTGAATAATTTTTAGTTTTGGTTTCTTTTTCAAGGGAAATTTGGGGCTGAGAAGCATCAGTAGGCAATTTCAAGTCTGCTCCACAATATCGACAAATTTCTTCATTAGGAGTATCCAATTTTGCTCCACAATTAGGACAATACATCTTTTTTGCTTTTTCTATTTAATTAATTATATTTAAGAAATATTAGATTTCAGAAATTAACAAAAATTTAATGATTATATTATTAAAGAGATAGTCTCGTATAAAAATGTTATCATGTTTAGATTTTTAATTGAATTTGATTATTGAGAATAAAAAAAATAAACGTAATTTTAGAAAATAAGATTGAAGTTTCAGCCGTTCCAGAATTCAAAGAAAAACATCGAAAAATCATTTGACCTTGGAACTTTAGATATTCTCCTCATTTTCTACTAAGATGTCTTTGATTGTTAAATTTTTACCGCAGTAAGGAGCTAATTCATTAAAGAATTCTGTGGGATCGGGGAAGGTTTCTTCCGGTGTTAAAAGCCCCTTTTTGGAAACCTTTCCTTCGAGTAGCATGCGGGCACCTATAGCTAGAGATACTCCTGTTCTACCCGCCATTTCACCATATGGTTCACGAAGCAACGCAACTCCCACTTTTTTTCTCTTTCCGTTTCGCGTGCCAATGGCGATTACAGATTCCGTGGGGGGTCCTCCATAAAATTCTTTTAATAATTCACGATTCTTTCCGGTTAAAGCGGATTCCTCTATTTTAGCTAAGGCATTATTTAACTTAAAAGCAGCTTCCTCGAAACTAAGCTCTTTATTTTTGATTTTATCACAATATTGACGGAGAATTTCTGTTGCGGACTCACCTAATCGCATTAAATTTGATACATTATTTGTTTTTATAGTTCTATAGAGGGTTACAGGTTCGGGATGACCTATATGACAAGCATATACATCTTTATAGCCAGGAAATGCGAATCTTTCGGCAGGGGTAAGGGCCTCGATTTTAATTAATTTACCATCTTTATAGGTGGGTATATTACCAAAACTTTGATTCAATAAATGCATAATAGCAGCATTGGGTTTATTTGGTATATTAAGGCCACCGTATACTCCTTTCTGTAATCCTAATTTTTTACGCAATTCTTCTGGTTTAACATAATATTTAGGTTTTCTTCCTTCTTTTCTATTAATATAATAACCCCACGAGGTAATAATTTCATCTATAGTATCTAATTTTGAACAAGCTCTAACAGCAAGAAGATTTAGGATACCCGGGCTAGCTCCCATTCCAATAAGTGCTGTAATACCTGCATTTTTTACTTTATCACCTAATTTGAGCGCATCTAATGTTGGTTTAGCATCATCACAAAGGTCAATGATTGATTTTTTCGCTTTTATCGCTGCTTCTAAAATGGGAATTTCAAATTTGGAAAAAGGACCAACACAGTTAGTAATAAAATCATGTTCTGACATAATTGAAAGTAATTTTTCTGTGTCTAATACATCTAATTGGATTGCAGATAATTTAGGAGAATCAACCAAATCAACAAAATTAGAAGCAAGATCATAATTTATGTCTGCTACGGTTATTGATGATATCTGAGCCGATTCCAGTAAAATAGCTACGGCCATTCTTCCCATATCTCCTGCTCCTCCTAAAGCTAAGATTTTCATTTTTTCTTTCAACATTATCAATTTTGATATTCAAATTGATTAAATAATAATTAAATCGAAGATAATAAAATAATTTTCTTTTAGTAACTTTTGCTATAGAGTGAATCAGGCTAAAATAAAGGAGAAAGAGAAACATGTATTTATATATCATCAAAAATTTGCTAAAAGGCTATGGTCTTTGAAAGAGCGTTTTGCTTCAGATTTTGAAAAGATTAAATATTCTTACCAAACTCTTTCATATTTGAGATTTATAATATATAGTTAAAAATTAAATTAAAAAAACTATAAGATGTTAAGATTTTTTAATATTGATCTTTAGTTTTTTTAAGTAAATAGATGACTGCAGTTCCTATTATTATAGTTAATGCTATAATTGGAATGCCATTGATGCTACTCACTTTTCCGCCATTACCATCATTATCGTCATCTCCATTAGAATCTGGCAATAGGGCGCTTGAGATGGTGATATTATAATACAGATTAATTTCATAGGGATAAACAAATATATAATAAGCACCAGCAGTGTTACTATTATAAACAATCTGATCTTGAAAATAAAAGCAATTAAAACTACTAAAGAACTTAATACTAATAGTTTTTTAAATTAATTAATAAGTTTGGATAAGATATTTATATTGCTTAATTTAATATTTATAAAACAAAATCATATTAAATCTGATTAAAAAATAATAGATGAATAAAAATGAGTGAAAAACTTCCACGAAATATTGCGGTAAGCGTTGGCTTATTATCTTTAGCTGGACAAATTGCTTGGGCTGTTGAAAATCAATTTTATAATGATTTCATAGATGAAGCACTTGTAAGTTTAGGAGCTCCTACATTGGTACCCCTTGCAATAACATTAATGGTCAATATTACAACTACAGTCGGTACTATCGCAGCAATCATAATGGGATCTTATAGTGATGTGAAAGGAAAAAGAAAACCACTACTCCTTTATGGGTTTATTTTTTGGGCAATAACAACAGCAATTTTTCCGCTATCAGCATTTTTTGGCTTTATAGGAGTGTATTTTGTTATATTTATTGCTATTTTATTCGATTCAATTATGACATTCTTTGGATCGACCACCTTGAATGCGGGGTTTAACGCATATGTAACCGATGTTACAACCTTAAAAAATCGAAGTAAAGCGATGAGTATTGCTCAAATTACCACCCTCGCGGCATTATTGATTGTTTATGGGGCTCTAGGAATTCTCATAGAGGTTATTGGTTATTATAATTTTTTTATCTTTGTAGGATTCCTAACAGGATTAATAGGTCTACTAGGAGTATATAAGACAAAAGAGCCTCAAGAACTTGAACCAATGAATATTACTGTTATTGAACACATAAAAAATACGTTTGAAAAGAAGTCGACAGTGGATTACAAAAATTTCTTCTTAGTTCTTATAGTAATTTGTTCTTGGCAAATAGCTTTGAATATTATGTTTCCATATTTAATAATATATCTTAAATATACTATGGGAAGCCGGACTTCAGCATTAATTATATTATTTATAGCACTTTTGGTTGCAATAATTCTTTCATACCCGCTCGGAAAAATTACGAATAAACTCGGGAGGAAAAAAATGACGTTAATTTCAACTCTTCTGTTTAGCTTAGGATTATTTTTAGTTGGAATATGTCAGTCATTAATCCCTCTTTTAATTTCTGGAATCTTTGCATTTGTTTTTTACACAGCGCTGTCTATAGCAACTTTCACTTGGGTAAAAGATTTATATCCACCAGAGGGAAGAGGACAATTTAGCGGATACTGGAATCTCTTTTCTGGTACCATTCCAATGATCATCGGGCCTATAATTGGAGGCTTTTTAGTGAGTATATTTGGAACACTAAGAGTAGAAGAAATTGGACGAACGGTATTAGTTCCACCAGACATGATATTCTATGCAGCAGCATTATTCGCGTTAATAACATTAATCCCATTGATATTTGCAAAAGAAATAAAAACTGAATAGAAAATAGCTGGAATTTACACCTAGAAGGACTAAAGTTAGAAGATATTAAATAATTCAAAATTAGATTAATTTTTCTTACTTGGTACTTTTGGTAATTCTCTCTTTTTTTTTTCTTGGGAAGAGGTTTCCTCTTTAGGTACATTATTCTGTGTAGCTTCACTATCAGAATGTTTTAAGATTTCGATTGCATCAATACATTTTTCCTTTTCATTGAAATAAATTCTAAAGAGGTGGTTTTTTAAGGAAATCATTTCTTTGGGAATTTTTTCAACCAAAGCCCATTGTTGTTCCTCTTGCTGCTCACCAAATACTTCTGCTTTTTTAGAAACGGTTCCGTAAAGATTTTGACCAACAATTAAATTTTGCCTCTTATAATTCTTGGGAGGTGCTATTTCTAATATTCTGTCTTTTATTGGTTTATCATTATCGGGTAAATTAATCGTAGTTCTTTCAATTTCTGATTTTTTAATTGAATTATTTTCATATTTTAATATTTCTATTCCTTCAATTATTCCTTTATTATTATAAAAATAGATTCTAACGCGATAATTTTTTAATTCATAAATACCTTCTGGGAGTTTAGATACTTTTTCCCATATTGTTTCTTCAATACGTTGACCAAATACATTTGTTACTTTAAGTATTTCGCCATAAAGATCTTGATTTATTATAAGATTTTGTCGCTGATATCCCTCAGGCAGTTTTAATTTTACTATTTTATCTATTATTTGTTTTGGATTAATTCTTAAGGGTCTCTTATAACCTCGTGGTCTCTCACTTTGATATGTAGTTATTGGGGTAATCCCTTTTCCAGATCTTTTTAATTCTTCCAGTGCAGGGGAATAATATTCTTCTGTTTCTGCTGAAATTGTACTCTCTGAACTTTCTACTACTCTTCCCATTAAGTTAGAGGGAGCTTTATCAATATTTCTTACATAATGCATATCTGCAAGTTTCTCAGTAACTTCCATTGATTCTAAATTAAAAGATTTTAAAAATTCCTCTGGTTCATCTCCTTGATCTACTGAAACTATTTTACACCGATGAAAGGCGGCCTCTTTGACAAGTTCATCCTGGATTTTAGATGCCACACGCGAACTTATGAATCTTTTCCTTACAGGTGATTTCGCTCCTTTCCAAATATAAATCCTTCTTATTTCCTCTTTTACAATAACGAAAACCTGCTCAGGATCTAGGATATTCTGAAGATCTGGCTCGTCTGTATCCAATCGCTGTCTCTCTCCATTTGGTAATAATTCAAAAACCATGAAATTCTCATATTCAGATTGCGTCATATTTAGATTGAGTCAGTTATTTTTTTCTTCAAAATTAATATTAAAATACGATTATAAAAGTTTTATTAAATCAGAATGACCATAAATTATAGAAAGAAATCTTTTAATTAATAAAATGCTTTAATTAATATAATTATGTCTAAGATTGTCGATCTACTAAAACTTAAAGACTATATAACTCTTACTGGAACTACCCTCGGGTTAATTACAGTAATAATAGTAACTCTCGGCGGGAGGACCTTAGTCTCCTTGGGTTTTTTCCTATTAGCATTTACATTTGGTACAGATTTGCTTGATGGGTATGTGGCTCGAAAAACGGGAACTGTAAATGAAATTGGAAAGGAATTAGACTCCTTAAACGATTCTTTAACATTTGGTATCGCACCTTCAGTATTAACATTTCAAGCTTTCAAGATAGGGACTATCTACGATTATTTTTTAATTTTTGCTTGTGTGCTTTTCGCATTGGGGGCAATATTGCGATTAGCAAGATTTAATATATCCAAGATAAAAGGATATACCGGTATACCAACACCGTTAAGTGGACTCGCGATTTTAGCTTTTTTTTATGCTAATTATTTTTTTGCTGTAGCGACTAGTGAAATAGGAGGAACTTTAGATTTTCCCTTCTTTTCAAACATACTAATTATTATCATTATGATTTTTTTGGCTTGGTCTAATATAACACTTCATATTGTTTTTGAGAAAGAAAAGGATAAAAAGGTTTATTTTACCTTTTTGATTTTCGCTCCTTTATGCCCGGTTTTCGCGATAATTGGTATCTTAAATCCTGATTTTATTATTGCTTCAATAGTGAGTATCCTCTTTTTTGTGTTTGAGTCTCTCATAATAGGATATATTCTTATTAGTTTCATTAGAACACAATTAAAAAAAGCTAAGAAAGCTGAAATTCAAGATTCAGTATCAGAAATTTAATTAAGATCTTCTTTTTTTCAATAAAAATATGAAATCTAATATTTATAGATCTTTTTATTAGAATTACTAAGATTTAAAACATCTTTCTTTAATTGTTACCTCTATATCTAATATTAGCAATCATGGTTTTTCAACTAAAAGCAAAAATATTTAAAAGAAAATAATTCTTAAATTAATAATGAAATTCATTTTTTTCATCTGAAAAAAGTGAAAACCCTTTCTATTTTTAGCGGCGAAATCTATGCAAGATTATAATAATATTCTCAATGATTTAAATAAAGTATTTATCCCATGTAGAACAGTTTTAGAGATGGAGGCACTTATATCTGTCTATTTGATAGATCATAATTATGAGCATATTAAAGAAGTTCCTCAATCTCGACCATCAAGTGAAAATTTGATTAATATTTTAGGTATAACAGACAACGCTTTATATATGGATATCATCGAACATTTTATTAATTATGCCATTCCGAAGCTAAAACCAATTGTAACTTATGCTAGAGATAATTATGATAGAATTCGCATGGGAAATATTATTCCTTATTCGAAAGCTCGTGTATGTGTATATCTTGCATTACATCAATTAAAATTAAAATTTCTAATAATTAAAAGCATTATGGATAAATTTAAAGAAAAGATCATCTCTGATACAGAATCTATTTCAAATAAAAAAGAGGATAAATCAAATTCATATCTCTTAATGTTTGCTGAAGAATATTATCTTAAAAACAAAATGAACTTAATTATCATGTTCCCAAAGAGTAAAGCTTCTGAGAGAGTTAAAAAACTACTAAATAATCAAGATTCAATTACCGGAGAAAAATTACTTGATATGGCGAGCTCTCGGGAGTTTTTCGACAAAGAAAATATAATTAAATTTATCATGAGAGAAATAAAAGCATCAGTATTTGTATGTAAATTAATGTTTGCAAAGATGGATCTTTCTAATCCTTTTTCTAGAAATGAAGAAACTATGATTGATGCAGAAAATATTATGCTCAGTAATGATTTTATTCCAGAATTAATCCCTGCAAGCTGTAAGAATTTAGATAAGGGAAATATTAAGCAATTTAACAGCTGCATAAATGCATTTAATTTTTTATTGGAGAAAGTACTCGTAGGAATTAATAGAGCTATAGATATTGCTTCTCGAGGTCAAATTCAAATAGGACTATATGAACCGATCTATTATACTGGAAATATTTTGTCAATATGAATTCTTAAAATTATATTAATAAGAATTTTAGTTATAAGAGCTTTTCTTTCCATATTCCAATATTTTCAATAATTTCCTCAATATCTTGCTGACTCAGTTTTGCTTTCTGTTTTTGAAAACGATCAATAAATTCACGTATATGATGGAGTGTTACAGAAAAACCCCGTTTTTCCAACACTAGGTCTGCAATTTTATCTAAGCCTTCTGCAAATTCGATTCCTGTGAATTCAGATAGCTTCTTTATAAAATCATTAAAAGTATTATTTAAGAGTATTCCTACTTCAGTTAATTGATCTTCATTTAGAGGAGTAGGTATCCTGATTTCTCTTTTCTCTGGCATTTCGCGTTTTTGTATTTCTGGTTGAATGGATTTCTTAAGGATTTGCGATTGAGGTTCTTTAGATGGAGGTATAATTTCTTTCTCTTTTATACCTGCTTTACCAAATTCACCTTCGGCAAGATTCCATAAATTATTAAAAGCTTTATAGATTGTATCTATAATTTTGTGATTATTTGTACCAATACCAATAAAATTACTTAATTCATCCTCTATTTCAGGTTTTAATATTCCTAATGCTACACAATTTTTATCAGATCCAACACCAATAAATTGCTCATTTTCGAGATTTCGAAATTCTAAGCCATTTATTTGCTTAAATTGCCTTACTTTACTATTTACATGTGGATCTGAGGAAATCAATCGAATTCTAAGATTTTTTGAAGCCTCACTGAATACTTCAACTGGTAAAAAATCTTTTAATTTTGGAACTATTATAAATAATTGATCTTCAGAATTTTGAACTGCAGCAATTATTTCCTCATTAATTCGAGTAGCACTATGAATCACCCATACTTCTTTTGTTTTAAGCATCTCTGGCTTATAGATTGATTCCATAAAGTCAGAAAGCACCTTCATAACAGGTTTATTTAAACTTGAAATTTGATCAAGGGATGACCCTACAATGTTAGAAATATTTTCAAAAATTGTTTTTTCTAAATTTTTTAAATTTGGGTTAAAATTTTCATTCTTTTCTTTTATTAAATTAGAAAGATCATTTATTTTTTTTTCGAAGTTATAAATTAAATCCAGTAAGATTGTTTTAAAATCATTTTTATTTTGAATAATGGTATTTATATAGGGATCTAAAGCAAATTTATCAAATTCTTGTTTAATGAGTCCTTCAACAGAAATTAGAAAATTATGTTTCACTTCATCTAATTCTGTTTTGAACATTTCCTCAATTATTGTGATGACTAATTCTTTATCTTTTTCTTTTTTCATTTCTAAAGTTTCTATTCGTTCTGTTATCTTCTTCTTCAAATTAGAGATATTTTCTATGAGATCAGAGAAATGAGTCTTAGTTATTTTATTTATACTTTGATGAAGGTTATCTACTTGAGGTTTAATCTTTGTAATAGTTTCAAAACTTTCAGCAATATCTTCAGCATCTTTTCTCTCTAATAAAGTAGTTTCTTCAAAATCTTTAAAAATAGTTTTAATTTGTTGTTCAAGATCTTTTAAATTGATTTTGGTATTTTGTTGAAAAGTTATTTCTAATGAATTTTTTATTAATTTTTGAATTTGATCTTGGATTCGAGTGAAATTTTTGCCAATATTATTAAAGTAAGATACTATTGGTGAGAAAGGAGGTATTGCTAAATATTCTGTACCAAGAGTAATATCTTTGTTTTCATTTTTAATTACTAAATTGATATTTACAAGTTCATTAAGATATTGAGAAAATTGTTCATCACTAATTTCAGGCATAATCGATCGCAATTCATAATACGTTAAAAAAGAGTAGGGAAGTGCTTCTGAATAAATTTTAATTGCCCCATCAGATAATTTCAATTGAGATAAAAATTTTTTAAGAGACATGTTATGAAGTTATAATTTTTAAGTTTATTATATAAAGATATTATAGTTATGAATTTATAATTATTAACTTTACTATATAAAAAGTTATTATTAAAGGATTGTATTTTGTTTTATAAGATATGATATATTACGAAATAATTAAAAATAAATAAGAATTTAATCTCATTCTATACAAAGAATATATTAAAGATATATCTTATATATCATATCTTTTAAATTTGAAAAAAATTCTTGATTTTATGGACAAATTATTATTATGGCTTTAAATAACGATAATTTACTGGAGTCTACTGAGGAGATTATATTTTACTTAGACTTATCAACTGATTTTCTTAAAAAAAAACGTTTAATAAGTGGATTAGGAATATTTATAGAGGAAAACGAGAAGTCTGAGAAAACCAGTCTTTATGGATTAGTTCTTTTCAAACGGGATAAAGAATTATTTACTATTTATAATCAAAAACCAGAAATTATATTTGAGACAATTAAAGAAATATGGGATGAACGAGAAAAAGATTTTAATTATTTCGAAAATGGGTTGTATGAAATTTTAGCTTATGTTTTTCAGAAAAGCAGGAAGTTCCGTAAAACCTATCGTATAATTATAATCTCTGATTCTCCAAGTGATTTATCCGAAGAATATAATACAGCTCTTTATGATTTAATTTTAAAGGCAAAAAATTTTTATACTTATATTGATATTATTCGCGTTGGAGATCAGAAGTTCTATAAAGATGATGTTAAATTAAAAGTAATAACTAGTGAAACATTTGGAGGGACTCTTTATTGTCGTGATGAAAAGCATTTGAAAAGATATTTAAGTTCAATAGTCAGAAGTAGAGAAGAATATTCCTATGATTCTTCTTATAAAGAGAAAATATCTCCTAAAGATTACGCGTTTTTTGAGCGATTAGCCACAGATTTAATAAGTTTAACTTCCTTGGATTATAAAACTTGTTTTTTCTGTAAAGAGTTCATTTGTGAAATATGTAATGATCCACTTGATGAACTTCATAAGTGTTTTAATTGCAACACATCTTTCCATACTTGTTGTATTGCTCAATATTCAGTTGAGAATAATATAGGAATACCCTATATTTTCCGTTGTCCTAAATGTGAAGCTCTTTTAAAATTAGATAAAAGTTTGATTCAATCAATTAATAAAGAAGAAAATTCAATAAATGCTCCAGAACCTTTAAAGGAATATACAGAATCTTTATCAAATCAATTAAGGGAAGAAGAGGTTCAAAAACCAGTAGAAATTCATGCTGAAGGAAAAAAATCAAAAGAAACTATAATAAGGATCGGTGGCTATTTTGGACCTCAAATAAAAATAAATACAAATAAAACTTCAGATAATGAAATAAATTCTCAAGCAGATATTAATCCTAGTAATATAAAACCAGAAAAAAGTGAAAAAATCTCAATAACATCTCTAAACCCTCCAAAATCTAGATGCATTATAAAATTTTGTCCTATATGCGGGACAAATGTGAAAGATGCTCCTATTTGTCCTTATTGTGGTTCAAAACTTGAATAAATCCTTAATCAATTGTAATAATTAGCATTATTTTTATAGGCTGAATTAAATTTTAGATTATTTTTGTAATTTTAGCAAATTTTCAAAATATAAACAAATTCTTTTTAAATTTTCAAAATAAAATCAAAACAAAAAGCATAAAAAAGGATTAATTATGAATTTTGAATTAACTGCAAAACAAAAAGAGTTAAAAAAAAAAGCTCGGGAGTTTGCAATTAGGGAGGTTTTACCAGTTGCTAAATATTATGATGAGAAAAACACATTCCCTATGGACGTTATTAAGAAAGCATGGGAAGAGGATTTATTAAATTTAGCGATACCTAAGGAATATGGAGGATTAGGTTATGGACTAATGGAATCAATTGTAGTTGTAGAAGAAATCGCTGCAGCTTGTCCCGGAATTGCAACATCTATCTTTGACAATAATCTGGGATCTGAACCAATTATTATTGGAGGTAATGATGAACAAAAAAAAAGAATTTTAACAGAGTTAGTTAATGAATTCAAATTAATTTCATTTGCTACTAGTGAACCAGGTATGGGGTCTGATGTAGCGGGTATGCGATGCTTGGCTAAAAAAGATGGTAAAGATTATATTTTAAATGGTACTAAATACTGGATAACTAATGCGGGATATGCGGATTATATCTCTATTTTTGCAACGATTGATCCTGAGAAAAAGCACAGAGGAATATGTGCATTTATCGTACCGACTGATTCAGAAGGATTCAAAACAGGAGCCCATATCCCAAAACTTGGTCAAAGGGCATCAAACACTTGCTCTGTAGTATTAAATGACGTTAGAGTACCTGAAGAAAATGTTTTAGCCAAACCAGGATTCGGGTTTGTTTTAGCAATGCAGACCTTCGCAAATACTCGTCCCGCCATCGGAGCTTTTGCAGTTGGATGTGCAAGATCTGCTATGGAATATGCAATTGACTATACAAGTGAAAGAAAAGCGTTTGGAAGACCTATAGTAAAATTCCAAGCCATTCAACAGAAAATAGCAGATATGTATAAAAATATTGAAGCTGCTCGTTTACTTACCTACAAAGCAGCATGGGAAGCAGATCAAGGAATTGATAATAATATTAGTTCCGCATGTGCTAAAGCATTCGCTTCAGATGTGGCAATGAATGTTACTACAGAAGCAATTCAATTATTTGGAGGATATGGCTACATCAAGACATATCCTGTTGAAAAATTATTTAGAGATGCCAAATTATTCCAAATCTATGAAGGAACCTCAGAAATACAACGAATTGTTATTTCTCGATTTGCTACAAAACAATATGAGCATGGAATGCCAAATCTTTATAATCTTCCTTCAAAAGAAATTTCTGAAATACCAGAAAAACTAATTCAGGAAAAAGAAGAACCGGCTGAAAAAATTGAAAAAACATCCGAAGAATTGGGAGGAAAATATCGATGTACTGTATGTGGATATGTATATGATCCCGTTAAAGGAGATCCTGATGGAAGTATCGCTCCGGGAACTCGTTTTACTGATATTCCCGATGGTTGGGTATGTCCCGTTTGCGGGGCAGCTAAAAAGCAGTTTATTAAGATATAATTTCAGTTTATAAACTTTTTATTTTTTAATTATTATCTTTTTTCTAATTTTAGTATTTGCATTTTATAACAGAAATCTACATAAGAGCGCTATAATTTAATATAAATGATTTTATATGAATAAAAAAATGGTAGATAATCTGATAAAAAAATCCAAAATTCCTTCCAAAAATGCATTAAAAATGCATCCGTTTTATCATGGCAAAATTCAAATTATGCCGAAATGTCAAATAAGGTCCCATAAAGATTTTGGTATTTGGTATTCGCCGGGAGTTGCGGCAGTTTCTAAAGAAATAGCCGCAGATAAAAATAAAATTTTTACATATACAAATAAATGGAATTATGTAGCGGTTGTTTCTGATGGCTCAAGAGTATTGGGATTAGGAGATCTAGGACCAGAAGCAGCTTTACCAGTTATGGAAGGTAAAGCTTTATTATTTAAGTATTTAGGCGGGGTTGACGCCTTCCCTCTAAGTATTGGAATCAATGAGTGTTGCTCTGCTGAAGAAATAATTAATTTTGTTAAAATGATACAACCTACTTTTGGTGGGATAAATCTTGAGGATATCTCAAAACCAAAATGCTTCTCTGTTCTAGATAAATTAAGGGATGACCCGGAGCTTAAAATTCCGATTTGGCATGATGATCAACAAGGCACGGCAACGGTAAAATTAGCTGCATTAATAAATGCATTAAAAATTGTGGGAAAGAAAAAAGAAGATATAAAAATAGTCTTCAACGGTATTGGGGCAGCTAATTTTGCCACCTCACGCTTATTGCGAGAATATGGTTTTAATTTAAGAAAATCTATTTTTGTTGATTCGAAGGGAATTTTATATAAAAATAGAGCTGATTTACTAAGTCCAGAAAATTATAAATATGAAGTTGCTCAACTAAGTAATACTGAAGAGATTAGAGGAGACTTAAGTAATGCATTAGAGGGGGCAGACGTATTAATTTCGTTAAGTATCCCTGGACCTAATATAATAGAAAAAGAATGGATTTCAAAAATGGCAGATGATGCAATTGTGTTTGCGTGCGCTAATCCTGTACCAGAAATATTTCCTTGGGATGCTAAGGAAGCAGGAGCAAGGATTGTAGCAACTGGTCGTTCGGATTTTAAAAATCAAGTCAACAATTCTTTAGGCTTCCCAGGTATTTTTCGAGGAACATTAGATGTGAGAGCAAAAACCATTTCAGATGAGATGTGTATCGCAGCAGCATATGAATTAGCAGATATAGTATTAGATATAGAGGGATGCCTTATTGAAGATTGTATCATTCCCTCAATGGAATATGAAGAAGTCTATATAAGAGAAGCTGTCGCCGTGGGATTAAAAGCAATAGAACAAAATATTGCTCGTATTACCCTTTCAGAAGATGAGCTCTCTTCTAAAGCTTCAAAATCTATTAAAAATGCAAAAAAACAAACTGAATTGTTGATGAAAAAAGGATTCATCCCTCAATTTAATGATTATTTTGAATAAATTAAATTTATTATAGCTTAAGAATATTAAATATTATGAATTTTAATACACATAGGAGTTATATATCGAAATGATATTAGCATTTTATCAAAACTGAATAAATTCAAATGAATTAAAAGGACATTTATTAGCTTTTAAAAAGGCGAATATAAAATGATTGTTGCTCATTCAATTACAGTAGAAATTTTTGTCCAACCAGGAGAAAATTTAGATAGGATTAAACTAAAATTTTTGAGCTTATTTCCTTTTAATGTAAAGGAAGAAAAAATTGAATTATATGAAAAATCAGTTATGGGTTTTAACAATAAAATCATCAAAGTCTTAAGAATTGATTTGTTAAAAAATAGACATATTAAAGTATTTTTAACTAATCTATTTAATCAATTAGATGGGGATACTAAAAATAAAATAAAAAATCAAGCAAAAAAAAGATTAGATCAAAATCTTAATTTTTATCTTAGATTTGACAAATATAATCTATTAGATAAGAATCTCTATAAATTGACAGATCAAGGAGACTGTTTTTACATTAAAATTAAAATAGCAGCTTTTCCTAAAAATGAGTCGAATGCATTAATTATAATATATGATTTATTAAAATAAGAAGTTAAACTATGATTATTCTCAGGGAATTTATATATTCTCGTTATTAATTTATTTTATTTTGTATTGTTGTTTTTTTCGAAATAATCCAAGATCTTATTCAAATCTAAGACATTTGCCAGCTTAAACCCTAAGTCAAATAGATTTTTGACTGAATCATTAAAATCATCAAGTAATTCATTGATTGTACTACTATCCAATTTATCAAATAATTGTTTGATTTCTTTTTTACTTAAATCAGGTAATTTATTATCCTTTAAATCTTGAATAATTCTCGGTAAATCAATATCAGTTTTTTCTGAGCCGCCTTGATTATTTTCCATATTCTTCACTATCTGATTCTGATTTTGATTGATTTGAAATCTTTAAGGAATCTATTATTTTAAGTATACCTTCGGCTAATTCGTAGCGTTGTGGACGGTATTTGTCTCGATTTAATTTTTTCTCCACTTTGATGGGAGTACCCACATTAACTACTATCCCATCTATATCAAATATATTAAATAATCGAATCTTTTCTGTATAAACTTTCAAGGGAATAATTGGAGCATCACCTGCCACCGCAAATTTTATTATTGCAGCCATCGATTTTAGTTGTGTTTCATCATCTAATTTTGATTCCGGAGTCATCGCTACTAAATCATTTTTTTCATTTAAAAATTCAAACACTTGATCAACAGGCTCTTGATCTTCTTTACTTTCTGTGCTTCGGAACATCCCTAATGTTTTCAAAATAGGTCCTGCAATTTGATGCCTTATTAATTTTGGAGATAACATAAAATGAATTTGTCTCCCACTCAATTGAGCTATTGCCAACATATCTCGAAATATATTATCGCTAATCGTGGTTAATAGGGCTTTATCATGTAAGGGAATATTTTCTTTTCCTTTTATTTTTAAATTAGTAAAGGCATCTAAAAAAAGCCCGGCAACACCTTTAGTAATCCCATATAATACTTTACTAAAATTATCCCTTCCGCCAATTTTTTCAAACATATCTTTTTTTTCTTCTTCTTCTTCTTGTGGTTGACTTTCTGTCATACTTTGGTGCCTCTCATATTTTAATTTTTATATTTTAGACTGTTTCGATAAATTTGTTAACATCTTCCATTCTTTTTTCATAATATTCCTTTAAATCTTTGTCTGATACATATCTCGGTATCAAATTTTCGGTAAAAATATCGAACAAAGTTGATAATTTTGACCTGTGCTTTAATGTTTCAAGAACTTCTCCTCCAATATTTCGGAGTTGCTTTAAGATATCTTTAATCTCTTCCATCCTTTGTAATACCTATATAAAATTTGTAAATAAGATATTAAGTATAATTATTTTTTTTTATTTATTGATCATAACCGTTTTAGTTGAATAACACAGTGTTATTTAAAAGAATAATCTTCAAAATAAGATTATTATAAGTATTGAAATAAAAAGATTTAGTAGTTTTACCTCTCTAAAGAGTATAATAACTATATAACCTTACATACAACAAATTGAAGATTATCATTCGCTCTTTATAGAAAAAATTAAAGAAGATTTCATTTTTTAGCTTTATTTCTTTTTTAGAGAAAATATAGAATATAAAAGATTAATAGGAGGTTTTAAATGCTCTAAAGAAAAGAAATTATTGTAGATTTAAAAACAATTATTACATTTAAAATAAAGATTTAACTAATTTTTAATTCAAAAACTTAGCTCTTCTAACTTTTCTCTTTTAAACATAAAATCTTACCTGCTCTATGTATTATTGGAACATTACATGCAATTATTCCATCCATCTTATTAGGGCCTTCTTGAACAAGCATTTTTAGATGCCCATGCCTAACTTCTTCATGTGGGTTTAAAGGTCCTCCATCTTGAACTTTAGCTGCTAGATTCTTAAGAATAGGTGGTACATTTGAGTCCTGCCTTTTAGAACTTGGGGGGGGGTTTCATTTTCTGGTTTGTTAAAAATCCTTGTAAATAATTGAAAAATATTTTGAAATTTTTTTGGATCCTCCCATTTTGCCTTTTGATATTCAATTTGTTTTCCTCTCTTAATAAATGGAGTCATTAAAACACCTTGATCCCCATTTTTTAGCTCACCAATAGTTAGCAAAATACTTGACTCAGCACCTGTTTTTATATTTGTTCCAGTCATAGTTTGATTCCATGCATACATTTCTACATCCATTTTCTGAAAATGGTTTATCATATTTTCAATTGTTTGAGGAATCTCGCTCCTACTTTTGCAATTTACACTTGCAGGATATATTGTGTCTTTAGTGCGTACCTCTAATATCGGATTTAAGTACCCATACATATTAAAAATCTTTTTGCTATTTTCGGCTGCCCTTTTAATTAAAGATTGTAATTTTGTATTCATTTTAGCTAAAACTCTTTTTTAGTTTAAATATATCTAGATTTGTGCAATAAATTTTAGGATTAATTATTTATAGATTAGTTAGATTATTATTTATATATATCCAATAGAAATTTTAAATGGATAATATAATAGCCATTATGGTTATGAAATACCAAAATTTTTGAAAAATATATTTAAAAAGAGATCGTGTATTCTTAATAAAAAATAAAATACATTTTTTATATAAGTTTATTAAGATTAAAGATTTATTAACTAGAATACTTCCCACTTCCCACATCTGCTTCCCCAGCGAGCTATGACTTCATCCCCCTTCTCGGGCATCTTTACTTCGATTATTTCGCAATTGTTAGGACAATCGCCACAGTGGAAGGTTGATGTTTCAAAATTAAGTTCAGATATTTGTAATCCCCGAAAAGAGGTTTCATTTCCATGATCTAAATAATGATCTCTGACAAGGATAGCCATTCCAAGCGCTCCCATAAGCACATTATACTTTGGCACAATAACTTTACAATTAAGATGGCGTTCAAAAGCTTCAATAATACCTTTATTATATGAGACCCCGCCTTGAAAGACCACAGGTTCTTCTAAATCTTTTCCTTTTGATAAATTATTGAGATAATTTCGGACAAGCGAGTCGCACAATCCAGCAATAATATCTTCTTTTGAGTGCCCCGCATTTTGTTTATGGATCATATCAGATTCGGCGAACACCGTACATCTTCCAGCAATGGATACAGGATTTTCTGATTTTACCGCATAATCTCCAAATTTCTCAATAGGGATACCTAATCGTGATGCTTGATGATCTAAAAAGGATCCAGTTCCAGCAGCACACACGGAATTCATTGCAAAATCGACAATTATTCCATCTCTTAATATGATAATTTTACTATCCTGTCCGCCAATTTCAAGAATAGTTCGGACGTTAGGATACATTGATTGAGTAGCGACAGCATGCGCAATAATTTCTGTTTTAGCCAAATCGCCCCCTACGACAGCTTTTGTAAGATATCTAGCCGAACCCGTGGTACCACATGCCTTTATCTCGTAATCTTCCAACTCGGTTTTTTCTTTAATATGTTCGCGTAATTTAGACATTCCAAATTTAACTGAATCAATAGGGGATCCCCTATTTCTTAAAAAGACATGACTTAATACATTACCCTCTCTATCCATTAAAATAAATTTGCATGAAACACTGCCGACGTCAATCCCAAGAAAGGCGTCTTTTTTAGCACCTTGCGTTTCAATTCTCTCTTTTGCTTGAACCATAGTTTTGACCTAATTTTTTTTAATTATTTTCGGTGGGTAATAGGTTTTCCTATATTTTACTCAAATCTTATAATAATAAAATATATCATCTATTAAATGATCTTTTGTACAAATAACTTTTCTTTTCTTTTAAAAAAATCCAATTTTAATATATTAGTAAAAGTATGATTAAAACCATATTTAGGTCAATTTTTCATAAAAAATAAAATAGTTAAAAAATCAAATAAAAGTATATAATAGTTTCTATTTTATTTTGGTATTATGGATGAAATTGATTTTACAATATCATTTATGTTGATGGCAAACTCTAGGATTTCTTATAGCAAAATTGCAGATATATTTAATATGAGTGTAAATAGTATTTATAAACGTATTAAATCAATGGTGGAATTAGGAATTATACAAAGTTTTAAAACTAAATTGAGTTTTCTTAATTTTCCTTATACTACGAATATAGTATTATTTGGGAACTCCCCTATTAAAGAAAAGAAGATCTTAATGGATAAAATAGGGAATAATGAATGTGTCTATAATGTCACACAAGCGAGTGGAGAATTATTTTATATTCATGCCTTTTCGCGTAATTTGAAGGATTTAGATGCTATAATCTCATTAATAAGAAAAGATGCTAAAATAAATGATCTTACTGTGGGTTTAGATAAAAATTCACCTTCTGCAACTATGGATGGAACTATTGAAGCATTTTATACAGATAAAGATTATTTAATAATAAATTCTTTGAGAAATAATTCACGAAAAACTATATCTGATATTGCAGATGAAGTGGGAATTTCCAGCAAGACGGTCACTCGTCGTTTAAATCGTTTAATTGATGAGAACCTAATAGAATTTACGATTGATTGGTATCCTGACAAAACATCCGAAATTTTATCGTTTATTATTATCAAGTCGAAACCAGCTAAAGATTTTGATGAAATGAATTTGATGGAAAATATCAAAACTCAATTTGGACAAAAAATTATGTATTATTGGAACTTTATAAACCTTCCTAATGTTATGATAATTTTTTGCTGGGCAAATTCTATGAAAGAGCTCCAAGAGATAGAAGCTTATTTAATTGAATTGAACCTTGAAAAAGTTGAAATAACGGTTCTTATTGAGGGAAAAATATATCAAACTTGGGTTGATACGTATTTAGATGAAAAAATTAAAGAGCTTAAAAAATGAACCCATAAATTCTTTTAATTTTTTATTTTTAAAATATGAATATTATCAACCCATAAGTTTACATTTTAGAATTTAATTTAAAAACTTCCTTTTAATGATTAATTATTTTATATTCTGAGAATCTTCAAATACATCATTTGTTAGATATTTATTTTAAATCTTCAAATAAAAATATCCAATTTTTTATCCTATTGGGTGAAAAAATGTCCAAAATATGGTGCTTATTATTCTACTATTCCAACTTTACAATATACATCAACTATATAAGAGAGATTATCTATAGATCTTCATAGAATGAAAAAAAATTTTTTAGAAATTTTATAAATAAATTTTCCAATTATAAAAAAATTTGAGGATGAAAAATGAGTTTAAAATCGGAAAATAAATTTGAAACCGCTAATCCAGAAGATATTTATGATCCTGATCAAAATTATGCTATTATTACAAAAGATATAGTAAAAATATTTGGTGATATCACTGCTGTTAATGGATTAAATATAAAGATAAGAGAAGGAGAAATATTTGGACTTCTAGGGCCAAATGGGGCTGGTAAAACCACAACTATTAACATGTTGGTTGGATTATTAAAACCTACTAGTGGTGAACTCTTTGTTGGTGGGTATAATGTGAAAAAAGAATTAAGTAAAATTAAAGAAATAATTGGCGTATGCCCGCAACACATCGCAGTCTATAAATTCCTTACGGGTCGGGAAAATATTGAATTGTTTGGTAATCTTCATGGAATAAACAAAAAGGAAGTGAAATCACGAGCTGATAATCTCTTAAATGTAGTTGAATTCATAGAAACTGCTGAAAGAAAGGCAAAAGAATATAGTGGTGGCATGCTGAGTCAATTAAATCTCTTGATGGCATTAATTAGTGACCCAGAAATTGTGTTTCTTGATGAACCTACCGTGGGAATGGACCCCAGAGCTCGCCGTAAAATATGGCAATTTATTGGTTCGCTCAAAGAACATAAAAAAACTATACTGCTTACAACCCATTACATTGAAGAAGCAGAAGCTTTATGTGATAGAGTCGCAATAATAGATTATGGAGAGCTAATCGCCCTCGGATCTCCTAAGGAATTAAAGGAGAAATATAATGCAAAGAATTTAGAGGAGGTATTTTTAGAAATTACAGGAAGAAGAATATTGGAGGGGATCTAAAAATGAATATGCTAAGAGTATTTGCACTAGTTAAAATGGAATTGAAAAAGATATTAAGGGAGCCGGCTTACCTGTTTTTGATGCTTTTATTTCCGGCGGTGCTATCAATAATTTTTGGATTTGTTTTTAGTTCGATTCCAAGTGGATCTCCAGGCATAAGTACTTTTGATTTAATGGCTCCTGGTATATTTGCATATGCCTGTATTTTCATAACTATGATTGTAGCTCAAACATTTTGTGAAGATAGAGAATATGGATTATTAAAACGAATAAATACCACACCAACCACATCAGCTGAATTTATGAGCAGCCATTTGATTTCAAATACAATATTATCACTCCTACAAGTAGCAATAGTAGCAATATTCATATTCCTTATGGGTTTTAGACCAGCGGGAGGTGCTTTAGGTTTACCATTTGCCGTTATATTCATGGTTTTTCTTTCAATATGTTCAGTAGGGTTTGGCCTAATTACTGCAACAATAGCAAAAAGCTCAGGTTCTGCAACTGGTTTAGCGTTTATTTTTATATTACCCCAGATGTTTTTTGGTACATTTATTCCTTTAAATGAAAGTACCATTATAATTGCAATGTTTTTTCCAAGTTATTATGCTACTGAATCTCTCAAGATGATCTTTAGTGGAGTAGCTTTAACAGAGATAATTATATGGATCAATTTATTAGTAATTGTTATAATGAGCTTCATTATTACAATTATTGGAATACAATTATTCAAAAAATTTGGATCAATTTATTAGTAATTGTTATAATGGGCTTCATTATTACAATTATTGGAATACAATTATTTTAAAATTTTTTTTAAAAATTTGATAAATAAAAAACTATTAAATTAACATAAAGAATAGTAATCATTTTTTTTTTCCAATAGTAATAATTTTTTATATGAGTTTTTATTCTATATTTTTATGAGTCTGACACCTTTAGATATTCTCAACGGCTCTTTAGGACTTTCGGTTGTATCTATCTCTATTATTCTGGGGATAATCGTATTATTAAAATATTTCAAAAATCAAGACAAACATTTCATTTTAATGGGTCTTACATTGATTTTCATGACATCAGGCTGGTACGGAACAAGTTTATCCTTTATAGTTGCTTTACTATTTAATAATGAGGGATTACCTCTCGAAGCGATTATGCTCTTAAATTTTATTCCGCTTCCCATCAGTTTAATCTCATGGGTTGTATTTTTTACTGATATAATCTTGTTAAAATATCGAGGAAAATTAATCATTGGGAGTGTGATAGGATTTACTGTATTTTTTTATGTTGTATTTCTAACCTTACTTTCTATTGACGTTACTCTTGTTTCAGAAAAGATTTCACCCGTAGATACTTTAGGCAAAAATTGGTTTCTTAATTCATTTATATTTGTGTATGTAGCAATTTTATTAGTTACGGGGATAAAATTCTCTCTCGAAACAATCAAATTTGATGATATTGTAATGAGAACTAAAGGCAAATTTCTCCTAATTGCTTTTCCTTCTTTTTCTCTAGCAGGAATTCTTGATAGTTCCTTGCCATCAAATGAATATACATTAATTATTTTTAGAGGGATATTAATAACAGGTATAATTTTGTTCTTTATCGGCTTTTTATTACCAAAATTTATTAAAAAAAAAATAGTGAAATAAGCTTAAAAACTGAATATTTAATTTTTTTTTTCCTTATTTTTGTATTTTAGAATAAAATAGTAAAGAAATTTCTCAGCTATATAAAAATTAATCAATTTCTGAAAATAATTAAGAGAAGTGAATCGAGGTTATTTTTTCCAACAGATATATTCAATTTTTAGATGTTTTGCAGTACTTCTGAAAGCATTCGCAACACGGAATTCCAAAGCTTATATGATTATAATATCTTTTCTTAAAATGAAACGATTCATTCATCAGTACTAATAATTGGTTTTTTATCTTAATTTTATATTTATCTTTACTGAAATAAAAACGTTTAAGATAACTGGAATGATTTCTCGAATTACAAATTGGACAATATTTAAAGAAATTTAGAAATTCAATTAATTCTTTTCGTTCTTCTAATGATAACTCTATTTTTGTTGAACCTTGAAATTCTATTTCTCCTCGCATGATATCTCTCAATCTTAGTAAATTGTTAGGGAGATCATTGGTATGGGGCAAATCGTCTAAATTTGAAGAGGAAAGCAAATCATTTTCGTTTAAATTGAAATATGTTTGACTTGCTATTTCATTATGAGAAGATTGTTTGATTTTGCCGAGATTTCGTCTTAAATAATTTTTTTCTTTATTCGATAAAATATTCATACCAGTTAAAATCTCGGCCACATGATTAAAAATAACATCTATATTAAATCCTTGTTTGATTGAAATAAAATAAGGACCAATAAGGTCATGATTATGAGCAAACTTTATGATATTCTCGTAGGGGACAGCTGGGATTATATCAGATTTTGTGCCTAATAATATAATGGGAACCTCCTCAGAAAAGGCATGAATAATATCAATCCAAATCGGCAGATTAATAAAAGATTGAGGATCTGTGAGATCAAAAAATAAAAGAAAAATAGCAGTTCCCCTGAAATAAGAGGGAATTAAAAAATAAAAATTTTCAGCAACATTTACATCCCATATTTGTAATTGACAATGGAGTTCATTGTCTACTTTTAATTTTTTAATATGAAAATCCAGCCCAATATTCTCACTGAAATCTTTAAAAAATTTCTGACTATCTTTATCATAATTAATAAAGGCGGACTTTCCGGAACCATTTGAGCCAATTAAGAGAACCTTATATATCCAACCGACTTTCATATTAAAATATCCACCTTGATAATTGTTATAAATTCCAATATTAATAAAACAATTTAAGATAAAAAATCTTAGTATGATATATTATAATCAGAATTATTCTATAAAAATATAAGTTAAGAATCTATTAAATTTTTGATTTTAATTTTATAACGTTCTATGGTCTCATATATTTCTTGAATACTTCATAAAAAATAATAAAATATTAAATGAATAATAAGGAAAGTTGTAAAATTCTTAAATTAGGCTAATTGAATACTACATGGAAATATGGCTGCCCTTAGTTCATTTCCATGCATCTTTTCTAATTCTTGTACCAATGTATCCAATTTACCAAAGAGTTTTACAGATTTAGGGAAAAAATGATACAAATCATATTTAGAGATGTTAGGGGAAAACAAAAGGACATCTCTGCGTTTCACAAAAGCTCTCCAAACAACATTATCCCCTATATTTGTGTATATTCTAGAACCTGTTTGCCCTGTTAAGCTATGGTATCCTCTTCCCTCATAAGAGGAAGACATCAAAACAATTGTACCTTTTCTTTTTAACATCTTACTCGGAGCGGTCATTAGAAAATTAAAGCCCTTAATTGCTTGGCTTAATTCTGAATCTTCTGGATATAGATTAAAAAAAGCCACATCATTATCTAATGTAACTTCAGTATTATAAAATTCTTTTCCAATTTCCATCGCCCTTCTATGAGCATCTCTAAAATGTCCAGAAGTTATTGCCCCAATATTTCCTTCCTCGGTTAAAATTACATTCACAGAAAAGTCTAATCCCACTTTATCTGCTATTTCCTCAATATCTTCGCGAACTTTAGTCATTCTTCCTATTCCCGCACCTATGCCACGCATCGCTGCAGAATGATTTGCTTCAAGAGTTTTAATACCAGAAACACCTGGCAATACTATCTTTGCTCCTCCTCCAAAACCTGCTAAAGGATGAGGAATAACCCCTCCAATTGAAATTTTTAGATCTGCTTCATAATATGTCTTATTAATATGAATGGGCGTTCCCATCTTAGATTCACCTAATTCTACTAAATTTTCATAAGGATGATGATTTTCAATATTAATAGTATCAACCACATCTTTTCCTAATTTAAGAATACAATCGTGCCGGTTCATTGGTTTATGTGCCCCTATTGCGAGTAAAATAGTAATTTTCGATCTATCTATGTTAGCCTCTTCTAATTCGCTGAGAATATACGGCATAATTTTGTAGATGGGAGTCGTTCTGGTCATATCATCAACCACTATAACTACATTTTCTTTTCCTTTCGCCAACTCAGATATTCTTTCTGTTCCAATGGGATTTAAAATGCTTTCTTTAATTTTCTCATTATTTATCTCGGAATTTCCATTCATTCTGCACACAGAAATATCCCAGCTATCTGGTAACTTTAATTCCAAGGTTTCAGGAGCGCGCCATGCGGCCCAAGGTATTTTTATAGATGGCATTATTATTCCTTCAAATTAATTTTTTAGGGTTTTATTTTTTTCAAAAACACTTATATTATTTTGTATAAAAAATGCTTATCTTTAAAAAATATTGACTTAACCCGATAAAATTATTCGACTTATAAAGAGAAAATATAAATTGAAGCTCTTATCAAAATATGAATAAGAATTTGATCATTTCTTTAAAATTCTTATTTAAATTTTTTAATAAAATATAAAAAATGTTTAAATAGAATTTTTATTTATATAATAAAAAATCTGAATTCGCAAAAACAGATCTTATTAAAAACTTAGAAATTAATTAATTATTTTTAAATTACAAATAAAAGAATGTTTGTTTTATGAAGCTTCTTGAGAATAAAAACGCTCTTATCACTGGAGGAGGAAGAGGTATAGGTAAGGCAGTAGCACTCGATTTTGCCTCTTCGGGTGCAAATGTTGCTGTCGTAGCTCGGACCAAAAATGAATTAGATCAAACAGTTAAAGAAATTGAACAATTTGGAGTAGAAGGGCTTGCAATTCAAGCTGATTTATCGAATCTTGAACAACTTAAAAAGTGTACTGAGAAGTTTTTAGATTATTATAAAAAGTGTGATATTTTAATCTGCAACGCAGGCATGACACAGGCTGCCTCTATTATTGAATTTCCAATTGAAAAGGCCAAGAATTTGTTTGATTTGAATATTATGGGGTATTATGGAATGATTAAATATATTGTGCCTAATATGATCAAATATGGCGGAGGTAATATTCAAATGACTTCCTCAGTTCAAGGTAATGTGTTTTTTCTCCCAAAAAAGGCAGCATATTCCGCTTCCAAAGCTGCCATCACCGCAATGGGTAAATGTTTAAGTCCAGAGTTAAAGCCACATAATATCTCAGTTAATGTAATCCTTCCGGGAGGTGTGGAAACTAAAATGACTCAGTATTTGAGGGAAAAAGGACAGATAATGCCCACAGTTCCACCTGAAGATATATCTCCTATTTATCTGTTTTTAGCTACGGAAGAAGCAAAAAAAAATGGATATGGGGGAAAAGTTATTGATCAGATGAAAATATTTAACTTTTTGCCAGAAATAAAAGAATTCGTCGAAGAAAAACCATTTAATATTAAGAAAGTCTATAAAGAGATGAAAAACAACATGAAAAAAGATCACGCTTTAATGTTTCGAAAAAATACAGAATTAATTGAATTTCTCATAAAATTCAAGAGATAATTTTCTACCAAAATTATCTAATAATTCTTATTGAAAGAACAATTTTTAATTCTTAATTTGTTCTAATTTGAGGATTTAGAATTGAAAACTGAATTAGACCTAATGGATCATGATTTCCGATATACTGAATTATTTCCGATATATCTTTTGGCTGGTTGCTTTACCTTAGCCTTTTCAAGTCTTTATATATTAGTAGTGCCCTTATCCTCATTATTTTGGCCCGGAGATGAGTTTCATGCCCTTGAAATGGGAATTCTCATATCTACCATGTTTTG
The DNA here is from genome assembly GCA_016839555.1 of Promethearchaeota archaeon. Classification (GTDB taxonomy): domain Archaea; phylum Asgardarchaeota; class Lokiarchaeia; order Sigyniarchaeales; family SOKP01; genus TEKIR-8. Next base: position 313,441 of record JAEOUA010000010.1, read on the forward strand.
GCCCATAGCAATATCTGGTTTAATGTGGGGTAGGTTTATTGATAAATATAATAGAGTAAAAATATTTTTTATTGTGGCTTTTGCTCGTGGAGTGTGTCTAATTCTTATGAGTTTCACAGTAATGGGACTTGGTATTATCTCATGGACTTATTTTTATATTTTAATTTTGATTTTTGCCATTTTTGCTGGAGGTAATTACCCGACAGTTGTATCGCTAGCAGATGATATTGTTCCTGAAGGAAAAAGATCACGATTTTTTGGCATTTATAATATTATAAGAAGCAGCTTTCAATTTATTGGGTTTGTTGTAGTAGGTTTTTTAGTTCAGATAGGATTATGGCAATGGATATTCAGTAGTATAGGCATATTAATGATCATAGCAGGAGTAATCATGGTAAAAAAAATTAAGGAACCTAAACGAGGGATTCAAAGAGAAGAATTAAAAAATGTTTTAAAAAAATCTGAGGTGGTGTATAATTTTCAAATTGACCGAGAAACTATGAAAAAGACTATGCTAAGTAAGACTAATGTGGTTGCTTTAATTGAAGGTATTTTTACAAGTGTGTTTATGGGAAGCTTAACCATCTTATTTTTACCTTATATACAATCTCCACCCTATAATATCTCACCCTTTTCAACTGGTGTATTCTTAGCATTTTTTGGTCTGACGGGAGGACTCATTGGTATGGGTTTTTTTGCTCATTATTCCGACAAATTATCGAAAAAAAAATCGATACTGCGGATCTTTTTTATTATCATTTCTTTATCAGTTGGTATGATAACCTTCGTCTTTCTCTTTTTCATACCCCTTCCTCCTCTCACAGTTGAGGAAGGGAAAGATCTCTCTCGATTTATGGTAGATCCCACTGTATGGATTATGGGTATAATATATTTATTATCCACATCATTTTCAGCCTTATATAACATCAATCAACCTCCTTTATTACAGGAAATTAACTTACCTGAAGCTCAAGGCCAAATAATAGCATGGAATCGTTTTCTTGAAGAAATTGCGTGGGGATTGGGGCCATTCATATCGGGAATCTTTATAACCATCTCTGGTCAGAATTACCAACTAGTTTCAATAATAATAGGGCTTTTTGCTGTTCCCGGAATAATTTTATGGATATTCGCATTAAAATGGTATCCGAAGGATAAAGAAGAAATAATCAAGATATTAGAACAACGCTCAAAAGACCTAGAATCTAGAGAATGAATGCTTAAACGGCTAATATTGAAATTCTTTTACCATAATGAAAAATTAACTTTTCTGCACTAGTTCCAAACATTCCCTATAAAAGAGATTTCCATAATGATTATTTGGTACCTGTATAATATTTTCTTTTTTCTTCTGCTGTTCTCTTAAATGATTCCTTCTGGCATTCATTAAATCTATAAATGCCTCCAAACGTGTTCGAAAGCCCTCGACTCCACTCTGCTCATCAAATGAGAAAAAGATCACCGGCATATCATATTTCTTTTTAAGTTTATTAGTAATGATAGTTCGAGCAGTTATTTCAGGCATACAGGTGAAAGGGTAACTATGTACGAAGCCATCAAAACCTGCTTTTGCATTATCAATATACTGTCCTATAATCCAGACAGCTTCTCCTCCTATATCCATTGGCATGTATGGTTTGGCTACATGTTCTAACCATTTTCTATGAAAATTCACATGCAGTTTATGAGCAATCCAATCATATAAACTAAGACTTTGGTAAAGTTCTACACCCATTTCGCCCAATCTTCTTCGAATATCGAGGTTTACATATGGTTCTAAGGTAATATAAATTTCTCCGGCAAGGCCTACTTTTAAAACATCCCTTGATTTGTCAAGGTCAATTTTATTGAAATCTTCTTTAATAACCGATTTGAAATGTCTAAGCTCATGGAGAGTATTTGCATCGTCAAGTTTATGTAATAAACGATTCACTGTTTTTGTGGTGATTCCTTGTTCTCGTTCATACGCACGAAATACTCCCTCCGCTGTATGTATATTTTGTAGATATAAGCATTTTTTTAAGAAGAAAATAACGGCTTTTACAAAATTAGAATATTTAAAAAGCCCTGCTACTTGATTTACTTCAAAAAGGGTTTTTACCCAACTGAAATCTAAAAGGTCTGCTTGATCAAGAGGAATAAGCCGAAAATCCTTATAGCCCACATCTCGAAAAATGCGCTCTTGAACACTGGCATAGAACCCAAATCTGCAGGGTCCACAATCAATCGCCATGATAATAGTATTTGCTCCTTTATCAAGCGCGCTTTTTAATTCACCAAGCGTTGCCTTAAAGGGGAAACATACAAATTCGGGGCTATGTTTTACTCCAAACTTTACCAACTCGCGATTGACTGGTGTAGGTAACACTACTTCTGCATCTAGGGATTCAATAAGCGATTTAAAAGCGACCCAAGATGTTCCCATGCGAGGGAATGTTACCTTCGGATTCGGCATTTTTGTAGTTTATTTATCCATGAAAATTAGTATATTATGGAAAGAAATGTTCATACTATAAAAAATATTTTCATCTCAATAATTATATTAAACATATTTTTCAATCAATATTTTCTTTAAAGGTGTTAATATTTTTATAATAAATAATTGAAAAGAACGCCGACAGAATTTATATGCCAGAAATAATTCGGTTCAAATCTAATGACTCTGAGTTTAAATAAATTATTTATTAATTTATATTTTGGTTCCTTTTTTTATCTGTTTCTATGAATTCAAATCCGATTAACTTAGCCAGATCCCTAAATTGCTCTCTTAAATCACCATAAAATGCTACTCGATGATTACCAAATGCTTTTCCATCTATATTCTCAGCTATTGCGCTTGCATTGGTTTTAATCATCAATTTTGTTCTACATATAATATCATCCCAATGTTTAAAATAATCTTCGCCGTCAATAGTTTCTCCTGTAAAGACACATATTTTTTTATCGTGCATACTTATTTTGGCTACTGTGACTTTTTCCCCTATGGGTAAATTTACTTGTACGCAAGCACCACCCTTATTCTCTTCCCAGTGTGGTAGATTTCTTATAATATAGGGCGCCTTTTGATCATTTCCATAAGGATCTGGATCCGCCTCACAATGACCAATAGTAATAGTTCCTGAAGTGGGATCTACCATAAAATCTCCATTAAATCCTGCCTTATCAGCAAAAAATAAACCAAACTGCTGAGTAACTAATGAATCTATTAGAGTTTCAGAAGTAGCAACAATATTTTCCGAAAGAAGTTGGGTAGATGGTAGCCCTTGTGACGGAATGCCCTCAGGATACCCACTTAAAATTCCACAACCCTCACCTGCTGGTTGAAAATTGCAATATCCCTCTGTGGTTATTGCCGGAGTATTATATTTCTCCATTAATTGTTTCATGGTTAAATAAAGCTTTGCTGAGCGCACTATCTGAAAATGGTTTGTGCCTTTTATTCCTTCAGCTTCATTAATCCAATTTTGTGCTACCTTTTCGGCTTCTTCTTGATCAATTTTCTCTATTCCTTCAAAAAGTTCCTTCTGGGGGATGGGAACAAGAACAGTCCCAAATGTTTCTTCCAAATTTTTAAGATATTGCCTCTCATATTTTTCTCTTTCTTTTTTTCTTAATGGAACCTGAAATGTTTCTGGTTCATAGAAGCCAAGAATAGGCATATCTGTAATAACCAAAACTCTTAAACCTTTCATCTTAGATATCGCTTGGATTAATCTAATTTTCTCTGCTATATCTTCTATACGGGATAAATAGAAATTCTTATCTTTATCAGGTATTACAGGTAATACAGTTTTAACAACTTTTGCCTCCTTAGAAGCACTAAAAAAGGGATATTCCCACTGTCCCCAGAGTGGATGTACAGCTACAATAGGCAGCCCAATTGATGTTAAATCTTCTGTTGGAGTACCAAAGAAAAGAATCCCAGATAAATCTTTCTTTTGTTTTTTTATATTTCTAATTATTTTTCGTTGATATCTACTTTTACTTACAATAAATTCGATATTTTTACATTTCTCTTTCACTGCTTGCAATATCTCTTCATTTTTCATTATCTTGGCTTCAGGATGATATTTTGGGTAAATTTTAGCTGCATCTTGAGTTCCAGAAGATGTGAATGCTACATATATTTTGGTTTTTCCATTTTCTTGTTCTGATAAAAGCATAAAACCACCAATACTTTTTTAATATATTTTAATAATAATTTTCCATCAGTAGAATTTACTGATGAAAATAAATATCTTATACAAAGAAGTACACATACTATAAAAAATATTTTCATCTCAATAATTAAATTAATCATATTTTTCTATCAAAATTTTCCTTAAAGGAACTAACATATTTTTATTTAAAATCTTAAAATATGCTATTATTTTATCCAAAACATAAAAAATGAGAGCATTGGCAAAATTTCTCGCAACACAGTAAATGTTTGCCGGGAATTTTGTGGCATTTTTACTCTTTTCACGAATTACATCATCATAAGGAAAAACAATTGAAACGGCACGTATATCAGATTCTTTAATATTATTCATTTCCAATCCATTTTTTTCCCAAAATTCTAGGGGGGTCAAATAGGTCTCTTTAATGATTTCATTATATTCTTTGAAGATTGGATCATCCCCTTTTGCTATACCAATTAAGGGCTTTGAAAATATAATGCCACTACCATATTCCTCAGGTAATCGATTTAATTCATTATTTTTAAGCACATCTTCTACGAATTTATATAGTTTTTCATTGTTCATTTTAATTTCTGTTCTAAAGGAATAACATTTTATATTAAATTATATATCATTTAATCCATAATTCTATTAAATTAATTGAATTTTTAAATTTGATAATTCTTTTCAGTTTTTCCTTTTATCAATCATATATAAGATGTTTAATAGTGACCAAATTAATGGAAGAATTGCCCACATTACTTCTGTAAAGACAAATTCAAAATAACCAATTGCGATATATGTAATTTGTAATATACTAAATGAAAATCCAGCGGGTATTCCTAATATTATTAAAATTTCGTACTTCTTCATATTCTTATAGAGAAGAATATTACCAATTCCGTTATAAATAATCATCCAGAGCCAAAAGAAACTTATCATCGCTCTCGCGCGAGCTGAAAAGGGTTTAGTTCCTACTAACGAAGCGAGTACAGGAGCAAAGAAGATCATAAAAAGAGCGACAAAGGTAAAAGTTATGCCAAAAATTAGCCAAATTTTCTTCCATATTTTCTCAGAAAACATTTTTGCTTTCATCCTCTTATTTTCATTAAATAATTTTGATTAAATTTCATAGATTGTATTTTAATTATTAAACATTTTTAAAAAGTATATTTATCAAATGGAGAACATTTTCAACTTAGAGAAACTATGAAAGATATACTTATTAAGATTTCTGATGATTTTCCAGAAATTTTTTTCGTAAAAGGACAGAGAAACGGAAAATACCCATATTCCCATAGTATGCTATTAAAAGACACTCTTATTGATACAGGAATATCAAGCGGTTTTTTAAGGAAACTTAAACGAAAAATAAAAATTAATAATGTAATTTTATCACACTGGCACGAGGATCATATATGTGGCAATCGTCTCTTATCCCAGGCGAATTTTATGGCTCATAAGGAAGATATCCATATAATAGAAGATATATCGAAAATGTACGAATATTATCACGTGTCCAATGATCCTGAGCAAATTGAACTTTTTGACGCTATTTTACAAGGTTTACGATTAAAGAATACCACCATTGATAGCATTCTCTCAGATAAGGATATTATAGAAATAAACGATTTATACGAACTGCAAGTTATTCATACGCCAGGGCATACCAAAGGTCATTCTTGTTTTTATGAGAAAAATTCAAAAATTATATTTTTAGCAGATATTGACTTAAGCAGTTTCGGTCCTTGGTATGGATGTAAAGATTCAAATATTATGGAATTTGAAGACTCTATTAAAAAATTAAAAGAATTGCAGATTGAAATAGCAGTCTCCGCTCATAAAGGTATTATTTATGGGTCAAGTAATATCCAGAATCAGCTAGAGGAGTATTTAAAAAAAATATATCAAAGAGATGAAAAAATATTAAAATTTCTTTCAGAAAATTCCCCTAAAACTTTAGAAGACCTAGCAAACAAAAATATTATCTATTCTACCTATAGTGAATATAAAATTTATGAAATCCTTGCTGAAAAAATAATGATTAAATCTCATTTAACTAAACTACTTAAAGAAAATAAAATTTCACAAAAAAATAATGGATATATTTTGAGCTAGAGATTCTTTCTACTTAAAAAATAAATAATGATAAAAATATAAAGATTAAAAACTAGAATAATAAAAATAGATAATTAAGGAAAAATACTGTGCTGATTAAATAATTCAGACATTTTAAAAGATTTCAGCTTTTTGCTCCCTTTTTTCTATCTCGAATCTCTTCTTCCGTTTTATCATTTCCGTGAAAGCCCCAATTCTTGTTTTCAAACCCGCGTCGCCAGAATGCTCATCCATTATGATAGCCAAGTAAGGGAGTCTCACCACTTTCATATCTCTCATGATTAATTCAGAAATAAGGCTATCTGGTCCACAAGCAAAACTAATTAAGAACACAACACCGTCTATTTCATTTCTTCCTTTAGTTAGATAATATCTAACCGCCTGCATGAGCTCTTCCTCATGTATCCAATAATTTTGGAGTTTTCTATTCACAACAACAGGTACTTTAAACACAGATTCAGGCAAATTTTCAATAGTTAATACCTCCGCGCCCATTTCATGTAATTTCTTCTGAAAATCTAAGTTAATATAGGTATCAAATAGATTATATCCGTGGCCCAGCAACAAAAGTTTTATCTCACCTTTCTTCTGTTTTTTTGGCAATTTGAAGGGTCTGTCTCGCCTAACTAACCGTAATGCATAATTAACAGGAGCACCTTCTCGGAGGAAATTTAAATATTCCCGGTAATAATTCTTTGCTTTTTCATAAGCCTCTAATGATTCTTCTCTGCTTTTTCCTAATTGCTTACCAAGCTCTATAGCAGAAATAGATATGGGAAATTCTTTTATATTAACTTCAAAATTCAATATCTCTGGAACATTGGGAAGAATTTTGATTACATCGGGAAGTGAGATAAATTTAGGACAGAAGAATCCCTCTTTTACATCTGACACGTATCGAGGAACAAACAAATAATCTAAATCCGGGTAATTTTCTATTAAATGAAATATATGCCCATAATAGATTTTCATAGGAATGCAAAGTTCACCAAAGCCATGCTGGACGCCCACCTCTACGATTTTTTTGTTTGTTTCAGGGCTTAATATGATTTCCACTCCTAATTCATCTAAAATTTTTTTCCAAAATGGGAAGTATCGATAGTAATGAAGCGCACGTGCGATACCGACTTTGATTTTTGAACTCTCTTCTTGTTGTATAATTGACATTTTAAGCATTTACTAGATGTTTAAACTTCTGTTTCATCATATACTAAGAGTTCTTCAATTCTCTTCATCAGATTATTTGTTAATCTCTTTAATTCATCATAATCTGGCATTGGTTTATCAAAATATTTTGCATGTTCCATAAAGGGTTCTCCCGCTTTAAAAGTAGAGCCATGTCCAAAATAGATCGTTTTTGCGTGTTTAGGATAGGTATGTTCGGTACCTGTTATTCCTATGGGAATGATCGGAACTTTCGCATTAATTGCTAACCGAACCGCGCCTGTATGTCCCTCTAAAACCTCTGGTCCAGAGTGAGTAGTACCTTCGGGATATACCACTACTAATTCTCCATCTTCAAGCCTATCTTTTGAATAACTATAAGATTCCATATCATGAGTACCTCTTCTTAACGGATATGCGTGGTGAGTTCGCACCCAAGCATTAACAATCGGGATTTGAAATAATTCTTGTTTTGACATCTGATATAGCATCCGTCTCTTCGTCACCTCTAGACAATAAGCATGCATGATTACATCCCATTCAGAGTTATGATTCGAACAAATCAAAGCTCCTCCTTCATCTGGCACATTCTCATATCCTTCAATTTTAAGTGGCGCAAAATTGTCAACGATGAATTTTACAGTCGGATATGTGAGACCATGTTGAATAAGTTCTTGGAATTTATATCGGAGTCCAAATTCTTCCAGGATTTTCAATAAAGCAAACCATGCATCATCGATAGATTGAAGGAAATAATTTTGATAATATTTTAACCAATATTTAAATCCCTTTTGTTGTTTTTCTTTTTTCTCATCTTCTGGAGATCCTATAGAAAGCTCATCTGGAGTTTTGTGTTTAATTACCTTTTTTGCATATTGTCCCTTTCCTTCACGTAAATCTAGTATCTTTTGCCGTAATTCATCTGTTAATTTCCTTGCGAGTTCAGGAGTAAGTTTTCCCTTATATTCATCATAACGGAAGGGTTTTCCTACTCGGGCTTTCACTTGAACGGGAGTACCAATTAATTTTCCCTTAGGAAGAGCATCCCGTGATCCTAAAATGGCTATCGGAACTATTGGCACACCAGTCTCTACTGCAAGTCTTACGGCTCCCGTTTTAAATTCACCTAAAGTGCCATCCATACTTCTCGTACCTTCTGGAAAGATGCCTACGCATTCACCTATTTCTAATTTATGTTTTGCATAAACCCATGCTTTTTTTACATCCTCCTTATTTCCTCTTTCACCTAATGTAAATGCACTTAAGTTTTTAAATAGCGTACGAATAATGGGAGTCTTAAAGTTCTCTGGTTTGCTCATAAAGTTTAATTTACGAAAATTTGTCATACCGCAGAAGAAAGGATCAAGGTGCGAATTATGATCTGAAACTACAATACATGGTTCGGTATCTGGGAAAAGTTGGCCATCTTCATATTCGCAATCAAATCTCCATAAAAGACGACAAGCGTGTTTTACCCAAATTTCCGCCAGCCACCATTGAATTCTTTGCTCTGATTCGGTTAGTCCTAATTGATCAATTATTTTACGATAGATATCATTTAAGGGATCAATAGGGTTGTATTTTAAAATTTTATAGAGAAAATTTTGATGAGGTTTTTTCCATTTTAATTCCTCGCTGGGTCGCTCTTCTTCAGCCTCCCATTCACCTATAGTCTTCTGTTGAATATTACTAATTTTTTCCTTTTCTATTTCACTTTCTTGTTCTACCATATTAAAATATCATCTCTCAAGATTTTATTTTTAATGAATTTTTTTCATTAGTGTTTGTTATTTCTTTATATTTTATTCCAAATAATTCCAATAATTGGTTCAACGAATTCAAAAGTAAATCAGGATGAAAACTCTGAAGAATATCCTCATTACTTATTCCACTGGAAATAGCAATGGTCCATAATCCCGCTTCACGGCCAGCTTCTATATCTGTGGGCATATCTCCCACCAGCAAAAATTCATTTCCATGAAAGGGATTATATCGGCTTAAGACGGGCTGAAGTGCTCGAGGATCTGGCTTTAATACCGGTAATTCATCGGCTCCAAAAACACCATCGAAATAATCCTTACAATTTTCCTCCTCTAAATGCTGGATGATATTCTTCGTCTGATTATGAGAAACTATATACAAATCGTATTTTTTACTCAATTCTTTAATTAATTGAATAGCTTCTGCGAAAAATTTCGCTTCTTTTTCATATTCTAAATATTTAGAGAAGATTTTGGTGGCAATGCTTAATTTTTTTAAGAAGGTGATATTGCTTAGCGAGGTTATATGTTTGAAGATTTGATGTGATTGAAGGATTATTTTTGGTAATGGATATCCTTGTACAGATTCTATCACGGCCCCTATCTCTTTAATAGTTTTTTCCATATCATATTCAATCTTATTTTCTTTGAGAACTTCATCAATTGAACGTTCTAGTGGTTCATTTATATCCAATAACGTGCCATCAAAATCAAAAATGATACTACGTAAAGTATTGGATTCAAGCCAATTCAATAGTAGATTGTCTTTATCGTTCATATCTCCTACTCGCTTTGTTATATAGGTATCTATTGTTTTAATTCGGAATAAAATTCTACTTAAAAGATCTTTTATATTAAATTTTTATTTATATATTCAAGATTTTTATAAAAAGCTTTTGCGATAAAAAATAAGATTATGGATATTACTAATTTACTAATTTTTGGTAAAATTTATAACTCAATTTACAAGTTAGTATAATTACTTGTAAGATCTAATCAAACTCGTAAAAATTTTATTAAGGATTAAAAAAATTTTTATATGTTCTTATGATTAAATTAGGATAATTCTTAGAAATAGAATTAAATAAACCTTGTCATAGGCTATATAAAATATATAAATTAAAATTTGAAAATTGATTTTACCACACATATTCTGTTTTTATTAATTTTCTAACCTAATAACAAGGAATAGTAAAATTATGAAAAAAAAAGAAGATCGGGAAGACTTAAAAGGTTCCTATAATAAAAAATTATGGCCCTTATACTTGCTTAATGGATTCCAGTCCATTGCGTTTGGAGGTTTTATAATTTTAATAGTTCCGCTTTCAGAAATCTTTTGGCCCGGTGATACTACTCATTTTATAGAGATGGGGTTGTTATATTCAACTTTATCTTGGACATCTGCGATTGGGGGGTTGTTATTGGGTAGATTAATTGATAAATATTCAAGAAAATTGATTATTATCATTATTTCTATTTTTAGAGGATTTCCGATGATATTACTAGGTTTTGCCATAGCGGGACAAGGAATTAACACCTGGACTTATTTTATTGTAATGATTGCTATCTTTGGTTTTTCTGCGGGAGGATCTTGGCCATGTGTCATAAGTCTCTCAAATGATATCGTTCCCAGAAATTATCGCAGCCGTTTTTTTGGGTTATACGAAATAATTCGCCGAAGTTCTAATATGGGGGGGTGGCTTATTGTGACTTATCTTGTACAATATGGTTTTTGGAGGGAATATTTTTGGGGTATAGGTATTCTAATATTATTCTCAGGAGGCATTTTTGCCATTCATAACAAAGAACCTAAACGAGGAGCAATACAAGAAGAACTATATGATGTGTTGAAAGATGAATCGATTGTCTACGATTTTCAAATAGACAAAAAAATGATAAAGGAAACCATGCTTAGTAAGACAAATATTGTTGCCCTTATTGAGGGAATTTTTACTTGGATTTTAATGTCAAGTTTAAATTTCCTTATTTTAAATTTCATTCAAAATCCCCCGATAAATATTTCTGAATTTTCTACAGCTGTATTTCTAGTATTTTTCGGATTAACCGGGGGAGTTTTTTCCCAACTTGTGTTTGCTCGAATGAGTGATAAGCTTGCTGAGAAAAAAAGTATTATACGCTTGCCTATCATTGTCATGTCTATAGCAGGAGGACTTGCGACCTTCGCTGTTTTCTTTTTCTTACCATGGCAACCCTTTACTCCTGAACAAGGTAAAGATATCTTCTTTTTATTGACTTTACCAATTATCTGGATTATGGGCACATTATTTTTCACTTCTCGGTCTTTCTTTTCTTTATATATCTCGAATCAAGCCCCTGTATTACAAGAGATTAATCTCCCAGAAGCTCAAGGACAAATTATTTCTTGGAATCAATTTCTCGAAGCATTTGGAAGGGGGATTGGTCCCACATTATGCGGGGTTTTATTGGAGGTTACTAATAAAAATTATCAGTTGACAGTTCTTATTGTAGTCGTATGTATTCTGCCCGGCATCGTTTTGTGGCTATTAGCTTTAAAATGGTATCCTAATGATCGTAAAAATATCAAGAAGATTCTAAAACAGAGAGCAGAGCTATTAAAATCGCAAAATAGGCAAAAATTTAATCCAGATACAATTTAATTTTCATTAATTCTAATTTATAAGAAAATAGGTTATTTATTGGCTATTTTAAGACTTATAATAATTCCAATTGATATAATTATAAATGCAATGACAATATAATATAATATTGGAATCCCAAATATGACATAAACAACACCTACAAAAGAATATCCCAAGAATCTGAGGCTATTAATAATTGCTGAATTAGTACCCTTCGCTTCTGGATTCAAGTCCATAGATTTTTTAAATAATGCGGGCCAAATGAAAACAGAACCTAAATAGATTATAAAACTAATTATTGAAAATATTAGAATTGATGTACTATATTGAAGCATTAAAATAGTTATCATTAACACAAAACCCAATAGGATCATAGTTAAGGGTCTAATTTTATCTAATAACGACCCACTGAACGGAGAAATAATAACTGAGATAAGTCCATTGACTGTTAAAATAAGTGAGACTGCATTTGCGACTTCTAGAGTACTTAAATTCTGTATATTTATATTCATTTGCTCGTTTAAAGTATTCGTTAAGGTGATAACGGTAAAAAAACAGAAGAAGCCAAGGCATCCAAGTAATAAAATCTCTTTTTTTAGATTTTCTTTTAATTGCACTTTTAGGGCCTTAATATGATATTTTACCTCTAGAAGACCCTTCTTTTTTTCCCTTTCCTTTAAATCAAAAGGTCTACATATTAAAACTTCACAATTATTTAATGCATAAAAAAATAATATTAAGGAAAGGCCAGTAATTATAGGATTAAAAATAAATAATAATCTCCAATTTATATTTGCGAATAACCCCGCTAAAATCGCTCCACCACTTATTCCGATTCCCGCCGAACTATTATAAATCCCCATGATTAATCCTTCCTTTTCTTCAGGAGTAATAATGCTTAGTATTGCAAGTACTGTGGGATTGATAAGAGCAAAACCTAATCCTTGAATAAAAAGGGCAAACAAAAACAAATAATAATTTTTCAGATAAACCGATAGTAAGCATGTCAGTATTCCTAATAAAAATAAAATATATCCTCCTAAAACAACTTGTTTTTTATCGACAATATCAGAAAATGTGCCCGCAAATAACTGGAGTACCGCGAATGGGAACATATAAATGAAAAAAGCTAATGAGATAAAAGAAACAGAAGATAAAGAAAAATTGTCTCTTAATTGTTCAAAAAGAGGGATTAAAGCATTGGTGGATAATGGTCCTAACACAGAGGAAAGAAAAATCAAATAATATCTTTTTCGAAAGGTGGTTTCCATTTTGTTAGCTTAAATTTTAAGGGTATTTCTAGAAAAACGATTAATCACTATAAATTCTTTTTTTAATTTATTATTAATTGCATTTAAATGAAATCTTTTTTAGTCGGTTATTTTTTTCCTTACTCATATTTTCTCTCAAATAATTATATCTTAATATTAGAACATAAATTAGATTATTCAGAGACTTATATATGAAGTTGATTTTCACTTTAGAATATTAGGAAAAAATAAATAGAAAATAATTAGATATCAAGTGTTCTAAGTTTATGTGAAACACTTCTGCGCCTCAAAATTTTTACAAAATCATTTTGTTTTTGTTCTAATTGATTTAAAAAAATATCCAGCTTATCAAAATTATTAAAAAAGTATTCTTCCCCATTGGCAATAATTTTTACCCCTCGGTTGTTTTGTTCTATAATCGCATAAATCCCTCCAATTGTTGGATCATGCTTAATAAATATTTTTTTATTTTCATTTGCCTCATTACCCTTTTTAGCCCAAAAATTATTCTTTAGCAAAAAATTTCTATACATACTCAATTTTCAATCACACACAATCTTTTAATTTTTAATATATATTTTGTATTGCTATATCTGAGTAATATAAATCAATTCCTTATTATAGAACACAATGTTATGTAGGAAAATATCTATGTATTATTTGTATTTTTACAGGTGAAATCTTTTTTTATAATACTTATTTTTTAAAGTATATTTTTTAAAACCATCAAAATTATATTTAAATCATTAAGTAAAATAATTTCAATTAATAAAACAAAAATTTTGATGGGGAGAAGTTAAAAATTTTTCCACTGCAAAATTATTATTTAAAAAACTAGAAAATTAAATAATTTTGTTAATTTAATTTTACTAACATATTGCTATGCAACTAGCTTCTTCCAAACTCAATTATTTTATTTTCCATAAGATTTTTTATTTATATTTTCCAAAATAAATAATTTATCTCAAAAAAAATGAAAGATGATATGGAAGGAGTGATCAATATAATTCAATTAAAATTTTTATGGCTAAACAATCCTTTATCTATTTTAATAGATATTCTGAATTTGTTCAATAAGAAATCTTAAATTTAAATAAAAATGAACATTTTTTAGAAATCTAAACATTTAAATATGATACTCCTTCTTAATTTTTTCTCAACTAATAGTGTAATAATTAGATCACACAATAAGTAATAGAAATTTGTGAAATAAAATTTTTTCTAAGCATAATAGCTAGGATAAAATTTGTGGAGATTGAGATGTTTCCTCACAGTTTATTAAGACAATCTCCGGAGAAAAAAATTGTTCGCGATACGGTATTGTCTTGGAAAGTTAGCGAATGGAAAAAAAACCGGTTTTTATGAAAGAGGGGTTGTGCTATGCAACCTCTCTTTCTAAATATATAAATTTTAAAAAAGTGATATAATATTAAAGTTTAAGTTTTGAATTCTTTTGCAAATTCCCATACAGCATCTTGAATTGTATGAAAATTTTTAATAACTTTACCCTTTTTCATTTCTTCCATCATATTAGCATCATATAAAGCACTCCCAACTGCGAGTATACGATCATTTTTTTCATCTGAAATGCGGATGATATCTCCTTTTTTAATATCTGGATCAATTTGAGTAATTCCAGGCCTCATTATATCTGCCCCATTAGTTACATAAGGAACTGCCCCCATATCAACCACCACTGTTTTTAATCCAATTCTATTATCTAATAATAAAGTGAGCACAGGAATATAATTCTCTTTAGATTTCCATAATGTTAATTTGTCATTCACAGCGTATAATTTATCATCGTCTGCCGTAATTATTATTTCAATTTTGGAATTATCTGGAATAAGTTGACGAACAATGGCATCATCATAGTACTTTTTTAATTCTTCTTTTAAGTCTTTCAACTGATCTTGTCGAATAAAATGTCTGTGCTTAATATTATCTTTAATATTCATTTTCTAACTAATAATAACTCTTGTTAACATAAAAATCTTTTAATCATCCTTAATTATTATATTTGAGAAATAATTAAACCTATGAATAAAACAGTCGCTTCTGCTTGTGTTATTATCCCACCTGAAGAAATATGGGAGCCCATTCAGAAAATCAGAAGAACATATGATAGTAAAATCCATCGATGGATGCCGCATATTAATCTCTTTTATCCTTTTGCTCCCATGCAAGAATATGATAAAATATTTAAAAAATTTGAAAATAAGTGCAAAACAATAAAGGTATTTACTATATCTCTCAAACAATTTAAATATTTCCAGCATAGATATCAAAACCATACCATCTGGCTTGATCCAGAACCAAATGAGTTGATTATCGATCTTCAAAGAGAATTATTAAAACTTGTTCCTGAATATAATGATGTTAATAAATTTTCACGAGGATTTCGACCTCATTTAAGTATAGGACAATTTACCACTTATAAAATTTATGATTTTATTGCTCAATTACAAAAAAATTGGGAAGTTTTGACATTTCAAGTTAATCAGATTTATTTTATTAGTCATGAAAATGTTAAAGATTCTGCTTTTAAAATAATAAAAAAACTCAAATTAAATCAATAAACATTTCCTTCGGTTTATCTCGAAATAAATATTTCAAACAAATAAATAAATAAACTAAATGTATTATACTAGTATAAGAATATAATTATTCTACTATCATTATATACTTAAAAATAAGAAGAAATATGCCGGAAAATAACGCTAATATTATTGACGATAAGGAAAAGATTATATTTAAGGGAAAGACTGAGCTAATAACAAAGATTATCGTGATCGGGGATCCTGCTGTAGGTAAGACCTCTTTATTAACGAAATTTACCTCAAATAAATTCGAAAAAAAATATCTTCCCACCGTCGGAGTAAATATCGTAAAGGAGCCTGTGGAGGTACAAGATAGGAAGGGAAAAAATGCTTTGGTAAACATTATGTTCTGGGATATTGCCGGACAGCCCCAATTCTATATGCTTCATAAGCCTTATTTCAAAGGGGCGGATGCTATGATTCTTGTATTTGATGTGACGCGCAGTAGTACGTTTTCAAACGTAAAGAATTGGCACAATACAGCCATCAAATATGGACTTAGTGGAATCCCAAAAATACTTATCGCAAATAAGATAGATCTCGAAAAAAAGATAAAAATCATTGTACCTATGATTCAACACCTTGCAGATGAATTAAATTGCCCCTATTTTGAAACATCCGCTTTAACTGGCAAAAATGTAAAGCCTCTTTTTGAAAGTCTAGCAAGAAAGCTTTTAGAATTTAAACAAAGAACAAGTAAATAATTATTTTTTATTCTTTTCATTATATTTTTTTATTCCAATAAGATAATTTTGCTATAATGATATCTTTTATTGGAACTGTAATAATTCGTTCATTTTTAATTTTTTTGATAATTTGAGAAATTTCATAAAGAATTTTATTTCCTCCGGTATATTCGAAAATCTCTTCTTGAAGATTATTTAAGTCTTTAATTAGGATTTTATAATCAGAAATATTATCTATTTTTCGCTCCAAATCACAAATATGATTGGAAATTAGAGTCTTTTTATTTTCTTTTTCAATTTTCTCATTATTTTTGGTATTTAAGTCGACGATTGATTCTTTATTTATATGTCGATATGTCAGGGAGCGTAATAAATGAATCTCTCTTTCTAATGAGTTTTGGTTTTCAATTATATTATTTAATTTAGGAGCTAAAGATTTAATATCAAGGATAGCCTTATCTAATTCTTTCACTGTATCTGAAAGTTTCTTCAGATTAAATGACATATTGCCCAGCTTAGTGATAATGTCCATTCCGAATCTCTCTAATATCGATGCTAATTTGTCTATTTTTTCATTAAAATCTTGAAGCTGGTGTTCGATTTTTTCATTGCTCGTGCTATTTTTTTCCGTCATAAAGGATCGATTTCCAATAAAGTTAGTATATAGTAAATACTTAAAATTATTAAAAAGATTTTTTTTTGTATTATATAATAAATATATATAATTTTTGCATATAAATTCGAGTTTTAGACTTAGTTTAAGAAAATTTCATCCAAAAAATGATTCAGTATATTAATATTTTTACTAAGGATTCTGGCAAGTCACTTTTATTTAGAAATTATGGTGAATCCGAGGTAGATAGAGATCTCTTAGCGGGCTTCTTATCGGCGTTCTCCGGATTCATTAAAGAGATAAGTCAATCCGATATAAAAAGCACTTCTACCGAAGAATATAAATATTATTACACAATTTTCGACGAAATTATTATTGTCGTCTGTACAGATTTAGAAGATGAAGATAGCGTAGTAAATCCAAAATTAAACACTATTAGAGCGAGATTTGTTGAAAAATATGGAAAACTTATTAAAAATGGAAGCTGGAATGGCAACCGCAATTTATTTCTTGATTTTGAAAAAGAAATGGATAATACTATTCTTGAGGCTCTCAAAATTTCTATTATTGGGTTAGGACAGGTGGGAAAGACCACTCTTTTGCATCTAATTTGTGGAAAGGAAATAGATTTAGAATATATACCCACTGTAACGGCAGACATTACTTCTTATAATGGTAAAGGACTAAAAACCAACAGGAAGATTGTACTTTGGGATTTTGCTGGCCAATCTCAATATCATAGCCTTTGGAATAAACTTTTAGAAGGGACGGATATTGCACTATTGGTAACGGATTCTTCCTTCGAAAATTTAAACGCCACAAAAAAAGTTATTCAAACTATTTTAAATAGATATAACAAAGATACCTTGATAATAGGAATAGCAAATAAGCAAGATTTACCTAATGCCTTGACACCTGAATTTTGCGAGAAAATTCTCTCCGAAGAGGATCGTCTAATAAAAACTTACGGGATGATTGCAATAAATCAAAATTACAAAGAGAAAATTTATGGGATTCTAAATAAAGCTATTGATAAATTAGAAGAAAAAAAAACAAAAAGAGAAAAACCAGGTTAGTACTTAGAATCAATCTTCAATTGTTAAAAAACTTCATTTGAGAATTTTTTTTAAATCAGTAAATCCTTTAATTTTTGATGTTTTATTTCCTATAGGTGAAAAATTTGGAAAGTTCTAATAATATTACATTTGAAGTTGAGGAAATAGACTTAAAAAAAGAAGATGCAACAACCAACCTTTTAATTCTCCCAGAACTTACAGAGGTTGAAAAAGAGATTCTAGATCCCCTTATTGCACCTACCTCAGGTCTAAGAATTCAATTTTATGATATAGAAGATTCGGATGGTTCAAAAAAATACATTTTAAAAAAGAGAACATTATATCTATATCTTCGTTTTTTCAAGGCAATAAGTAATAAATTTAAAGAAATAACTTACGAAGAGAATCCAAAAATTTTAATTTTTACAGATGATCGGCCAAGCAAAGATATTCTATTAACCTATTCATCACAAATTTTTGCTTATGATGGATATCAAATTATTTTGCAAGAAGATGAAAAGCAAAAATCACGTGTTTCTTCCCCCTATGGGGCAGCTTCAATTGCTCTATATGATGATGTTGATTTGGCTATTATAATTACTGCAAGCCATAATGAATTAACGTGGAATGGTATTAAATTTTATATTAAATATCCAATTCCAATCTCTGGCAAAATTTTTAAGGATATCTCAACTATCGCCTTAAACCTTAATGAAATCAAATTTAAAACCGACTTTTTTCCAGAAATACGAAATGTAATACAAAAAAATAATGATTATATTATAGAACTTCTATCTAAAATCATTGAAATTCATAGTTTAAAGGGTAAGGATTTAATAGTATGGCCCTATTTAGGAAAAGCGAGAGGAATTATAGAGCTTTTTGAAAGATTGGGGGCGAAAGTACATTTAATAGATGAGCCAATCGATCCTCCTAACCCGATTATAATTGTAAAAGAAGAAAAATTACAAGAAGTAATGAATATTTACAATTCTAATATTGCTCTCTTACTTGATGCCGATAGGGATAGAATTGCTCTTTATGTAAGAGAAAATGGAAAATTTTCTTATTATATTCCTAATGAGATTTATTCTGCTATGCATAATATTTTGGCAAAAGAATATAACAAAAATGTGTTAAATGTAAGAACAATTCCGTCAGATCTGCGTGCTGATGAAGCCAGTTTTTTAAATGTTCTCACAGGAGTGGGATATAAACATTTAGGGATTATCCTCTATTTTCTTTTAGATATAGATGTAGAGCAATCTAAGATTGAAACTGGGATATTATATATGAAAGAAGAGGATGGAAAATTAACTCAAATTAAAACACCTTTACCCTTAAAACAAAAAATCATTAATGAAATGAAAAAAAGGAACCTCAAAAATATAAGTTTAATATTTGTAATGTGGGAGGAGTCTGGCGGACACACCGTTACTTTAATAAATGTTAATAAAGATGAAGAATCTGGAGATTATAAATTTAATACAGAACTCCCTGTAATTGCAGATAAATATCCCGTTCCAGCCTTAGTCATTATAACTGAATTACTTTATCGCGGACATATAATTTCAGAATCAATTGATTGGTCAATAAAAGGGATTAATCAAACCATTGAAGCAACAGATAAAGAAAAAGTAAGGATTATGAAAAATTTTCAAGCAGAAGATGGAAAAGAGATTGAAATAGGAGAAAAAAAATATCATATTACTGGTCTATATAATAACCGAGGAAAAATCAAAATTTACCAATTGAAATCGAGTGATTCGACACTGTATTTTCGTCCTTCTGGCACCGGACCATCAATTAGATTCTATATTTTTGGAGATAGAGATACATATTTAGAAGAAATAAAAAGAGTAAAAAAATATGTTAAAAAAGAATATATTTAAAAGAGAGAAACCTCATAAATTCAAAATTTAAACCTAAGATTATTTTACCATCTTTTTTTATTTATTTCTTATTTATATACTTATTAGTCTTTTCAAAGATAATTTAAAAATATAAAAAATAGAGAAATAAAAATGCAAGAAAAGATAATTAGGGATAAGATTCTTGAATACATGACATTAGAAAATGTGTTTAAAATTGTAAATGATAATATTTTTCCGCTGTTAAATGAAGAAGAAAAAGATTTTTGTCATGAACTTCAAGAATTTTGTATCGAACTTCATCCAAAAATAGACAAAAACAAAGATGTATATGTGCTCTTTCCTGAATTAGGAAAGCGTGGATATATACAAAGAATTAATCTTTGGCGCGATTTTAAGCCATATGGAATGAAAGCAGAAGTATTATTAGCCACTCATTTAAGTTGCCTTGATAGTCAATTAGAGTTAGCCAGGTTAGCCAGCGGGATTTTATGTGGTAATCCAACCTTTCAACATGGAGAGACAGAAGAGATTTTCAAAGTTCAAAATGAATTGATGGAAGGAAAGAAAATTGGTTGCATAGGAATTACTGAACGAGATAGAGGTTCTGATGCAGTAAATATACTTTCAACTTGTAGGAAATCTGAAGATAAAAGTCATGTGATCTATAATGCAGAAAAGATTTTTACCACAAACGGTCCAAAAGCAGATTATTTCGCTACTTATGCTGTTTATAATACCGCAAATCCAAGGGGAACGATGGTTCAAGCAATGGTTTCACGTGATTTCAAAGGTGAACTTATTACAAACCGGTTAAAAATACCTTATGTACCTCGTGTACATATTGCACATACTATTATGAATGAAGTCGAAATTCCCATAGAATATATTCTTGGTGATAATGGAAAAGGATATACGAATTTATTTGACGGCCTTGTTCCTGAAAGATTGGGAATTATGGGTTCTGGTTTGGGAATTTGTTGGGCTACCCTAGCTTATGCGATTATATATTCAAATCTGAGAGAACAATTTGGGCGTAAGATTATAGATTTCCAAGGGGTCGGCTTTTCTTTAGCTGATTTGTTGGCTCGAACTTCAGCAGCAACGACTCTAGCATTTCAAGCAGCATCCGAATATGATAAAAACATTCTCTTTGCGGAACATCCGAGTAAAGAAGCTGAAAAGTGGATTGCTGGAATTAGTTCTCAAGGAAAATACTTGGTTTCAAACCTCAGTGCCGATCTTACTTATACAGTACAACAACAAATGGGAGGAATTTCAGTTACAGATAATACTGATGTGCAAGAACTCTCATCTACCTCATACATAGAGGAGGTAATTGGCGGTGCAAGAAACATTCAGCTTCTGATTATTCAAAATGCTTTAAGAAGAATAGGAAAGATTTTATAAAAAAATAAAGGTGAGAAAAAAATGTCGAAAGAAAAAAAAGAAGGAATTGGTCTACCAGAAGTTAAATACATTGCCTCTGTCGGAAAATGCCCTAACTGCGGGTCTACCAGTGTAAGATTTAAACTTCCATTGGAATGTTATTTAGAAACAAAAGATTTAAAATTAGAGAAAGTTGTCCTTGATTTCTCTAATCCTCATTATTGGTTAAAGACCACTACAACACACTGTGCAGAATGTGGCTATGAGTTTCATTTAAGAGATAATGTAGATGATTTCTATAAAGGACTTCAAGAAATGAGGGAAAAAGAGGGAGACATGCCTAATAAATGGTATTACCAATTCGATGAGTATAAGATAGAAGATTAAAAACTATATCTTTTATTTTCTTATTTTTTTGTTTGAAAATTTTAATTATTTGAGAAATTTATATCCTCATCATTATTACATGATGAAAAATAGAAAAAACATTAAAACATAGAAGATTTATTATTATTTCTTCATTTTAACTGGAATATCCTCTTTTAATAGTTCATTTAATCCATAACCAGAATTCACCAACTCATAAATTTCAGTAAGAAATCTTGTCATATTGCCTCCTTGAACGATATCATGGTCAAGAGTTATTGTTACATTTAATACATCTCTTTCAACAATTTCTCCATTTTCGATTTTTAATTTTCTATCTAAACATCCTAAGGCAAATTGGAGAGGCCATGGTTGTATTGGAATTGGTGTTCCTATTGTTCTTATGTTTTTTGTTAACATCCCTACGGCAGTAACACACATTGTTCCAATCCTCTTTTTCATTAAATTAGGTTTTTTTAACATTCTTTTAAATACTATTTTTCTTATAAATCTGGGGAAAGAGCTAAACATTGTTTGTAGCTTTTTTCTTTTCGATCCTTTTCTCACCAATCCTTCTATAGGTTCTGATTGTACTTCTCGGATTTCATTATGAATCTCAAGAATGGATTTACGGTTAGCATAACGAATAATATGGCTTGTTGGAACTTTTTCACCATTTTCTAATTCTCTTTCAATTATAATATGCACATCTATATCATTAAAAATGTACTTTTTAAGACCCACTCTAAGAGCATGAACGTCCTTATGTTTCTCGATAACTCGAGAGATAACAAAAATCAAATAACCAGTCAATGAGATTTTTTCACCATGAATCTCTGCGTACTTTTCAATTGCTTTTAATACATAATCTATTTCAACTTGGGCAATCACATGAATATGATGTTGTTTTAAACTCACATCCAACATATCAAAAATTAATCGATGAGATTTTGGAATCCTTTTCACTATATAATCTTCATTTTTTTGAAGTTTTTTCATTTTTGTTTTATAAAAGCTTTTTATTTGTTCTATTAAAACTTTAAATTATTAAAACTTTAAAGCTTTCTTAAAAAATTAAATATATATTCAATATTATTGCTTATATTCATTAAAATTTATATTATTGTAAGCAATATAAAAATTATTTTAATTTAATAAAATTCCACATAAAGCACAAGTTATTACTCTTTTTTCTCTGATACAAGAAAAATACTTTTATTTTAATCCTAATAAGAAATAAATTAAATTTTTTCCCGCTATATTATAAATAATTTTCCAATGAGGATTTATTAGAATTTTTATCTTTTTTCTTGTTTCCTATTATTAAATCCTTATTCTCCTCTAAGAATTTCCAACTAAATCCTTTTAGCGAATCCAATGGGCCTTTAATGCCTTTAGGATTACCTGAACTTGTATAAAGGATTTTAGTAAATTTAATAGCTTCAAAAACCTTAAAAGGGGTCTCAAATTTTTCAATCAATTGTTCAGCTTTTCTGGGGCCAACATTTAATAACCCTTCAAGAATAAAGCATCTTCTCTGAAAAATATCCATATTTTTAGGCGCTGTTCTACTTAATACCGGCATTTCATCTTTAATTTGCTCGCGATATGCCACTCTTTCCACGACAATTGCAGTATCTTCTATATTACGAGTGGGGATTACGGCAATTTCTAATTTATAAGAAATAAACGCTAAAGCTCCATATATCGATTTAATATTCATTCCGGTATTTTCAAACACATCATCCTTTAATCCCTCTAATATTAGAATTGGTTTGGGATAGGTTTCTTTCATCCTAAGCAATTGTTCAAAAAGGCGATTATCCATTAAGGAGGTGATAAAATCAGAACCTTCTTTTCTTTCAATTGCCACATTTTTTGAGACAATAATATCTCCTATATCTAACTGTTCCATATCGTATTCTATTAATTTATGATTTTTATCAATAATTTTCATTAATTTCTGTTCGCGATTATCCAAAATTATATATAATTTTTCGTCTTTATTCATAATGAAACAGCTCTTCTTATATTTTCTAAATATTCTTTATTAAATCTATATTCAATAATTTTTATTGCTTAATATATTTTAAAAAAAATAAAAAAAATTAAGTCTAAGATACAATTAAATAGCTCCAAACTGCTTTAAATGTATATAATTTATTATTTAGAATAATAAAAATAAAACTAATTAATCCAAAAATTTCTGTGGAAAGATAAAAGGGATTTGTAAATATTCTTTTCAACCATAGAAGCAATTCATCTCCTGTTGGAACAAATTCATATTCCATAAACGGAAAAAATAATGGAATAGAAGGTAAATCCAATAAAAGATGAATAGATGTTCCAATAAGAAAAGAGATTGGAATTGAATAAATATTGTTAATTTTATTAGATAATTTGGTATAGAATAATAATTTATTAATAACTAATACAAAAAGAAAACTTGTAAATAGAAAAAATAAAGTATGGCAAATATATCTTCCATCTCCTAATCGAAATATAAACAGAAGTGCTTTATCTATAATATCAGGTAATATAGCCCCAATAATTAAGGCACATCTATTTATTTTAACTCTTTTTTTTATATAAGGTATCTCAAATATAATTAAAGGAAAAGCAATATGAAATAATGGAAACATGCTATTTTAAAAATATAATTATATAGATTAATTAATAAATCACAATAAAAGAATATATTGGCTATTGAGTCTTACTAAAATACTGCCACATTTTTTTCAGACTATATAATTTATTATTAATTATTATAAATACTAACAATATTAAACCTATAATTTCCGTTGAGATTAAGATTGGATTAGATAAAAACTCGGTGATCCAACTGTTTACAGCAGCTCCAAAATAGGGAAAATAATAATAAACATGATATTCAATAAAAGGATAAAATAATGGAATGTTGGGCAAATCTAATAAAAGATGAATAAATGTTCCTATAAAAAATGAAATGGCAATAGAATAGCTATTTTTAATTTTTTCAGAGAATCTGGTCAATAATAAAGCTTTATTAACTAAAAATATTAATAGAACACTGATAACAAGGAAAAAAAGGCTATGAGAAATAAATCTTCCATCCCCAACGCTAAAAAATAAAAATATTTTATCAATAATATCGGGTAGTAATGAAGCAATCAAAATAGTAAGTCTATTTACTTCAAATCGATTTTTAAGATAGGGAATTTCAAAAATGATCAAGGGGATTGCCATATGAAATAAAAAAAGCATTTAAAACACCGTTTTTTAAAATCCATAAATATTTAGGATAAAATTTACTATCTCTTTCCAAAAAAAGATGATAACAAAAATTATTGCAACTTGAATCGATATAGAGAGAGAACGTTTAATTAAATAACTATAGGGAATTAATTGACGAGGAGATTTGATTTTTGATTTACTCATTTTTATGGGATTTATTTAATCATATCTTAATTATTTTATAATTATAATAGAATTTTTTGAAATTTATATTTCTTGCTTACCATAATTAGTTAAGGTTTCGACATTAATAATTTATTTTAATCCTTTGTATGGATTTTTTTTTAAAACTTTTATTGAGATAATACATTTCTATAAATTAATGGTTAATTGGAACCAATGGTTTTATAAAAAGGCGCCCAAAATATTTAAAGAATGCGGTATAAAACCCGGAGATATCGTAATAGATTTTGGCGCTGGAGAGGGCGACTATACAATCCCTATCGCAACTATTATTAAGCAAGAAAATGTTCAAGGAAAAGTAATTGCAATTGATAAGGATGAATATGATTTGAATAGGTTAAAAAATAAAGCTCGAGAGCTAGATTTAATGAATAATATAGAAATTATTCATAATGATGGGGGACTTACTATAAATAAGCGGGAAAATTTTGCAGATGCTGTTTTGGTATTCGACGTTCTCCATTTTTTTACAAAAAATGAAAGAAATAAATTATACAAAGAAATTCATAGAGTCTTAGTCCCAGAAGGTTTACTTATCACTTTTCCTAATCATTATAGAGACTTGTATCCACTATGGAATCTGCGGGAAATGTCTTTAAATGATATTATTGAAGAAATTGAAGCTCATAACTTTCAATTAAATTATCAATGGAATGGAGAATTAATTCATGATCATGGATGGTACAATGGTATTGTTCTTTCATTTAAAAAATTATAAGAAATTAGAGATATATTAATTCAGCTGGATTTTAAATTTGAGTGGTTTATAGGGTTAAAATTGGCAATTATTCAAGAATATCTCAGCGTCTGCTTTAGAAAAAAATATTAAACGAACCTTTTCGATTTTGGGAAAAATATTTAATGATTCTTTTAGAATATTTGAAACTACTTTAGCTGCTTGATATTTTGGAAATGTATAAATTCCTGTTGAGATAGCGGGAAAAGCAATTGTTTTACAATCATTTTCGACAGCTACTTTTAAGCTATTTTTATAACAATTAGCTAATTCTTCATTAGGATCAGAAGATTGACCATAAATAGGTCCTACTGTATGAATTATTTTGGGTTCTAAACGACCTCCAGAGGTAATTACAGCTTTGCCTGTTGGTAATCCCTCTGTGTATTGTTCTTTTCTAATTTTTTTACATTCTTCCTTGATCGCGGGACCTCCAGCCCTATGGATAGCTCCATCGACACCTCCCCCACCCATTAAGGATGAATTTGCAGCATTAACAATGGCGTCCACCGATTCTTTAGTAATATCACCTACAGTAACTTCTATCTTTCCATTTAAAAATTTTTTCATCATTTTAATTCCTTATTAAAATTTGTTTTTATTATTTACTCTGCTTAATGAATATTATAAATAAATCATCAAGTACTTATAGAAATAATTAAGGAAAGTTATCTTTTGATTCAAGCGTATTCAAATTTGTATTGTTTCCAAAACTTCATCTACTTCGTAATTTTCATGAACGATTTTATGAAGTGCTCTCACTATTTTGGTGGGATCTTCTGCCTGAAACACGTTTCTTCCAAATGCAACTCCAGAACCACCCGCTTGAATTGAATCATATACCATATTAAATAATTCTTCATTCGTATCCATTTTAGGTCCTCCCGCTATAATTACAGGAATATGAACACTTTTTACAATATACTTAAAGGAATCTATATCACCAGTATAATTAGTTTTCACAATATCAGCTCCTAATTCTGCACCTACCCTTACTGCGATATTAACAACATCAGGATCATGCTCCTCCGCAATTTTTCTACCTCTTGGGTACATCATTGCTAATAAGGGAACTCCCCATTCCCTACAGTCTTCAACCACTTTTTGGGCATCTTGAAGCATTTCAGGCTCATCGTCCGCTCCAATATTGATATGAATGGAAACAGCATCAGCGCCCATTTTTAACGCTCGTTCTACACTACACACTAATATTTTTTTATTTGGATCGGGCGCTAATTTTGTAGCACCAGAAAGGTGGACAATCAATCCAATATCTTTACCATATTTCCTATGACCTGCACCAATCATTCCAGAATGCTCTAATACTGCATCAGCTCCTCCCATTGCCACTTTATCGACCATTGCAGCCATATCTTCAAGTCCTTTAATTGTTCCTACTGATAAACCATGATCCATTGGAATAATAATTGTTCTTCTTGACTCTCGATTAATAATTCTTTCAATTCTAATGCTTTTTCCTAAACTCAATTTATATCACTTTTTATAACCTTTAATTTAAAATTTCTACATTAAATTACAAATTAATTAATTTTTTAAGATTAATAAACAATAAGTATTGAGAAAAAGATATATCGAATTGGGAATAATACAAAATATATAATGAAAAAAAACCCGACAACCATTTTAATTTATCCACAACTGGAATTTGCCGGCGCTCAAATCCCTACCCCACCATATTCAATTTTATTTATCGCTGATTACCTTTTAAAGCAAAATATAGACGTAAAAGTTTTCGATCTGCGATTTGATTCATATAAACAAGTAAAAGAAGCTCTTTCCAACAATGATATAGAATATATAGGAGTATCTGCCATGACGGGACCCCAAATTAATTATGCATTACAAATCACTAAATATCTTAAAAAAAATTTTAAATACATTAAAATTGTATGGGGGGGCATCCATGCAACAATTTTACCAGAACAAACCCTCCAAAATAAGCTAATCGATTTTGTTATTAGAGGAGAAGGTGAAAAACCATATTATGAGTTAATTAATGGTAAAAATATAAAGCAAATAAAGGGTCTCTCCTATAAAAATAAAAATAAAATCCATCATAATCCGAAATCAGATCTTTTAAATAAATCAGAAATTAATGAACAAAAAATACCTTGGAAACTCATAAATTCGAAAAATTATATTCGAAATGGCAACTTTATTATTATAACAAGCAGAGGTTGTCCTTATAGATGTTCTTTTTGCTATAATAGTATCTTTAATAACAGATGGAGGGGATGGACTGCAGAAAAGTGTATGGAGGAGCTTGATAAAGCCGTTGATTATGGAGCAAAGAAGCTTACTTTTTATGATGATAATTTTTTTGCGAATTCCCAGCGGATTAAAGATTTATTTAAATATTTTAAAGAAAAGGAACTAATATGGAAAGCTGAATTAAGGGTTGATCAGTTAAATTATTCATTGGCAATAAAAGCTAAAAATCATGGTTGTGAACAGTTATTTTTTGGCGCAGAATCAGGTTCACAGAAGGTATTAGATATACTCAATAAAGAAGTTACTGTAAGTGATATAATTAATAGTGCCAGAATAGTGAATGATGTAGGTATACAAGCAGATTATAGCTGGATGATTGGTATACCTGGCGAGAATTGTAATGATGTAAGAAAAACACTTTCACTTATTAAGAAAATTAGAGAGATCAATTCAAATTCTGAATTTTCTATTAAAATTCTCTTTCCTTATCCCAAAACTGTGATATATGAGAAAGCATTAAAAAAAGGATTCAAACCTCCTCAAATTTTATCAGAATGGGGCAATATTAGAAGAGAAAGAGCATCAAAATATCTGAAGCATAAAAATCTCCTAGAAATGATTGCAATTACTAGTGCAATTGTAGGAAAAAAAATATTTAAAGAAAATAATATACCTCCTCTTAAAATTCTAAGATTTTTTGCTGATTTCCGCTGGGATAAAGAGATCTTTAGTTTCGGTATTGAAAACTTCTTCTTTAAACTCTTTAAAGATGTAATTGAGAAGGTAATTTCTGATAAAGATACATCATATGATCCTTTTTCTCACAAAATTGTTTAAACAATAAGAAGAGACATATTCATGAATATGTCTTAAAAATATGAAAATATATTTACAGGAAATATAAAAATTAAGAATCAACATTTTTAATTAAATAATTAATATTTAGAGAACATGTAATTTAATGGTTATTCCATCAACTTATTACCTAAAATTACAAAATATTAAATTAAGAACTGAAAATAGATTAAAAAGATATGGTTTTGCATTATTATATCTAATTCCACTTGTTATATGGGCTTTTGGCGTCTATTTTATATTTGCATTTTTACTTTAAGCTTAAATTATTTTCATAACAATAATATTTCATATTAATTTTGGATAATAATTATAAAAGGAAATAAATAAATTAATAGAGGAAAAATTTATATAAAAAAAAGAGGGATTTAAAAATATTTATACCCTTGAATCGCTGATTTCCGGCGGTGGGGTGGTCTTATTTTTTTCAAAAATATCACTCATTATTCGATAGAAATCTTTTCTTCTTTCTGTAAAATGAACCTTATCTTCTCCTTTATTTTGCTCAAGAGTAGCTTTCCAGGCAAAGACTGCAGGATTTCCTTTTTTCATTATTAAAGATCCCTTTTTACGTTTAAAACATTCAATTTTTAACACTCCTTTCGCTTCGTTGAGTGGTATAATTTGAGATACATCATGCCATCGAACCCATTTACTCGTTCCAGTCTTATACATAGGTGTATTAAACCCAACTTTCAGTCTCCATGCAAACCCATTATCACTTACCAATAATGTACCATGTTCACTGCCAAGTTTGCATTTGGAAGTAATTAAAACATCACCTATAGGATCAGAAGAAACCATTTTATCAAAAACATCTTTTCTATCAGAAGAAAGTTCCCATCCTTCCATTACTGGCATATATTTTCACCTTATTTATTTCTTGGTAAAATAATATTTTTATAAATATTGGATGAATTCTATTAAGAAATAATCCTATTAAAATTTTTATGAAAATATTAATTGTAGAAGTAATAGTAATTCTAAAAAGTCATAATAAAAAAAAGCTAAAATTGATTACAAAATAATAATATAATTATCCAAATTTTAAAATAACTTGATTCTTAGAAGATAATTAGAGTTAAAGTGAAATAGACTATATGAAAAATGAAAAAAAATCTTCAAAAGAAGAATTCATCTTTGAATTTTACGAAGATTTAGAGCAAAACTTTGCTACAGAAATATCCTCTGTTTCAAGTCAATATAATCAAATTAATTTTAAGCATAATTTAAATAAAGAACAGCTAAATATTATTAATAATATTCAAGGTCCCATGCTCGTAATTGCGGGCGCAGGTTCTGGAAAAACTCGCACAATTATTTATGCTGTAGCCAAATTATTGCTCTCTGGTGTTCCTTCAAATAATATAATGCTGGTAACATTTACCAATAAAGCAGCAAAAGAAATGATTGATAGGCTTGAGATATTATTAGGTAAAAAGCCAAAAGGAATTTGGGCAGGCACTTTTCATTCAATGGCCAATCGCTTTATTAGAAGATATGCTAAAACGCTTGGATTAAAAGCTAATTATACAATTATGGATCAAACTGATGCGAAAGCGTTAATGAAATTAGCAATGGAGGAGGTTAATATTTCGGAACTAGAAGAACGGTTCCCAACATCCGCCATGGCAAAAAATATTCTTTCATATTTAATTAATTGCAATAAGACAATTCGAGAAGTCATTTTATGGAAATATAGTGATTTTGATAAAGATATAATCGAAAATAAATTAAAAGAAGTTTATAAAAGATATGAGAAAAAAAAGGCTGAAGATGGCTTATTAGATTTCGATGATTTGTTGGTTTATTGGAATCGCTTATTGGATGAAAAATTAGTGGCTCGAATGATTGCTCGTAAAATAAAGTATATATTAGTTGATGAATATCAAGATACAAATCATATTCAAGATGAAATTATTCATAAAATAGTATCTTTAAATCCTGAGAAAAATGTCATGGTAGTTGGAGATGATGCCCAATCTATTTATGCTTTTCGCGGTGCTAATTTTGAGAATATTCTTAATTTTGAAGAACGATATAAAAATTGTAAGAAATATAAAATAACTTCCAATTATAGAAGTGTTCCAGAAATTTTAGAATTAGCAAATGATTCTATAGAGCATAATAAATTTCAACATAAAAAAGAAATGAAACCTATTCGTTTTTCTACTGGAATAAAACCCTTTCTAGTAAGTGTTTCTGAAGATGAAGAACAAGCAAAATTTATCGCAAATCAAATCTTAAAATTAAGAACTGAAGGATATTATTTAAATGAAATTGCTGTGTTATTTCGAGCAAGTCGCCATTCCCTTAAGATTGAACAGGAACTCCAGAATAAAAATATACCTTACGAAGTTCGAGCGGGTGTAGCATTTTTTGAAAAAGCGCATATAAAAGATGCGCTCGTTCATTTAAGAATAATAGAAAATTCTTATGATGAAATTGCTTGGTCTAGAATTTTCGCTCTTATTCCGGGATTAGGAAAAACATCTGGAAATAAAATATTTTCAGAAATTTCCAAAACCGATAATCCTTTAGAAACTATTTTGAAAGATGATTTTTTTAAGAAAAAAATGAATGGCTCCAGAATTCCATCAGCTGGTATCAAAAATCTAATTAATCATATAAAGCCATTAATTAAATATACCGCTGAAGAGGATCCTTCTGAACTATTATTGGAGGTTATTAATCTCCTTGAAGAATATATAAGAGTAAGATATGAGAACGCAGAAGATAGGTTTGAAGATCTTAAAGCTTTAGCAATTTATTCTCAAAACTATCCTACAATTCGAAGGTTTTTAGAAACTTTAAGCTTGAATAAATCTAATATTGAATCAAAAACAGTATTAACAGGTGATAAAACAGAACGAGAAAAACCTTTAATACTTTCCACGATCCATCGAGCAAAAGGATTAGAATGGCGAGTGGTATTTATTCCAATGCTCTGTGAGGGCTATTTTCCTTCATTTCAAGTAATTGGAGATCAAGATGCTTTAGAGGAAGAACGCAGAGTATTCTATGTGGCAATTACACGGGCGAAGGACCAATTATATTTAATTACTCCTGCACTAATTCAGTCATGGAGGGGATTTAGAACGGCAACTACTTCTCAATTTGTTGAGGAACTTAATTCAAATGTGTACAAAAGCTCATCGGTCAAATTTAAGAAAAAACAAAAAGCAAACTTCCTTACGGCTGATAAGTTATTAAAAAAAAGTTAATATAAGATAAGATTTTTTCCTAAGTTATTTATAATTAGAATAAATAATTACCCGCATTGAGAAAGTTTACCATGGTCTTTCGATAATGGTTGGTCGTGCTATTTTGGCCTTCTTAGGATAATCTACATTATAATGAATTCCTCTACTCTCTTTTCTTGAAATCGCACTTACTATTATAATTTTTGCGACTGTTGCCAAATTTCTTAACTCAATAAGGTTTTTTTCGATTTTGAAGTCCCAATAATACCTTTCTATCTCATCAAGTATTAGATTGATTCTTTTTTTAGCTCTTTGCAATCTTTTGTCCGTTCTTACAATTCCCACATAATTTTGCATAAATCTACGAAGCTCATCCCAGTTCTGGGTTATAACTATTGCCTCAGTAGAGGGTATTGCATTCCCAGGCTCCCAAGGCTTAAATTCTTTAATCTTTAAGTTATTAGCTATAGATGCCAGGGTTTCAGCGCAATTATGTCCACATACTAATCCTTCTATTAATGAGTTACTTGCTAACCTATTTGCTCCATGAAGACCTGTACATGCAGATTCTCCAATAACATATAAATTTTTTACTTGAGTAGTACCATCTATTTTGGCACTTACGCCTCCACAACAATAGTGGGCTGCGGGAACAATAGGTATAGGCTCTTTAGTAATATCAATATTAAATTCTAAACATTTTTTATAAACTCCAGGAAAGTGCTTCTTAATAAACTCTGGCTCTCTTTGTGACGCGATATCTAATAATACATAATCATCTCCCGTTCTTTTAAGTTCAAAATCGATTGCTCTGGAAACTATATCTCGAGGGGCCAAATCTTTCATTGGATGATATTTTTTCATAAATTTCTTTCCACTTAAATTTTTTAGGATGGCTCCCTCCCCTCTCATGGCTTCTGTGATAAGAAATGATTTAGCATAGGGATGATATAGACAAGTTGGATGGAATTGAAAGAATTCCATATTTGAGATTGCGGCACCTGCTCGATATGCCATCGCGATTCCATCTCCAGATGCCACGTCGGGATTTGAAGTATAAAGATAAATTTTACCACACCCTCCCGTAGCTAATATAGTTGCTCCTGCGCCAATATTATGAATCTCTTCCTTCTCCTGATCTAGAACATAAACTCCAAAACATTTCATATTTCGTGCATAGAGATTAATTGCACACATATCTTCTTTTATCTCAACATTATCACATTCTTTCACTTTATCTATGAGAGCTTCTTCTATATATCTCCCTGTGAGATCATTCACATGGAGAATTCGTCGCTCAGAATGGCCTCCTTCCCTTCCAAGATCATATTCTCCATCGCTATTTCTAGAAAAATCAACTCCCCACTCAATCAACTCATGGATTCGCTCTGGAACTTGAGTTATAATCTCTCTCACTACCTCTTCATTACACAAGCCATCGCCAGCTTCAAGTGTATCTTTTATATGTTTCTCAAAACTATCATTTTCATCCCATACACAGGCTACTCCTCCTTGTGAGTAATATGTATTACATTCTTCCAATTCTTGTTTAGTTATTAAAAGAATTTTTTTATTTGGTGAAAGTCGAGATAACCTTATGGCTAAAGATAATCCAGAAATCCCCCCACCTATTATTAAAAAATCAGTCTTAAACCTCAAAATACATTTCCTTATTTGCCGAATTTAGAATTTTATTAGAATTTATAATCATTTTTAAGATATTAATTTAATACTTCTTTTTAGGTTTCACAAAATTTTTTTTTGATTTTTTAATTTAATTTAATCGAGAATATATGAATAAAAAAGTAAAAAATGTACTTTTTGTATGCTTTGGCAATACAGCAAGAAGTCCTGCCGCGGAAGGAATCGCTAAAGCACTAAAAAGGGATAAATATTCTGAAGAATTAGCTAATGTTAATTTTGATTCTGCAGGGTTCTTTAATGTTTATAAAACTGCTCAACCGGCAACTATAGAATATCTAAAAAAAAATTGGAACATTGATTTTAGCGATTTTAAAGGGAAGATTATGGATGAAGATTTATTGAAAAAGCAAGATCTCATTTTAGTTATGCAACCACGCCATTTAAAGAGGCTAAAAAGAAAATTTAAAAATCTTAAGGAAGTTCAAAAAAAGGCTCATATCTTATTAGAATATGCACAAGTTCCAGGAGACCCAGATATTGAAGATCCGGTCAATTTAAATGAAAAAGAATATGAAGAAATAATAAAAACTGTGGAAAATGGAGTTATTGAATCCATTAAAAAAATTATTAAAATTAATAAAGACTTAACTTAAATTAACCAGTTTTATCTAATTAAAGAGTTAATATTTTCTATTTTATTTTTTTCATTAATTCAGTAAAAATTTCACCTGCTTTCCCTTGCAACACAATATCTGCTAAATCATCCATAATGGTGGATTCATTATTAATAAAAATGATTTTTGAGCCGCTTTCTTTTGCAATTAAAGGTACTGAATTTGCTGGACTTACTAGCAAGGAGCTCCCCACCATAATTAGGCAATTTGCTTTTCTGACAGCATTAAGTGCAGCGTTCAAGACACCTAATGGTAAAGATTCACCAAAAAGAATCACTTTAGGTTTTATAAACCCAGAACATTTATCGCATACAGGATATTCAACATTTTTGGTATCAACCTCATCTAATTCATATTCTTTCCCGCATTTTATACATTCTAACTTTTTATATGATCCATGTAATTCGTAGATTGGAATATTTTTATATTTCCCGCTACCCGCTCTTTGATGCAACATATCTACATTTTGTGTTATCACCGCCTTCACCTTGCCCATTTTTTCCAGCTCTGCAATAGACTTATGAGCTTCATTTGGTTCAGCATTTTCCAATTGGTCGGTAAGTTCATTATGCATTGTCCAGAATGGTTTAGGGTTTTCTAAGAAAACATAATAATTTCCATGATAAGAAAGGTCATATTTTGACCAAATTCCACCTTCACTTCGAAAGTCTGGAATACCCGATTCAGTTGATATACCCGCACCTGAAAATACAACAATGTTTTCTGAATTATTGATTATTTCAGCAGCTTCATTTATTTTTGATTCTGACATTTTTTACCTAAAATTATCCATATATGTATATATAAATAAGTTGAAGGTTTTTTATTCATCTCTGTCAATTAAAAATAAAAATGAAAATTAAAATTAATGGTATAAATTTATAAAAATTAAAAGGAAAATAGTAGATAATCTCTATAGAAAAAAGTTTATCTTGATATCTTTTTTCTTTATTATAAAATAAGTTTTGTATCATAATTTCTTAAAAATGAAAAAAATTGAAAGTATTCTTTTCGTGTGTTTGGGAAACACAGCACGCTCTCCCGCAGCAGAATATTTAGCAAAGCATTATGCACAGAGATATGATCTTAATCTAAAAATTGAGAGTGCCGGATTCATTAACGCGTTCTCTTATATGCAATCTCAATCAAGATCATATTTAAGTGCTAAAAATATCGATTACTCGGATTTTAGACCTCAGATAATAAATTGGAAATTATTAGAAAGAAATGATTTGATAATTACGATGGAGAGGAGCCATAAAGTAGATATACTCAATACTTACGGAAATATCGATAACATTGAAAATAAGGTGTATACATTGAAAGAGTTTAACGGAGCATCAAAAGATCTGGATATCGTCGATCCTTATTATACCTCTTCTAGACTTTATTCCCAAGTTTTAAAGGAAATTGATGAGAATATAGAAAAACTAATTTTCAAAATTAAAAAATTCAATGAATAATAACAAATTTAGAATGTATTTTACATTCGAATTTCATTTAAAAAATCATCTAAATAAAATAAATTCTCGGTCTCAATTATTTCTTTTAACACATAAGCCAAGGAATATTTAAATGCCCAGACCTCAACCACCTTCCCTAACTCTTTTAATTTTTTTATTACGGGAAGAAAATCACCATCCCCAGAAACTAAAGCAGCAATATCATATTTATTCTCATAAGCTAAGGAGATCATATCGATAGCAATTCTTACATCCACTTTTTTTTCAAATACATTATGGGATATTGTTTTATCGAAGCTTGTTTGAATTTGATATCCACTGCGTTCTCTTAAGTTTTTATACCATTTCTTTTTTTTTCTACTGAGTGGATAAACGATACCTTCATAGAGGAAAATACCTTCTAATCTCCTCTCATTGGCAATAATTTTTTTTAATTTTTCATAATCAGCTTTCACTTTGTACTTTTTAAAACCCTTAAAGATATTACTATTATCTAAAAAAATAATGAGCCTCTTCTCTTTTTGGGCAGTATATTTCATGTTTCTTTCCCTAGATATATTTAATCAAATTATTTATGGCAAATTTCGATTTTATTTTCTTTAAATAAGAATATTATATAAATCATTATTTCTCCTTCCTCATTTTCAACATCTCAACTATTTTTTCAGTTATAGGAAGAGAATCTAAAAAAATGCTGACAAATTTATATATTGTATCATATTCTTCATAGTTCTGAAGTTTTTCTTTTTCTTGCTCTAGATTTTTTTTTATTTGACTAAATTCTTTTTTATATTTCAGATAATCTTTAACAGCGGAGAGATATGAATTAATAAATCCATTCATTATCGAATTCATAGAATAACGCTTGATTTTTGCGTTTATTCCCTCTTTTTCTTCTATAATTTTTCTTTTCAATAAATCATTAAGTTCTTGAGAAATAGTACCTTTAGATAATCCTGTTAATTCTTTTAATTTAATTTGAGTAAGCTCCTTTCGTGTTTACCATTGCAAAAATAAAATATTGATTTAAATGAAATTTTAAAACTGGACATAAATCATATTTAATCTGATTTATCCTTAAAATCTTAAAATTCTTTAATATTAGATAATTAATCATTACATATTATAAAAATGGTTTTTGAAAATAGAATAGAAATATTAAGAATTACGAATTGATGTTATGCAAGATACCACTTTCTCTCTTTCGAAAGCTAACTCGACAAACGTCAATATAATAAGAGGCCTTTCAATTCAAATAATTGCAATCTCTCATGGATTGGAAAAAATAGGATTAATAGGGCCTGGAAATATTATAGGTGTTACAAGTTTTGATTTTTTAATCTTGATGAGTGGAATGCTTATAGCATACTCCATTTTTAAAAATATGAATAATAAAAATTATGATTTTAAAGAATATTTAGTGAGTAGATTTTCTAGAATTTATATTTCCGTTTTAACGGTTTATACTATTTTAATTTTTATTGAGTGGATAAATAATTACAATTTTTTGAATCATATTTCCACTTTTTTCATGAATATTTTATTATTAAATGGTTCCATAATATATTTTTGGCCATACGGACATAGTCATCATCTATGGGCAATTCCTTTTTTTTGGTGGCAATATTTATTCTTTGGATGGTTGCTATTAGGTACAAGAACAACAAAAAAAAAATATTTATATTACATCATCTTAGCATTTTTGAGTTTTATGATGTATCTGATCCTTTTTGGTTGGCGAGATGAGGCCAAAATAGTTTATTTAGTTATTTGGTATTTAGGAGCTAATCTCACGTTCCTTATGGCAAGATTATATAAAAAGATCAAAGATAAATCAACTATAAATGGAGTTTTAAATGAAGAAAAGCGAATTCAATTGGAAAAAAAAGTCAAATATATTTCATTAATTATGTCAATATTATTCTTTAGCTTAGCAATAATTAGATCTATAACATTTAAAAGTTTTCTTGATCATTATGAACTATACTATAATGTCTTAATGGCTTGTTCAATATCATTCTTATTACTTTTTACACAATATAGTAAGTTTAATTATCCTCAAAAATTTAGAAAAGTCATTAATTTCTTAGCAAGTTATTCTTTTACACTATTTTTAATTCATATATCTTTATATTATCTCTTCTTTAACATTAGTACAGATTTAGGGTTTTTTATTATGGTCTATATAATAATAAATATTATATCAATTATTATCGCCTACTTTACAGAAATGAGATACCATAAGTTTAGAAGCTATTTAATGAAGAAATTCAAATTGGATTCAAAACCTAAAGAGGTTATAAAATCTATCAAAACAACACCTTAAGAAAGTTATCTTATAAAATTATAAATAGAATTAATTTCATTATATTATTTGTGGGATTATAAAAATGGATGTTGAGGATATTGAGCAATTAAATGAAGAAATTAAAAACCCCGTGAGCAATATTAAACCATTGAGGGGATTTGAGATTATCGCAGAATCAATGGTGTATATGGTTTATGACATTTTCGGGAGAAATTTGTTACTTTCCATACTGTATCAAATGGGAGCTGGTCCAGGATACCAAATTGCTGAAAGGCTTAAAAAAGAGTATCAAAAAGAAGAATTTGAGATTTTTGAATTAATTAAAATCTTAGTAAAAGAATTAAAAGATTATTACTCCATTCAAATTAAATCAATTGAAGAATCGGAAGACAAATTAAGGATTGTAATTGAAAATCATTGCTTTTTACGTGATCCAATCAAACATCGAGAACGGTTGAAATTTGGAAAAGCTTTTTGCCGGGTAAATAAAGGATACTTTGAAACGTTGTTTAAGGCATTATTAGGAGAAAAAACAAGGAGTATTGAAATTAATTTCTTGGAAAATGATCCCGAAAAAGATTTGTGCATTGAAGAATTGATTTTTAAGTTCTAATTTTTTTTCTATTTAATTGTGAGTTGTTTAAATAAATTTAATATCGAATTCATTACATCTTCTTTTAATTTTTTTTACAAAATGTGTAAAAATTAGGGCATTGAGTGTATCTATTTCTTTAAAAATTCGTTTTTTCTTTTTTGAAAAGTGAGAAAACACTCATAATATCACAAAATATTAAATCGAATTAAAATTATTAAAAATATTAAATCAAATTAAAAAAAATCTATATATATTTAAATTGAGTGTAAAATAAAATGGTTGATGTTAAAAAAATAGCTGTGGTTGGCTCTGGATTAATGGGCAGTGGAATTGGTCAAGTTGCATTAATGGGTGGATATAGTGTTGTAATGATTGATATAAAAGAAGAATTTGTCGACAAAGGAGTTGCTAAAATAAAAGAAGGAATAGAAAAAGTGGCTGCAAAAGGATTATTAGGTGAAGGACAAAGTGCTGCTGATGTAATGGCAAAATGTTCAAAAAATATTGATCTTGCAAATGCAGTAAAAGATTGTGATTTTGTTATAGAAGCTGTAATAGAAAAAATGGATGTGAAGAAGGATGTATGCAAAACGGTTATGGATAATGGTCCTGATCATATTATATTTACATCAAATACATCCACAATGAGTATTACGGAAATTGGGAAGGAGAGTGGAGCACCAGACAGGGTTTGTGGGATGCATTTCTTTAATCCACCTCCCTTGATGAGGTTGATTGAAGTGATAAGGAGCGAAGATACTTCCGATGAGACCTTTGAGACAGCAAAGGCGGCTGCTGCATCCTTTCCATGTCTTCGTGGAGACCGATACATAGCCCCTGTATTAAAAGACGCTCCAGGATTCATTGTAAACCGAATGAATGCCCCCGTGCAGATTTATTTATCATGGTGTTTTGATCAAGTTGATCAAAAAGGGCTTGATTGGGTTCAATTAGATGCCGATGCTGGCGGAAAAATGCCTATGCCTCCATGCATGTTAACTGATTTCGTTGGTATCGATACAATGTACCATGTTATGAGTTATTACCAAGAAACTCTTTCACCCGATTTTAAACAAGGTAAAGTGATTACTGAATTATATGAATCCGGCAATTTAGGTGAAAAAACTGGCAAGGGATTTTATGATTGGAGTCAAGGCAGAGATGCTATTAAGAGTAAAATCAAAGGGGCCGAACCTGCTGGTCTCTTCGATTTAAATACCACTTTTGCTATAATGTTGAATGAAGGATGTCGAGTATTGGATGAAGGAATAGCGAGTGGATTTAAAGTAATTGATGATGCTAATATGGCTGGTATGAATGCCCCCGGACCGTTTGGGTGGGGTAAAAGAAATTACGAAAATGCGGCCAATATTTTAAATGAATTAGCTGATAAAACGGGTAAAAATTACTTTAGACCAATTGAGTTATTAAAGTCCGGTAATTTTTCAAAGATGAGAAAATAAATAATTACCTAAATCTCCTTTTTTTCTTTTTTTAGTTTAATTTTTAAACTTTTAACAAATCCCTATTTTTTTATAATGTGAAAATTGTTTTCATTCGAAAAATTTGAAAATTTTTAATTATTTAAGAAATTACATAAATTATTCAATTTCAAGAATAAATAGTAAAAAACAATTTTAAAAAATAAAATAAGACGAGGTAATTTAAATGTCTGAAGAAGAATATCAACATATAAAAGTAGAAAAGAATGAAGAGGGCAATTACGTAGTTGTTTCAATTAATCGCCCCGAAAAATTAAATGCCCTTCAAATATTAACAGTTAAGGAAATATATGAAGCCTTAGAAAAGTATGAATTAGATAGTAGCGTAAGATGCGGGGTGTTAAGGGGAACAAAAGAATATACTAAAAAACCAGCATTTTCTTCTGGAGCAGATTTATCCTCTTCTTTTGGACCAGGAGTAAAGCCCAATATCCCTGTACATATGTCTATTGCCATGCAAATGAGACATCGATACTATGATCTTATTGAAGCGTGGCCTAAACCTCTTATTGCAGCTGTAGATGGGTATGCTTTTGGAGGAGGATGTGAATTAACATTAGTTTGTGATTTAGTGATTGCCAGCAAAAGATCCGAATTTGGTTTTCCTGAAATTAAGAGAGGAATTTATCCTGCAAACGGAGGAACTCAAAGAATGGTTCGGAATATTGGTTTAGCAAGAACTATGAAAATGATCTATTTTGGAGAGCGTGTTGATGCTGAAACAATGGCAGAATGGGGATATGTCTCTTTCTTAGCTGAAGAAGGAGAAGAATTCGAGAAGTTAGTACACGAAAAAGCCTCAGAATTAGGTCATTCTGCAACGACCTCTTTAACCGTAATTAAGAAATGTGTAAAATATGGTACACAAGTTCCTATCCCAATCGGTCTTCAGTTTGAACAATTAGGATTTGGAGTCAACTCTGCAGCCGGAGATGTCAAAGAAGGAATCACCTCATTCTTAAGAAGAAAAGAGCCTGAGTATAAAGGATATTAAATTTTTTCCTTTCTTTTTATTTTTTTTATATCTTTTTATTATAATCTTATAACTTGTTTTTTTGAAAGAATATATTTTATTTTATAGAGAATTGATATTGGTAAAAAAGATTAATATATCCGATAATAATCTTAAATAAAAAATGATAAGATAAATTAATCTTTTTAAAAAAAAGATATGAATCCGAATCCTAAGCGAGAAATCATACAAGAAATCGATGATGGCATAATATATTTAAGAAAAATAGTCAAACAAGATGCCTATTTTCTATTAAATAGTTTAAAGGATAAACAATTAACAAAATACATGGTATTAAGACCATTAAAATCGTTGAAGGATATTAAAAATTTAATTAAAAAACACCTTGATTATTGGGAACATCATCTCCAGTTTAATTATATAATTGAAATTGAGAAAGAACACATTAAGGAATCAATTGGCTTGGTAAATCTTTGGAATATAAATTGGACCCATAAAAGAGCTGAAATAGGTATCTGGATTATTCCTTCTTATTGGAGAAAAAGGTATGGGAGAAAAGCTCTTGACCTGATTAAAATTGTGGGGTTTAATCATTTAAAGTTTAATAGACTTGAAGCTCATGTAATAATTAAAAATAAGCGTTCTGTTAATTTCTTTATGAACTGTGGGTTTAAAAAAGAGTGTGTGTTGCAAAAGTATCTTAATTTAAGAGGTTTATATTATGACACAATTCTATTAAGGATTTTAAAGTCTGAATTATAGCTTGCTCCATTTTTTTATTATTAAAGTAGTTCTGAAATTAATGTTTTAGTGATTTAAAAAAGTTAAAAAAAAAGATTTTATTATTAGTTAAGGTGTTTAGGATGAATTTACCTATTTCAATTTTTTGAAGCTCGTGGGCTGAAATTCTTTACCAACATTTTTTTTAAAAACTTCGCTGAACATTT
The DNA here is from genome assembly GCA_016839555.1 of Promethearchaeota archaeon. Lineage (GTDB taxonomy): Archaea > Asgardarchaeota > Lokiarchaeia > Sigyniarchaeales > SOKP01 > TEKIR-8. The sequence goes on from JAEOUA010000010.1 coordinate 355,703, forward strand.
CTTTTCTATTTGAAGTTGCTATATCTGGTATGCGTTTTCTCTTTAAAGATTTTCTATATTTTCTTAATTTTCTAATGGCAGGGGGATATTTTAAATATACACGATATAAGATTACATATCCCGCGAGCCCAACCCCAGCAGCAACTCCAGCAACAATTGAAAAAATTAACCATCTTTGTGAAGCCTTGATTTCTTCTTGTATTCGTAAATAATTTGAATAAAACGATAAAAATAAGGGGAGATAATTAACACTCGGTGCAATTTCAAATTTGATATCAAATTGTTTATTTATATGATAACTTGAATTACCATAAACCGTTATTGTAGTGTTTCCTGATGTCAAAGTACTTGTATCAACTATTAATAAGTATACCCCTGGTTCATCCATCGTTAAGTTTTTGGCAGAATAATTAGAATATACGAATGCATAATCAGTAGTTATAGGAGTATCATCCACCTTATCTTTAAATTCTATGTTTATAACAATGGTACCCGTAACGTTTTCAAAATAATAAACTCCATCAACTTCAACATCATAATTTTGGGGTATAAAATCTGCATCATGTATAACTGTAAATTTTCTTGAAATAAGTCCAGTTTCATTCAATCCAAAGTTATTAAATGAATTATTCCAAGCTACAGCTACTTCATACTCCCCAAATTCATACTCAGGACCACTTGTTGGAATGGAAATAGGATTAAAATAGACATTACCATCATTCTCCACATTCTTATATTGGGATTTCCAAGTTGTACCGTTCGGAAATCGAACCCATAGATATGCTTGGGTTTGATTCAAATAACTTTCCACTACTTCAGTTTTCGTGATTTTTGCGGTAATATTAAGAGTATCTCCGCTAAGAACTGTAGAGTTCTCAACCCAACCTCCAAAATAGTCATTATAAAATTTCAGATCCTTATAGTAATTCGGTGATACCCCTTTAATTAGGAAAAATCCAGTACTTTCGCTATAAATTGTGCTTACAGGAATATCTAATAATCCAGCTGTAGAATTATAACAGTCTCCTAAGATATTATTTATAGAATCTGTGGGGGTATATACTTCCGTTATATTCACATCCTCGGGAAATGAAATTGTTAAATTAGTTTCTTCGTAATCAGCAGGAAGCAATATATATGCATATGTGAGCCAATTTACTAATCCCCCATCCTCAACCTCAAAATTTGTCCCAGGATTAAATGTCTCTTTATTCCAAGTAGATTCAGGTTGATCTTTTCTCATAAAAAGATTGATATCAGTAGCAAACTCAATTTTATAAGAACTGTTATCAGTTACTCCAAAATGACTTGAAGTGAAGGAAGGAAAATTCCAAACATAAGAACTTGAAAACTCAACAAGAATTTTATCTCCACTCCATGTTCCGACATCACTTGAATTCAATTCTTTATAGCCTTTCCCCCAATCTAAATCGACTATTTGTGAATTATTTAGCTTTAAATCTATTTGGGTTGGTTTAACTTCGGCTTTAGGTATTAATTTAATATTATCTAAAAATAACTGTTGAAATTCTATATCCGAAAAACCGGAGGAATAGCTTGCAGATGCGGAATTATATTCTAAGGCAGCACTTATATCTATTTGTGAACCGTTGAGTGGATCTGAGAAAATTGATGAAACATTTGTCCATAATCCCATTGGTATATTAAAAGTCTCCCATTCCGTTTCACCATATCCTTGAAGTGTGTAAATACCGATACTATAAATCTTTTGATTATTTAATGTAATTGTTAATTCCCAAGAATTGAAATTTGTAACATGATAAGGATTTACATCAAATTGCAATTCACAATCTATTAATATTCCTCTTTCAATAATAATTGAAGTATTCCACATACATTTATCACCTTCATTATATCTATACCAATCGTGTGGTTCATCATCAATAAATTGACCATCCATTCTTAATTCTATACAATCATGTCCAACTATATTATCCTCATAATTTCCTGACATATCATTATTATTACCAATATCTATTTCGGAAAATGTCCAATTTTGATATTGATTTTCAATATATTCGCTATCATCTTCTCCAGGATTAGTTCCGTTATCAGCGCCATAATGAAATGAACCATTATTCCAATTCTTTATATCATATAAATTATAAATATTTGATGCAAGTCTATAACCTTCCCAGCTATTTAAAGGCATTTCCAAAGTATCAGTTGTACCATTTGTAAAACTTAGATCAGAAAAGGATTCTGTAGCATTCGCATAATGCGTGATATTCCATGCAGCTCCAAACCCGCTATAACTGACACTGCCATCATCAAAAGTTAGACCCTGGGATTTCACATTATTTCCAATATTAAAAAGATTGTAATTATTATCATTATCATTAGAAAATAGGAATTCCTGCGAAGAAATACTTAGGAATAGTGAACTCAATAAAAATGTTGTCGATAATGCGATGACAAATAAGATTCTCTTATTTTTTTTTCGTTTGATTTTCATTTTAACACCGATATATTTATGTAAATATTTCAATTATAGAAATAATTTATTTGATTTTTTTAGATTTCATTTATAATTATAAGAAAATACCTTTTTTATTATAAATTTTTTCTACCTTAGGATATAATTTAAGATTTCTAATTCAAATCTTTGGTTTGAGAACTAATTTTATGATTACAAGAGGTTGCTTTTGATTATTTTTTGCTTTATAACACAAGATAAATAAAATAATTATAGAAAAAACTATTAAAATTTAATTTTAGTTAAAATTTTTTTATTTCTATATCTTTTCTCTAAATGCGTGTTCCCGACTAATTACTGAAATATCCCTTGGAATCTTTTCTTTTTTTAAACTTTTACGATATTTCCTCAGTTTTCTGATAGGTTCTGGAAATCTTAAGACTTTAAAATAGTAGATAAAGTATGATACAAAAGCTACGGCAATTGCGGCTAATCCAATAAAGGTTGCGAGGAATATGGGTGAAATAGTCGTTCTAGTCACAGGTATAATCGTGTAAAGATTATAGCCGATTACTAAAGAAACATCATCAATGCTTATAGCTATCGTTTCATTTAATCCAAACTCATCCGCCAATACTACTTGAATAGTGAGATTGATATTTTCATTATAAGGTATTAAATCAGTGACATCGAACCCGCCAGATGATGCTCTTTGGAAATCGGTCGTAGCATCGTACAATTTAATTGTTTCTGTATTTTCTATACCATTTATCAAAAATCGGAACTCCGAATTAGATGTTAAATTAAATGGAATCGTTTTGTTTGTCTTATAATCAAAATTTAATAATGCCTGCGTTATATCAACTATTATCCCAGCACCGTAGTAAAGTTTTTTCCCTTTATATTCCCATGAAACTTTGGAAAATCGATTTATGACTCGTCTGTAAGTTATATTGAAATCACAGGCTTTTATCAACACATTTACAAATTCATCAATATCTGTCGTAAAATTATCTTCACAATTGAATTCCATTCCTAAAATGAGTGTGAAATTCCTATAATTACCTTCTAAGACTTGATTTATGTAAAAAATTAAGTCATACATATTTTTTGGGCTAAATATTGTATCATATAAAAAATCTGTGTGGTCATACCCTAATCCTTCATTTCGTCCCAATGATTTATTTAAATATGTGGCTACTGTAAAATTTAAAGTTTTATCAGCATTAGCAAGCATTACATAAAACTTAACGAAATCACCTTCAGTAATACTCCATCCATGTCCTTCATCATCTCCATATACATCTATCCCTCCATATCCACCAGTTACATCATCTCCCCATCCCTTTTCTTCTTTTACTGTGGCATTTACAGTTACTTCTAAAGTGGCAGAAGTAATATTAAAATCAGCCATATCTCGAGGCATTGTTATTAATTTTTCCCATTGTACGCTAACTCTCTGATCAGCATTATAAATGGAGCCACTATGTTCATCCCAAAGATGTGAGGCATAAAATCCTGATTCGTTTAAGCCAAACCCAAGAGTGGGATAAGCACTAACTCTATAATTAGTTGAATTAAACCAGTAAGGAGAAGATATATTAGTTGGTGTGCCCGAATGCACTTGGAATGTTTCCTCTAAACCATTAATTATATAATTTGCCATTTCATTTTTAATGTTATAATCAATATCATAATCATCTGCATCAATAATAGGAAACCAATTATCTGCGGTTTCAAATCCAGAATTTTTTACCCATTCTTCTCGGAAAGCCCCTGCGACTAATTGAGTATCGCCTGATTGGCTTGAGACAATCTGATTTTGGGAAATAGTTAACTTGGGAATAGTTTCACTTGAAGCTGTAACTAATATTGGAGATAAAAGAAATCCAAACATAAAAAAGAACAACATAAAAACAACTATGAGAACTTTTTTATTATTATTTATGGACTTTCTTGATTCTATTATTTTCTTTTTAGCTTTTTGGGCAAGATTTTTAATCGATTCACTTGTTGTTAATTTCTCTTCACCTTTCATCTTTGATAAGAAGGATTTTTCACGGTTTTTTACTTCTATATTAGGGATTTTTGATTTTTTTAACGATTTTCGATATTTTTTTAATTTTCGAATAGGTTTTGGAAATCGGAGCACTCTACTGTAATATATATAATAGCCTGATAATCCACCTATCACTGCCAATGCGAGAATAACCATTATAATTGGTAAAATAGATTCTTGCTCGCTAATCGTTGGATTAAAATAAAGTAGACTATAGTTGATATTTAATTTCACATTATCAATTGAAATCATATAAATTTTATCCAAATCAAATTCATCAGCGATATAGACTTCAATCTTTATTTTAAGTGGCTTATTTTTGGAAAGAGAGACAAATTCTGTTAAATCAAACCCATTTTCTTTTATGCTTTCTAGTGTTTGGTCTAACTCGCTTAATCTTACTTTTTCCTTATAGAGTTTATCATTCAAATATACCCTGATTTCAGAATTCCTACTTATATTCCCAATTAAACTATCACTTATGTTGGCATCAAAGAATAATTTCGCATCTAAAATGTTAAGGATACCGCCCTTCGAATCTATTTGGTTTCCTTGATATTCCCACGAAGCTGAAGAATATTTATTAATCACTTTTTCATAAGAAATTGAAAGACTAAGATTTTTAATCCATAAAGCATCCCAGTAATCTGCATCTGTAGGATATCCGTTATCTTCACACCACAAATAGATTCCTATTGTTAATGAAAAATTATGATTATCCTTTTTTAATACTTCATCTAAATAAAATCGTAAAGTATCCTCATTTTGGGGTTCTATTTTAGTATCATTTAAATCCGTTATAGGGGGATCGACATCTCCATCTTTACCCAAATTTGTTGTTCGATAATATATTGTTTCAAATTCTCTACTTTTATCTAAATTTGAGATATATACAAAAAAGGCAGCATAATCTCCCAAAGCATAATATATATCATTACTTCCAACCTGTTTTGTATCTCCTGGGATATCAATTCCTCCATTATCTAGAGATTCCGCTTGAACAGTTGCATTGATCCATGCTTCTAAGGAAGCATTAGTAATATTATAATCAGACATATCCTCCTGAATAGTGAAATTTTTCTGCCATTGAACTTTAATTGACTGATTCACTTGATTATCCCAAGTATGATCTGCATACCAACCAAAAGAATTAGCATCAAAATTATCTGGGAGGGTCATGTTATCCTCATTTTTTATTCGAATCCAACTCCCCGCATCTGGGGTTTCTATCCAAGTGTTATTTCCCTTATATCCCGTAATATTATAGTTAGCTGTCCCATTTTGAATATTAGTACTCAAATCATTTTGATCTCCACTAATTAATGAATTCCACCCAGCAGAGTTCTCAAATTCAGAATTTTTTATCCATTGGTCTGATTGAGGTATAATAATCCAAGGACTAGTGGTATCTTGCCCTCTAACTTTGAATGAAGTCGAAAAAGCTACAATATCAAAAATGATAATAAAACCAACTAAAATTGAGATTAAAATTTTTTTATTTGGAAGTATAGTTTTATTTTCATTCATTAAAAATCTTTAAAATTGTTATTGATATAATTTAATTCCAGAAAGCAAAATGCTCTCTTTAATTTAAAAATATTGCAATTAAGATTAAGTAATATATTGTAATTTAAATATAAATTTATTTTGAAATAGAATCAAATAAGTAATTAAAAGCTTTTCAAAAATTATTTTATTAAAAATTATTATACCTTAAAATTTTAAATTGAGTGTTTAATCGTTTTTTTGATTTTCACTGATTTAATGAATTTAATTTTGAACGTTTTAATCAAAAATAGAATAATGATTAATATTCTCTTATTTCAGAAAAAATAATTAAGGAAAAAAAGAATTATTTACATTATTTCTTTAAAGGCCTTCTCTCGACTTGAAATTTGAATGCTTCTCGGCATTTTTCCCCTTTTCAAACTTTTACGATATTTTCTTAGTTTTCTTATGGGCTTAGGATATCTAAAAATAGTATAATATAATACCAAATAAGTTCCTAATCCTCCTGCGATTGCGGCCGCTCCAATGAACAATGCAGCGTAAATCCATGGTTCAGTAGTTTCTTCAGAAATTCCTATATCTGGATACAATTGTATATAAGAGATCTGCAGATAGACGTTATCAAGAGAGATTGTAATATTTTCAGTTAAATCGAAGGTATTTGCCAGGTATAATTGAATTGAAAGGGTAATATTTTGATCTTTGGGTATTATACTTGTTAAATCAAACCCAGCAGAAATAAACTCATCCGAATAGATATATTCACTTAATAATATTGGCTTACCATATTCATTATTGTTGATAAACATTCGAAGCTCAGAATATTCTGAAGCGCTTGTCCAATTTCTATCCAATTTATAATCGAATCTAAGATCGGCTCCAGTAATAATGACATTCTCACCACTTATCATGCCTCCTTCTTGTCCCCAAGATATTGTTGTTTCTTTATCAATAATTTTTTCATAGGTAAATGTAAAATTAATACCGGTAAAACATAATAAAGACCAGGTATCAGCATCTTGAGGGAAATTATCTTCACAATTAATATAAATACCTAATGAAAGTGTAAAGTTCTTATAATTCTGTTTTAATGCTGTATTTATATCAGATATTAACTGATCTTCTGATTTGGCTGTCATAATGCCATCAGTTATTTCATCTATTTCTGGATTATCTTGTCCAAGTTTTGATGTTTGATTGTATATTACTTCCTCAGAATTAAAATATTCCATATCTGATATTAAAACAAAAAATCGGACAAAATCTCCTGTTTGAGCTTCAAAATCTCCGGGATCTATATTTTGATCACTTAAAACATCCACAGCACCATTATAAGAAGGAGGTTGACTTGAAGGAGTAGCTTGAACAGAAGCATTAAAACTTACTGTTAGAGCAGCAGATGTTATTTTATAATCAATCATATTTTGATCCAATGAAATTGTATAATTCCAATTTATAACAGCAATTTGATCTGCTGGTTGAGTATCACTCCAATAATGAGAAGCCCATAATCCTCGAGAATCATTACCATAATTATCGGGATATATATCGGAAGCACTAACATTACTATTTGGGTCATAATAAGCCCATTTTGGTTCTGAATCAACTTGCCAACCTGTTTGATTTAAAGGATTCGTTAAATCCCATGATTTATTGAAGATATGCTGTTCGCCTATTACTCTTATATTTGCATTTCCATCTTTAATAAAACCTACAACATCATCGAGTGGACTATCGGTCTCATTTGTTAAAAACCAGAATTGTTCCGTATCAAATTGAGAATTTCGAAGCCATTGTTGGATAAATGGGATTTCCCCACTCGTCTTAAGATTATTATTACTAAGAAGTGTAGTATAGTTTTGGGTAATGAATATGTTATCATTATTATTCTCCGTATTTTGTTTTATTAAAATTGGTATCGTTAATGAAAGAATAAAGCAAATTGTAAGTATTAGTTTTAGCTTAGATTTTTTTTTCATATTCCATCATTATTTATTGTATATTTGAACCTATCCACTTAAGGTTTTTAAAAATTAGTATTTTTCATAATATAAATGTTTTTTTCATTATATAAATGTTGTTTTTTAAATCGAGAAAGCTTCCTTTTCCAAGCTACGCAGCATAAATTTCAAAAGTAAATAATGATTGAAAAAGCAGAAAGAAATAAAATTTATTAATAAGTTTGGTTTTTAAAGATACAATAGTGAAAAAATTTAAAAAATAGCATTATTTAATAGAATAATTAATAGCTTAAAGAACTAAATTCATAAATAAAAATTAGAGGGTAAAAATATGATTCAAGGAATATTATCGTTCTCTTTTAATTTAAACGAGAAACCATCTGGAGAGATTGATCCAGAATTTGATCCAATTCAATTACAATTTCGGGAAGATTCTGAGTTTGGGGAGAGTAATTATCAGGATATGCTTATAAAAAACGACATTTTTGCTACCTATTATCAACAGATTACAGGATTATTTAGAAGAAAATATGATTATTCCAATGTTTACTTTGGTACGCTTAAGGAAACTCCTTTTCAGATTATTTCGTACTTTAAGCAAGTTTCAGACGGCTCCCAATATCTTACTATCTCTATTTTTGATTTAGATGATGAGATCGAGCTATTTAGGGATATTATTACTGATATGACCGAACGGCTGGATGACCTTTTCGAAAAACTTTCTCTCGCAAGAGAAAAGAAACAATTAGAAAAATTAACGAATTTAAACATCCGTTTAAAAAACGAGCTAAAATTTGCGATATTTCAGGTTGATAGGTTATCGAATTTAGACAATGTCCAAAAAGTCGCATTAATTTATAATAATAAATTGAGAATTGAAATTCTAGACCAGTTAAGAGAGTTTCCAATATCGAGAGAACACTTAAAGAGAAAACTACAAAATGTTAACCCCACATTTAATCTCGACATTTTATTAAGACCCCTTTCAGAATTAAATGTTATAAGAAGAGACTGGATAAAAGGTGAAAGAGATGATGAAACAGGACAAATTAAAAACCGGGGGGAATATATATTTTTAATCAAGGATATTATGTTAGTGCGAACTCCTAGCCAAACCACCTTGGATAGTCTTCAAGAATCAAAACCGAATTTATACAATATTTATAAACAAAAGGTTGATGAATATTTTGCTCAATATGATCCATTTAAAGAACCCTTGGAAGATAAGCAGAAGGTTGCTTCCTTGATGTTAAATCCAGATATTTATGATTTCTTCTTACTCATGAGAAATCATTATTATCCAACCAAAAAGATTCCTAAAATCTTTTCAGAATTCGCGGTGACTGAGGTTTTAATAAAAAATTTAACTGATTTAGGTATTTTAACACAAATCGAGGATGATGAGGGTGAAGAGTGGATTTTATTATTAACAGATGTTAAGCCAATCACAATCTTTCCTGAATATCTTCTTCCAAAAATTAGAGAAGCATACAAGTTTACCATTAATTATCAGGTGGCAAAGAAGGCTTACGATCTCCTAGAAGTCACCTATCCAGAAAAGGTTGAGTTTTAATAATTTTAAGGAGGGGAATGAAAAGCTAAATGGATTTATTTAATCAGAGAGAAAAAATTACCATTCCCATTACATGTAAACTATGTTTGAAAGAAATAGAATTCGAAGTTTCAGCTGAAGAATATAACAAAACGGAGTCATTTCCGATAATCAAGGAAAGTATTCATGGAGATCCTAAACATAAACTCGTTGTCCATATAAACAAATATTTAGAAATAGAAGATTTTGCAATTGATAACCAATTAAAATTGGATTCTAAAGAAATCTCTCAAGATATAATAAATAGAGTTTTAGCTGATATTGGGCTTAATGATGAAGAAATCCATTTATATTATTTGACTGTTGGAAGAGATATTATTTCTTTAGGAGAAATAGCCCTTTTTTTAGATAAGTCAAAGGAAGAGAGTAAAAAAATTACAGATAAATTTATTGAAAAGGGATTATATAAAGAAATAATTAGTGAAACCCCTTATTATGCTCCATTACCTCCCTATGCTGCCCTTTTTGAGAAATTAAAAGATTTGCAAGGGAACATCTCAAAAGTAAAGGAAAATATAATCTTAATTAAAAAATTCTCCTCGGAATTAACTAATACTTTACAAAAATTAGAAATTAGTCCCGAAGAAGGGGATCAAGTGGAGGACATCAGAGAGATAATATTTAATATTAAAAATGAAGTACTGGAGAATATTAAAATTAAAGACCTTAGTCCTAAAGTTCAAATAAAAGAAATTCCCAAAGGAATTGGTAATTTGGATGATTATACAAATAATATCATGAAATCTCAGATTACAGTTATTAAAGATCAATTTAAAGATATTAATTCAAAATCTATTCAGATTATAAAAGCTCAAATTGCTGATTTAAATGATAAAATAGATGAGATGCAAGCAATAATTTCGGATAATTTAAAAAAATTAAGATTAAGTGTGCTTGAACAAACAATATGTGGCTCAGTAGAGAAACTTCTATTGTCTACATTAAAAGAGATTCAAGGGGGGCTTGATGTACAATTAAGTGTTAATGAAATGGTTTTCAATGAAGAATTGAATAATTTTATCGAAAAATTTAATCAAGAATTTATTGATAAATTTAAAACCACAATCGGAGAGACAATTGCTAAATTGGACAATATTGATTTGGATGTGAAATATAAAGAGGATGAAATCATACAAAATATAACCGCCCAATTTAATAAATCATTACAAACAGCTGAAGAGAAAATTACAAAAATTTGCTCCGGAAACGTTAAATCATTAGCAAGTATTAAAGGTCTACTTACTCAACGCGTTGAGAGCCAAATTGAAGGATCAATTGATGACATTTTAGATGAATTACAGCTTCAAGAGCAAATGACTAAATATTTTTGGGAACAAAGTAAGAAACGTGCTTCTCTTACAATGCGAAATGTCTGGTTTATTCATTCTATAGAAGCCGCGAAAGCTCATATAATTGAAGAAATCTCTAGAGCAAAATTACGGATTTTAATAGTTGCACCAAAAATAACCGATATAAGTTTAGATTCGATTAAATCGTGTCCTTCTCATGTAAATATTCGTATAGCAGCTTATAGTGAACCAACCATACCAGAGCATAACAAAATTCTCAAAGAATTAATCAAGATGGGAAATGTAGATTATAGAAATCGGCAATTACAGAATCTTTGGGGTATAAATCGAGATTATGAAGAAATCATTATTTGTGTACTTTCTAAAGAAAAGATAAAAGGAAAAGAATATATCGAAATTGCCGGGATTGGTTCTATTATTGAAGAACACATAAAATTATTGGTTCCGATTCTTGAGGATGCATGGGTTGGAGCAGAAAAACAAAAAATAGAACCAGGTGTCAAAGAAAAAACCAGTATTGAGGATAAATCCTCTGATCTTTTTAAGCGTATTAAAGAGTTACGCAAAAAAGGGAGAAGCGCTTTAGATAAAGGTTTATTAAAAGATTCTCATGGATTTTTTGAAGAAATTGCTTCAATAATAGATAATAATTTTCAATAGAAATATTAAGTAAAATTAAATAGAAATATAAATTAATTAGTGTAAATTTTTTTATATCTTAGTGAAATTAAATCAGTAGAGGGAAAAATAAATGTATTTATTTAAAGGGGAAAAGAAAAAAATAATCCCTATAAAATGCAAACTTTGCCTTCAAGAAATTAAATTTGAAGTAACGGCAGAACAATACTCAAAAACAAGCATATTTCCTATAAAAATGGAAGATATACATGGAGATCCGCAGCATAAACTTATTGTTTATATAAATAGAAATTTAGAAATAGATGATTTTAGAATTCAAAATCTCGAAGAGGAAGAAATAGTAGAAATTCCGCAAGAAATAACAAATAAAGTTTTACGCAATCTTGGTCTTACTAATGAAGAAATAGAGTTGTATTATTTGACATCAGGAAGAGACATTGTTTCTTTAGGAGAGATGGCTCTTTTAATAGGGAAATCAAAAGAACGGTGTAAGCAGATTGCAGAAAAATTTATCGAAAAAGGATTATATAAGGAAATAATTGGAGCTACTCCGCATTATACCCCATTACCTCCTTATGCGGCATTAATTGGCCAATTAAAGGAGTTTTATGGATTTATTTCAGACATTAAAGATAAGATGCCTATTATCGTTGATAAATCCTTTTCTGAATTCGAAACAAGCGCAGAAGATAAAGCAAAGATTAAGGAAACTGAAGAAATAATCAAAGATATCAAAGAAAAAATGTTAAAACAGGTTGATATAAAAGAAGGAGCATTAAAACCACAGATAAAAAGATCAATTAAGGATATTGGAGATTTCAGTGGGATTACAGATACTGTGGTCCAATCACAAATAGAGCAAATTAAAAAGCAATTTGAAGATATTAATAAAAAAGCAATAAACATCATTCAAACGCAAGTATCTGGATTGCGGGACCAATTAAATAATATGAAATCCATTATTGGGGAGAATTTGAAAAAATTACGATTAGGTGTTTTGCAGAATGCTATTGGAAATTCGATCGAAAAGGTAATAACTAACAGCATGAAAGAGATACAAGATGGACTCAATGTACAATTAAGCGTGAATGAAATGGTGTTTACGGAAGAATTAAATGATATAATAGAAAATTTTGATAAAGAATTCGTCTCAAAAATAAAAGGTTCAATCGAAAATACCCTTAGCCAGTTAGAAGGAATGGATTTAGGAGTAGGACATGATCAAAAAGCGATTTTTGAAAATTTGGGAGATCAATTCAATCAAGCGTTAAAAGTTGCTGAACAAAAAATAAATGAGGTATATTCGGATATTTTTCAATCATTTGATAGTATTAAAGATTTATTTAGCAAACGAGTGGTAAGTAAAATTGATGACACGCTCAGTGAAATCTTAGATCGCGTAAATTTGCAAGAAAAAGTCACTAAGAAATTTTGGGATCAGGCTAAGAAGAAATCAACTTTTACGATGCACGATGTTTGGTTTATCCACTCTCCAGAAGCTGCCAGAGCTCATATTAATGAAGAAATATCTCGAGCAAAATTACGAATACTTATAGTAGCTCCTGAAATCACTGATATTGATCTAGAGGCAATAAAATCATGTCCTTCTCATGTGAATATTCGTGTTGCAGCCTCAATAGATAAATCAAAACCACTCCATAAAGAGATAGCTCAAGAATTAGATAAAATTAATAATGCAGTTTGTAGAAACCGAAAATTGCAGAATCTTTGGGGAATAAATCGTGATTACGAAGAGGTAATATTGTGTGTTGTTTCTAAAAAAGAAATAAGCGGAAGGGAGCATACAGAAATAGCCGGGATTGGCTCAATTATAGAAGAGCATATTAAGATTTTCGTTCCTATTTTAGAAGAGGCTTGGATGGGTTCAGTAAAATCACAGACAAGCAAATTAGGGTTTTCTACTGAAATAGAACAAAGAAAAACCAAACCTATATCAATGCTTGAACCTGAAAGTATTGAAAAACAAAAGACAATGCCTAGTGTTAAAAAGTTAGAAACGTCTGATTTGGAAGTAAAGTTGAAAAAACCTATTGTAGAAGAGCAACCAGCAAAAGAGAGCATCATCTCGAAAACTGAACCAACACCAATTCAGCAACCAAGTGATGAAAAAAAAGAATCTATACCATTAGGAGAATTACCCATATTTGAGCAGTTACTCATAGGATTAGAAAATATTCAAAAGAATATATATGATATGAAAAGATCAGAAATCTCAGATGCATTGAATGATTTCTATAAAAAATATGTAACACATGTTGGACTGAATACAATGGCTAAGAACATTCATAAAAGAAGCATGGTTCTCGATTCAATGGATAAAGAATTAACTGAAAAAGAGAAAAAAGATCTAAGTGATCTAATAGAAAAGTGGAAAAATAGTTTTTAAACTTTTTTTATTAGAAATACCATCATATTCTTTTCTAATTATTATATTTTTTTAATAGTTCTAGTTCATGATCCTCTGGGCTTCGAAAACCTAATGCCATCATCATTCCATATACTAGTCCCAAAATGATGTCATTTAAAATTTGGTCCATATTTCCAAAGCTAATATCGAATCTTCCATTAAATAAAGGTTTTATTTTTTCAAGAACATACTTAGTCTCTTGTTTTTCTTTATAATATTGAATTACTTTAGCACGAAATGTTTTCATGAATTTTAGATGTTCTTGTAATATATAATTCACATTCTTTTTTCTATTTACAACACCAAAATGCCCGAATCCGCATATGAGTGGAGTTTTTAATTTTTTCAAATTATAAAGAGAATCCATATAATCTTCATAATTAAAGAATATTGGCATTGAAGTGGGTGTAGTGACTAATTTAGAAGAATGATATAATGTTCCGACTGCCTCTCCATAAAAAATAAACTCGATTTCATTATCACTAATAAAAGCTATTGATTGGTGGTCTGGTGTATGTCCTGGAGTGTGAAATATAGCTAATTTTACTTCTTTTTCGCCAATTTTAAACGTTTTTAAATAATCTAAAGAGGAAAGTGTATCTGTAAAGATATTGCTTGGTTGTATTATTTCAAAAGCATTATCTTCAATGGGTTTCATCGTTCCAACAAAATTACCATATGTTCGTTTCCCTCTTGCTAAATGAAACTCATAATCATTTAAAAGCTCTTTAGTGGTTTTATTGGTTAAAATTTTAACTTCTGGGTTATATTTCTTTATTTCCTCATATAATTTCCACATTCCACCGTTATGATCGAAATGATGATGAGTAGTGATTAAATATTTAACATTTTCTAATGGAATGTTTACCTCTTTTAAATAATTTATAAGTTTTACCACATCCAGAGAGGATCCGCTGTCCATAATCACACAAGATTCATCAAATTCCGCTATAAAGACCGATAAGATTTGAGGGAAGCCAAATTCTTTTAGATCAACAAGGCGAATATATTTATTTATTTTTCCAGATGAAGTGAGAATAGGCAAACTCATATCATTTAAAAAAATAAATGAAAAAATAATAACTATTAGATTTTAAAATCCTTTTCTTTCATTTAAATAATTTGATCAAGTAAGGTATTTTCTCAATGAATTCTCGATCTTTTTCTTTATAAATCTAGAATAAAAAATAACTAGAAAAAATTTAAATTCAACTTTTAAAAAAAATGGTAAATTCTCACAGTAAAAGTTTTTTTGGACAGAACACAGGCATAATTTTACAAAGCTCATCTAAAAAAGACCCGTATATTTTTTTACAATGCATAAAGAAAAAAGCTAATGGAAAATGGGAAAAACCCTCCAAAGGAGAGGGTAAAATTACTAGATTTTCTTTAGAAGAAATAATAATGATACTTAAGGTTTTACAATCTAAAATGGAATCATGGTCCACGTATCATAAATATAATGACTCTAGTACTCAAATAACAATTAACTGGCAAGATAGTTGCCTCTGGATTAACATTGATACATATTCCAAGAAACTTAATGTAGCACAGATTGAAATTTTAAAACTTTTATTAGAACATATCCTTCAAGAAAAAATTATTCATGCTACAGAGTCTAAAACACAAAAGAATGAAAAATCAGATTCTAATAAATCAGATTCTAATAAAAATCATATTTATGTGAAAGAGGAAATAATAAACCCTAAAGCTATTCATCAGGAGAATGAAAAAAAAACTTTAGAGATAAAGGGAAAGATAAAGAGAAAGACTGAAAAGGCATTATTAATCGATTTTTTAAATGGAATTGAAACATGGATTCCTAAATCAAAAATCCATACTAAATTTATAGAAGATATAGATTTAATCCAAATATTTCGAATCGAGAAATGGCTATTAAATAAAAATAAAGTAATAACTTAATTTTTTAATTTTTTTTTAGCAAAATCCCAAATAATCAATGTTTTTTTAATTATACGGTGTAAAATTAGAGTATTTGGATTTTCAAAATTTATAAAACAAAGCCATATTTATTATATGTAATGAAGGAATTAGTTCCGGAGAATTACTTCGACATTTGCATTATTGGCGCGAGTATTGCGGGAAATTATTTAAGTTATTTACTATCAAATACTTCATTAAGAATAGCGGTAATTGAAGAGCACGAAGAAGTTGGAAAACCTTTACAATGTGCTGGAATTATATCTCAAAAATTAAAAAGTTTAATCCCTTTATCTAAAGAAATTGTTTTAAATCGAGTAAAAATCGCGAAACTTGTATTTCCTTCTAATGTTTCAATTGAATTATCGGGAGATGACCATCCTTACATAGTGGATCGTATTAAATTAGATCGAACCTTTTATGAAAAAGTAAAGGATAATCCTAATATAAAGTTCTTTCTCGGAGAAAAATTTAAATCGTTCAACTATATTAATAAAGATGAAAATGAAAATCAAAAATCTTTAATAATTAAGACTTCAAACCGAAAAATTCATGCAGACCTTTTAATTGGTTGTGATGGGCCACTTTCTTCGGTAGCAAAACAATTGAGCATTAGAAATAATATTATATATGCAACGCAGATTCGTATTGAAGCAAAATTTAATGAGAATAAAGCTTTTTTATATTTTGATGAGCAATGGAAGGATTTATTCGGTTGGATCGTTCCAGAAGGGAATAAGATATATAGAATTGGCTTAGCATGTTCAAAAAATGTAATGAAAGCCTTTAAACTATTTTTAGAGAAAATAGGTGTAAAATATAAAAATATAATAGATCATCAAGGGGGGATTATCCCCATTGGAACTATGAATAAAATTGCACATGATAATATCTTATTATTAGGAGATTCTGCGTGCATGGTGAAAGCAACTACAGGGGGAGGTATTATCATGCTCTTGATAGCTGCCAAATTTGCGGCTAAATGTATTATAAAGTGTTTTCAATTTCATGATTTTTCAAAAAATTTCATCAGAAAACATTATGAAAAACTCTGTGTATCAAGTATCGGAAAAGATTTAAAACTGCACTATTTGGTTCGCATTGTACTTAAACATTTCAAAAATAAAAATTTCCATGAAATTTACAAGATAATAAACAAAAATGAGATTAAAAAGCTTATTAATGTGTATGGAGATATGGATTTTCCTAAGTCTCTAGCATTTAAAGTAATGTTTAACTTAGATTTTATAAGATTTTTAATAAAGTTTATAGTAAAAAATCCAATACTTATAGTTGAAATAATTTCTATTATTTTGAGTTAAAATAAATGAATTCTATAATATCAGAGTTTTATAATTTTTAATTTTGCGTTTAGTTCTAAATTCTCAAAAATAAATATTAAAGTTGAAAAAGAGTTTCTTTAACTGGTGGGGCTTCCCAACTAAAAAATGCGATAGACCCATTAAAAAAGAGCCAAAAAATCATAAAACCTATTACCAGAGCAGCAGAAACGGCACCAAATATCTTCACACCTTTGGAAATTCCCAGATCTTCATTTTTCCTCTGGTAAATAGCTCGAGCAGTCGCTACAAAATAGATGATTGATAATAATATTGAAACGATCCATAAGAATAACATAAATAAACTAAAGGTATAGATTGGCTGCCCTTGATAGGTTAAGCTATTTAGCCATTTCCAATGAGTTATTATTAAATAAGAAGGAATAATGCTAAATATTAACCCATCTATGAAAAAGAGGATTCCATAGCCAATACCTTTCCATGCCATTTTATTAATTACTCTTTTAAGATATCTTATTATTTTTTAATTTGTTATGCCTATTTAATTCTATGATTATTTAATACATATTTTTTAGTTTATTGAAATTATTATATTAATTAATAGCATATAAACATTTACCACATTCTAAAATTAAATTATTTGAAATATGTATAATTTATTTCAATCAATATTTTCAATATAACTTACATTAGAACTAGCAATTTTTGGATAAATAAAAAAATTATCTGATTTATTTAATAATGCATGAATGCTAACTAAATATAACTTATTATTTAGTAGTAAATGTAATATAAACAGATTTTAGATAATTATAAATACTCAATTGTTTATAAATAAATTATGCAATTTAAAAATAAAAGACTTATAAATAAGTCCATAATATCAATAGGATTCTTTATATGCTTTTTCTTAATAGGATTTCTTATAACTTCTGCGTCCATTATCAATGAAAATCCTATTTTAGTTTTAAATAGTAAAAAACATGACATTAACCCTAATATAACAGTAGATTATACCCCCCCTTATTGGAATCCACCCCTTTCTAATCAAATTAGAATATTTGGTAATAATTTTAGCTATCAAATAACTGCTCGGGATACCGAATCTCCTATTGACTCCATTTGGTTAGGCGATACTAAAGATTTTCAAATAAATATACTAGATAGGAATGACACGGAACATTGGGCTATTGCAGAAATTTCTAATAAAACAGCTTTATCTCTCGGTGTTTATTGGCTAACGATCTATGTTAATGATACATCAATCCACTCACCTACTAAAGATAGGACAATTAAAGTCACTGTTAAAACTGAAGATATGATCTTCTTAGAAAATTTGATAACTGCATCACAATTGAGTTCTAGCGCTCAGGATGAAGAAATTAATATTCCTGGATACGAAGTATATATTTTAATGATTATAACTGGAGCCTCAATAGCATCAATAATTCTTCGGAAGAAACACTTTCTTAAATTATAATTTAAAATTTTTTTTCTCTATTTCTTTTTTTATTTTTTATCTTCATTATGATAATCAAATCATTAATTTTTTCTGATGTAAAGAGTTTAAAGCGATAAATAATCATAAAATATTATTTTAGTGCTTCTTTTTATAAAAAAAAAATTAATTGATTTTCGAGTAGAGTTACGATGGATTTTGAGCTTAGTGAAAAACAAAAATTGGTTAGAAGCAAAATTAGAACGTTTGCTGAAGATATTTTAGCTCCCGTAGCACCCGTGGTGGATAAAGAGCTAAGATTCAGCTGGGAGACTGCGAAGGAGTTATCAAAAATAAATGCGTGGGGTATTCAAATACCTGAAAAATATGGGGGTGCGTGTTTAGACTCAATTAGTTTTGTGATTACTATTGAAGAAATTTCAAGAATATGCCCCTCAACAGGATTGAATGTAAGTGTTCATAATTCCGTAGGAGCATATCCAATTTTGGAATGGGGTTCTGAAGAGCAGAAGGATAAATTTCTTTATGATATCGCGACTGGAAAAAAATTAGCCGCTTTTACCTGGACGGAACCAAACGCAGGTTCAGATGCGGCGGGAATTGAAAGTATCGCAGTGGAAGATGGAAATCATTATATTTTAAATGGATCTAAAATTTTTGTAACGAATGGAGGAGTCGCATCAGTATTTTTAATCGGAGCACGATATAAAAGAGAAAATGGAGAAAAAGGAATTGGTGTCTTTATTGTAGAAAAAGATATTGACGGACTTGAAATAGGAAATCTTGAAGATAAACTAGGTATGAGGGGGTCAAGCACAACAAGTCTTTATTTCCATGATATTAAAATCCCAAAAGCAAATGTTCTAGGAAATATCTCAGAAGGATTTAAAATTGCAATGAAAACATTAGATGTTGGGCGAATAGGTATAGCCGCTCAGTCAGTAGGAATTGCTCAAGCTGCCTATGAACTTTCAGTTAAATATTCGAAGGGGAGAATTCAATTCAATAGACCTATAGTACAATTCCAAGGGATATCTTTTAAATTAGCTGAAATGGCAACCAACATAGATGCAGCGAGACTATTAGTTTATAGAGCAGCCACTTTACGGGATAAAAATAAACCTTTCTCTAAGGAGTCAGCAATGTGTAAATATTATGCAAGTGAAGTGGCAAAAGACGTAACCCGAGAAGCCATTCAAATTCATGGAGGTTATGGATTTATGAAGGATTTAACTTTAGAAAGATTCTATAGGGACGCCCCTGTATTATCTATTTATGAAGGAACCAATGAAATTATGAAAACAATAATTGCTCGACAAATATTGCGGGGGAATCTATAAAGTGTATAAAATTTTTGTTTTATTGAAGCAAGTTCCCAAATCTCAAACTCTTCAAATTGATAAAGATTCCGGAACATTAATTAGAAAAAATATTGAAAACATCATTAATACCGATGATTTAAATGGTCTTGAACTAGGTTTGACTATTAAAGAAAAATATGGGGGCGAAGTCACAGCAATGACGATGGGACCCCCTCAAGCAAAAGCAGCTTTACGAGAAGCTTTGGCGATGGGCGTAGATCATGCAGTTCTAATATGTGATCCGCAATTTGCGTATTCAGATACTCTCCAGACAACCTTAGTTCTTAAAGAAGCATTTAATAAAATCCAAGAATATGATATAATTATCACAGGGAGGGAAACTTCTGATTCTAGCACGGGACAAGTACCTTTTCAATTATCTGAAGCCTTAGATGTTCCCTTGATAACTGATATTTTTAATTTTGAATTAAAAAATAATATTTTTGAATGTCAGAGAAATTTTGGACATGAGAGTCAAAATATCACAGTTAGATTGCCTGTATTACTTAGAATTGGCAAACATTTTAATGAACCACGACACATTCCCTTGTTAGGTATTAAAAAAGCGTTTGAAAAAAAAATTGAGATATTTGATTATAGACTTTTTAATTGTCCCTCCTATCTCGATGGCAGTAAAAAATCTCCTACACAAGTCGTAAGTATTGAAAAATTTTATCCGAGAAGAAAAAATGAATTCCTGAATGGCACAATTACTGATAAAACTCAAAAGATTATTGAAATTATGAAAGAGCACGGAATTGAGAGAATTTGGACTGGGAAATAAGAATAGTAGGTGAAAAAAATTAAGAATTTAAATCAATATAAAGATGTATGGGTTTTTGCAGAAATAAAAGACCATAAGAGAGTTCATCCATGCGCATTAGAAATATTAGGGAAGGGAAGAGAATTAGCGGACGAATTAAACCAAAATCTTGTAGCAATTGTGTTAGCATTAGATGCTGAGCAATATCTGCCCACTATTAAAGAACATGGAGTAGATAAAATTATATACCTTAGCCATATTGATTTAAAACACTATCATGAGCGAATTTTTACGAAACTGGTATATGAGATGGTCGAAAAATACAATCCCTCGATTTTTTTGTTCCCCTCAACGGAAGCCGGTAATGCACTTTCAGCGAGAATAGCTTATCGATGTAGAACGGGTTTAGTAAATAGTGTATTAAATTTAGAATTAGACAAGAAACTGGGAGATTTATTATTAACAGATAAACCAGCGTATGGCGGAGATATTAAAGTAAAAATTATTTGTCCTAATACGCGACCTCAAATGTGCACCATTACACCCGGAACCTTTAAGAAAAAGAAACTAATAAAAAATAATATTGAAATCATAAAAGAAAACTATTCATTTAATAAGGAAGAGTTAAAAATTAAAATCATAGGCGCTCCTACCAGAAAAGATAAACCATCCGCAACCTTGTCCGATGCTAATTTTGTAATAGGCGGTGGTGCGGGATTGAGTTCTGAAGAAAATTTTGAAAAATTGTTTAAGTTGGCAAAATATACTAATGGGCAAGTGGGGGGTACTCGACGACCGATTTTCAGTAAATGGATGCCAGAGCATTTGCAAATAGGAATAAGCGGAGAAACGATTAAACCTAAATTATATCTTGCTTTTGGGATTTCAGGGGCCATTCAACATGTTGTTGGAATCACGGATTCTGATACTATTATAGCAGTAAATACCGATCTGAATGCTCCAATTTTCAAGGCTGCAGATTATTGTATTATTGGAGATGCCAATGAAATTATCGAGGGACTTCTAAAGCATTATGAAATTGAAGAATAAAGCTAAATCTAATTAATTTAACTATAAGTCTTTGATTTTGAAAATTTCTATATTTTTAAACACAAAATTTTTAATCCTAGTTTTAAACAAATCTAATATGGAGAATTTAAGATAGCTGGAGGTATACAACAAAAAAATTATGTAAACTTCTATTTTTCCCCAATTTATTCATATCCAACATTTTTTCAAAATATCATTCTAGATTTAAAGAAATTTTTAAAAGGAAAATCATGTTTTTATTTAACCAAAACCACAACAGAACTTCTTAAAGAAATTGAGAATCTCCTTATCAAAGGTATCGAGAGATATAAGGAGTTAAATTGGATATAAATTCATATAAATTAATTATAGAAAAAGTAAAAAAATATAAAAAAAAAGAAAAGTAATTAAATTACTGAAAAGAGTGTAAAGAATCCTTGATATGGTGCGATCGTAGTAACTATAAGTATGAAATAGATAGCATTAATTACCGCTCCTGTGATAATGTTTCCCGTTCTTCGATATGAAACTACCTCTATACAAGCAGATAGAATCATAATTGGTGTGCTCACAGGGATCATTACTCCCCAGAAAAATAAACTTCCCGTTAGTACCCCTATCAATAATAGATATGTATTAATGTAAATAAATAGAATTCCGAAATGAATGACAACAATTTTAATGTTTCCTAGAAGATCATTAGAAAACCTCGGTTGGATCACAAGAAGAATATTTATGTCATAGATTAAGAATATAAAAAATGCTATTATCATATATAAGGGAATCCATGGTAATTTTGTTATAGAAGGAACAATGCCGATATAATTTTGTCCAAAAGATAAGTACAGAATTACATATAATATCCCTGCTAATATTATTCCAAGAATAATATATTTAATTAAGTCTTTTTTATCCGACAAAAATGGTTTTCCAATAATATTTCTCATAGAGAGCCCATGTTTTTTACCTAATCTCCATAGTAATAAGACAGTACCAAAAGCTTGACCAAATAACAGACTTAAAATAAACCCTTCAATAGGCTGCGGTAGTGGCAGGAATACCCAAACAATTAGAAATATTCCAACAATTCCTAATAGAATACTTAATAAGAGCGTTAAAGCTATCAATTTTTTGGTTGATGTTTCCTTGAAATCAATTTCTATTTCTTCTCTTATTTGTTTTTCTTTAAACTGGTCCTTTTGAGTCTTGTCTTTCTCATTAGAATTAGCCTCCTTAATAATTTCCTCTATTTCTTCCATGCTTTGAAAGCCAAATACCCTTGCTAAGATATATAAAAGTGCAAAGAAGAGCCCGAATCCACCAATTATTTGGAAAATTAATATTAAAAGTCTAAAATGAGCATGAAAGTCTTCATCTGGAGCAAGCGTATTTGGAAAAGTAGTGATTAACCAATTTCTTGAAGCTCTAATAAAATCAGTATCCCATGCGACCGATAAATGGTTGCTATTATCATCCAAATAAATCATTGTTGCATTTCCATCTTGGAAACTTCCGTATAACTGATTAACATCCACGAATGAAGAGATTATTCCTGTTCTTACGCTTACAGATTGTTTTAACGTATATAGTTTAAATGCTTCATCGTATTTTGCATATATCATAAGGACATTTAAAGGATGAGTGGAATTTCCTTTTCGAAGTAATGGTTGCAAGCTTGTTCCTACTCCAATAAATGCTTTAAAATCGGGATCATCATTTACAATGATATTTCCTGGAAATCCCCCCATACTATATCCAATATAAGCTAAATTATGAATATCAATATCCAAACGAGTAGCAAGATATGTTTTTACTGCTAATACGTCATATAATAACCTATTATTGCTTAATACGCCAGTACTTTGTCCATGTCCTCTAAAGTCAAGTGTTACCACTACAAAACCCGCAGCAGCTAATTCTATGGCATACCCCTTCATAAATTCCTTATTTGCCATATAACCATGCCCTATAATAACCGCATTTTTTTGGATTTGTAAACTTCTTCTTGGTTCAAATATATCAATAGAAATTTTCTCTCCATCAACCGTCTGCAACGTTTTATTAGAAATTTTCACACTTTTTGGAACCATAGATATCAATACCGTACCAATAATAAATATCAAAAGAAATAACATAAGGTAGACTAATTCTTTTTTATAAGATTTTATTGATTTCATTTTTAAATTTTATGATAAGGTAATTTAGAATTTTTTTTATAAAAATATTCCAATAAAAAATATATTATATCTTTGTATTAAAAAGGTTTTATCATAATTCATTATACTATTGATTATGAATTAGATAGATGGAAAATTAGATTTAAAATTTATTTTGGAAAAATAAGATAAAAAAATAATAAATAAATTCTTACAAATAAGAAAATCCTTATTTCTTGAGTTTTTTGTATTCCTTGATAGTCTCTTCTGCGATTTTAATTGCTTTGTCCTTCTCTTTTATAGTTTGATTTAATTTTACTTCTAATTCTCTGGTGTATTTTTCTAATTGTTCTATTTTTTGTTCTGCTTCTTCGCTGAGTCCTCCAACTTCTTCTCCCGCTTCTATTTTACTCTTAAGAGATTTATATTTTTCTTTCCAGACTTTTAATTCAGTTTGGATTTCTTTTATTCGTTCATCGACAGGTATGTCGGGACTGACAATCCCTTTTTCTTGTTCTATTGTTTCAACTCTTTCTTTCCATGTGTTAAGTTCATCTTCTAAATTTTTTACCTTTTGTTTTAATTCAGAGATCATATCTAATAGTTCATCCCTGCTTTTATCTCCTAGAATTTCCTTAAACATTTCCTTTCCTGCTTCTAATTCTGCTTCTGATTTATCACCTAAAATACGTCGTTTTCTCTTTTGAAGATCTTCTACTGTCTGTTCAGAAAGGAAATCAAGAGGATTAAAACCTATCCCTCCATGTTGAGTCTCCCTTTTTCTAACTTTTACAAAAAGAGGAATTCCACTAACAGCTTCTCCGCTAATAATACCTTCCCCTTTATCCAAACCACTAATATCTTCTCTATGCTCATTACTAAGATCTTCTGCGCTATGAATAGTTATATTTACATCATTTACATCAGATAGACAATGAACTACCCAAGTTCCAGCTTGAGCTCTAATTGTTGTATCTAATAATTGCGGTCGCTGAGTGCCAAGAACTAAATTCGCTCCAAATTTTCTCCCTTCCTGAGAGAATAATTTAACCGTATCACATGTTTCTGTTGATTTTTTTCCAGCAAACAAATGTGCCTCATCTAAGAAGAGATAAAAAGGGGGAATCTTTCTTAAGGTACTGGCTTTATATAATTTTTTCAATAACCTCCCTGCAAGACTTTCCTGTGCTTCCAAAGATAGACCTCGCATATTAATAATCGTACATAAATTAGGAGCAATAATATCAGTTTCACTAAGAGAGAAGAGATATTCAATATCTAAATCCGCTGCTTTATTAATAGTTAAATCAGAAAATTCTATGATATTATCAATAAATTGGCTTTCTTCTCCTCCCTTTTCTTCACTTGCTATTTTTAAACTACCGTATTCTCCATGTCGATCTAAAATTACTACAGGAATCCCTTTTTTCATGAATTCCTCACATAATACCCCCATAGTGTAAGACTTCCCGCTTCCAGAACGTCCAGTGATAAATACCCTTCCGAAATCCTTTACTAATAAATTCACATCAAAATCATAACCAAGAAGTTTTCCGAGAGCCACAGATTGTTCGGGAGGATTTTCTATCCCTAATACTTCCCTTATTTGTTCATCTTTTGCTAAATACACTTTAGAACCCACTTCGAAAGGTCTTTTAGGTCTTTCACCGATTACTGCTAAATCAGCTTTCATACCCTCCTCATCATTCCAAATGGTACTGATGGTCATTATTTTATGATCTCTGTTTCCCTTTTCATCCTTATTTCCATACACAACTAAATAGCTTGTTCTTTCGACCTTTTCGCTTTCGATTAAAACTCTAGCCTCAGATATTTGCGTTTTTCCAGTAAGTATTCCTATAGGTTTTTCTTCTATACCAGAATCATCATTTTCATCATGTTCGGACATTAATCATCATGTTTTTTTTTAATATGAGTTTAAAAAAATTGATTTCAATTATTACTAAATAGATAATTTAGCAATTTAATTCTTTTTATTTCAATTGGAATAAATAATGTATTTCTTTACCATATGATGAGTGTGATAAGATAATTTGGCTTTTCTTAACCCTTCTATGCCTAAATCTTGTTCTCGATTAACGTATTTAGCATTTTCACCACAGCAATACTTTAAAAACATATTGTTTATCGCTTGATAAGAACCTTGATAATATACATGTGCTTTTTCTATATGAATTACATTTGTGTCGATATTAAGCATTTCGCCAAGTGTATAGCCAGCTGTTTCATCTTTGACCAGTAAAATCCCTCCATTATAATCCAGTTCTGAATAATTATTTAGAAGTCTTTCTATTGCTTTCTGTTCTTCTTGTAAATCCTTATTTCTCTCACATTCATTCATCACACACCATTTATTTTGAAGTTCCCTACAATATTCCAACCATTCTTCAGAAATAAGATGAAATTCATAATCATAATTTTCCAAAAAAGCCTCTAAATGCCTTCTTTTTGACCGATATTTATTCCCAGAAAGATTGATTAATGCATCTTTATCGTAGACATAATCCCAATTATTCCTATCTTCTTCAATAATAAGATTTAACTGAGAAAATCTGTTCGTTTGCTTTAATTTAGAAATAATATTTTCGGAAACGCGATGAATTTCAATATTTTTAATTTCATTAAATAAATCAATTATGACTTCTTCTGGTGTTTCTCCTATTGGTGGAAAGAAAAATAAAGTATTATTCATTTTTGTTTTCGATTCTTTCCACTTTCCTAAAAAATCTTTTGAAAAAATAAGTAAATGATTATTCCATTCTGAAAAGAATGAATTATAGTATTCTTGCCACGCAAATAAGTTCGTAAACGTAAATTCAGATATTTCTGGAGGACAATCCTTAAGATAATTGTTAAAAATATCTTTAACTGAGAGATTTATTGGAGAGGCATTATTCAAATTCATATGATAGGTAAAAATTAACTACTTTAAAAGCATTTTTTTTGAAAAATATAAATAATTTCGTAAGAGTTATTTTAAAGATGAAGAAACCGATATTTAATATCTCACTCTTGGGAGAATTCAGTTATTAACTTGAATAGTAATCATCTTAAGGATTTTCTATTTATATTGAAAAAAGAAAATAATTATTTCGAAAATAAAGAAAATCTAATAAAAATAAAGAAAAAAATTGAGATTAAATTTGATTTATGAGTGTTTTTAGAGTTTTTTGACTATTAAATCTGCAAGACGATTTGAATAGCCCCATTCGTTATCATACCATGCTAATACGCTACATAGGTTTCCGATTGCATTAGTAAAAACACCACAGAAAATTGAACTTGCTGGATTGCCCACCACATCACTACTAACAATAGGATCATCAGTATATTCTAAGATTCCTTTTAAAGATCCCTCTGCTGCTTGTTTCATAGCAGAATTTATTTCATCAATAGAAGCTGCTCGTTTGAGATTAAATTTAACATCAATTACACTCCCATCAGGTGTTGGTACGCGTATTGCAATTCCATCTAATTTACCGTTTAATTCAGGAAATACTAAGCCGATTGCTTTAGCTGCGCCTGTTGAAGTAGGAACACTATTTGCACCTGCAGCTCTTCCACGAGTCATTTTAATAGGGTCCGCACGTCTAGCGGTATCAACAGTTGATTGATCGTTCGTGTAAGAATGAATTGTAGTCATAATTCCATTTTCAATTCCAAAACTATCATTTAAAACTTTAACTACGGGTCCTAGACAATTAGTTGTACAAGAGGCATTCGAAATTATTTGATGATCATCCCTCAATTTGTCCTCATTACATCCCAAAACCACAGTTATATCAGGATTAGTCGCTGGGGCACTAATCAATACTTTTTTAGCCCCTGCTTGTAAATGTTTCGCAGCACCATCACGATTCGTGAAGAATCCCGTTGATTCTAAAGCGATATCCACTCCGTATTTGGTATGAGGTAAATTAGCGGGGTCTCTCTCTGCAGTCACAGGTAATTCCTTACCATTAACTATTAATGCGCCTTCTTTATAACCAATTTTTCCAGGAAATCTTCCGAAAACAGTGTCATATTTAAGAGAATAAGCCAGATATTTAGGATCGAATAGATCATTCACATATTTAATGTCTATATCTGGATTATCATACGCTGCTCTAAAAAAATTCCGTCCAATACGTCCAAATCCGTTTATCATAATATTCTTTGCCATTTATTTACTCACTCTTTAAACATTTCTAATTATTGTTTTAAATTTGTCAAGTTAAGAAAATTTACGACCTTTTTTTAAATTAACTTTTTTTTAGAGTTTGGAGTAAAGAATAAGATTTAAATGATAAACCAAAAACAAAAAAAGATTTACTCAATAACTAAAAACCTAACTATTTAAAGAAGTTCAGATTATTATAAAATTAGGAATTTTTTTGAGAAGTAGTTCGCTACTATTAATCAAGGAATAATTTAAATTTATATTTATTACTCTTTAAAGAGGAAACAATTAATTAATAATGAGTGAAAAAGGTTTTCAACGGAATTTAAAAGATACTTTAGTAATTGTCAGTGGAATACCCAGATCGGGAACTTCATTATTAATGCAGATGTTAAACAATGGTGGGATGGAGATATTAGCAGATGATATAAGAAAACCTGATGAAAGTAATCCGAAGGGATATTTAGAACTTGAAGCGATAAAAAAATTAGCTCAAGACAATTCTTGCCTTAAAAATCAAACTGGGAAAGCAGTAAAAGTGATTTCTCATCTTCTGAAATATTTACCGGAAGAACAAAAATATAAAATTATCTTTATGAATCGAGACATGAACGAGATTATTAAATCACAACAAAAAATGCTTAATAAAAATGAAAAGAAATATTCTAAGGAATTAATTAAGGCTTTTCTCAAAGAACTTAAACATGTAAAACAATGGGTTAAAGAACAACCTCATAAAGAAATGATAAATCTACATTATAAGAAAATAATCAAGCACCCAATGAAAGCAATTGATAAAATCATCCAATTTCTAGGCATACCACTTGATAAGGAAGCAATGAGAGATTCCATTGACCCACGTTTATATCGCAGTAAAATAGATGAATCTGAAAATGATTATATTAATAATTGAATTATAAAAAGATTCAGATTCATTTAACAGATTACATTATGGCTAAATCTCTAAAAAATGAAATATAAAAATAAGAAATTAACTTCCTTCTTTACTTTCTACCTTTTCCTCTTCTTCCTTGCCCATTAATCTTATCACAGCATCAGCAAGTTTGTTCTGACTTCTGCTGATAATACCTTTAAGTTTGCCCACTTTTCCAAGCACGCGCTCACTAATAGCGTTCCAAACAGAGCCGGGCTCGCCTTTTACTTCCATAAATCTGTCTCGAAATACCTTTACATCTATATTATCATACTTTTCTGCTGCGTCCGAACATTTAAAACATAAAATACAGAGATCTTCATCCACTACGATCTCATTATCCTTCACTGACAACGCTCCCGTCGCGCATTCATCGGCAAATTTTTCTAAAACTTTTTTATCTTTTTCGGTAGATGTTATTTTTATGCTCCCCTCAACCACCTTCCGAATTTCTCTTCCATCTTCTAAAGTTCGGACTTGCTCTTTAAATTCGGGAAGAGAACCATTTTCTACAAGAGGAACCCTTTTTTCCCCATTAATAATGAGCTCTAAGGTGTAGCCAGGACAAATCCAAGTACATGAGCCACACCATATACATTTATCAGTATCAACAACAATTTTCTTATCAGAATCAATTCGCATATCTTTAGGAGTACCAATTGCGGTTTTCTTGATGGGTTCATCATAAATAGAAACGGTTACAGGGCAAACTCGGTGGCAAAACCCGCATTCTAAGCATTTACTCTCATCATATTGGAGGATCATTTCATGATTAAGCATTTTGTAAACATAATGAGTAATATTTTCGTCCACTTCTATGGTCTTTTTAGCTGGTAATGAAATCTTTAATCCACCTTTCTTATCGTAGTAATAGTTTTAATATGAATAATATAAATTTATTAATAAATAAAATTATTATTTTTATTTCAATTCGAAGTTATTAATTTCCTAATTACTAATTTCAACAATAGATAATTTATATTTTTTTCTCTGATACTTATTTAAAAATATTTCAACTTCAATCTTTTCCAATTTAGAGATCTTCAATTTATTTCTGAAAAATATCGTTTACTAAAATCTCGGTGGATTCAAATACAGAAATATCTCCACTAAATTCTTTCACTAATCTCCCAAAAATCGTTTCAAACTTGGTTATAAATTCTTTTAACAATACTTTTGTGTAATTTAATTCTTCAGAGGTGTATAACACTCCTGTACTCAAATTTCCAGAATACATGACTATGTTTTCATCCTTTTTCTTTACAACGGAAATTTCCATCCGAGATTGCGTCATTTGATCAATCAGCACATTTATTCCGGAAAAGGCTGCTGATATTAAATTTTGATCCATAAATTTCTTTCCTTCCTTAAATATTTTATAATAGAGACAGATTCCAGAAGAATTCATTAAAAATAAGGCCTCCAGCTTATCCATCCAATCAAACTCAGAAAAAGGGGGTAAAGTAAGGAAAAAAATGGAAAGCAAGAGGAGCCCTGCTAATTGGAGTATATCCCCTATTAATCTTCCGGCTAATCCAAAAACATTTATCATTAAATCTGTAGAAAAAAGAAATCCTATAAGAGTTAAGCCAATTCCGGATAAATATTTGAAGAGCCCAATATAGAGATTTTTTTTATTTTGTACTTTTTTTGTAAAATCAATTAAATATACCAACAAGAAAAAGATGAATATGGACCAGAAGAAATAAGTTAGGTTTTGGGTAATTCTTAAATCTATTATAAATAGAATAAAAAATGTAAAAGCATAAATCGAAAATAAAATGGTAAATAAATATCTCTTATATAGAAAGATTTTATATTTTTCCACGCAGCGAAGGAAAAGAATTGAATTACAACTTATCGCAAAATATCCTAAATTTAGAAAGACATATCGAAAACTTCCTATGCTCCAGAAAAAGAAGGGAGATATTAATTCATCCTGGGCATAGAAATCCGAAAATAGATAAAAGAACCATGTTAAACCAAATCCCGTCAACAAGAAAAAATATCCTAACTCTTGCAAATTTCTTAAGCCTTTTTCTTGCTTTAGGAATCGGATTAAAAAGATTATACTAACCTCTAATAAAGTAATCACCAAGACAAATTCCATGATCAACAATGGCAATCGAAAGTTCCCACTGATTGGAAATGTAAGATATAAAATATTAAGCACCTCTATTTTTTAAACAATTAATGTTTTTAGAATCATATCAAAACTCTTAAAGAGTAGTTTTTCTCTTTTTCGATCAAAGTCTTCCATTAATAATTCTTTATAGAAATTTTCAAATTGGTTTTTAATTTTAGTTAGAAAAACGCGATAACTCTTTAAGGGATTATTAACAAGTAAGGCATATACAATATGAGAAAAGTTTTCTGTCCCATATTCTAATAAAACAACAACCTCTCCTTTTTTAATTTCTTGGAGATTTTTATCTCGAGAATAGGATATTTCAGCAAGGATTCTATCTATACCCTTTATTCCGCCCTTAATTAATTGCTCTAGTGCTGTAATATCGGAAATAACCTTATCAACCCCTTTATTTTTTAGGGAGGTGGAAATATCAGTAAAATCCTTCTTATATAGAATAGAATTCTTTTTTTGATTAATAATAAACAATTTAATAAGGTTTTCTTTCCATTGGAACTCATAGAAAGTAGGAAAATTATAAATTCCAATTAGAACCATTCCAAACCCAGCAAATAAGATGAAAACCCCAAGATATCTCAAAGTTACTAACAAATAGCTATTTAATAAGAAATTAAAAAAATTTAACACAAAAAATAGGGAGAAATAACTCATGATAGTCCCAAATATCACTTGATTTAATCTATATTTAATTTCTCCTGAAATTTCTCTATTTATGATGAATATAATAGAGAAGAAATAAGCAATAATTAAGGATATTGTAAGGATATATATTAAAGTTTCTATAATTGGGATTAAAATAAGCATAATAGCGCTAAGAATGATTAAAATTATACCACAAATTAAATATATATAATTAATTTTTAAGCTTATAATCTGGGAGAATTCTTTGATAATTACGAAAATAACTAAGGGCATAATATTAAGTTGGACAATAAAAATAGATAGCCAATATAATATGTCTCTAGTTCCAAAATTTACTACAAAAAACTGAGAAATGGTGAAGAAAAATAAACTGGAAATAAAGAGAAAGTATATAGTCCCAATAGCTAGTAAAATTTTATCTAAAGGAAGTTTTTTATAACTTAATTTATAAAATCTGTAAATTGAATAAAAAGCTAATTCAATACCTAGTATTATAATTAAGAGATATAAGAGAAACTGAAATTCTTCATAATAATTTAACTGTAAAATCATCGTTATTAGAATGATTATTATTGTTAAAAATATTGCTTTTCAGATTTAAATAATTTTGTTTAATCTTTTCTTTAATGAAAGAATAATTTAATTAACCTTATGAAAAACATAAACACTACTGTATAAGTTAGCTAATAAGAATATGAAAAATAAATCATTATCAGAGATAACTTTTTCAAAAATCTTTATGCTGCTTTCTGCTACATGTATGGGCTTTGTTGGAATTTTTGTTGATTTATTATCTGAGTTTCCAATTTATACCATCGCATTTTTCAGGGGTGTATTTGGAACATTATTGTTAACTATTCCGATGATTAAAACCAAATCATTTTCACTAGAATTTTTAAAAAAAGTATTTAAATATAATTGGAAACTATTACTTGGATTATTAATTGTGAGTCCAATAACTATTTATTTATATTTTTTAAATATTTCTTTATCAGGTTATGCAGTTGCTGCCTTTCTTTTATATACAAATGGGTTATTTCTTTTAATTTTTCTTTCTCTATCAAGCGAAAAACATTATATTACTAAAAAAAATATAATTGGATTTATATTAGCCTTAATTGGAGTATTATTCATAATGGAAATTTGGAAGGGAGATTTATTGATAAATACCGTTTTAATTGGTTTAGCATCTGGGATAATATTAGCAATTCAAGTTTTTCTTAAAAAAAAAGTATATGAGAAAAAAGAGAAATATTCTTCTGAATTTACAGAAGAGCATATTATTGATACTTTTTTGGCGTGGTGGTATACTCTTACATTAATAATCTTTTTTTTACCCCTCGGAATTAAGGATATTATTCATCTAACTGGTTATAATTTATTATATTGTTTTTTATTAGGATTGATTCCAACCGCATTAGCCTTTATCTTATATAATAAAGGAATTAAGAATGATAAGGGAGGTAATATCTTTATTCTTTCCTATTTTGAACCTGTAATTGCGACAATCAATACTGCCATTTTTCAGCTCCAAAATTTATCACTTTTTACCATTATAGGAGGCACTCTTATTTTAATTGCTAATATTATCATTTTAAAAAGTTCGAAAATAATTAATAATAATATTCTAAACAAAAGCAATCCTTTAGCTAATTGAGTTGATTAATGCCATATATGGAAATTTCTTTTGATGATATAATTTTTGACAGAAAAATTCAAACATTATGTATTACACCTCAATTTAAATGCCCTTATTACGGTCATTCATGGGCCTGTCCACCGGAAGCACCCTATATGGAACAAGAAATCTCAAAATATTCTAAATTCTTTTTAATATATCGCAAATTTAATTTGGCCGAATACGTTGCAATAAAAAAAAAACAACATCCTAAGCGAAGTGAACGATCAATTAGAAATCGATTTTATCTAAAAACTATTATGAGAAATGATTTGGAGAAAGAAGTTTCCCAATTTTTACAGCAGTACACAGAAAATTATAGGGAACGACTTATTCTATGGGGTGGACATTGTAGAGTGTGTGAGCAAAAAGGATATAGGAAATGTTCTTATGACAAAAATGAACCTTGCAGGTTTCCAGATCAAATGCGATACTCAATGGAGGCGGTAGGCATAGATGTGACAAACACAGTGAAGAATTTAGATTTAGAAATTGAGTGGCCTCCGATAAAGTATTATTATCGCTTCGCCTTATTCTGTTTTAATTAATTTTAAATCTTTAATTTATAATTTTAATAATATAGAGAAATTTTTTTAAGTAATAAAATTAGTTTTTTAATTAAAAATGGTCCATGGAAGACTTTTATAAGAATATAATTTTTATTATTTTTATTGCGTCCTACTTTTTATGGATAATTAAAAAGTTATAAATAGATTTAAAATAATATAAAAAATAATATTTTAATAATAATTGAATTCTAATAAAACCAAAAATGGAAAATAATATGTCAGCAGAGGGACATTGGCTCCTAAAAATTGCGATTCTAGGAGATGATGCAGTTGGCAAAACGTCAATAGTTAGCCAATTCGTCGATAATACTTTTAGAGAGGATTATAAAGCAACAATCGGGACTAATATTTTGGATAAAGATTTAAAGTTCCCAGAATTAAATGCAAGTGCTAAATTGGTGCTCTGGGATATTGCCGGGCAAACACAATACGAAAAGGTCCGGCCCGGATATTATGAAGGCTGTTCTGGAGCATTATTAGTGTATGACATCACTCGATCCACCTCTTTTGAAAATATCCCCACTAAATGGTTAATGGATTATAAGAATTTTGTAACTAAAGATCAAATCTATATCTTAATAGGAAATAAAAATGACTTAGACAATCAGAGGGAAGTAAATAAAGAAGATGGGGAAAAAATGGCAAAAGAGATAGAAGCAATCGAATTCTTAGAGACTAGTGCGAAATTTGGCGTGAATGTTGATAAAGCTTTTATAAAATTAGCTAAAGAGATTATTAAAGTAAAAATTTCAACCTAAAAATGATTTGAATTCTTATTATTAAATTTAATTGCCATTTTCTTAATAAGCTATATTAATTGATTAATAATGTAAATATAAGGAGATCCTAGTTTTTATATCAATTCCTTCTTGGATGAAAAATAATATTCTTTATCATATTTAGTAATAGTAATAAATGGACTCCATTTTATTCTTATTTCTAGTAAGCTATTAATTAAATAAGCAAATCAATACTAAGATAATATAAAAAATTGGTGAATAATTATTATAGAACAACAAGGAAGAGTATTTATCCAATTTTCTAATTGGTTTTTCCAACAACCCTTATTTGCTCAAATCTTAACTACAATAGGTATTTTTGCCCTCACACTATTGATTCTTATAGCAGTTTATTATATAATTAAAGGTATCTACTTATTAATAAAGAAGATAATTCATAAAATAAAGAAAAGGGTTGAAAGACGTTCAAATCGTCCACTCCAGCTAGCAAGAAATCCTTATATTTCAGTTAATCAAAAGACCCCAGAAAGTAAGCAACTTCAAAGAATTGAAGAATCAAAAAAGAAGGAAATAATTGTTCATTATCCTAAGCGCGTTAAATATTGTTCTGAATGTGGAATGGAATTTTCCGATAAGGTCAGAAATATATTAAACTCGAGGGGGAGCGCATATTGTGAATATTGCGGTAAAATTCATAAAGTATTGGAACAATCAATAGAAAGTTAAGTTCGAATTCTTTTTTTATTCTTTTTATCATTAAAATAGGAATTTTTGTGGTAAGAATTTAAGAATAATCTTATTTGCTTTATCTGATATTTTAACTCCACTTAAAAATACTTAAGCAATACTAAAAAATATACTGAAATTTTTTGGAAGATCACGAAGACTATCTTAATGATATACATTAAGATATAAATAGGACTTAAGTTCAAACATTATATACACATAAAATAAAAATTTTTTAACTAAAATGTCAACTATGAGCAATAAAGAAGATCTCTCAAAAAAGAAATATTCTACATGGATTCATTTCTCTTTTAATTTATCCATGGTAATGTTGCCTGCTACTTATGGCTTTTTTTCGACTCATTTCTTTTATTTCTATGAAAAAGTGGTGCTCTTACCGGTGTTGCTTGTTGGATTGGCAAATGTAATTTTTGTTATTTGGGATTCTATTAATGATCCTCTTATTGGTTTTTTCTCAGACCGTCCCAATCGCTTCACTAAAAGATATGGGAGACGCTTCCCATTTATAATGATCTTTGGCATTCCCACAGTTGTGTCCTTGGTATTACTTTTTACTCCACTTCCGATTGATGGGCAATCTATGCCATGGCTAATTTTTATTTGGATGTTGATTTGGTTATTATTACATGAATTTGGATATACCGCAGTAAGTCTTGCGCGAGCATTATTTCCTGAAAAATTTCGATCAGATAAAGAGCGTAGAAAAAATGCGGGTATTGGAATTGTGACATACAACATTGGATTATTCTTAGGGCTTATTATTCCTTTTATTTTTGTGTGGAAGAGTGATGCGATGTCCTACCTCATTGCAGTATTAATCTTAACCATTCCCTGTCTTATTAGTTTTTTTCTGGGTATTCCCGGAATTCGTGAAGACCCTGAAATGATAGAAAGGAGTCTCAGAGCAGAAACAGAACCCTTTCTCACAACAGTAAAAAAAGCATTAAAAAAAAGGAATTTTGTGGTGTTTACTTTTGTAAATATTTGTATACAACTTTTTGCGGCTCTTATGTTAGCCTCAATTAATTATTGGGTAGAATCAGTCTTATTGCTTCCTGAAGGTTCTCAAGCAGACGTAATTTTAATGATTTTATGGTTCTTAGCAGGTTTAGCTTCAGTAATTTTATGGATAAAATTTGCCGAAAAATTTGGTAATAAAAAAACACAATTAATCGGCTTAATCGCAACGATTATCGTATTAATTCCCGTTCTTTTTATCAGATCTTTATTAGGTGCTTTTATAACTTTCGCAATTTTAGGAGTTGCAGTAGGTTCTAATACTTTCATAAAATATCCTGTTTTTGGGGATATCATTGATGAAATCACTTTGGATGAAAAAAAGAGACAAGAAGGTATGTATCAAGGTGTGTTAGTCTTTTTTGACAGAATTGGAATTCTACTCCAGCCAATCATCTTTACGGTAGTTCATATACTCACAGCGTACGATCCTACCACTGCAGTCCAATCTCCACTAGCACAACAGGGAATTCTAGCTGCAATGACATGGATACCCGCTATCTTTTTAATTTTTGCTGCATTGCTTTTCTGGAAATTTTATGATTTAACTCCTGAAAAAAGTGAAGAATTAAAGAGAAAAGTAGAAGAATTAAAACTTTAATTTTTTTTATTTTTATATTCATTATATTATTAGGAAAACTACGTGTCTAATTTGGATATTATTATAAAAAATGGAAAAATTGTAGATGGTTCGGGAAATTCTTGGAAGGTTGGCACTATTGGAATAAAAGGAGAGAAGATAGAAAAAATTAGCATGAAAATAGAGGATGACGCTGAAAAAATTATAGATGCCAAAGGATTA
This sequence comes from Promethearchaeota archaeon, assembly GCA_016839555.1. Classification (GTDB taxonomy): domain Archaea; phylum Asgardarchaeota; class Lokiarchaeia; order Sigyniarchaeales; family SOKP01; genus TEKIR-8. The sequence continues at coordinate 393,126 of JAEOUA010000010.1, forward strand.
ATAGTCTGTCCGGGATTTATAGATTCACATACCCACTCTGATTTAGCATCAATCACAGACAAACAAGCATTTAATTATATAACACAAGGAGTTACTACAAATGTTATAGGAAATTGCGGTTGGAGTGCTGCTCCAATCAATAAAGCAACAGTAAAGGATTTATTATCATTAGTCGCTCCTGATTTAGATGTTGATTTAACAAAGCTTTGGGAAAGTTTTGGAGATTTTCTTAATTTTATTGAGGGATTAAAATTAACAATTAATTTAGTCCCCTTAATTGGGCATGGAACGCTCCGGATAGCAGTAATGGGGCTTGATAACAAAGAGCCTACTCCAGAAGAATTAAATGAAATGAAATTGCTTGTGGAAAATGCAATGAAATCGGGGGCATTTGGTCTTTCCGCAGGATTAGAATATATCCCAGGTTTATTTGCCAAACCGAAGGAATTAATTGAATTATGTAAAGTAGTATCTAAATATAATGGTATTTTCACTATACATACTAGGAATGAAGGCGATTTAGGAGATAAAGCTATTGAAGAAGCAATTAATATAGCCGAACAATCTGGAGTTTCCCTTGAGATTTCGCACTTAAAATTAGATGGAAAACGAAATTGGGGTAAAGCAGATGAAAGATTAGCCCTATTAGAAAAAGCACGAGCAAAGGGTATAGAAGTGACCACAGATGTGTATCCTTATACCTTTTGTATGACAAGTCTCCATGCTCTTCTTCCAAATTGGTTATTCGACCAAGGATTAGAAGCAGTTTTACAAAAATTAGAGGACGAAGAAATTCAACATAAGCTAGAAGAATATTATCAAAATGGAACTTCAATGTTAGCGCCTTCTGAGGAAAAAGATTGGGATAGGGTTATCTTAAAGAATTCAAAAAATCCCCAATTTAGAGGTAAATCTCTCTTAGAAATTTCGAAAAATATAGAAAAAAACATAATTGAAACCTTAAAAACTATTATTAAATCTGACGGTTTAGCGGGAATGGTAGTGCTTAAGGGAATGAATGAAAAGGATGTATTAAAAATCGCGGAGCATCCACTTTCCATGGTTGGATCAGACGGAGAAGTAAAAAAAAGAGAAGATGAAGATATTCATCCTCGTTATTATGGTACATTTCCTCGCTTTTTGAAAATGATGGTATATGATAATAACATATTGACACTTGAAGAAGCAATAAGAAAGATGACTTCCTTCCCAGCAAATAAATTTAACTTGAAAAATAGAGGGCTCTTAAAAGAGGGATATTTTGCGGATATTACTGTTTTCAATCCAAAAACCTTGAAAGATAATGCCACACTTGAAGAGCCAAATAGGATCTCTGAAGGTATCGAATATGTTATAATTAACGGGAAGGTTGTGTATGAACAAGGAGAGGCTCGACGGAAATATCCAGGAAAGATAATCAGAAAGCAGTTAAAATAATGAAAAATAGAGAGAAAAAAAGATAATTCCTAAATTAAAAAATTTTAAAATACTTTTTTTTTCAATTAATTTTTTACCAATCAATTGGTTTATATTCTTGTAAAGGCAAATCAATAACTTTATTTAAGCGCTGCGATTCATATGATGCCAAAACAATTTCTAACCCGGCCCTTCCGTCATAGATGGTTGGTACCCAATCTAATGGAAATCCAACATCCTCATTTGAACGCCCCAAAACCCGATTTACAAAAGTACGAATTTCGCGGGCATAAGCTAGATCCCCGGCATCTTTAGAAAAAGATATCTTTTTTTTCGAAGGTTTAGCCAATTTGTTTTGCCTTGAAAACAATGTGATTTTTGAAGGTTTCCTTTTATATTCATTAGGAACGTCAAAATAATAAGTACCTTCAGTACCATGAACTCTTCCCATTTCTTCTCCATATACTCCACCAAAAAATGCTTCCGAGCGTTCAAATATTGCAGTTGCCTCATTTTCTTTAAATGATAATAAAACCATGGAATGATCTTCATTCACTCTATTTTCATTGATTCGTCGTATTTTGGCGCTTACATCCTTTACATCTCCGAACCACCATCTAAATAAATCAAAGTAATGCGGACCATGATCCAGAAGATCACCTCCTCCGCAGCGGTTGTCTGATAATCTCCACATTCCTATCTCTTGAATTAAATCTTTTCTTGGATTTCTCCCGAGATCCGGCATGGAATGATACCAAAACACAGATGCGTGAAATACATCCCCTATTTCCTTTTCAACAATTTTTTCCTTGATATATTGGAAGCCTAAATCAAATCTCTTTTGCGTAGCTGTTTGAAAAACAATTTTATTTTTTTCTACTACATTAATCATCCTATCAACTTCTTTTAAGCTTGTACCAAGTGGTTTTTCACATATAATATTTAAACCATTATTGGCAGCTCTCATTGCTTGTTCAGCATGAGCCCAGTGTGGGGAGCATATACTAATCGCGTCTATATCCGGATCGTCAATTAAATCATTTGGATCTTCATAAGTTTTTGGTACATTATAAAGATTTTGAACCTTTTTAAGATGTGCCTTAAGTGGATCAGAGATGGCCCATATTTCTGCGTAAGGAGATTCGTGGTATGCTGGTAAATGCCCGATATTTGCGACCATTCCACATCCTATTAAGCCAATTTTGAGTTTATTAGATGCCATTTTAAATTTTAATATTTTATTATCAAATTCTTATTTTAATTCGAAGAAAGAAAACAATCATGAAATAAATAATTTATCGAATCAGTTTATTCATTAACATATCTTTTTTCGATAAAGGGGCTGGTCATTGCTCTCAAGACCGATTCATAACTCATATTGAATTTAATTTTATCTCCAACCTTAAATTTATTATTTTTTACATCAATAATTAGATAATCACTTGAGGCACCTAATATTTGAATGTCTGCTATTGGAACCAATCCTGTTTCCAAAATATCTTGTCTTCCGATATTTAATAGTGCTTGCGTTCTAAAACCCTTTCCTCTGATTTTTTTATTTTTAAAGATGGAAGGTTCACCGAAAGCATTTGTTTTAAATTTACCTTTAGGAGTTTTTGGTTTTTTATCTAATTGAATTATTTCTCCCACAAGTGTAAATATATCTTGCTCTAATTCAGCAATTGGGCTATCTTTAATTGATTCCAGCCCCATTAAAATCGCTGTACCCAATCTTAGATTATTGATTATGCCAATGTTTTTGGAAGACATAACCCAATTATAATTTGCTGAATTTCCACCAGAAATGAATTTTAATTTAATCCCAAACTGATTTTGGATATTTTCAGCAATATTGGAGAATTCCATCATATTAGTATCATCAGGAATTACTCCGGCAAAGCATTTTAAATTTGTTCCTATTCCAAGTAATTCAACTCCTTCTAATTTGAGCGTTTCCTTAAAAATGGAGTCTAATTTATCGGGCATAATGCCTTCCCTTAGATCTCCCATTTCTAGCATTAAAATGATGCAATGTTGTTTATTCTGCCTCTTTGCTTCTTCAGAAAGCATCCTTATTACTTTTAGTTCTGAATTTAAGCTCATATCCGTAAATTTAATCACCTGCTTAATTTCTGAAACGGCAGGATTTCTAATTAAAATAAATTTTGCTTTAATTCCCGCCTCTCTCATTTTTATAATATTATTTATCCTGGAATCCCCAATATATTCAATATCTGCATCAACAATTGTTTTCGCTATTCTAGGATCTCCTAAAACAAGTTTAGTTATCGCAAAAATAGAAATTCCTTTCTTTTCTAGTATTTTTTTTAAGAATTTCGCATTATTACGAATTTTTTCCAAATTAATTTCAATATAAGCCAGTTGAAATCACTATAAATTATATTGCTTATTCTTTTAAATTAAGACTCTTACTTATAAATTTCATTTAATCAAAATCTAAAAGGTATAGGAATAAATTTATTTTTAGATTATCTATTTACATTAAGAATGAAAATTAATGCAATTCTCTTAAATCCGACAATAGATATAATTTATGAAATAGATGATTTTAAAGTCGGAGGAACTTTCAAAGTTAAAAAAAAGGAAATATTTCCAGTGGGCAAGGCCATATCATTCTCATTAGCAGCACGAGAATTGGATAAAAAGATCAGATTAAATGTTATAGCATTTATTGGAAAAAATGAGATAAATCTCTATAGGCGATTTTTAAGTTCTAAAAATATAGCTATTAAATTAATTAAAATTGATGGAGAAACGCGCTCTAACAAAACTATTAATGATCCATTAAATCACACAACAACCCATATTAGAGAACGTGGATTTCAATTAAAAAAAAATAAGATTCAAGAAATGAAAAAGATATTAGAAAAGGAGATAGAAAACGATGATCTGTGTGTTTTTTCTGGCTCTATCCCCCCAAAAACGGATGACCATATTTATTATGACTTAATCCAATTAAGTAAGAAAAAAGGAGCAAAATGTGCCTTGGATTCAAGTGGAAAAGAATTAACTAATGGGATAAAGGCACACCCTCATATAATAAAACCAAATTTAATAGAACTATCGCAAATATTGGACTTAGAGGAGTTAAGATCTTTAGAGTTTAAAGAACCTGAACAAGATTGCCGTAAGATAATTAAACAAGCTAAAACATTATTGAAGGATGGAATAGAAATTATTTTAATTACTTTAGGTGCAAAAGGTGCGATAATATTGACATCTAATTATGCATATTATGGAAAAATTGAAATTAAAAATGTTATTGACACTGTAGGATCAGGAGATTCGTTCTTAGCAGGTTTTTTAGTAACTTATATTCATAATAAAAATTTGGAAGATTGCTTTAAATATGCTTTAGCTGCGGGTGCAGCAAATACGATGAAATATGGACCCGGTATATTCAATTTTGATTTAGTGAATCAATTAATAAGGAGAATAGAATTAATTAAGATAAATTAACAAAATTTAAGAAAAAACAATAGATTAAAAATTATATTTTAAAAAAAATCCTTCAAAACAATGGTATCTTCTCTTTCAGGACCAATTGAAAGCATTGCGATTTCTGTTTGTAATTGTTCAGCGATAAAATTAACATAATTCTTTATTTCTTTTGGCAAGCTTTCAAAGCCACTATTTGCAATTTCTGTCCACTCCTCTCTTGATCTCTGCTTCCATCCATTGAATATTTTATAGATGGGGGTACATTTTTTCACTTTTTCTGGATGAATTGGCCAAGTATCTAAAGCCTTTCCTTCCATCTCATAGCCTATACATATATTTAAAGGATCTATTCCTTCAAGTGCGTCTAATAACATGATTGCTATATAATCTACTCCATTAAGCATTACGGAATATTTTATATTGAATAGATCTAGCCATCCTACTCTTCGAGGCCTTCCAGTAGTCGTACCATATTCATTTCCTTGTTGTCTTATTTTATCACCTATCTCATCTTTTAATTCAGTTGGAACAAACCCTTTTCCCACACGGGAAGTGTAAGCTTTTATTACTCCCAATATGGTTCCAATTTTCTTTGGAGATACCCCAGCACCGCTACAAATTCCTAATGCATTTGAATTTGAAGAGGTAACAAATGGATAAAATCCATGATCTATTCCCAGGAGGGTTCCTTGAGCACCTTCAAAGATAACTTTCTTACCTGAATCTATAGCTTGATTTAAATAATAGGCAGTGTCGATAACATATGGTTTTAATTTCTCGCCATATTCTTTAAACTCATCATAAATATCATTAAAATTAATATCCCAATCGGGATCATAACAATTGATGATCCTCTTCTTTATAAGATATAAATTTTTAAGTTTTTTCTTAAGGATTTTCGGATGAGTTAAATCAAAGATTCTTAAACCATAACGAGAAGCTTTATCAGCATACGTTGGACCGATTCCTCTTTTCGTAGTACCCACCCGGTATTCTGTTTTAGATTCTTCTTCGAGTCCATCAAGAATTCGATGAAAAGGGCAAATTACATGCGCGGTAGAACTTAATTTTAAGTTTATTTCCTTGTTATTTTCTCTTAAATTGTCCATTTCATTCAATAAAACTTTTGGATCAACCACACAACCATTTGCTATCATTACTTCTTTTTCTAATACGGCTCCAGATGGCATGATGTGGAATTTAAACTTTTTATTATTATGTACAACTGTATGTCCCGCATTATTTCCTCCTTGAAACCTTACTACTAAATCCGCTTTTTGAGCAAGATAATCAGTTATTTTTCCTTTCCCTTCGTCTCCGAAACTGAGCCCGATTACGGCTATTGTGTTTTTATTATTTTTCATAAAACTTTTTCTCGAAGCAAGTTTGCTTATAAGTTTTGATTTATTAATATTAATGCTTAGTAATTCTGCGATAAGAAATCTATTTTAATCCAAAATTGAATATTAAGGAAATCTAAAAAATGTTTGCTTCTTTTTATTGATTTATAAAATAAAAAATCAAATCAAAAATTAAATGAGTTTAAAAAAGATTTTAATAATTATTTAGGAAAATTCCATTGAATTTAAGAAGTAGAGCAAACAAAATTATAAAACTGTTAGTCAGAGTCGCCTTTTTATAAGATTAAAAAATATTATTATTAAATCATATTTAATATTAGATTCTCTTTAACGCTGTTCTAAGAAATTTGCCCAATTATAAAAATTAAATAAAATTTAAGCCTCTATGAAAATTTTGAAGAAATTCTAAAAAGAATTATGAGTTTAAAATGATTTATATAATAGTTTAGTATAAATCATACAAAGAAAAATTTATATATATTTTCGTCTAATATTTAAATGGTTTTAAAAAACCAGTGAATTTAAGATGAAGATATTAAAATTTAAAAAATTAGATAAATTGTTAATTCTTTTTTTGGTTGGGGTTATTGGGGTGTTTTCAGGGCTATTTAGCTTATCAACTCCCAGCTTCGTGAACGAAAATAATTATAACTTAGCTCTTATAAACCCAAACTTCAGTGTTATTCACACAGCGCAAGGATATTATAACGATTCCCAACATGATTTTTATGAAGCTACTTATTGTTATCCTATACCTAGTAATATGGAACCTGATCAAATGTATGATTTAAAGAATGTTACTTGGGATGGTAATTATCAAATCAACCTGTCGGTTTATGGAATATTAAAAGCATCTGATGGGAATATGACAGCTGATCCTTTTGAACTCCACTTTGGATTGATCATGGATATCACCTACACAATTGTCATAGGGACGTATTATGATGATGATAATGATGAGATAAGAGCCTATATTGAAAAGATTAATTGGCAACCTTATGTAACATGGAGTTATTGGAATGGTTCAGGTTGGGTTGATTCCCGATCTAAGATGAATAATGCTGGGGACACTAATTGGGATGTCTGTGATAATAATCCTGATGATAGTTCAATGATCTCTATTAAAATCCCTGGTGGGACAGGTTTTAACACAAGTGTTTTTTTTTATGGGAAATCTAGGATACATCTTCAGAGTGGCTACGCAGAAGACTTTATCCCTATTGGTCCATGCGAACAACAAATGGAATTAGAATCACTTCTAATTTTACAAGCACTAACCCAAGAACCTGAGTCTACCGCGATTCCAAGCTATCCCCCAATGATGATCTCAATAACTTTAATGATAATCATTAGTATTATATGGATCTCATTGAAGAAAAAGAGCATTGATTATAACTAAAGGAATGTATTCTAATTCTAATTAATTTTAAACTTTTTTTTCATTTTTGATTTTTTTTAGATTTTACGCAAATTATCTTATTAAATTTCATCATTTTTTTAAATTTTAAACTAAAATAACAATTTTAATTTCTTCTTTTTTTTCTTATAAAGATTCAAAATCTCTTATTTTTTTATAATTTGATTCATCCAAGAGGTACTATATATTTTTATAGGTGTTTTGTCTTAAAAGAGATAGAATAATTTAAAATTTCTTCTTTATTAATATGTCCTTTTCCAACAAGTCCACGATTCTTTTTGACTTGGCACACAACGAAATGCTCTCGCCTTCAAACTCCTCTGATAATGAGTATTATGATTTCATTAAATTACTGGAAAATTTAAATTTAGACTTAATTAAGAACGATAATTCCGAGTTAAATGAAGAATTATTACAAAATGTAGATGTTCTCATTATAGGAAACCCATTAAATGATTTCTTCTCAAAAACGGAGATAGAAACGATTATTGATTTTATACGACAAGGAGGTGCTCTTTTGCTCATCAGTGAATATGGTGCGGATTACCTACAAAAAACAAATCTTAATGATATTTCAGCTAAGTATTTTGATATTCTCTTTGAAAAAAACATAATTAAGGAAAAAAACGACATTAATGAAAAAGGCTCCAGTATTCTTTCGATTCAGTCATTTCCAAAGCATATGATAACTATTCAAATGAGAGAAGTTATTGTTGGAGGAGCTTGTTCATTATTATTAAATAAAAATGCGTTTTCACTATTGGAATTAGATGAAAAAGCTTGGTCTGAAAAATATAATGAATCAAGAGATGAATGGGCCCGAGAAGAAAAGAAAAATAGATATGTTGTTGCTGCGTGTAACGAATTTGGGAGGGGAAAAGTTGCAGCAATAGGAGATATTGATATTTTCTCGAATGACCCCAATTTTGGAATTAATAAATTAGATAATAGAAAATTCATTACAAACTTATTTAATTGGTTAACAAAACCAATTGAGGATAAAGATGCAATCCATTGGGCATTAAAAAAAATAGGGAACTTAGAATTTCAATTAAAAAACACTCATGATAAAATTAATAATATCATTGAGACCCTCTCTTTTTTAGAAAAACGTATCTCTCGAATTGAGAGCAATATAGCTCTTATTAGAAAAGACGAAAATATTCGCTTATAGAGATTTAAAAAATCGATTTGTTAATAATTTAAAATAAAATAATACTTTCAAACTCAATCTTCTTTTTCTATTTCGATTGGGATAAGATGATACTTTCTATTTCCAAGCTTCATATCCTCCGCTGCTTTTAGTTGCAGCTCCCAATGATTTGATTTGACCCCCTCAATATTTAAGTTTAATTCATTTTTATCAAACCGTGGGATATAGGAAAACCAATCATCCTTTTCATTCAATGACAATCCTTTTATTTCTGTTAATATAGAATAAGGATTCATTAAAGAATCATGAACTAAATCAACACACGCTTGATCCAGAGCTACCGGATCATTAGAAGACAGAATGCCAATATCATTTACAAAAGGAACATCAGAGCCTCCAGAGCAATCGCATTTCCATGTTATGTCAATAGCATAATTAATATATGAAATATTATCATTTCCATAATAATCTACCACTCCTTTCGCATTATCTACCATCTGATAAATAAATTGCTCCCTTGGAACTGTTCCAATGTCGATAGCTCCTTCTGCATCACAAACAGAATTACACATGTAACAATAACGGCATTTTTCCTCTAAAAATTCTAATTGATTATTCTTATCTCGAGTTAAAGCTCCAGTGGGACAAATTTCAATACATTTATTACATTCTGGAGAACACTTTTCAAAATTAAATTTGAATGTTTTTCCGGTATGAGCTTCCGTTTTTCCTCCTTTAGAAACGCACCCAATTCCTAAGTTTTTAATGGCACCACCGAAGCTCGCACTTGAATGCCCTTTAAAATGCGATGCCAAGATCATATGATCATATTCCTTCAATCTGCCTGCCACACGTACTTCCTCAAAGTATTTTCCATTTATTTTTTGGTTTATGTAATTAAGACCTTCAGGACCATCTAGCATAAGAAGGGGAGCTCCCATAGTTGTTTGAGTAAATCCATGCCTTAAGGCAACTTCTAGATATTCTTTCTCATTTGCACGCCCTCCATATTCTCCTTTTGCCCCGGGAACGCCCCAGCCGCAAGATTCAGCCACACTCGGATATGCTCCTAGACTTTTAATATAATCGCATAAAAATCTTATATAACTGGGGCGTAAATATCTGGTATTTTCAAGTGCCCCAAAATGAGTCTTTATAACAACTTTATTATTTGGTTTTATTTTGTTTTCAAACCCAATTTTTTGCAACGCAAGAGGTCCTTTAAAGCGAGCCATACTTCCTTTTTTGCCGTATGTTCTCGCAGAAAGATAATATACATCTGATTTCATAACTGCTTAAATCAATCCTTTAGCTTAAGTTAATCACATCTAGAAATTTTATACTCAAAATAAATTTTGTATTTATTAATTATACAAAAATTATTTTAGTTTTGCTTAATTCTCTTTCATGAAAGGATATTTGAAAGGATGATTATAATTGGCCCGATGTCCCGAATGTGCTGGAAAAATGACTTATAATCCCGGCACAAAAAGCATGGTATGTAATTCTTGTGGATTATCTTTAAAGAGACATGAATTAGATAGTTATTGGAAAAAAATAAAAGAAGAAAATATTAAAGATCTAGACCAATCTGAGCAGAAAAAGCAGCGTAGGAAAGAATGGCTTGAGTGGTACTCCAAATCAAAAGAAGAAAAGGAGAGATATTAAGCAAGAATTATAATGAAATAATAGAAAATTAAAGAAGAGATCATTCTAATTTAATTTACTTTTTGAACATAAATATATTTACTTAATTTTATTTTTTTTAATTGCGTTTGAAATTAATATATATTTTAATATTTATGGATAATGAAAGCTCTCAAATTTAAGGTCCTTTTGTTGGGCGTTTCAATGGTCGGAAAGACCTCTTTAATGTATAGATTTTTAAATAATACTTTCAATGAGAACTATATTGCAACCCTTGGAGCGCAGTTTTTATCAAAAGAAATAATAATCTGTTCAGAAGAAGGTGAAGAAATTTGTATAAAATTAATTATTTGGGATATAATCGGACAATCAAATCCATATTTTGATGATTTAAGGACCACATTTTATAGAGGAGCAGAAGGAGCCTTTCTCATTTTTGATCTTACCAGGGAGGAAACCCTCGAAAAATTAAACTCATGGCATAAACAACTCAATTCTGTTTTAAATAAGAAGATACCCCTTATTTTGATTGGAAATAAACTAGATTTGATCGAGAATAAATTACCTTTCCCAATTCAAAAAAAAGCTGAAAATTTCGCCAATAACATAAAAAGCATGTATATTAAAACATCTGCTAAAACTGGAAAAAATATAAATGATGCATTTTTGAAATTAGCATATATATTAGCCAGAAAAGCAGGATATGAGTTTGAAGATAAAAAAGTAATAAACCGAATTTCTGATAAGGAGAGTGAAAATGAATTATTTATTAAAAGCAGAGTGCAAGAGTATATTCAATCAAAAGGATATAGAGTTAGTGACTCATTGCTTAATGGTTTAGTTTTAAACAAACGAATCACAGAAATTCTCGACAAAGCTATAATAAGAGCAAAACATAATGGAAGAAAAACCGTAAAATTAATAGATATATAGTAATTTTCATTTTGATTTTCTAAACTTTATCTGAATTGTCAAAAGAAGTAAAGATTACTTAAATTTTATGAAAAAAAGATTGCCTAATAGTTCAATAAGTTTTCCGGAGGGAATGTCGAGTAAAGTAATTTCTAAACGCCTCCCTCTTTTATCTTCACTGATTCTTACCGTTTTAGAAGCGATAATTTTTAACTTATTTAATTGTCGTATATATTTGCGAAAACTCATTTTAACGTGAGGTGTAACATCATATGCTTCACATATAGCTTGATATTCCTTGTATGAATCATCAACAATAGTATATGACTCATCAGTTATTTTTAATGACTGGCATATCCCATAAAGAGCCAATAATTCATGATCACTTAATTTATCTATAATGTCATCCCGGAAAGTAGGATATACTTCGTTTGATGCTTCACGCACCATTTCGGCGGTAATATTATCAAAACTTTCTTTATCCGCATATAATCCACATTTTCTTAGAATTTCTATCCCGTGCCTCATGTTTCCATGTTCTACGACAATTTGGCTTATCATCTCCAAGATATTATCAGAAACCACTCCTTCTTTAAATGCGATATCGCTTCTATATTTAAGAATTTTCAGAGATTCTTCATAATTATATGGGGCTAACTTAATTTTTGAATTCAAGCGACTTAATATTCGTTCTGTTTCGATTCGAATCCAATCTTTTGTCCTAGCAACAAGCAGGATTGATAATTTAGCATTTTGATGTCCAAAGGACTCTGAGATATCTAATAATGCCCAAACATCCTTTGGGTCGAGCAGATGGATCTCATCAATAATTAATAATATATATCCTTTTTCCCGAATTAGTTGGGAAAGAATTAATTTAATTGCTTCATCATCCGAATATCCGCGTCCAGAACCGTGGGTATATTTGGATAATAATTCCCTTAAAATCATACTTTTAGTGCGAAAATTAATGCAATTAAAGTATTCTATAAATAGATCAATACCCTCTTCTATAGCAATTTTTTTAAAATTTCTCCCAAAAAATCTGGCTGTCACTGTCTTTCCAACACCTCCTTTACCCGTAAGCAATGTGGTAATAGAAGGTTGTTGACTTTCATCTATGATTCTTCTAAAAGTATGAATTAATTCTCTAAGTTCATCATCACGGCAGTATAATTTATCTGGAACATAGCTTAAATCCAAAGAACTTGCTTGGCGAAACACTGATTTTTTATTAAATTCTGCTCTAAATGCTTCTTCATCCATCTTTAATAAATTTTCACTACTATTCTAGTTTCTTTCAAGTATTTAATAATATAATATTTGAGAGGTAATTTTTCTTATGATATAATATGTTAATATAATATTAATTAATGATCTCTTTAGAATTCTAGAGGTTTCTCAATATTTTTTATAATTAATATAATGCTATTTGAAAATAGAAAAATAGAATTATTAAATTCTTTTATGATTAATTAAATTGAAATAATTAATAAAAAGATTAAAACTTAAAACTAAAGATCTTCTAATTCTGAATTAGAAAGCGGATGCATTTTAGTATAACTCTGTTTAAGAGTAGTGATATCGTTTTTTGCATAGATTCTTGTCGTATTCGGACTTGAATGACCCAAAATATCTTGGAGTTCGCTAATATCCATTCCTGATCTCCTCAAATGAGTGGCACCTGTATGTCGAAATACATGAGGAGTGATTACCTTAGATTCTGCAAATCCACATTTCTCTTTAATGATTTGTATATCATTTTGAATAACTCGAGGACTTAATTGCTCATTTCGGGTATTTACCAATAAATAGTCATCAGAATTATACTTAATTTTATTTTTTATATGTTCTTCAATTAAAGATAATGTTTTTTCATCAACAGGAACGATTCTTTCTTTATTTCCTTTGCCTCTTAAACGAATATACCCTTTCTCGAAATTAATATCTCTTATTCTAATATTACATAATTCACTGACTCTTGCCATTGTTGAGTAGAGCAATCTTACCATTAGATAATATCTTTTGCTTTTTTTAGAATTAAAGGTAGTTCTCTCTTTTAAATTCATAAAAATTTTTTGTATATCTTTTAAATCCAAAAATTTCGGGAGACTTTCTTCTGCCCTGATTTTAGGGCTTCTAATTTTATTCATTGGGTTTTTAGAAAGAAATTCATTCAAAGTAAGAAACTTAAAATAAGATCTAAGACATGCAATTTTTCGACTGATTGATTTTTTAGTATATCCTTTATCTTTTAATGCTTTTAAAAATAAGCGTATTTTTTGCCGCATTAATTTATGATCAATTTCGATGTCTCCAATAATTTTCATAAATTTTTCCAAATCGTATCTATAAGCTCTAATTGTTGACGGCTGGCAACCCTCCTCCACTTCCTTAGCAATTAAGAAGTCTTGAATAAAATCTGAAATTTTGTAATCATTTTCCATATTAAATAATGTAATATGGAGATATTACTAAAGATCGTATAATATTTAGGTGATATGGTAAAAGTTACTAAATAAGTAATCTGAAATAAAAAGTTCATGAATTAATCTTTTTCCATTTGGCGAATATACTTAGCAGCATTTATTCCCGCCCGAGCCCCTTCCGCAGCAGCAAATACAACTTGAAAAAGTCCCCCCGTCACATCTCCAGCGGCATAAACTCCTTTTAAATTTGTTCTTTGATTATCATCTACCCTAATGTTTCCTAGTTCATCAAGCTCAACTCCCGCTTTTTTGAAAACTGAATTTGAAGGAACATAAGAAAGGATAAATAACCCATCTAGCTCAATTTCTTTAATCTCATTAGTATTTTTTGATCTACAATAAATTTTTTGTAATAAACCTCCGGAATTGGACTCAACCTTGGTTATTTCCATATTATCGATTATAGGAATATTCTTAGTTTTTACTTCTTCAACTTTACTTGGTAATTGATTTATGGATTTTTTTGTAATTATATTAACATGACATCCCATTTGATCAAGTGCTAATGCATCTTCAAAAACTTCCTCATCATCTCCATACAGAAAGACTTTTTTATCCTTATAGAGTGGACCATCACAAAGAGCACAATAAGATACTCCATATCCTATTAATTGTGATTCTCCTTCAATCAATTCTTTTCTTAATCCTCTTCCGGTACAAATAATAACGGCTTCAGCAGTAATATTTGCAGATCTTGTGGAAATCATATTCTTCCCCATCCCTAGCATTAGAGAAATAGCATCTCCTTTAATAATTCGCACATTAGTATTGTTTCTTGCATGGTCTTTGAACTTCTTGAGTAATTCTGTTCCTTCTATATTTTTTTCTCCGAGCCAATTTTGAATTTCTTTGGTCATTTCCAATGCACCTATTTCCTTTCCTTCTAAGACTATTGTATCCCTTTCTGCCCTTCCACAATAGATAGCAGCATTTAACCCTGCTGGTCCTGCACCAATAATGCATATGTCACATGTATATTCTTTTAAATATTCTGACATGATGACTTAATAATCCTTTAGTTTTATATTGTATATATTGGATAGGTTTTTTTTGAAATTAATTTTTATTCTTTAAAATAATTTCTCCTAAATCTATGGTTATCTTCTTAATTTTAAATTCCAAATTTATGATATAATGTGCTGATAATATGTAGATGTATATAAAATTTCGCAGAACCTCCCTTTCACGAATATATTATTAGTAAAAAATATTTCAGCTTTATTTATTGAAAAATTTAATTTCATTAACATTAATTATTTTTATAATACTATATATCAATTATTTTAACCAAAATAATTGAGAAATCAAAGAAAAAGAAAAGATAATAATAACATTTCCTTTTTTAATATAATAGAGAATAAATATTAGAATTTTAACAATCTCTTTTCATAAAATATAATTTCACCTTTTTATATAAAATCTATTTAAGCACTAAAATAAACCTAAAAAGGAAAATAAATAGAAATGGATAAAAAAGAAGAGGAAGAAAAGAAAGAAGCTAAAAAAAATGATGAATCTGATTATTTGGATAAAATATGGGAAAATTGGTCTTCAAGACGACAATGCGAAAAAACTCACGTTCCAAAATTCATAAAAAAAAAGCAAGATAATTCACGTAATTAAGGTGAAGTTCCTCTTAATATATTTAATATAAATAAATGAAATCCATTGAAAAAATAAAAGAAAATAAAAAAATTAAATTAAACTTATATTAGCTAATTCTGTTTTTTAATTCTGAAAAGTATAATCCCACATCAAGTATTACTACTAATCCTAAACTTGTTAAAATAGATGTCCATTCAATAATAGCGGAAGAATTGCCAGTAAAAACAACTAATATATCGAAAATAATGATTATCCATGAATATATTGAAATCAATCGATTCAAATTTAATTGCCAAGCCCAATAACCCGCTAAAACTTTAATTATAAGTAAAATTATGAAGAATATCATAGTCGCATAATGATGGACCGGATAACTTAACTCCGCATCAATGAGAATCAGAAAAATTCCATCTTCCGAGAAAACACCAATCAAGATTAATAATACTCCTCCAATAAAGCCTAATAACATTATTATATAGGTTATGATTGTGAAGATTTTATCTCCTTTTTCTTTATATTGTAAGAATCCCGTAAAAAACAAAAATATGGAAATCCCTGCTAAAATGCAACCAAGGTTGTACCATATAGCGCCTGGATTCGAGATTGAAGGAATAAAGAGTTCTGTATATAATTTAAATTCTCCTTCTACTATTCTCCAAACTGGATCGCCATCTGCTGGGACTTCATATCTTCCAAGATCTGATAACCAATGATCTAAAGGCGACGCAGGATTTGGAAAAAAACCCCATCCAAGGATTAAAAAGACAATATAAAAAACTATTGTGAGTATTCCCCCTAAATACATCAGATTTTTTAAATTAAGTATTTTTTTATATTCATTCATAACAATACTTTTAGAGTGTAATTTATTGAAATAAAATTAATTATTTTTTAATTTAAATTTAAAAAAATATTAGATGATTTAATTTAATATTATTTATATCTATTTCTTTCATTGAAAACTTAATAACACAATAATATGAAATTTTTTTTAAGCAAGAAAATTATTAATTGAAAAATCATGAGATTAATCTAATTTTTTAATGAAAACGAGAATTTAAATGACCTTAGAGCTTAAATATAAACAAATTTTTTGATATTTAGTTAATATAATATAAAATATAAACTAATAAATTAAAAATGGAGTTATGATATGAATTCAAATTTTTTAGAAGATAAAGTAGCACTTATAACTGGAGCAGGAAGTCCTAATGGGATGGGTCAGGCAATAGCATTACAACTTGCTGAACATGGAGCAAACATAGTGGTTTCTGATATTGAAAAAGGAACACCCGATCCATTCCAAAAAAATTATGGATATGAATTTGGTGCATATAAAGGTCTTGATTTAGCCGTTTCAAAAATCGAAGATTTGGGAAGGAAAGCATTAGCAATTAGAGCTGATGTTAGAAATTCAAAAGATGTTAAGTCGCTGATCAAATCCACAAGAAAAGAATTTGGAAGGATAGATATTTTAGTGAATGTTGCGGGGGGAGCATGGGGAACAGCATTAATTAAAGACTATGAAGAAAGTGAATTTATAAAAACATTCGATGTGAATATGTTTGGTACCTTCAGAGTTTGCAAATATGCATTGCCCTATCTAATTAGAAAAAAAGGAGTCATTATTAATTTTTCTTCTGGTGCCGCAAAACGAACCAATATGTTTTATTCAGCATATGCTGCTTCAAAGGCAGCTATAATCTCATTTACTGAAACCTTAGCTATTGAATACGGCCCTAGAGGGTTACGGACATTTGCCTTACTTCCAGGAATGATTGAAACTGACTTATCAAAATTCGAAATAGCAGCAACTTCTGATATTTTAAATATGCCTATTGAAGAAGTAATAAGACATTATAAAGAGGCAACTCCACTCGGTATATTTGGAAAACCGATTGATGTGGCAAACCTTGTAACTTTTCTATGTTCTGATAACGCATCATTTCTAACGGGTCTTTCAATTCCTGTTACAGGAGGATTAGATATAGCAAATCCTGTTTCTGAAATAAAATTATAAATAAAATAGAGTATCAATGAAATAATCTTTCTTTTTTTTAGTTTACTATTTCAATAAACAATAAAAATAAAAAAAAAATAAAATAAAATTTAGGGAAATCCAAGAAGACCTACGCCACCACCAACAGCAACAATGAAAATTAAAAATATCGACGCTGTTAATGACATCACTACTAGAAGTGTATTTATACTTGGTCCTGCTGTATCTTTAAATGGATCACCAACTGTGTCTCCTGTTATAGAAGCTTTATGAATATCAGTTCCTTTTCCACCGAGATTTCCGTTTTCGATCCACTTTTTGGCGTTATCCCAAGCGCCACCCGCGTTTGCCATAAAAATCGCAAAGACAAAGCCAGAAAGTATTGCTCCTGCTAAGAAAGCTCCTAAAGCAGTAATTCCAAATAAAATACCTACAGCTATTGGAATTAAAATCGATATGATACTGGGTAGAATAAGTTCTCTAAGAGAACCTCTTGTTGCGATATCTATACATTTATTAAAGTCTGCGGCTACTTCTCCTGTTAAAATTTTAGGGCTTTCTTCAAATTGACGCCTTATTTCATCAACCATTTTTGCTGCATTTCGCTGTACTGACATAATAAGTAAAGCGGAAAACAATGCCGGTACTACAACTCCTATAAATGCTCCAATTAATACACTCGGATTTAATAAATCCATTATACCTTTTTGTATGAATTCTATTAAAGTAGTAGATGGATTAAGTAATGAAAAAATGTTCGGAAACTCTAATCCAAAGATCTCAATCTTAGCAGGGATAGGAATTAGACCTAGATTATTAATGACGGATCTAGCTTCTTCTCTAAACGAAAATAGTAAAGCTAATACGGTTAAATTAGCTGCACCAATAGCAAATCCTTTTGTTATAGCTTTAGCAGTATTACCTGCTGAATCCAAACTATCGGCTATGCGGATAACATCTTCTCCTAATTCACCTTGTTCAGCAATTCCTCTTGCATTATCACAAATTGGACCATATGCATCATTAGATACAATTGTTCCCACAATCGAGAGCATTCCTACCGCGGCCATACCAACTCCATAAACTCCAGAGCCGATAAGTACACTTCCTATAAAGAAGGAAAAGCCCATAGCAACAATTATTCCTAATGCTGGGGGAACAACACTGAGCAGTCCATAAGAAAAACCGCTTAAAACTACAACAGCATCGCCTTCTTGAGCAGCATGAGCCATATCTCTAGTTGGTTTTTTATCTTCCCTAGTAAAATAGTCGCTTGTCCAACCAATTACGATTCCACTAAGAAGCCCTATCGCAGCGCATAGCCAAGAACCCCATAAGGCATTGACATCATTCGCAGTTGATACAAAAGGACGTGCTATTAAAATAAAAACTAAAGCTAAACCTATAAAAACAAGAGTAGCCAGATATGTTCCTCCATTTAATAATTTTCCTGGATCATCGGTTTTCCATATCTTTATGATATAGATTCCAATTATAGAAGCAAATAAACCCGCTGTAGATAGAAGAATTGGGAGTATTATGAAGACCGCATTATTAGTAAATACCTGAGTCAATGCAGCTGCTAAAAGCATACCAGCAACTATAGAGGCGACATAACTGTCAAATAAATCACTTCCCATTCCCGCAATATCGCCTACATTATCACCTACATTATCAGCGATAGAGGCAGGATTTCGTGGATCATCTTCGGGAAGTTTATATTCAGCTTTTCCTACTAAATCTGCTCCAACATCAGCAGTTTTAGTATATATTCCACCTCCACATTTCATAAAGAGGGCAATACTACTTGCTCCAAAACTGAATCCTAATACCACACTTACAGGTTTTTCGACTCCTATAGCAGCCATAATCCAATATATTGTGGACACACCGATTAACGCTACCGCAACCACCGCTAATCCCATAACGCACCCACCAAAAAAGCTTATATCAAAACCCTTTTTTACGCTTATACTGCATCCTTGAGCGGCTCTTGTATTAGCTTTCACACCAACTATCATACCCATATAGCCTGCCCACATGGAACCTACAGATCCAATAAGGTAAGCAATCATCGTAAACCAAGAAAATTCTCCAGGATTTATTAAAAAGAGAAGTGCAATAGCTAGACCAACAACAAAAATTCCAAGAATTTTATATTGAACCTTAAGATATGTTTTTGCACCCTTCTCTATATATCCTGAAACTTCTTGCATCCGTTCATTTCCAGGATCTTCTTTCATCACTAATTTACTGAAATACCACGCTAGTGCCAACGAAATAACTCCAGCTATTTCGGGGAAAATTAAAACCCACGGTACATTCATCATTTTTACATCAAATTATAATTTTTTTTCAAATATTTTTATTAAATTAGAAAGATATTTTTAATTATTGTAAATTTCCTTTAAATTTTTTGATCTTTCTAAATTTTTTATTTTCATACTCATAATTAGAGATTTCTTCTTTTCTATAATATTCCGACTCTAAGTTTATGAAGAAAAAGAATTAATATAAATTCTTAAAATAGTGAAATATTTTTTAGAAGAAACTCATAAGATTTCCTTGAGGAAAAAAATATAAGCTTCGAATCATATATAAATATGGGACAGATGAGGTTTGAGGCTGACGGTAAGCAATCACTTGCTGAGGAACCTCGCCTCATTCTCCAAGCAAGGCATAGGAAAACCTATGACGGTGAAAACCGTATTTTAGCAATAGAAACGGAACTGCCTTTATGGATATATTGATGATTTGGAATTAAGCCAAAGAAATTTCATAAGGGAATGGTTGAAACGAGCTAAAACCTTGGTGCAAGGCCAAATAAAAGCGATGAGCACTTGGAGGGAGCTTTAGGTAGGCCGCTTAGTTTAATGCCTCAACTAACTCTTGGCGACGAGAGTAGTACAGAAGGGCGGGTATAAGCCTCAGATGTCCTTAAAACTTTATTTTATTGTTTATTATTGAAACGTTCTAAATTTCCTATATTCTATAAATCTCTTTAATTCTTTTATTGTAAATTTTTTAAGAATAGAATAAAAAAAGATAATGTTTTAAAGATTTATCTTTTCTTTTTAAGGAGGATTATTTATTAAGAACAAGATGAGCGAAATATTCAAAGTCTCTATTATAAGTTTTTTCTGCTTGTTTCGATATCTTTGCGAAGACACATCCAGGTAATTCGTTCATCGAAAGATGATATTTTATACACTCACAGCATTTACCTCGCCGAGAACTATTATAAGTGCAAGGACATGTTTCTCTTAATTGATCTTGGTTGCATTCCGTCATAAAACCTAATGATTTTGTTTTTATTATTTATTGTTTTGAAATTAAGAAAAGAATAAAAATTTAATATATTTAGAAGAATTTAGAAATCAATTTTGATACTTTTTAATTCTCCGTATTAAATTTAACTTAACTGAATGAATTAAATAAATTCTATATTTGTAATAAGAATCCTATTTTTCTTTTATTAGCTTTAATTTAAATTTAGTTAAAGAGAAAATTTTTCAATGTTTAATACAACAATTTTATATATGTAAATTCTCTATCAATTATTATTAATTTTATGAGAAATTAAGAAAGATATACATAATTATAATCCATATGATAAAGAATGATTATATCTAATCTCAGTGAATAACTTGGAAAAGAGAAAATATTTTTTTAAGGTATTAGTAGCAGGACCACCAGGGGCAGGAAAAACATCTTTATTAAGGCGTTATATTAAGGGTAAATTTGACGAAAGTACACTCATGACTATTGGAGTGGATTTTTATTATAAAGTTTTAGAATTTAATGAAGATTTAACTTGCTCTCTCCAACTCTGGGATTTTGGGGGACAAAAGCAGTTCGAAAAACTTCATGAGACCTATGTAAAGGGAGCTAGTGGCGCGCTTCTTTTGATCGATTTAACTCGGATTCCAGATATGGATATAGTTATTAAATGGATGAATATTGTTCGATTAGAAAAAGAAAACCTTCCTGTAGTAATTCTTGGAAGTAAAGCCGATCTAAAAGAGTTAATTATAGTGGACGAAGGTTTTATGAAAAAGATAATGGATATATTCAATATTAATCATTATCTTAAAACATCTGCAAAAACAGGCGTAAATGTTGATAAGGCATTTCGATTTATTGTGGAGGAAATACTAAAAAAGAAAAGGATTATCTGAAAATAAAAGAATTATTCTACTTTTTAGAATTATTTGTAATTATATGAACTAATGAAGTTTATGCTTATTATGTTAAATAATCCACCTATATAATAAATAAAAAAATTATGAAATGAAAGATGAATTAATATTTCTTGGGACTGGAGGAGGAAGACATCATATTAGAACTCAATATCGAGCTACGGGAGGGTTTTTATATAAATTTAATGAAATTCAAGCCCATATTGATCCTGGTCCGGGAGCGATAGTAAGAATTAATCAGTTCGATGAAGATCCTGCTAAAACGGACTTATTCATTGTTACACATTTTCATTTAGACCATTATTCTGATCTAAGTGCTATTATTGAAAGCTCCCGCAAAATCTTACACGATAGGAATTATAATTACTTTAAAAAAGGCACCCTCATCACTACGAATCAGGTATTGAAATATATCTCGGAATATCATTTAAATATGGTGGAAAAGATAGTAATATTCCATGCTGGTGAGGTGATGATGTATAAGGGAGTAAATATAATAGGAACAAAAATAAAACATTCAGATATAGAAGGATTCGGACTTAAATTTAATCTTAGTGATTATACTTTAGGGTATACTAGTGATTCCACCGTGTTTGAAGGATTTGCAGAACAATTTAACAATACTGATGTTCTCATTTTAAATCTATTACGGCCTGATTCTATCGTGTGTAAAAAACATTTATGTACAGATCAAGTTATTCCTTATTTAAATAAAATTAATCCTAAACCTGCCACAATTATTCTAACTCATTTTGGGGCTTATATGGACAGTCCTTTATCAAAAAAAAATTTTGTACCAAGTCAAGTTGAGAAAATAAAAAAGCTTACTAATATTAAAAAAGTAATCGGGGCGTATGATGGGTTAAAACTTAAAATTGAGAAGTTATTGAAATAATTATTAAGTAAGAAATTCTAATTTATGACCATCCAATCCATAGGAATAATCTTTAATGGTCTTTAATACCGTGGGGGATTTTTCATGTTTCAGAGCCCATTTAATAATTTTCTCACACTTATTTTGATAATCTAATAGAAGATATTTAGCTGAGAGCGCTCTAACGCGTGGACTTTCATCAGACAATAAGCAATTTTCAAGAATATTGAATATTAAGTCTTTTTTAATATTTAATTTCCTCAACAACTCTATAGAAATTATTCTAATTTTCTCATAACTACTCCCTTCAATTAAGTACTTTAACATTTTCAACGTATTTTTTTTATCATATTCTTTCCGATTTAAATTGTCAGAGATTTTATTTAAGATTTCTAATTGTTTTTCAAACATGATATTAAAATTGGATGAGCGTGTTAAATTTATTATATGTGCCTTTTGTATATAAATTTTTTCAAATGCTCTTTATTAATCGCTTGTAAGAATTTTATAACAAGGAAGAGAATGAAAAAGAGAAGATAAGAAGGGTGAATGTCATCCCGTCTTATATAAAAGAATGAGTGAGATAATTAAACTCGGTGAGAGTTTAATAGAGGGCGAAATCCAATGTTTTGACGAGGATAACAAATTATTTTTTCCCTTCTATGATTTAGATTGGGTTTTCTAAAATATAAAATATGAGATTTCAAGATTTGTTCTTGTGGATAGTACGGAATTCTTTATCTAATTTCGTTTAAATGTTTACTAACGTTTTTCACATAAGGTCATTCAAAACCCATTAAAAAGAAAAAAATGAAATTAAATTTTATAAAATTGTACATTAAAAATGAGAAATTAAAATAATTGATTAATTAATTGAATAAAAAACACTTTTAAGTCGATAATAAAGTATTGCTTTCTTTAAATTTAGGCATGATTCGCAATATCTCAGTGGTGATGCCATCGGCCAGACGTGCTAATTGATATTTTAAGGAAAATTTGTTTCCTAAGGTATTATAGATTAATTTCAATAAAAGCCCCACGGAAACTATTGTTATAATTATTATGGGTGTGAAGGTTGGCCAAGTTAAGATATGGGTAAAAAAGAAATAAAAGCTGTAATGAATTAGAAAAATGGAAAACGAATAATACGAAAAATAGAAGAAGAAACGATATTTCTTATCAATATGAATGAAATCTAACTTTTCTATGTTAAAAAGTGTTGGATATAAGAATACTAACGCTCCTACGGCATAGATAACCCATGCAGTATTTCTTCGATGCCAGAGAAAATCTTCAACGACAAGTGGAAGGGGGATAATAAAAGAAGCAATTAACATTAAAATTAAGCCCGATATTACTAAGGGGAGCGTAATTTCACTAAAATAATTAACATGAGACATTTCAGGTTCTCGATTAATGTAATTTTCGAATATAATATCTGCGATTACCGTTCCAATTAAGAAAAACGGAAAATTGGATAAAATTGGAGTTAATTGATATCCGTTATAGAGGAAATAAAAGATCACACTTAAGGGATGCCCTTGAAGATTTTTGAATTGAACTAAATAAGAATAAAGATAATGATCAATAATAATAATTGCAGCAGCGACCACAATTTTCACAATTTTCTTACATTTTAATAAGGGCCATGCAAGTAAAATTGAAGTGGGTAAAGTGAATAAAATAAACCAATTCCAAATTAAACTGAGATTGTTAGAAAGAATCGCATCAACGGTATTATAAATGAATCCTACGATAAGAAGGAAAATTGCTCTTAAGATGTAGTTAAGGCGGAGCTTTTCATATGAAAAAGCATCATCAGTTTTAATTCTTTCAATTTTATTTCTATAAGATAAGGTAAGACTAATACCTGAGATAAATAAAAATCCGCTTCCACCGATTACGTCAACAAATACTACAATATCATTAAGTAAATAAAATGACTCATGCGACATCCACCATTCTGCCAAATGACCAAAAATCATCCACGTTATACATACACCACGAAAGAAATCGAGGCTATTCAATCGCTTTTTCATGATAAAAATCTCCAATGACCAGTTTAATAAAAAAATAATGCAACCTATTAATTTTTTATTTTTTTAATAATCCCCTTAGCTGCAATAATTCCAGACACAGCAGCAGCAACAATACCTCTTGAAAACCCAGCGCCATCTCCGGCAAAAAATATGTTTTGAACTTGTCTTGACTCTAAATACTCATTAACATCAACTTTTTTCGCACTACGTTTAAATTCGGGAGCATATATCAGAGTGCTATTATTATTAACTCCGGGGATCACTTTATCTAAATTCGCTAACCCTTCTAATATATCTGTTACAAATCTATATGGATAGGCCATAGCAATATCCCCTGGGGTATAATCATTAAGAGTGGGTTGTACTGGATTTCTTTCAATTAACGATTGACGAGACCTATGACCTTTTCGTAAATCACCTAATGTCTGTAATAATGGCTTATATCCACCTAAAATTGAAGTCTGTTTTGCTATGGAACGCCCATATTCAGTGGTATCTTCCAACGGAGCTGTTAATGTCTGGCGGATTAAAAATGCAAAATTAGAGGTTTCAGACTCGCCATTTATAGAAATTTGATGTCCGTTTACACCAACGATGTGTTCTTCATAATTTTCTTTAACAACGTAGCCTTCATGATTGACACAAAAAGTTCGAATGAAATCATTATAAGTGGGGGTTATAATATGAAATTTGGGGTCTCTTTGAACATTTTCACATATATTTTCTAAAATTATTGAAGGAACCTCCACTCTCACTCCTATATCTAAAGGTTCATAAAAAGTATTAAGTCCTAATTGATCACACTGCTGAGCAAGCCATAACATTCCCCAACGTCCAGGTGCAATTAAGAGAAAATCAAATTGTTGCTTCCTATTTTGCTTAAAAATTAGATTTTTTTGCTTATCAAATGCGAGAACTTTAGTATCTGGAATTATTTCAACATCAAAATTAGATTCAAGATAATTTACAATAGATTTAATTACTTTTGGCGTATTTTTAGATCCTAAAAGGCGTTGTTTAATCGGGATGAATCGTATATCCACAGCTGCGCATTTTCGTTTCAATTCTATCAACTCCTCTCCATTGTTATAGGGATCAAAAACATTATTTGGAGCACCATTAGCCACAAAAAAACTATCTATTTCATTAATAATTTGATTTACATCAAGATTCACCTTATTACATAAGGCTTCCAAGTCGCCCCCAATTTTCTTATGTAAATTAAGGATGCCAGAAGACCATACCCCCGCTCCTCCCACACCACTCATTATCCTACACGGGTCACATTGCGCACATTCATATTCTGACTTTTGAGGACAATTTCTGTTTTCAATAGAAGGTCCGGCCTCAAACAATTTAATTTCTACTTTATTGCCTAAGTTCTTTCCAAGTTCATTGGCAGCAAATAATCCTGCGGATCCCGCACCCACTATACCAATCTTTAGATTCTTTGACATTTCAACTTTTTAAATATTCTTTTTCATAAATATTTTACATATAAAAGTATATCAATAAAAAAACTATATTATATGTTTTAATATGTATTCATGAGAAAAGAAATCCTTTTTTTCTATTTTTTTAACTCGATTTTCATTAATTAATTCGAGAAGATGCTGATGTATCATTCCTCCGTCCCAAAGATAATACAATTCTTTAATAGGCTCAAAAATTCGTTCCTGTGGAGTTATTATTCGTTGATCTATTAATTCTCGAAGCGATTGGGGCTTTTCTTTACTTAAACTATTGATGACTTTTTCTTTATTTTTATCAATTTTTTCTCGTATCCTATTAAAAAAGTTCTCATCCTTCTCATTATAGAAATTTCCATGAGCGGGGACTAAAATATAATCATCATTGAGATACAGTTTTTCCAATTTATCGATAGATTTTCTATATTGGAATATATCACTGTTTAAATCTCCATAATATGGATGGCTTCCAATATCTGCTACATATAATATTTTTCTTGCTTTATTATTTTTTGAAGAAATTTTAAATGCAGTATGACCGGGAGAATGTCCTGGAATATGAATAGATTCTATTAAAAAGGACGCACAATCAAAATTATCCTTTCCAGGAATAAAACTATTTACATATTTACATTCTTGAAATTTAATATATTGCTTAATCATCATGCTATATTGTTCTTTTAAATTTAATTTATTAAAACCCACTCTTTCCATTAATTTATCCAAATTGGTTAAATAATCCATTTCTTGTATAGGACAAAACAACGGGGTGTAAAATTTTTCTTGGTGATAAAATGCATGGGCAGTATGATCTAGATGCCCGTGCGAAAATATTAGCATTTTGGATGTTTTAATTCTGGAATAAAGCTCATCTATAGCATCAAAAGGATAATTCGCATCTATTAAAAGGGAGTTTGTTAATCCATTATTTTGAATCACCAAACTATTAAGTATATTGACTCGGTTTGATTTCTCCTTTACTAAATAAACTCCATTAATTAATTTTTTCCAATTTAATCTCATTATTTATAAAAATATATTATTAAGAATAAATTTAAATTAAAAAATAGTGTAAAAAACATTAATAAATGTCTAAAAAATAAGCTTTGAAACTTATTTTCATTAATCTATAGGATACCAATGCTTACAATTTACACACTGTTTAATTCTTTGCCATTTTATTGAACCATTATCTTTAATTGCCATCTTCCGTTTCATCATTCGACCTGAACATTTCTCACATATTCCAGAGAACTTTATATTACTTTTTTCAAGAGTCATAATTGTTTTAGATATCCTATCTTATTTTAAGACTAAAAAAAACCCATATATTAGTAGAATAATAAAAAATATTTTATTTAAATATATGTTTGATAAAAAAAAGGGTGAGTAGTATATCGACATTATTATTAATTAATAGATCTCCCTTAAAGATTATTTCTTAATTGAATTTCCTTTTAAAACTATAGTATTAATTAATTATCTTCTCTGAACAGGAAATAAGTAAGATAAAATATATTTATTAATAGTTATCACTATTCCTTTACTATCAAATCAAGACATTTCTATTTTATTGATACATACCAAAAAACATTTCACATAAAACAAAAAAAGGTCACAAGAGGAATGCATTTATATGGATATAATGAATATTCTTAAAATTATTACAGCTATTATAACCGTTATTCTCGCTTTTATAGTAGGGATTATTGAATTAAAGAAAAATCCAGAATATTGGTTAAATAGATGGTTTGCATTATTTTTTTCAGCAATTTCCTTAGGATTCTTGTTTTATACTATATATCATTTCATATTATTTAATCCTGCCCCTATTATTCCTTTAATGATAACTGCCCAAATACTTTATCATTTGGGTTTAGTAAGCGTTTTGATGACCGTTTTTGTGTTAGATTATTCTGAAACGGTAGCAATGAGTGTAAAATATTTACTCATTATCCTTGTAATTTTTATATTATCAATTTTTGGATATTTTATTTGGATCCCCACCCTGAATATGGAGCGATTCGAACAAGGAATTGTTGATACGGAAACTCCTTTGGCATGGTATATTTATGTAAGTATCTTTAGAATCGCAATTTTAATTTATATATTATATAAATTTTGGAGTATTTCAAAAAAATTTGAAGGTGAGGAAAAAACAAGAGTTTTATGGTTCTTTATTGGCTCCATTGTTAATGTTGCAGGCATATTTATGAATATGTTAGGGGGCATAATTTCATCATTACTGCTGGAGATTATAGGATTAGCATTATTTAATGTTGGAGCTTTATTAACATTAAAAGGTTTTTTAGTGAAATAGAATATTATTCTTTCTTTTTTATTTCTTCTATTTATTTTTTTCAACCAGCCAAATGGGGCTTGCCCATGCCATCTGATCATTGCTCAAAAATATTCTGGGATAATAGAAGCAAAATTGTTCATCATTTTTCAGTTTTACGTTATTTATAGTTATTAAATTAAAACTTTCAGTATCTATGTAATTGAGATTATAAATTTTTGAATCAACTACTATTTCAGCTATAATATCATTATTTCTAATTATTTCTACCTTTTTAATCAACAATGGACTATAAATTTTAAGAGATAATTTTCTCTTATAATATAAATCGTTATTTTCTTTTTGAAGTAAATCGATTATATCGCCCATAAAAAATTTATCAAGCCAAAATTCGAGAATTAATCTAGGACCAGTTGATCCATAACATTTTCGATTATTTAGAGCCTTCCATAGTTCTTCTTTATTTAATTTATCTTTATAAGACCAAATTGCCATTATTCCTGAGGGATATAAACCATTATCTATATCAATGGGCCCTGAAGGATAATATCCAAAGTGATCATCTCCTCCTGCTATGAAACCCAGTTTATATCCATTCTGGAGAGCATCTTTTACATATGAACCTTCCTTTCCTAATACAGCTCCTCTTTTACGTGCATATTTCCCATATCCAAAAAACTTGTATCTGGGTGGAAGAGGATTTCCTTCTGAATAAGAGTATTCTTGATTTCCCCAAGTAGAATATATCTCCACTAATTTTTCAAGAGACTGATCGAAATAGTCCCAATTACGATATCCTGGTCTCAAAGCAGTATGATGTCCTATTAAAAGAATTTGATCTTTGTAATTTTGAAGATTTTTAATTAGTTTTTGAGTGGAGTTATATTTATTTATATCAGATCGCAAAATTGGGAGCTTGTTATACTTATGATAAATACAAATATCACCATAGCCCGAATACCATGTTCCATATTCATACCCAAAAATGGATACAAATGTATCATTTTCATTATATTTCTCGACAAGACTTTTGATATCATTAAAATCTTCATTAGTAGTTTCCCAAGCATGGTCATGTTCCGTGGTTGTACCGAAATCCAATCCAGCATTAATTAGATTCTCAAAATATTCATTGACAGATCTCATCCCATCACTTTTATCAGTATGTGCATGTAGATAACCCCAATAAAGCTTTTGATGTTTATTTTTGTTAGATGAACAGACTATAATATTAGATTCATAAAGTTCTGAATGATATTCAATTTCTATATAATAAATACCTTCTTTGTCAAATTGAAGATATTTTATCCATTGTATACCTTCGTTACTTTTCATAGAATCTAATTCTGTTAAGAAATGTTTTTCATTCGTTTCCGCATTTATTTGAAAAATTCTTATCATAGATGGTTGATGGGGCACCAAATTATAATATTTATCTTCAAACCGTAATAAAATTTTAAAAGATTCTCCTAAGCTTACAATAGAAGGACCAATTATTGTAATATGATCAAATTTTTTACTAATTACATTAATAGTTGGGCTATTTTTAAGAAGTTTTGGTAATTTAGAAGGAGATTTGATCAAAATTTCAATTTTTTTATTTTTTTCAATGATGGACTGGGCTAATGTGTTTTTAATAGAAAAAGAAATTAATGTATTTCTTGGGATACCTATTGGATCTGTAATAAAATAAGAGATAGAGAGTTCTTTACCCGTTGTTATTATCGGAATCATTTCAATTGGAGTCTTTAGGTTTAATTTCGCATACCCATTAGAATTTGGGTCTTCCGTTTGTAGAAAATACCAATCATTTTTATTATTTCTACCTCCTCGAAATCTAAAAATTAGAATACAATTTTTTGGAATTGAAATACCTAATTTAAAATTTAATTTAATGGAACATAATTCACGAACTTTAACGCTTTTCGGAAATATTTGAATATTTTCGATATCATTACTGCTTTGGTTTAAAGATAATTTTTCAACCATACTAATAGGTTAATATTTCATTCGAATAAAAAGCCACTATAATCAAACTTTTATTAAATTCTAAAAAAAAAGAATAATCCCATAACCTTTGCAAGGTAGTCTTCAAATGTCTCATATTTTTACATTTGAGTCATCCTAAATGGGTTTAATATTTTTTTCAATCGCATTTATAATTAATTTAATATCAGGTCTATCAGGTTTACTTTCTGGCATATAAATCCACACAATTTCACCAGATTTGTTGATTAAAAATTTTGAGGGAATAGCTTGCTTAGATTTTATATTTTTTTCTCCAACTTTATCATAAACATCAACATTAAACATTTGAACAATTTGTGCCCCTTTGTCCGAAATCTGAGGAAATTGTAAACTATTTTCTTTTTGATACTGTTTTAATTGATTCAAATTATCGGTTGATATTGATATTAGCTTAATTTTATGTTTATTAAATTCATCTAAATGATTATTTAAGAGGATTGAATGCTCTTTTCAAGCATGTCACCACACTCCGCGGAAAAAATCTATGAGTAATCCTTTATTATTTTGAAGAATCTCTGATAAATCTATTTTATTGCCATCACCGTCTGTGATTGAAAATTGAGGTACTTTTTCTCCTACAGAAAGACCTTTATCACCGGCATAATTGTTTTTATTACTCATCATTCCATTATCATGTATTTTATTATTTAAATAATTATATAATAATCTAAAATAAATAAAGAATGCCTGATGTGGGCAAATATTGTGAACTTGGAAAATTATAAAAGTATAAATTTAAATAGAATTGTGATTATAGGGATCATAATGATCATAATGATCATAGGAAAGTAAAAGAAATGAAGGACGAGAAAAGAGATAGATTTATTAAGGTAATGTTAACTGAGGGAGAATATAAAGATATTGAGAGATTTTCTCATATTGAATTTATGAATAAGTCAGAATTCATACGAGAATCAGTTAAAAAAAGTATATATCAAATTAAAGACGAAATCTTACCACATAAACAGGATAGAATAAAAGATGGGCGAATTAAA
The DNA here is from genome assembly GCA_016839555.1 of Promethearchaeota archaeon. GTDB lineage: Archaea > Asgardarchaeota > Lokiarchaeia > Sigyniarchaeales > SOKP01 > TEKIR-8. The sequence continues at coordinate 424,490 of JAEOUA010000010.1, forward strand.
AAAGAAATCTTTAAAGAAGCAAAAATGGCAATTAGTGCTCATGCTAATAATAAATATTTAGAAAAATCGAATAAAGAAGACTTAAAGCTCCATCAAAAAATGATTTATAAGAGAAAGCAAGAAATAGAAAATGAATTGGAGGAAATTAGAAAATCATTAAAATAATCATTCTTTCTTATACTCCGATTTATTTTTAATTATCGTAATAAAGATTGCGATTAAAATTAATCCTGAACCGAGTAAACCTAAGGGAGTCAATATCTCGTCTCCCAAAAAATATCCAAATATTGCAGCAAACACTGGCTCAAGTGCGAAAATTATTGCCGTTGTTACTGAATCTTGATGCTTTTGACTCCAATTCTGAAATAAGAATGTAAGGGTTGTAACAATTAGGCCCATATAAATCATAATCAACCAAAAATCTGATGTAAATGTTATTTGAGAATATTGTTCTTGGAATAGCAATGAAGAGGAGATGCAACATAAAATTATAGTACTAAGCTGGATTATTGAATAAAGATAAATATTCACGATTTTTACTGCTTTTTCAGTGTAAATAATAAATAAAGCGCAAAATACTGCACATATTAAAACCCAAATATCTCCTAAAATAATCCCTTTTTCTCCTTCTAAAAACAAAAATGCTAACCCGATTACAGAAATGAATGCCGCTAACCACACACGTTTCTTAAAGGATTTTTTAAAAAAAATTCTTCCTAAAAAGGGGACCATTATCGTACTTAAACCCGTAATGAATCCTGCTTTTCCAGCAGTAGTAGTCTTTAAACCAATAGTTTGTGTCGCTATCGCAACAAAATAAATCAATCCAGAAATTATTCCCATCATTATAATTTTTTTATTAAGCTTTTTTAGATAAATAAAATAAGGAGAGAATCCTATTAATGCAATTATAAAACGGAGGCTAAGATAGAAAAAGAGCGGCACATCTTTAATCACAGTTTTGGTAATGATAAATGTTGAACCCCAAAACACCGTAGTTAAAATAAGCAAAAAGAGTGCAATTGGTTTTTTTTTATTTTTTAATAATTCTTTTTCTCTAATTGGTTTTCCTTGGTTAGTTTCCATTTATAAAACAAATAGCATTTTTACTATTCAAAAAGTGAATTCTAATAAAAAATATTGCTTTTTATAGGGATAAAAAGAATAAAAAAAAGAGCTTTCTTTAATAATTTAAAAATCTCTTCTATTCAAGTGCTTTTTCTCTTTCAGCAACCCAATGTAATCCAAATCCTCCTGCCGTTAATCCAAGTATTACTTTTGAAGACAATGTAAAAGAAAAAACTAACCACAAATAGAAGGAGAAATCAAAATATTGGATTATAGTTCTTATGTTATTAAACGGGATAATAATAAAACCATCAATTAAATATCCCTTAACTAGATATGTTTCAATTAGGTAGATATATTCCCATTGAATAAAAGCAGATACAAGAATAATTATCCCCATTATAAACATATGTTTTGAATAATTATAATCATCCAATTCTTTATTTGATGATAGAATAATCGAAAGAAACCCAAAAATCAAGAAACAAATAATTATTATCATAAAAGAAAGCCATAATACAAATAATGTAAGATTATTTAAATTAAATACAAAAGTAAAGAATTTCATCGACATACCATTGATATTAACTTCCATGAATGATAACAATGTTAAACTAATCATTTCTATTATAGAAAGGACTATTAAGAATATTCCGCCGAAGATTTTTATATATTTAGACACGCTTTCTCTTTTCATTCGAATATATCACTTTATTTTTTTTATATTTTAATTTTAATTTATGTAATATAAAAACTTTTTGTGAATTTGAAAAAGTGGAAGAATTAATTTTAAAGAAACCTAAAGAATGAGCGAGATAAGGGAATTTAGATAATTTTAATAAATATAATCCGTTAGTAAATTAAGATGAATAAAAACGAAAATAAGAATATATTACAAAAAAACGATTTTTATTCTCTTCCAATAGAGGAACTATTGGTTTATTTTCATACAGATCCAAACACGGGATTATCAAATGTTCTAGTATCAGCCCATTTTAAGAAATATGGATTTAATGAGCTACCAATAGTGAAGAAAGGGCTGTGGAGGATATACCTTGCCCCCATCTTTAACTTTTTGATTCTTATTCTTATCATATCTGGGATTGCCCTTATTCTATTAAATTCATTTGGTGAGACCATCATAAATTGGGTTGTTGTAATCATTAATTCATTGACCGCTATAATTCAACAATATCGAGCCCAAAAGGCCTTAGATTCCTTAAGAAAAATCTCTGCATTGACATCAATAGTAATAAGAAATGGGAAAGAACAAGAAATCCCCTCTAAAGAAATTGTTCCCGGCGATATTGTGTTATTATCTCAAGGATCTAAAATTCCGGCAGATGGAAGAATATTAAATTCAACGGAACTTACAATTAATGAGGCACCATTGACGGGAGAAAGTCTTCCTGTCGAAAAAAAAGAATCCATATTAGAGGCCAAAGATCTGCCGATTCAAAAACAAGAGAATATGTTATTTATGGGAACCTATGTTGATACAGGAAAAGCTAAAATATTAATAGTTAAGACGGGTGAAGACACTGAGATTGGAAAAATATCAATTTCATTAAATAAAATGGGCTCTATTGAGGAAATACCACTTACTAAAAAGCTTAACAACCTTGCTTATCTTTTCGGATTAGTAATAATAATTAATATGGCAGTTTTAATTATTTATAAATTAGCCTTGCTAAATCAAGATATTACTAAAGCTTTTACAGATTCAATTATACGCGCTTTAAATATCTTACCTATTAATCTCCCACTTCTAGTAACACTCGTTCTTATAACAGGCGTCTTAAATATGGCGCAAAGTGGTGTTATTATTAAAAATCTTTCTGCTATTGAATCTTTAGGAAGAATTTCCGTAATATGCTCTGATAAAACGGGAACAATTACAAGAAATGAAATGACAGTCAAAAAATTTTGGGTGAATAATAAGGAATTTGAAGTTGCGGGCTCCGGGTATGATTCTGAAGGTGAGATTTTAAAAAATGGGATAAAATACACTTTTAATTCTCACACATTTAATATGTTTATTGATTCTATGACATTAAATAATAATGCGAAATTAATTTTCGAAGATATAAAGATTCGAACAGATCAAATAAAAACTAAAGCTATTAGAAAAGTGCTTGGATCTCCTACCGAGGGAGCATTACTTGTATTGACGGAAAAGGCGGGCTTTATAATTTATGATGTCCGAAGAAAATATCAAATCGAGAGAGAATTTCCTTTTGATTCTGCTCTAAAAAGAATGACTACCATTTGTAGATCTAATGATAAAGAGCAAAAATTATATGCATTTACAAAAGGTGCGCCTGAAATAATATTAAATTTTTCAACTCATATCGAAATAAATGGACAAAAAGAAATATTAGATAACACATTGAAAAATAATTTGAGAACTATTGTTCAAGACCAAGCGAATAAAGGATATAGAACTTTAGCGATAGCTTATCGGGAATTATCTTCCACTCAAAATATTAATAGAGAGATTATAGAAGATAACTTAACTTTTCTAGGATTTGTGTCACTCATCGATCCCGCTCGTGTTGGTGTCAAGGAAGCTATTAAAGAATGTAAATCAGCAAGAATAAAAGTAACAATGATAACTGGAGATCATCCTGCAACTGCAAAAACAATATCTTCACAATTACATATTTTTAATGAGGGAGATTTAATTGTTGAGGGTAATGAAATTAAAGAATTAAATGGAAATAAGTTAGATAAAGTCTCAGTGTTTGCTAGAGTACAGCCATCAGATAAAGAGATAATTGTAAGAAAGAATCAAGAACATAATAGAGTAGTCGCTATGACTGGAGATGGGGTAAATGATTCATTAGCTTTAAAACTTGCTAATTGTGGGATAGCAATGGGGATAACTGGAACAGATATCGCAAAAGATACTGCTGATATGGTAATTTCGGATGATAACTTTACTTCTATAAAGGAAGGAATAGAAATTGGGAGAGGTTTATTTTCAAAAATTAGAAGTATCATTTATTTTTTCATTTGCATTGATATTATGGAGGGATTTATTTTCTTAGGACTTGAATTCTTTCCTGCGATTGCACTTTTTAGTTCAAATTGGCAGCAACTTTATATCTATGGAATCACCCATTCTTTTCTTTCACTTGCACTCGTTATTGATACTCTTCCGAAAGATATTATGAAAGAACCTCCGAGAGATGAGGAGGAACTTTTAAATAAAAATATGTGGAAAATGGTATTACTTCAAGCTTTTCTGATTGGTGTTTCATTAGTTATTGTTTTACTATTAACTATTACCGGGATTATCCCCTTAAATAAATGGAATTTGGATCCCAATTTAAGTTATATTAACCCTTTATCTTCAATAGATTCCTTAATTGCTCAAAAAACCAGAACGATGTTCATAACAACGCTTTTTATCGCGGAAATTATTTTTATTTGGAACTTTCGACGGCCAAATAAATCAATTATTAAAAGCTTAAAAGAAGAATTTTCTATTGTGCTATTTGTAGTATGTACGTTCACGTTTTTGTTCCACTTTTTAGTTATTATGTGTTCTCTTAATTTTAATGCCTTTATCAATGAAAAAATAGGATGGAATTTACAACTTAATTTTATGTTTCTCTCATTTTCGGATTGGTTAATTTGCTTAGGATTTGGATTAGTTGGGGTTATAGGAATAGAATTCTTTAAATTAATCTATAGAAAAAAAGGATTGTTTTTTTGATTTTTCTAAAATTTTTTAAAGATCAATTTTATTGATCATTTATATAAATATGTTTAAAACAATTTTTTTTTTAAAACATTATGATTGATCATTTGATGGAAAGGGATTTTTATAAATTAAAACTATCCGAGGTCTATGACCTCCTTCAAACGGATCCTAACACGGGGTTAAGTGAAGAGGAAGCCAAAACCAGATTAGAAAAATATGGTCCCAATGAACTTCCGAAAGTAGCTCGAGGTTTTATTAAAATCTATTTATCTCCTCTTTTCAATTGGCTTATAGTTATTTATCTTATAGGAGCTTTAATTTTATTTTTAGCCAGTCTATTTGGGTATAAAAGTAATTTTGTAATAATTGCGTCAACTTTGGGAATAGTACTTCTGAATTGTCTTGTCGCGATAATTCAACAATACAGGGCAACAAAAAAGCTGGAGGCGTTAAAAGAATTATCGGCTCCAACTACTAAAGTTATTAGAAATGGAAACAAAAGAGAAATTCCTACTGTAGAAGTAGTTATTGGTGATTTATTAGATATAGAACAAGGAGATAAGGTCCCTGCTGATGCAAGAATAGTTTCTGAAAAGAATTTAGAAATAAATGAAGCTTCACTAACAGGTGAGAGTGAGCCTGCACGAAAGGATGCGACGATTGGTCCTTTAGATAAGGATTTGGATGTTCAGGATCGCGATAATATGGTATTTTACGGAACATATGTCACCAGAGGAAAATCTAGAGCAGTTGTGGTAAAAATTGGAGCAGCAACCGAAATTGGAAAGATTTCTGAGGGTTTAAAAGCTGCTGGTACAAGTGCAATTCCTATTAGACAAAAAATGAACTTTTTTGGAAAATGGCTGGGTATCGCTGTGTTAATCTTCTGGTTTATAACCTTAATGATTGTCTGGATTGGAAGTGGCTTTACTCGTTTTGAAATAGTAAAAAGTCTCAATTCTGCTCTTGATATACTCCCCATTAATATTCCACTTCTTACAACAATAGTTCTATTAACTGGGGTATTGGCAATGGCGCATCAAGGAGTTATAATTAGAAATCTGGCTTCTGTGGACAGTTTAGGGCGAGTAAGCGTAGTTTGTTCGGATAAAACAGGAACTTTAACCAGAAATCAGATGGTCGTTCGATATATATGGTCAAATGGTTCCAATTATGAGGTAACAGGGAAGGGCTATAAACCTGACGGGGAGATTATATTAATGGATGATCCAAAGCATCCTAAGTTTATAAGTCATATTGAAGCATATCCTCATTTAAAATTATTATTGATTTCTGGTTTTTTAAACAATAATTCTGCCTTAATCAAATCGGAGGTTGAAACTGCCGGAAAGGATGTAAAAATAGTTGAAAAATGGAAAGTAGTCGGATCACCTACAGAAGGAGCGTTAGTAGTGTTATTTCAAAAAATAATGGGTAATTATCTCTTAGAAGACTATGAATTTATTGAGGAATTTCCTTTCGATTCAGATATAAAAAGAATGACAAAAATCTATAGGAATGGAGAAAAATATTATTCGTTTACTAAAGGTGCGAGCGAAATCTTAATCCCTCGCTCCACTCAGATTTATTACAAAGGAAGAGAAACTGTATTTACAGATGAATTAAAAGAAATGGTTGAGAATAAGATACAAGATTATGCCTCAAAGGGGTATAGAATTTTAAGTCTATGCTATAAAGATTTCTATATGATGCCCTCGGTTTCACAAGAAAATAGAGATGCATTCGAATCTGATTTAGTATATTTGGGATTTGTAACAATTTCAGATCCTCCACGAGAAGGGGTAAATGAATCAGTAGAACAATGTAAAAATGCGGGGATTGATGTGGTAATGATTACTGGAGATTCAATAATTACTGGAAGAGCAATAGGAGAGCAAATTTCCATAATCAATGATGATAATGATACAGTCGTGGAAGGAAAGGATATATCGAATATAAATTCTAATGCGGAATTTAATAAAATCAAAGTATTTGCCCGGGTATCTCCGAAACATAAAGAAGATATCGTTAAAAAATATAAGGAGCAAAAGCGTGTGGTGGCCATGACTGGAGATGGAGTTAATGATTCGTTAGCACTTAATATGGCAGATAGTGGAATAGCAATGGGCATAACCGGTACTGATGTAGCAAAAGAAGCTTCAGATATGGTAATATCAGATGATTCTTTTAATTCTATTGCTATAGGAATCCATCAGGGAAGGGGAATCTTTTCAAAAATTAGAGCTGTTGTATTTTTTTATATTTGTATTAATTTATTCGAAGGAATTGTCCAATTTATATTAGCAATTATTTTAGATTTACCATATTTTTTATCAGATCAATTTTATTTCCAATGGATCTTTCTTTCATTAACTCTTCATGCTCTACTAGGCTTTATTCTGACGTTCGATACAATATCCGATGATGTTATGAAAGAAAAACCACGTAATTCAGAAGAAATAATTTCGAAAAATATATTATTCCTCTTACTTAGTTTTGGATTATTTCTTACCATTTCGATGCTATTTGTCTATTTTCTCAGCTATATTGGAATTTATCCCGTGTTTCAGAGCAATTATGAACTTGGAAGTTTAAATACTTTTTATCTCTCTACTGAAGATTATGTAGCTATGATACCGATTCAAGATATTCTTACTTTCCAATTTCCCAAAAGTTTTTCAATGATTTTAACACGTACAAAAACATTAACGATGCTTATGGTGACTTTATATTTCTGTGAGACTTTTCTTGTTTTTCAAATTCGTCGTCCTAATAAGTCTCTGATCAAAAGTATGAAGGAGGATAGAAATAAATTAATGTTTATCATAACTGGTTTGCTCTTTATTGTATTCCTCCTTTTAATGTATACTCCAGGAGTTCAAACTACCCTGGCAGCAATTGGAGCGAATTTTATGTTCATGTTTCTCCAACCGTTAGATTGGATTGTTTGCTTTTTAATCTCGCTTATTTGTATTTTTTTCTTTGAAGTAGTCAAATATATTGCTCGTAAAAAAAGTATTGTATTTTAATCTAATTTTTAGCTTTATTATTATCTTTTTCAATAAATTTCTAATTGTAATTTATTTTTTAACAATAAACTCTTATTTGAATTAATAAAATACTATAAAAATCAGTATTATTTAGAATAATTATGGCAAAATATAAAGTTTCATTGGTTAAATACGAAAAGCCAGAAGAATCTATCCGAAAAGTTGTTAAATTAATAAAAGGATTAGATGATGTACCTAAAGATTCTAAAGTATTTATTAAGCCCAATGTTGTATATTGGACTAAAGATTGTGACTTTCCCAAATGGGGAATGATTACCACATCCAGAGTTGTGAATGATGTGGTAGAATTGTTGAATGAGAAGGGATTTGATGATATCACAATTGCAGAGGGAATAATAAGTCAAGATCCAGATGATAAAGAAACTGCGGATGACGCTTTTAAAAACTTGGGGTATTATAAACTGAGAGATGAGTATGGAATAAAAGTCTTTGACGCCTTTCAAAGGCCTTATGAAAAAGTGCAATTAACTGAAGAAGTATCCGCGCGAATGAACTCCGATATGGTTAATTCCGATTTTCTTGTTAATTTACCTGTACTTAAAACACATGCGCAATGTAAAGTTAGCTTAGGAATTAAAAATCTTAAAGGATTAATCAGTATTCCTTCTCGAAAAAAATTTCATAGCAGTGATCCAAAATTCGACCTTCATTATAATGTAGCGCAATTAGCCAATAAGATACCCCCTTGTTTGACAATCTTAGATGGTATTTATACTATTGAGAGAGGGCCCGCAATGGATGGAAAAGCCCGTAGAAGCGATATTTTAGTTGCATCGCGAGACATTTTATCTGTGGATATTGTCGGATCAAAATTACTTGGAATTGATCCCGCAGAAGTTCCATATATAGTTCAAGCAGCAAAAGATCGGGAGCGAACTCCAAATCTCTCAGATATAGAAGTTATAGGAGAAAAAATAGAGGATTTAGCATCTCATCATGAGTGGGATTATATCTATAAGAAAGATGATACTCTTCCATTGCCCTATGAAAGACTGGGTATTTCGGGAATTAAATATCGTAAATATGATGAGTCAATGTGCACTTTCTGCTCATTTTACAATGGTTTCCTCTTAACAGCAATTATGACTGCTTGGAGGACTAGAGATGGAGAACCTTTTGATAATATTGAAGTATTAACGGGAAAAGAAATGGAACCGAGCAAAGGAATGAATAAAACAATTCTTTTTGGGCAATGCCAATATGCGAAAAATCGAGATCATCACAATATTAATGAACTTATAGCAATAAAAGGATGTCCACCCAATCTGGACGACATCCAGGAAGGGTTAAAGAAAGCTGGCATTAGAGTTCCCTCCTATTTCTTCAAAAATATCGATAAGGCACCATTATTATTTATGCAAAAATATCAAGGTAAGCCGGAATTTGAAGAAAAATTTTATCAAATCTCTTAAATTATTGTTTTCTCATGTATTTTTTATTATATTTAAATTATATTAAGTTTAGCGAAGGTTTTTTCTTAAAGCATTTTTATCTATTTAAATTAGCTAATATTCCTTTAGTAGAAATATAAAAAAAAAGAGTTATTTTTAATGGGTTAAAATTATTTCTCTTTTTCTAAATGTTAAAATAATGATTATTCCGATTATCAAAGAAGCCATAAAGATATTAGGGAGAAATCCCGGTATTTCTGTTATTGGAGGTGGAAAATAAACTAATGGAATTAAGCCTTTTGGAAAATATGCTTTAAATATTGTTTTATGATTCAATTTGCCTCCTCCACTATCACCATATTCTGGAAAGCCCTCAATAAAGAATGCAGCATTAAGATCTCCATCTATCGGGTCTAATTCCTCAAATACATATTCTAATGGAACAGGTTCATTGAAATTATGAGTTTGATTAGCAACGTAGCTTAATACTAATCGAGTGAAATTTCCAAGAATATGGAGCACTCCTACAACAGAATCTATAAAATCTGCGTCAGATGAATTAAGTGTGGCATAGGATACATTAGTATCAGGAAATGGATTATTATTAGAACTATTATAGAGATCATATGTGGGATTTTGATCATATAAAAATTCAAAAGCGGTATTATTTTTACTTCCAACCTCTATATCCACTTCTGTTAAACCTGTCTTGTTAGTAGTGGCGCTTAACTCCCCCTCTTTCAAATCTCTAATGCCATAGTCATCTACCGCTGCGATTATAAATGCTGCTGTTCCTAAACAGAGCATCCAATTATCTAACATATCATATTTCTCTTCTTCTTGTAATTCTGTCCAATTACCTGAGTTATCATCATGGAACATTAGTGTATCTACACTTCCTGATTCATATTCTTGGGTGAAAGTTAGGAAACTATTTTTAGTATTAATTTCCAATTTATATTCAAATGATATATAAGTTTGATTTCCAATAAGATCTGAACCGCTAATATAGGAATATGGGTCTGAATAATCCCAACCCTCATCAAATATGGGATCTTTAGAATAATTAATGCTAGGCACATAAAAAATAATATCTGTGTAATTATAACCCCAAGTATAAATAATAGTATTTTCGATACCCGTTCTATTTAAAGGTATTACAGTAACTTTAGGATTGGATTTAATTCCCACATCATTTGTCATATTTGGAGAATTTGAACCGAGATAAAAGAAGGGATTTATGTCTTCTCCCTCATCATATTGCCCATTTTCATTGCTATCATTAATACCAAACCAAGCACATTGCATAGCCGCAACTGCTATTTCTATACCGTAAATGCTGAAATGCTGCCACCAAAGATGTGCTGGTGAGGTATAGGTTACATTTTTTCCATCATCATACCCAGTTTTATTCAAAAAAGAAACCATGCCCATCTCAAAACCTCCCTCTTTGATCCAAACTAAATTCCAGGTATTATTCTCCCAAGAGGTCCAATTTTCAACGTTTTCAGAGTACCATTTTGAGTTGTTAAAAACGGTTACATTCCAATAATTCTCATCAAAAGTGTGACCATTAAATAATTCTGCTTGAGTGGGAAAATCATCACCTTGACTGGTTACTAATTCATTTGAATTAGGAAAAAATAAATTAAATCCATTTCCGCCAACAATTATGCCATTTAGAAATAATATACTAAAGAAAAAGATTACAAAAAACCTTGATATTTTATAGCTCTTCATATTGACCTGTTATTTGTAATTAATAGAGATATCTTAAAATTTCAATATCTCTTATATTTATCAATTAGATATCTCTTATTAAATATTTTATCTTCTATGCAAACTTCTAAAATTTAGAAATTAAATTGATAAAAATATTTTTATTCTATAAATCAAATTTATACAAAACCAGTTTGAATTCATAGTAAATATAGAAAAAAAATAATTTCATGATAAAGTACGGGAGAGAAAAAGATAAATAGAAAACACTTATAAACAATCATTTTTATTATCTGTCTTTACTTGTTATTTATCATTATCTTAATATAGGTTAATTTTTCTGAAATTTTTAATAAATAAATTTTAATCAATTCTTAAATTATTTGATTTTATATTGAAAATAACATTTATAGGCGCAGGTTCTCTAGTTTTTGGAAAAAACTTGCTTACAGATCTCCTTTTATTTCCAGCACTCCAAGAAGACACTATATTATGTCTAGAAGATATTCATGCCGAGAGATTAGATTTAATGTTTCGGTACATAAAAAATTTCAAGGAAGATTATTTCGACGACAAAGATATAATAATTGAAAAAACTACAAATCAAAGGGAAGCTATTGAGGACGCGAAATATGTGATTAATTCTATACATGTTGGTGGACTTGAAGCGTTTAAATTAGATGTCGAAATTCCTTTTAAATACGGAGTTACTCAGACCGTAGGAGATACTATCGGTCCTGGTGGTGTTTTCCGCTTCCTACGCGCGACAAGCACCTTAAAATCAATTCTGCAAGACATGCAAGAAATCGGACACAATGCCAATAACAACGGGGTAAAACCTTTACTCTTAAACTACGCCAATCCAATGGCCATGAACACTTGGTTTTGCAACTCGCTCGTTCCAGATTCTACGGTTGGTCTATGTCACGGAGTTCAAGGAACAGCGAGATTACTACAGAATTGGTGTGGTTTAAAACATGAAGAATTTAGTTTTTTCTGCGCAGGTATTAATCACATGGCTTGGTTCCTTGAAGTATGGTATAAAGATTCAGGAGATCCGAATGCAAAATGGCAGGATGCCTACCCTTTGATTTATAAAACTCTTGAAGAAGATCCAAAGAGAGGGAAATCTGAAAAAGTACGCATAGATATGATGAAAGCAGCCGGTGGATATTTCATGACAGAGTCATCCCGACATCTAAGCGAGTATGTACCTTATTATCGTAAAATTCCTGATTTTCTAGAAAAATTTCAAGGGGATATTTCGGGTTTACTAGGGCAAGCTGATGATTATTTAATGCAAGTTAAGTTGCAAGGCAGATTCGAGAAACGTTTAATAAGAGCAATGAAGCGCCCAAAACTTCCCTATAAGAAAGCACCTACAGGAGAATATGCTCCATTCATCATTAATGCCATGGAAACGAACGTACCGTTTCGATTTAATGGAAATGTAATTAACAAAGAGAGAAGTTTAATTACTAATCTTCCTAATGGATGTTGCGTTGAAGTTCCTGTTTTTGCCGATAACCATGGATTACATCCTCAAGGAGGAATTACCCTACCAACCATATGTCAAGCGTTGTGTACTTCAAATATCATGGTACAAAAAGCGGCAGTTGAAGGCGTCCTCGAAATGAATCGAGAGAAGATTTATCACGCAATATTACTCGATCCTAATACAGCTAGTGTGTGTTCAACAACACAAATCAGTGAAATGGTTGAAGAAATGTTCGAAGCCGAAGCAAAATGGATTCCTAAATTCTAAATAATAGAAAAATGTGGTTTTAATGTCTAAAAGAAAAATTTATCTTGAAGGGAAAGGAATAAATTTCTTCTGAAATTAAGGGCGAGAAGAAAAAAGAAGTGATAATAACAATATGGAAGAGAAAAACAAAAAGGACAATTTAAAGATATCAATATCACAAATTCTTGGAGATGGTATTTTAAATACTGATGTAAGGAATAGGTTAGTAAAGCGAAATCAGTTTTTGAAAAGGGAACCTGAAAGCGAACCACTTCCTCAATTTTCTGAAATTGAAAATTTATTACCTCAACCTATTTGGGACGGTCATCAAGATGTTTTAGATTGTTATTGGAAAACGTGGGAAATTGGTTTTTCAAATTTAAAGAAACCTCAACAAAATAGTGGTTTTATTACAAATTTTATTGATACAGCGTTCAATACTGATATTTTCATGTGGGACTCTGTCTTTATTGTAATGTTTGGCCGTTATGGATCTCGAGTATTTAATTTTCAAAAGACTCTTGATAATTTTTACTCGCATCAACATCCTGACGGATATATCTGTCGACAAATCAGACGATCTGATGGAGCAGAACGCCACACAAAATTTGAAGTAAGCAGTACAGGACCTAATATCCTCCCATGGGCGGAATGGGAATATTATTTACATTCAGGTAATTTAGAACGTTTAACTGAAGTTTTTTATCCTCTTTTGGCATATTATCAATGGTTTCGAAGGTGGCGAAGTTGGCAAAATGGCACCTATTTCTCATCAGGATGGGGTTGTGGAATGGATAATCAACCTCGACTTCCTGTGAATAATAGAGATAGATTTTGGTTGCATGGTCATATGTCTTGGATTGACACGACCTTACAGCAAATTTTTTCAGGTTCAATCTTAATCAAGATGGCAGATATTATAGATGAGCGAAAAAAGGTTAAAGATATCGAGATTGAAATCAGGGAATTAAGCACCTTTGTAAATAATAATATGTGGGACGAAACGAGCTCCTATTATTTTGATCGCTTTAAGGATGGTTCTTTATCAGATGTTAAAACAATTGGTGCCTATTAGGCATTACTAGCAGACATTATTCCAAAAGAGAGAATCTCTGCATTTATTGAACATCTCAAGAACCCAAATGAATTTAATCGCCCACACAGAATTCCATCATTATCTGCAGATCATAAATCATATTATCCTAAAGGTGCTTATTGGCTAGGTGGCGTATGGGCTCCTACAAACTACATGGTGTTGAAAGGTTTAAATTTGATTGGAGAGGATACATTGGCACATGAAATTGCTCTTAATCACTTAGAAAATGTCGTTCATGTCTATAAGGACACTCAGACTGTTTGGGAAAATTATGCCCCAGAAAGTAAAGAGCCCGGTAGTACTGCTAAAGATGACTTTGTAGGTTGGACAGGGTTAGTGCCTATCAGTGTTTTATTCGAAAATGTATTTGGTATTCGCCCAAATGTACCTAAAAATCAATTAATTTGGGATGTCCGCCTTCTGGAAAGACATGGCATTAAACAATATCCTTTTGGCAGTGAAAATTTATTGGATTTAGAATGTAAAGCTCGAAAAGATCCATTTGAAGAAGTCGAGATCAACGCAACCTCTAATCAACCAGTTTCATTATTAGTTAGATGGGCGGGCGGAGAAAAGACAATAAATTTTTGATTTAAATGATGGATTGGAAGTATAAACTTTCTCAGTAAAAAAATTAAAAAGAATGAAATAAGAATTATCTTAATAATTATTCAAATAATTCCTTAAATTTAGGCAAACATTCCCTATATCCATCTTCATATGTACCATTTAATGGGTGGTAAACACTCTCCAAACTTACAACCCCTTGATAATTATCTCGTTTTAAAGCTTTTGCGATAGGCTCGAGATAAGGCGCAACATCGCCCATTCCAAGTGGGCAGAAATTAACTGTAGCTCTTGAAATATTCGCAACACAGTCTTTAAGATGAATATGTCCAATATAATCTTTTATTTCTTCATATGCATCTGGATAAGGAATTTCTGTGCAATACATGGTATTTGGAATATCCCAAATAATTTTCATGTAGTCAGTTCCCAAATCATCAATCATTTTCTTTCCAAGCCAACCGGAAGTGATCATTGCATTATTCCCTGTTTCAACCGCTATAATAATATCCTCATCTTCTGCAAGCTTTGCAACCGGTTTCATAAGTTCAATGAATGAATCCCATGCTCCACTACTTACAACCCATTTTTCTGCACCATATCCACCAAAGATTATCATCTCTTTTCGACCACTCATGATTCTTACAATTGGGCAATCTAAATCCTTAGCAATTTTAATATTTCGTTTTAATGAATCGAAATGTTTTTGATAAACTGGATCACCTACTTTTGTAGATTTGACAGGGATACCACCAAATATATGCCTGCTAAGGCATGATAAATTTATGTTATATTGAAAAAGTAAATCCTCAACTTTCTTATATTCTTCATCAGTATGATCCCCAATTTCCTTATCCCAAAAGAATTGAAGCTCAGCATATTCCATTCCAGTTTCATTCATTACTTTGAAAGCATATTCAAGATCTCTGCTAATTCCATCTGTAATAACGCCATGTTTCATCTCTATCTACTCCTCCACTTTTCCTTTGACTTCTATTCCCGCTATTTGTTCAAGAAGCTTCACAATTGACCAATTATCACCTTCTGGAAATAAAGAAAAACCCGCTCGGAACAATTCATAAGCAGCAGCAGTAGTGCTCATCATTACCCCATTATCTTTTGCCATTTTCATGGAAATACCTAAGTCTTTATACATGGTTCCGATATGACTACCTGTCTTCTCAAACTTTCTTTCCATGATTAATTTTGCACAATTTTTAAAAAGATTACTAGAAACACTGCTTGTACTAAAGACTTTGTATAATACCTCAGCTGGTACACCCGATTTTACACCAAGAACTAGAGATTCAAATATTGCTGTAAAGCTTGAACCGATTAATGCTTGAAGTGAAGCTTTTGCGGTTTGCCCCATTCCAATTTTATCCCCAATATAGTGGATGTCTTTAGCCACAGCTTCAAAAACTGGTTTACAATCCTCAAAAACTTCTTTTTTAGCTACTGTCATGAAGGTTAAAGTCCCATTCTCAGCACCGGATTTACCGCCACTGACAGGCGTATCAACAAGATTAATACCCTTACTAAGGATTGGTTCTTCAAGCTCAATCACTTCAGGTGGATTAATTGTTGCGGATACAACAATAGTAGATCCTTCCTTCATGCCCACAAGCAATCCATCTTTTCCAAAGACCACTTCTTTCACTTGGGCGCCATTAAGAACCATAATAAATACGATGTTTGATTTTTCACCAACTTCTCTGCAACTTGCAGCAGGTTTACCTCCTAATTTAGATAACATCTCAAGACGATCTGCTTTAAGATCATATCCTGTGAGTTCAAATCCGTTTTTAATGAGATTTTTGGCCATTCCGATACCCATATTGCCAAGACCAATTATACCAACTTTTTTCATAAAATCACGCTAAAATTGTTATTGAGATATAAATTTTTCAGTTGAATTAAATTTAAGCATTTTGAAGTCAGTTAAGAAGTTAAAAATATAAATTTTTTATTGATAAAAAATTACATCTGAAATAATAATGAATAAGTTTAAAAGGAAATTAATGAACCTCGGTCTTAAATATGTAAAACCAAGGATCCATGATAAAAAGGTTCAACACATAATTAAGGACTACAATCTGCCAGATCCTCTAATTTTCCAAAATGGAGAGAAAGTCATTGATAAAAAACAATGGATCGAGAAGAGAAGGGCAGAAATCTTACACTTATTTAAAGAAAATGTATATGGAAAAATCCCAACTGAAGCGGTTGAAACCAATTATAATATTATAAATGAAGATAAAAAAGCACTAAATGGATTTGCTACAAGAAAGGCAATCAAAATAACTTTTAGGCGTGGTAGACGACAGATTGATGCCAAATTGCAAATATATGTACCAAATAATGTAGATAGGCCTGTCCCTGCTTTTGTAGGCCTACCAAATTGGTGGCTTGGTTACAAGAGAAGTCTTTGGCCATTCAAGCATGTTATCCAAAGGGGATATGCACTCGCAACAGCAAGATTTGGGGATTTTGATCCTAATAGTGATAATTTTAAAAATGGTGTTCATCCTTTGTTTTACAAAGAAGGACAAACTCGACCATTAGAAAATGAATGGGGTACTATTGGAGCATGGTCTTGGGGGCTAATAGAACTCATGAATTATTTTGAATCGGATTCTGATATTGATCAGAACCGTATAGCCGTGTTAGGGCACTCTCGAATGGGAAAGGCCGCTTTATGGGCTGGTGTTAATGATGAACGTTTCTCAATTGTCATATCAAATAATTCGGGCTGTTGTGGAGCTGCGTTATTTCGTAGAAAAATTGGAGAGACGATTAAAATGATTAATGAATGTTTTCCACATTGGTTATGTTTTAATTTTAAGAAATATAATAATAGAGAATTTAATCTTCCTGTAGATCAGCACATACTTATAGCTTTGGTTGCACCTCGACCCGTTTATATTGCTAGCGGACAAGACGACATTTGGGCTGATCCTATAGGGGAATTTCTTTCTGCAAAGCATGCAGATCCTGTATATAAATTGCTCGGAACTACAGGATTGGGTACTGATAAAATGCCTAAAATTAATGAGCCTATAATGAGTACGATTGGTTATCATATTCGGCAAGGAGGACATAAATTATCCTTATATGATTGGCATAGATATATGGATTTTGCTGATTTGTATCTTTAATGCGCATCTAATTGGAAAAAGATTTTCTGGGAATTTTACGTCCTACCTTCTGGGTGTCAATTTTTTCATTCATTTTATTTTTATTTCACCTGTTTACCGCATTTTACCATAAATTTACTCTATTTTCTTATTTTTCTTTGCCCTACTATTTTTTCGGTTTTCATCTATAAAAATATTAAATTTTAGTTTGATTTTTTCTTATATTTTCGTATTTTACTCAAAATCAAAATCTACATTTGAAGAATAAAGGTATAATTCCGATAAGCTTCAATAATAAATTCAACTACAGTATCATTAATTCTTTTGAATTATAAATTATAATTTTAAGTTAACTTTCTCTCCTTGATATTCTATCGTAGCCCCAATTCTACCTGATGGTGAAATTCCAAAACCATTCTGTTCATTCACCAAAATTATATTTGATAGTTTTGACATCTTAAATCAGAACTCTTTTCTTTTTTTCTAAACTAATAGTCTTAAATAATACTCTTAAAATATTATTAAATTTTTGGTTATATAATCATAGATCTAATTAGAAATAATTTTTTATTAAAAAAAGGAAAAAGAATAAAATAACATAAATATTTAAGAATTGATTACAATGTCTAAAAGAAAGAATAACAGTAGGCAAGAAAGAGATAGTACAATCCATAAAGTTCCATTTAGTCAAAAGGCTTATTATGGAATTTCAATGGCAGGATTTACATTTATAGGGAGTATGATTGATGGGGCAATGTTAAAATTATATACCGATTTTATATTATTTCCCGCTCTTTTGTTTGGAATCGTGCAATTATTATTTTCAATTATAAATGCCATTAATGATCCGATAATAGGATATTTTTCAGATCGAACTACACCTGTTGAAGGGAAAGGAAAACGAAAGATATGGTTATTTAGAGCCATTCCTCTAGTGGCTATTGGATATTTTTTAATGATTTTCATGAATCCCGACGTTCCTCACATGGCAATCTTTATTTTTTTACTTATTGGCCTAGTTCTTCATGACACTGGACATGCCATGAATAGTATTAATAGAGGAGCCCTTATGATTACGGTCACGGATGATGATATTGAGAGAGCTTCATTTGCAACAATAAGCTTAGTATTCCAAACAATTTTAGGTATTATTTCTTACCTGTTAATATTGCTATTTGTTATAGGAACTACTCCTTTATGGGTTCTCTATATCTTGTTTACTATTGTGGGAGTTATTGGTATGGGAGTTGCATTTTTAGGTGTGAGTGGGATAAAAGAACCTTCCAAATTATACTACGGACAAACATTTCCTAAATTTAAACAATTAATAAAGGAAGTTTTTAAATCGAAATCATTTATTTTTTCATCATTCTTCAATTTGTAGTGGGTGCCGTTACCTCGACAGTTATAACCTTTCAGGTTTTTTAACGCTCAGATGATTAGCATGTTTCAAAAAAATCCTTCTTTTTTCATAAAAATCCTTCAAGATCCTCGTATTCTTGAAAAAATTGTGGGAGGATCGTTTAAAAAAGCTACTAGCCTTCATAAAAAATTTAATTATGATATGTTTATGGCTCTTCCTGGTGTTCCAATGATTTGTTCATTCGAAAAAATAATGCAAGATTTCACTATTGAAGAAAATAATAAAGTGATAAGAGGACCAGATGGGAGACTTGTATGGCGTACCAGCCCTGATGGAGCACATACAAGACATGGATTTATGCAATCTCCTGAAGATTGGGAGAAATATATGGAATTTGATGCTGATCATCGTGGAAATTATGCCTTAGTAAAAAGCACAGTTAAAGCGTGTAAGGAAATGTCAATTTGTCCTTTTTTTTTCCTATTTGGATCTGGCTTCTTTGAAGAATTATGTGGCATGTTTGGATTTGAAACATTATTCAAGCTATTAATAAAGGATAAGAACTTCATTAAAAAAGCTGTTAAAGAAATGAGCGAATATACCATCTCAGTAGGAGAGAAAATTATTGAAGAAGGGGGCGAATATGTATATATGAGCAATGATTTAGGACTTAAAGGAACAAGTATCATTTCACCTCGCATGTTCAGAGAACTCTTCAAACCAAGTATCAAGAAGTTCTGCAATAAAATACATAACTGTGGGGGCAAGGTATTGATGCATTCTTGTGGGTATGTGATGAACCTGCTTCCAGATTTTGTTGAGATGGGAATTGATGCCCTCCATCCAATAGAAAAGGCTGCGGGAAATGATATAGTAGATATAAAGAAAAAATATGGAAAAGACTTAACATTAATAGGAAATGTTCCCATTCCTCTATTAAGTCATGGAACTCCAGAAGAAGTCACTGAATACGTGAAATATCTGTTAGAAAATGTGTCTAAAGAGGGGGGGCATATTTTTTCTTCATCACATTCCATAACCAAATGGTGCAAGTTAGAAAACTTTTTAGCCTACAGCAAGGCAGTTAATGATTTTGGAACATATCCCATCAAAATTAGTTAAAAAAAAGGATAAATATTTCCCATAAAACAAATTATTTTTTATCATTCATTTTCTTGATTTTATAAGATAATTTTAGAAATTCATTAAAAAATCATTAACTTCTGGTTTTTTCTTTAGGAATGCAAAAAGACTCGATCTTTTCTAATTAAAGGAGTTAAATGAAAATTATACTAAATACATAAATCCAATCCCCGCCTAATTATTACTTTAAATGATTTTTAAATGAAAAACCCTTACTTAACAAAATAGTTATAATTAACAAGATGTCTGGTTAATTGGACAAAAATTAGACAATCACGAAAGATAGCTTCGTCAGTTTTGAATTAGTAAGGTAAAATAAAAACATTATTTAAAATTAGGTAAATATTTTTTTTGTACTCCCTTCATCTCATTAAATATTGCTTCAGCCATTTCAAAACTGCCACAATTCACATCAATTGCTAAACAATCAATTGCTAGTTGCTTCGATTCTTGCAATATAGCCTCAACACATAAATCTTGAATAGAAGCTTCTATACGTAAGATTGCCGCAATATTTTTAGGAATGTTCCCCAATTTTACTCCATGAACCCCCTCCTTATTTACAGTTCCGGAACATTCGATTACAAGATCTTGAGGAAGGTTGTCGATAATCCCATTATTGGGTATATTAACAGCAATTTCATAAGAATTACTATCTTTTATTATAGCTTCGATTATGGGGATTGCTCTCTCTCCAGATGGTTCTTTCAATAACATACCTTTTTTAGGATATCTTCCTTTCTTTAATCTTTTATGATACCTCTTGAATCGATCAGTACCCCCTTTATTGGCTTGTTCCATCATTGTAATCCAGTCTGTTAAATCTTGTTGTGTAGTATATTGAGATCCTATCTGTAAATATTCACAAATATGATTATCGCCGACATAAGGAAACCATCCAAACATTTTATATATCTCAAATGTAAGATCAGCAAAATGAAATCTATCCCACTTATCTTTAAAATACTCCATACATTTTATATTAAATTCAGGGATTAAATCAACACCGGATTTTAAATCTTTTAATCCAAGTAAAAAGGCAAAATGATTAAGTCCTCCAGTAATTAGCTGCATCTCATTTAAATCTCTATTCAACATAGCTTGTATGTGATGCGAAGTTAAAAGTCCTATTTGGTGGCAAAGGCCAAGCATTTTCAATTTAGGAACCTCTCTTTTCAACGCAAGACATATACGTGATACAGGATTTGAATAATTTATAAAGAAAGCATCAGGACATATTCTTTGAACATCTTTAGCTATCTTGACAATTTCTGGAATTTGACGGGCACTATGGAAGAATCCTCCCGCACCACCATTTTCACCCATTCTTTCAGTAGTCCCATGTTTTCTTGGGATTGTATTATCTTGCCAACGTAATTCAAATCGATCTCCATGTTCTGTAGAATTAATAATAAAATCTGCTCCTTTTAAAGCTTTTTCTCTATTTGTTGTAGATTCTATCGTAAATTTATTTCCAATTTTCTTATTATCTTCTGATACAACCTCGTACACCATCTGTAATTTATTTTCGTCTGTATCGACGAGCGTAATTGTAGAACCATCCAAAATCTCACTTCGGTTCAAGTCAATGAAGGTGGGTGGGCCAAAAGCAGGGCTCCCTGCTCCAATTAAAACAATTTTTATATCCATTATATATCTTCAAATGAGAATAGAAAAATAAAATTCCTTAATTCTATTAAAATGAAAAAAATAGTATCTAAAAACCTCTAAAAAATATAATTTATTTAATCTAATAACTCTCATAAATGTATCTTTATTTTATAACCGATTGATAAATAAGCAATCAAATTATGATGAAAATGAATAATAGAAAGAGATAAGGTTAAAATTATGTCGATAAAGAAAGGAGATGTGATAAAAGTAGCATATACCTTATGGGATGGAGAAGGGAGATTACTTAGCTCTAGCGATGAGAGAGAAGAAAAACAGATAAAAATCCACATAGGAAGAGGTCAAGTTATACCAGAATTTGAACAAGCTCTCATTGGCATGGAAAAGGGAGAAGAAAAAGAATTTGTTTTACAACCAAACGAAGCTTACGGAGAATTTAATCCATTATTAGTTGAAAAAATTCCCAGAGATAAATTATCAAATAAAGATGATGTGGATATGAAAATAGGAAACAAAGTGGAAGTGATCGCTCCTAATGGAATGTCCTCTATGGGCTGGATAAGATTAATTGAGGATGATTTTATTATTGTCGATATGAATCCACCTTTAGCGGGAAGGATTCTAAAATTTAAAGTAAGAATAATTGATACTAATTTGGAGCCAGAACCGACCATCAATCCTTTTCTTTTTGGCATGAGCTGTGGAGATTCATGCGATCATGACCAAAATCATTAAATTAAAGAAAAAGACTAATTAAATATTAATAAGATTTATAATATTAAAAATTTCAATTTATTCATTTAAATCCTTGTAAAAACGAATCAACATTCTTACCCAGCACATCATGGTTATATCCGCCTTCCATTAGAGCAAATCTCCGTCCCTTACATAATTTTTCTGAATATTTCTTCATCAATTCTCCTAAATGAGTGTAGTCCTCCGGATATAATAAACCACCCCAATCATCTATTCCCTGATCGAATCCCGCTGATGCGGCGAAAATATCAATATCTTTAAGATTATTCATATAAGTTTCTACTTCTTCAATATATTGTTGATTAGTAGAGGCATCAGGATTCAATATCTCAACTTTAAACCTATCTTTTCGATTTGCAAGAATGTTAATATTTCCATTTCAAGAGATTATATGAAAGATATAATCTTCCCCTGTGTGCAAATCGAAATCCAATATGAACGCAGATTTGATCTTATTTTCAGAAAATAGTCTTAAGAGACTGATACTCATATTGTTAAAGAAGCAAAACCCCCAACAAGAATTGGCAGAGGCATGGTGTCCTGGAGGTCTTATTAAAGCAAATGTTGGATTTCCTTCATATGCCTCTTCAGCAGCCAAGATGGCACCTCCAGCAGCTAAAGAAGCCATTTCAAATAAGAGATCTCTTCTTTTTATATAATTATAATGACTTTCTGTATGCGCTCTGAGAATATTTTCTTTTGAAGCGGGTTCTGGAGTAATTATTTCATATTCGGGGTTTTTAGAGAGTACATTCATTATGCTTTGAATCCTTCCGCTTGATGCGGCAGGGTCCATTGCATAGTCAGAAGTATAAAATTTTTCATGAAAAACAATTTTCATCTATAGTCACTAATTTCTTTTATATATGGGTTCTAAAAATATTTTAGGAATTTTCTAATTATTTTTATGGTTAATTATAATTTTAAATTTTAAAATTTCATGACTTCAATGGGAAAATGTTCCTTTAATTTTTTCAATATCTCATTTATATGGTGTTGGTTTCGAGTTTCAATCTCTAAAATTACTTCTGCTTGTTTATACTCTAATTCTAATTTTTCTCGTTCATGAATAATTGAAATAATATTTCCTTTTTCTTCCGCAATCACTCTTAAAACATTCAATAATGCTCCAGGAACATCTGAAACTTTAGTTTTAAATTTTAATAATCTTCCCGCTTTTATTAAGCCTTTTTTAATAATTCGATTTAAAAGATTGGGGGTTAAATTTCCACCGGAAATAATAACTGCTACATTTTTATTTGTAATATTCAATTTCTTACTCAATAATGCCGCAAGTCCCGCAGCGCCCGCACCTTCCACATATATTTTAGACCGCTCTAATAATAATAAAATAGCATTAGCCACTTCTTCATCTGACACTAAGAGAATATCATCTACATATTCTTTAATCATCTCTAGAGTCATATCTCCTGGTTTTTTCACAGCTATTCCATCGCAAATAGTATCCTTCATTTCTAATGGTTTTAAGTCTTTACCTTTAAAAGCTTCAAACATAAAAGGAGCTTTATCAGATTGAACTCCTATTATTTTAATATTTGAATTTAATTTTTTACAATAAGAACTAATTCCACTAATCAATCCCCCTCCTCCTATTGGACAGAGAATATATTCGATTTCTGGAAATTGTTCTAAAACTTCTAAGCCAATAGTTGCTTGTCCTTTTATAATATTCATGTCATTAAACGCATGAATGAAGATGAGATCCTCCTCATTTTTGATTTCAAGTGCTTTTTGGTAAGCATCATCATAAGTCATGCCATGTTCTACAACTTTCCCTTTATCATTGTAATTTTTAATCGCTTCGATTTTAACGATTGGTGAATTTTCAGGAACAACAATTGTAGAATTTATATCAAATAATTTTGCTGCCAAAGCTACCGCTTGTCCGTGATTTCCCGCAGATGCTGTAATGACTCCCTTTTTTCTCTCCGTTTCTGGGAGGTTTGAAATTTTATTATAGGCCCCTCTTATTTTAAACGATCCTGTTCTCTGAAAATTTTCTAATTTTAGAAAAACTTGGTTGTTTGTCAATACAGAAAAGGTATGGCTTCTTTCTAATGGGGTATAATGGATAATTCCAGTCAAATTTTTTCTTATAGTCTCAATTTCTTCAATATAATCCTTTTCACTCATCTTTTTTTATCTATTCAAAATATTAGTTTTGAAAACATCTATACAAATTATAATAATAGAAAGTAAGTAATAAAAAAATAGATTTTAGAGTTTTAATAATTATATTTCGATATGAATAACCTTATAGAGGTTTAGCAAGAATCGCTTTTACCCGTAGTTTATCAAATTCACTTGTAGGAGCAGGCTTTATCAAGCAAACAGTATCGGCCCCCCTCCCTGTACCTCCTATACATAGAATATCCCTATCAAGGTCGGAAATTAAACCTCCATCCACCGCCATTGAAGCGATCTCGATACAAACTTTAACACCTTGACTAAATTGTGCACGTAAAAATTGCGCAAGGAGTTCAATAAAGCCCCATTGGTTAAAATTCTTTCTTATCCCTCGTTCAATGCCACCCATTGAATGGGTTCCAGTTATTATTTTAAGTCCCTTGCTTTTTAATATTTCTAATTTATCTTCGGGAAGCTCTTGTCTCTTCTTAGAGCCCATAAAATAATATGAATGGGTAACAGTAATAATATTATAGTTTTCAAGATTGAATAATTCTGCTGCTTTTTCTGCTGTAGTCCCTGTTGTACTTGCTATAACTATATCGTTTATATTAAATTTATCCGCGTATTCTTTCGCAATCGCTAATGTTTGATCTGTATTATGAGGGCCTCCTCTCTCAAAATATGTAACTTCACATTTTAAATCTGCCATAAGGAATTCACTAATCTGTTTTATTTTCTTGTGAATAAACTAGTCTTTTGTAATTAAATAATTTTTATGAGTCCTAAACTTAATTATTTTAAATAATAAAAATAATATTTCAATAGAATTAATTTTGGTGAACAACAAATCCTAAATCTCATAAATTTCATCTCTATCATGATTGGGGGTGATTTTCATAGAATATATACTCATCATATCTTAATCTGTGGGAATCTTTAATTTTTAGACCTAAGATATAAATATAGTGTTTAAATTCTACTATTAACCAAATATATTATTTAAAAATATTTAATTCGGATTATGAAATATAGGAACAGAAAAGAAGCAGGAGAAAAATTAGCAGATGATTTAAAAAAGCATCCAAAATTAATGACCAACTCTGTTATTATGGCAATACCTCGTGGAGGAGTTCCAGTGGCATACGCAATTTCAGAAATAACAAAAATACCCTTTTATTTAGCTATTACAAAAAAATTATCACATCCTAGTAATCCTGAAGTTGCGATCGGCGCTATAGCGGCTGATGGCTCTTATGAAATTAATCAAGGGATGCAATTTTATGGAATAAATAGTAATTTAATTGAAGATATTAAACAAAAAGCAATGGAAAAAGTTAAGAGTAGACTAGATAAATATACCAACGGACATGAACCTATTGTTTTAGGAAAAAAGGTGATAGTTGTCGATGACGGTATAGCAACTGGATATACAGCATTAGTTACTGGAAAATACGTGAAAAATAAGGGCGCAAAACACACAGTTCTTGCAATTCCCGTTTGTCCACAAAATAGTATAAACCGAGTCAAAAAAGTTTATGATGAATTAATTTGTCCATTAAAGATAGATTCTTATGCGTTTGCTGTCAGCGCATATTATGAAGATTTTCATCAAAATACAGATAAAGAATTATACGATTATCTTGAAAAAGCAAAGCGTGAAAAATTATTATATAAAGACCTTGATTAGCTAAAGTTCATAAGTTTCTTATATTATCTTAAAATTAATACTCTCTTCTGATAATTGTTTTTTCTTACGAATATCATATTGTATCATCTTTTTTGCAGCTTCAGGGTCCTTCTTTTCTAAATATTTGAGCTGTAATTCTCTAATTGTGGAACTGGAAACTTTATACAGTTCTTCAGCAACTTTATCAGCAACTTGTTTAGCAACCTCTTCAGACGCCCCGGCAGCCTTACATGCTTCAAAGATTCGTTCCTTTTTGAATTTCTCAATTTTTCCATCTTTCTTTACAACTTGTAAATCAACCATTTTCTTTTTATTTCCCCTCACAACCAAAATATAAGAGATTTCAATAAAATTGAAATTTAGTGATAAAAATTTTATACTAAATTAATAACCTTTTTGTAATATTTAAATATAATTTTTAAAAATTATATTCTTTAATTTATTAATTCTTCTTGTTCCTTTGAAGGGAATTAATAGAAAAAAAGAAAATTAAGAAGAGTTAATTTAAACCGATAAGATCCTCTATAAAGAGAGTAAATCCAATTAAGGAGATTATATATCAGTAATAATTTTACTCTTCTGGTGGAGCTAAGACGATTTCTATAGAAGAAACATTGTTAGTTGTACCATCATCACCCTCTAATTTCTCAGTATCTATTCGAATATCTTGATATGTGGTTCCCTTCAAGAAGCGATTTTTCAAAATTTCACAAACATCGACCGCATGAGAAATTGCTCTACCACGGGCTTTGACCACAACATCTTCACCTTTATTAAGTATCATCATAGCTGCCATTACGTAATTCATAGTAGGGCGGCGTCCGATATAAACCGCGTTTTCATCCTTATTTTTCGACATTTTATTTTTCTCTGTGTTTTATTTTCTATTCATTTAAAGTTCGGGTATTATATATATAAATAATTCAAATTTTTTTTTATTTTTAATTGATTTTCCAAAAATAAAGTTAAAGTTAAAAATTTAATAAAGAGTTCTTTTAAAGAATATGATAAGTCTTTTTATAATAATATTTCTTGAGAAAAACGAGAATAATTCTTTATTTGGAGGTTTTTGAAAGATCTTTCCCTTTTTACCTTTGAAGATTTGAAAATACAATATTCAATTAGATTTGTTTTTAGCCTTTTTAGCTAATTCTAAAACTTTTTTAGGAAAAGTTAAAGTAGGATCTATTTCTAATGCTTTATTACAAGCTTTAATCGCCTTATTGTAATGTTTTTGATTATAATAAGCAGAACCTAAATTTGTTAAAGCATCCGTATCTTTTGGATTTAATTCAAGTGCTTTTTGAGCCGCGCTAATTGATTTATCAAATTCATTCATATCAATATAGACAGTGCTTAATTCACTATAAGAGACTGCTAATTTTGGATTTATTTCTATCGCTCTTGTTAAAGCTTTAATTGCATTAGGGTAATCTTCTAATTCATAGTATATATACCCTAAATTATGCCAAGTAATCGCATCTTGGGAGAAAATGTCAAGAACTTTTTTATAGGTTTCTATAGCTTTCGAAAATTGTTTATTCTTATAATATGCATATCCTAAATTAATCCATGCATTAATATCTTTAGGATTATTATTTAGGATTTGTTTATAAGCTTTAATTTCATCATTCATTAGTCATTAAATCAAATTTAAGGGGTTATAAATATATTATTTATACTATTTTTTGATAAAAAATATTAAATAGAAAGATTATTATACCAAATTCTTCGATTTAATCTGTTTTAATTTTTAATAATGAAAGTTTTAAATAGGTATCCATCGAATTAAAAAATAAGAAGAATTAAATAAAACTTTAGAACCAAGATCTGATTCTATATTTTATTTAATACTTCTTAAATTCTTTCCAACTTGAATTCATTAGGAAGTATAGGATACATTCAAAATTTAGACCGATCTTCCTATGCTTCCTTTCTAACTTTTTATGAAACATTTATTATAAATTTATTGTATAACAGAGCATATTATGAGGATTTTATTTTCTTATATGAGTTTGTTTTATTGATCTCTTTAAAATAATTTCATAAAAGAGAGAAATCGTGTTAAATCATCAATATTTATAGCTTTTTGGCCATTTTCTGATAATTTTTGCCATATATAAAACATAGTTTCTAAATATTGTCGATATTTTTTTGTTAAATTCTCTCCATAATAAGAATATTTACCCGTATGAGAGCGAAATAAATCGGCAATATTATTCTTCCAACTTTTGTACGCTTTGGTCTCTGAATCTCCCCAAACCGCTTTTTTTCCAGAAATTTGTTCAAAAATAAATGATTCTAAATTCATGTCTTGTACGTCTTTTGGATTTATTAGAGCTGCTTTTGAGTCAAATTGTTCAAAAATCTCTATAATACTCGTATAATCTAACTCATCTCCAGTATTACTTAAAAATACCGGATTGCTCGTAGAATCAAGCATAATAATAAAATCAAAACAATCTAAATCCATTTCATTTGTGATATCACTCATATATTTCGCGAAAAAAATAATCGCACTTTCATTTTTAGTGAGATATAAATTGTTTTCATAATACTTGTTGAATTGATAAATAGAAATCGAATTAAATTCTTTAATCTTATCGATATAGCTTATATCCTTTTGATTTTTGATTTCATAGGTTATTACAGATTCTTCTTCATTTTCTTTTTTCTCATCGTCTAAAATTATCAAATTATATGGCAAATCTTTTTTTAGCGTTAATTTTATGAAATTCTTAAGAAACACCTTAACATCTTTCCAATTTGATTTCCTTGTTAGAGCTATAATTTCTTTCGGTAACGATGTGCTCATATAAAAAATTAATAGTTTAATACAATTAAAAATCTAAGCATTACTCATTAATGATTTTAATTCCATATGAATATCATCAAAAAGTAGTATATAATAAAAAAAAGATTTGATGTGAAATTTAAGTCTTAAAGTCTTCTAACTTTAATGATAATTCCACTTCTTGAGTTAAAATTCCTAGTTCATAAAAAAAGAGGTTAAATTATCTACTAAGGTAAAATTCTTTCTTTACAAACGTATATTTTTGGTTCTTACTTAGTAAAAGTATCCACCAGATTGAGAACTTCTTCCGGCTTTTTCGATAACTTCTACATTTGCGGCTTGAGGCCCTTTTTCGCCATCAACGACTTCAAATTTTACTTTGTCGCCTTCATAGAGGGTTTTAAACTCATCATCTTTACCTTCTATGGCACTATAATGAACAAAGATATCATTTTCTTTGGATTCTTTGTCCTCAGTACCCTCAGGCATGATAAAGCCATAGCCTTTACGATTGTTAAACCACTTTATAGTTCCTTCCATCTTACTAAAACCTAACTTACTTCTGACTTTTTATTTCTTATTTTGTATGTAATTCATATAATTTTTTGCCATATCCAAAATTAACAACACATTTCTTCAACGGCATTTAATATAGTCAATAAGAATTATTAAACTTTATTCATTTAATTATGAAAAATCAAATCTACTCGACACAAATCGAGTAAAGACCAACTCTCATTAGAAAAAAATTGGAAATATTCAATTTTGAGTTTGATATGATATTATAAGAAGTAAAAAAGAAATTTTATGTAAAAATAAAGCATAACAATATCTTTATTATTTTAATAGTTTCTGTTTAATTTTTGGAGGCATAATAAACCCAAGATAATATAAAAAAGCACTAATAATCAATAATATTCTGGTAATTGGCAAAGTTATAAGGTTTAAGGGGATGGAGGTATCTAACATAGCTCCTATAACCCATGAGATCACGGCGATCATTAAAAATTTACCTTTTAATTTAACTATTCTATCGTCTGTCATTATAGAAATTCGTGCAAAAACCATTCCTGTTATCAACACAGTTAAAATAATAAGAAGGAGATATCCCAAAATAAATGTTTTATACTCTATATCAATATGGACCATCACATTCTCAGCACTAAACACACCGATTAATGAGGGATTTACGAATAGAAGAATAAAAAATATAATCTCAAATAAGATTCCAATAATAATATAGATTAAAAGAATTTGCTTTTGGTTTTTAGGACTTATCAAATCAGTAAACCCAACTAGCCAACATAAGATACTTATAGGGACAAAAATATTTCCAATTATAACATAAATTTCAAGAGATAATCCTTCTCCAAGGATGATATTCCATAAAAAACTAAGCCCACTAGGGATCCATGGTTCACTTATTCCAATCAAAGCCAATCCGATAAAAAGGAAAGTCCGCTCTTTTAATTTAATATAATTTAAAATAATGATTAATCCAATTACTATTGTTATACTAACATATATTAAACTGGATATTCCATTAACATAATCAATTGGTTTTAGTGTCATATTTACTTTATATATTAATAATAAAATTATAATTTTTATTATTATCTCATAATTTTAAATTTCTTAATATTAAATAAACTATTCTGATTTTGGAAAAAAAAAGAGATTAAAAAGATTTTATTATTTTAACAGCATCTTTTTAATTCTTGGAGGCATAATAAAAGCCAAATAATATAAAAACGCACTCAAAGCTAATAATATTCTTGTTAATGGTAGTGTTATGATATTTAGGGGAATAGCAGTATCTAATAGAGCCCCTACACTCCATATTATAGGCGCCCCCAATAAAAATATTCCTTTTAATTTAATTTCTGGATCTGAGGTCTTTAAAGATTTTCGACCAAATATGATTCCTGTTATCAAAATGGTCAAAACCACAAATAAAAGATAGCCAAGAAGAAATGTTTTATATTCAATATCTATATGGACCATCACACTTTCAGCACTAAACACACCGATTAATGAGGGATTTACGATAAGGAGACTCAAAAATACTACTTCGAATGCTAATCCAACAATGATATATATTGTTCTAATTACATTAGTTTTTTCTGGATAAACCAAATTGGTAAAACCAATTAACCAGAATAAAAGAGTAAGAGGAATAAAAACATTTCCAATTATAACATAGCTCTCAAAAGATATTCCTGCCCCTGTTATTAAATTCCATATGAAACTTAGGCTACTAGGGATCCATGGTTCACTTAATCCCATAATACCAATTCCGATAAATAGAAAATTCTTATCTTTTAACTTAAAATACTTTAAAAGAATTACTAATCCAACTATGATGGTGATAAAACCGTATATTAAACTGGAAATTCCATTTACAAAATCAATTGGTTTTAAAGTTATTTAAAATACACCTCGTCATTAGATACTATTAAATCTATAGTCTATTTAATATATTTAAATCTTAACTTATCTAAGTCAAGAAAAAATTACCAATCTTTTAAGAAATAGAAAAAGAAAAATTAGTATTCCGTGCGTGCGATAATCTCATCTTGGGCAGCTTTACTCAACTCAGTAAAATAAACTGTGTATCCGGCTATTCTCACGACTAATCCCTGATAATTATCGGGATTTTCTTGGGCATCACAGAGAATTTTTTTTCCAACCACATTAAATTGAACTTGATATCCTCCTTTTGGTTCAAAGAAGGTCCTAATAAGGGGTAAGAATATATCCTTCGTCATAGATTTTGGATGGAAGGCAAGTATTAAGGAATTCCCATTAGTCATCAATTCATTGTCTAGCTTTTTCACCGAATTACATATTGCGGTTGGTCCATTCTTATCTCTTTCATGAGTGGGGCCCACTCCATTTGATAAGGGATCTCGTGCTTTCCTGCCGTCTGCTGAGGCACCTGTTAATGTTCCAAAAGCTAGATGCAGGGAAGTAGAATAGATGCCTGGGTTGAATTTACCTCCTCTGAAATTATTATATTTAGCAATTTCTTCACAAAATAATTTGTTGATATCCACAGCAATCTCATCTACATAGTCGTTGTCGTTTCCGTATTTAGGCACTTTATTAATAAAAATTTCTCTCCAGACGGATCCCTCTTTGCCATTATAACTCCGTCGATAATTTTTCTTAAGCATCTCAACTAAATCATCAAGCGATAATTGTTGCTCTTCAAATACCATTTTTTTAATAACAGCGAGACTGTCGGCACACGTAGCTAAGCCAATTAATTGAGGTCCTGTAAAATTATAAATTGCACCTCCACGAGTTACATCAAGGCCTTTCTTTAGACAATCATTTGTGGTAGCCGATAAAAATGGTTGAGGATTCAATTCTGCGATTGCTTTATCCATAGCATTCATATTAGAAACCATATATTTGATGAAGTGTTTCACTTGATCGGAAAATGTTTCCCAGAGTTGTTGATATGACGTGATGGGCTCTTTATATTCAAGTCCGTATTTTTTCCTGGTTGCCATATCCACTCCATTGGTTAAAGTCAACTCTAAGCACTTCACTATGTTTAATTGATTAGAATTGGTAGACCCAAATGATTTATATGGATGTTGTGGTTCCACACATCCTACAGGAGCGTACTCCCTGGCGTCTTCTAAGGTAAATCCTCGATTCATCAATCCTGATATCATAACTTGATCATTAAACAATGCGATGCTTGTTCCCACTTTTAAAGATTCCACTATTTTAATGAGAAATCTTTCGGGAGTTTTATCGGAAATCCGGATTGAAAAAGATGGTTGGACTGTTTGCACATCTGTATAGGCATCTAATATGAGATAAGATAATTCATTTGTGGCGTCTTTTCCTTCCTTTGTAAGACCACCAATTGTTAGGTTTTCTGCAAGTGGAGGTCCTTCTCCGGCATTTACCGCTAATGAAAAAACATAATTATAGATACTTGTTAATTTTATAAAAAAGCATTTTAGTAGAAAATCTACTTCTTTTTCGTTTAATTTTTCCTCTGCTATATCATTTAAATAATATGCATAAAGATCTTGATCTAACCGCCCGACACTTATCGCAAATCCACCATCTTCTAATCCACAAATCAATTGATTGAAATATATGAGTTGGAGGGCTTGTCTGAACGATTCTGGGGGTTTCTCTGAAATATATTGGCAAATATCGGCAATCTCTAATAATTCATTTTTTCTCAGATAATTCGTTTCTTTTGATGCCATTTGGGATGCCAATGAAGAAAATCTTTTAATAAAATCTCTAGCAGCATTTAAAAGGATAAGCACTGATTCATAAAAGAGAGCTTTGTCAGCATCACCTTTATTATCACTTTCAGTCAATTTTTCTTGAGCTTTTTTTAATAAACCTTTTATTCCATATTTTAAAAGATTATGATGCCCTGGAAAAAAATGACCTATTCCATTAGTTAATTGAACGTCTACTGTAAATACAATCCTTTCCATAAGATCGCGCTCCGTTTCATTCAGATATTTCAAATATCTGCTACGAACCGTATCTTCTTCATTCATCCAATAGGGAATCACCTCATCTTTTAAATATTGTATTTCTTCTTCTGTAATAAGAATTTTTTGAACGGGGCGATTATTATAAGTGTCAATATCTTGATTTATAGCATCGGTTCGAACTTCGGGGTATAAAGGTGTGCCCACTAATTTAGTTGTACGATTTCCTACGATATATTCATCTGGCCATATTTTAATTGTCATATTAGACAAATAATACTCCATCGCTTTTGCAAAACGTATTATTGGAGATTCTCCCTTTGTCGTTTTATAAGATTCTGTAAATAATTGTGCCCTTTCGATACAAATTTCGTGTGATGCATTTAAAACTTGATTCTTCATCCTATTTATACGATCATCGTAATATGAATCATCAATCTCTTCAATTTGCATTTTTTCTACCAAGAGTTAGTTAATTTTTAATAAAAATAGAAAAGAATTCTAATTTATATTATATACATTTTATTATTTCAATATATCTATAAATCTTTAGAAATTTAAGAATAGTTAAAAAAGTATATATATTATAAAAAAATTAAAAAAAATGTTAAAAATAGATTATAAAATTATATTAGCTATAAATAAATAAAAAATATTTTTCTCACATTCGTGTAATTGGAAAGCCCCGTCTTGCTTGTTGATTGTGCAAAGTTTTTTTCCTAATTTCTTTATTAATTAACCCTTCAATTTTACAAAGATACTCATATTCATCTTTTAAACATAACGTAATAGCCACACCGTGTTTATTCATCCTTGATGTACGTCCAATTCGATGGACATACACTTCTGGGTATTTCGGCAAATCATAATTGAAAATATGAGATATCCCTTCAATATCAAAACCTCTTGCAGCTACATCAGTTGCTATTAATAAATCAATTTTATTATCCCTGAAATTCTGTAGAATTCTTTCTCTTTGGTGTTGAGATAAATCTCCTGAAAGATACCCTATTCGATATGGCAATTTATCAGATTTAAGCCTATTAAATAACCAATTTCCTGTTTTTTTCGTGTTTATAAAAATTAAAGCACTCTCTGGCCTTTCTTTTTGAAGGATTTTCCGAAAATAATTATATTTCTGTTTATAGTGATCGATTAGATAATAAAATTGAAGAGTATTCTCAACCGATAAATCATCTTTACTTAAATTTAGATATTCAAATTTATCATTAGTATATTTTTTAATGATATCTTTGAGTTCATATTCTAATGTTGCGGAAAAAAGTAGAAATTGATAATTACTGTGAATTTGGTTTAGGATGTACGTAATATCTGGTAAAAAGCCCATATCTAAAAGTCGATCAGCCTCATCTAAAACAAGAAACTTTAATTGATCTAATTTTAAATGCCCTCTTTTATAAATATCTATTAATCTTCCTGGAGTGCCGATAATTATATCTAATCCTTTACTTAATTTGCTGACTTGTTTATTAATAGAGACTCCTCCGTAAATTGGATATGAGCGCACTTTATAATGTCCCAAATCCTTTATAAATCTATGGACTTGTTTGGCTAATTCCCTCACGGGAACAATAATTAGGCATTCATTTTTAGTATGCTTTAATTTTTCAATAATAGGTATTAAATAAGCATAAGTTTTACCAGTACCAGTTTTTGCTTGAGCCATAATATTCTTCCCTTGTAAAATTAAAGGAATAGCCTTTATTTGAACTGGTGTGGGTTTTATAATTTCTAAATTTTCTAAAGCTTCAACATTTTTATCGCTAATATTAAAATTGTCAAAAGTAAATTTTGTCATGTTATTTTCATTTAAAAGTTCTTTTTCTGTTAATTTGGTTAAAATAAGCAACTTATAAGAAAAAGTAATTTTTTCCTTTTGATTAAATTTCTCTCGTCTTTTAATTCTCTTATTTTAACTTTTTATTTTCATATATTTTGTTCTTATTATATAAAAAACTTTAAAACTATTAAATTTTGACAAATTTTTATTTCATTTGAAATACATCCATATGATGAGAATAAATTAAATTTCTTATATAGTATAATACTTTAAGAGTTGTTAAAGAACCAATTATGAGTGAAAATTACCAAAAATGGATTGAAAATAATAGAGATTTTTTAATAGAGATTTCCGATAAAATTTGGGAATTTGCTGAAACAGGATTTCAAGAATTTAAATCATCAAAGCTCTTGGCAGATACTTTAGAAGATTATGATTTCAAAGTCTTTAGAGGAGTGGCGGAAATGCCCACAGCTTTTTATGCTACGTATGGAAATGGAAAACCCGTCATTGCAATATTAGGTGAATATGATGCTCTTCCTGGTTTAAGCCAGGTCGCCGAACCAATAAGAAACCCAATTATACAAGATGCTCCTGGACATGGATGCGGACATAATTTATTAGGGGTTGGTTCATTAGGTGCAGTAATAGCTGTAAAACAAGCTTTAGATGATGGCATAGCTAATGGCACAATACGATATTATGGATGTCCAGCAGAGGAGATATTTAATGCAAAGGGTTATATGGTAAAACATGGATTATTTGAGGATGTCGATATTTCTCTAACCTGGCACCCCAGCTTTTTAAACATGATTAATCTAATGTCCACATTGGCAATGAATTCTGTTGTTTTTAGATTCCATGGGCAAACGGCTCATGCTGCTGCTGACCCCCAGAATGGGCGAAGTGCTTTAGACGCTGTAGAGCTTATGGATATTGGTGCGAATTACTTAAGAGAACATATTATCCCAGATGCACGATTACATTACGTTATCACAAATGGTGGAAAAGCACCTAATATTGTACCTGATGAGGCTGAAGTATGGTACTTTGTAAGAGCCCCAGAACGTCATCAAGTAGACCATCTTTATGAACGTTTAATAAAGATTGGAAAAGGAGCGGAATTAATGACCGAGACTCAAATGGAGATTGACTTTCTAAGTGCTAGCTATAATACTAAATTTAATAGTGTAGTACAAGAAGTGGTTTATTTAAATTTAAAAAAAGTTGGACCTCCTAATTTTAAGAGTAAAGAAAAACAATTTGCAAAAGAACTAAGCAAGACTCTTTCCGAAAATTCTATAGAGGGATATCTTAGATTTGTTCCTTCTGAATATATGGATTTAGCAAAAGCAGTTTTAAGTCAACCTCTTAATAAAATCATAGTTCCTCCGATAGGAGAGGGAGCCGTGGAACCAGGTTCGACTGATGTTGCTGATGTATCGTGGGTAACGCCATTAGCAGAATTCAATACAGCATGTGAGGTAATAGGTTCACCGGGCCATTCATGGCAGAATGTAGCAACGGGAGGAATGGAAATTGGACATAAAGGGATGCTTGCCGCAGCAAGAGTTTTAGCTTTATCGGCCTTAGATTTTATGAGAAATCCCGACTTAGTTGAGAAAGCTTGGAGGCAATTTGAAAAAGATCATCAAGACAAAAAATATTCCTTTCCATTTCCGAAAGATCAAAAACCCTTATTTAATAAGCTTAAAGAAGTGAATTATATGTTAGAATAATCAATACAGTTTAATGTTAAGCGAAATTTATTTAGATAAATTTAGCATAAATTATTTTTAGTCGAACTATTCTTTTTCATTTTTAAATTTAATAGAAATCAGAATATTTCTATTTATAATTTTAATATGATATTAATTTAATTTTATTAGATTTTAATAAATCTTTTGAATAATATCCTCTCTAGATCGTTTAGGAACATGCATCATTCCTTTTTCATCTTTCCAATATTTAAAAGAGTCCTTAAAAGGTTCAACTATGGATATTTCATTGGGAAGTCCTAAGCTTATCACATGAGAGATTTTATAGTGGTTAGGGATTTTAAAGAGCTCTCTTATTTTAATCTTATCAATGGAACCCATCCAACAAGCTCCTAAACCAAAGTTAGTGGCCCCTAATAAGATATTTTCAACCGCCGCACCTATATCATATTGAGCATTTTTTTTTATTTTTATATTATTAAGAACAATTATATAAGCCTTAGGTCTCTCCCCTTCTTTTGGTGTTCTTTGATCTCTTGGTAAATGTGCTGCCCATTTTAATAAAGGAAATAATTTCTTTCTCATTTCACTCTTTTGCACTATTATATACTCTAGGCTTTGTATGTTTGCTGCTGCAGGTGCCAGCCTAGCATAGTCTATTAATTTTTTTAATATATCCAGTGAAATTGGCTCATTTTTGAATCTACGAATAGTCCTTCTTTCATAAATGATTTTTTCAAACTCGATTTTAATCACTTTTTTTAGTAATATCTAGTATAATTACATTTAAAAAATAAGTATTTTTAAAGTTTGGATAAATGGGAAAGGGGGGATATATTCTCTCAGGAATAGGTTTTCAGAGATTTGAACCCCCGATCTCTTGGTTCCGAACCAAGAATCATACCAAGCTAGACTACCTTCCCAAAAATACTCATGATGTTAAAAAAAAATGATAAATAAAATGTAATAGGAATTATATTGAATAAAAGTTAAAAAAATGTTAAAAGTTTTTTTTGAAGTGGCTATTAAATTATTTTTAATAAAAGAGATACTTTTAATCTTTAATTTTTTCTAATAACGAAATTATCCGATAAACGTTTGTTCTAATATGGAAAGGAATATTCGGATCTTGGGAGAGATCATCGACCAAATAAATAATATTACTTGCGATAATCCCTGGGCTCTCATCTTCATTGTGAAGTTCATCTATTCCTCTTTGTGCTTTTCTTTTAATGTTTCTTGGAACTGCTCGGTCTTTGATCATCGCATTTAATAATTTCTCAACGTTTACAAATGTTTTTTCTATTTCTTCCGTAAATCCCTTTTCCCTTGACATAGTAATCTCCCTAAAAATAATCTTATTAATACACTATTAAATTAATTAAAAGTCTGCTTAAGCAAATATTTTATTTTTTAAATTTTTTTTGTTTTTTGGCAATTAAAATACAAAAATACAAGATTTTAAAAAGATTCTGAAATTAAAAGATACCAAATTCTCGAATAGTTTTTTTAAGAGAAGGAATGGTCTCCTTATATTGATTCAATTGATTTTTATATTCAGAGAAAATATTCTCAAAATTTGCTGCATTCTCATCAATTATTCGGACGAAATTATAGGCAATACTTTGAATACTTTCGAAAATTTTATCATATTGTTTAGCCGATTCTTTTAATTTTGGTGGGGCTTGTTTACGCTTTTTTCTAATTAAATTTCGGACTCTTCCTCGTGGGATTCTTATTCTTTCAATGAAATCATCACAATCTGCTAAGAAATTATATGCTTGTTCTTTATTTTGAGCTTGCAGCTTAGTTTCAATAATCTCTGTTCGCCAAGTATTTATTCGTCCTTTCGCATAAGTATCAAAATTTAATGAGATTGAATCAATTCCTTCTTGAACAAGAAATCTTAAAAAATCAGGGTAATCGCTGGGTGCTTGTCCACATATTCCAACTTTTTTACCATATTCATGCGCTATTTTTATAAGTTGAGAAATTGAGCGTTTCAGCGCTTCGCTATTTGCATTATAGCCGAATTGGTCTGCAAGTGGGATAAGTTTTTCATTATCTCTTCCAACCCCATAGGTCAGTTGAGTTAAATCATTGGACCCTATAGAAAATCCATCAAAATACTCACAAAATAGGTCAGCGCATATTATATTTGAGGGGATCTCTGCCATACAAAATATTTTTAATCCATTTTCACCTCTGACTAATCCCTCGGATTTCATTATGTTTATGATTCTTTCAGCTTCTTGGGGAGATCTAGTGAATGGCAGCATTGGAATAATATTGTTTAATCCCCACTCTCTTGCCTTTTTAATTGCTTTTAATTCTAAAATAAAGGCATCTTGAAATTCTTCATGAACATATCGAGAACATCCTCGAAATCCCATCATTGGATTAGCTTCAGTGCCTTCATATATCCATCCTCCTAGTAGATTTGCATATTCATTAGTTTTAAAATCAGATAATCTTACAATACAGGGGGCTATTGAGCCATCCGGAAGTTCTTTCCATACTCCTGCGGCAATAGTAGCGATGCCTTCAGCTAATTTTTCTATATAAAATTCTTCTTTGTCATCATAATGAAATGTTATTTCTTCTATTTTATTTAAAGTTTCTTTTAACTTCCTAATTTCTTTATTGAAGGGATCATTTGCGTGTAATTCACTTTTTTTTATTCGTTCAATCTCTTTTCTCCGTTCTAAAAGAATTTCATGTCTTACTAATAATCTATCGTAATTAATTAAAGCACTTGGATGAATTTGTATCTCATCATTTATAATAAATTCAAGTCTAGCTAATCCAGTACCATCAGGATATTTTCCAGCAGAAAGAGCTCCTTTTGGAATTCCTAAATTAACTAAAACTTGAGTTTTGGTGCTGGGAAGTTGAGAAAATTCAATAGTATCAAAATCATATTCCACTTCCTTAGCCCATATTCTCGCTTCTCCTTCGCTACAGTCAATTGTTAGACTTTCTAAATTTTGATCGCGCTGTTTCTCTTTAAGTGTTTCCACTATATTATCGGCACCTACAATTCCTGCAATATTTAGTTCTCGGGAAACAATAGCAGCATGACACGTGGGTCCTCCCCTTTCAGTAATAACTCCACCTAAATTTTGCATATAAGATGTCCAATCGGGATTGGTTTCTTCTGTAACGAGAATGTCTCCATCCTTTAATAAATGAGCTTCATTAATTGATTCAATAATTTTTAATTTTCCATACCCAATTCTTCGTCCTATAGCTGTCCCAGTATTTTTTATTAGTAAATTTTTTTGCTTTAATTCTTCTGGATCTTCTATAAGATAAAATATCTCTTCTTTATCTCCTTTTTGACTATGCACCGTCTCTGGTCTCGCTTGAACAATATATATTTTATCCCCTGCTAATGCCCATTCGATATCCATCCGTTTTCCATAATGTTCTCTTATTTTTTTAGCATATTCTGCCAATTTTAATACTTGTTCATCATTTAAACAAAATTCTCTCTCTTTGTTCTCTGGTACAGAAACAGTAATAGTACCTCCTTTTTCTTCATCAAACTTCATCATTTTGAGCTTTTTAGTTAATGTTCTATTGATGATTCTCATTTGCCCTGGACTATGCTTGAAAACTATGAATTCATCTCCTTTTTCCACTCCTTGAACTATTAATTCTCCTAAACCCCAAGTACCTCTTATTATAATAACATTTGGATTTCCAGAATCCGGATCTTCTGTAAACATTACCCCAGAAGCCTTTACCCCTTCTCTTCCACCTGCCATCTCTTGAACTCCAACACTTAATTTCACCGAAAAATGATCAAATCCCGCTCTCTCTCTATAAAGTGTTGCTCGTGTGGTAAAAACGGATGCCATATCTTTTAAAATATAATCCACGATTTCCTGTTCTCCACTAATATTAAGGTGAGTATCTTGCTGTCCAGCAAAGGATGCATCTGGCAGATCTTCTGCGGTTGCAGAACTTCTCACAGCAAATGTAGTATCGTTTCCAATTCGCGATATTATTTTTCTATATGCATCAATTATCTCATCCTTTATTGAATCAGGCATTTTCGCCTGCTCAATGTGGGTTCTAATATTAGCACAAATTTTGTCTACAGTGCTAATTGATTTAATATCTTCTTTTTGTATTTCTTCAGAAATATTATCTATTTGGTGTTTTATATATTTTTTTAAAGTAACTAATTGTCCATTATATAATATATCATTACTGTCCAATATATAATCAAAAGCTTTTGCTGTTACTGCAAAGCCGAGCGGTACTGGAATTCCAAATGATAATAACTCGCCTAATGATGCATTTTTTCCCCCAACGATACTCACATCTGAAGATCTCACATCATCGAAGAACTTAATATAATGATAATTATTCCTTGTTGCCATCTTTTATCAATCCCTTCTCTAGATACTGATTAACTACTATAGAAATAAAATTAACTTATATACTAATAAATTATGATTAAATAAAAAATTAGTCTGTTTTTATAATTAGAGTTTGGGTTTTAGATTCTTTAAAGAATAATAAGATGATTAATCTTTTACTACCTTCATCATAATTCCAATTATTCCTTTCATTTCCTTCTTTTAATTCAGAACCATTTTCAAGTTGAATAGAAAGCGGTTTTTTTTCAGAATAGAGCAAAATTTTATTCAATTTTCCTTTTAAATCTTCTATACTTAATTTCAATGTTTTATTATCTGCTCTTATAGTTGGAAA
The DNA here is from genome assembly GCA_016839555.1 of Promethearchaeota archaeon. GTDB lineage: Archaea > Asgardarchaeota > Lokiarchaeia > Sigyniarchaeales > SOKP01 > TEKIR-8. The sequence goes on from JAEOUA010000010.1 coordinate 466,240, forward strand.
TTGTTTTTTTGAACAAGGGATAAATTTATCAGTGCATCCTATTAATGCCATACCATTTGAGAGAATTGGATTGAATATATAATATTTATATTCGTATTTCTTAAGATTTCCTATCTGTATTTTTTGGGTTTTTGTGATTTTTAATATTTTATCTTCAAAATAATCATAGAGAATATAGGCATCCTGTTCAAAGCCCAATTCTTGAGGCGTAATAAAAGTCTCCTTCACACGCCTTGGCCAGATATTGGATATAAGCACAAATCTCCAAATGATTCCTTCTCGATTTATATAAGTATCGCAAATATAATATTTCCTATGCTTTTTGAACATAAAATCATTAGCAGTAAGAGGTTTATCGGGTTTAAAAAGAAGACCATCATCCCTACAAGTTTTATTTAATAGAGGCCAATTCACATTTTCTTTTTTATCACCAGGAGCAACCAGTCCCGCATTTAAATTTTGATAGAGACATTTAAAAATAGGATGCTTTTCTCCAAATGGACGAATGAAAGAATCTTCCATCGAGCGTGAACGAAATACATCAGGATGGGAATTAAGGCCTATAGCATGAATTAAAATATTCGATTGAGTAGAATGGACATATCTATAGGTGAGCGGCCATCTATGATTATAATCTCCGGAACACCTTGTTATTGTAATATTCGGATGTTTAATACTATATAAAAGTATAGCAGGTGTTTGCATGCAGTAAAACACGTTGACTCCATTTTCATTTGCAGCCATAGCCATACTATTTAACCATTTCTCCATAGTAGTTATATCTTCTCGCAATTGGGGAACGCTATCTATCTGATTTTTCATCCAATCTTGCTCATATACTACTATTCCACTCTCTTTCGCATGACGCATTAACCAATTCCAAAAATCTTTCTCCAAGGGGCAGGCATGATTTTTATAAGTTATAAAATTATATTCTTCTAAATAAGGAGATCGAGAATCCCAGCGTCTATTATGAGCTGTGATGGGTTTTTGAAAACGTCTCTCATAAAAAGTTTTCAAATCAGTTGAGAATCTTTCGGGATCTGTTTCCCACCTAAGCGTATTACCATATAAACCCCCTCCCATTAATCTTACTATGGGACGAAATATGGTGGTAAAAGCTTTATTGGTATGCTTTAGATACCACCATGAATCAAAATTATAATATCGAATAGGGATGTTATGTTCTTCAAAATATTCTTTTATTGCGACTAAAGTTTCTTCATAATTCATCCCTTTCTCTGTTTTATAATAGTAATATGCCCCGTTATCGTTCCAAAAGCCTAAATGCGATGAAACTATTTCGGAATATAAACTTTTTCTACTTGAATTGTGGTACTTTAATAGAAGATCCCCTAATTTTTCCATAGGTTTATTGATTCCTTGACTAAAATATAAAACAAATTTTTGTGAATAATTTTTCGGGATCTCTTTTATTTCCCCTTGAATCCCACAATTAATTCGTGCATTCTTCTCCTCAGAAATTGCTGCATTCAAAAACTTATCTAAAGGAGAAATGATTACACAGTTCAAATTATCATCATAAAGCAATACAGGCGCCGAAGTAGCCTTTATTTTTCGCGATGGAAGGCAAAAAATAGCGTGTCTATAGGTAAATGTCTTTTTATTCGGACTTTTATTTAAAAAGGACGGAAATCCTGATATTAAATGCTTGTAATTCCCGGTCGCTGTATTTCGTAATCCATCTGGGAAGTTTAATTCGAATATTACATAATTTTTATCAAAAAATTGTTTTATGGCACTTATAATATTAATATTTTCATCTTCTATAGAATATTCGATAATTATTTTTTTAAATTTTCCTAATATATCTTCAGATTCTTGTTCATTTATTTTATTCAATTTCAATAATTTCGTTTTTCTGCCCAAACCTTTAATATTTGAAAAGATTTGACCATTATGATGGAGTTTAAGCGCTCCTTTTATGATTTTTCTATCTTTTCCAAATGAAATCTCAAAACTCCCGTTTTCTTTATTAATATTTAATTTTGGGCGATTTATTTGCTCCGGAATATCTTCTCCCACTTTTTTCTTAAAATCTCTTGATTTGTATTTATAACTAGCATTAATTAGGGGAGAAACAAAAATTTTAAAAATCCATGGAAGAAATAAATATGTTCCTATACAAAGTAACACAAATCCTAGGACAATTGCTAATAATATTTTTACTATAAGCATCATTTTTTTAATACCACAAAATTATTTTTTTTGCGATAGTTTTTAATTTTTCCTCATTAAAAAATACTAAACAAAAGAGAAGATCTTATTTTTAAAAACTATTTTTTTATAACAGAAATTATATTTTTTTCATATTAAAAAGAAGAAAATTAAATAAACTCAAATTAGCATTAGAATAAAATGAAAAATTTAAATACAAAATTAAAAGAAGAGAGAAAAAAAGTTTTATTAAGTGGGTTGCTCTTTTTGTGCTTTTTTAAATATTTCATCTAGTTTTTTGCGATCTTCCTCGCTCATTTGACTCATTGCTTCTATATTTTGCCTCATTAAGTCCATCATAACATTTCTCGAAATAATTTGATGTAAAACAGGCAGAGCTATTCGAATTCTTGTAAGTTCATAATTCATCCTTTTTGCCGTCTCTCGCATTTCCTTTAATTCTTCCTTGGTCATGCCCTCTTCTCCGATTCCAGGACAATCTAAATCAACAATTTTAAAATTTTTTCCGTCAAATTCTAAAGGATATGTTCTGCAACTTAAAGGGCGATTTTCATACACTAAACATTTTTTTTGCTCTTTATTATATAATGGACATTTTTCGTTTAATAGCTCCTCTAGAGGTGTTTTCTGGAGTGCCTTAGTGGGATCTTGATTTATTTGATCTTGTTCTTTATCTTTAGAGGATAAAGGTTTTAAAATTAAATCCATCGAACCACTTGGTTGTGCATATATCTCCAAATAGGGTAAAAAATTTGCGAGCACTTCATTTCTCGCCCACATTTCTAAGTCCCATAAAGTGATGGGGATTGGCCCTCGCTCAAGACAGCATGCATCACATCGAGTACATTTGAAGGTAAACTTTTTTCTTTTTTTCTCTTGAGATTCTTCCTCATTCTCATTTTTTGAATCATTTTCGGTTTCTGACATTTTTGAGTTTCCTCTTTTGTTAAATATTCTAATTTGATTAGCTTATCTCATACCTTTTAATTAATTATATAAAAAAAATTTTTTCCCAATTTTTCTAAATTATTGGAAATTATTGATAAGACTTCTTATATAATACAAGAAAATTCTTAAAGAATGAGATGTATTCTTTCTTAGATTAATTATTAGAAAGATAATTAAATATTCTTATAACAATGTCATTTGAAAAGGATTTTAATCTATTGAAGAAGCTCACTGAAATTCAGAGCTGTAGCGGCAATGAAAAAAGCATTAGAGAATTCATTGAAGATAATATAAAAGATAAATGCGATAAAATCGAAACTGATTCTTTAGGTAATTTAATTTGTTATTATAATCGTCCCTCTGAAACTGAGAAAAAATCATTTAAAATTCTATTAGATTCACATATTGACGAAATAGGCTTTATTGTCAGAATGATTAATGAGAAAGGATTTATACGATTTTCTAATGTTGGTGGACAAAACCCACGGATTCTTCCTGGACAAAAAGTTACTATTCATTCCACATCAGGAGAGGATATCATCGGAATAATTGGAGAAAAACCAATTCATCTACTTGAGAGAAAAGAGAGGGAAAAAACGACTAAATTAGAAGATCTCTTTATTGATGTGGGGATGAGTGATTCTAATGAAGTAAAGAAATACATTTCCGTGGGAGATTATATCACTTTAAAACAAGAATGTACAGCATTTAAAGGTAATAAAAGACTTTTTTCAAAAGCGTTTGATGATAGAGCAGGCTGCTTTGTTCTTATAAAGTTAATAAATGAATTATATGAATTGAAAGAAAAATTGCATGGGGAATTGATATTCCAGTTTGCTGCTCAAGAAGAGATCGGTGTAAGAGGCGCTACAGTAGGATCTTATAGAATCACCCCAGATATAGGAATTGCTATAGAAGTCACACATGCAATTGACTTTCCAGGAGTAAATAAAGATAAATTTTATGAGTGTAATCTTGGATCTGGTGTTTCTATTTCTGTTGGACCGAATCTTTATCCAAAATTAACAAAATCACTAATTGAAACTGCAAAAGAGGAGAATATCCCTTTTATATTAGAAGCAGAACCAAGACCAACTTCCACAGATGCAAGAGCTATTCAAATGACAAAATCAGGAATACCTTGTGCATTAGTATCAGTACCTCTTCGCTATATGCATACAAATATTGAAACTATTGAGTATCAAGACCTTATTTATTGCGTGCAATTGCTTAAATCATTCTTATTAAAAAATATAAAAGAGTTGATATTATAAAAATAATTAATTTACAATTTTCTAAAGTTAATTTCTTTTAATTAAAAAAAAAATATAAAAAATTTAAAAAAATTGGATTATTTTAATTTTTATTTGAAATTTTTCTAATTATTTCTAGATAACCCATACAAGTAAGGCCCCAATTGTAGTGATTAGCGAAATAATCAACCCTACGACCCCAGGTCCTTTAGAATCATCACTAGCAATACCAACAATCGAGAAAACTATTCCAACTCCACCTAAAATAAGCCCTAAATATAACCAGACACTCAATATATTAAGCCAAATCATTATATTAAAAAAAAGTCCAAAAAGACCACAGAGAAGTCCTAATGTTCCCCAAAATTTACCCATTTATTTCACCTTTTTATAATGTTTTTTATTTGTTCAAAATAGAATATTAAAATATATAAAAATTATTATTTTTTTTAATTATAAAACTCTATTTTGTGTTAGATCTTAAAGTTTATATTATTTTCATGAATTAATATATTTTTCTCTCTTTTTATCTTTATGAAAAATTAAAAATATTTTATGTTATTTTTGAGAGATTATAGGATTCTTTAGTAAAAAAATGAAGAAAAAAAAATTAAAATAAAAGAAAGGAATAAAATTTTAAAACCATGAGGTTACTTCACTTTTAATTTTACTAATAAATGGTATAGCAATATAAGCAGCAATAGCGATGATAAGACCTATGATTGAAAAAATTAATCCTACGACTGCTACACCCGGGGAACTATCAGATGCAATCCCCACAATCGAAAAAATTAAACCACATGCAGCGGCAATCAAACCCCAAATTGGACTTAGTATCGCAAACCATGCCATAATACTTAAGACGATTCCAAAAAGTGCACAGAGTAGCCCAAGTGTACCCCAAGCTTTTCCCAAACGATTTCACCTATTGTTTCTTATTTATTTTTTTTTTATTAAAAAATAAAACTATATGTTCTTTTTAAATATTGTGTTTTTAAGAGATTTATGTTGCTTTTCTCTTTCAATTTATAATTTACGGCTTTATAATCTAAAATAACACTCTATAAAGAGAAATTAAAGGAATAGTGGGAAAATTGATTATCTTTGAGCTTTCTTTTTAAATATATAATCTTGGAGAAAATCTTATTAATAATATATTTTTACCATAGTAAATTTATAATGAAAAAAAAAAGAAACTATAATAAAAATAGGAGAAATAGAACAAGGTTAAAAAGATGAATGATTTATATCAAGATCAAATAAACCGACAAAGGATTAAAAAAATTCTCAAGAATTTTTTATTTTGGGGAGAATTTTCTGCAAATATGATTTTGATATTCGGCATTGGGTTTTTCTTGTCTTCAGATCTTTCATTTCTAAGCATCTTTTTAACTATAATTCTCATTCCAATTACCATAACCTTGGATTTTGTCTTAATTCATTTATTTTCAAAAAGAAATACTCTAAATATTAAGAAAAAATTACTAATCTGGTCTTATTTTACCTTAAATTTATTATTTAGCTTTACTATAGGAATTACTATTCCATTAATGGAATCCATTTCTCGAATGAACTATGCCCTTTTTATGTTTCCAATGCTCTTTCTATTAAACTACATACTTCTGAGAAAATTAAATTTTTATATGGAAAACCAGTTAGATAAAAAGGAGTTTTCTAAAAATGGAAAAATTAACCGTCCGATTATTGAATTCGAAGGAAAAAATTATACATTTTCTCTATATTCCTTAGGTTTATTGGCATTAGGAGCCCCTCTACTTGCGCTCGCAATATACTTTTTTTTTGATTGGAATATTAATTACTGGCTCCATGAAATTGTCGTTAAGCAAACAACATTTCTCTTAAATTACTTTTTTGATATGGGAGTTTCTAATAGCTATGTCCCTATTGGAAAATTTCATTGGAATTTTAACATTCCAGGGAAAGGATCTATTTATTTTGAAACCTTTTGTACTGGAGTTCAGGCGATCTGTATTTTTGCGGGGATTATTGTATTTACACCCCATAGTAAAGATCCTTACACAAATAGAGATATAATCTGGAGGAAAACGAAATCTTTGATTATTTCCTCTGCCATTTTTTATATAGTGAACATTTTTCGTATGGTAATTCAAATTTATCTTTACTATATAGGATATGCTTGGTCCGACATTCATTATTCTATAAGTGCCGCAAGCAGTTTTATTGCAGCGATAATTGTTCTTTTAATGCACAAATGGATACCAGAATTTATTATAAGCTTGATATGGACTTATACTTTAATTAAGAAAAAGATTAAAAAAAATAAGAAGATTGAAAAGAAGTAAAGGTCTATTTTATTATAAAATAAATCAATTTTAAACTAAAAGATCTTCTAAAAATGACGAAGGAATATTCAAAAGAAGAATTAAATGGATTTCCCTTTATGAATAATACTCTTCCTCTCGAAAAAAGGGTGGAAGATTTATTAAATAGACTTACTTTAAACGAAAAATTTAAATTATTAACTGGAAGGCATCGATGGGAAACAAGTCCGATAAAAAGATTAGGAATTAGACCCTTTTTAATGACAGACGGTCCGAATGGAGTAGCCCCTCATAGTTCAAATGGAAAACAAGCTACCTATTTTCCAGTCGGTATTTGTAGAGCTTCCACTTGGAATAGATCACTCTGTTATGAATTTGGTAAAGCGATTGCAGCAGAGGTTAGAGAGATAGGAGCTCATATGATCTTAGGTCCTGGAGTGAATATAATTAGAACACCAATGTGTGGAAGGAATTTTGAATACCAAACTGAAGATCCTTATTTAAATAAAGAATTAGCAGTGGAATTTATCAAAGGAGTGCAGAGCGAAAGAATTGCTGCATGTATTAAACATTATATCTGTAATAATCAAGAAACAAACCGATATTCTTATAGTGCTGAAGTTTCTAAAAGAGCTCTCAAGGAAATATATTATCCGGCATTTAAAGCGGCAATTAAAGAAGCAAATGTTTTGTCCGTTATGGGAGCGTACAATAAAATAAATGGCATATATGCTTGTGAGCATGAAGAATTAATAAAGCAGGAAATGATAAATAAATGGGGATTTGAAGGATTTGTCGTATCAGATTGGAATGCTACACAATTTATAAAAAACCCAGAGAATGCTTTAAATGCTCTTTTAACGCTGGAGATGCCAAGGGCAAAAATTTATAAAAGAAAAGATTTAGAAGAAACGTTTTTAAAAGAAAAATTTTCGATAGAAACTTTAAACGAAAATATAAGAAGATTATTACGAGTTATGTTTTATGTTGGATTGTTTGACAAACAAGAAAATCTTCCTAAAGGAAGTCGAAATACTGAAGTTCATCAGAGACTTTCACGTAAGATGGCAGAGGAAGGAATAATTCTTTTAAAAAATGAAAATAACCTATTACCCTTAAACAAAGCAAAATTAAAAAAAATAGCAATAATAGGACCAAACGCGGATAGAAAATTGGCGGAAGGTGGAGGTTCCTCAAGTGTACGACCACCTTATGAAATTACCCCTTATCAAGGAATTAAAGAAAAATGTGGAGCTAATATAGATGTTATTAACACTGTTTCTGAAGCTGATGTGGTCTTTTTAGTTATGGGACTTAATCATGAGCCTGGAAACGATTGCGAAAATGCGGATCGAATTTCTTTTGAACTACCTTCAGACCAAATTGATTTGATTAATAATACCCTTGAAGTTAATTCAAATACCATCATAATCTTAATAAATGGCAGTCCAATCTCCATGAAAGGTTGGATTAAAAAAGCTCCAGTAATTGTAGAAGCATGGTATCCCGGGTTAGAAGGAGGACGAGCATTAGCAGATATCATTTTTGGAACCGTCAATCCCTCAGGAAAATTGCCAATAACCTTTCCGAAAGAGCTTTCAGATTCTCCGGCTCATATTTCTCAAAAATCTTATCCCGGAACTGAAGATAGGAAGGTTTTCTATGAGGAGGATATTTTTGTGGGATATCGATATTTTGATACTAAAAATATAGATCCTCTGTTTCCCTTTGGATTTGGTTTATCATATACCTCCTTTAATTATGAAAACATTCAATTAGACAAAAAATATCTTTCTGGAAATGATGTGCTAACCATTAAGATGGATATAATCAATACTGGAAATCGAGAAGGCGCTGATATTATCCAATTATATATCCAAGATATAGAATCAGGCTTAAAAAGACCAGTAAAGGAGTTAAAAGAATTTTCTAAAGTTAATTTGAAACCTAACCAAAAAAAAATAATATCATTCAAGATTGATAGAAATGATTTGGCTTTTTATAATCAAGATACTAATACTTGGACTATAGAGGATGGAAATTTCAATATCTTATTGTCAAAATCATCAAGAGATATTTGGCTTAAAGGAGATATTGAATATGAACAAAAATAAATATATTAATAAAAAATTAAAAAAAAAATAGTATTTTAAATTTAATAGATAGTTAAATTTTTTTAAGGTGTTCCGGTTGTAGTGGTTTTTGGAGTTGTTGTTCTTTTTGGAAGGGGTGCAGCTCCTTGAATTGAAATAACAAGTAAGAGGATTGATATTAATACTACGACAAGTGCCGGGATGCTAATCAAATAGAATCCAAAAGAAGGTAGTGTTTTTGTGGTTAATAAGAAAAATGATAAGCTGTTATAATTTAGTAGAAAAACTTGGAATATCAAATAAAGATTTTCTACTCCATCAACTAAACGTCCCCTAAAAATAAAATATTCGATAAGTGCAAAAATAATCGCCGCCCCTCCTAATATGAGATAAATAATCGGGATAATGATTGATTTATTCTTTAAGAATCCTAGAAATTCTACTTTATCTTTTAATAACTCTAAAAGACCAAAAATGGCAATTACTGCTCCCAATATTAATATTATAATTGATAAAACACTAAAAGATCCAGGAACTATTCCCGAAAAAAGTGAAGTATACAAAGTAGAACCAAGTAATGGAATATCTTGATACGCTATCGCAACTATCTTACTAAATAAAGGATTAAATGTTATATCTATTTTTGAAAATATCACATCTATCGTAGCCATGCTAAATGGTATTAATGTTCCAATTACTGCTAATCCTCCGGCGATTATTAGAAATATTCCGATATATTCAATAAATATATCTAAAACTTTTTTTAGAGAATCTTTTAAACTCATTTTTTTTCACCATTAAATTTATAAATGATTTCAATTACAAATAATATTTTAATTATATTTAAACTTTATTATTATAACTTCAAAATTCATTTCAATTTAAAATTGGGTTAAAATCTAACAAATACTTTATCTAATAAATTCTTATAGGAAATTCTAATGTTTAGATTGGATAAAATTTTTTTTTCTATATATTTATATATCAAAATAAGACAAAGCTAATAATACTTGGATAAATGATTTGAATATTTTGAACTAAATAAGAACAGTACTTATTAATTTTATTTAAATTAAAAAATTATATTTTTATACTAATATAAAAATGATTATAGAGAAAACAATCAAATTAATAGAAGAATTTTATCAAAATCAAGGTATATCAGAGCCAAAAGTTAGTAAGGTAGTAATAGGCTTAGGATATACGGGTGTGGAACTACTTACTGAATCTTATGGACCAATTTTAGGAGTCGCCCATACACTGCCAGAAGTCATTAAAAAAGATGAATGCAGTAAGATTAACTTTCCTGGAAAATTAACAGAAAAAAATCTCTATGAGCTATTACATTGGGGGCAAAAAGCTCCAAGTTTAAATAAAATAATTGGGATAGCAACTATTAATGCAGCTTCACAAGATATAATAAATGTCTATAATCCATATAGATCTCTCAAAGAAGGTTTATTGGAGTATTTGGATATAAAATCTGATACAAAAATAATTTTTATCGGATTAATTAAACCTATGATACGTCAAATGGCGCAAAAAACAAATAATATAATTATTATAGAAAAAGAATTACCTTTTAATCAAATTTTTAACCAATTTAAGACCAAAAGAAAAGTGAATGAATTAAAAAAGAATGAGAAAAAATGTGATATATTATTTTGTACGGGAACGACATTAATTAATGATACTTTAGAAAAAATATTAAATCTATTCAGTAGTCATACAAACTTTATTGGAATAATTGGTCCGACGGTAAGTATGATTCCGGATGTTTTATTTGAGTCTGGTGTGGATCTCGTAGGAGGGATGAATATTAAAAATTCCCAAGAGACATTAAAAATACTCCAAGAAGCGGGAGGGACTAGATTTTTTAAAATTTATGGAAAGAAATACAATTTTATAAAATAGTAATTAAATTATTAATTTTTATACTGAACCGGAAATCTTAATTTTATTTTCTCTAATAGTTATAAAAATTATAAGATACAAAATAATACGTTTTACAAAAAAAATACCATTACTAAATCAATTAATTATTTCAAAAACTTTAAAACAAATTCAAAACCATCAAAATGCTTATATATTACTTAAAAATAAATATATAATTAGTTTTTAACAAAAATTTATTATAAACATAAAAAAATGGTTATAAAGAAATGCGAACTTATTTTCAAAAAATAAAAATTCCATTAATATTGATTCTTATCTCAGTAATCTTAATGATTTTCTCGGGAGTCGCAAATTACTTTAACTTTTATAATTCTGGACCTTTTAATATTTGTCTTTTTGGCGCAATAATCTTTGCTGGATTGTTTTTCGTTGCAATTTTTATAATCTTATATATCTATTTCCATGATTATGTATTTACAATCAAATCATCATCAACAATAAAAGGAAAAATCAAAACAATTCTTCGAAATATTTGTATATTTATCTTCGCTTTAGTTATCTCTCTGACCACATTATTAGGAGTTATGCTTTCTTATTATTATACGCGTCCTGCACCCTCTTTCGAAAGCCCCCCATTTGTATACTTAAATACATGGACTGCAATTCCAAGTGGAGATCAAATAGAGAAACATCATAAATCCAATACGGAATTACTTTATTATAACAACAGTTTTTGGATGGTCTATCAAAATAGTAAATGGCATCTAGAGGATAAAAACGGTGAGCTCGTGGTCGCTTGGTCTCCGAATGCATTAGAAGGAACATGGATCACTGTCGCAAAAATAAAAGCACCTGGATATGATGTACGAGATCCACTGCTTACTGTCATCAATGATACTATGTTTCTGTATTTTCTGCCTAATTTTGAGTTTGACCCTGAACCAGAGGTGACTTATTGGTGTAAATCTAAGGATGGGATTCGCTGGACGATACCCCGATTAGTAACAATCAATGTTTCATATTCAGATGATTCTTGGGGTACCGAATGGCAATGGTGTTTTGGCAGAACAGAGCCTATCACAAATGATAATAAAACTTGGTATGTCATGGCCTCAGGAAAGAAAGCAATGATAAGAGCTCAGACTATTTTATTAAAAACTAATGATGGTATTTATTGGGAAGAAGTATCAGTGGTTCATGATGCTTTGTATTATGAACATTATCAAGGATCAGAAGCTTGTATCGAATTTCTTCCTAATGGAGAGTTGATTTCAACGATACGAATAGCTTCGATGAGTTCGTGGACAGGTTACATCTTTGGAACACCTCATGCTGGTACAAGTATCGCAAAATCATATGATAATTTAACTAAATGGTCATATGGTGCTGATTTTCAAACTAGACTGGATGGTGCTCGATTATTCACAATTAATAATAGAACATTTGCGGTAGGTAGAAATCATTTAGGACCTGGCTTGGTTGGGAATCATCTTGGGAGAAAGCGTACTGCAGTCTACGAAGTAAAACCAAATCGATTGATTCATTTATTTGATCTGCCAAGCAACGGAGACACAGCATATACGGGCGTTTGTGTAGTAAATGGCATTGTGTATGTAAGCTATTATACTAATCCGATTCAGCATGATCTTCCATGGATTATAGGACTGGCATTTTTTTCTGAATCGGAGATAAGAATAGCAGCATTTAGTGCTGTAGGTTTATTATATTATGCAAATACGAAAGGTGGGTTGATTGGCTGAAGAAGAAAGAGATAGAGAACTAAGCAAAACTCGACAATTCATAATTGAACTTATCATCATGTTAATTGTTGGGTTTTTAGTGATTTTTCCATTTTCATTATATGTATATCATTTCTTTATATAATACGGAGGAGATATTCAAATGGGAAGAAAAGAACTATGGGAATCAATTAAAGAGAATAAATGGACGATTTGGAAATATTTCAGAGCGATTTATTGGATAGCAATATTCACTATATCTGTAGTGTTTATACTCATACTTGTAGTCACACTTTTTATCTAATTAATTAAATCCTTTTTTTTTATCGTTCTTTTTAATAAAAAATTTTTTAATATCAAATCAATTTTTAACGAATATTAAATTAAATAAGTAGGTATGAAAGATTTGAAAAATAACTATATAATTGCTTATGATTTAGGAACAACTGGAAATAAAGCAGCTTTATATGATTTAGAATTAAATTTAATTTGTAGTACGACCGGGGATTATTCTCTTTATTATCCTAAAAAAGGATGGGCGGAACAAAACCCAGAAGATTTTTGGAATTCCATGATTAAAACCACTAAAGAAATCTTGAATACTTCAAATATTGAGCCAGAGAGCATTCAAGCAATTATTTGCGATTGTCAAATGAATTCAACCATTCCAATTGATGGAGATGGAAATCCCTTAATGAATTGTATTAGTTGGCTTGATACAAGAGCAGCAGAAATAACCAATGAGTTTAGAAAGGGGCTAATAAAAATTTCTGGTTTTGGTCTTAGAAATTTATTCATGTTTCTAAAAATTACTGGAGGTGCGCCTGGTACAAATGGGAAAGATCCAATTTCTCATATTCTATGGTTAAAGAAAGAAAGACCCGAAATTTATAAAAATACTTTCAAATTTCTTAGCGTTAAGGATTTTATTATTTATAGATGTACTGATGCTGCCGTCACCTCACGTGATTTAGGAAATACAAGTTGGTTAATGAATACCCATCCAGATATATATACTTGGTCTGATAAAATCTTAGATAAATTAGATATCGATAAGGATAAACTGCCTGAGATAAGGCTATCTACAGAAGTTGCTGGAAAATTAAATAAAGATGCCGCTAATAATTTGGGGCTGCCTCAGAATTTACCGGTCTATGTAGGTTCTGGAGATATCGCTGCCGCAGCAATCGGTTCGGGAGCTGTAATTGAAAATCAAATCCAAATATGTCTAGGTACTGCTGACTGGATAGGTGCACACACATCAAAGAGAAAAAAAGATTTACTTCATTATACAGGTTCCATTTGTTCTGCGAAAGAAGATTTTTTATGCCTTTCAAAACAGGAAACAGGAGCTTCTTGTATGGATTGGCTTTTAAATATTGCCTTTAAAGATGAATTAATTCGATTTAAAGGAGATAAAGCGGGTTTATATTCGCAGTTAAATAAGATAGTAAATGAAACAGAACCGGGCTCAAAAGATTTATTATTTGCTCCTTGGTTATTTGGCGAAAGAAGTCCATTAAATGACCCCAATGTGAGGGGAGGCTTTTATAATTTAAGTCTCAATCATGAAAGAAAGGAACTCTTAAGATCAGTATATGAGGGAACCGCATTTAATATAAAATGGGGTTTAACATATATCGAAAAATTGGTAGGAAAAGCGGAAAGTATCAGATTAATGGGTGGAGGTGCAAACTCGGATGTCTGGTGTCAAATTTTAGCGGATATTACAAATAGAGAAATTAAGCAAGTAAAAAATCCAGGATTAGCTAGTGCTCGAGGTTCGGCAGTAATAGCTTTAATTGGGTTAGGAATATTAAAAGATTTTACAGAGGCAGTAACTTTAATTAAATTAGAGCATATATACACCCCTAATAAAGAAACTCAGGAGATTTATGATACTTTATATAAAGAATTTTTAGAGATATACAAGAGAAACAAAAAAATGTTCAATAATTTAAACAAATAATTCTTTTTTTTAATTTTAACTATTGAAATTTGATGTCTCGTAGTTGGTAAGATTTAAATAATATTGAAATAATTATTTTATTTACTCAAATTCTATATTTATCACGAATTAAATAAAAGAGGGTAAAATTAAAAATGATCATTTTAGCTACTCAGTGGACCCCATATAATAAAACTAGTGAATGGTTTAACGTTTTTAAAGACGTTCAAGGCAAAATGCCATCATCTATAAGTAAATGGCAAAGTTTCGCTTGTCCTGATGAAGATCGGGGGATTAAAGGATATAATTTGATTATGACCAAAAAAGAAAATGCTGAAGAAGCTCTGATGGAAATTTCTAAGTTACTCGCTCCTTTCTGGAAGATCGAAGGATTTGCGATGAAATTAGAGATTTTATTCTCTATGAGGGACGCTCTTAAAGTAATAGGTAAAAGTTTATAATTAAAAATTAAATATGTTTTTTTTTTTTTCCTTTTTATAGAGAATAATATAATTAATTGCATATATTTACTTCAGAAATCGCTATTAATTCCATAGAAAAGTTCTGTAAATTTCTTTTTTGCATATCATTTTTAAGATCAATATAATGAAATTCTATATCATCAAGCTTTTTTTGATTTGATTTAATATCATTTTTAAGAAATTGTATATCATCTTTTAATTTTTTTACCGTTTTCATTTTTCTTTCTTTTTTATCTTTATCTAATAAGTTATTAATATTGATCATCGATTTCTCTGAAGGGAATTTATTTTTTTTACTAACTAGTTTCTTTTCTAAGGATTTTAATTTTTGAGAAAATAATTTTTTTCTATATTCATATAATTTTTTCTTCTTATTTCTTTCTTTTTGGAATATTTTCTCATTTAATTTAATAATTTCTCTTTTCCACTGAGAATATCTGGAATGAATTAAATTTCTAGCGTTTCTAATTAAATCTTTGATAAAAGATGGTTTAATAACGTTAATGGATTCATTTTTAACTTGATCTTGATAAAAATTATTGAAATTATTAAACCCCAATAAAAATTCAGCGAGTTTGTCTATTTTATTTCCTTTCTCATCCACTAATAGTGAAATTATTTTTTCTTCTACAATAAATCCGTGAAATGTGAGTTTAAAAACAATTAAGAAAAAATGATTAAGATCTTTAATTTCCTTTTGATATTTTTTTGGGATAGAAGATTTATTTATATTTAAGATGGAAAAATTTACAAGACCTTCATCTCTTAAACAAAATTTTATTATTTCATTAATTAAAGGATGGCCTAAAGCAAAAAAATCAATGTCCTCTCTAATTTTAGCCACCTTTAAATTAAATGTGCCTAAATATTGTTTTTCTAGGGATTGATTTAACTGATTTAATAATTCTTCAAAAATTTCTATTTTTATTAATGAAGATTCTACTAGATTATCATCATTTTCATCTGAGTTTTTGATTTTGCTAAATTTTCCATACGTTTTATTAAGATCAAAAAATCGTGAAATAAAGATATACAGTAAATCATTTGTCAATATTTCTTGATTATGAGAGCTATATTTTATTAATTCATCCATTTGGAATGATTTTTTATCAATCAATAAATCCTCCAATTTTAATTGCATCTCTTTTACCTTTTTTACTCTTTTTTCTAAATCTCTGTTAAATTTAGAGATTTGCTGATGTTTATTTTTATCTATAGAAAAGACTAATTTTTTAATATCATCCTCTATTTTTCCTAAAATCGGCTCTAAGTGGCCTATTGATTGTTTAAATAGATTTATTCGCTTATTTAAGGCAAAAATTATATCTGTTTCTATCGTATCCTCCATGAATAAATTATAAATATATATTTTCTCTGATCTCTGTCCGATGCGGTCTAATCGTCCAATTCTCTGTTCAAGTTTCATTGGATTCCACGGAAGATCATAATTTATAAGAATTCTACAGAACTGAAAGTTTCTCCCTTCTCCGCCGATTTCCGTTGATAATAAAATTGAAAATCTTTTGTTTTTTCTGAATCGTTTGACAGAATCTGCTTTTTGTTCTTTAGTTAGACCTCCGTAAAAAATCTCAATGGAAAAATTTAGATCTTCTTCCTCTAGAATTGTTTTTAGAAAAAAAAGAGTATCAACGAATTGAGTAAATATGAGTATTTTTTCTTGTGGATTGTTTTGATAAATCTTTTGTAAAAGTTCTAATAGCTTTTCGGATTTGGAATCATAAGGAATAGCTTTTAATTTATTATAGAATTCTCTTAGAATTTTTTCTTGGTTTTCAACATTTAAGATGTTGTTATTCATAAGATCAATTTTTACATCAGCATCATCGATTGTGCTCGTATCCATTTCAGATTCATAATAATCTGGGTCTTCCATTTTCAATTTTTTTAGTGTTAATAACCTTTTTTCAAGACTTCTTAGGAAGGCATATTTTGAGCTAGTAAGTAGTTTTTGAAGAGTAGTAATAACAAATCCAAGACCAAGATTTTTATTTGTAGCATTTCCAGCCAAATTATATATTTTTGCTAAATATAACTGGATTTCATTATGAATATTGAGTTCTTCTTCTTTTGGATTAACCAAGATTGTTTTAACTACTCGCTCATTTATATATTCATCAGATATGACATTTCTTTTTTGATTTCTAATTAAGAATTTTGAGAGCGTATGGTCTTTTTCTAATGCTTTTAGTATTTCTGTCTTTTTGGACAATTTTTTAAGCTCAGTAATAATTTCATTAAAAGATTTGTTATTATTTATATATTTCAGATCTTTGAGCAATTTTATGGTATTTTTGACTTCAAATGTATTTAATTCATTGAGTTGAGTAATATTTCTGACAAGTAAATTGATGAATGGAATATTTTTACGAAAATGCTCAAAATCACTAAAATTATTAAATGCTTCAGGATGTACTAGTTCAATTAGAGAATAAAGCTCGAATGGATGTAATTGGAGAGGTGTTGCTGTTAATAGTAATAGACTTTCCGTATTTTGACTTAAATTTCTTGCTAATTGAAAATTAAGCGTCTCTCTATAATTACCCGTAGATTTATTTAACAAATACCTCCGAAGATGATGTGCCTCATCAAAAACCACAATATCCCATGAAATCTGGGATAATAAATTAATATATTTAGGATTGCGGGCAAATTGGAGTGAACATATAATTAAATTATCATAATAAAAGGGATTGTGCAATATATTTAGATGCTCATAATGACCTTTTTTCTTCAATTTTTTTAGTTTTAATCCATCATAATAAATAAATTTAATATGAAACTTATTTTCCATCTCAAACTTCCATTGTTTCACAAGAGATGCAGGAACGATAAGGAGTATTCTTTCAGCTATGTTTCTTGCCATCATTTCCTTTATATATATTCCTGCCTCAATTGTTTTTCCTAAACCTACTTCATCTGCTAATATCATTCTTGGAAAATAATCTTCAGATAATCTATGGGCGACATTAATCTGATGAGGCATAAAGGAAAGTCTAGAATTTGTTACACACTTTACTTGGTGTGAAGTGTAATAAGAATTAAATTGGTATGCCCAATATTTAAGTAGAAAGCTTTTTGGAGGATCTATGGTTTTAATGGATATTATTTCTTCTAATGATGATTTATTCTTTAAAATAATTTCAGATTCATTTACCTGAGTTTTAGTTCCATTGGAATATAGCACTTCATAGGAGATTTCTCCATTTTTGGAAACAAAATCAGCAGAATTAACAATTGCATAGATATTTTCATTTTTTGTAAAAACTTTTTCATTAACCTTGAAAATATAATGAATTAAATCAATTGGGTGAACAATTTTAATGATATTTTTTCTAAATAGAACCTTATATTTAGTAATTATATAGATATCATCTTCATCAAGCGATTTGGAAGCAGGAATTTCTAGTTTTTTAATAATTCTCCCAATACCCAATTTAGGATTTAAACGATATATAACAAAATTATCAACTTGAAATTCTTTTCCTTTACAGTAGATATTAAAACATTTTGAAAATCGAGAGCTCAACTCATTAGCACAAAATGGACAAAAAAATGATTCTTTAGAAGTGATTATTTTTGTATCTTGAGGCATCCGCAGTTATTTCTCTATATAAATTTTAAATATTTTAAATTAATTCTTATGCTCTTAAAGGAAATAATTTTTATTATGAAAAGTGATTTATGGCTTTAATTTTTTATTTAAAATAGGTGAATAAATCATTCATATTTTTCTTTTTTTTCTTTTATAACCTGAATCATCTCTTCCCTGCCGGTTTTTTTTAACCTTCTGAGATATTTATTAAGCTCCCCCCTGGTATGAGATGGACCTCCCTCCTGTATCACGGTCCACATAGGATCAATTCTCGAACTTGATGATTTCATCATATTTTTGTGCCATTGCTCAAGATATTTTATGCCTCTATTAAGCACTTCAGGATTTTTATCCGCCATATTATTTAGCATATGGTAATCGTTTTTATAATCAAAAAGCATATATTCAGGAAAATTCTTCAATCCGGTATGATAAGTTCTGATTAAAATCCAATCATCAAATCTTACTGATCGTTGACAACTCCATGCATTTTGACTTATTATTAAAAATTTTCTTCCATATGGCTCATTATTTTCAATATTTGCAAAAAAGCTTTTTCCATCCCAAGATTTTGGCACGCTAGCTCCTATTCCTTCTGTTATTGTGGCAGCCATATCATTTGTATACACTAAGTTGTTATATTCATTTTTCCAAGTTTTACCTGGCCATTTAATAATTAAAGGTACCCGATTTGTGAAGTGATCTGCGGTGCCATGATCACCATAAACATTGAGTTCTCCTTGATTTTCTCCATGATCTGCACTTACTATAATTAATGTTTCATCAAACACATTAAAATTTTTTAAAATTTGTATAATTTTTCCGATATAAAAATCAGCATATCTAATTCCCGTATCATAGCCGTCAATCCAAGACTTAAAATCATCTACAGATTTCATTTCGGTTATTTTTATTCGTGGAAATGCTCTCTTAATCCTTTTATTTGATTTAAATCCATGAATTTCTCTCGCGGAATGGGGCCCATAACTCTTTCTATGTTCATTAATTATATCTTCAGTTAGCCATGAAGGGGGAGGATCATCTTTAAAAGGATCTCCAAACGATTCTGGGGTACGATATGGTGTATGAGGATCCCAAAAGTTAATATGAAGCATCCAGTTATCCTCTTTAGCATGTTTATTTAACCATTTTTCTGCATAAAAATAAATATCATCGGCGATTTCGTGTCCTTGTTTTCCTGGATTATACATTTCATTCCATCCCGCATAAAACCAATATGCTGAATGCCGTTCTGCATATGGCGAAATTGAAACCGTGTAATACCCTGCCTGCCTTAGTTTAAATATCCAAAATTCACTCATTATGCGCTGGTCAATAAATCCTCTTTCCTTTCCCATGATCCTTAAATCAGCTGCTGTACCGCCGTGTCCAACAATTCCTGTATGTATGCCAAATTTTCCAGTGAATAATGAGGCCCGAGAAGGGAGGCAAGGAGCATCAGAAGCATAGGCTTCTTTGAAGATAGTTCCATTTTGTGCAACCTCATCTATTTTTGGGCTTGTTTTACGATGATATCCATAACAACCTAAATGATCTGCTCTGAGTGTATCAATATCAATATACAGTATTCTCATAGGTATTATTTATTCTTTTAAGTTTATATAAATACCAGAAATTCGCATTTAATCTTATGATTGAAAATAAGCAAAAGTTTAATTTTATAAAAAAAGTGGTTAAATGAATCTATCTATTATTTTATTCTAATTCTGAAAGCAATGCCATAATCTGTTCACAAACAAAATTATAGGCCTTTATAGAACTCACATTGTATAGTTCAATAGATTCAATAATTTCGGTATTATTATAGAAATCATATGAAGTCTTTAATTCAGGATAATCTGTCTTTAAATAATTTATAATTTTTTCAGAAATTAATTGCTTAAATAATTCAGAAGTTCTTTGGATATTTAATTTATTCGGATTTACAAAAGTAATAAGTATTCTATTAAAATCCAAGAAATTTATGATGGATAACAGTTTATTGTCTTTAGAATAAAATTTTCTCTCAATTTTAGAAGTAATTACTGTTTCTTTGATTTCAGTAAGAAGATCTAAAATACTTGAAGTGATTAAATTATAATCTTCAATTGATTTGAGATTTTCGATATCCATTGACTCTATGATGTCTGTCTCATTGTAAAAATAATATTTTACCTTCATATTTATATTCTGTTTTTCAAGAATATGAATTGTTTTCTGGAGAAAAATTGAGACAAACTTTTCAGAGTCTTTTGTGATTTGGAGAAGTTCTGGATTAGGGAAATAAATTCTGACATTTAAAAATTCGATATAACTTACAATACACAGCAGCTCATTATCTATGCTGTAAAATTTTCTTTTTATTTCCGAAGATATGACTCATCACATCTTTTTCTTTTATTTTTATAATGGATGTAAATATAAATGATATGCAAAAAAAAAATAATGATTATAAGATTTGCTAAAATACCTATTCTTAGTAAAATAAAACCAATATCATTATATAAGAATTATTATTTTTAATCTTGTATCTTATTGTTTTATAATTAAATTTGATTCACTCTAATTCAATTAAACAATTGAAAAATAATAGTTATATTAAAAATTTAAAAACTATTTTTTATAATAAGATTGAGACTTTTTAGCAGTATTCATGCTTTTAGAAAAAACCAACTTTTATAAGCTATGGCTGAATTAGAAAGCAGTGTATTGGTTATCGGTGGGGGAATAGCTGGGATTCAAACATCATTAGATTTAACCGAATTAGGATTTAAAGTCTATTTAGTTGAGAAAGCACCTACTATTGGAGGGACAATGGCTCAATTAGATAAAACATTCCCCACTTTAGATTGTTCTCTATGCATTTTAGCCCCAAAAATGGTTGAAGTATTTCGAAATCCTAATATTGAGCTACTTACCTATTCTTATGTGAAAGAGATTAAAGGAACTGCTGGTAATTATACAATCAAAATGATAAAAAAGCCAAGATACATAAATGAAGACCTTTGTAAAGGATGCGGAGATTGTGCCTCTATCTGTCCAGTAAAAGGTATTCCCAGTGATTTTGATGCTCATTTAAGTACTCATGGAGCGGCGCATATTTCTTTCCCATCATCCGTACCGCCTGTTTATCTTATCGATGAAAATAAATGCTTATATTTGAATCATGGAATTTGTAAATTATGTTCTAAGAATTGTGAAGTGAATGCTATTGATTTTACTCAAAAACCTAAAGAAATAATCATCAAAGTGGGCGCGATTGTAATAGCGACAGGATATGAGCAAAAATATCCTGAATTTTATTCGAGATTAGCTGGATCACATCCAAACGTATTATCAAGCCTTCAATTTGAAAGATTATTATCAGCAAATGGTCCTACTGGTGGAGAATTAATCAGATTAGACGATAGAACTCACCCCCATAAAATCGCATTTTTACAATGTATAGGATCTCGAGATTTCCATCATCCAGAATGCAAAAAATACTGTTCTGCTATCTGTTGTATGTCTTCTGCCAAGCAAGCAATTGTGGCTAAAGAACATTCTCCAGAATTGGAATGTTATATTTTTAATACCGAAATAAGAGCAAAGGGTAAAAATTTTTACGAATTTATCGTTAAGAGTGAGGAAGAATATGGAGTTAAATATATTAACGGGAAAGTTTCAATTGTTAAAGTTAATCAAGAAAATGGAAACTTAATTTTATGTTATGAGGATATTAATAGAAATATTGTTGAAGAAGAACAATTTGATTTAGTTGTTCTTGCAAGTGCCTTATTTCCTAATCAATCCTACTATGAATTATTAGAGGATATAGATGTTTATTATAATGAATTTGGATTTATTAATGAAGATGGATTAAAGAAATGTGAAGAACACAACATATTTTTCACCGGTTATTCTAGAAAACCAAAAGATATACCCGTAGCTGTTGCTGAAGGATCTGCATGTGCGGCGAAGATTAGTGAAAAATTATATCCTGTGCGATTTGAAAAAATTGAAGAAATTTCTTATCCTCCAGAAATTCCTGTTAATCCAGAAGATGAACCAAGAGTAGGGGTATTAGTATGTCAATGTGGAATAAATATAGGTGGTATTGTAGATACCACTGCTGTGGTCGATTATGTTTCTAAATTACCATATGTAGCTCATGCTGAAGAAAATATGTATTCTTGTAGCTCTGATTCTCAAGAAAGAATTAAAGAGATGATTAAAGAATATAATTTAAATCGATTTATTGTAGCCTCTTGTACACCGAGGACTCATGAACCCCTTTTTAGAAATACTTTAAGAGAGGCGGGCTTAAATCCCTTTTTATTTGAGTTAGTAAATATTAGGGATCAAGATTCTTGGGTTCATCAAAAAGAACCAGAAAAAGCAACTAAAAAAGCTTGCGACTTAATACGAATGTATTTAGCGAAAGTAGTCAATTTAGCTCCTCAGCAAAAAATTAAAGTCAAAGTAGAGAAATCAACTTTAATTATTGGTGGAGGCATTGCGGGAATTGTTGCAGCTCATAATCTTGCTAACCAAGGCTTTGAAGTATATTTAGTAGAAATGAAATCTATTTTGGGAGGAAATTCACTTGAATTTATTGATTTGTATGATTTGCCGATTCATAAGCAAGATATATTAAAATATATCAATGATTTAAAAACTAAAGAAAATATGCATATTCTAACAGAATCGAAAATTATAGATATCAATGGATATGTAGGAAACTATAAAATTAAAATAGAACACTTTAATAATGATTCTAAATTCGAAGAATTTACTGTTGGAACAATAATAGTGGCTACTGGAACAAATCAATCAGATACAGATCGCTGGAATGATATACTTCACAAATATTCTAAAAAAGTTTTCACCCAACATGAACTTGAAAGAATTAAAGATACAGAAGTTCCGGGATTTAATGATGCAACAATTATTTTGTGTGTAGATCAAAGGAAAAATTCAAATAATACTGGAGAAAAAATAAAAACATATTGTAGTAATATATGCTGTAAAGTGGCACTCAAGAATATCGAAAAATTATTGAATATAAATCCCGATGCTCATATTCACGTTTTATATCGGGAATTACAATTTTCAGATTTAAATGCAGAAAAGTTATGGCGAGATTTGCGAAAAGATGTTATGTTTGAGAGATACAGTTCAATTGACAACATAAAAATAACTGATTCTAAAGGACATTTTCATATTAAATATAATAATGTGGGGGCTGAATGTGAAATTGAATATGATTCAGATCTCTTAATATTAGCTACTCCTGAAATTCCAAGCAAAGGAACTGCTGAATTAGCAAAGATGTTAAAAGTGCCTTTAACAAAAGATGGTTTCTTTTTAGAAGCTCATGTCAAGCTAAGACCCTTGGATTTTGCTACCGATGGAATATTTTTATGTGGGGGAGCGCATTGGCCAAAATGGATTGATGAATCAATTACACAAGCCTATGGGGCTGCGGGAAGAGCTGCAACTCTCATGGTAAAGGGAGAAGTTGAAACTGAGGGGATCACATCCTATGTATATGAAGAAAAATGCATTGGTTGCGGGGTCTGTGCTGAAATATGTCCTTATAATGCTATTGAAATAAAAGAAATACATAAAAATTTCGGATTATATAATATCACTGAAAAGAAAGCATATATAATCAATGCTTTATGTAAAGGCTGTGGTGCTTGTGCCGCAGAATGTCCGTTAGGTGCTATTAATCAAAAACACTTTACAAAATATCAAATTAAAAAACAAATTGAACTCCTTACTGGAATTGATATAGAATCTTCTTAATTATTTTGTTTATGTGAAAAAAATGAAAAATATTCAAATAGAAGGAACAAAAGAACAAAAGCGAAATTTTGAGCCGGAAATTCTGGTGTTTTGTTGCAACTGGTGTTCTTATGCGGGAGCAGATTTAGCGGGTGTTTCTCGATTTCAATATCCTCCGAATATACGCATAATTAGAGTAATGTGTTCGGGAAGAGTAGAACCTGTTTTTATTTTAGATGCATTTCAAAAAGGCATAGATGGAGTGCTTATAACGGGATGTCATATTGGTGATTGTCATTATATCAGTGGTAATGAAAGAACCCAAGAACGAATGGAACATATGAAACCATTATTAAAAAATATAGGAATAAATGAGAAACGATTTGAACTACATTGGATTTCTGCTAGTGAAGGAAAACAGTTTGCTGAGTTAATAAGAGACTTTACAGAAAAAATTAAACAAATAGGACCATCTCCCTTACCTAAAAAGTTAGGAAAAATTGAAATTAGAAATGAATAGAGTAGAGATGAAAAAATATGACTGAATCATTATTGAAAGATGAAGAAGAAAAGATTAAAACATTTAAAGATCTGAAAACAGATATAATTGATAATGATTTATGCTGTAGTTGCGGAGCATGTGTTAGCTATTGCGAGAGTCAAAGTTTCGATGTATTGAAAATGGAAGAAAATTCGCCTCGCTTCAAATCTAAAGCCAATCAAGATAATTGTACTGAGTGTGGAGTATGTTATTTTATCTGTCCTCAAACAACCCCTCTAATAGAATTAATGAACCAAAAATATAGTATAAAGGATAAATTGGGTCCTATTAGAGATCTTTTGGCAGGAAAAACAACGAGAGAAAAAATTAAAGAAATTGGGCAGGATGGAGGTATAGTAACTACTATATTATTATATCTTTTCGAAACTCATCAAATTGATGCCGCCGTAGTTTCCGAATATGATAAGAAATTACAGCCTCGACCAAAATTGATTTATAATAAAGAGGATCTAAAAAAATCCGCTGGCACCAGATATTCTGTCTCTTCTCAGCTTTTTCCATTAAAAGATTTATACAATATACCCTCTCAAATTATAGATGAAAAAAGAATATATAATATAGATCAACTACGTATTGCTTTTGTAGGAACGCCGTGCCAAATAAGAGCTTTGAGGAAAATGAAATTTTTAAGCATAAAGCCAGCACATGTGGTTAAATATAGTATTAGTTTATTTTGTTTTGAAAATTTTTATTATGATAAATTATATGATATCTTGAAGGAAGAAAAAGGAATAAGTCCTTCAGAAATTAAAAAGGCAACTATTAAAGGTCGATTTATTATTGAAACTCGTTCAAATGAAACATTAGATGTGGAGCTTAAGACCTTAGATAATGCCGTAAGACCTAATTGTAAAATATGTGATGATTTTACGGGCAGATTTTCTGATATTAGTGTGGGTTCTAGCGGAGCACCAAAGGGATATTCAATAATAATATCACGAACACAGATAGGTGAAGAATTAATAAAAAAGATGCTCTCTCAAAATTATATTATAGCATATATACCTTCCGAAGAGGGCTTAGAATGGAAAGAAAAAAAGAAAAAGCTATTTAAAAAGATGATTTCCTCAAAAGAGAAGAAATGATAGAGATATTGTTTTTATTTTTAAGCAAAATCAATAAAAGTATTTACTATATTTGTGAAAATAAATTCTCCTCATAATTGGATTGTTTTAATCTCCCAAGGTTTTATTTTTATAATATTAGCTTTTGTTTTCGAAATAATATTATACCTGAAATTTAATTCTTTTATAGTATCCTTAACTTTTTTCCCTCTAAGAATAACAGTATGTTCTCTATTGTTTGGATTAAATAATCTTAAATAAACTTCACTCCGCCGTCTCCACCAATTTATAACACAAATATAATCTTGACACTCTAAACTAAGAAAAGCCCCAGAAAGATCCTTTACTTTATGGTGAGAAGCTATTCCTTGTAATCTAAAATTATAGGAATTTACATAAAATAAAGGGTGTTTATCTATTTTCTGGTTTGTTATAGAAATAGCAAATTCATAATTTCCTTCTTTCATTAATAATATATTCCGCATTATAGATTCTTTATGGTTGATAATGAATTTTTGGCTATTTTTGACTATAAATATTATCCCATTATTTGGGCCTTTTAACCAGAGAAAGTTTAATGCCTGTATTTTTGTTCTTTTTGTTTCTTCTATTCCAAAGGGATAATCAATGAAAAATTTTTGAACTTTTATTTCAGGAATTAGAAGTAGTTCTTTTAAAGAGCCTGATTCTAAAAAGAATTCCACTCTATTGATTTTGTTATATCGTATTATCTTTAATTTAAAATCCAGTTTATTATTACTTCCAACAACATAAAATTCTTCTTGTATTTGATTTAAGCTTTTTTTAGTTATTTTTAATTGATAATTCCCATCTAATTTAAACTTCAATGAATAGAATTTTTCCCCTTTATAATAAATTTCAATTGCCTGTTGATCATTTGAGAGAGCAATTTCATAAAAAAAGTTTGAATTTATTAAATTTTTATCAAGTTTATCTTTTTGTTGAATAGTATAAGTTTTATAACCAAATCCAGGAATTTCATCTATCATTTTTAATTTTTCATCTTCAATTAAATATTTAACTCTCCTATTTTTATGTACTAATACCAGATCGGTGTCAGATTTGATTTCATAATCTTCAATAGGGATTTCTATTATATCTTCTCTTTGATAAGGTGTGGGATTAAAAACAAATATGCTAGGTTTTTTTTCTGGATTTTTTTTTAATAAAGACTCTTTTGATGCTAATTTTTTTAAAAGTGTATTAAGAGCTCTTTTTATAAAGTTTTTACTCTCTTGTTGGATTTCTTTATGTTTTTCTACACATAATTCAGAAATTTTAATTTTCTCTTTCTTTAATTCTATTTTATTAAATTCTTCTTTTGGTAATTGAGACTCACAATAATCTCCATGTCTTATGAAAGGAACTGCGTAAGAATCATGATTTTGTGTCAAGAGTAAGTTTCTCCAGAGTTTATCGAAAAATTCATCGTGTTCTTCATTTCCAAAATCAGCTACTATTGAATATAGTATTTCAGCGGTTAATATATTAGTTTCTGAAATTTTATTGTGGAGAAATAGATTTGATGGTAAAAATATATAATCTCCTAACTGGAAATTATCTCGAGAATACTTAAATTCTCCATTTACGTCTGTTGTTTCCATAAACTCTGAAAAAAGTTCAAAATTACCGAAAATGTTTGAAAATTGTGAAATCTGCCAAATTTCCTCCATAAGAGGTTGCTCTATTATAAAATCTTCCAATGATGAATAGACTATTTTATTCATAAAAGGCTTTGCTACTGCTTGAAATAATAGACTAGGCAATTCTTTATAAAATGTACCATGCCAATATTCTCCATTAAATAATCCCGAAAGATCTATTACTGAGTCAATAGAAGTACCATCCAACCCAATCCAACAGATTTTTGGATCACCTGCGGTAGGGGTCGATCCTAGTAGTCTTGTTTTTAGAGAGCCGTATTTAATATTAAACCTCCGTAATAATTGAGGAATTTGGGGGTGGAGAGAATTTTCAGAACAATAATATATTGTGGGATTTATCCCAAATTTATCTAAAAAATTTATTCCATATTCAAATTGTTTTATATTAGATTCTGGCCCAATAATCAAATTATAAGGTTGAGAATATGTTGGATTTATTATCTCAAATTTCCCTTTATGGTAAAGATTAAGAAATTGAAAAAATTTATTTGGATAATTCTTTTGTACCCATTCAAATACACAAATTGAGATTTCGAGATTATAAGAGATATTGTTTTTAATTGCCAATTGCATTTTATTAAAGAGTTTTTCTATAGCATATAGAGGTGAATCGAATTCACAAAAACCAATATCATCAATAATTACACCTCCATGTCCTCCAATTAGATAATAGATTTCAGATTTAACCTCTCCTTGGATGATTTTTTTTAGATCTTTTAAAATTCGAAAAAATAACTTTAATTTTAATTTTTCATTCGCATTTTCTACTAATTCATTAAATCTTCTTTCAATTTTTTTAAAATTAATTCTGTCTCTGTAAATAATATTTTTATCAATAAACTTTCTAACTAACTTAATAACTTTTGAGAGAGCTTTAATATCTTTTTGATCAATAGCCATTTTTTTGGAATTCATAATTTATATAAAAATTTTTATACATTCAAAATATAAATCAAAAAAATAAAAATAAAAAAAATTATGATAATTTTCATTTAATAAGTTCCAAATTTAATTTCCGAACTTGTTCTTTTACTTCTTCCAATCTTTTTCCTGCTAATGGATATCTATAGAGACAATATAATCCAAGAATAACGAACATAATAGGTATAACACCAAGTAATATTCGAAGTCCAAGCGCATTTAAAAAGGTTAAAGCCGCGGGATTTAAATTATTTCTATCAATCTGAAACAATTCGATTACTATTCCTAAAACTAGCCAACTTATCGCATTTGAGAGCTTTACAATTACACCTGATACACCATTAAATATTCCTTCCCTTCTCTGATTTGTGATTAATTGATCTTCATCAATCACATCACTCAAAAGAATTGTCGGAAAAAGCATCACGCCAGCCAAGCCCACACCTGTAATTAAAAGAACTATTAAACTCATAATAGAGTTAAATATTATGAAGATTAACGAAAGTCCAATGCAAAAAGAAATCATAGAAAGAAATAATGCTTTTTTGGTACCTTGTTCATCTGCAATTTTAACCCATAAAAACAAGCTTGGAATTACTGTTAAAAAGATAAATAATAACTGGATTGACCATTCCATAGTTCCTAATCCTAATAATCCCTCGAAAAATAATGGAAGCCCAGATAAGACCACTGAATATGAGAGCTGAAGTAAAAATTGTACAAGAACAAAATATCGAAAAGATTTATTTTTTAAAGCAATAACCATTGACTCAAAAAAGCTCTTTTTTTTCTCAGTTATTTGGTATTCTTTTCTTTCTTTGATGAAAATCAGAGTTGGAAGCATGGATAAAGCAGTTACTGCTCCTAAAATTAACCCCATCAATGAATATCCTATGAGAGGATCCGAAAAAGATCCAGCAATCAAGGGTGCGATACCAATCCCTAATATTAACCCAAAAATCCCAAAAATCTGTAAGAATCTTGAAATAACTAATCTCTCTTTTTGATCAAGTGATAATTCTGGAAACAACGAATACCAAAGGGTCACGACCATTGTGACAAATGTTTCATATAAAACGAGAATTATAATTAAGTATATCGTACAGAGAACTGAGTTATTAATAGGGGGTGTATAGATTAATACAGAAGTGATTATAAGTGGAATAAGTCCAATTAGAATGAAAGGTTTTCGTCTCCCCAATCGTGATTTAGTAAAATCCGAAAGATGACCTATAAGTGGCTCATTAAATGCATCCCATACTCCGTAGACTACTAGTATCAAACTTATTCCAATTGGGCTTAAAGGAATCCCTAAATACAAAAAATAATAAGAATAAAGCAATAATATTGAGGATTGCCCTATTGCCAACCCTCCAATGTTTCCTAGTGCAAATGATATTTTTTTACCTGTGGATAATTTATCTTCACTCATTTTCTTTTCAATTTAAAATTTTTTTTATTAATATTTGAATATGTTTTTAATTGGTAATCAATATTAAGGTAATGGTCTCTCTTTTTCAATTTCAGAAGGTTTTCTTCCCTTTTGTAGTTGTTCAAACCACCATTTATCTGTGGAGATCATTTCTTTTGCTTTTTCCAAGACCGATTCAATATCCTTTGATTTTACAACAACTACTCCATTAATATCTCCAAAGATTAAATCACCAGGAGTAATAATCCTTCCACCACATTTTATAGGCTTCATTACAGAATCCATATCAATCACCATCCTCCCTCGAATGGATGAGCAAATAATCCCTCTTGCAAATATTGGAAATTTTAAATCCGTTACTTGAGCGATATCTCTAATTGGTCCATCTACTAATCCTCCTCTGAAGCCTAATTTTTCAAGAATTCTGCTTGTACTTTGTCCCAAACCCGCAGCAATCATATAACCCGACATATCTACGCACATTATGGGAAAATCTGGAGTTTGTTTAATAAATTGTAACATCTTAGCGATAATATTTCTATCAAGTGGTTCATCAGAAAGATCCATTTTCATAGTTCCCGCTAGACCAAGTACTCTTGCTCCAGGCCACATTGGTCTTATTTCTGAATCAATGAATCCTGGTTCTAAACCCAATTCGTCTATTGCATCTGAAACTGCGCAGGTATATAAATTAGAGTATTCTTTAAGTATTGATTCCAATTTTTCTTTATTCATTCTTCTTGCTTAGTCTATATAAAATTTAATGTCTAAATATAATTTAATATAGTTAGTTATTATTTGATTTTTAATGATTATTAATTTTTTTAATCTTATAAAAATCAAATTACATAAAAGGTAAAAATAATTTAATGTAGGTTTTAACAAGGATGAATCATAACGAAAATAATTTGAAAAAGAGAAGTAATACCATTTTTGAGAATATAAAATCTACTCCTTTTTATTATGTAAATTTAGGAATAATAGAAAGTGTAGGATTGGAAGAAAAAGATATTAAAAACAAACCATTTATAGGAGTGGTAAATACTTGGAATGAATTAAACCCTGGGCATAAGCATTTTAAAACCCTGGCTGAGGCCGTTAAATATGGAATCGCAGAAACGGGAGGAATTCCTCTAGAATTCTGTACTGTTGGTCCTTGTGATGGATGGGCAAATGGTAATGAAGGAATGAGATATATTTTACCACAGAGAGAAGTGATAGCTGACTCAATTGAATTGATGGTGGAAGCTCATAGGTTGGATGCCATGGTGACAATCTCTGGCTGTGATAAAATAAATCCTGCAGTCTTAATGGCAGCTTTGAGGTTAGATATTCCAACTATATGTGTGCCGGGAGGTCCCAATTTATATGAAATTAGATTTAAACCGGATTATAAAGGAATTGAACAGAGTATATATGATGATTTTTTCCAAAAGGTAAATTGTATATCAGGTGCCACTTATGGGGCTTGTGAGATTATGGGAACTGCAAATACGATGCAATGCTTAATGGAAGCATTTGGAATGACGTTGCCTAACGCCGCAACTATTCCCGCCGTCACTAGAATGAAATATATAATTGCGAAAAATTCTGGAAAACAGATAATATCATTATTAAAGCATGATATTAGACCCTCTAAAATAATGAATGAGCAATCCTTAGAAAATGCAATTATTGTCGATTTAGCACTTGGAGGATCCACAAATTCAGCATTACATCTTCCTGCTATCGCGAAGGAAATGGGGATAGATTTTGATTTAGAACTCTTTAATAAGTATAGTGAAAAAATTCCTACTATAGCAAATATTTCACCTTCCGGAGATTATGGAATAGTTGATTTATATAAAGCAGGAGGTATTCCTGGCGTTATGAGTAGATTAAAAGAATTTTTAAACTTAGAATGCCTTACAGTTTCAGAACAACCAATTAAAAAGCAAATAAGACGAATAAAAATTCTCAATGAGGATGTGATCAGACCTTTAAATAATCCAATTTATCCCGAGGGGGGAATTATTATTTTAAAAGGGAATCTCTCGCCAAAGGGAGCGGTGATTAAACAATCTGCAGTAAGAGATAAAAAGATGTTAGAGTTCAGAGGTCCTGCTCAATGTTTCAATTCAGAGAAAGACGCGCTAAATGCATTAAGTGCACATAAAATATCTAATAATTCTGTTATAATAATAAGATATGAAGGTCCTAAAGGCGCTCCAGGTATGCCAGAACTATTAGCTTTCACTGCAACACTAATGCTAAGAAAAGACTTGGATAAAGTGGCATTAATTACTGATGGAAGGTTTTCAGGCGGTACTTCTGGTCCATGCGTCGGTCATGTATGTCCTGAGGCCTATGTTGGTGGACCAATTGCTATTGTTGAAGATGGGGATATGATTAATATTAATATCACACAAAAGAGTCTTAATATAGAGTTATCTCAAGAAGAAATTCAACAAAGATTGGATAAATGGAAACCTGTCGAAAGAAAAATTACAAGTAAAGCTTTATTGAAATATAGGAAACTTGTTTCTTCAGCGTCAGAGGGAGCAATATTCAAGTTTTAAGTTTTAATCACATAGGCAAATGTATACTACAGGGGGAATAAATTATAACTCTAAATCTTTATCTAAATACCATGTTCCCCACGGAATTTTAAATATTTGAGTCATTTTATCTATCTGGGATGTAATATTTTTCTATGGCTAATTTTTCTAACCTTTGTTTGGTAGGAATCCCATTGCTATTCCATCCACGGAATTTATAATATTCTATTATCATCTCATCTATAGATATTATTCTATTTTTGGCTTTTCCAGCATTTAATGGAGAATTTTTTAATTTTATAGGAATATTATCATCTTTTTTTGATATACCACAATGTATATTGTATAATCGTTTTAAATTAAATATTCTTTCTCCAACATCAGCAAGCTCCGATACAGTGACTTCTATCCCAGTCAAATAAAAAATTGCATCAACCAATAAATCAAATATATTTTCAATAATTTGGGAACCAGAAGAAAAAGTTTGCCGGCATACTCCTAACGAATTATTAATTTCCGAAAGATTTTGAGATATTGCTATATCGCTTGCGAACTTCGGGTCGTCTTTTGCTCGTAATTTAATAGGCATACTTTCATTAATTTCGAAATTTTTACTTAAATTGGAAAATCCAGAATATATATCACTTCCAAAACCTCTTAAATGACATGCTCCCCTATTTGATGTAGCATATTGTAACCCTAATGGATAATTGGTTCTTGGCTCATGCATCGGAAGTTCTAAACCTTTTATTTCCGCTGTATAATTTTCTGCCCCCTTACCAATTAACTTGGCAGCCTCTCTACTTCCTCTCGAAAAAATTTTACCTATTCCTTCATTTTCGCAAATGAGTTTCGTTAATTTGATGATGGCATCAGCATCACCCCACTCTAATTTAAATCCTAGTTCATCTTCAGTAATAATTCCTTGATTATAACAGTCCATAGCAAAAGCTACAGTACATCCTGTAGAAATAGTATCTACACCCATTCTATTACAATAATCATTGATATATGCAATGGATTCAATATTAGAATTTAAACACATAGAGCCAAAAGCTCCAACGGTTTCATACTCTGGTCCCGCAGCATTTTCTATCCTATAAGGTTTATTGTCCACTTTAACTTCTCTCCCACAGCTGAATGGACAGAGATAACATGGTCTTAATCTTACCAAAAGTTTCTCAGCAACCACTCCCCCCGATATATTTTTTACTCCTTTCCATCTTGCTAGTTCTCCCCAATTTTGATGGGGTACATCTCCAAATACTTCGAAGTAATTTATTCCATTAGTTCCGATTTGCTTCATAGTAGTTGCCATTGCGGATTTACTGAACTCTTTAAAGAGCATTCTTGTTATCATCTTAAATTCCTCTTCATTCTGATAATGCACCTTTTTATTGGATTTAACCGCAATTGCTTTTAGCTTTTTAGAGCCCATTATTGCACCCATGCCTGCTCTTCCAACTGCTCTTCCATGATCATTTAATATGGCTCCTAATGGGATAAGATTTTCTCCAGAAGGACCTATAATTGCTATTTTAAAATCTTTACCGAGTTTCTCATTTAGTATTTTGGATGCGTTTTTAGTATCTTTACCCCAAATTTCCGATGCATCTCTTAGTTCTATTGATTCGTCATCAAGATATAAATAAACTGGGTTATCTGATTTATTTAGAAAAATTATTCCATCATATAAGGGTCTTAGCTCGGCACCAAAAAACCCTCCTGATAATCCTTCACCATAAATATTTGTTAAAGGGGATTTAGCACTTACAGAATAAAAACCTGAACAAGGATATGAAGTTCCCGTTAAAAGTCCTGTCATGATGACTAACGGATTTTCTTTAGTAAAAGGATCATAATTATACAATTCATTTTCCATCATATAATGAATTGCTAACCCAGGTCCACCTAAATATTTTCTAACTAAATCACCTTCAAAATAAATCTCCTTTAAAGTTTTATCTGCTAAATTGACTTCCAGAATATTTTTATCTTGAGTCTCTTTCATATTTATACCTACTTTTCTTGATCGATAGTTAAAATATTCTTTGAAATCAAATAAAATATTCTACAATGATGATGATTTCGTTCCGCTATTCGATATGTATTGCTGTACTTATTTTAAAAATAAAATGTAAAGTTATAAAACTATTTCATATTTAATTTATTTAATTCATTTCTTTAATGAATAAACTTAAAATAAAAATATAATATTAATACTTGTATACTCAAAAAATAAAAAATAATACTAAGGAGAATTATCAAATGAGTAAGTCTAAAGAAATAACAATACCAGCAAAACTTAAAGGTTACACTCAAGTGCGACTCGATGTTGATTTGGCTACTGGAAAGATTGAAGAATCAGTAATAGACCCAGAATTTTGTAAGGATTGGATAGGTGGGTATGGATTCGGAGCCAAAGTATTATGGGACGAATTGAAACCTGGTATTGACCCCTTAAGTGAAGATAATATTCTTGTATGGGCAATTGGACCTATGCCAACTACTATTTTACCAACAAGCTCTAAATATGGGGTTTTTGCCAAATCTCCATTAACAGGAATGTTTGGAATGTCTATTTCTTCTGGTTCTGTCGGTGCTCAGGCCCGTCGAGCAGGAGTTAATATGATTGTATTTAAAGGAAAAGCTCCTGAACCATCTTATTTTGTGGTCGATGATGATGATAGATATTTAAAACCTTGTAAAGAAACTTTATGGGGAAAAGGATGTTGGGATACCGAAGAAATATTAAGAGAGGAATTTTCAGATCAGCGCCTTGCTGTAATGGCTATCGGTCCTGGAGGAGAGCGTATGTCACGATTAGGATGTATAACAAATGATAGAAATAGGCAAGCGGGGCGTACAGGAATGGGAGCTGTTATGGGCTCAAAAAATCTTAAGGCAATAGCATTTCGGGGGACAAAAGGAACACAAGTAGCCAAGCCTGTTGAATTTTTCAAATTAGCCAAAAAATTATTAAATGTTGCAACAGGCTCTGCAACTTCAAAATATCGGGATTTAGGAACTCCTTCAGGATTAAGATCGTATAATGATCTTGGTATGATGCCCACATTTAACCATAGAGAAGGTACATGGGAAAAAATTGATGAAGATTTAATTACTGGTGAGCATCTTAATGAAGAATGGGTTGTGAAAAAGGTTGCTTGTACCGATTGCCCAATTGCATGTGATCATTTGGCAAGAGTACCTAAGACTCATCCAGATTATCCAAATCTCGTATCTAGTGTAGATATTGAACTTTGTTATAGTTTTGGCACGGCATGCGGAAATTCTGATTGGCCTACTATTTTCAAATGTATTGAATTATGTGATGATTTAGGAATTGATGGAATTTCTGGTGGTGTCACTGCTGCTATGGCATGCGAATTATTTGATGAAGGACTTATTACCAAAAAGGATTTAGGATATGAATTGCCTTTTGGCTCAACAAAAAATTTGGTAAGATTTACTAGGGAAATGATCTTAGGTGAGGGTTTTGCCGGAGAAGTCTTTGGTGATGGAACTAGACAAGCTGGGATTCGATTAGAAGAAAAGGGAAAGAAAAATGCTAGTTTTTATGGAATGAACATAAAAGGGCTTGAAATGCCAGCATTTGATCTTCATGGCATGACCAGTTTTGCAGTAGGGGAGAGCGTTTCTATACGTGGAGCATGTCATCTAAGAAATGGTGCGTATGGATTAGATGCAAAAGGTAAATTCGATCGCTTTTCTTATGATAAACCCCTTGAACGAGGCAAGGCAATTATAGAGTTAGAAGATATGTATTCGTTAATAGATTCCTATATAATCTGCAAATTTACACGTGGAATTTATGAAAGTGACGCGGAAATAGCAAAGGTATACGAATTAGTTACCGGAATCCCCCATACAGATAAAAGTATTATGGAGAGAGGAGCAGCAATAGTAACCCTTTCAAAGTGTTTTAATATCCGAGAAGGTTGGACACGGGCTGATGACCATCCACCTGAAAGATTCTTTAAGCAAGCACACACAAAAGGTCCTGCAAAAGGAGTCACCCTAGAAGAAGAGGGATATCAGAAATTATTAAGCGGTTATTATGAAGCACGAGGTTGGGATACAGAAACTGGAATTCCCACAGATAAAACACTGAAAGAATTAGGATTAGATTTTGTTATCGGTAATCTTAAGCCAAAAGGAGGTAAGAAATAAGTGTCATCAGCAAAAAGAAAAAGTAGACTCCATAAATGTATAATTCAATAACAATTTTATTATTATTTTTATCTTTTTTTATTTTTGTTTTTTTATTTTCATCCTTATAATTATTGAGAAATTAAATTTTTTCTATGATTCTCATTTTTATAATATATTTAATAATAAATTAACTCTTAACTTATAAAGAGAAAAAAGTAAAACCAAATTATTCTCTTCAACTATGGTTAGATTTGCTTTTCTTCTCTTCTAGTGCCGAATAGTCTTTGTAAGATTATAATTCTCTCTGCTTTTTAATTGCTAATCTTATGCTCCATCATTTTCTATTTTAAAATTTTATGATATAGTTAATCTTTTTGAAAATAAGCTATATCTTTATAAACTTCAAATATATACATATTAATAGAATACAAAAAGTATAAGAAATAGGCAATCCAGTTGAATTGTCCATACTGTGGCGAAAAAATAGAACCCCCTAATTTAAAAGTGTGCCCGTTTTGTAGAACCAAATTAGATATCCCCAGTGAAGATTCTCAACCGAAACAAGATTATAATCTTGCCGATTTAATGCAGATGGTCACCGCTCATTCTGCTCAAGAACCCTATCAATCTGATAGATATTATAGTTCATCCCACGAACTTTTATCGAAAGAAATACAACCGCATGCTACAAACTTAAAAACGAGTTTTGCTTTTTCTTTAACTTCTTTTCTCATTCCGACAATTCTTGTTATTATAGGAATTCCTTTGGTATATCATATTTTTTCATCCATCATCCAAGAACAAAATTGGCTGGCATTGCTGCTCTACCTCTCAGATCCAGATTTCCAAGATCGGACACTGTTTCCTACTCCCCAATACACACTTTCGGAGGACTTAAAGATGATGGCAGATATTGTGGGAATAATGTTTGTTATGCTAAGCATAGCGGGAATGATCTTAGGAATTATTTCCAAAAAAATGAGAAATAAAAGTAATAAGCTAAATATTGCTTTTTCAAGAATTGGAAATATATTCTCAATGCTTGGAATTATTTCAAGTATAATAGGGATGATAATTGGTGGAATCTTATTATATGTTCCTTATTATCTTGTGAGATTAAATATCTATTCGCCATTTATGTAATATCTACACATGAAAATAAAATTCCATAATAAATTTGATTATTCTAATTTTTTCGATTTAGTAAGGACTAAAATAATGAGTAATGAATACTTGTATAAAATTAAACTTTAATTTCTATATCATATCTATAAAGATTCAA
>JAEOUA010000011.1 GCA_016839555.1 Promethearchaeota archaeon
AAATATCTGTAGCCGATTCATCACCTTCTTCCTCGCCTGAAAAAATAACGTCTGCGACATTTGAGATACTATAAGAACCCGACCAACCAGAAGGTCTTCCAAGAAATAGATAAGAATAGCCGCGATCTGGACCACCAGTTCCTGGAGCTCCGACAAGTAAGTCATCATAAGTATCGTTATTCACGTCTCCTATCCGAGCAATGGAAGTTCCCATATTTTCTCTATATTTATTCCCAGTTATACCCATATCTATATTGGATGAAAGCGACATATCCATCGACCATCCTGTCGCTTTTCCTAATATTATGTATAATTTTCCTGCATCTTCAGCTCCATCATCATTGGCTCCTGCACCAATCGCAATATCAGCGAAACCATCTTTATTTAAGTCTCCGAAAATGGTTGCTGCCGTTCCAGAGCTATCACCATTATTCTCTCCAATAAATGAAGCATTTACATTCGATAAATCTACATCCTTTTGCCATCCAGATTTTCGTCCAAATATTAAATACGTTTGTCCTTTATAATTATCATACCTTCGACTGGCAATAAGAATATCATTATAATCATCACCATTAATGTCACCTATTGCTTTTTCAAGATCGAGACCTATATTATCATCTGGATTCTCACCCCTAAATGAGGCATTTACTGTAGAAAGTGGGGTATTCATCGTCCATCCCGATGATTTCCCTAAAATTAAATATACTTTTCCGGCATCTGTTCCCCCATCATCATTCTTTCTTGCTCCAATTATAAAATCATCGTAGGTATCGTTATTTACATCTCCAACGCCTGCTAAATTAGTTCCGGCGCCATCATTATTATTTTCCCCATAAAAAGAAGCATCTGCATCTGATAAATTCATCTCAATTGACCATCCAGACTTTTTCCCAAAAAATAAATAACTCTGACCTCTTCCACTTCCATGTGTATCATCACCAGGTATCCCAGCAAGAATATCATCAAATCCATCTCCGTTGACATCTCCAACACCTTTTACATTCATACTGGTTTTATCCCAATCTGGTTCTTCTTTTAAAGTTACATTCGCATTAGTTACATTCATATTCATTTCTAAAGTTATATTGGATCCAAAGAAGATATACGCTTCTCCATAAAAATTAGTAGTTCTATTTACATAGCATGCAATAAGAATATCATCATAGCTATCACCATTGACATCTCCTACAATATCTATATTCTCTCCAGCATTTCTTTCTGCTGCCTCACCAATAAAAGAGGCATCTGCATCGCTTAGACTGATCTGAGTTCCAGCAGATTTAATGCTTGAAGTTTGAATGGTGCGTCTCGAATAAACGGTATCCACTTGTACCTGCATAACGCTTGTTATTGAGATCATACTCAAGATAACAAATAGCAATACCACATGTTTTAGTGTTTTCTTATTAGGTATTTTTAAGTTCATAGTTTTTATAATAATTTTTTTAATTTAGATAAAAATTTATTTTTCTTATTACATAAAAATTGATTTGTCTTTTAAACAAATAGACATGATGCTATATAAAACTTTCCCTTTTATCGGAAGCTTAATATACATTACCTAGTCTATTAAATATATATCTATAGCAATATATTTAAAGAAACAATTTTCTTTATTTTGAAATTTTTAGTATATCTAATATCCTCTTGTATTTAAATGAAAAAATAATTATGCCACTCTAAAAAAGTTTTTACAAAATTTACAAAATCAAATTTATTCAAAATGTGTTTTCTAATAAAAAATAATATAATAAGGAAGAAAAAACCTCAATTTTTAAATGATTGTTTATCTATTTCTATACTCATTTTATTCATTCTATTAATGGTTTCCTTTAGGTTATTAAGTGCTATATGGGGAAATAGCATACTTATGTAATCTACGAATATTTCGCTGAATTCTTTAATTACAAATTTCAATGTAAGCTTCCCTATATAATTCAATTGATCATCTAATAATTGTGTACCCGTAATTAGATATGATGTTTTTTTGGTAATACGACGTCTTCGAGGAGAAAACAATTTTTTAATAGAGGTTTCTTTTTCCATATCTTCCAGATATTTTTTTAATGACTCCTTGGAGAGCGGGAAAGTTTGCAATAAATCTTTTTTAGTATGATTATCCACTCGAAGTTTGTTAAAGGTAGAAAAAATCTTTAATATTTTCTCATATTCAGCTCTTATATTTTCAAAGTTCATGTTTAAATATCTCAACTCTCTAATATTAATTTATATTTAGTTATCATATTTTCAAAATTCATGTTAAAATACTTCACCTAAGATTTGATTAGGTAATTAATTACCCAATTTTTCTTTTCTATATAAAGGAAAAATCACTAAATCAACTTGATCATAATATGGAAAATAGGAAGAAGAGATTTTTTTTCTTCATTTCTTGTGGACTAAATTTTGATGAAGTCATTAGGTAATGCATTACCTAATCGTCATTTTTTGCCATCGCGAAGGCAAACCAACAAAAATATTTAAATATATGACTATCTTAATAATATTCATAATAAAGAGATAAAAGACTCTAAAAATAACATCCATAACTTAGGATAAAAGAACCTATGTAATGGGAGAATAAGAATAAATTTGCAATTAGTTCAATTTAGGTTAGATAATTTAGAAGTATTTCCAGATTGTAAAACGCAGCGATTTATATTATACAAAAAATCAAGATATTCCATCATCTTTGAATTACATTTTCCTCATTTTTTGTTTTCTTGTTTAAATAGGCATAATAATAGTTTTAGTAACTATAGAAATAATCATAAATTAGAGGTAATACGAAATTATGGAAAAACAATATTCTAAAAGAAAGGTTCGTCGCAACGCAGGAGTGATTTTAATCCTCTTTTCTTTATGTGTTTTACCGCTCATTATGAGTATCCCTTCACTTTTGCAAACTCAATCTCCCGAATTTACTTTCCTCGGGATTGATCGGGATAATTCCCAACAAGGGTTTAGTAGTGATTTTGGACCTTTTGAAAACATAGGAGAGTTATCCATAAATGACTTGATTATTACTCAATATGAAGACAGCATTGGGTTGGGTGAAAAGTCTCGCTTCATTTATAATATTTTTCCTTTCAATCCACTTGAGGATGAGCAGCATATTCCACAGAATCCTTACGGAAATAATCTTTTTAGTTTTAAAATCCCGACGGTATTCAAGTATGAGAAAAAGCAAGGAACTACCACTCGTAATAAGGTTTTAGATTTGAGTACACTAAATCTTATTCCTGGGATATATAATGTGTTTGTTACCTATGCCAAATCCTCTCTACTCTCTTTCCTATACGGGTTCCATCGAGCAGAACCTCAGCAATATATCCTTAAGCTAACAAAAGATTATGTAAGATTGATGGGTAACCCTCTCTTAAATAAGGATGATATTGCATTCGGCAATGTATATACCATTGAAAATGCTCAAAATTCATGGGATGTGCATTACGAGGGCTATTTGTTAAATTCGAAAAATGAACCCCTGAAATATAAAACAATAGAACTTTTTTTGGAAAAGCAAAACCACTGGGTTAGTGTGGGTAAAATAATTACTAACGAATATGGCTATTTCCATCATGTGGAAAAGGTGTTTGGTTCATTTGAAGTGAACAGTTTGGCAAAAATAATATTCGAAGGAGATGTGTGCTATGAGCCTCTAGAGCTTATTGAATACGCGGGTTTAGAAACGGATCTTGGCACGGGAGAATCCTTGTTAAAAAATATCCTTGTTAAAAAATGCCCTCCCATGCTCACTTAAGTCAATATGAATATTAATCCCAAAACCAAAATATTTCTGTGTGGCCTTTAAATGATAATCTACTTTTTCCAAAATTATTTTGCGATAATCGAAGGAAATCCCTGAGCTCTTCATCGGACTGGATTTCGATTATACCAACATCGATTACGAGCAATTTACCACCGCACTCTACACCTATAATGATTATCCTTTCTACACCTATTATCATAAAGGGTTGGCTGGAATTCCCAAATGGTCTGATCCCTATCAATATAACACTTTAGGCTACGTGGAACAGAAAATTACGGGAGCCAGTACCGTTATGAACGCCATTTTTGGGGATGCAGAACCCATCTTAGATGAAATTCGACCTATTAGTTACGATGGTGCGATTCGATATATATTCGAGAAGCGCTCATATTCCTCTCCCGCTTCACCATTATTCCAGCCAATTGTGTTAAGTGAACCGAGATATAACCTCCTCAAAAAGCTCGGAATAGTGTCTCCGGGACATTTAGGCATTATAGTAAAGCATACAAGCTCATCAGGCTCTTTGGGAATGAACCCTTACTGCCTTACAAGAGCAGAAAGTCTACAATACGGGGCAAAGATTCCCTTAGCCTTCAATAAAACCTTCGGATATCCCATCATTTCCATCTCACTTGCCATTAAGCAAGGAGGTCGCACCATAGATACCATTACTATTCCCGAAGAAATGTATGAAGTGAAAGGAGGGGATTTACTCCTTACTTCCTCTTTAGAAGACCTAGCTGAAACTTCAGATAAGTATAAGGTATTTATAGGCTCTGATACGGAGAGCCTTCCTTCCAACATGTATTATCAAATGGAAGTGGTATTCCATCGCTTCGTTCCGCTTACCCCAGAATACGAGGGTTTAGCATTAGCCCAAGTGGGACACTATGCGGTCATGGACCAAATTCACCAGTACACCTTTGCGGAGATTTCCAGCAATATGATCGCCGAGATCGGCTACACCGAAGTGCTCACCATGCTTTCTACCCTAGCGTCAGCACCCGCCATGATTTTTTACTCCTATGCATCATTTAGGGCAGAACAACAGGCAGAAACACAAGTGCTTAAAGAATTTATAAAAGGAATCCATGAAGTGCTATTCAAAGCATTTGTAGTAGCTCCAATCTCGGAAACTATTGAAGAACTCACCATCGATGTAATTCTGGAGGGGCTTGTTGAGGGATACCTGCGAGAATGGGGCTTTTCGGATAACTTCGGGCAGTGGTGCTCGCTCATTGCGACCAGCATCCGGGAGGGCGTGAGCCTCAGTAATCGGATTGATAGTTCCATTAAGCATAAGTCAAAAGCAAAGTTTGATTTAGAATCAAAAGTAGGCAAAATAGAATCCCAACTGAAATCGCAAGATCTTAACTCCGAACAAAAGCAAAAACTTCAAGATGAAAAGCTGGGACTTGAATCGGAAATAGCGACTCTTCAACAGAAGATCGATAGTAAGCTAGCCATACGCGACGCCCTTAAATTAGTGTCCAGTGTAATGTTCGCGGCTGCCTCCATGGGATTCGGCGGACTTTCTCTGGGAGGGATGTCCAGTCTTATCAGTACCTCCTATGATCAATTCGTCAAAGAACCACTTCATAATGCGCTCTTAAAGAACTCCAAAAAACGGACGATTGGGTATCAACTCGGACAAATCAATGCAAAAATTGACAAACTTCAAGAGAAAATGGAAACCCTCGATACCGATTCCAAAAAGTATAAAGACTTAGAAAAAACCTATTATCACCTGATATATGAGCAAAATCAACTAAATGCCCTTAAGGAGCAGATTGCCAAGGCGTCCGATATATCGCAAAACATTAATTCTGAAGTATTGGATGAAACGGGTTCCATAGAACTTTCTCAACAAGAAACCGAGGTGCGCCTGAAACTTAAAAAACTTTCTAATTTAGGAGGAAAATATGGAAAAGAATTTAACATACGAGCATGGGCTGATTATGCGCTTTCTCTTGATGAAGTTCAAGCACAAGAAAAAATTCAAGCTAAAATTCTTGAGTATAAATACAATGAACATCGTTTAACTTTAGAACAGCGCAAAGATCACATCGAAAAGGAAATCCTCCTTGCTAAATATACCTTACAAGCAAATGGAGATCCTGTTAATGCTCGTTATCTAGACATGATGGGAACAGTATGTACCGATCCTATGGTATATGCCACTCCTCGAGATAGAAGTCTCTTAAGGGATTTTTCTACCGGTGTTCCCAAACAAGCTCAAAATGCTTTTGTAAAACTCGATGGAGCGTGGAAAGATTTTGATACTCCCCAGATGCGCGCCTTATATGAGTTAGAAA
This sequence comes from Promethearchaeota archaeon, assembly GCA_016839555.1. GTDB lineage: Archaea > Asgardarchaeota > Lokiarchaeia > Sigyniarchaeales > SOKP01 > TEKIR-8. The sequence continues at coordinate 6,091 of JAEOUA010000011.1, forward strand.
CTGGTAAGGATGCAACTGGATTTGATAATCGATACAATCCACCACAAATAAAGATTGAACAAGAATATAAAAAATGGATATATAAGAAAGTAACTGTACAAGGATCCAATATAGCATTCAGAGTTCCTGCCATGATCATTAAAGAAGGGGAATCACATACAAATGATATTATTGACTATTGGAGAAGTAAATTGTACGATATGGATAAGATTCATACTAAAGAAAGAATTATTGGTGAGAAAATTGAATTTGAATTAAAAGTTATCGAGCCTAATGGTAGAGTATTCACTTTTTATGAATTTAGCCATAAAGATATTGATATTTCTCAATTTATTGCGGATGAAAATATAAAATTTCCTATTTTTCAAATTCAAGAGCGAACCGATACCGTTAAATTTGAGAGAACACCTGCATGGGATCAAATGATCGAAGACGCATTAGCAATAAAGAAATCTGGTGGAGATTATCCTTTTGGTAAAGATAATCCTGCCTCCCCTATGCGAGATGAGCTAAATACTATGCGTGACAGATTAATGGTACTTCTTAATCATATGGTCTATAGTAATACCAAAGTAGATATTAATTCTTATAAAAAATTATATGCAAAAATGGGAACAAGTCAAAAAGCATTTGAAGCTATTATCGGTAAATGCGCTAAAGGGTATAATAAGAAAGTTGATGATGCGGGTAATACAGTTTTTCATCCTTATTTCGGTCCTAATCAAGAAACAATTGCAAAATGGGAAGCCAATATTATTAAAGATATTTATTTGGATTCACATCTGAAAGATAAATCTTCTAAAGCACAGCTTGTAAAGGATTTCTTTAATCCGTATTATAAGATGATGGGCATGGATTATGATAATGACTATTATTTGGATGCTTATCGCTTTCTATATACTCTTTCTGCTTATCTTTATGAAAAGGGTTATATTAGTGGTGCTGAACCCAAACAATTGGAAAAGGAATTTTCATCTGTTTTAGGAGAAAGTCATGACTTAACGAAAGTTTATAATGATTTGAAGGATGGAGAACATGAGTTGCCACATTCAGAAATTATTTTAAAGATTTTCCAATTATCAATAAAACTAATTCAAAAAAAAAGTGGTGCTATAGAAGATATAGAAATTCTTGATTTAATCAGAAGCAGAAATGGAGAAGATTGGAATTCTAGACTTTTTAGTTCTCCTGCTGTGGTTAGAAATCTTAAAAGTGAAAATTCTGTTTACAAGGAAAGCGCGTTTGGGCGATTTCTCATCGACCTTGTAGATGACGATTCTTTTCGCAGTGTTTTTATTCTACCGTTCTTAGAATATAAGGGTATTGATATTTTAGACCTTGATTTAGACATTGATTTGGAGCAAACAATTCGTAGAATTTCAAAATTACTTTTTGGAAAAGAAAGATATATATATCAAAATCCTTCAAAGCCAATAATATCAAAATTAATGGAAAGTTTATATCGTATTCTCACTTTAAGTCAAAAGGATTTAGGTTATAATGTCCCAGAAGATAGGTTAAGGATCATGAAAGAGAATTATATTACAAAGATTCATAATTTTATAAAAAATAATGAAATAAGAATGGGAACTCCTAAAGGTTTCGATCTAGCTACTTTTGATGAAAATTCTTTTATTAATACTAAAGTGGATGTTTTCATTTATGTCTATTTATCATATCTGGTTCACAATAACATTTACTATGCTCCAATTGAGGATGTTACTTCTTTAATGCCAAGTTTAATACATGGTTTAGATATTTCGAAAACTAGTTCTTTGCCTACTCTTAAGGGTACTGTCGATGAGATTGTGTCTTATATTGATGCTAATATAAAAAGTTATTATTCTTCAGATATTTCATATGAAGAATTTGCCATGAAAAACGATATCTATCAATTAGCAATTCACTATCTAAATAAATACATAAATGATTTTAAGTTTAAGCAAAAGTCTGATACAAGCTTCTCTTTTAATTACGAGTATACTTCCATCGAACAATTAATAGCACATTCGAAATATATGTCAGATGAAGTTTTTGAAAATCTAATAAATCAAATTTTTTCTGCAGAAAAAGATAGTAAAAAAGCTTTAGGATTATATAAGAAACTTTATGCGGAAGATCCTGGAATCGACAATATTTTGGCCCCTTCTTTGCTAACTAGTGCCGAAATGACAAAATTTGATGGAATTACTACAGATCATTTTAAAGAGTTCATAAAATTCTATAAAAATAAAGGTTATAAATTATTTGATTCTGGAAAAGTATCTTCTTCTAGTGAGGATATTTCCAAAAGTTTCATAGAGTTAATTGAAAGAATACAAGAATATGCATTCTATGACTCAGATATAGAAAGCCATACACATCCCACTTCTTATGTGGACACCGCGGAAATTCTTAGATCCATGGGGGAATATTTAGCTCATGAAAAACCCAGTTTGGGTAGGGCGCAAGTCAGTCAAAATTCTTATCGATATTGGAATGGAAAAATTGATCTTTATTTGCATGAATTAAGCGGAAATAACGAATTTGCGATTCGCGATTTTAAACCTCGATGGGATGCAGATACTGGAGGTGATTTAAACTCTCATTTCATTAATACTTTTGCCCAAGTAATTGTGTATTGTCTCATTGAATTGGCTGCTTTAGAACAGGGAGTTGATATGAGTAGTGAAGAGATCACAATGCTCGGAGGTGTGTTCAATGAAAAGGTTGCAGTAGAATTTGATCCTAAGAGAATGTACATATTACTCTTCGATCTTTTGTTGAATGTGGAAAGTTCAGAATGGCATGATCATTTAGAGAAAGATATTGATCTGAGTTCTGATTATGAAGTTGATTTACCGGATATTTATAAGATGTTTTTCATTGATTGCTGGCAGATAGGAGATATTAAAGCCTATCTGGAAGCCTCCGGTTATACCGAAGCCCAAATCAGTGAGTATGAAAGTAAAATAGAGGAACTTCAAACAGAGATTGGGGATATAACCTCACCGCCTTAATTTTTTAAATTTTAATTTTTTTTTAAAGATTTTTTCTTGATAATTTAAAAAATTATAAAGGAGGAAAAAGTTTTTATAACCTCATCATTATATACCTCAAGAAGGAAAAACCAAATTTAAATTGAAAACCGAATAATTCGCCTATGGAGTTAAAACAAATAAGCCAAGAGGAGTTAAAATTAATAAAACAATTGGAGAGAGAAACCCATATAAGCTCAAGAAGAATCAAAAAATCCTCGGATCGATTTACAAAATATTATTTTAGTTTTGGCGTTTCTGATGGTCATGTAACCCTTCTCTCGTTTTATAATCTTAATTTAAAATCCTTTCCAAGAACTATCTTAAAATTTAAGCATCTCTCTGTTTTAGATTTAGAGGGCAATCCCGATGTAATACTGCCCCCAGATTTATTACATCTTAAATCGCTTAAGGAATTACGGTTAGCATATTGCAATTATGATACTCTTCCTGATTTCTTTTCGGAATTTAGAGCACTTGAAACCTTAGATTTACATAGTAATAAATTGCTTGAAATACCTTCCCAAATAAAGGAGCTAAATACATTACAACAGCTATTCTTAAATGGAAACTCCATAGAAGATATTGGCAATGAGAAACCCAATTGTTCTGGATTATTAGAAATATCTCTGAGTAGTAATAAAATCACTCATTTCCCAAACTCTTTATTAAAATTGCTAAATTTAAAATCCCTCAGTTTAAAATATAATGCCATACCTTCAATACCTTCATCCATTAGCAGACTTTCTTCCCTTGAAAGACTCTCTCTCTCTGGAAACGAGTTAAAATTTTTGCCCGATTCAATCGAAAAGTTAAGCAAACTTCAAGTCCTTGGACTGGATCACAATAAATTGTGTTATTTACCTTCGAAAATAGGAAATCTAACCCGTCTAACATATTTAGATGCTTGCGTGAATAATCTAGAAACATTACCGGATTCAATCTGCAATTTACAAAAGCTAGAATCCTTAATATTAGATGTTAATAATCTCAAGGAACTTCCAGCAAATTTTACCAACCTTAAAGCTCTCAAAATCTTAAATCTTGATAAAAATCCGAATCTGAAATTGACTCTACCCCAAGAAAGGTTTGTGAAGGCAGTTAAGCAAGAGTATTGGCGCAGATGGGGGGAGTCAGCAAAAAAAAAATTAGGGAAAATGCGTGAAGATCTTGGGGAAACATAGACCATCGAAGGCAATCATATTAGCAGCAGGAGAAGGTACAAGACTTAAACCAATTACTTCTTCTATCCCTAAACCAATGATCCCTCTTGCTGGAAAACCACTTCTGGAGCATAATATTTTAGGTTTAAAAAACGCGGGGATTAATGAACTATTAATTATTGTTGGTTATAAAAAGGAACTCATTAAAGGTTATTTTAAAGACGGACAAAAATTTGGTTTAAGGATCGAATATATTACTCAAGAAGAATATCGTGGTACGGCTCATGCAACTGGATATGCTAAAGAATTTGTAAGGGATGATACTTTTCTAATGATGTATGGTGATATATTTGTAGATCAAAAAGCTTTCCAAGAAATCATAAAAAACTTTGAAAAAAGCAAAGCTGATGGCTTAATTTCTTTGTTAAATGTGGATAATCCTCAAAATTATGGAATTATAACTCTGGATTCTAAAAATTATGTTAAAGAGATCATAGAAAAACCATCACTAGACAGAGAGGTAGGAAACCTTGCCAATGCAGGAATTTATATTTTTCCATCATTAATTTTTGATGCAATTGATGAGACTACGCTGTCAAAAAGAAATGAATACGAACTTACGGATTCTATTGAAATTTTAATAAATAGCTATAATAAACACATAATTGGTTATATAATGAGAGATATTTATTGGAATGATATTGGCTTACCTTGGCAGTTATTAGAAGTCAATGAATATATATTGAGTACACTAAAAAGAAAAATAGAAGGCAAAATTGAAAAGAATGTCATTATTAAAGGAGATGTATATATTGGTGAAGGAACCATTGTAAAGTCAGGAACATATTTAAGAGGGCCTTGTTATATTGGAAAAAAATGTATCATTGGACCAAATGCATTCATACGACCAAGTAGCTCTATTCAAAATAATTGTCATATCGGTATGAGTGAAATAAAGAATTCTATCATCCTTTCTAATACAAATATCCCACATTTCAATTATATTGGAGATTCTATTATCTGTGATAATGTAAATTTAGGAGCAGGAACAAAAATAGCGAATCTAAGATTTGATGATAAAACTGTGAAAGTTTCTATTAAAGGAACTCGAATTAATTCCCCGAGAAACAAGTTAGGAGCGATAATAGGAGCAAATGTAAAGACCGGGATTAATGTTAGTATTATGTGTGGAAAGAAAATTGGAGAAAATGCTCGAATAGGTCCTCATACTCTTGTTCTTGAGGATGTCCCAAAAGATGTCCTATATTATCATGATCCGAAAAGTGGGATAATCAGAAAAGAATTGAAATAATATCTTTTCTTCTGAAAATTTTATAAAATGACGATTCCCTCAAGCGTTATATTAATCCTATAATCAAACAAAATCTTAATTTATAGCATAATATTTATAAAACTAATTAACAAATTGAAAATGGTGAAATGTTAATTTTATGAATTTTGATGATTTTGAGCTAATTTATCGAGAGAATAGAGTTGAAATCAAGGATAAAGAAAAAATTGTAGAAGAATTAAAAAACAAAATTGGAGAGAAAAATGTTTCAACAGAAAAAATTGATATTTTAGCATATACTAGGGATACTTCTTTAATCTCACTTAATTGGACCATAGAGGGAAAACTGGCAGGTCTTCCGGATATAATTACGTTTCCTGAAAATATTGCTCATATAAAAGATATTTTAGAAATTGCTAATCGTGAAAAAATCCCAATTGTCCCTTTCGCAGAAGGTTCTGGGGTAGTTGGAGGGGCCATTCCCCTTAGAGGCGGAATTATTATCGATATGAAGCGATTTAATAAAATTTTAGAGATCAACGATAAAAATCTCACCGTGACAGTTCAAACAGGGGTAAACGGAATGAATTTAGAGCGCTATTTAAATGCCAAAGGATATACGGGTGGACATATCCCCCAATCTTTATATACTTCTTCAGTAGGAGGATGGATTGCTCATAAAGCTGCAGGTCAGTTTTCTACTAAATACGGTAAAATCGAAGATATTGTTCTAGGAATGAAAGTTGTGCTCCCAACTGGAGAACTTATTACTTTTGATCCAATAGCAAGAGCTGCCACTGGCCCGCAATTGGATAAATATTTCATAGGAAGCGAGGGAACTTTAGGAATTGTAACTGAAGCGACTTTAAAAATATGGCCTTATCCAGAAAAAAGAACCTTAGTTTCGTACACATTTCCAACCATTGAAGAATCATTAAATGCAACACGACAGATTATGCGTGAAAATGTATATCCTGCCGTTATCAGAATTTATGATGCCGATGAAACTATGCGGCATTTTGAAAATACTGAAAAGGCAAAAGATAAAGTAATGACTGTGTTTGTGTGTGAAGGAAATCAAAGATTGGTAGATTTAGAAGAGCAAATTACTCGAGAAAAATGTGAAGAAAATTCGGGAGTTGATTGCGAAGAAGAACCTGTTGAACATTGGTTTGAAACACGATTTAGAGTCACTGAAACTTCCATGTTTCCCCCATATAAGATTGTCGCAGATACGATTGAGGTCTCTGTTATGTGGGATCGAGCGGCAGAATTATACCATTCTGTTGTTGATGCAACCAAAAAAGTAGAAGGAAATCTTTTAGTAAGTGCTCATGTCTCTCATTTCTATCCTAATGGAGTGGGTTTTTATTTCACATTTGGAGGTGTCCCGGGAAAGGAAAAGTCGCAATTTGACTTTTACAAAGAATGTTGGGATGCCACAATTAAAGCAACATTAGAAGCAGGAGGTTCTATTTCACATCATCATGGTATCGGCATCAATAGAAGTCATTGGATGAAAGAAGAATGGGATGGGGGTCTCGAGATTATGCAGAAATTCAAAAAAATCTTAGATCCAAATAATATATTTAATCCAGGAAAGATTTATGAGAAGACTTGGAAAGGAGGAAATGAATAAAAATGGAAGAATTAAAAAAGTATAAGTGGATGATTCCCCTTATCTCGGGAGCAGAAAGACATGTAAGAAGAAAACTCTTAAATAACCTTCGAAAAAAGAAGGATCATTTTTATCCGGAAGGAGATTATAACGCTGATGTTAAAAATCTGATTAATTGCATGCTTTGTCCAAATATGTGTCGATTTGATTGCGGAACCCTTCAAGCGGCAGGTAAAGAAACAATCGGGCCTGCATATAAATCCCGGATTGGATATTTACTCACAATAGGAAAAATCAATCCCGAAGATCCTGAAAACAAAGAATTTATTGATTTAATGTATAAGTGTTCAAATGAAGAAAATTGTAAGATATGGTGCCCTTTTGATTTTTCCGTTGTTTCATTGCTGGAAACTGTGAGAGATGATATAAATGAAAAGGGATTAATGCCAGACTACTGTAAAGAACAAATTAAAAAACTAAAAGACACGGGGACTATAGAAGACTATAATATTTTCAAAACCTATGAAGAGAAAAATATAGAGAATATTAATACTAAAGGTGATGATGAAGTTTTCTATTATATTGGCTGCGAAACGATGAAATTTCCAGAAGTGGTCCAAGCCAATATAGAAATATTAAAGCGGGCAGGTGTTAAGTTTTCAACAAATTTAGATGAACGAGTATGTTGTGCGGCGCCAGCATTAAATATAAGGGATTTTGACACGGTTAAACAACTAGCAGATAAAAATATTGAATTAATCAAAAAAACAGGATCAAAAATAGTTGTTTCTGATTGTCCTGGATGCGTTCATGCTCTTACAAAAAGATATCAACAAACAGGAACAGTAAATGGAGAATATATTCGTAAGGAACGAGTAAAGGAGGTAACTGAACTTCCAGGAGATTTCTCACGCAATATATTCGAAGATGGTCCCGAAGTGATTCATATCGTCGAATATATTAAACGTTTGGTTGATCAAGGTTCTCTAACTTTGAAAAATGTTCCAGAAAAATATCAAACGGTCACAATTCACGATCCTTGTCTCTTAGCAAGGAATTTGAATGATATTGAATCCATTAGAGCTATCCTTAACGCGATACCAAATTTAAAGATAAGTGAACCGATTTATAATAAAGAAGATACTCATTGCTGCGGGTGGAGTGGAACAGTTCATTGGGCAGATAAAGAAATTGCTATAAAGGAATCTGAAAATAGGATTAAAGAATTAAAAGATTCAGGATCAGATATAATCATAACTGCTTGTCCAACCTGTGAATTAGGTTTAGCTTATGGTATCGATGAACAGGAAAAAAGTAAAATTGAAATAATAGATCTCTCTGAATTATTAATGAAAGCTTTATAATATTATAAATTTCTTTTTTCTTTTAGGTTTGTTTTAAGTTTGTTTTAAGTTTGTTTTAAGTTTCTTTTTGAAAAAAACCTAATATTTCTATAATTTATTATTAAGTGAAAGTTATTTAAATTAAAAAATTTAAATTTAAAATAAAAATAAAAATAAAAAAATAGTATAAGAGTGAATTAATAATGTTATTACTAGTTTTTGACTGCGGAACGACTGGTACGCGTTCAATTTTATTTGATATTAATGGAAAAGAAGTTTCTAGGGCATATGAAGAATATCAGATTCCACAACAGCCTGTTGGCATCTCAGAACAAAATCCGATTATATGGTGGAATGCAATAAAAAATACTTGCAACCAAGCAATAAAGAATAAGAATATAAATCTTGATGACATAATTGGAATATCTGCTGCGTTCCATCGTGCAACTACAACGCTCATTGATAAGAATGGAGATATTTTACTTGATGCATTAACATGGATGGACGAAAGAGAATCCACTAGTTTCGAAGGATTTCAAGAAGAAGGGGGATTACGGAGAATAATTCCAAAATTAATCTGGATTAAGAGGAATAGACCAGAGATATTTGATAATGCATCTAAAATTATATTCCCTGACACATATACTTACATGAAGTTATGTGGAAAAGAGTTATGCGCTACAGATCCAACAAACGGTATTTATGGGATTATGAATAAAGAAACATTGGACTGGGATGAAGGTCTTGGTGAACAATTTGGTTTACCCGTGGATCTTTGGCCTGAGCTACGTAACCCAGGTGAAATCATTGGTGAATTAACAAGCGAAGCCGCAAAAGAACTTGGTTTAAAAGCAAACATTCCGATTATACAGGGAGGTGGAGATCAACAATGTGCATCCTTAGGAATGGGAGTTATGGATAAGGGGCAAGCGAAAGTTACGACGGGCACAGGCACGTTCGTTGATGTTTGTACTGGCGATGAAATAATCCAACCTGTTGGAGATTTTCCAATTTTTCCATTACCTCACGTCATTAAAGGTAAGTGGTTTCTAGAAGGTGTGATGCCTGGTACTGGAAGTATGTTACAAACATATGCGAGAAACTTTTCACAGTTACAAATTAAAGAAAGTGAAAATGTATATGATGTTTTAACAAAAGAAGCGGAACAAGCCCCCCCTGGGAGCAATGGCTTACTATTTGTCCCACTTTATATTTTTAGGAAGGGGACAATTCACGGTTTGGGATGGCATCATAATAGAACACATTTCGCACGAGCAATTATGGAAAGCGCTGCTTTAAGTGCGAATATGTACTTAGGTTTATTAGAAGGAATGGCAAAAATTAAATTAACTGAGTTAAAATCTGATGGAGGCGCAATGAATTCTGACTTTTGGGCACAGATATTCGCAGACATTATAGGAAAGAAGATATTAGTCCCTGAAAATAGAGATGGTGCTGCCTTAGGAGCCGCAATATTAGGATTTCATGGAACTAAGTCTTATGGAAGCTTTGATGACGCAATAGAGAAAATGGTTCGATTTGAAAAAGAGTTTAATCCCATAAAAGCGAATTCAAAAATTTACAAGAAGCTTGTGCGAGTATTCATGCCACTAGTGCTAAAAACAGACGAGGAAAAAAGAGTAACCAAAGATCTTTAACAAATTTTTACTTAATTCAAAAACTGAAGAAACTTAAGCGTGTAACCAAAAAATAAATAGGGATTATCAAATTAGTTAATTATATAAGGAGACTAATTCTATTATGAATATATAAAGGTTTTCTAGGCGATGACTAGAGGCTTTGTGGATTTCATCTAATTTAAGATGAGAATATAGAAAAAGAAATATACTACTTAGATGATGTTATTGGAAAAAAGATTTTAGTACCATAAGTCAAAGATGGAGCAGCCTTAGGAGCTGCCTTTATAGCGGGATTAAAAACTGGTTTTTGGAAATCTAAAGAATATATTAAGAATTTATACAAGGTTGGCGAGGTTTATAAACCACAAATCAACGAAAAGGAACGAAATACATTATATGAAACATGGAAGGATATAGTCTCAAGATCTCTAAATTATGTGAAAATCTAAATTGAAACATCGTCAATATCCATATTATTTTTTTTTTATTAATTTTTTTCTAAGCTCTTACGAAGTTAGATTCCATATTTTTTTAATTCTATTTCTAATTGTTTTCTCATCTACATTAATTCTTTCAGCAATTTGTGATATGGAATACATTTTAATTTGTAAACTCTTATTGTTTTAATTAGTAAACTCTGATTATAAACAATTAAAAACAGAGTTTGAGAAAAGAAAAAGTCCTTAATTCGCAAGAGAACAATCAGTACCTATTTATTTTGGAAAATTAAACAATTTTCTTGCTTTATCAACTGTCCCAGAATCAAAGTTCCTAAATAAAGCATAAGCAGCAATCGGTACAACACATCCGCAATTTTCACATAATAGGGGTGAATTTCCCATGACACAAAACTTTTGTCTTCCATCTGGATAGAAACTTTTTATTTGACCGACTTTGAATACACAATGTGGCACAAATTCTTTTGACAGGTATAATTCTAGCATTTTTTTTGAATAAAAAATGAAATTTCCATATTTACTCATTACTTTTAGAATGCTTTTTATTGCCTCTCTTAACATCTCTCCTTTTAATATTAAAGGGTCGTGAGGATAACCCGTATATAACTGAAAAACAAGCCCAGATGCACCATTATCATGAGCAATTTTAGCAATATCCTCAATTTCTTTATAATTCAGTGTCATTATGGCAGAAGTGACAACAGGATGGAATTCCCGAATATTTTTTAAGACTTTATCAAAAACCTTCGCACACCTTATCTTGTCATGAGTTTCCTTAGTTCCATCTAAACTCACCCAATATTTTGGTTGTTTTTGCCCCTTAAATCGAGGTAATTTCATGACTCCATTTGAGACTACTTGGACTGAGGAGAAAATTTTAATTGCTTCTTTTATAAGGTCTGTTCTTAAAGTAGGTTCTCCACCGGTTAAGATGGCTATTTTTGTTCCTAATTTTTTATGGTATTTAAAAATCTTAATCCATTCTTCGTTCGATAACTCTTTTCTTTTACTATTTAATTCCGTTGTTGAGGAGAAAAAGTAACAATGTTTACATTTTAAGTTACATTGCCAAGTTAAATCATAATTCACATAGAATGGAACCTTCCTTAGTATCGATTTTAAAAAGGAAGGAGCCATGGAAATAAAACTTATTATATTCTTCACTTTAAATAATCCCATTATTAAAAAATAAAATTTGATATTTTATAAAAATTTTATAAAAAGACATAATTTTAAACTCCTGATTCTAATTATTTGATCTTTGTTCCATTCCTTTTTTTTTATAAGAGATATAATAATCTTAGAGTCTATTTAGAATGTACAGCTTATTGATATAATATATATAGATTTATTTCCCCAATAAAACAATGGAGGTTTGATTCCATTTTTTTCAAAAAAATAGATTTATTTTATTTCAAGCAGACCAGGTTTGCTCTATTGCTTTAATAAACTTCAAAAAAAATATATCTGATATAACAGGAATCGCCTAAAAGTGATAGCACGGTGATAACACAAAATCATATTTTTTCCATTTTTAAATTATGAATTGGAATATTATGATGTAACAGCTAAGCAGGATAAAGGCGCAAATCTACCAGAATTAGCTGATAGATTTATAAATTGGATAAATAAGATCCATTAAAAATAAAAAATAAGGGATATATTGAATAAAGAAGTATTAGTATAGAAATTACTAAATTAAGTGTTAGAGTGTCCCTAATGCTCGATTATTAAAAAAGATAGGGGGGGTTCGAATCCTAATTTTTACTTAGAAATCTTTATTTCAAATTTTATGAAGAACGAAAGAGAATTCTACAGAAAATCAAGCCTCAAAGGTATTAAAATTATTTTAAGCGATTCTGTATATGAGATTCAAAAACAAGATATATACTATTTTGATTCATTCTATGGAAAAAGAACGAGATGGGAAACGATATATATATTAGAAGCAGAAGAAAATACTCCCTTCACAGAAGAACAGAAAAATACTTTTATGGAACACTTGCTTAATATCATTCACGACGACGGACGGTCTCAAGTTGATATAAAAAAATTCACCTGATATATTTTCTTTTTTTTTATTAATTCTTTTTTTAATGTTTATAATAATTTAATGCTCTATTTTAGTATTTAAGGAATTTTTGTTTAAATACATTCAATCAAAATTGTTGTTAATACATTACATAAAAATAGAAAGGAAACCATAATGGAAGCAATTTTTAAGCTCAAGCTAAGCACTCAAGATTTAGGAATTAACTCTTCTCAGTATTCTAATGAACAACTTAAAGAACTATTAACAAAAGAACTGATCGAGAGCATCATAAATTACGATTTTGAGAAAGCATTTACCCGTAATCCAGATGATTATATCACTTTTAGAATACAAAAACCTTCTTTAGAAGTTCCTAAATCTAAAATACCTATATTTTAATTCACTTTTTTTCCTTTTTGTTGGAAATATGAGAACGAATGAGAATAAAAATTCTCAAAAATCCTCAATCATTATAAGGATGATCCCTTTAGTTTGAAATTTCTTTTGGTATAGCAAATTATTATCCTTAGAGGACTATTTGAAATATCCATAAACTTAGAAAATTCAGAGTAAACCACAAAATCAATTGAGATTTTAGATTAAAAAGCCAGAATAATTTATTATATTCATAAGGCTATATAAAGGCAAAAAAAGCTAAAACAAAATGAACGATTCAGAGCCATATTTGGTAAAGGTAAGCAGGTATCATCCAGAGTTTATGGATCGCATAAATCGACTTACTATAGAACACGCAAAAAATATTGGAAATGCCAATGGAAAACGACTTAATTATTTGCGATGGATGTAACGACAAAATTCTAACGCTAACGACTTATTTATTATGTTTTAACAGAGAAGGACAAACATTCGTTAATAGATGTATTTGCGATAAATGTAAGGAAAAAAATTCAAAAATTATATTTTTAATGCATAATTTTCTTTGATAACAAAAATTAATATCTTTTAAAAAATCTAAAAATTTTGCCATATTTTGAAAACAAAGAGGGTTATAACCTATATTATGAGGAGTATAATCCTCACGCGAAGCATTGTACGGTTATACTTCTTCATGGATTTGCATCCTCAGCATTCTTTTTCAAAGAGCAGATTAAGGTTTTAAAAGATAATTATAGAATAATCTGCTTTGATGCATTAGGTCATGGAAAAAGCGATCACCCAAAAGAACTGAATATCTCTAAAAATATTCGTCATGATATCATTAGAGATTTAGAAGATCTGTTGAAACATTTAAAAGTTGAAGGTCATTATGGTATCATTGGTCATTCTCTCGTTGGTGGAATGATTGCCCAGCTTATTTGTAAAAAACATCCGGAAGATGTAAAATTTCTTATTTTATTAAACTCTGGATATATAAATACGGATAATGTTATTCGAAATATTTTTTACAATCTTCTCCCATATATGGTTCGGATGAGTTTTCTGGATGTCGTAAATAACTCTATAGTGAAGATTTTAGATAAAACTAAACCATATATTATCAAAGCATTATCCAATTCCATTTATCATGTGCCACTCTCTAAGGAAGAATTAGAAATGAGAATAGAAGAACAAATCTTTGGTATGGTAAATGAAATTAAAAATTACAATCCCTCGGATCTGAAAATCCCTACATTAATAATTGCCGGTCGACTTGATAATTTTGCCCCAGAACAGATGTCCGAAGAATTACATAAAAAGATTCCAAACTCAAGGCTAGAAATTATAGATATGGCAGGCCACTTTGGTCCTGCCCAGAGAGATGATGTATACAATGAGGTTATTCTTGAGTTCATAAAAAGCCTTAAATAATATCTTTTCCTATTGAATTAGATATTAACGCGAATTAACCTCATCTAAAGTATTATGACTACTAATTTTGAAAAAAATGATTCAAATACAAATTTATCCTTCTTAAAAGAACAAGTCAAGCGTTTTGTAGAAGAAAGAGAATGGTCGATATATCATACTCCGAAAAATCTTATTCAAGCAATGAATATCGAGCTAGCAGAATTATCGGAGCTATTCTTATTTAAAGAGATAGATAAAAAATCAATTAAGAAGGATAAAAAATTATTTCAAAACATTCAAGAGGAACTAGCTGATGTCTTTATTTATTTAATTAGTTTTGTCAATTCGTTAGATTTCGATCTTACATCTGCATTTATACAAAAAATGAAAAAGAACACAAAAAAATATACCCTCAAAGAATTCTCTGAAGGTAATTATTATAAAAAATAATAATAAGCTCATCTAAATACTCTAAGTTATGGGTATGGTATTAAATTATTAATATATATTTAAATAAAGAGATATTTATATAATATTGAAAAAGACAAAAGTAAATGAAAAGAGAATTGAATAAAAATGATTATAAATATTAATTCGATAGAAAATAAGATAGTAATCTTTCATGATAAATATATCCATCTTCACGGATTTATTAAGCTTGAAGCACAGACCAATAATGCAGAATATGTGATTATTGTTCAAGTATTAGACGAAAAAACTATCACCGATTACATCCTCACTCGGCAAAAACTTAAAAATGTGGAATTAACGGAATATATTCAAGCAGAATTGGAAACAGAGCTTCAATATGTAGTCCAAGGAAGACCGATTGTATTTTATGAAAAGGATAAAAATAACGGAAAAGAAAAGTATCACATATTTAATGTATTTTTCCATATCGAAGATCTGATGGAAAAAGGAATCTTAAAACCCCATTCTATGTTTTTATCTGATAATCAAGATGATAAATACAAATATCTCAAAAGAGTGTTTGATCCTAATGGGATCTTTATGGGGACGCTAGCATCAGAAAAAAAAGTAGATATTTATTTTCCAATGGAGTATTTGATGTATCATTCATTTGTTGCAGGTGCAACGGGGAGTGGAAAATCAAATTACGGGCAAATATTTATAGACGGTGTGCTACAACATAACGCTCAAGTGATTTTAAATGATAAGGGCACAAAAGTTTCGATGCTGGCAATAGATATGCACGATGAATATGCCTTAGGATGCTTAAATTATGGCGTATATCATATTTATGAAGAAACTGAATATGATCAACATTTATTTGGAGATTGGTTCTATCTGTATCCTAATGGAAGTACTCCCCCTGCCGAGCTGAATGCGATAGCACAACCGTGTCGAATTAGCTTTCAGGAGATCCGCCCTGAAAACTTATTTTCCATTGGTTCTTTTAATGATCTTCAAGTGGGAGCCCTTTTCTCAGCCTCTAGACATAGAGGTGAAGATTATATAACTGCACTGCTTGAAGAAACAGATTATATACCTCCTGGAAATCATTCAGAAATGACGATTGCAGCCGTGAGAAGGCGCATATTTTGGTTAGATTCTTCGGATATGTTTCAAGATTGGGTAAATAGTAATCTTTCCGATATCATTGAAAAATTGGAGAAGGGCGCAGTAATTATCTTTAATGTATCTATGATCACTGATTTAGAGCAATTTTTATTTAACAGTATCGTCGCAAAAACTCTATTTGATATTCGTAAAAGCTTGAAATCCTCATCAACATTAAGCGAGTTCAGAAAAAAACTTGGAGATGCCTTACCGAATAAATTTTTGGAGAAATATGATAAACATTTAGAAGAGATTTATATAAAATCTGGCGATCAACTGAAGGATACAAAGGAAATGCCTGTGATCATCTTTACGATTGAAGAAGCTCCCAGCTTGCTTAGACCAGAGATGATGAGATACAATAACGTATTTAAGGATATTTCTCGTCAAGGAAGAAAGTTCAATCTAGCGTTGAAAGTGATTTCTCAGCAATACTCTCCTATCGATAATGCAATACTTGACAATATGAATACAATTATCAACTTACCCTTAAGATCCGATAATGAAAAAATGGTTGCGGCGCGAACTTTGGGAGGAGGTATAACTCATAATGACATAGAATCATTAACGGGTACAAGGGGAATTGCGCTTGTTTCAGCCATTTGGTTAACTAATTTCCAAAAGCTTCTCATCCCATTATACGATGATTATTTCTTAGAGCATTCTAAATCATTTTATGAAAACTATAAAAATCAAATTAAGAAAAAGGAACCCTTCATTCCAAAAACATCCATATAGAGGTGAATATAATTTCATTTGATTTTGATTTAATTACCATAGAAAAATCGTTTGAAAAGAGACCTGAAAGGGCGGTCGATTCTGAGATTCAGAAATTTAAAGAATTTATAAAGGATAAAAAAGTGCGTTGGACTGAGGAAGAGAAAATAGAATTAGAAATGGATAATTTTGATGCAAATGAAGTATTACGCAATATTAGTGTACACTTTAGCGAAATGACACATCAATTAATAGACGGAGAGCTAAAAGATTATATGGATGAGGGCTACACTATTATAGGGTTTGATGAAAGTTCTACGACGTTTTCCGGCACGTATGCAAGGTTAGCAGGGTTTAAATTTGGAGAGGCTCAATTACAACTTAAAGATGGAAGGTATGATGAAAAAATCTATATGTATAAGCCAATTCATGCGTATATAGAGGATAATGAGCATAAATTAATCATATATAGAGATGTAATAGAAGATTTTGTCAATATTATTAAGGCAAAATTTTACAATTCAGGGATGCAAAATGAAATTGATAGGCTTGAAATGTGGTATAAGAGCACCTATAAAACTAAAATAGAAAGTCATATTAATTCGCATGCCTTTTATTATCCTTCAATTGGGCACGTGGTTGACAGAATTAGAACTGCAGATGAAATCTTAAAATCATTAATTAGGATCGCAGAATTAAGTGAATGGGGTAAAAGAAAAGATATTATTTTTTTGGGGGACGGTATTCAAATGTTTCGTCAACATATTTTCCCTCCACAAGCATTTGTAGATTTTTTTTATGCTTTTTTGAAAACTTATGATATTAAATATTATAGCTTTTCTAAGACCTGCAGATTAAGAGACGCGCAAGGAAATTTTATTCTGCCTATCTGGGCTGAAATATTAAAAAATGAATGTTTTATGGTAGAAGTGCCCAGTCTATCAAAATATACGAAAAGTAATACCTATTTGGTGAGGATGGATGAAAATAGCGAAGCACTGAGATTTGATGTGCCTGAATTCTATAGTTTTACTCAAGCAAAGAAAGCATTAAGAAATCTCATTCCATATTCTCCAAGAGGTTATCCCAAATGTTTAAATAAAGCTCATAAGGGTAGCACTTTATTAGTATCAGAATATAACAAATTGGAAACAAAATTTTTAGAATTGAAATTCAATACGCATACCAAAGATTATACCCAATCATGGAGAGAAAAAGTTTTAGGTGACTAACAAAATGGTAAAAATCGTACATCTAGCGGATACACATCTTGGTTATAGAGCTCGAAAGGGAGCGCAGGATAAATGGGCAATACAAAACTATTCACGTCCCTATGAACAAGAAATTTATGATACTTTTTTAGCTGTGATTGAAAAGGTTTCAAATCTTAATGATTTGGATTTCTTAGTTCATTGCGGTGATATCTTTCATCTACCTTATAAAGATAACCCCTATCCTCCTCCTGAACCTGCGAGAAAAATTTTAAAAAAAGCTCTTGAGGTTTTTTTTAAGAATACACATAATAAGATCCCATTTATTTATATAGAAGGAAATCACGGTATATATAAAAATTATAATTATACTCCCTTTGAAACACATTACACTTCCGAGGAGTATCCTCATTTATATTATTTTAAAGAAGAAGATCTGAGAAACGCAATTAGAACTAATACTTCTTTAAAATTACAATTTGATGACTTAAATACGGATTTCTATTTATTTCCCTATTTCGAATTTGCAGATTTTCCACAATATAAATCGGCATATAACCAATGGATCATGAAGCAAAAGCCTTCTGATACGGATCGGATTAATATTGCTATTGCACATGGCTCTACCATTGACGATACTTTACATCCTAAAATAGCTAAGAATGAATTTAACTATGATTATGTAGCTTTGGGACATGAACATGCATTAAATAAGGTGTCAGCTACTAATTATTATGCGGGAAGTTGTTTACCACTAAATTTCAAAGAAATTCACGAGAATCAAGGTTATATAATTGCAGAAATTAACGAAAATTCTAAGAAATTAGAAGTTGAGAGGATATTTACGAGCGATAATATTAAACGCCCTTTTAAAATGATTGAGATTGAAACCACTCCCGAAGATTCTACCGATGAATTACAACAAAAAATTCATACTATTATAGTTTCTGAACTGAAAGATTCTAAATTTGATCCCTCAACTGCCGCACGTTTAAAACTCAGTTTTATTGGCGAGATTACTTTTGAAAAAAATTGGAAAATAACCAATCTTATGAATCATATAAGAAGGGAATTATTTTCACAACCAGAAAAGTATAATCTTTATCAATTGATTTGGCAAGTAAAAGATATTTCAAAATTTACTGAGGATGATATCAGTCCTGGCACAATTGCCGAATTTATTTTAGAAAGCCCTGAAGAAGAATATAAAATTTTTATTTCGGAAAAATTATCAGAAAGTAAGACTCATTATGATTTAGATAAATTAACCACATTTGGAATGAATTCTATTAAAAAGGCTTTAAAATTAATGGAAAAAGAACAAGAGGAGTGAACAATGAAGATTACAAGACTCATATTTAAAAATTTCATGGGATATAAAAATCTTAATTTACCTCCTAATGAAGATCAGGAATTACCGGATGGATTAATTGTGATTTCAGGTAAAAATTCACACGGAAAAACTACCATTTTAGAGGGGATTTTAATTGCGTTTTTTGGCCCAGGAATCATTACTGGGAGAAGTGCCCCAGATTTTATTACATATGGGGTCCAAGAAAAAACAGAACTTTATGTGTTCTTTACGCTTGATAATGATAATTATTACTTACACCGAAAATGGGGTCGTAAAGGAGGTTCAAGCAAAAGATTATTTAAGCAGAATAAAAAAATACATAATTATAACGAAATAAAAAGCTTAGATCTCGAGGATTTGCTAGAAATTACACAAAAACAAGCGCTTAGCACCGTATTTGTTAGACAGGGAGAAGTAGAGACATTAGCAAATATTAGCGGTGCAAATTTAAGAGATATAATTATTGATTTATTTAAATTAAATATCATTGATGATGCGTTAAAAAACTTGCAGAAGCAAAAAAAAGAGTTCGAACTTCAGGTAAAAGAATTAAGAGAAAGTTTTGTCCCAATCGATCGCTTAGAACAAGATATTAAAAATATCAATAAAGATATTCAAGGAGAAGTAGAATTGTGTGATCGATATGAAAAAGAAGTAAATAATCTAAAAGCTAAGATGAAGAAACTCCCTAAAAAAGAAAATTTACAAAAGGTGAAGGAAATATATGAACAATTAAATATTTATGATGAAAATTTTGAGTCATATAAAAAAGATTTCGCAGAGAAATTAGCTAAGAGCAGCTTAAAAAAAGAGGATTTTGCGTCTAAAGATCACATTAAGAAAAAAGTGAAAGAAATTCACAACTTCATTTCACAAAAAAATGAAGATAAAGCTGAAATAGCTAAAGAAAAAGAGAATTTAAACCAAAAAATAGGAACTGCTAGAAATATTATAAAAGATTTTAATAAAAAAATCGCTAAGATTGAACAAAACTTAAAATTCTCTGATGGAAAAGCAAAATGTCCTACTTGCCAATCTGAATTGACTAAAGATCATTATAATAAATTGGTCAGCCAATTTCAAACAGAAATAGAAAAGAATAAGGAGATAAACTCTCAATTAAGTACTGAACTAAAAGAAAAAAATAAAACTATGAACAGCCTCGAAGTAGAGATTGAAGTATTAACTACTACGAAAACTCAGATAGAAAATGTGATAGAATTATATAATAAAGTAATAAAAGCTAAAAGAGAAAAAGATCAAATAATAAAAGATCTAAACTCATTTCTAGAAGATAAATCTCTCTTAAAAAGTGTTTCTGAGAAAGAAATATTGAAAATCCTTGAGAAGATAGCAAAATTAGACATAAAAATTGAAGAAGCTAATAAAAATATGAAGAAATCTAAAGAAACTATCGAAAGATATGAAGGAAAAATAAGGGATTTAGAAAAAGAAATTAAGGAGATGAAAAAAATCAGGAAACGAATTGGTAAAATAGATGTGGATATAGAACATATTGATAAAACCAAAGAATTAGTCAGACGTTTTGTAACAGAATATATGGTAGTGAAACGATTGATAAAAAATATTAAAATTAAAGCTGATAAATATATTAAGAACTTTACAGCGGGACAATATAGTGATTTATCGATGGATGTGTTTGGGAAGTATGAAACAGGTCTTTCAGTATCTATTAAGGATAATTATAGTGGTGTTCGAGAGTCAACCAATTTTATTTCGGGAGGTGATAAAACTGCACTGGGATTTGCCTTACGCTTGGCAATTAGTGAATTAATGCCTGTCATTAGACCAACTAAAGATTCTCCCCGTAAAAATCCGAAGATTAATTTTCTATTATTAGATGAGCCACTTGCGGCATTAGACTCCGATAGAAGGGAGCGGATTCTAAGTTATCTTAAATTCTCGAAATCTTTTACTCAGATCTTTCTCATAACCCATACAACTATACCTGAAGATATTAAAACCAATAAAATTATAGTATCAAAGAATTTTTCCACTGGGTTAAGTGAAGCTAAATTCCAACAAGAATCTATAGATGTTAACTTGGGATAATAATATAAGAATATAAAATTTAGAATAATCATATTAAAATATACTAAAAATGTATAAAAAGGGTAATGTTTTTTAAGAGATAATTTATCTAATATTCCAGAACTTTTATATGCGCCCCAAATAAAAGAATTCCTGATATATTCTTAGTTTGAATTATTTGTAAAAAATCTGCTTTTATTTGTTTTAAGAGTTCTTCCTCAACTATTGATTAACTAACTCTTTAAATTCTTTAAATTTATTTTTCTTGCGCGCTTATGAGGTTTGTTAAGTGTTCTTTTTGATACCTTAATTATTGTATATTTACCCATATTTTATGAGAGATACAGATTGTATAAAACTAAAAATAAAAAATATACTCAATTATTAATAATTATATAGAAGTTAAAATTAGTAAGATTTTTTATCTAAATTAAAATCGGAGGAAGAATTTATGGTTAAGGATTTACCAAAAAAAATGGAAGATGCTGTGAGGCTACAAATGCTTTATAATATTTCTAATGGATGGTCTTGGTATGCATATAAAAAATTGGGACCAAAAGGTATTATTGAAATTGAGTTGAAAATGTGGGATGATTTAATGCCACCTGCAGTTGATTTATTATATCAATTGATAGAACCTGAGGGAAATCGTATTCAACAAGCAAAGCATGTTCTAACTCAAGTCAGTAAAATAAATGGGTATAAAATAAAGAATCTAGAAGAGACTCCTAAATCATTAAAATGGGAATATAAGACATGCCCAAATTGGAATTCTATGATTCAAATGGGTTTAGATGATTATATATGTAAAGAGGGAAAACCAGCTAAAGTTTCATGTATCCATGGTTGTACAAAAATTCATGAACATTATTTTAAAAAGATTGATCCTAATATACAAGTGCAATCCATAAAGAATAGACCCAATGCGGATGATACATGCATTTTTCGAATCTCATTTGAGTAATTCAATTATCATTAATATAGAAAAAAATAATAAATAAGATCAAGATATCACACAAAGATTAAATTAATAAAGAATTAGGCTTTTCAAGATGGAATATTCTCTCTCTTTTTTTTAGAAACTTAATAATTTCTAGATTGCGCCCTTTCATTTTAAAGGGATTTTTCCAAATAGAGAGCTCTTGCAATGAATCTAATGAAAGCAGAATCTCAAGAAGTTTTATAAAATTGGTATTATTAATATATAAACTTTATATTGAAAAATATATTTATGAGAATCAATTTTATCTCCCTAAACCAAGAAAAGAAATGATCCTTTAATTCGAATTAATCAAATAAAATAAATATAATACAATAAATTTCTATAAATAACATAAAAATGTCGGAACAAAATCGAGATCCTGTCCATCAAAATATTCTTTCTTTGCATGGTGATTTATTGAATGAATTACGGCTGATATTCACTTCTAAAGATAGAGAGTATCTTGATAAATATGAGAGTCTTACTGAAGAGAAAAGAAAGGAATGTGATGAATTTGTAGAATTCTTTTCTCATTGTCCGAGATGCAAAAAGCAGAATCCTAAATACAATTTAATAGGTTTATTTTTGGATGAAACTCCCAAAAAACAAAAAATTAAGAAAAAATTAGTTAAATTAATGAAAGATCTAAAAAATAACAATATTTCCGTCTCAGTAGGAGTTCTTTGTTGTGAGTGTTATAAGGAAATATTCGAAAAAGATATTCCGTGAGTTTTAAAAAATTAAATAAACATTTTTAGCAATCTTAAAAAGGACTCTAATTATGAGAATAAATCTAAATATAGATTATATTAAAAAATTTGGCTTTATTCTTTAATTGTGAGGATTAATATGAATATAGAGATTCCCTATTTTTCAATTTAAAATTTATTTAGAAAAAGGATGAATTTAAATATTTGTTGAGAGGAGAAGGAATTAGGAAATGAACACAGATGAATATAATATTGACGTATGTTTTCTTTTTATAAAAAGATTCATTTAGAGAAAAAAATATATAACAATTTAATTTTTTATTAAATATGGAATTTAACTTTGATAAAGTTGCTAATGCTCTTTATTTTCGATTATCTCAATCTCAAAAAGAAGTTCATTCTTCAGAGGAGATCTCTGAAGATATAATTGTTGATTATGATAAAAAAGGAAAAATTGTTGGGATTGAAATTTTAAATTTTACTAAGAAAGAACTTAATCTTAATAAACTGATTCTAATGAATGAAGATGAAATCGTATCTAATTTAGTAAAATGTCAATAAAATTCACTAAACATGCTTTAGAAAGATTAAAAAATAGAAGTATTTCTAAAGATGAAATACTCGAAATTGTAAATGAATGTGAAGATTTACGAAAGGATAATTATGGAAATTTCATAGCATAGAAAAAAAAAGGAAAATTCCTATATCGTGTATTTTATTTTTTAAAAGGGAATGATAAAATTATAATTACTGCTTATAAAACCTCAAAAACAGATAAATATTAAATATTTTCATGGATCCCTATAAATTCAAGAAAAATTTTTTAGAGATCTTAAAAAAGTCTTATATTTTTAGATTAAATGCATGTAAAGAGAAAATTAGAAATTTGTTTTATTTTAGGCTTTAGGACTTTTTCTCTTAAAATTTATGACAAAGGCAAATTATTTAATCTACGCTAGATCTATTAAATCACTAATAGTAAGATTTAATCAATTTAAAATATAGTTAAAATTATTGCAAATATGCCAGAAGATCATTGTAGAAGATTATAAGAATCATGAAAGAAAGAGTTCGCAAGTGTCCAAGATGTAATCGCAGATTAGATTATGAAGAATTTATAGCAGCAAATCAAATAAATTATTCACTAGAAAAGATAGAGTCTTTATGGAATTGTAAATATCTTAGATTTTATTGTTGTGATTGTTATGATATAATGCTCGAAAAGAAATTCCTCAGCACTATAAAAGAGAATTCTTATAAATTTTGTGCTAGTTGCGGTAAATATGTTCATTTTTCTCAATTTCGACAGACTTGCAGCAACTTACCATTTAAGACATTAATAAATATCTGGGAAAAAAAACCTTCTAATATATATTGTGAAAAATGCTATAACGAAATAATATGGGAAGAATATTTTAAAAGTAAAAAGGAAACGATTCAAAAATTAACTCAACAATTAAATGAGGGAGAAAAAAAATTCATAATAGACTTAATCGAACAAAGATGCTTATTAATTCCTAGGTTAGAGAAATTCGAATTAAATAGATCTGGATTTACGGTAAAAGATAACCATATTAGAACACTAATATTAAATTACTCAGATATAAAAATCATCCCGGAATCAATTGGTAATCTAAAATTTCTCAGGTTTTTAGATTTAAGTTCTAATCAATTAAAAACAATTCCAAAAACAATTGGGGATTTAGCTTCTTTAAAGGTGTTGAAATTAGGATATAATGAATTATCCAATTTACCTCCCTCCATCAAAAATTTAAAAAACTTAACCCAACTTTTTTTGGAGGGAAATAATTTTAAAAAATTGCCCGAAATCATAAAATATTTAACCGAATTAAGATATCTGGATATAAATAGTAATCAGATCCAAGAAAATCCTCCCTTCTTAGATTCTCTTTCTAATTTGAAAATCCTCTATATGATAAATAGTGGAAGTAGAAATTTTATAGCTTTTATCAGGAAAACCATAAATGAAAAAGTTTTAATTGTGACTTAACGTTTAAAAAATGGAATATTAACTGTTTAATTTTTTAATCATTTAAAATAGACTTAAAAAATCCAGATAATCATATTATTTAGCGATTATTACGAGATTTTTAAAATTTTAAAGGATTATTTGAAAGTATGGTCCCAAAAAATATTGACGATATTATTCGAAAGCAATTAAATAAAACTTTACAAGAAACTAATCTCTCTATAGGAAAATTATATAGAGGAAAAGTTAGGGATAATTATACTTTAGATGATAAAAGAATTATCATTGCGACTGACCGGTTATCTGCATTTGATAGAGTAATAACAACCATACCGTTTAAGGGAAGTATGCTAAACCAGGTCTCTTCTTTTTGGTTCGAAAAAACAAAGAATATTGTAAATAATCATCTAATTGAGGTACCTGATCCTAATATCTCAGTCGTTCATCAATGTGAAACAATTCCAGTGGAAATAATTATTCGCGCATATTTAACGGGTACGGCGTGGCGGAATTATAAAAATGGGAAGCCAACTTCTGGAATAATGCCACCTAAAGGAATGAAAAAGAATCAAAAACTCGATGAAGTTTTAGTCACTCCCTCCACTAAAGAAGAATCAGGGCATGATATTTATCTACCAAAGAAAAAAATTATAGAAGAAAATATGGTTGAGAAAGAGATTTATGAGCAAATGGAAGAGGCAGCATTGAAATTATTTAAATTTGGTCAAGAATATTGTAAGAAAAATGGGCTTATTTTAGTCGATACCAAATATGAATTTGGTTTAAAGGATGGGGAATTAATGGTTATAGATGAGATTCATACCCAAGATTCTTCGCGATTTTGGATAACAGATTCCTATGAAGAAAGATTTAATAAAGGACAGGAACCAGAGATTCTAGATAAAGAAATTTTTCGAGGATGGTTGATGGATACTTATCCAGAAATATTTCCAAATATCAAAAAGGATCAAGAAATTCCACCAATTGCGGATCATATAAAAATAGAATTAGCAAAGCGTTATATGAGGAGTTATGAAAGGATCACGGGATTAGAATTTAAAGCTGAAGTCTCTGATATTAATGAAAGAATAAGGAAGAATTTAAAAAAGGCGAATTATTTATAAACATCACTCACTTATCATAAGGAAAACTATATAAATCAGTTCAAAATAATTTTAATTATGTTTGATTTTATTTTATTATCTATAATTGGAGTGCTATATCTTGTGGGATTTATCTTCCTTATAGTCGATGTAATGAACTTAAATAATAGAAAAAATAAAGCTAAAGATAAATCAGAGCTTCCAGTTTATATAAAACGTAGTTTTTCTTATATTTTGCTTGCATTCTTCTTAATGATCTTAGTGAATATATTTTAACTAATATTTAATAATCTAAAATAAAGGAGAACAATTTATCATCAATAATTTAGAAATTTTATAATAAGATATACCCTAAAATAGAAGCGCAAAACTTTAAATCCATCAAATAAATAATAATGAATTTAAATAAGGCATATATTAAAAGTTTCTCAAAAAACTTTTTTTTAATACATAAATCTAATTTTTCAGTAAATATTTTTGATAGAAATTATTTTTAAGTTAATAAGAATTAATTTAAGTATAACACCCTTTTCTTAACAATGGGATTAAGAGAATTTATAGTGGAAGTAGTCTTAACAAATAAAGCTAAAGCACGAGACCCAACGGGAGAGACAATTCAGAGAGATCTATTAGCAAAAAAAGGATATGATATAGTATCGAACGTGAGATCAGGTCAATATTTAAAAATAACTTTAAAAGCTGATGAATCACAGAAAGCAAAAGATATTGTGGAGCGAATGTGCAATGAATTAAGAATATTTAATCCAGTTACACAAGATTTACATATTTTAAATGTTACTGAACAAAGTTAGATATTATGACTATTAAAGTAGCAGTTATCCAATTTCCAGGTTCTAATTGTGATTTGGACACATTACATATACTAAATAATGTTATTGGAATAAAAGCAGAATTAATTTGGCATAATGAATTCAATGAGGGAGAGTTTGACAGTGCTGTTTTGCCCGGAGGATTTTCTTTTGGAGATTATCTAAGATCGGGTATCATAGCAGCTCACAGCCCTGCAATAGAGCATGCCAGAAAAATGCTTAAAGATGATAAACCAATTATTGGTATCTGTAATGGATTTCAAATTTTAACCGAGGCTCAACTTCTTCCAGGAGCATTATTAAAAAATGATAGCTTAAAATTTATCTGTAAATGGGTCAATATAAGAGTTGAGAATAATCATACGGCTTTTACAAATAGGATGCAAAAAGGAGGGATTTTAGATATTCCCATAGCTCATGGTGAGGGAAGGTATTATACCGATAAGTTAAATGAACTCAAGGAAAACGATCAAATTGTATTTAGATATGTCGATAGAAATGGGAACGCTACTGAGGTTGCCAATCCAAATGGTTCTCTTGAAAATATAGCAGGAGTCTGCAATATCGAACGAAATTGTTTGGGTTTAATGCCACATCCTGAAAGAGCATCAGAGGAAATTTTAAGTCCATCGGGCACTACTCATGGAAAATTATTTTTTGAATCAATGATCAATTTTATAAAAAGAGGAGGGAATTAACCGAATGCCGAAAGTTAAGATTGGAGACGACGAGTTAGAAGTTAATTTAACGGAGAATGAAGTGACCTATATTGAAAAAAATTTAGAAAGAGTCCCTTCTCTCACGGAATTGGGAATGTTTGACGTTATGTGGTCAGAGCATTGCTCTTATAAATCATCTCGCCCGAGATTAAAGTTATTTGAAGATGCTGAAGCAAACTATGATTATGTATTAGCAGGACCAGGACAAGATGCAGGTGCAATAGATATCGGAGATGGCTATTGTTTAGCATTTCGTATTGAATCTCATAATCACCCCAGTGCTATTGAGCCTTACCATGGAGCTGCAACAGGTATTGGAGGGATCATTCGAGATATCTTATGTATGGGAGTGAGACCCATTGCTCTTTTGGATCCTTTACGATTTGGCCCCCTTAAGGATGATCCTCATTCGCAATGGCTCTTTAAATACGTAGTAAAGGGAATCGCGGATTACGGTAATTGTACTGGGATTCCTACAATTGGAGGAGAAGTAGAATTTGATAAAAGCTTTAGAAATAATTGCTTAGTTAATGTTGCCTGTATTGGGTTGGGCACTATAGAAGACTTTGAACACGCTCCTAGCAGAGCATATTATCCAGGAGATTATGTAGTTCTTATGGGGGGATCTACTGGTAGAGATGGGATTCATGGAGTAACTTTCGCCTCAAGAACATTGACAGAAGAATCAGAGGAAGATCGTCCCGCAGTTCAAATTGGTGATCCTTTTACAAAAAAATTAATAATTGAAGCAACCGTTGAAGCGGTGAAAACCGGTTATGTAAGAGGATTGAAAGATTTGGGAGGTGGAGGCTTATCATGTGCTCTCAGTGAATTAACAGGGGATGGAGGTACGGGAGCTAAAATAGACTTAAATAAAATATATACTCGCGAGCCAGGAATGAATTCCTACGAAATTATGCTTTCTGAATCACAAGAACGAATGGCATTTATAGTCCATCCAGAGGGATTAGAAAGAGTTTTACAAGTTTTCCAAAAATATGAAATGTCTCATAAAGTTATTGGACAAATTGATGATTCACAGGTATTAAAGGTATATGATAATGATAAATTAGTAGTAAGTTTGCCAGCAAAAGCTTTATCCGAATCTCCCGTGATTGAGAGGGAAGAGAAAAGACCTCAGTATCTTGATGACCTATTATCGCAGAATACACCTGAATCGCCTTATAATTTAGAAGAAATTATCTATAAGTTGATTAGCTCGGAAAATATCTGTAATAAAGAATGGATTTATAGACAATATGATCATGAGGTGGGTATCCGCTCCGTAGTCAAGTGTGGAGAGGGAGATTCCGGTGTCTTACGCATTATTGGAACTGATAAATTTATTGCGGCAAGTGTGGGATGCAACTCCAAGCAATGTTATCTTGATCCTTATAATGGAGCGAAAGCAAATTTAGTGGAAGTATGTGGAAATATTATCAGTAATGGGGCAAAACCTTTAGCTATGGTAAATTGTTGTAATTTTGGAAATCCTGAAAAACCAGAATCTTATTGGTATTTTTCTGAAGCTGTAAAAGGAATGGCCGATTTTTGTACAAAAATGCGAATTCCAGTAGTTGGAGGGAATGTGAGTTTTTATAACGAAGATGAAGTGACTAATACGGCAATTAAGCCTACACCGACGATAATGATGGTGGGATTAATTAATGGAAAAGAAAATATCATCACATTACCTTTTAAAAAGGCAGGTGATAACATATTTTTAATTGGAAAGACAAAAGCAGAACTTGGAGGCTCTGAATATCATGCTGTTATTCATAACATCGAGGGAGGAAAGCCTCCTGAAGTAGGAGAGGAAACAATAAAGGCTACATGGAATTTCATTAAGTATCTTTACGGAGAAAAATTAATAAAAGCTAATCATGATGTTAATAAGGGAGGATTCTTAATAACCGTCGTAGAGATGTGCTTTAAAAATGATTTAGGAGCAAAGTTAGATTTAAAAAATTATGCTAATGAATCTTTACGAGAAGATGAATTTCTTTTTAGTGAAAGTGTGGGTAGATTTATAATAGAAAGCGACCCAGAACATTATGACACGATAATGGAAAAAGCGACCTTCTATCAAGTTGAAGTAAAAAAGATTGGAGAAATAACTTCTGAACCGAAATTAAGAATAATCAACTTCAATGGAAAAGAAATAATAATCGATATTAGCAAAATTAAAGAAACTTATGATTCTACAATCCCAAACATGATGGAAATCTAATTTTTGCTAAAAAATCTACAATTTTTTTACAAAATTTTTAGACAAATATAAAAAACTTTAAAGCTTATAGATTAATAATTATTTAGTAAAGTTATAAATAATTAGGTGAAATGATAATGGTACGAGCAAGGGCATGTACAGGTTGTCGAGAATACGTTATAATCAAAGCAGATGATCCAGAAAATATAAACCTCTTGAAAGAATTCGAAGCTGAACATAGAGGGCATATGCTTATTACTCTAAATTTTGACGAAATTAAAGGAGCATACAGAAAATATAAAGGATCAGAATAAGACTAATTTTCGCAACCAATTATATCCATAAATTATTAGTTGCTTATAAAAAGGTAAAAAAATTAAAAAACATTTAATTATTGAATCCTTTCATCTTTATTTTTATTTTCATAATAATATTAATTATAATAGGGTTTGGAATTATTACTTATTCTAAGGGGAGATATCAGTTATTAACTCTTATTATAAATATAATCATCGTTAAATTACTCGTTTCATGAAGATGCATCTATATGATCAGAATATATACATATTACCTATATTCATAATTAGAATTCTAAGGGAAATATAAATATCATTAAGAATGTAAAATAATGAGTAAAATAACAACTGAATTTAATAAACGAAAGCGTAAAAAAAGTATCTCTAAGAAAGGACTTCTAAAATTTTAGTCAATATACGAGCCTTTCCTCCCGTAGATTGTAAGAGTGTTTTTCCACAGACTAAGCATTCGACATCGTGAGCTGCGCAGCCAAAAATAATTTGATTATTACCGCAGTTTAAACATTTTACTCTTAAAAATCTGCTATTTGGATGTGGGATTAGCTTCTTAATTTTCTTTTTTTCTATCATATCTGATAATAAATTGTTGATTGCTTATAACTTATTTCTTAAAAATATTGGTAAAATAATAATTTTTTCATTTGGAAAGTAAGTATTATGTATTAATACAATTAACGCTAATTTTAAATGAGACCCAATTATTTTTAATTTTAATCGTTAAAATTATATTTAGAAAGCATATTTTTTCCTAACTTTATTAATCACTTTGGTGGTTCTTTGTAGTAATTCAAAAGCAAGCTGAGGAGGACTCCATGAAGATACTCCACAATCAGGCCCCACAAATTTCAACCGATCTTTATAATGCCCTAGTGCAAATTTAAGATTTTTTTCTATAGTTTCTTCAGAATCGATTAGGAGACGCTTGCCTTCAAAGGATTTCAATTTATCTTGAGGAGTTCCTGCATCTAAAGCTTCTGCTGTGATGTTATCTATATTGGTTCTTGTGATTCCAACTCTGATAAATTTATCATAATTATCAAATTCTCTTTTCGAAATAATATTTGAATGATCTCCGGCATATTCACATGTGATAACCTCAATATTTTTACTCTGTAGAGCTATATCAGCGTGATTGAGTGTATGAAGATGGATTTGAGTAATACAATTTATATTTTCTAAAGATTTATCAAAAATTGCAATTAAATCATCTTTAGACACATTAAAAAGATCCACGAATCCAAAAGAAGGTTCATCAATAGATATGGTTGAGGTATTGATAAATTTATCATTAAAAATGGAATTTTTTAGGAACCTATTAACTGTCTTAGAATAATTTAATGCTAAGTCTTTATATAACGTAAAGGAATGGTCTTTT
Organism: Promethearchaeota archaeon; assembly: GCA_016839555.1. Lineage (GTDB taxonomy): Archaea > Asgardarchaeota > Lokiarchaeia > Sigyniarchaeales > SOKP01 > TEKIR-8. The sequence continues at coordinate 37,591 of JAEOUA010000011.1, forward strand.
ATATATAGTTCAATCGGACCTGTTATACATAGCTTAATATTTAATGGCTCTCCAGTTTCATTAAAATAGTCCTTGGCAAATTGCTGCAATATAAGACTTTCGGAAATAAATGCCTTATCCTTTTCAATAAGCCCAGGCTCTGTTTCATATTCTTTTAGGGGCTTTAAAAATTGAGTATACATATCCATATGCTGCGGATAATTAATGATTTCTACTCCAGCCTTCTGTTTTAACTTAAAAGATTCCAAAAAGGGATTAATGTAATAATTTTTAATTCCTTGATTTTCATAGACATCTTTAACGCTACTATTAATTAAGGCTTTATAAGCGGTCCAATAAAATCTCTGAAATACTTCTCTATCAATATTTTCTGGCAGAGGAAAACTGCCTACATCGTCGTATAATAGAAAATCCTTCATTTCATTTTAATTATAATTCAATAATAATATAAATTATATCACTAAATATTTTATCCAAAAAAAGCTTAAACAAATAAATCCAATAATTATTTATATTGCTTTTACATTAGAAGCGGAAGAAATTCATTCTCTTTCTTTTTGCTTGAGAAAACCCGAAATTGGAATAAAAATAAATTTATAATTCAACTCTAAATAATGCTTTTATAAAAAATATTTCAAGAGAAGGAGTTTAATTCTATAAAATTGAGATTAGAAGAACAGATTAAATCAATTCTTTTTAGACTTGCTGGAGCTCGAATCTTTTCACACGATAGGATTTTCCATAATGCATTTTTCTGCATTCAGAACATTCAAAAAGAAGCAAGGTCTTTTTGTTTATTTTGGCGTTTTTATGAAAGATCTCTTTTGGAAAACTCCCGTAACCCTTTTTTTTTCGCTCTACTCTTCTTCTACCTTGATTTAGCATCCGCTCTTTTCCCTTTTTATAAATACTTACAGTATGTTTCGTGTGTTTGAAGCAATATGGACAGTAACGATTAACTTCTTTTGGATATTTCATTGTTTGCTTTCTTATTAATTCTTTTTACAAATTATTATTTAATAGTATAATGAGCATAATTTTAAATTCTTTTTTATTTAACATAATCTTTAAGAAGGTAAGGAAATTTTAATAACAAAGAATTTAAAACTTCCCACAAACATAAAGATTAAGAAAACAAAATAATAAAAATAAAATTTTAAGATGTTTAGGGAGAAGTTTAAAGAAGGGATAATTTCAGCTCGAGATTTTACCAGAGAAGATATTGAATATCTTCTTAAAAGAGGACACGAAATGATGGAAGTCCAGAGCTCAGATATTCTTTCAGGAAAAATATTAGCTACATTATTTTTTGAACCTTCGACTAGAACACGGTTAAGTTTTGAATCAGCTATGCACCGTTTGGGTGGGAAAGTTATTGGATTTCAATCTGAAGATGTATCATCGGTAAAAAAAGGTGAAAGTTTAGCAGATACAATTAGGACAGTTCAGAGTTATTCTGATATAATTGTTATTCGTCATCCTATGGAGGGGGCTGCCAAAATGGCTACAAGATTTGCTGATATTCCCATAATAAATGCAGGTTCCGGGAGCAAAGAGCATCCAACACAAGCACTTTTAGATTTATTAACCATTAAAGAAGAATTAGGCAGATTGGATGGATTAAATATTGGAATTATGGGAGATTTAAAATATGGCCGAACAGTTCATTCACTTGCAATGTTATTATCAAATTTTGAAGTTAATCTTTATTTTATAAGCCCTAAGGAATTACAAATGAGAAATAGGTATAAACAATATTTAATTCAACAAAGAGAGGTTAAATTTAAGGAAATTACAAATTATAGAAAAATTTTAAATGTTTTAGATGTTCTATATATGACACGAATTCAAAAAGAAAGATTTGTAGATATGGAAGAATATGAGCGTGTTAAGGATTTTTATGTATTTAAGAAAAAAGATTTAAAGCAAACACAACCTCACTTTAAATTAATGCATCCATTACCTCGAATCACGGAAATCCCACCTGAAATTGATAAATCTGAAAAAGCAATCTATTTCAAGCAAACCAATTATGGATTACACATGCGAAAAGCTATCCTTGCTGAACTTTTATCTTAATATGAATTAATAAGAGCTATATTATACGAGCCGTGCTTTATTTTTTTTAAGTAATTTCTTATGGCTTATTTTATTAACTACAATTAAACTTAAAAGCGGGCAATTTAAAATCTAAAATTTGGTCTATGATAAAGTTGAGATTCTTAGATGTTTTTTGATCAAAATTAATTTCAAATAATGACCCTCCATCTAAAAAATCACTAAATTTTTTATAAAGAGCCATTTTCTGTTTCAGAGTTAAATTAGTATCTTCTCTTATTAAATTATATGAAGTAGGATTTAATTGAGTAGTATGATAGGTATTATTTCGATCGTGAATATAATTAAGAAAATTTTCGTTATGAGGTTGAGTTAAGCAAAAATTTTCATTTTCTTTACGGTTCTCCTCAGATATTTTTTTATTTATAAATTTTAAGATATTCAGAGCAAATTCTTGACTTTCCTTCATTCTATCAAGTTCAATTCCACAATGATAATTAACTGCCATATTTAACCCAATAAAACTAATTGATTTAATTGCTTCATTTAATAAATCATCTGAATTCAAATTGTTGTATTGTTTACAAATATCACTCCATTCGTTTAACTTGTTCAATTTTTCTTTTATAAAATATTCCTTATAAGAAAATAATTCAAAAACAGAATTGAGTCGATTTTCTAAGCTTGTAAAAAATAACTCATCATCTTGTTTTGCTTCTAAAGATAATTCATATAAATCGACAAAAATTTTATCTAATATAATTTTTAATTGGCTTATTATATTTTTTTCATTTATATTCAAATTAATAAGCTGTGAATTTAAGAAATTGGATTTTCCCCTAAAAAAAATAAGATTATTAATAAAATCTTTCTTAAAATAATTTAAAAATCTTGTTAACCTCTCTTTTCCACCAAATTGAGTATAATCAATAAAGAGTAAAGCTGGGCTATTTTCTTGTCTACAGTTGCTTCCCATATAATCATAAAAACTCTTAATAATATTAGGATAAGAATTGAATTTGAATGGTTCTTCAGAAGGAAGAAGACTTTGTTTTAAATCAATTCTAATATTTAATTTTAAATTCGAGTTATTATGCAAAAAATGTAGATGAGACCATAAAAAATTCATATAATAATTGAAAGAATTACTATTTTTATCAAAACAATTTAATAACTCATCAAAATCTATCATTAAAAGCTGATCAGAAAAACAGGAACTAATTTTAATAAGATTGTTAAAAAAAGGGAGGATTTTATGTACCCCCATATCTTTTTCTGATGGAATAAGATTATTCTTAAATAAAGGGATTATATTAACATAAATACTTAATGGTTTTAATGCCCAATAATTTAAATGTAATAATATAATTTTTCTGGATAAATATAAATCTGCCAAATGTTTAGGCAGGAGATTTAGTAAAAGGAATTGCTCGGAGACTTCTGACCCCAGTTTATTTATAAATTCGTTTGGATTAATAAGAGCACTATTAAATAATTTAAAAGTGTCATAGGGTGGAACTCCTAATCGAGTTAATTTATGACGGACTTCTTCTAAACCTTCTTCTACTAATATAACATTCACGAATTCTCTGATTAATGGGGTTGTCAAATATTCTATGTTTGTTTGAGATAATCTCTTTTTTACGATATTTGCTATTTTTTCTGCTAAAAAAGTATTAAGATTTGCCTCTCGAATTAAAAAATTTTTTACTTTTTTAATATCAAATGGCTCAGTAGAATATTTCGAAGTACGTATGACACGCGGCTTATTTGAACCAGAAAGAATGCTTTCTATGGTCAGAATTTCTTTTAAAATCTTTCTTCCTAATGCTGTGATAAGATATCCTTGCTCTTGTGAGGAGTATTTTATTAATTTCGCGTCTTTTAGTGTGTTTAAATGATATGATAGATTTATAGAATGCGGATCACGGGCTAATTCTTTTTCAATCTCCGAAAACATCAGACTTCTATTAGAGAGAGATAATGCTTTTAATACATCCAATCTGATTGTCTGACCCAATGTTTTCAATTGCTTTTCTAAAAGTGTCGGAATTCTGTCGGATTCCATTATAATTTTCTTAGGATAATATAATTAGAAATATATCTTATGGAATAATATATGTCTTAATTATATAAAAATTTACTCATCAAAATACTATGTCAATAATGCTAATAATATCTCGGTGATATTATAGAATCATTATAAAAATATTTGGGAAAGAATGAGTAGTTGAAAATATAAAATGGAAATTCTTTCAAAAAATGGTATTATCTAATCTATATAAGAATTTGATAAAAAAAGATTAATTCAGCGAGCAGATAAAGCTATACGTTCGACTTCATCTTTTTTCTTCACTGCTTGGGATTGCTGACTATTATTAGCAGCAGCAATTAATTCTTGAGCAACATTTTCCGCGAAAGGTTTAATATTAGCATGACTTTTTTTCCCAATAGCTTGGACGAGGTATTTTATTGCTAAATCTACTCGTCTCTGAGGCGCTACATCGACTGCTGAAGAATAAGAAATGCCTCCCATAGCAATTCGGGTCACTTCCTCGCGGGGAGCACTGTTAGATATCGCATAAACCAAAATTTGTATTGGGTTTTTTCCTGTTTTTAATTCGATAAGCGAAAATGCATCTTTTATTATAGTTAGAATATGATTCTTTTTACCAGAATGATAAGAACTCTTATGTCCCTTGATTTTTGATCCCATAAAACCTGGTGCTAATAATCGATTTATTAATCTTTCCACTATCGATACTTTTTTAGTTTTCCAAAAGGTCTTTTTATCGTGTCTCCCACAGCTATGAGGTATTATGACTGGGGTTAAATTTATATATCTTTCGAGCGTCCAATCTGGAATTTCAATGTTTTCAAATGACCATTTATTAAATAGTTTAATTTCACTTTTTTCTGCCATGATACTTACCTTATTGGTTTTTCTTTTATTCCTTTCACTAGTGCATCAAGTGATACTCCGTTCACTTTTATGACTTTCCAGCGTACACCCGGAAGGTCTCCTACAGAACGGCCTTTTGCACCTCCAATACCCTCAACAATAACACGATCATGCTCATCAATGAAATTAAGCGCACCATCTCCCGGTAAGAAAGCAGTAATTCCCTTTCCGTTCTTCCTTAATTGGACTCTCACACATTTTCTAATTGCAGAGTTTGGTTGTTTAGATTCGCGTCCCACTTTTTGAAGGACAATCCCAGATGCTTGAGGAGCCCCTTCTAAAGGATCAACTCTTTGTTTTAACTTCAATTTCTTTCTTTTATATTTTGTTTTTGACCAGCGCCATTTCTTACGATTTTCCTTTAATTTCCTTGCAGCATATAATCCTTTCGGCATTTCACTACCACTAATATATAATATTATATTAAAATTTATAGCAAATAGTTCTAATATTTCTTTAAACTTAAAATTAATGGATTAATCTGAATTAAAATTCAAACTATATCTAATTCAACTTCATTTCTTATAATTTAAATATAAGTATAGCAAATGTGAAGTAATCTTCTAACTCCTAGTATCAATAATCACATTATCTACATCGTAATGTCTCATTACCAGTGTCTTGGTTTTCCGAATCATACTGCCTTCTTTCCCTATCGCCTTTCCACGATCTTGAGGGCGCACTGAAATCACAACCGTACGTTTATTGTTTTTACCTTCTTTGACTTCTATATTATTAACTTTAATGGAATTTTTAGTAGTATTTAATATGTATTTAATAAAACTTTCAAGATTTTCAGAAAAAGGTATCACATCTATCTTTTTTTGAAGCTTTGAGGTTAGATCTTTCACATGTTCTCCATCTCTCCCTATGGCCTTTCCCACATCTTCTTTCTTCACCAAGAAAATGATCACTTCATCAGAATCATCGGGTGCTTGATAAAAAATGCAGTCTTTGATAATTGCACCGCTGATATTATTGAACAGAGAAATAAGTTCCATGGATTCTCGGTCCAATTTTATGTTTTTTTTGAGCATTTTAAAATAATATTTTGAAATTTACAATTAAATTTTAATTTCTGTTTTCTTTTAATATTTTTCTTTTTTACACTTCAGATCCTAATTTTTTTTACTCTTTAACTGTTCCAATGCGCTGTCCCCATAATCATAAATTCCCAATATTGAAATCATATACGGTTTTGCTAAGGCTAACCCTAGATCCCAACTGGATCCTTTATATTTATAGATAAACATCTCATCCTCTAAAAGATTATTATAGTAATTGATTTCACTCAAAATTTCTTGAGGGCAGTTATTGGCAACGATAATCATTTTATACTTATTTTCTCTCAATTTTCTAAGTACTTGATTCTTGCCATGGATGATCTCTCCGGTTTTAAAGGCGACTTTAATATTGGTATCGACATCAAAGACTTTTTTCTTTTTCCTTGATAAGTCAATATCCATTGAGTCTTTTTTCTTTTTTGCCATAATTATTAAAAAACTCTGAATTATAATAAGATTTGTAAGTAAATAAAAAAATGATTTGTTATTTTAATTTTTAATGTTACTTCTCTTTCTTTTTTCGGTTTAATAATTGAAGGTTCTGATCTAAATCCATTGTAATCTCAATTCTACCTGTCCCTATGGGACAAACTTGCCCAACGATAACGTTCTCTGGGATACCTAATAGGCGCTCTTCCTCTCCATAAATCCCCGCATCTAATAATTGATTAACAGTAACTTCAAATGCTGCTCTTGCAAAGACGCTACTTTTTGAGCCAGAAATTCCATGCCTCCCAATTGATTGAATGGTACCCGTCTTACACATTGAGTCTGCCAGGATGAGTAAATGCCTGCTATCCACATCTAGTCCTTGTTGTTTCAGCACATTAGTTGCTTCCTTAATAATTAAACTTCTCGCTGCTTCAATACCAAACAATTTTTCTACTTCATGTAGATGATTTGAGACCGTTCGTGTGGGATCTACGCCTTCAATTTGTATAACCCCAGTTAGATTTGTTCCTTCAGTCTTAATAATCCATTCTTTTTCGTTTTCTGAAGGAGTTAATAATCCACGTTTTATTCCTCTTACTCCTTTTACTACTTTTTTGAGGATCTTTTCTCGTAATTTTTGAAGTTGTTGCAAATCTTCAATTTTAGGGTCTATAATGATCTTGTTTCCCTCTCTTTCAATGGTTCCTTTCTTTTTATATCGCCTTAATAGCTCGGGGATTTCATCGATATCAATTCCTTTTTTTTCGCATATTTCAGGGATTAAATTAATTACAATATTCCAATTCACGAAATCAAGATCCACTTCTGAACTGATTTGTTCGATACGTAATTGTTCGATACGATTATGAACCTTTATCGCTTCTTCTTCACTTCCTCGATACTCATCGGTTAAATAAATATTCATATTAGGGGTGGAAGGAAATCGTCTGGCATCAACGATCTCAATTAATCGCGGGAGCCCTTGAGTCACAGAGAACTCCTCTACACCTGCGTAGTGGAACGTTCTTAGGGTCATCTGGGTCCCCGGCTCGCCAATGGACTGCGCAGCAACCGTTCCCACGGGTTCCGAAGTCTCCACAATAGCATTCATGTAATTAATAAAAACCTTATTAAGAAAATAGTCCAGTTGTTCTTCTTCTAATGGTTCTTCCTCTGATTTAATTTTTTCTCGGATTCTTTCAATTAAATGTACCGGAATTCCATCTTCATATAATTCTTTTAACTTTTTTTCTAACATTTCTGATGATACTTTTACCATAAGATACACACCTTTGTTGTTTATTATGATTCTAAATACTCTTCTCTCCATTCACGGAATTGTTTTGTGATTTTTCCGCGCCAAACAGCATTTTTTCTCGTTTCTTTTTCATATAACTCTTGTAATTCTTCTTCAGTAGCAACTTTTTTTGTTGGTTTAGAACTTTCTTCTACTTTTGTTTTTTCCTTTTTCTTTGGAGGGAGTTCCACTTCTTTTTCTTTTATCTTTGATGATTCTTTATGTTTCTTTTTTAGTTCTTGTATTTCTTCGATGTTAAGGGTTTTAGCTTGGAGCAGTAAGACATCTAAATTAACAGCATCACCATGGTCCGTCATCTGTGGATTAACACTATCGTCGCCAAATTTAAATTGAATAATATTTTTATCGGAATTCCTAACTGTGTTGTCGTTCTCAACCACCATATCTTGTAAAGCATTTACCAGTCGACGTTGCATATATCCTGAAGTACTTGTTCTTACCGCAGTATCAACAAGCCCTTCTCGACCACCCATGGAATGAAAGAAAAATCCAGAGGGATCTAATCCATTTCGATATGATTGTTGGACGAATCCCCTTGCTTTTGGAGTAAGATCATTTTCTTTGAAATGGGGTAAGGTTCTAGAAGAGTACCCTCTATTGATTCTCTCACCTCTAATAGCTTGTTGTCCGACGACTGCCGACATCTGTCCTAAATTAAGAATATTACCTCTTGCTCCAGACTTTGTCATTATAACAGAATGAGCTTCATCTCCAATATATTCAGCGGCAACTTCTTCTGCCTTCTTACGTGCTTCTGCTAATATTTGCCGAATCCGTAATTCCAATGTTTCTTTTAAGGACCGGCCAGGAGCACGTTTTAATACAGTAGTATCATTTTCTCTGAACGCTTTAATCAATTTTTCGGATTCTTCTTCTGACTCTTCTAAAATCTCATGAATCTTCTTTAGAGCATCTCCTTTTACGTATACTTCATCCAATCCCATAGTCATACCATTTTGTCTAATAATATATAGTAGCATCCTAGTTGCATTATCCAAGAATTTTCTTCCCCTAGTATTACCATGATCTTTAATTATTCTCTGAAGAATACTATTTGGTTGCATTGCCCCAAATGATTTTTCATCAAGTGTACCAGTCAGTAATTTGCCATTTTTAATAGATACGTAAGCATCATAGGGACAATCTTCCTCTTCACATTTTTCTCCTTTTTTGCTGAAACATTTTTTACAGAATTTCGATCGTAATTCTAAGTTTAAATCTCTAGGAAATAACATACTGAATATTTGTTTTCCAGAATACATAGGTTCTGGTTCTTTTACAGCTGGTTCGAGATCTTCCAATTCAAAATCAGGATTTTCTTCAAAAACCCCTCCTAAAAAGAGCAGTTTAAGGGTGTCTTTCTTATTAAAAAGGGAGTCTTTGCTTGTAAATTGGAACACGCTTGAAATAAAATCTTGTATTCCACCGAGAATAGGTCCACCAAATCGGGGTGAAAGGATATGTTCTTGTACCTTTAATAATAATTCTGCCTCTGTTCTGGCTTCTTCACTCTGGGGCACATGAAGATTCATCTCATCTCCATCGAAGTCAGCATTATAGGGAGGACAAACAGTAAGATTTAGTCGAAAAGTTTTTCCTTCTAAGATTCGTACTTCATGAGCCATAATTGACATTCTATGAAGAGAAGGTTGTCGATTGAATAATACTAAATCCCCATCATTTAAATGCCTTTCAACAGTAAAGCCAGGAGCAAGCATATCCGCAATAATCCCACGGTTTTTCACATATCGAAGGTCAATTCTTCTTCTGTCATTACGAATAATATAATTAGCTCCAGGATGTTTATTAGGACCATTTAAAACTAACTGCTTCATCTCTTCAATGTTCCAATCATTTACATTGGTAGGGATCGTTAATATTTTTGCGATCTCTTTAGGAACTCCAACTTCATTAATGCTGATATAAGGATTAGGAGAAATAACACTTCTGGCAGAAAAATCTACACGTTTTCCGCTGAGATTACTTCTAAATCGACCTTCTTTTCCCTTTAATCTTTGGGTTAAGGTTCGTAATGCTCTCCCGGAACGATGTCTCGCCGGAGGGATTCCGGAGACTTGATTATCAAAATAAGTAGTAATATGATATTGTAATAATTCCCATAAATCCTCAACGATTAAATGAGGGGCTCCTGCATCAATATTTTCTCGTAATCTTTGATTTATTCTAATTACATCCACCAGTTTATGGGTTAAATCATCTTCCGAACGAATACCACTATCAAGTGTTATGGATGGTCGAGAACATACTGGCGGAATTGGAAGCACAGTAAAAATTACCCATTCTAATCGAGCATTTTTAGGAGAAATTCCCAATATTCGAAGATCAGTATCGGTCATTTTCTTTAATCGCTTTCGAATCTCGATGGGTGTTAATCTTTGTGAACCTCTAGCCTCTGTTTCCTCATAAAATGTAGTAGGTTTTTCTAGGATTATTTTTTTCTTGGTCGCACCACAAAACGGACAAATTTTGTTTTTTCGCGCCATTTTAAATACGATCTTCGTAATATCTTCATCTCCTTCATAAAAGATTTTACGGTGCTTTATTTGTTCATTTCGAAGGCGCTCTCTCGCATCTTCAGAAAGCATTAATCGAGAACATTCTGGGCAAATACTACGCAATACTTTTAATATTTTTTTAGCATATCCCACATGAATGACGGGTCTTGCCAATTCGATATGGCCAAAGTGCCCCATACAATTATTTACTAAGTTACCACAAGTCTGACAGCGCTGTCCAGGCTCTATGGTACCTAAGCGCTGATCCATTAATCCTGAAGGGATCGGAAGCCCATCTTCGTCATAAGTGTCTGCAGTAATTATACGAGCTGCGGACATTTTTCGGATTTCGTCAGGGCTTAGAAGACCAAACTTGATCTTCTCTATCATTTTATTTCTACTAAACGAATACATAAGAATCAGTTAAATTTTTAATTGTGAAATTATAAAAATCAGTCAAATAATTCTTTCTCCACTTTAAAAAAAGTAATAAAGGAAAAAATAAAAATTTTATGGATATTTATTTAATATTTTTTAAAATTTTAAGACTAAAACAAATAATTTATTTTTTAGATATATTTTTGATATTTATAACAAGAGTACATTATATATTTTTTTATTAGAATAAATTTTATTGATATTATTAAAATATGGGAAAAGAAACTTATTTAAAAGTTATAAGAAGCAAATTATTTGTTTTTATAATCCAAATTTCTATACTTGGATTAATAATTTTTAGTTTTGACTATACATTTCCAATCGAATCTCCATATCTTAATGTTATTACTCGCCAAAGAAGAACTATTATTCAGTTACTCGGTAATCTTATATTATATGACGATTTAGACGGATTGGTATTAATCTACGGAAGTTGGATATTAGTCTCGTTCATTCCGGTTCTTATTTATAGAGAACCAAGATTGGCGTTTAGTGCCAATATTAAGCTGATATTTTTCCCTAATTTCTTTTTTTATGTATTTGTATACAAGTATTTAGCTACTTATTTTGAGCAATACTTCTGGAACTTATTTTTACGCACCCTCTCCTTATTTGCTATCTTAGCCATCGTATCCTTAGTAATTCCTTATTTTTATGATAGATATCGAAAGAAAAAGGAATCCATTCAGACTCTTGATTTAAGAAAGATTGCGCAAAAAAATAAGTATAAATGCCCATATTGTGGTACAGAATTTAATTCTAAGCCACTCTATTGCTATAATTGTTCTAGAAAACTTCCTATTGAATCTATAAATGAGGATAAAAAAATAAAAATTTGATTAACTATTTATAAACATTTTTAAAAGAGAATAAAAAATGGAATCATTTCTTTTTGCATTACTATTAACCTCTATTGCGGGAATCTCTACAACTATTGGAAGTCTGATAGCCATTATTATCAAAAAACCTAATGAAAAATATGTTTCAATTATAATGGGATTTTCCGCAGGGGTTATGATACTTATTTCTTTTGTGGAATTATTGCAAAAAGGTATAGAAGCCTCATCATTTTTAATGGGACATATATATTTTTTTATTGGGATGTTTATAATGTATATAATTGATGTTTCAATTTCACATCAATATGAATTTGAGGAATATCAAAGTCTTAAGAATGGAAAATTACAAAAAGTGTCATTATTAGTCACTATTGGTATTTTTATTCATAATTTCCCAGAGGGAATGGCTACTTTCATAGCTTCTCTGCAGAATGTAAATCTAGGCATTATTCTATGTTTCGCTATTGCCATTCATAATATACCTGAAGGAATCGCTGTGGCAATCCCAATATATTTATTAACTGAAGATAAGAAAAAAGCTTTTTTCTGGTCGTTTTTTTCAGGAGTAAGTGAGCCAATAGGTGCAATACTGAGCGGCTTAATTCTTTTTCCATTTATCAATGATTACATTTTAGGTGTAATGCTTGCCGTTATTGGAGGTTTTATGGTTTATATTTCATTAGATGAATTATTGCCAGCATCTCGAGAAAGTGGTCATGAACATTTATCAATATTAGGTATTATCATGGGGATGATCGTAATGGCTTTAAGTTTAAGTTTATTGTAGTAATTTATATTTAATTTTAGACTATTCTATAGCTAAAAATATTCTGAAAAATTTAATAAAATCCAAAGAGAAGTGAAGGAACTTTATAATCCTTATAATCAATTAAGTTTCCTAATTTCAGAGAAAAATTCTTTTGAGGGAACGGAATTAAATAAAAACATATTCACAACTATTTCTCTATATTCATCATTTTGATTTGCTAATTTAAACATATTAGATAGGTTTCTTCCACTATTCTCGTAGAAAAATTCCACCATAGAACGCTTTAATTTAAAATTTTTAATTATTTTTCGCACGTTCGAGTTCAATTTATATTGTTTTAATACCTCTTTAGAAATTTTATCTTCTTCTAAAGCATAAATTGCAGCTTCAGCGGCTGCTTGTCCAGAAACCACACCAGGATGGATCCCTTCACCACTTATAGGAGATGTAAATCCGGCGGTATCTCCAATTAACATTATATTATCATTATATAAACTCTTTTTCTTTACTCCTAATACGGGTAAAGGATAAGAAGCAGACCAAATCGCTTTGTAATCCCTTGTTGGTAGGAGCTCTTTAATATACGGATCTTTAAAAAATTCATTATAAATAGTATTTAAGTTATAATTGAGATTATCTTCTTCAAAAGTTCCACATCCTATATTGAATCTGTTATTACCTAACGGAAATATCCACCCATAACCCTTATATGGTCGAAAAAAAACATGAATGCATTTATGTTCAAGGGATAAATCACCTTCAATAATTGCACATTTTGCTATTCCTAATTCCTCTATTTTCCATTTTTTTCTTAATCCGGATTTTGTTGCGAGTTTCGAACTCATCCCATCTGCAATAATGAGAATTTTTCCAAAATATTCTTTTGTTCCTGAAGAAGTTTTTGTTTTAATTCCGATTGATTGTCGGTTTTTCCAAATAAACTCATAGGAAAGATTATTATCAAACAAATAAGTTCCCGCATCAATTGCTACGTTTCGAACAATATTATCAAATTCTAACCGATCCATATTAATGGAATATTCTCGGGAGCCTTTCCAGGTATATTTTAATTTATTATAATCTCCAGAATACATTAAAATACTATCAATTTTATGTGGATTTGCTTTTTTTAGCTGGGGAAAATATTTTAAGATTCTGGCACTTACCCCACCTCCACAAGGTTTACGCCAATTTGTATCTCGCTCAATTAATGCTACTTTAAATCCTTTATTGGCTAATAACTCAGCACATTTCGATCCTGCTGGCCCAGCACCAGAAATGACAATGTCGAACATATTATTCATAATGATATTTGGTTATCCTTCAATTAATAATATTAGTTTTTTAAAAAAATTTTAAGAATATTAAATTTATTTATGATATTTTGGTATGTTTTTATTACATACTAAGAAAATAACACAAAATTTGAAAGATATAATGAATAAATAAAAAAGAACTGAAAATTATAATAAAAACGGTAGGATCTTATCATATTGATCTAAAAGCTTTAAGTACGTTCTTTTATTCATCCATTTGAAAATAAATGATCTTTCTTTAAATTAATATAATAAAAGTTAAGAGTATGGTGCGTTAAAAATATAGAAAGAAAAAAAAGGGAAAAATTATTAAAATTTTTAGCTATAAAATAATTAATTTTAAAGCTATTTTGTTTTTGGTTTTATATCCTGATTAAATCAATAGCAATCTTCATATCGTTAGCGGTAACCTTTTTTCTTCCAGAATGTTTAGCAATATCTAACGCACAGTCAGTTAGATTTTTAGCATAGGTTTCTAAGAAATCCATTAGTTTATCAACCGCATCTCTCGCTACGATTTCAGCTCCCGCATCTTTCATAAGGGCCCTTAATGGGGACCAAGCAAATGCTGCCATAATTTTCAATCCTCCACTATTTTTTTAAATTATTTTAATTTTATTTTCTATTAAATTATTATATCTTAATATAATATTGGACTTTCTTATATATAAATGTATTGGTTTATCTGAGCAATTACATGACTACAATCAATTCGACAAAAAGGATCTTTATTGATAGAAAAAAAATTTTTTAGGAGTGGGATTCACCAAATGATCTGATTAAAATATGATATAGAGTAACAAGGTTTTTGATCTAGTGATAGTTACTTTCTAGTAATCTGAGGAATCTGGTAAACAGATTTCATTGAAAGATTGGAGGAAGAAAAAATAACCATATAACAGTAATAATCAGATAAATCAGTTTTTTATATCCACGTTTTTAATATAGATTGCATCTTGGAATAAAAAATATAAGAAAAATTATATTGTTATAGAGTTAATAAATAGATGAATCTAAAGAATTATTGAAAGAGTATAAGAATTTTAATAATATAATCTTCTCAATAATAACTAAAAATAAGAAATTAATAATTTAAACCTTATATAAAGTATATATTAAATTATTTGAAGATTTTTATGAAAAGATCGAAAATTAATGAATTAATGAAAGATACGGTCGAGTTTTTAAGTGAAAATCAGATTTATTTACCTAAGTTTGCATATTGGACTTTAAAAGAATGGAAATCAAAAGGGAATGAAATTAGAGAAATTATAGATAATCAATTAGGATGGGATATAAGTGATTATGGGAAAGGAGACTTTTCAAAAATAGGGATAATCCATTTTACTCTAAGAAATGGCAATATTAATAATCCTCAAGCCAGACCGTATTGCGAAAAGGTCATGGTTATGAGTGAGGGACAAAAGATCCCAATGCATCATCATAGAACGAAAATTGAAGATATAATAAATCGTGGTGGTGGACTTCTTTCAATTCAATTATATAATTCGACAGAGGATAATAATTTAGCGAACACTCCAATAACTGTTTTTACTGACGGGATTGAAAGAACTCTTGAACCAGGTGGAATTATTACTTTAGAACCAGGAGATTCAGTAACATTAAAACCCGAACATTATCATACTTTCTGGGCAGAGAAAGGTCATGGGAAAGTTATTATTGGCGAAGTTTCTACTGTAAATGATGATTATACAGATAATGTTTTTTTGGAGGACATAAACCGATTTATGGAAATAGATGAAGCTGAAGAGCCTTTATATTTATTATTTGATGATTATGAAAAATATTTAAATGTGGTTTAAAGGTTAAAATTTATGATTCAATCAGAAAATCATTATCCATTTAATAAACTCACACCAATTTCAATTTTTAATATCAAACTAACTGATTCTTTTTGGACAACACGGCAAGAAATAAATAAAATTGTATCGCTTCCGATGATATTAAAAAAATTAGAAAAGGATAATCATATAAATAATTTCCGTGTTGCTGCGGGGATAAAAGAAGGAATTCATTTAGGAGACTTTTATTTTGATTCAGATTTATATAAATGGTTAGAAGGGGCATTTTATTTTTCGAGGTTTCAATTACCCACAAATCTACAAGAAAAAATCAAAGAGATAGTTAATTTAATAGAAAATGCTCAACTTAATGATGGTTATTTAAATACATATTATTCCACTAAATTTTTATCGAAAAGATTTACAAATTTATTAATTTTTCATGAATTATATTGCGCAGGTCATCTTTTTGAAGCGGCAGTAGCACAATATGAAATGAAGAAGGATTCAAAATTATTACAAGTTGCTATACGATTTGCTGATCTTTTAGTAAAAAAAATTCTTCTAACTGAGACGAAAGACACTTCTGGTCATCCTGAAATTGAAATGGCGCTTATCAAATTGTATAGATATACAAAAAATGAAAAATATCTAAAACTATGTAAACATCTTATTGATATGAGGGGAAATATCCCCCATTTTAAGACATATGTTATGAGGAGATTAATTGACGCTCTAAAAACCTTTAATCAAGCAAAAAGAATTAAAAACAACTTCATCAATCAATCTGAGTTAGATGAACTTCCAAATGAAGAAACTGCTGAATTTTTAGAGGGTTTTGCAATAAAAGACTGGATGACTTTCCTTCAAGCTAATTTAAATGGAAAGATGTATCAATTAAATAAACCCGTCCGGGATGTTTATGAACCGGTGGGACATACTGTTAGAGCATTGTATCTTTATTCTGGTATTGCTGATCTATATTCTCAAATTGGAGAGAGAGCCTTACTTCATTCACTTGAATTAATTTGGCTAAAAATGGTAAAGGCAAGGATGTACATTACAGGAGGAGTGGGATCAATCAGTCCAACAGAAGGATTTGATAAAGATTTTAAATTAGAAGCAGAAGATTCATATTCTGAGACATGTGCCGCAATTGCTAATATTATGTGGAATTGGAGAATGTTTCTAATTACTGCCAATGGCAAATATACGGATTTAATTGAGAGGCTTATATATAATGCCATGCTTGTGGGTCAATCTTTTGATGGAAAAAAATATTTTTATTCAAATCCTCTTATTTCTCAAGGAACTGATGAGCGAAAAGAATGGTTTAAATGTCCATGCTGCCCCACTAATTTTATTAGAATGATCCCTACTCTAGAACAATATATCTATGCAAAGTCAGAAGAGGAGATTTGGATAAATCAATATATTGGATCTGAAGCAAAAATACATTTAAAGAATGGTGCAGAAGTTATTTTGAATCAAAAAAGTCGCTTTCCTTGGGAAGGTGAGGTTAATCTTCAAATATCTTTAAATAATAATTCCATATTTTCAATATACCTTAGAATGCCTAACTGGTGCGAAATTAATGAAACAGAGATTTATATAAATGACAATAAATATAAGCAGAATCAACCAACTAAAAATTATTTAAAAATCCAAAAACAATGGGTAAATGGAGATCAAATTAAGCTCATATTCAAAATGAAACCTAAATTAATACAAAGAAATCCTAATATAACAAAAACGAAGGAAGAGTTAGCTATTTCCTATGGACCCTTAATTTACTGCTTGGAACAAAAAGATAATAAGAAAATAGATATTATGAAAGCTCAAATAGCAAAAAAATCCGAATTAAAAGTAGAAAAAAGTTCTAAATTTATTAATGATATGGCAGCTATAAAAGGAAAATTGAATACTGGAGAAACCTTTACGGCGATCCCCTATTTTGCATGGGGGAATCGGGGTCCAAATAAAATGAGAGTATGGCTGGAAATTGAGGAATAAAATTTCTCTAAATACCTCAAGATAAATTTATTTATTCTTTTCATTAAAAGGTTTAAATTTCTCGAGTAACAGGCCTGTAATGAGTTTAAATGCTTCCTCCACATTCTCTCCTGTTTTTGATGAAAGCTCAATATAACCTGCTAAATTATATTTTGAGGCTGCTTTTTTACCTTCTTCTCGAGATACATTTCGTTCTTCATCTAAATCGAGTTTGGAACCAATTAACACGATGGGAATATCTCCTTCACTTTTTCGTATAATACTTATCCACTCAGGTAAATGTTCTAATGTAATTGGTTTTGTGATATCATATAAAAAAAACGCAGAGTTGGCCCCTTTGCAATATTTTGGCAAAAGAAATCTGAAGCGCTTTTCACCTGCAAAATCCCAAATTTGGAGCCGGACTCTTTTGTCTTCATAGAGAAGAGTTTTATTATAAAAGTCAACACCTATTGTTAACCTTAAATCCTCTAAAAATGAGCCAGAAATATACTTTATAGTAAGAGATGTTTTTCCTGTAGTACTATCTCCTAAAATTAAATGTTTGAAACGATAATCTTCCATACTTTTCTTATTATTTTTGTTTTTACAAGTATATTCTTTTAAATTTTTTAACAACTAAAAAAATATTAGAGATTTTTTTACCAACCATTCAATATAATATAATAGAAATATATATTAATTTATTATTGACATAAATTTAAAATTCATTATTTTATTTTTAAAAAATTTTTTCTAAAAAATGATTAATAATATATTATAGAAGCCGTGGCATATAATAACAATAATTAAAGATTTACGGAATGATAGAAAGATTAATGAGATGATTATTCCTAAGGAAAAATAATAACCAAAATATGTAATTACAGTAGAGATGGGGACTAAAAATGGAGGAGTATGATATAATGCAAAAATTATGGAAGAAATTATAATACTCGCTCCATACTTAATCTTTTTTTTTAATTTCAAAATTAGAAAGCTCCGAAAGAAAGCTTCTTCTGATAATGCTACAATGGTTAGCTGTAAAATAATTAAAATAATTACTTGAAGCAAATTGGGTTGCAACACTTCAGTTGATATAGCATTAATTTCTGCTTCGCTAACAAAACGTTTTCCAAATAAAATTTCTATTATCACACGAAAAAAGAGAAAAATATATGCCCCTATTAAAAATAAGACTGTTCCTAAAATCAAACCGATAATAATTTTTAATACTATTTTTAGAACAAAATCTTTAGATAATTTATATCTCTCTGGGTTTAAGAGTAAAATATTTTTAAGTTGTGTTCTAAGAGATGTTTTTTCAATCTTTGCTGTAATAAAAGCGGGAATGAAAATATATAATAATTCAAGGGGAGTTAATAAGATTAAAATCCATGGATTTTCTCCAAGTTGAATAGTCATTGTTATATTAAATTTAATGATAATAAATCAAAAAATCAAATAACCCATATGTATTTTTAAAAAAGATAATTTTATTTGTATTTAATGCTTTTAGGAGGAAAAAATTTCAGTAAAAAAGAGGAGTTTGTATCTCAATCAGAAGATCACAGAATTCAAAAGAAATTAGGATTAACTAAGGAAGAACTTTTATCAAAACATTTAAAAAATCTTGCATCTGAATGTAATGAAATCGAATCTTTAAAAAAGAAATTTGTTAATCTACTGATAAAACACGCAGAAGAATTAAATTTTAACAAATTTATAGAAAATCCGAATTACCATATCAAGGAAGGAGTTCTAAAAAAACAGGTAGAACCATCAAATATTAGAGGACTCAATGTTGTGAGTATTGACGGTAGTTCCGTGATCAAACGGTTTATGAATATTGACTTTTCTTTTTTAAAAGCCATAGCGGTAAAATATTATTTTCATAAGAATGAAGAGGCAAAAATTGAATATTTTCCAGATTTAAATGGATTTAACAATTATAACATCAAAGGAAACTTTATTAGTAAGAATGAGCGATATATAGAAGCAAATACCTCCTTAGATATGAATTTCATGGAAATTAAACTATTAAATAATTATATCCAACAATCTTCAGATATTGATATGATTATAATTGATGGTTCTGTGGTTGTGATGCCTATTAATTTAATCTTTTCTAAAGATCCCTTAATAAGTTATAAATATGACAATCTTTTAAAAGAATATCATAAATTATATGAAAATTGTCAAGAGAATCGAATAATTTTAATAGGCTCTATAAAAGACACCAGAACGTCAGCATTAAGCCATTTAATTAGAGACACAATACAATATTTAAAGCCAAATCATAACCATTTAAGCGATTTTATTAAGATTAATTATCGTCAAATATTTAATTATTTCTCAGATTTAGATTTGTATAATCGTTTATTAAAAAAATATGAAAGAAGTTGTATCTTTAAATGTAAAAGAGAAATTGATAAAATTCGAGATACAGGAATTAAAAAAGAGATTCCCTATTATTTTCCTTTAGCATTTTATGCCTTTTATTTAAAGACAGCGAAATATGATTTACCATGTAGAATAGAATTTTTTATGGATGAACATCATAATTTTTCGGAAGCTTCAAGAAAAGCAGATTTAATATCTTCAATTCTATTACCCATTTCCTCTTTAAATGAGCATTATGGTCTTCCTATTCCACAAATTGAAGCTCATAGACGAGCGGTATTCAAACCTCAAGAGGTTAATTTACTATTTAATTCTCTCCATCGTAAATTGAATAATTACGGAATAAATTTAGTAGAAAAAAGAAGAAATAGAAGACCTTTTAAATGAAAGGAATTTTGAGCTTGTTTAAAATAATATCTTCAAAAAAGATATGCTTTTTTCTCAGAATCTTATTTTTAAACCCTCTTTTTTTTATAAATTTATTTAATAAATCCAAATCCATTCTAGTTGATGTTATATAATATATACATGAATTTGGATTATTATTTAAATAAATTGGAGCAAATTGAAGAAATTTTTTTAAAAGTTCGTATCCTTTTGGTCCACCATCCCAATTAGTGTCTTTTTTACTGAGAGAATATTTTTCCTTTATATCGAATGAGGGCAAATATGGAGGATTAAAAATCATTATATCAAAAGTGTTTTTTAGAGAATTTGGGAAAGAGTTAAATAGATCTGAATGAATATATTTTATACTATTTTCAAGATTATTTTCATTTTCATTCATTTTGGCACAATCAATTGCCACTTTTAAAATGTCTGAAGCAAATATTTGAATATTAAACTTTTGCTTTTCTTTTATTAATAATGCGAAAAATATAGCAATAATTCCTGTTCCCGTTCCCATATCAAGGATATTTTTAACATTTTCAAGCGCAGTTTTATTAATAAAAATTTCTTTAAAATAATCCAGAAGAAGATAAGTATCTTCAGAAGGACTATAGACATCTTTAGTGATGTATTTTATAATAGGATCTTGAAAATTCATCTTAATGGTTATATTGTTTTATTAAATCAAATGTTATTTCAGCTAAAGGAGGAAATTCCTCAAAATTAAATTGAGATAGTTTTTTATTTTGAATATTATTATATTCTAAATGCCCGTTAATTGCTCGTTTTTGAATATTAAGTTTTGGATATTGATTTTTTAAAAATAATTCTATGGCATTTATTATATTTTTATTTTTATAAGGCATTATTCCAGCAATAAATTCGAGGAAAAATTGTTGTTTTGAATCTTGGGTTAAAAAAGGATGAATGGAAGCTTTAGGTCTAATTTTAATTAATGAAAGTTTAATATTTGGTCTTGGATAAAACGCATTTTGAGGGATATTCAGCTGTGTAATAGGTTGCATGAAAGAATTGACTGTGACTGAAATTCGAGAAAAGTTTTTATAATTTTTTTTAGCAAAGATTCTATCTGCGATTTTTTTTTCAATAATTAAAATTCCTTCTGGTGGATTGGAGTGAAAAAAAATTTTCTCAAAAAGTGGTCCAGTAATAGAATAGGGGGGATTTGATACAACTTTGTGATGCGGTGGTAATTCTGCTTTCAGAACATCTTTTTTTATTAGTTCAATATTGGGTACTTTTGTATATTTCCTTTTCAGGTATTTATAAAGAATAGGATCTAGTTCATAGGCATAAATCACTTTTGCTTTTTGAATGAGTTGATCAGTTAGAGTTCCTAATCCAGCTCCAATTTCCAAAACAATATCATTCTTAGAAAGATTAGATAATGTAATTATTTTCTTTAAAATGTATTCGTCAATTAAAAAATTTTGGCCTAATCTTTTTTTAGGAATGAAGTTTTTTTGGGCAAAAAGAAGCTCAATTTCTTCTTTATTCATCGTAAATAAAAAATCTACTCATATCTTTTCGTTTTACTAAACAAATAGTATTTTATCCCTTCTCTTTGTAATTCTTTAATAATCCTTAAAGCAATTTGTTTTGCGGGATTTGAAATACTTGTTCGATCAGAAATATCTTGAAAAGTGACAAACTCAACTTTTCTCGATTCAAGAATTTCCCACATATGCTTTTGACCTATTCCTGGAATTAATTTCAGTGCATGCAAACGGGGTGTAATTGATGTTGATTTATTAAAGAAGGTAATGAACATTTCTTCATAATTTTGAATTTCCTTTTCTAATAATGGTTGGATTAAAGCTTTTGAAGTATTAGTCAAGTCATCGTAATCAATCTTTCTCAAAACTTTCCCAAGTTTATTATTATTTAGAAAATTTTCATATATATCTTTTTCTTGGACTTTAATATCAGATTCTCTATTAAATTCTACTTCATAGAGTACAAAATCAGGAAAAGTTAAAACTTGGGCCAGAGGTTTTTTTGCCCAGCTGGGCTTTGTATCATCTAAATGCCCATGCGGCAAGAGATCTAATATAATTACTTCTCGTTCTCTCTTTATAAATTGTTTTTTCTTGTAAGGTTTTTTTCTTCGATAGGATCCATTGTATGGTCTTCGATTTCTTCGATCTCTTGATCTTCTCGGGTCCATTTTTATCAATAATATACAATTTATTTATAAAATTCATATATCAATTTTATTTGTATAAAATTCAATATTAAATTAGGAAATCATTTAAAAAATAACTTTAAACTAATTTATTTCTCAATATTAGAAATATATGAAATTATACTTAAAAATTATATACTCAACTTATGACTACTTTCAAGGGATTATCCTTAACCCTTAATTTCCTCGATTGTATAAAGAATTTCTTGAAGTTGCTCGTCAACTAGACTTTTACCAAACGCACTTTTCTCTAGAATCATTCGAAGTTCTGGCACAGTTTTTGGATCAATATTCACTATATTTATAGCATATAAATCTTCAATTTCATATTTATTGATGAGAATTTCCTTTATTTTAATTGCATCTTTATGAGACATTTTCGAAAAAGTATTGACATAATCATAAGTAATTTCTTGGAAATGAGACATTCCTGCTTCCTCATCTATCTCCTCCATTTTTTCCTTTACATTTTCCATAATTTTTTTTACTTCCGGAATAGAAACCGATTTTTCCCCTTTCCTCTCGTCTACCATATATAATTACCCTTATTATTTGCTTTTATTTTCAAGTTGATTTGATATTTAAACCGCGTAAATGTTCTTTCCCAATTATTAACATTTTCTTTGACTTTCCCAAGGAAACTTCTACTTCATAACATCTTCCCCGCATTCCTATAATGGTTCCTGTCTTCCCATAATAGCGGCGATGCGGTAATCCACGCTTATGTTGTGCGGGATCTCCAATAATCGCAACTTTTTCACCGATTTCATAATCAATTAAATACTTATCAATCGGATTTTGACCGCGCATTCGGGGAGATTTTCGATAAACTGATCTCGTCTTGCCACGATAACCCTTGTGTAAAGCCATTTTGAGCACAATCTTGTACTTTTTTTTACTATCTTTTTTAATTAATTATGGTTTTTTTACTTTTTGGTTTTTATTATAATCTTTTTTATTCCTGGTTTGATTTGTGATTTCAAGGTCTAATTTTTAATTGTGATTACTTCAGTAGAAGGGTCTGTTATTATACTCTTTTAACCTTTAGATATATTCCATTAGAGGCTTATGATTATTTGATTTAGGTATTACTATATTATTGTCATTTAAAAAATTCTTAAACACCATACAGAATAATTTAGTTTGTAAATAAATGTGCAAAATAATAAATTTTATATTTTTTA
This sequence comes from Promethearchaeota archaeon, assembly GCA_016839555.1. Taxonomy (GTDB): domain Archaea; phylum Asgardarchaeota; class Lokiarchaeia; order Sigyniarchaeales; family SOKP01; genus TEKIR-8. Next base: position 61,280 of record JAEOUA010000011.1, read on the forward strand.
GTTTGAAGAATATAAACATGAAAAAAATAACTGGAGTAGATATCTTAGAGGACGAAATTAAAGAGAACTTAACGACACGAAATATTTATGAAATTTTTAATAATTTCATTATTCCTCTTATCAGTGAAGAAGAACGAGATTTTTTAGAGAATGTTGAGGATTTTTTAATCAAAAAATTAGAGCCAAAAATAGATCTTAATAAGGATGTATATCCTCTTTTTCCTATTTTAGGGAAGAAAAATTATATTCAAAGATTAAATCAATACGGAGATACAGAGAGATTTGGGATGCGATATGAGATGCTATTAGCAATGGCGACCTCCATCATGGACCCAGAACTTGATTTAGCACGAGTAGTTTCAGGAGACATTTTTGCAAATCCTTTATTCCTGCATGGAAAAGGAGAACATATAGCTGAAGTTTTGGATAATGTAATGTCTGGTGAAAAAATTGGGTGTCTTTGTATTACTGAGAGAGAACACGGTTGCGATGCGGTAAATATGCAAACTACCATAGAAGAATATGAAGATCATCTCATTCTCAACGGAGAAAAGGTTTATACTTCCAATGGTCCTATTGGAGACTATTTTCTGGTATTTGGAGTGTCCAATAAAAATGATCCTCGTGGTTCCATGTATCAAATTATAGCTGAGCGAGAAATGGAAGGAATCGAGGTCAATCGATTAGGCATTCAATCTATCCCTAGAGTTCAGGTAGGTCAGACAATATTCAATTCGGTAAAGATTCCAAAACAAAATGTTCTCGCAGCAAGAGGGCAAGGGTATAAGAATCTTTTTTCGGGATTAGTAGCGGAAAGAGATGCGATAATAGGCTCAAGTCTGGGGATCGGTTGGTTGACAGCTATCACAGCATTGATATATACTAACCTTCATACACAATTTGGAAGACCAATTTATGATTTTCAAGCAGTCTCCTTTCCTATTGCAAAATTATTTACAGAACTTATGGCTGCCACGGAACTGGGATTTAAATCAGCATCGGAATATAGAAAAACTTTAAAATATAGTGATCCAAAATTTATTAAATATAATGCCGCATTCAGCTCGGGAACAAAATTTCTTGCGTCAAATCTAGCCTATAAAATATCATACGAAACCCAACAATTATGTGGAGGTATTGCATTTACAGATAATCTTCGTATTGATAAAGCGCTTGAAGTCTCTAAAGTTCAAGAAATCATTGGAGGTGCACGAAATATTCAATTATATTTAGTAAGCCGTGGAATAAGAGATATTGTGAAAAGATTAGCACTGCTTTAACATCTTTATTTGAAATTATAACTTATATGATAAGTGAATTTACGATTCTTGGGAAAATTTTTAGTGTTAAGATTAATAACTTCATGCGACATTTGGTATTCGTTAATAATCTATAGCAATGACATCTAATGTTTTACAATTCAGAGTAAACCCAAAAATTTCACTAAAAGAGGGAGTAGTTCTTCCATCATCACTTGTAATCAACTCTTTTATATAAGTTCCCCCTTGAGTCTGTATAATAAATTCAAATAAATTGGGTTCTATATAGGAGCCTTCAATTTTATAGATCTTTTTGTTTCTCACCTTATTAGCCCTTCGATGGGCAACTCGTTGAGGAGTTTTTTGATGAATAATTTCTCCTTCAATAATTTTCTTTAATTGCCGTAATTTTTCGTCGAAGTCAATTTTGTCTATTTCTTTATTTGCTTCTATCAGAGCTTTATATGTTTTTGTGGTATTTTTTGCATCTTGCTTAATATTTATGACTTTATCTTTATTGCTATGCGCTAAATCATTAATTTCTACTTTTCCTTTATTCAGAGTATTAACTTCTTCTTTTAATCTAGGTAAGTCTAAGGTTCTTATTTTTGAATTTATAAGTTCTAAGATAAATGGTCTTCCAGAACCTAGCATTCTCACATCGATATCTTCTCTTCCAGCTCCGTGAAATTTGGAACTATCCGCGCGAGCTGCTTTAAGAAATGGCAAACTAATCAACTCCTCGACACTTGTTTGATACATTTTACCCGTATAATTACAATATTCACAACCTGCCCCATCACACTTACTACAAGGCCATCGTGTCTGAGGTATCCCTCTTATAAGTTTTCTATATCTTCCATAAATAAAGAGGGATCGAATTAATAAATTTACAGAAAATGATTCATATCCAAGAGAACAAATGATTGTTAAATGGGGATAGGTAAATTCTGTCGGTTTCTCAAGAATAGATGATAATAATTTTCCTAATTCTCTATTAAAATGAGATTTAAATGATTCTGCTTCAAAAAGATTTAATTTTGCTTTAAATCGATCTTCTTTATTCCCAATTTCTGGATTAAGACTTGTCCCTACCAAAAAATTATGGAACTCAATCCCCTTAATTTCCTCTAAAATTGGATTTATATATGAGTTCAACTCTTGAAATATATTATTACACAAGTAGCATTTTTTTTCAGGAGTTCTAATATTGTATTCATATCCCTCTTTTTCTAATACTTTTTGAGCAGGAACGAAGTATGCACATTCTGCTAATATTTTCAAAGTTTTTAATGCATCTTCTCTTGCTGTTTCGTCTCCCGAAAGATAATTTTTATGAGATTCCATTACTTGAGTGAGAAGCAGTGCCTCTCCTCTTTCTTTATTTGTTGTTTGTGTACTTAATAAAGAAAAACATCGTCCTAAACAATACAGACAGATATATCGTTCCTTGTAAATTTGTTGCACTTTTTCAAGAATATGCATCTTAATTTAAGATAATATGGGAAAGTTTAACTTCTTTCACTTTTGACTTTTTCCTTACTTTTTAAAAAAATTTTAAAAGAAAATTTTATTTTTCTATGTAAGTTATAAAAAATTTATTAGATTTTTAGTTAAATATTAAAGGATGTAGTTTTTAAGATGTCAGATAATAAAGAGTCAACAGGCTTCGTAAAGTGGTTTGATGCTCGCAAAGGCTATGGTTTTATCCAAGTTTCTGACGGAGAAAATGATGAAGATGATGTGTTTGTTCATTTCTCAAACATCGAGATGGAAGGCTTTAAAAAGCTCGATATGGGGGATGAAGTAAAATTCATATTGAAAAAGAATGAAGATAATGATAAAGGACCTGAAGCTTTAAACGTGAGAGTAGTCGCAAAAGACCGACGATTTTAAAAATATTTTCAATAATTTTGATTTTTATCTACTTATCTTTCTTTTTATATAATCTTGTTTATTTCTTTATTTTGAAAGGTATTAATAAGTATCTTCCCATCTAAAATCCAAAGTGACAAAATTTTTTGTGTAAAAATAACAAATAAGAAATACTATAGACGCTATGGGGCCCCATAATACCATCCCAATCGAATTTAGGGAATTATAATTAATGGGGATTGAAAGAATAATACCAATCAAAAAAATCCCAAAAGCTTGAAATAGGTTGATAATAATAGAAGGAAAACCCGCATAAATACCCGCTCTTAATTCTCCGGTTTCTTTTTGGTCATTTTCGGCTATATCAGCATAAAGTATGTATGGAAATAGATACCAGCCCGCAATTATAGTGGCTATCCCAACTATAAAGATAATTCCGAGAAATAGATAATTACCCAAAGGAATTATTGCTAATAATATAATCGGGAGAAAAGCTGCACCAATCAGAAATAGATATAAAAGTGTTTTTTTTTTACCGAATCTATCTATGGCAATCCTCCAAATATGCAAAAATAGAAAAATAGCTAATAATAAGAATATTGAAATCACCATATAATCAGCTCCTCTTAAATGTAAGGCTTCTTCTGCATACTTTAACATTGTATTAGTGATCATTGTTAACCCTAACCCTACAATACCCATCATTAAAGCTATTAACATATAATTTTTATTTTTTAATATTTTTTCCAGATTTTCTTTCATATTTGATTTTATTTTATGCTGAGGTTCAGTTGGTAGAAATATAACAACTAAATAAAAAAAATAACAGTAAACACTCCAAATAAAGCAACCGGTAAAGAATATGTTAATGAAACTGGAGCATTGATATAAAACTGTAATCTAACAATATATTCGGTTAAAATCAATAGTGAAAAAACAGCCACAATTATATTACCAATATAATTAAAAGAATTTTGAATTTGTGAAATTTTCGGTCGTTCCTTTACTAAAAAGAGCTCAGCCATCCAAGCTTGATAGGGAGTTGTAACTGCATAACTAGCCCTAAAAACAATATCCCACAGTAATTACCAAAAAAATAATATATCCTTATTCCTTAAATCTTTTATAAATTGTGCAGGTAATAACAGAAAAACAATAGATATTCCCAAGAAAGGAGCAAAGAGGAGTATATATGGTTTTCTTCTTCCTAATTTGGTATATTTTCGATCACTAATCCATCCCAATAAAAATTGGGAAGCCGCAATTGTTAAATATCCTATGGCAAGAGCAATAGCGGCTCGAAAAGAATCTAAACCATAACCGGTAGTATAAAGAGTAAATAAAGCCCAACTTTCAATTCCAAGTATTGTTGATGTTCCCAAGCGGGGTAAACAAAATAAAAAGCGTTCTCCGATCCCAGTTTTCTCTTGAATGGATTCAATTAAATTCAAATAAATTCTCCGAAATAATCGTTAAAATTTAAAGTAAATGATTAATATTTTTTTAAAAAAGATTTTGCTTTAAACAATTATTTTAATGTTAAACCTTATTTAAATTTTCAAATATAACCTCTATATGCAACTAGACTAGAAATCTCATTATTTAATTTAATAATATTTACTCGATAACTAAAAATTGAGGTTAAAAATTAGAGAATGAGTATAGTGGAAATAAATTTCATTTTTATATTAATTATTCTTCTTCTTCCTCATCCCAACCAAGTTCTTTTAAAACGGCGTCTAGTGACTCAGATTCTTCTTCCAGGATAAAATCAGTATCATACTCTTTTGCTATTTGAGAGTCGAAATCAGGTGGTGTTAATTCCTCTAATGAAGGTAATTCTTCGGATGATAGAGGCTCTTGTGTTTCTGAGCTGAAAGGCGCTTGGGCTTTGATAGGTGGTGTAGTTTTGATCTTTTCTTCTATAGAAGGTTCTTCTCCCACTTCCATAGGTTCATAATCATCAAGAGGGACAGGTGGAATTTCATCTTCATATACGGGAAATTTTCTCAAGAGAGAGGGTTCTATTGTTTCCATTTTAGCTTCAGTAGGCATAGTCTCTATTGGCTTTATGGTTTCTCCTGGGATTGATACTATATTTTGCTCATTTTTTGGTTGGAATTGATCTTCATCAAGTCCTTCCTTCTCCCATTTATCTAGAAATCCTAATAAACCATCTAAAGCTTCTTTATCTTGTTCAACTGATGGTTTAGCAATAAATTGTTCTTTTTTTTGCTCCTCTTCTTCCTTTTCTTTCTGCTTTCGAATTTTTTCTAATTCTTCCTCTTCTAAAGATAAGGTCATTTCTGTAAGTTCTCCGCCAGAAATGATATAATTTAATTTTCTGCTTAATTCTCTGAGATATCCTAAATAATATCCTATTCTATACATTGCGTTTAATGCGCCAAAAATAATATATTCGTCATTAATTGCCATTAAAATACTATATCCTGATTTATTATGAAGAATAATTTCCTTCAGAGAACCATGATTGGTTGATTCACTTAATCTAAGCCCTAAATCGATTAAGGCTGTACTTGACGCAGAAGTAGCATCAGCATTGAGTTCTATTGAGTCCGCACTCGATACCTTCATACCAACTCGGGATAATACCGATAAATTGTCTAAATCCGTGGCTTCTTCTTCTTCTTTTAAAAGATCTCGTATTTTTATTCGTATTTCTTCCTCTAAAGAAGCTGACATCTCTTTTTATTTAAAATTATTTTAAGATTATTTTGTAAATATATTCAAAAATTACATAAAATGCCAATTTAAAAAAATTTACTATTTTGGGTTACTAATGAAATTAAGATTACATTTTACTTATAATTATTCGGTTGAATTTACAAAAATTTATTAATTTTGGTTTGCTCCTCCGATTTTTGTCCAGCTAATTTCTCATCTGTTAATTTTTGCTTAAAAGAATACCCTGTAAAATTTTCGATCAAGTCTTTTACTTGCTCCAAAACTTTATACGGAGTGAGATGACTTGTATCTATTTGAAAAATTCTATCTCTATTTTCCTCTGTGAAGAGGATTTGATTATAGAAAGATAATACGTTTTTTAAATAATCTTTTTCAAATTCATTCCAGCGTTTTCTCTGCTTCTCTAAAGAACCACGTTTTATTGTACGTTTTATTATAATTTCTGGGTCAGCTGTGAGATAGATGATCTTATCTTCTCTCCATTTGACAGAATTATAGGTATCTAAAATCAATTGATAATCCTTTTCTTTGAGAAATAGAGCTTTTGAATATACTAAAACACAAAGGGGCGTCCTATCTAAAACTACTATACGTCCATTATATCTATTATCAAAATTCCATATATTTTTGTTTCTTTTTATTAATTGCTGGAGAAAATGAATTTCCGAGCGAAATGCAATCTGTTTATTTCTTGATCCCAGAGGAAATGGTGGTTTTTTTACATATCGTTCTGGAAAAAACTTAAATTTAGGATTATCTTCGGTTTCATTTTTTAATAAGTAAAAGATTGTGGTTTTTCCTACTCCATGCGCTCCTGAAATTGAGAAGACTATATTATCCTTGCTTCCTTTATTTCTATATTTTGTTCTAACCACGCTAGTAAACTCCTATTTCCAAAATTTTTTATTTTTTTACATTCAAATCCATTTATCTTATGAATTTTTTTCCAGATAATCTAAATTATTAATTTAATAATTTTTTATTTTAATGTGAAATAGTAAATTTAATATATATTTAATAAATATATCCGAAATGGTATCTAAAAATTAAAACACGCACTTATATTACTAAAATTTCAAAAATATAAAAAATTAAAGTATTAATAGAATAATCAAGCTTGAGACATTATAAATTAAAGAGGCAATTATGGGGCATATCAAATTTCCTTTTCCCGCCTCATAAATAATCCCCAGAATAAGAGCGAGTAGAAAATATATAGGAAAAAATAATAATCCTATGGGAAAAGAAAGTACCGCATATATTCCCGAATAAGCTAATGCAACAATTAAAATTACAAAGAGTTTATTTTTTATATCATAACCAAATCTCTCTTTTAGAGCGTTATGTAAGGTTCCTCTAAACAAGATTTCTGATGAAATAGATGCAAAACAAATCATTATGGTAAGAATTATGAACCAATGTAATTCAGCATTATTAATGATTAAAGAATTCATCAAAATTGGTGTAATATCAAAAAAATTTTCTAATCCAAGGTCTAACATAGCGTTAATTAAAAATTCTGAAAAGATATCAAAAAATATTAACCCAACCCCTCCCGCGATCCCGATTATAAGGGCAATTATCAAATTTTTTTTAGTAAAATCAAATCCAAGTTTTTTATAACTATGACGATTTGTATTTATATACCATATGGGGTATAATCCAAGAAGAATCTCGGGCAATTGACCAATTATTATACTTAAAATATTTTGTTCTGGCAAAATAAATAATGTAATAAGCAACATAGTAGTAATATAAACTAATAAACTAGTTGTAAATACCGATGTTCCTTCTTTTAAATTCCATTTATCCCTTTTTAATATATGTTCTTCTTCTGGTTCAAGTTTCTTGTCAGTAAATATAAAACCCGATTTTGTCGGGGAAGTATATTCTTCAAAGGGTGGCAATTCTTCTAATTCATTATTGCATATCGGACATTGTTTTAGAATAGGTGATTTTATTAATGCTCCGCAATTTGAACATTTTCTAACTGGAACTTCCTTCCTTTTTGTCACAATAGGAGCTGGCTCCCTTTTTTTATCTTTCAGATGTAAGGGTTCTTTTACTACCAATTTGCCGCAATTTGGGCAATATACTTCTCCAAATTTGACTTTTGCACCACAATACACACAATATTTTACTAATCGATCATCTTGTTCTTCTTCGGGCATGATATTCTATGATGAATGAATAAGTTTAATATTAAATAATTTATCATAATAAATCTAAATTACATAGTTTATTATAATAATTTAATAATAAGGAACATTAATTTTGTTGAATATGAAAAGTGAAGAACGGGTTAAAAGAGCATTTCATTTTAATAATCCAGACAGAGTTCCTTTATCATGCTTAACTTTAAAAACCGATTTTTTTCCCGTGAGTATTTATCCCCCAAAATCATGGCAACCTATAAAATATCCTCCTCATGTCCAAGGAGGTGTAGATTCAATTTCAAAGCTATTTTATCGCCTGGTTATTTATAAATGGAAACAGAAATATAGAAAAAAAGCAAGTTATCCACGAAAATGGTGGGAATTCCCCCATAAAAGTATCGATGAGTGGAAAAATATTTGGAGATCATCTGGTACTAAATCTAACGATATTACAAAGGGACACCCTTTACATGGACCATTACAAGATAATTGGGATTTCCTCGAAGAATTTAACATTCCTGATGTTTCAAATGAAAAACGATATAGAATCTTAAAAATGGGAATATGGAAATTCTTAGGAAGAAATAGATATACAGTAGGTGAGCTCCAACCAAATGGATTTTTCGCCTTATGCTCACAGATTAGGGGATTTAGTAATTTTTTAGTAGATTTAGCACGCAAGCCTAAGCAAGTTGAACAATTAATAAACAAAATTTTACCATATTTCTTCACTCTAATAAGAAAATACAAAGAGTATTATCCTTCTCTTAATAGCGTAATTATAGCTGATGATATGGGTACGCAAAAATCTCCGTTTATGAGTCCCGCTATTTTTAGAAAATTATTAAAAGAGCCTTATAAAAAAATAATAGATTTAACGCATGATTTAGAAATGGATTTTATATTGCATTCATGTGGAGATATTTTTCAACTAATGCCAGATATGATTGACGCAGGAGTGGATGTGTTTGAATTTGATAGTCCTCATATGGTTGGAGTGGAAAACTTCAAACAATTCGCTAGGCAAAAACAAGTTGCTTTCTGGTTATCTTCAAATATTCAGAGTACTTATACCTTAGGAACTCCAAAAGATGTAGAGAAGGAAATTAAGTATTATATAAAAGAAGTTGGAAATAATAACGGAGGATTGGCTATTTATGAATATATGTCTAATAAAGCGTTAAGAACACCTAAAGAAAACATAATTGCTCAGCGGGAAGCTGTCGAAAAATGGGGAAATTACAATGATGATAATAAAATTGATTGGATTGAAAATTAATAACACAGAAAGACCTTCTTTTTTTCTTAAATAAAATAGTAATAATTATAATCTAAAATATTAAAATTATAATAACAACATAATATTATTAAGATATATCTTCAAAATATTTGAAATATGAATTCAAAAGAGCTTGTTAAAGCAGCACTTTATTTTAATAAACCTGAAAGAGTTCCTCTCTTCTATGATGTAAGAGGTGATATTTGCCCTTTATTAACTCAATATTCAGAAGATTGGACCCCCGGATGGAATGAAGGTGAAGAAAATCTATTTCCTCATGTACGAGTGGGCTATAATTGGGATAAGCCTCCTTGGGCAAAAAAAAACCCTGAATATGAGGATAATAAATGGAAATCCATCCCTCATGAAGAAATAGATGAATGGGGATGTATTTGGAATTTAAGAGGTAACGATAAGAATATGGGGCATCCTGGAAGGGCGCCTATAAATGATTGGAAAGAATATGACGAGTTTATCGAAATATATAATCCAGATCCAATGGATAAAAGCCGTTATGACTTTGCGTTAGAATTAAAAAAATCATTTGGCAAAGATCGATATAGAATGGTCGTTATTGCTGATTTTGGTCCTTTTCAGAGAGCTTCAACTATTCGGGGATTTTCTAAGTTCCTAATAGACCATAGAAAGAATCCAGAAATGGTAAAGAGATCATTACAAAGAGAAACTGAGTGGCATGTTCAAGCAATGAAAGCTTGCTACAAATATGGGCTAGAGCCCCACGGTTTTTGGATTGTAGATGACTTAGGAGAGCAAACAGGTCCATTTTTCAGTCCAAAAATATTCAAGCAATTCTATAAAGACGTATATAAAACATTATGCGATGAGGCTCATCAATTAGGTGCGGAAGTACATTTACATTGCTGCGGAAAGGTAGATCTTCTATTACCATCATTAATAGAATGGGGATTAGACGCTATTGAGTTTGACAGTCCCAGAATGAGTGGGTATCCAGATCTAAGAAAGTTTAGAGGCAAAATAATGTTTTGGGGATGCGTGAATATACAATCCATTTATACCAAAGGAACGCCCGAGGAAGTAGAAAGGGAAGTCTGGCACATGGTTCGCAATCTTGGAACCAAGGATGGAGGATTTGGAGCCTATTTTTATCCTACTCCCACTGATCTAAATACGCCTAAGATAAATATTAAAGCGTTTCAAAAAGGTCTTAAAAACTATGGAGATTATTCTAAAATACCAGAAGAGTGGTGGGAATATCCTTTGCCAGATGGATGGGATGATTTTACCGTGCCTTTACTTCCTCCCACACCATTATTAAGCAAAAAAAATTGATTGACATTATATTTTGGGGATATATTCTAATTAATCAAATTTCATAGGAGATATAAATAAATCAAATGGAAAAACACAAAAAAGGGTTGAAAAAATGAATAAAACTATAAAGGGAATACCAATATATCTTATATTTGCGATATTAGCGAATATTTTCTATTATGGTTTTTTAATACCAGCTGCATTTTTATATCCTGGATATTCACCCTTTCTATACACAGTTTCCGCATTAGGAAATACCGAGAAAAATCCTAATGCTTGGTTTCTTTTCAGTATTTCATTGATTTTGATTGGAATCGTATTAGTTCCATATTTTTTTGACATGAAAAAATGGTATGAGACTCAACCAAATTTCAAAAAATTCATAATAGCTATTCAAATAATCGGATATTTCAATAGTTTCTCTTTGATAATGATAGCAATTTTTCCAACCAATACAGCTTCTGACTTACATAGCTTTTGGAGCATAATGAATTTCTTTTGTATAGAATTGATAATAATACTCGTTGTTATCGGCTTAAGAAAGCATCCCTCTTATTGGAAGCGTATTTCTATAATTGCAGCGGTGGATTTTGTGCTTTGCGCAACATATCTTACCTTACTTCGAGTTTATAGAGCAATTGCGACCATATTTGAATGGTTAACTTTCATATTCGCTTTAGGCATTATATTATTAATTGCTATAAACATGTATAAAAAAGGATTATAAGACTAAGCTTTTTTTTCTTCAAGTTTAGTGGAATTATGTAGATTTCAATAAATCTCAATGAATCAAAGTTTTGAAATAACAACTAATTTTATTTAAAATTTTTTTAAAAATTAACATATTTTTGGATATCTGGTTTTCTAAATAAACCATTGTCTTTTAATTTAAAAATATTGTTTCAATAATAAGGGTTTGGTTGATCTCACCAACTTAGTTATTGGTTTCATATTATAATAATGAAATCTTGGTTGAATAAATTTTTTTTTATGGAAAAGAGATAATTAGACAAAAAACATTATTATTTATACTTTTCATTTTTTCGACTGACATTATACATTTCCATTAATAATAATCCATGATAGTAAGAAATAGAATCAAAAAATCCATCACCTTCGTTTATTCCTGCATATACTAACGCTAATTGAGCATTTAAGGCAGCTTTTATGAGTAACTCCATTCCTTTATAGATTAAGTTTGGGCTCCACGTACCTTGATAAGGGTTCGCCCACCAGACAGGACATGAATGAAGAGCTCTATCATAAAACCATCGTGCTGCTTTGTAATGATTTTCCACTTTCCAATTTTGCGTTAAATCAAGGTTATCTGCTAAATTCATTAATTTGTTTAGACTTTTCATGGCTTTCCAATAAAATACATGAATATCATTTTCTGGGTGTTTCCATAAGGGATAATAAACATTGCATTCTAAATCTTTAGATGAGGTGCTCCAACTTGAGGATATGGGAATAATTTTTTCCTCTGCTATAGGAAAGTAATTTTCCAAATTGGACATAAATTCAATTTCTATAGAATCAAGCTCTAGCCTATCATTCTCAAGCTCATTACTATTAATTTGATTATGAGGCTCAAAATTAGGTGAAATATTATTAATTACTCCTTCTTGAATTAGATCTAAGGCTTTTCCAATGAATGTTTTTTCATAATTCTTTATATGCCACCCAAAAGTCTCTCCGTCCATTGCTGTTATAATATACGTATCATTTTTGTTCTTATCTTTCTCATTTTTATGCAGGAGTCCTATTTCAATCAAAAATTTTTTTGCTGTTATTTTTTTGAAAGAAATTTTGTTACTTAAGATATCATCCCGAAAAAATAATTTCAAACCATGTGGAGAGGTATAGATTTTATCATAAAACCATGATTTAGGACATGCGATACCACTCATAATTAACCATTGATATCCTAATTCTCTAACGATTTTTCCCACATTTGGAGATATGGCTAATTCAGGAGGAAAAAATCCTGTTTTTTTCCAATGATCTCCAAATACCATCCGATTTAGTTCTTCATTTAATTGAATTTGATGTAAGATTTCTTTTTCAGGGATTAAAGGTAAAATGGGATGAAATTTTGCAGTTCCTAAGATCTCAACTTTGTTTTCCGAATTCAAGTTTTGTAATAGTTCAATTGTATCAGACATACCATATTCATTAAGTAGTTCAATAAGGACGCCATTTATATTTATACTGAATTTGGCGTTATCATATTTTTCTATTACTTCAAATAATGGTTTATAACATTCACGATTGATTTTTCTTAATACTTCAACTTCTTGAGTGGGTGGTTGATATAAATGGAGTAAGGGAGCCCAATAAGTGGTCATAGTAATTTCTATTAATTCTTTTAATTTTCTATTATAATTGTTTCTAAATTTTCTATTTAGAAAATATATTTTTTAAGTATTTCAAAGAATCATAGATTTTAAATATATTCGCGCATATTAAAAACTCAATTAATTAAAAAGGGGAATAAACAATATGCCTCAGATTGTAAAAGGGGGAAAATATGTTTTTGGGTGGTCAAAAGTAAATGAACAAGGCAGAATTATGATACCAAAAGAGTCTATGGAAGAATACAATTATTTTGAAGGTCAAAAAGTATTTTTAATGCCTGGAAGTAAGAAATCAGGAGGGTTTGGAATAACCACCTATGAAAAATTAAATGAGTCCAAATTAAGCTCCATTTTGAAAAACAATCCTGATTTGGCTCAATTCAAATTAGAGAAAGGAAAAATAAAAGAAATCAAAGGAAAAACTTTTTGTTGGGAAAAAATTCAAAATAATAACATTAAAATGTCTGAGAATGCTTTAAAGGTATTTGGAATTAATCCGGGAAATTTTTTACTCGCAGTAAGAGGGAGTAATTTATCGCTAGGATTTATATCAAAAGGTCCAATTTATGAAGAGGCTAAAAAACATCCAGAAATTCCAATTTTTTAAGAATAATGGTTTGTTTCTAATTATCCCTTTTAAATATTAAAATATAAAAAATATAGATTTGAAATATTTTTTATATAAATTTTAAATAGTTTTTAATCTAATATTTTTCTATGAATAAAAAAGAAAATAGAAAAATTGATACGAATTCTAAAGACCTTTTTGAAACGTCGTTAGGGACAAAAGTTGCTTATGGTAATGGAGTTTTGGCAGATAATTTAGCGCTACAAAACTTTTCATATCTTGGATTCAGTTTTTATTTTGCAGTTGTAGGTTTACCCGTGATGCTCGTAAGTATTGGATACATCCTTTGGTCTATCTGGGATGCCATTAATGATCCATTAATAGGGGTTTTATCAGATCGGACAAGGACAAAATGGGGGCGCCGTAAACCCTGGATCTATATCTCAATTGTTCCCCTATGTCTGACAATTATTTTTATTTGGGCTCCACCACAGGGTAATATACTTATTACTTTTGTGTATTTTATAATTATGTTGATTTTGTTTGATCTGTTTAATACTATGTATACTGTTAATTTCAATTCTCTTTGGCCTGAAATGTTTCTTACTGTCGAAGAGAGAAGTGCTTTAGGCGTATCGCGAAGCATATTTATGATCATAGGACTGGCAATTGCGTTTTTATTACCTGAATTTATTATAGAGGATATACCTAATAGATATAATCTTCCAAATACCCCTTATCAATACTTACTTAATGGAATTATTGCATCAATTATTATTCTAATTACGGTTCTGATCATGTTAAAATTTGGCGCGTTTGAGCGCAAAGAATTTTCGAAAGATGTATATACTACTCCTTCTTGGAAAAATGCTTTTAAAATCACGCTAAAAAATAAATTATTTGTACTATATTGTATTGTTGCGCTTGCTATCTATATCGTGTATAGTATACTTCCTCCGATGCTTCCGTTTTATGCAGAATACGTAATTGGGATGCAAGAACCTGGACTTCTCTTATTCCTTGGTCTTTTGGTGGGAGCCATTTCTACTCCATTATGGATGCATTTACGTGAAAAATTAGGGGTAAGAAAATCATTTTTTATTGCATTAACATATTGGGCTGCCTTTTTTCTCATCTTTTTATTCGCATTCAATGAAATTCTGGCTTATATTATTGTATCTTTTATGGGTGTGGGGTTAGGAGGTTCTCTTTATCTTTATGATCAAGGAATTGCTGAAATTATAGATGATGATGAAGTTCACTCTGGTATGGAAGTACGTCGTGAAGGAGCCTATTATGGAGTAATCTCACTTTTCAATAGATTTTCAAATGCCATCAATGCATTAGTAATAGGTTTAGTTTTTACGGGTGTAGGTTGGGCTGAATATGTACCAAAAGAAGATGTTAATGTGATTTTTGGACTTCAATTTTTAGTATGTATTTGGCCTATAATCATAATTGTTATAGCATTAATTATGTTATATTTATGGCCACTTCATGGAAAGAGGCTTGAAGAAAACCAAAAATTATTGGATAAATTACATAAACAAAAACGAAGTAAAATTCGTTAATATTAAATTAAGTATTATGAAAAAAAGTAAAGTTCTATATGAGGGAGATCCAGGATTAGCATTAATTACTGGGGCTGCTGGAGGTATCGGATCTTCATTTGCAGAAAAATTGGCTGGAGAAGGCTTTGATCTTATTTTAGTTGATATGAGAGAGAATGCTTTACTTGAAATTGCCGAAAAAATAAAGAAGGAGAAAGGGATTAAAGTAGAAACTATAGTTGCTAATTTATCAATAAAAGAAGATATTTTAGCTGTAGAAAGACGTATCAAACAATTAAAAAATTTAACAATGTTGATTAATAACGCAGGATTTGGCATTAAGGATGGCTATTTAGCAACAACTCCAATTGAAAAACAATTGGAAATGATTAATGTCCACAATATTGCCCCTACGAGGTTTATTGTCGCAGCATTACCCAATATGATGGAAAATAATCGAGGGGATATAATAAATGTATCCTCCTTATTAGCAAGAATTCCTTTAATGGGCAATGCATTGTATTGTGCGACAAAATCATATTTAGTAAAGCTGACTGAAACTTTACATTTGGAAATATATGACACAAAATTACGAGTTCAGGTTTTATTACCGGGCTTCGTCCGAACAGGTTTTCACGAAGCTATGGGTGATGATATGTCTACTGGGGAATGGGATAAATATCCCTGGATGGATCCTGAAGAAGTTGTAGAAGAATCCATAGATGGACTACTGAAGGGAAAAGTAATATGCCTTCCTGGAAAAAAAACTAGGCATTTTTGGTGGAAAATTCGATTAGTCCCTCGAAAATTGAGGTACAAAATGTCTATTAAACAATCAAAAAAATCGATGGAGAGTGTGAAAAAAGGTTAAAAGATGAAGATCGTAAAAATGATTAAGTTTTTTTTCAAAAAACTTGAATTGGCTTATTTATTATTCTTAAGAGGCAAAAAGAATATAAAAATTCCCCTTGCTGATGGTATAAACTTATATGCTGATGTATTTCGTCCTAATGGGAGGGGGCCTTGGCCTGCTATTATTACTGCTGTTCCCTACCATAAAGATGATGTGGCTGGCGCTGAATCTATTTTCGAAACTTATGATTATCTTAAAGCTAAGTATGTAATTGTATTGATTGATTTGCGTGGTCATGGCTCTTCCGAGGGTATAACAGAAGAGCCCCTTGATTGTTTGAAAGAAGATGATTTATACGAATTAGTGGAATGGTGTGCCAAACAAAAATGGTCTAATGGAAAAGTTGGAATGAAAGGTGAATCATATGGGGGGATGACAGCATTACAGGCTGCTACCACTAATCCACCAAGTTTAAAGGCAATTTTTGACTTTATGGCTCCAGCATTTTTTTATAAAAATCTTGCATTTCTGGGAGGATCACTAAATATGATTGGGATGTGTGGTGCGTGGTTAGGATTTATGAATTTAATAACTCTATTTCCTCCCCTTTACATAAAAAATCGCCCAGATTGGAAAGAATTATGGAATAAGCATCTTGATTCATATTTGCCCTATCTAATAAAACCGTCGGATCATATTACTTATGATGAATATTGGAAAACCCTTGATATTCCCGTGGAAAAAATCACCATTCCTACATTAATTATGGAGGGTTGGTGGGATTTTGCTCGAGATGATGGATTTCAGATTTATCAGAAAGTTAAAGGTCCTAAGAAATTATGTATTGGTCCTTGGGTCCATATTTTTCCAAGTCTTCAACCTTTAGAGCAAATTGATGAAGTTGAGTATGGAATCTCTTGGTTTAACTACTGGTTAAAAGGAAAAGAAAACCAATTTTTGAAGGAACCGGCATTATCTTTATATTTAATGGGGGCAGACGAATGGACTTATGCGGATGAATGGCCCCCAAAAAACACTCAAGAAAAAGTATATTATCTAGAGAAGGACGGGAAATTGACTAATAAACCTGAAGATATAGAGGCAAAAGTTGAATATCAACATATTCCTGAAGTAGGTATTAATTCTGGCTATATGATTGTGTATCCGTTGGGATTGGATTATCCTAAAGATCAATCACAAGATGATGCAAAATCATTAACTTTTGATAGTTTAGCCTTGAATGAACCTTTACAAATTGTTGGTGCCCCTCAAATAAATTTGACTCTCTCAACAGATATGCCTGATGCAGCAATTACCGCTAAATTATGCGACTTAGCCCCTAATGGTTCATCCACTTTAATTTCCACTGCTTCTCGTAGATTAAGCTTTCGAAAAAGCTATTCAAACCCAACCTTACCGGAAGCTGGAAAAATTTATGAGATGGAAATGGAATTTTTTAATACGGACTATCTTATTAAATCGGGAAATAAATTACGCCTTTCTATTGCTTTAAGTGATTTTCCACGAATCTTTCCATTGCCTTACACAGGCAAAATTACTCTACATTTTGGAAAGGATTATCTACAAAAATTGTCATTAAAATTAATAAAGCCTAATAATAAGAAAACTGGTCAAAAACCTGAATTTAACCCACCAGACTTATCCTTTATGGAATATCTTATGAAAGGACAAAAAGAACCAATTATGGAATTAAAATATTCACAAAATCCAGAAACAAATGAAATAAACGTTCATGGGGAGACAGAATATGAATTCCCTCTGCAATATTTAAAATTACCATTTATTCTCAACAGTTCCTATGATGCATCAATTATAGCTGGGAAACCAGACACCGCTAAAGTAGAAGCCAATGGGTTTGCTAACTTTGAATTAGAAGGTAATTATTATAAAATTTCCACCAAACAATTAGTTTCACAGGAAAAAGTTGAAATATGGGCTAAAATATTAGAAAATAATAATATTTATTTTGAGAAAGATTTTGAAAAACAGTTGAATTGGGTTAGCCTAGGTACAGAAGAAACTTAATCAAATTTTTTTGATGTTTTTTTTAGCCTAAATTTCAATATTCTAAGAAATAACAATGTATAATCATCATACTATATAATCATTTTTTAATTTCAGTAAAATGATGAGATATTAAACTCCATTTTTATAGGGTTAATAGATTAAATAAAAATTTAAATAAAATACAATAGAATATTATATTATATAAATTATAAATCTAAAAATGAAAACAATGACATTGGAAGGTTTAACTCAATTAGATTTTCTTAATGGAATTTTCTCATTATTATTTATACTTATTGTTATCATTATCGGAATTAAACTTATATCTGTTTACTTTAAATATCAGAAAATAGAGATGATTACAGTTGGTTTAGCTTGGATTTTTTTAAGTTCGGCATGGTGGGGAATTATAATATTATTTTTAGGATATGTATTTTTTGATTATAGAATTGGAACGGTTCCTTACTTAATTATTGGGAATATATTTGTTCCAGTAGCTTTGGTTTGTTGGATATATTCATTTAGCAGTATGACATATCCTCAATATAAGAAAAGGATTGTTCTGATTTATTCTGCAATCTCTATTGTTTATGAAATTTTTTTAATAATACTCTTAATTATTGATTATAGACTAATTGGGCACTTTGAGACGGAATTCTATTTAGTTTCTGAAATTTATCCCACAATTTATCAAATATTTGCTGTTGCAACTGCCATCGTTACTGGTATTATCTTTACTAGGAAAGCTTTAGAATCTGAAAATGAAGAGATAAGATGGAAAGGCAGATTTTTATTAACTGCATTTATCACTTTTACAATTGCAGCATTTGCGGAAGCGATTATTCTCTTAACCCCATTATTATTGGTAATAATGAGAATTATTTTAATATTTAGTACTTTTGCATATTATCTAGGATTCTTTTTACCCAAATTCCTGTCTAAGTGGTTAATCTCTTAGAAAAATTGATATATTTTTATCTGGTTAAGATAAAATTAAAAATTTAAATTTTTATTTTTTTTTTATAAAAATTATCGAAATTATAGGTTTAACTTATTAAGCTTCGAATTGTTGAAATAATCTTATCCAAGTCTTTTTTATTCAATCCAGGATGGGGAGAGATTGTCAATACTTTTTTGAGAACATTTTCAGCGATAGGACATAATCCTTCTTCATAATTCGCAGTACCTTGATATAAAGGACAATCAAAAGGGCAATGGGTTCTATGACCATGACCTATCTTATTTCTATATGAAGGTTCCAAATACATTGGTGTATCAAATAAAGGATCTGCCATAATCCCATTTTTGACTAAAGTTTTCCACAATTCATCTCTCGTTAAATTAGCTTTAGTTTCATTTATTTTAA
This sequence comes from Promethearchaeota archaeon, assembly GCA_016839555.1. Lineage (GTDB taxonomy): Archaea > Asgardarchaeota > Lokiarchaeia > Sigyniarchaeales > SOKP01 > TEKIR-8. The sequence continues at coordinate 80,570 of JAEOUA010000011.1, forward strand.
TTACATATTCATTAAATACGTGCATTACATTTTCTGGAACATATGGTAATTCTATATTCTTAAGATTGGCAAGCCCAATCGACAAATATGCAGAGTTTTCAATTCTTCTTTGATTTAGTAAATCTATTTTTTCCATCTGAGCAATACCTACTGCTGATGTTAATTCGGTAGGTTTATAATTATATCCTAATATTTCTGCGGTTCCGATAAGTCTACCATTTCTTTGGGTTCCATAATGATGATTTCGCTCACTTATTGATTCTGCCAATTCTTCATTATTCGTAGTAATCATTCCTCCTTCACCCGTAAATAATTGTTTCCCTGCTCCAAAACTGAAGCATGCTATATCCCCAAAAGTACCAATTTTTTTACCGGAATATTTTGCACCCATTGCTAAAGCGCAATCTTCTATAACAATTAAATTATTTTCTTCACCAATTTTTTTTATTTGATCTATTTCTGCTGGGCAACCATAGATGTGGACGGCAATAATTGCTTTAGTTCTTTCCGTAATTTTTTTACTCAAATCATTAGGATCCATATTTAATGTTCTAGGATTAATATCAACAAAAATAGGAATGGCATTATTATAGACAATACAATTTGCAGTTGCTAAAGAAGAAATTGCAGGTATTAAAACTTCATCTCCGGGACCTGCTAGTGTTGCCATACATAAAGATAATGCTGTACTTTCAGAACTCGTGGCTATTGCAAATTTTGCATCTTGATATTTGGCAACTTTATTTTCAAAAATTTTTGTTTTATTGCCAATTTTGGTTCCAAGTCTTTTTGATCTTATAACTTCTAAAACTTGCATTTCCTCCTCTTCACCAATCCAGAATGCATCTAAATATTTATCCGCCGCTATGAGGAGACCTTTAAGAAATTCTTTATCCCCTAATTTTTCTATATCCAATTTAATTTTCACCTTTATTAAAAAAATGAGATTCTAGTTCCATATATTTTTTAAAATATTTATCATATTCCTCAACATTTTTAGGATCTGGGTTAGTAATATCTATTATTTCTATCCAATCTATTATGTGCGTGAAATGTTCGAAAACCCCTACCCCATATCCAGCTAAAAAAGCATCTGCCAAAGCAACATTATTTTCTATATAAATTTGAGGTTTACCTACAATATCACTTACAATTTGTCTCCAGATTTTACTCTTTGCCCCTCCTCCTGTCGCGATAATTCTCCCTTTAAGTGGATCTTTCTTAAATTTTTCTAATCCTTGTCGAATAGCATATCCCCATGATTCTAGAATTGCTCGATAGAAATGTTTTTTTGTATGTGCTATAGATAAACCATAAATTATCCCTCTTGCTTTAGGATCATAGGTGGGGGTTCGCTTTCCGCGAAGATAGGGAATAAAAATTAATCCCTCCGATCCGAGAGGTATTTTTTCCGCTTCCTTATCAAGCTCTTGGTATATATTATTTTGAAATTTACTCATCTCATATTGACAAAAGTTATTTCTGAACCATTTTAACGATTCCCCAGTTGTTAATAGATAGGTTAATAAAGTTATTAATGGAAACTTACCCATTGCTATTTTTTCTAATTCTTGATGAAGTATTACACAATAGCCAGCCGTTCCATAATTTATAACACAATCGTTCTTATTAATGGCGCCAACACCAAGCATATTAGCAAAAGAATCCGCAGTACCAACTATTACTGGGATGCTTTTTTTAAGGTTAGTTTCTTTTGCCGCTTTTTGAGTGACCTTTCCAATGATTTTTACAGCGGGATATTTAGGTGGAATAATAGATGGAGGGATTCCTAATTTTTCACAGAGCCCATTATATAAACCAATAAAACTTGTTGCAGATAAATTATCAATAGAATATTTATTTGTTAATTTGTATGTAATATAATTATGACTACTCAGAATCATCTCGGTGTCCTTAAATTTTTCAGGTTCATGGGTTTTAAACCATAGTAATTTAGGGAGTATTTCTTCTGATGTTAGTTCTAAATGATAATTATCTTTAATGAATTTTACTTCATTGATGCATCTATTATCAGAATAAAGTATTGCATTTCTCAGAGGCTTTCCCTCCTTACTAATCGGACATAAATCAGGATATGAGCCACTCACTCCAATTGCTTTAATATTAGAAGGTTCGATCTTCCCTTTTTTTAATAGATCTTTAACAATTTTAATGAAATGTTCCCACCAATCTTTCTCTGGATCTTGTTCTGCCCACCCTGGTTTTGGAGTTATAATATTATGTTCCAGCGAAGAATCCGCTACAATTTTCCCCTCTATATTAATTATCAAACCTCTAACTATTGTGGTTCCTATATCAACTCCAAGTAAAAAGTCCGATTTCTTCGTTTTTTCTGAGATAAGAATTCACTTCCTATATTAATTTAGTTTTTTCCTTTAATTATTATTAAAAATAAGATATATTCCTAATTAAGAGATTTATCTATTTTTACGCAACTGTTTAACTATATTAATAATTTCAATATGAATTTTTCGATATCTAAGTATTTTTAGAAAAATTTGATTTAGTAAATGAATATGGATCTATTTTTCAATAATTATTTTAGCTTCAAATTTATATATCTATTATTTCTCAATAATAGTTTCTTCAATAGCAGTACCAAAGTGAGTGGCTCCTGGCCCAATATGTACTAATACTTTATCTCCTTCTTTTAGATCTACAACAGATTTCGCATCCCCTTCTGGATCTACAAGACGAATAGTTTCCGCGTTTTGACAGATACAACTTATAGGAATTTTTTTCCCAGCTTGCTCCGATTGCATTTCAAATCTTAACATAGGACGAGTTTCGATTTTAACCCTTCCCACAGACGCAATTCTAACTGCTCCTTTCGAATTTATCACTAAAACCTTATCTCCACCTTTTATTTCACTTAGGTACTTAGTTCTATATAATTCTTCTTTATTTCGATCCTCTTCTGGTACTAATATATACGCAGATACATCTCCTGCATTTACCCGGAAAGGCCGCGAAGCTACAAATTGCGTCTCAAATACTTCTGCATGAATTAAAGCAAATCCTTTTGCGGTACTTCCCACTAACATTCCTTCCCCAGGTAAAAGTAATGAAGTAGTATCTACACAAACTCTATCACTCTCTGGGATGGCCTGAATATTTAGTATTTCTGCCTCTTTCAATTCAATCTTAAATCCGACTCCAATCAAATTCTTAAGTTCAATAATATCATTTGCCGTTTTGGGAGTAAATAAGATTCCATCAACGCCAATTTCCAGGGTTTTCAGCATTAATTCCGCTTCCGCTAAATTTTCTACTTTGGCAATTAATTCCGTATCCTTTTTATGCATTTCTGCGATTAAATTCTCAAAAGGAATAATTTTCCAATCCGATGCGGATACTATTATAAAATTTAGTTTAGTATTATTGGATAATCTCTTAATTTCCAATTCATCTTCTTTAGATTTTAGTTCTTTATAATATCCTATACTTTTTTTGATATCTTTTTCCTCTAAAATTCGTTCTAATTCAGTAAGATCCTTATAAATAACATAATCAACATCCAATTCAGAATTCCATCCGAAAGTTTTTACCCGTTCTATATTTTTAAATTCCGAAAGGGTATTATTTGATACAAGAAAATTTAAAATATCTCTATTAAATGCCTCTTGAACAAGTTCTTTAAAATCTTCTTCCTTTTTTTGAAAATTGAGTATAATTCTTTTCATTTTTGAATCATTTTTCAAATTCTAAACTAGAAAAATATTTCTAATTTAAATAATCTTATATTCTCAAAATTTTACTTTCTTTTTTACTTTAGATCGAAGATTTTAAAACTTTTTAGAAAATTTTTCTTTAAATATGATTGAAAAATGATTGTTATAACAAAATAGAAATATTAATTAAAAAGATAAAGAAAATGGAAGAAATATATATAGTTGAGGGCAAAAGTCAAGGAAAAAAATATGCCAAATATATATTCTATGGTATAATCGCGTTTTTAGCCATATACATGCCTTTTTTTGGAAGTGATCTAAGATATCAATTAGGAGCAATCTTCGATATGGCTTTCAATATAATTGGTTGGTTTTGCGTTTTTGGGGGTATAATTTATATCCTTTTGGGAGTTTTGGGGCTATTTGGAAGAAATATCTTAATCGGAAGAATCATTATAGGAGCATTATTACTGTGGGTTGGTTGTTGGATGACGGGAATTGCTATTAATTTTTTTGGGGTTGATTTCGGAGGTTCATCTGCTTCATCTAAAGGATATCATTAAAAAAAAGAGGTTCGCCGAAAAAAATCCCGCTTTTTTATTATTAAGTTTCTTTATTATATGCTGTAAATTATAGATTCTTTTCAATTGCATCTAATTCCTTTAAGATCCACTTCTTAAACTTAGCAAAATCAGAAACAGAAGGGATTTTACCCTTCTCAGAAGAATCTTTAGCTACATTTCTCTGATTAAATATTTTTGTATTCGTTTTTTTGGATTTAGAATCAATTGTGCCTGATATTAATTCAGTTATTATCTTTTGAGGGATTTTTAATTTTGTTAAAATTTCTTCGAATTCTATATAATCGTTTTCTTGTAATTCATATTTTGTTTGGTTCATTTTTATCCATTCCTCTAAAAAATCTTTTGGAATACCCTCCTTCCAATGATGTTTTCTAAGATAATTATATAATAATTGGGGAGAGTATAGTTCACTTAGTTCTAAATTACTCTTATTAACATGTTTATCTTGATATTCATGAAGCGATTGGATGAATTCTTCTCTCAGCTTTTTATTATGATTAGTAATAATATCAAATTCTCCGGAGAAATCAATAATTTTCTCAGGGGGCTTATAAAATCTTTTTCTTTTTGTTAAAATGTCCTCAGGGAGGGTTATATTATAATAATTTTTAGTAAATTCTAAAATTTTAGGAAATTCATCTTCATCATAATTCTTTAGTATTTTTGATAAATTAATCGAGTCGGGATTCTTATTTAATTCTATATATAATTGATTAGCGGTGATCTTGATGTTTTGAAGGTTGTCTCGAAGAATCTCAATATTATCTGCCAATGAAATCAAGATTTGCTCAAATTTTAAGTCAACATTACTAAAATCATAATTAAGGAATTTATCCGTCTTTTTATTGTAAAAAATATAGTGATTATTACTCTCTGACAACAAATTAGTTATATTCTGATTCACATTAAGGATACAATGCACATCCTTCAATTCTAATAGGTCTTTCGCCTTTTTTTTGTCTAAATTATAAATTAAATAGAAATTTGGAGTATGAATATCTGAATAAGAATCATTTAATATGACTTCTTTAAGGTCATAAAGGGCGGTAGATTCTAAATCAATTAAATTATAGCCAATAGTAAAGACTTCTAATCCTCTAAGATTTTTTAAATCTACATAGGGATAAATTACCAGATTTTTTTGTTGAAAAAATAATAAATGCAGGAATTCCGGTTTAATGAAATCGAATGCTGTATCCATTTGCCTCCCTTAATTGGTTGTTTAATTAATATTAGAATATATAAAAAGAACTTGAAATAACTATTTGGAATTAAATACATTGAATAAAACTTGCCCTAATAAATCTCGAAAAGTTTCAGCAACATTCTTTCCTTTTAATGCAACAGTTCTATACACTACAAATGTTCCATCAGAATATTTCTCTTCTTGTGGTAATCCTAATTTCTTTTTAAACTCATCAATCTTAATTTTATTTTCTATATCTCTCTTATTAAGCTGAATAACATACGGAATTCTTCGCGGACTGGCGAAGCTGAGTAATTCACGAAAACTTCGTTTATTTTGTTCGAGCTTATCTTTCTCTGAATCTCCCACAAATACGATTCCATCAGCTCCTTCCAAGACATATTCTCTAGTAGAAAGAAAACGCTCCTGACCCGTACAAGTGACGATATGAACAATAATAGTATAATCAATACCATTCACGCTTGCTTCAAAAGATAGAAACATAGAATCCTGCCATAATGTTCTTCCATCTTCCGTTTCAATCGAATAGCCATCCGTAATACGATTATGATCAAATTTCTCCTTCAACCTAAAAAAATTGGTAGTCTTTCCAGACTCTCCAGGACCCCAATACACAATTTTTAACTGAATAATATTTCCTAATAAAATTCCTGTAGAATCTATAGATACTTCTGAACTTATATTTTCATTTTCTACGTGTTTTTTCATCATTAATAAAATCACCTTTAAGTATAGGCTTATTAAATAGTACCTATTTTATCGCCGAATAATTGTTTTTTCAATGTCTTGATATGATCTTTTAATTCATCTTCATTCATTTTTAACACATTTTTAATAGGGATAGAATTTTCAATTTCTCTTTTTATTGCTGTCGCAAATCGTTGCATCTGTAGGATTAATACACCAATGTTTACATTATTATCAGTTAAAAGAACAATGAGGATTTGTCGCTTTCTTTCGTTTCCAATATTTACATCAATAATGGATTTGACAAATAATCGCATATTATTGTAAATTATAGTGGCTCGATCTAAGTAATCCGCCTCGAAAAAATCTTGCCCTTGTCGTGCAACTCCGTATAATGCTGCTCCCAAGGAAGAGAGGTTCCAATAATTCAATCCTTTATCAAACTGAGGATCCAATGCGATTATTTTGGCATCTTGATCAACAGCAATTAATCCATAGATATAACCTTTCCGCGTAAGTTTACCATAGCTCATTCTGATTTCGCTCAGAATATCGCTAATCGTATTTTCATATAATACTTTCGGAATTGTTTCTGTCATGTTCTCAACTCAAAACTTTTTTTGAAAGATATAAAAAATAAATCTATATAAAGAAAAAGTCGAAAATTATAATTTTTCATTTTTTGATTTTTTCCTTTAAATATAAATGAGAGATCAAAAGGGTATAATTTTTTAAAAACCAGTAAAATGGTGTTTAAATGGTAGAAACAATTCCTACTGCATATATTCCAAAACAAAAAGTAATTTTAAGTGAAATTAATCCCCCATATGCACAAAATTTTATAAATCCATTCTTAGAATTCACTAATTTACATCTTTTTGAAGAATTCAAACTTGATGTAAATATTAGAAAGAAAATAAAAAATCGGAAAAACCCTACTTTAAAGTTGGCAGAACCTAAACATGCTGAAACTATCGCTGAAATAGTAAAAGAAGACTATGAAGGGACATATCCTTATAAAGAGATGGAAGATCCTACTGAAATTAAAAAAATGATCAATTCAGGAAAATATAAATTTGTCTTATTTTTAAATGAAAAGAATGAAATTATGGGATCTACTTGTTTTGTTCTTAATTTAAAGGAAAAAAAAGGGTATCTACGGAGCCTAGTAGTGAGAAAAAAATCTCTTGGGATAGTTGATGCAACTAAAGCTTATGTTGGAAGTTGTTTGGCAATTTGGAATATGTTCAGAGATAAAATATTAATTTGGTGGGGTGAAGCACGTACCGCAGATGCAAAATCCCAATATATCAATCGTTTATGTAGCGTTCGACCAATAGCATTTTTACCGAATAAGGATATCTTTTATAATAAAATAGAATCAGATTTAGTAATGATTTCTTATGATGAGCGCGTTTTCAGAGAATTTCATAGCAAAAAAAGGCCTAGAATTATCCCTTGTGTTGCTGGATGCTTTTATTTCTCTAATATGCAATATGACTTAACTATACCCGAAATTATCTTTCCAAAGCTTAAAAAGGAAATGAATCCCTCAAAATTAATAAAATTATTCAAAAATCTGAAAGTTCAAAAAACCGTGGATAAATTCAATTACATCACTTATAGATTTACTCTAAAAAACTCTAAATCTTATTTTAAATTCTTATTTACACCTCGAGTTAACAATTTTGAGAAAACAGAATATAAAGTGAAGAATTTAGAGGAGTTATTTGTTTTTTTGCAGAAATTTAAAAAAATGGCGAGAAAACTGGATATTAGATATATGGAAGCGCTTGTTTCGGCTTATGAACCTTCCCATCAAATATTATTTAGAGATTTAGGATTAATTCCACGAGGCTATATCCCTGCATTTCAATATAATAAAAAAAAGAATCATTTTGAAGATTCAATTCTGTTTAATTATTATACAGGAACTCTTTCATATGAACCCGAATTAATTCCTGAGGGTAAGCAATTGTTAAAATTCTTAAATTTAAAGTTTTGATAAAACTTTATCGTCATCTTTTTAATTTTTAATATATTTTAAAATTTTTTTTTGGATTTTTTCTTTAAATATGAATAAAAAAAATATATGATAGAATTATTATGACCCTCTTTAAAATAAATTATAGGTTGAGATCTATAAAAGATCCATTTAATTATAGAGAAATAATCGAAAACATAGTATTAGACGAAAATACAGGTAAAGTCTTTTTAAAAGAATTCAAAAAAATTTTAAAAAACTTAGAATCTTTAAAAATTGATAATAATATTAAAATTAAAAAACTGAAATATTTCCTGAAATCCTATAAATTAAAAGACATCAGTAATGAAACAAAAGAAATAATTATTAAGGCTCATAGAAATATCGAAAATAAAAAAGGAGCTCTTAAGATTATAACAAATTTCAATTCAGATTTAAATCATATATCTAATAAAGATATATTTGATAAAGATTCAGAATTAAACTTTGATTCAAAAAGAATCCCTCTATTAATACCAGAAAAAATGCATTAAAAATATAGATATGATTTTTTTATTTTTATCTAATTTTTAACTAATTTCTATAATAATTATAGAAAATTCTTTTTCTATATTTTGATTAAATTATGATAAAATTAATTTAAGATCTGAATTTAATGAAAAATTAGATTAAATATTTAATTTATAGCATAATTTATAAAGAAAGGACTTTAAAAACTTCTTTTGAAAATAAATTTAAAATAGAAAAAATTTTTAAAAAATTATAAATAATTAATAAGAAGTGATTTTATTTGAATAAAAAAGAAAAATATTTAATTGGTATAATTTCACCAACGATTATTGGTTTAATAATAACTCTTATTCTTTTTATTGCCAATTTAGACCCAATAATTAAAACCATTAATGCATATGAAGGAACTTGGATTATAATAGTAATAATAATAATAAGAATAATTTTATTAGCCGGAATGAGTGCATATATGTTTAAGCAATGGTTTAACCAAGAGCATCAATATTTATCAGATATTCCTTTTTTATTTGCACTATTCTTTTTACTTGTAATCTTCGGAAAATCTTTTGACTTACTTTATAATCTGACATATTATTTTACTGATAGATTCACTTTTTTGATAATACTAAAGGTTCGTTTCTTAATAGGAGCATTAAGTCTTTCCCCTATGTATTATCTGAGCATAGGAATGATATTGTTTTTCTTGTCTCTTTATGAAAAATATAAGAAACTAGATGATAAGAAAGTTTCAAACCAAATCCAATTAATTACTCTATCAATTATAATTCTTTTGATATCAGCGCTAATTATAATTTTTTTAGATGATGAAACTAATAAGATAATTTTACCTGCAATAGTAATCCCATCATTCTTAACCATTGTTTTGATATTTTACTTCGCTTATAAAAACAAAAGATTGTCGCAAGTAAATCCCTTAATTCTGGCAATTGGATTTTCTGCATATTTAATTTCTCAAATAATTAGACCAATTTTTCAAATAATTTTTGGAAATGAGGTGCCATTCATCTTTTTTTCAGAATTACTAGACCTGATTATCTATTTTGTTATTTTTATTGGTTTAATAAAAAAAATAGAATATGATTAAAAATTAAATCTAAATATAATAATTTTTATTTAGTAATTTTTTATCATTTGTTAATCAATAATTTAATTTCTAATTCTTTTTTGTAAAACAATATGTTTTCTAATTGGTTTTGAATGGGGAAAAATAGTTTTAATTGCTTTATCATTATTGGACCATATGGTAGTACCTTCCACATAGGTAATTCCATTCAATCCTGTGATAATTCTTCCAATATTATTTAATGCTGAGAATATACCTCTCCCAGCGTATTCTTTTCGTATCATAACCGTATCAACATTTGCATCTATCAGAGGTAAGTTTTGCCAGATCTGATATAAATTCGGTAAAGACCATATAAATCCCACTATTTCTCCGGTTTTGCTATCGAACGCAAAAGGAGCCCATGTTACCACTTTTTCTAAATCGCAAGATTTCATAGATTTAATAAAAATTGGGTTATCGGTATAGTCTTGAGGATTAAAATCTTTGGGAAGCTTGTAATGTGAGGGAGGCACCATTTCATATAAGTGAAAGAATTCTTCAAGTCGCTTCTCCCCTCCTGATGCGTCTGCAAGTATCGTATGAAAAGTATGCTGTGCCATTTCCATCATCTCTTCTTTTCGATCTCTCATTTCTGATATAGTAAGGTATTTTATTTCGATATCCCTTAGGTATCTATCACCTTTTTTCCACTTATCTTGGGTAACATAAACACAGGTATACTTTGACTCAATTTTATATCCTAATCTCTTTAAATAGTTTAATTCCTTCAAATCGGGATGATTATATGCTACACCAGACATCATTTTATGCTTAAATCCTTCGGTCTGAAATCCGATTCCTCCAATTATTTTCGGAAAATTGATTGGTCCCCGAATTTTTCTGATATGATGCTCTTTAATGTAGCGTTCACAATTTTCTATTAATATTCTACAAGATGTGAAATCTAAGGCATTAAGCCAGCCAAATGTTCCGCATTTTCTTCCATAACTTTTATATTCTGTATCTATTTGACAAACTACGATTCCCGTTATTTTTTTTCCTTTTTTTGTAATAAATACTTTAATTTTGTAATCTTCTTCATTAAATTTCTTTTGTAAATAATTAAGAAGATGAAAAATTACTTTTTTTTTTAATTTGTCCATTGGTACATAGAGTAATTCTTTGAAAGCACATCGTATTTGGCTAATATTTTTAGTATCAAAAACCTTAATAGAATAACTGATTTCTTCAACTATTTGTTGTGTCATTTAAAATCATTTTATATTTTATAAATTTGGAGAAAAAATTTTACATTCATATTTAAAGAAAAAATTTTAAAAATTTTTTATTTAAAAAAGAGTAAAAATTTGGAAAAATAGACAAAAATCATTATTTCAGATTTTTTCTTTAAATATACTTAAGAATAAAAACCATAAAAATAATAATATTAAGATAGGATTATGAGAGAAATTAATCATTTCTGTCAAAATTGCATTTTACCAAATGGATTTCTGGATATTATATTGAATGAGGAAAGAATATGCAATTTTTGTAGAGATCCTCATTATAAAAATTCTAATTGGTCTAAAACACAACCCACAGCAAAATTAAGAGACTTTGCAATCCAAAATTGGCAAAGAACGATTCAAAATGTAAGAAATAAAAATATTGGTAAAAAATATGATTGTGTTTTAGGATATTCGGGAGGAAAAGACTCCACTGCATTATTAGATATGCTTATTAATGAGCTCGATTTGAAACCGCTGGCAATTACGGTTGATACAGGACAGTTAACACAAATAGCTAAAGAAAACATAAAGAAAACCCTTAATACTTTACATTATTCTGCTCATCATCTTTTTATTGAAAGGGCAAAAAAAACTTTTTCTAAATTATATGAATACCTTTTTCTAAATCATCATTCCAATGAAAAAATCCTAACAGGAAAGATATGTGATTATTGTTCTGATCTTATTCATTCCTTACTTACTAAAGAAGCCATGAAAAGGAGTATACCTCTTGTTATTCTTGGTTACTCCCCTGATCAGATAAAAAGATATTTTTATGAAATCCCGAAAAGTGAAATTAAAAATCAATGGTACCCTAATTTTATTCTAAAAACTCCATTTACCGATGACGATCGAGAATTTTTTCTTAATGTAAAGGATATTGATGATGATAGGGTCCCAAGAATCTTACTACCTTATCATGTTATTTCCTATAAAGAAGATAAAATTATAGAAAAAGTCAATTCGAGAAATTTAATTGAGAAAGGAAAAGCTGATCCAATATTAACAAATTGCCATGTAGTAAAAGCTGCATTAATGTATGATCTTTATCGATATGGAGGTTTATCATATGCTCTACAATATGCTGAATTAGTAAGACAGGAATCTAATGAAGAGAGACGAAAAAAATCTCGTAAAAAATGGTTAAGATTATATAAAAATGTAGCAAAATCAATATTGCAAGGAAACTTTGATAAAAAAGGAATAGAGAACTTTTTTAATCAGATTAATATTTCTAAAACTGAATTAATTCAAGTGATTAGAAATCAATTAGAAAAAGACCCAAATAAAGACTTGATTTTAGAGAATATCAATTTGCTCAAATAAAAAATTTGTCTTCTCTATTTATATTACTTCAAATTTTTCAAATTTAGACATTTTTAAGAAATTTAAAAACTCAAATTCTATCTTCAATGGCAGTATTAAAAATTCTTTTCAAATCCTTATTGTAATATTTATTCTTTTTCCAATCTTGTTCGGTTAAAAAGAATTTTCCAAAGGGATTCAAGGTTTTTTCTTCACCGATGGTAGTTATACCGAGATGTCCTGCTAATATTAGAAAATTCTCCGAAAGTAAGGGATTATAGATAATTTTATTTTTAATATTACTAAATAAAAGCTCTTGGTCTCCACCCAGAAGATTTGATCGTCCTATACTTCTTCTAAATATGAGATCTCCTGTAAAGATGATACCATCATAATTATTCCCCCTAAAAGTTCGAATATCATTAGAGTAAAGGCTAATTCCGCCCGGACTGTGTCCAGCTGTTTCTAAAACAGTTAATTTAAAATCTTTATTTCTTAGAACATCTCCTTCTTTTAACCATTGATCAGCTTTTTTAAAAATAATATGTTGAAATGCATGTTTATTGTAGAGAAGCGGGATATCAAAATAATTTTTAAGAAATTTATATGCTCCAGTATGATCCGGATGTGCATGAGTCAGGATAATACCTATCGGGTGCGCATTTAAATCATCAATTGTTTTTATAATGAGATCTTCTTCGGCTCCAGGGTCTATTATGTATATCTCATTAGTATTTTTCGAACCAACTAAATAGCAATTACAACCATATGAGCCAACAATTAATTTTTCAAGAATATAGTGGGCCATTAGTTATACTTATGATCTTTCTAATTAAATAAAATAAAGAATAAATATATTATAATATTTCTAAGATTGATTTTTTGGTAAAATGAATTTCTTTTTGGTTTGAATATTCATTTTCTTTTATAAAAACATTGAGAAGCTTTACAGCCATTCCTTTTTCGATTATCTTTAAAATATCAATTGCTTTCATATCCCATACATTTACTTCGATTGAACCTGTTTTGTCAGTTAATCCTAATTTTAGAAGAAACGATTTTTCACCATTATTTTTTGTAAATTCCTTTAATTCATAGCCGTTGATAAAGCCTGACGCAGATGTGATAAATCCGTCTGTCTTTAACAAATCCTTTATTTTTAGACTTACATTCTTCTTATTTTTATGTTGATATTGATATTCTGAGAGATCTAAATTCTCAATATTAACATCTTTAAGTTGGGAGCTAATCTTTTTAGGGATATCATCTGGCTCTAGAATAATTTTACTTTTTTTAGAAACATGGACTTCAATTTTTTCATTTAATCCTATTTTTGAGTATCCATTGATAATACGTATGATTTTTCCTTTTGAAAAGAAATCTGATTTCATAATTTTGGATGGTTCATTCCATAAAACAATTTTTATCATTCCAGTTGCATCAGCAAGTAAGAATGAACCCATAATTCCAGGAGTACCATCTTTTCTTACAAATTCTTTCAATGGAAATATATCAATAATTTTTCCTAGTAGGACAAGATTCGTCATATTTTCTTTGATTTCAGCAATATCTATTAAAAACTCATTATAGTCAATTTCTTGTCCAATTTCTTCATAAACCTCTTGATCTATATCAGGGGAAAGGATTTGGATTCCGTTTTCTTTAGCTATCAAAAATAATGCTCCTTGTTTGGTAATAAATCCGTGAAACTCTCGTTCTTTTTTTTCTATTTCTTCTTTTAACTCTTCTTCTGAAAAACCAATCTTTAATAAATAGTTATATACCTCTTGAATCTCGCTCATTCTTACTCAATACCCCTGTTTCAATCATTTTATTTTTAGTCTTATAAAAAGCATATGCGGAACAATTAGTAATAGCTCGAATATTTTCTACCAGGATTTTATTTTTGAAATGTGAATCATTTAAGTCTGTTATATATAATGTAAGTGCTAATTGGGTAGAGATTGTTGGCCAAAAATTTGCTTTAGTGAAAAAAACATGAAGGGAATTGAGATTGATTTTAGCTCGATTATAATTAAAAAGCGGAGCAATCTTGTAAATCTTATGAAGATATACTTTCAATTTGTTATATAATAATGGTTTTCTATGTTCCCAAGGAAATTTATATGATTTCAAAAAAGATGCATAAAAATACAAATTTCTAAGTGTTTTATTAATAATATTAGAAGTTAAAGGTTGGGAAATAGATACTTTTTCTGAAATAGTAATTATTTTTTGAATTGGTAATGTTGATAATATATTTAAACTGCCTCGTGGAAAACAAATAGAGAAGTTTCTAAATAATACATTTAGAATGTTAGTTCTAATTTCTTTAAGACATAAATTATAGCTTAAAGGATTTGCAGTTTTATCTTTAAATATAACTGTAAAAGTATTTGCCATTTTTCATTTTATCTTTTTTTTAGATTCTTAAAAGAGAATCTATTGACTCTATTTAAATAAAAAATGAAATTAAAAATGGACTCCGTGGTGAATTTTTAAAACTATTTTAAAAGATCATATCTAAGGTCTTTTGGATAGTTTTTGGACGGTTTAATTCATATTGAAAATATTTTAAGGCGTTATAAAAGTTAGAAATCAAAATTTCGGTGTTCTTAGAAACTCTTTCCTTGTTTAAATTATGCTCTTTACATAATAAATAGAAGAGGCGCCTCTTATCAGGGGGATTCCAAAATATATCTTTGTCAAAAAAATCTAAGACTTCGGGTAAGAGAAATAATTTCCGAATTTTTAAAATTATTTTAGCATCAAGCTGAGAAAAATTATACTCGTCTTTTTTATGTTTAATAATATTTTCCACATTTTCATATTGCTTTATTAGTTTCAATGCCGTCTTAGGACCAATATTTTTAATTCCTTCGAAGTAATCGGTTTTTAACAAAATTGCTAAATCAACTAGTTGAAATTGGTTTATATCCATTGTGGTTAAATTTTGCTGGAGATCAATAGCTAATGGGGTAATCTTCTGATATATCCATCGTCCCTGAATCTTCCTTCGCAAAGATTTTGAAAGGTTTTGTAATAGTTGAGGGCATCCGAACAATAAAGAATCAAAATCTTGGGAGTTGGAATAATCAGCAAAATTGTTTTTCACTATTGAAGCACATTGCGATTCGGCAGATGCCGGAGAGTCTATTACAGGAACTCCGATTGCTCTAAGTAATTCTTTTGATTCTTGGATTATATTCGGCCATAAATATTCCTTTGAAAGGGCAATTCTTCTCGCTAATATGAAATTTTTACTATTAAGCGCATTTTTATATCGTTTTTGAGTGATACGAAAATCATTTAATTGATTCTTGGTAATCACGCGCTTAAGTTCAGAGACCCTTCCATCGAAACAAAAGATGGGGAAAATATTTTTTGAATACAAAAATTTTACTCGATATAACAGCCCATATAGATGGGAGATTGGTCTCTGCGTTCTATCAAGAATGAGATCGCTATGAAAAATCGTAGGGTTCTTATGACTAAAATGCAGTAAACTCATAATAATATTGGGGGCGTCAACTGCGATGATGGAACCCTTTAATTCCGCAAGAGTTCTTTCTCTCCTCTGAATAATCGGATTTAATTTTACACCCATAATGTCATCAAATTATCCAAGCTATTAAATAAGTTATTATGAAGAGTATTTCAGATACGAATGCTAAAATATTCAAGACCTGTATGCACGCCACATACTATTAGTAAAATAATAGATATAATAATTACATAAAACATATTATGGCGTCGGAATCGAGGCATCACTAATAGTCCAATGAGCCCCACAATTAAGCCCAATAATCCGAGTATAGAGCCCAAAGCAATCAGGAATTCTACTCCCTCCATCATATCGCCAATATAATCTAATAATACCATAATGAATCTATTTAATGAAATTATTTAAATAAAAAATCTTGACAGAATTAGAAAAAAGAAACTATCCTTATATTCCCCACAATTCTTTCATGATGCTAATAATCATCATAATATTATTAATGGAAAGGATGGATTCATCCTTATAGTACTCAAAATCAGCTTTTTCAAACTCATTGTGGCAATGTGGACACTCAAAGGTATCGCCATAATCTATAATTTTAGTCATACCGCAATAGGGGCAGTGATATTGTTTCTTTGGTTTTTCATTTAGGTGATTAAATAGTTCCATCTGATCTTGTATATGACCAATCCTATTTAAACAAAAAGATTACAATCTCATTAAAATGTGAAACTATTTTTTCTTTAAATAAAAAGGCAAGATATTGTGCTTAACTAAATAAATTACCTTCTAAACTATGAGAGAATTGGAAGAAATTGGAGATTGCCCCCAATGCGGGTGCACGTTGATGATGTATAAAACTTCCAACTATAAGCGATTCGTAAAGTGCGAGGTATGTGGGAACTCCTATCCTGTACCTAAGAGTGGAAGCATTCATTCCTCAGCACTGTTATGTCCCCTCCGCAAATATCCGATATTGATCATTCAAAAAGAAAATTCCAAAGCGTATTTCTGGACGGATCGACCATGTTTCAGCTGTACGCATTATGATAAATGCCAAGAAGTTACATCATTAATCCAAGAATTTAGTCAATTAGAGGTGTATGGCTATTAATACCAAGAAATATATACATAAAAAATTTGGCTATATTATCCTTTTATTCGTCTGCTTGATGGGGGTCATTGTGATCGGTATTACATTAAATGCTCATCATAAAGACCAATATGATAATGAATATGTTTATTCTTATATCTTGCATCAAATGCTTTTTCAAAAGGAAGAGATATCTTCCCCTGTACATAGCTCGATTCAAAGCAGTGAATATACTGACATGTTAGTGGATAAGGTATATACCTTTCTAGAGGGACACTATATATTGAATATTTCAGATCTCTATCTTATTAAAGGTTTTCGGTATTCTATTAGACTTGCAATAGTAACTGATAATCACCAATGCAATATGGAAATTAATCTTACGGATCCTATTGGGTGGTCTTACTATATTTTTGCTACAGATGGAAACAAGTTAACCTTTAATGAGTATCGGGAAATTCCCTATGGTGCGGCAAGAACGGGAAATCACACCCTTTATTTTGAGAAATTAGACGGTCCCAATCTCAATATCCATATCCAAGTGATCAATGAAGGATTATGTTATGAGCTCTTTGATCCAGGGGAGAATATCTATTGGATAGATCTTATCCCGATTTCGCGACCAGAACCCCCTTCCGCAGGCATCAATTATCAAAAATATCTTTATTTATTACCACAACGAATGTATAGCATCCATATTTCGAGAGTGTCCGCAGTGCGCGCCGATTATTCCAATAAAATATATGTAGATCATAATGTGGTAGATCCTTCGGAGGATCATATTTCCTTTCCTATTTATACTCATAAACTTATGAATGGGCTCTTTGAAGAAGATCAATATCACTTTGGCACGGCGATTCAAGGTACCTACCTGTTTAATTTTACTTTTTACCCTGATATGGAATATACCAATATCTTACTCTTTGTGGTGGATGAGGGACAAATTGCTACTGGACAAAAGCCTCTTCCGTTTAATATTAGCTATTTGTTATCACTCGATCTCGAAGCTCCTGAGATCGTTCCCTCGGTATCTATGCCATTTGAGGCGCAATTGGGGCTCGGAATTGGAATCGGCTCTTTAATTATCATTGGACTTTCCATCGCGTTTTATACGAAGCATAAATCGAATTTGTGATCCTTTTCACTTTTCTTTTTTTAATATCTTATTTTTTTTCAAAATTTGGTATAAAAGATACTAACGACGGAATATCGACATAAATATTAAAAACTAGAAAATCATAATACCCTCTATATTGTTAAAGCTAGATATTTTTTTCATCCCTATGGAAAAACCATCATCTTATTACGATTGGCAATTGAGTTATCAAGAAAATCCCTCCGATAGCTTAAATAGGAAAATAAAGGATATTTTAAACAAATATTCGGACAGAAAAACTCTCTATAAAACAGCTTCCATTTCGAATTCCTTATTTAATATAGAAAAACTTGATTTTGAGGGAGGGATTTTAGAATGTTCTATAAAAGCAGAAGATCAAAATAAGCTTAAAATTATTATTGATACTAAAAAGCGGATAATCTCTCATAAGTGCAGAGAATTTAAAGCACTAAACAACTATCGTAAAAAATTCTGCTCTCATCTGCTTAAATTATGTTTTATTTTACAGGAAAAAGCACCAACCCAATTAATCTCTTTTTTAAAAGATATAACTACTTATGATTATAATTTTTTTCCCAAATAATATAAAATTTGTTGAAAAAAAGAATAAAAAGAACATAGATTTTATTATTCTGCTTGTTTTTGCCACTCTTCTATCATAGAATTGGATACACCACTTATTTTTGAGGAAAGTTCCTTGGGATCCGCATCTAATAGATCCTCTACGCTATGAATTCCTTGTTCCTTGAGGCTTTCTAAGGTACCCTTGCCAATGCCTTTAATGTCAGTCAATTTTTTAATATTAGAGCTTTCACTTTCTTCATCTTCATCCTCTTCGTCGAAAGAATCATCATCCTCGCTTTCTTCATACACCGTTTCTATATCAAATTCCAAGCTTTTTGCTTGAGGTAAATCCACTTCTTCTGAATCGGCAACCCCTGCACTGGTAATATAAAATTCACATTCCTCAGGAGGAAGGTCAGGTGCGTCCACTATGATCGCACGTCGTTTCAAGGAACTATTAGATGAAAAACCTTTTGTTTTAAACATTATACGAAAGTGGCATCCGTGAGCGACGATATTACCTCCTATGGCATCATCGGCAGAAAATAATCCTTTTATTTGCACTGCCACTTGATTTGTCACTAGAATTGCGGCGTTATACATTTCAGCAATTCGTGAAAGTGCGTGGATCATATTATTTAAGACACATTGTCGTTTCGCTAACATACCAATCCCCACATATTCTGCTCTGAGGAGCGCCATCAAGCTGTCAACGATTACAAGGCGAACATTACGATTCTTACAGAGTGTTTCAGCCTTGAGTATCATTTGGTCTTGATGATCAGAGCTAAAGATTCTCGCATGAAATACTTTTGATAAAGCTTCCTTAGGATCTATCTTAAATCTTTTAGCAATTCGGATTATTTTACTACGTGAAAAGGTGTTTTCAGTGTCAATATAGGCAACCGAGCCTCCTAATCCTCCTTTTTTTTTGGATAATTGGACGGTTACCGCAAGAGTATGTGCTAAATTTGTTTTTCCAGATTTAAAAGGTCCATAAACTTCTGTTACTTTACCTGTTTGCATTCCACCTCCTAAGATACGATCTAATTCAGACGAGCCTGTAGTAAAGAACTCTGTATTTTCGTCCATTTCTGATACAGGCGTAAATTCAGTCATATTAAGCGCGTTGCGAGCATTCCAGATCAGTGTTTTGACGGTTTTTTCCCCGAGTCCTTTAATTTCCGATACAACAATTTGAGAGGACATCGCAAGCATTTCTGCGGTTGAGATCCCATTCTCTTGGAGAAGTTTTATATGACGTGAGTTGATTCCTTTAATCTGGCTTAATTCTGCTATTTTATTATACACCCCACAATTATTTCTTTTTTAAATTCTAGTTTATTATAGTTATCATTTTTTAAAGTTAGAATTATATAAAGAAAAAATTCTAAGGAATGGGTTGAGAACCTAAAAATAAAAAAACAGTTAAGATTATACAAAAAGCGATATTTTCTTCCAAAATCCTTTACAAGGATTTAGAAAAAGTCCGAAAAGGTTTTATAAAATCAATACTAATATCATTATAAATTTCATAAAAAGGTAAAATTTAATTCATAAATTTGAGGAAATTGAGATGCCAAAAATAGAACTTGATAATGGTTATAAACTTAATTATTTGGATAAAGGAAAGGGAAAAAATTTAGTATATATTCATGGATTCTTGGGAAGTTCATGGTTATATGAGGATTTTGTAGAATATTTTTCAAATAACTATAGGGTTATAGCAATAGATCATTTAGGCCATGGAAAAAGCGATAAACCAAAATCTGAATTATATAAATTAAGGGATTTGACGCAATATGTGGAAGAAACGCTATCAAAAATAATTGGTGATGAAAAGATCATCTTACACGGGCATAGTATGGGGGGAATGATAGCCTTAATTTATGCTACTACTCCAGAGTATGCGAAACGATTAGAGGGATTGGTTCTAATGGCTACGGCACCGAAATTACAAAATCCTGGTTTAGTCAAATATATAGAAGATATTAAAGCAGACAAAATGAAAATGATAGATCGTGAGGTTGTTGAGACTATATTCGTTAATTTATGTTTCAATCGTAAATATAGAAAAAAAGATCCTGCTCTTGTTGAAGAATTTGTAAATAAGACTCTGGAAAATGAAGAATTTGTTGGAAGACGGACTATGGTATCAATTGTAGAAGATTATAATGTTGAGGATAAAATTGATCAAATCGAAGTCCCTACTCTAATATTAACGGGAGATAAAGACATTTTCATACTACCTGAAGAATCTAAAGAAATGCATAAAAAAATTCCTAATTCAGAATTAGTTGTATTTTCTCCTAATATTGGTCATATGATTAATTATGAGGCCAAAGACGAATATATTGAAAAAATGGAAGAGTTTCTAGCTAAAATTTAATTTTTTTTAATTTTTTAAGAATTATTCAATTCTACTCTTTAAGAGCAAATTTATATGGAAAAAATTGATTAATTTAATTTGGTTTAAACGTGCTTTTAGTCATTTATTATTTTGCTTTCTACCAGAATTATTATCTAATAATGATAATAGAGATTTAAGAGAAAAATTAAAAAAAAGAATTTAAAATTAGTGTAATTTTACTATTTCTTCTAATTTTTTAATATATTCTTTTGGAGAAATTCCATGTAATAAGGCAGTATGCATCAATTTCATATTAATCTCATTTGAATCCATATTTTCTTTTTCTGAAATAACATTAAGAATATACTTTTTTAATGAGAATTTTTCAGATGATTCTTTTCCAAAATATCCCCCATAGGCGATCATTAAATTTAAAATTAGTTCAATATCATCTTTAGAGAATTTATTTCTACATTTTTTACATATGGGGATAAAGAGGAATTCTGATTGATAACCAGCTGAAAGATCTGAAATATTGGCTCGACATACCCCACATTTTAATATTTTTGAATCCTCTTTAGATACGGCATGCATAATGATCATTCTGAAGTAAAAATATTTAGAATTTAAACAATGGTTATATTAGTAAGAAATTGAAAATATTTAAAGAAAAATTAAAATTATTTCAAAATAAATATAAAGAATTTTCTTTTTTGGATGAAGATTAAGCTTGAAATTTGATCCCTCTTTCTGTCAAATGAATATTGAATGAGTGAGTTGTATTATAATAATGGAAATTTAATTGCCTTTGATTTAAAAAAACATCTTTTTTTAATTCTATATTTAAGGATTGTAAATTTTCAAATAAAAGATGGTTGAACATAACAGTTTTTTCTTTTTTAGGATTATAAGAAACTTCATGAATTAAGATCAATAATATATTATTTCTTCCGCAAAAAAAGAGCAGTGGTAATAATACCGAATCAAAAAAATCATCTAAAATGGAAGTTGTGAGATTAATATCAGAGTATTTAGAGATTTCAAATCGAAGATGATGGGAAATATTATCTATAATTAAAACTTTAACTTTTGGGGGTAAATCTATTTTCTTATTAGAAATCTTAATTAGAATTTCAGAAAGTTGATAATAATCTTGACAAGCCTTTTCAGGTATAACCAAAATATGATTTTTAATATAATTAAGCTCTGCATCTCTATTTTTGTACATTTTCATTAAACGTTTCTTTGAAAAGTTTTCAGCAGCTTGTACCCATATGCAATAGTTTTCATTTCTTTCTAATTTTATTAATAAGTATCTTAATAGTTGCATTGCATAGGTAGTTTTTCCTGTTCCTGCTTTTCCATATATATTTACGAGGGAAAATCGAGGGAATAATTTTGTAATAATTTCCCGTTGAGAAAATCGCTTATTTTGCAATATGGCATTAATTTCTTCTTCTTTTAATACCATTTTTATTCCTCGAAAAGCTTCAATATTTTTTGCTTCTGCTGTTCAATAAGCTGCATTCTTTTTGTACGATTTTCCGATTGTTTACTGATTTTTATTTGATCGGAGACTGGATTATTCTCAGAAAAATTAAACATTTGCTGTACCATCATAAAAGTCATAAAGTCATTAATAGATTGCGAGCTCTGATTAGTTCGATTTCCAAACAGAAATCCCCTTGTAAACCCTCTTTTATTTTTCTTTCTAATCTTTGAAAAGAGCCAAATTGTTAAAAAAGTACCAACAATTATTAAAGCTACAATGGGACTTTTACTAAATAACATTATTATCACTAAAAATACCATTATATAGCATAATCCTTTCATATATTTTTTCTCACCATGTAAATTATTATTACCCTTTTTTGATTAAGTTTTATTATTTTCATCACCACTGCCCTCTTTCTATTGTTTCTTTTATCTTGTTATTGGATTTCAAACGATTTCGATATAAATCACGTGATAATCCAGATGTATTATGAAAAGTAATTCTGCTTTTCACCCACATAACGAATCTTTTTATTCCGATAAATAAATATTTTAAAATATAATATAAAATACCAGTAAAAATAAAATAAAGAAATGTCAAGTAAAATGGCAAATAAAAATTAGCAAAGTATATAATTATATATATAAATCCTCCTGAAATTATAACTAAAATGATTTGATATAATGAATAGATCTTATCATCACAAAATGTCCAACCAATCATTTTAAAGTCGTGATTGGAGGGTTTTGCTCCCAATAGAAGCGAAAGAAAACAGATGCCCGCAAATACCTTGTAAAGTAACTCTATATCAATTTTAAACATAATGCAAAACATTCCATAAGCTATATAGCTACAAAACACCAAAGGGGCTAAGGAAATTAACGCAATCTGAAGAAAGGTCACTCTTTCTGTTGCATCGAACTGGACAAATCCAAATTGTCTCTTATAATATATCTTCATTTTCTTGGGTTTCACACCGGTTATGATACACATAATTAGATGCGATAATTCGTGAAAGAGAATTCCAACCACACCTATAGTTTTAAAGTAGGTTTTTTGTCGGATTTTCTTTGGAATAATAAATTTTAACAAAATATTACATCCCAAAATAAATCCAAAAAGTAAAAGATCATTTAGCATAGGCATATTACTTATCCAATATATATAAATGAAAACTCTTGTTATAGAAGAAAAAAGATTTCTTTGTTATAATAAGTTTGTTAAATAGATAGCCTTAACATTAATAAAATAAACCATTTTATAAATAACTCTGTTTTCTGCCTGTCCCTAGCATATTAGGCTTTTGTTCTCAGAATAAGGCTATACAACTGATTTCATTTTGGTAGTAATTTTTTTAAAGATTAGAATATAATTTTGATTGCAAAATTCTTACTGAAATATATTCAGTATATATAAATATCTTGATGAACATCGCTCATAATATCAAAACTAAATTAAAAAAAGTTGAACAATTTCTAAAAATCGATAGCTTTATAAATCAAACTCCTTCCTAATATTACTCAAGAAAAATTGAAAATAAAAGGATCAACAAAAAATAGATATATATTGTGATATAAAAATGGCAATAAAAAATAATCCTGAAAATCCATCTGTGAGTGATATGGATCTTACTTGTGATTTATGTAAATCTAAAGAAATTTTAGAGACTAACCAAGGATACGTGTGCTCAGAATGTGGACTTGTCTTGCAAACTCCTCGAATGCAATACCATAGACCTTTTATGCAAAAAAAAATACAACATGAGGTCTCTAATGGGAGTACTTCTATAGGGTATCAAAAAGAACGTCTCAGAGATAAGCATTCTTCTCAATTAAAAAGATTGCAAAAGATTCAACAGACTAAATCGAATGAAGATTATATAAATCAATTTGCTAGTATAGAGATTTCTCGCTTACTCACAGGTTTATCATTACCTCGCTCTTTTAAAGATCCTATATTTAAAGTATTTAAAGAGATTCGAAAACAACTACAAAAAGGAACAAAATATCGAAATCCAGATAAATTACTTCCAACATTAATTTATTTCTATTGTAAGAAAGAGAGTATGGCAATTAATGAACAAAAATTATTAGATATTGCAAAAGTGGAAAAAAAAGAGTATAATTATTGCAAATTAAAAATTTCACGTCTTATTCCTGAATATTATGAGCGTGATCGTAAGGACCTTATCATGAATAAAGTTTTGGGAATCTCGGAGCAATATAATTTAGGGATGGATTTTTATTATGACGCAAAAAAGGTTTTGATAAATTTATGGGAAGGAGTTAAATGTACTACTGATGATGTAATTGCTGGATTAATATCATCTGTTGCTGTATTATGTAATTATCGTAATAAGATTACTATAAGCTCTATATGTAGTGCATTAAACATCCAAATGAGCTCTATTCAGTCTCAAGTAAAACGTAAACTTATCAAGCGATTTAATGTTCCTGGATTTGAGAGTCTCGTAAAATCTGCTGACCTGGTGAAAACAATCATTTACAAAGTAGGGATACTAAAAAATCAAAAAACCGAGGAGGATATAAAAACTATTAATTCTGACAAAGTTAGCAATAAGAGAGAAAATGAATCTAAAATTATTGAGGTTAAAGTAAAAGCTTATGCTCAAAATCCTTCAAATCAATCGGGAGAACAATATATTTTTGCCATTAATAATAATAATTTAAATCCTCTTTATCTAATGTTAAAAATTAATAAATTTAAAAAAAAAAGAAAGGTTATAAAAAATCGCTCAGAGTTTCAAAAACAGCTTAAATTTCATTCGATAGTATTTCATTATCCTACAGGACCCCCTGAAATATATTCCTAATATGATTCAAACCAGAATAAGTTTTTATTCTGGTTATTACTTCCACTTTTTTTAATTTTTTCCTTTTCTTTCTTTTCTTTTTTCTCTTTTAACATAACTATTTTTTCTTTAAATATTCGGAGAAAATATCCACTTAAATGAAATTTATATTTTAAATTAAAATGAAGAAAAGTAAATCTCTATCGACGATAAGTTTCATAATTGTTTTATGCATAATGACTGCGATAATTCCATATTTAGTAAGTCCTAACTTATCACGAAATCATTTAATTAATACTGATAATGCAACTTTAGATAATATTCAAAATTCAGATGGGATATCCAATCCGGATATTATCGAAACGATGATTAATAAATATATCAATGATTATGACTCCAGTGGAATCTTTTCCTCCTATTATGAGCCTTCATTACAAGGTATTTATTTTGTCCTATCGGTATTAAATGCTTCTGAGAAACTAAATATCATTAATCAAACTGAACTTTCGGAGATTATTATGAGTTATTATGATGAAAATACTGGTATATTTTTAGATGAATACGCCAGAAGATATCTGGACACGGATTTTGAATTAAAATACTACCCATTGAGCACATTATTGGAAGTGAATTCCTATGCTATCTTATCATTAGAAATCTTAGGAGAATTAGACTTAATAAATTCTCAAGATATGATCGATTTTATTTGGAGCTGTTATGATTCCAGCACAGGAGGTTTTATCGGACAATTGTATGATACTAACCTTCACGAGAATTTTAAAACGCCCACCTTAGATAATACCTATTACGCAATCAAAACCTTAGATATCCTCTTAGAGAATTGGCAAGGATACAGCACTCAAAAAACGCAAATTATTAATTTCATACAAGATCTACAAGTGATAGATCAAGGCTATGAGCTCTATGGAGGCTTCGAAAATGATATGAATGAGGACTTTTTATCGATTGTGGCGTATGGTCCCAATATGCTTTCCAGTTATTATGCGGTAAAAGCATTAAAGATATTCGGCGTAGAAAGCTCTATTAATATGGATTTATTTTATCATTTCTTAAGCAATAGTTATCACCAAAACGGCGATTATTTTGTTTATGACGACTATAATATCTATCTTAATTATTCTATATTTGCTGCTACTGCTATGGGCTTAGATCTTTCCATACTTATGGGTTATACTGGAATAAATGAAACAGAAACACTCAGATTTTTGCTAAATAATAGAAACGAATTAGGTATTTGGGACTCCACAACATATTATGGCTTTTATGAGCTACTTGACACCTTTCAAATTATACGTTCTCTTTTAGAAGCTAATAAAATAAGTGAATTAAGCACTGAGGATAAAAATGAGATTGTTAATGCCATGGAAATGTTTGAAAGTTATCGGGGCTATAGTTTTACCTCTAAGGAATATATGAAAATAGATCTTATGTATTCCATTATTCACTCATGCGCTCTATATGATCGTATCTCAGATTTAGAATTACAGGATCTATATCTCTATTTTAAGCAAGCATATTATGATTTACAATCAAATGATTGGAGTGGTTTTTATGGTTATACTAATATTGACAAAGAGTATAAGTATTTTCGATTGCTTCCTATAGAATTTTATAATGAAGGCATGCATAATTTTAGTATTTATATGGATTATCATAACAATCATAAGTTTACCTATCGAGCCTTAAGTTCCTTGGAAAAACTCTTTAAGTTGGATGATTTTGAAACTATTTTTAATCTCACAGAACTCATAGAAAGCATTGAAAATTGTCAAATTATGGAAGAGACTTCGGACTATTTTGGAGCATTCATACCTTTTGAATTCTGGAAATCACAACCATTAGCGGACCAAGAGAAAATGATATTTTTCGAACAAACGTATTTTGCGATAAAGACCTTAGCATATCTTACTGAATACCTAGGAATCGGCAATATTTCAAATACAAATGTTGATTTAGATGCGGTATATACTTATACTTTGAAAAATATTGAGGAAACTCCGCAAATTCTTTACTATAATCCAGAATGTACTGATAATCCGGAGATTATTCTCAAAAACACCTATTATCTCATTGATTTATTCAAACTCATGAATGAATACTCTTTACCAGACCAAAAAATTAAAAATCTTGTGCTTCAAACTATTAATTACTCAAATATCGAAAGCGTTTTTTATAGTTATAAGATAGATGAGTCACTGTCTCTTCAGATCGAGTTTGACTTGGATCAAACGCATAGCTTGATAAAAAGCATTTTCGATGAGAAGGAGCAAGAATTATATCTCACGCCACAACAAGAAAAGTTAAATTATGAAATTCTCTATTGGCTAAGTTATATGGCAGTAAATGACGAATATCGCTGCATTATCGATTATGATACTACTGTGCAATTGAATGGATGCAATTATATCAACGCATCTATTTGTAATATTGTCTTAGAAGGATTAGGTCCTTATGCAATCTTAAAATTAGAAAGTGAGCAGTTAGGCACACATACTTTTGATGAAACAGGAGAGGGGAATTACGAATATATTGCAAATGTTCCTTTAGATCCTGCAAATTATCCCATAGTGTATGCAAATGTGTGCCTTTATGAGGCCTCACAAAGGATAAAAGGATATCCATTTTCCTTTACCACAGAGTATATATTTGATTCTTTATTTTCGGTCAGCAATTCCACAGATACTAGAGATATAGTGATTCAAGCACATCTTTCTACTGCTACAGGAAATGTTTCGCTTTATAATGGAATTGCATACGTGGATATTTATCGCAATGGAGAATTTGTCCAAAAGAAATTTCTCAATATGCAAGATTATGCGGATCATACGGAATTCATCGATACCATAAGTTATAACCTCTCGGGAGAATATAGGCTTGAACTTTATGTAAACGATGGGTTAGAAACATCCTACCATCACATTGGAACTTATATCTTTACATATATTGCCTCTTCTGATTCAGTTTTCTCGGGCTTTCCTTTCCTTCTAGATATGGAATTCAATACTGAGAAAAATAATGTATCATTAAAAGCAAATTCAATGGCATTATTTCCCCTTTTCATCAGCTTAATTGCCCTCCCTATCGGAATTATCGCATATACTACCTATCGAAAGAAAAAGCGCTCCTAGCTTCTAAGTTTTTTTTTCTTATTTTTTTATTTTTTCTTTTTATATTCTAATTGTTAATTAAATACATAGCATATAAGAATGAAATTAAATGATCATGGTCTATGGAAGTTGCTAACAATAATAAAAAACAGGCAGTTTTTTCGAAAATAATTGCATTTATCGAGGCATTGAAAGCATTCGAGAATAATTATGATAAGAAGCTTAATATAAACAAATTATTTTCTTTAATGAGTGTCCCGGTTAATGATCGAAAAGTATATATTGATATTCTTCTGGAATTTCAAGAAATATTTCATAAGATATTAAAAGATTATGAATTAAATATTATTGAAAAAGATGGATGCACCTATCTCAAAACAAAAAAAACACATTTTATTAAAAATCGCTTAGAAAATAATATTTCTCATAAAAAGGAAAATTTTACCGAAAAAATGGAATTATCTAAATCGGATTTAGTATTTTGGAATGATTTCATTTACTCATTTAAAAATGTCCGGAGAGGTAAGGGTTTCGATTTATCTCATAATACTTCTGAAATCTGTAAAACTTTAGGGTTTCTGAAGCAAAAATATCCTTGTTTATTCTTTTCAAATGGCAATGGATTAGTATATCCTTCGAAATTTGGTGTTGAATTAGGTTCGAAAATTAATAGTTATATCAAGGTTAATCACGATTTTAAACAAATATTTTTATATGGCTGCAAAATAAGTATAAAAAAGTAAAAAATCTCCTTATTTTAAGTACCTTTCTATTCATTAATAAGATGGCTATTAAAGGACAATCACAATTCCAGCATACTCTGAATAAATTTTAGGAGTTGTATATTTTTTCTTTTTATAAATTCATACGATATAATAAAGTAAATAAAAATGAGCAATCTAAAAAGTAGGATTAGCGAAAACCAAATTGAGAATATGTTTTTAAAGACCGAAAATCTGGAATTCCGGCAATATCAATTAGCGATCGCCAATAAATGTGTTTCTAAAAATTCACTAGTGGTCTTACCGACTGGGTTAGGAAAGACTATTGTTGCAGTACTAATTGCCGCGAAAACATTAGAGATTTCTCCGCCTAATAGCAAAATAATAGTGATGGCACCTACTAGACCGCTCATTAATCAACATTACGACACATTTTTAGACTTTTTGACTGTTCCAGAATCTAAATTTTGTGTTTTAACGGGGAAGAATTCACCTGAAGTTAGACCTACTGAATTTTTAGATCATCAGATTTTGTTTTTTACTCCGCAAACCTTACGTAATGATATCGTTTCGAAAAAATATGATTTAAAAAATGTATGTCTAATGATTTTCGATGAAGCACACCATGCTTCGGGCGATTATCCTTATAATATATTAGCCGAGCAATATATTGAACAAAATCCAGATGGGACCATTTTAGCCTTAACTGCTTCTCCGGGAGCGAGTAAAGAAAAAATCACTGAATTATGTAAAGCGCTGTATATCCCTCCCGATAATATTCATATTCGAATAAGAAAGGATTTTGATGTGAAGAATTATATAAAGGC
Source organism: Promethearchaeota archaeon (assembly GCA_016839555.1). GTDB lineage: Archaea > Asgardarchaeota > Lokiarchaeia > Sigyniarchaeales > SOKP01 > TEKIR-8. Next base: position 110,504 of record JAEOUA010000011.1, read on the forward strand.
AATGGATATTTATAAGATCGGTGTAAATTTAACCTCCCTTATGGAAGCCGTGCGAAAAATTTTGTTTACTATTTTGGAAGAATGTTTACAATATCTTTCACGTTTGGGTTTTATTTCCATCAAATCTCCACAATTACATCAAAAGATTATTCGAAAAGATTTATTAGAACTGAATCGTAAATTAGTCTCGATAATTTCTGGAGAAGGAGATAAGACGGGAGCATATAAAGGACTTTCTGTGAACGCTCAGGGCCTTATTTTATTTCATATGTTAGAATTAGTAGAGCAACAGGGATTGGATGTCTTATTAAATTACTTGGAAAAGTTAATGCAAGATGCAAGAAAAAGAAATAGCTCTAAAGCGAACCGTATATTAGCCTCAGACAGTCGGATAAGACGAATGCATCTAGAACTATTGAAAAGAAACGACTGCGAGCCGAATATTCTGATTCATCCTAAATTTCTCATTTTAAAAAATATCTTGCTTGATGAATTAACGAAGAATCCAGACTCTCGGATCTTAGTGTTTGTCAAATTACGAGCCTCGGTAAAAAATATTGTTAAAAGACTTAAAACTTATGAAAAGATTAGAGCGATTCGATTTGTGGGACAAACAACCAAGTCTAAGGATGATAAGGGGCTCACACAAACCAAACAACTCGAGATTCTTAAGAAGTTTAAAAAAGGAGAATATAACGTATTAGTGGGTACCAATGTCGCTGAAGAGGGATTGGATATAGCCGAATGCGACTTAGTAATATTTTACGATGTTGTTGCATCAGAGATCCGCTTAATCCAGCGAAAAGGAAGGACTGCCCGCCATAGAGAAGGGAAAGTGATAATACTGTATTGTCGTAATACCAATGATGAGACATATTTATTGATTGCATTAAATCGTTTGAAACAAATGCAGAGCAATTTAAAAAAAGCACCAAAAAACTCTATTCCTACTGAAAAGGATATGACGCAATCGCACTTAGGAAAGTATATCAATGACAAATCAAAACCACAAATTAAAAAAAAAAAGTCGACTCAAACAAATTTAAATGAATCTAAGATAGCTATAAGTTCAAAATTTCCTATGAAATATGGGCTTCGAAAAGATCTTTCAAAAGAAAATATTAGTTTTAATATTCAGAAGTCAGATTTTCATCTCATTCTTTTTAATAGAATACTGATTCAGGTCCTTAAACCCACAGAATTTTTAGAAGCAAAATTGAAGGGAATAAATTCTAAACTTAAAAATAAATTTGAATTAATTGTATTTATTTTCGACTTCACAGAGTTTCACGAGTCTTTTACGAATGAGAAGCTTCTATTTAAGCAAAAATTACTGGATTTTGGTAGTAAACAAGATTTTCAAATAATACCTATTGATATACCTGAGGAGCTTTCTTTCATCGTCAAAAATATTTATCACCATAACAATAATAAGTAAGAAAATTCAGGAGGACATAATCGATGATTGAAGAGCACAACAGCATTAAAAAAGACTCAAAACCTTATATTATATTTAAATGTTCCAAGTGTAAACAATATATGTATGTAAAGCCTACGCAAAAGACGAAAAAATGCTTAAGATGCGGAAGAACGCATACAATTCAAAAGATTAAGAGGTTTAATGAGATTGAAATCGTGGAAGGAATGAGTGCGGCGGTACAACGCGTAAAAGAATTGCAAAACCAATATGCAATAGAAAAATTACAAGGAGTCCTCAATCTAAAGGGTGAAGATAGTTTTTCTATTGTTGTTCATAAAAAAAAAGTCTATTTAAATGAATTTGAAACAATTTGTATGAATAAATCTTTGGAAAAAAGATTTATTGACTTATTACAAGATCTCTCAAAAAAATATAGTCAATTTCCGAGATATATGATTGAACTGGTAGCGGAAGAATACAACATTGAAAAAAAAGAAATTGAATTGCTGATTCGTCAGTTTCTCGATCAAAAAAAATTAATTTCGCTCAATAACAATTACTTTACAATCAATTAATAAAAATTAAAAATTAATAAAAAAATATAGTAATTTAAAAAATGGATCGAGCTTTTTTCTTTAGTTCTCTAAGCCTCTGCTTATATTCTGGACATTCTTTATAGTTTGGAAACTTGCAAATTGTTTCGGACTGCGGCATGATACAACTCTGATCAAAGGGGCAATAGAGAATATGCGCCTTAAAGCCTGCCTTCCCGTGCGAACTCATAATGTTTATAATTTTATATATATATTTAAATGAAAACTAGATCCCATACTTTTAAATCTGAATGAGCCATATGAAAAAGTGATTTATTTAAAATTATACAAGAGTTATTATTCCAATTCTTTTTTAAGCTGATTTATATGTTCTTCGGTTAATGTTTGCAAGTTGGTTGAATCATTGCTTTCCTTAAAAATTGAGAAAGAAATAAAGATTTTTCTTCTTAAATAATTCAGAATTGAACTGAAATCCTTATCATGAATTTCCCTTTTTCTTTGAAATCCATTCTTTTCTTTAAGTTTACTGCTCATATATCCAATATCAATCCAATGTATTTAAAAGAAAAAATAATTTTTATCCCGTTTCTTGCATTTTTTTGAGATATAATTTCATAAAATAGCGCTGGCTCTTGCAGTAGTCCCGTCTTTGAGCATCCGTAATACTTTTACTATTTAAGAGGATATTAAGTTGCTTAAGGATTGTAAGATATTCTTGAGTGGTTCTCTTAGGCTCTCGTTTTATTTTAATATCAATTTTTCCTTTTAAAAAAGTTTGCGATGATGAAGTTTGAGGAATGGTAAATGAGAATTTTTCTTTCTTTTTTTCATCTTTTTCAACCCCAAAGTCGGAATCTAATGACATTATAAAATATAAAAATTTGATAATTATATTGACTCTATTCTATATACACCAGCAACAAATAAAAAGAAAAAATTTTACTTTTTAGGAAACGTTTTTATAGCACTTTCTATAATACTTTTACAGAGTTTTACACCAAGCCCCGTCTTATGATGTAAATGGTAGGGAGTATCTTTTGCTACTTGTTCGGAGGTGTGATAGCCTGCAGTAAACAAAATTCTGCCTCGTACCCGTGCCACGTGTTTTAGTCGTAGAATCAAATCGAATAATTCTTCTTTTATCCCATAATGAATGCGAATTCGAAGCGTCTCACACATCTCGGCGATCTTTTCCATATCATTCTGGATATCTCTTCCGGAGGAACTTAGATGTTCAGCGATAATACCAATAAAGGTGATAATACGCTCTAAATTATCTTTCACCGACATTAAATCGCCCGCCATAATATTATGTCTTTCCAAAATGTCTTCTAAAGTCACTTCATCTGCCCATTCGATAATGGGCTCCAAAAATTTGCGATTCCTAACCTTCCTTTCTGAGAGAAGAATATCATAAGCTTCCTGAATGAGATCTTGGTATGATTCTATTAGCCGATTTTCCAATTTACTTCGAATAAGAACACCAGATACAGGATAGAGATAAAGTCGAATAATCAGTTTTCCAAATTGCGAGCATTTCACTGTAGAATCAGAATTTTTAAGGATCAATCCCTTTTCAAAAAGATAATTGAGGATATACTGACTTTTAATGCATTTCGGAAGAATATTATTTACGTATTTTTGCACCCGTTTATCGGGGATCTGAAGCAAATACAGCAAGAAAGCGGTAATATGATCGCAAAACTCAAATGCAAACTTATTATCCACGAAATTATCGGAAATACCGTTTTTGAATCCGCAAGAACATCGAATCCCTTTTTCAATATTAAAATCACAATAAAAAACCCCATAGCAAGATTTAATATAGCCCGCAATTGTTTCTCCGCTGAGCTTAGTAATTTTGATTTGATTATCTTGCTTTCTCATTTTTTTTACTTGGTTTGGATTAGAATGAAGTTTTAGAATATTTAAGGGATTTATCTCTTCAATTAATAACAGTTGTTCTATTGGAAGGGGATGCTTCATTTTATGCTCAATTATATACCAAAAATAAGTTTTTCTAAAAAATGATTTCAAAGCCTCCAAAGTAATATTTTTTTCTTCATACACCCTCAGTAATACTTGTTCTTTCAAAGTATTAATGTCATTTAATCCTGATTTTAAATCTTCATATTTTGGTAGGAGTTTATTAGCAGATACGTCCATATTAAAAAAATGATCTTCAATCCACATCTTTTCTTCTATATTATTAACAAGGATTATACCGTAGCCCACGGTATCTAATCCTGGACGTCCAGCTCTTCCCAACATCTGAAATACCTCATTGGATGAAAAAGGCAAAAAATAAGAAAAGCCATCGCCGTTTTCGTAAAATCCCTTAAAATTGCTAATATTATATCCTGACGTCACATAGCGTTTAAAGTCTTTTAAAATAACTACGCGAGCAGGGACATTTACCCCAGCAGCTAATGTAGTGGTACAACATATAACTTTGAGAATTCGCCTTCGATAATTATCTTCCACTAACTTTCTTTCCTTGGGTAATAATCCAGCATGATGAAAAGCAATCCCATATTCCACTAATTTGCGGAGTTCTTTATTACCTCCTCGAAGATTATCCAATTTCTCCGAGATTTCCTTACAGATAGCTGCTTCATTTTCTTCTAAGAAATGGTGGGAAATAGATTTAAGCAAAGAGGCAGTTTTTTGAGTAGCTTTTCTAGTTCTTACAAAAATCAACACTTGTCCTTTATTCTCCAATGTTTTTTTGGTATAGCGCTGTATAGTAGATTTTTTATTCTGCGACACTTCTATCTGAAAATGAAGCGGTACAGGACGTTTATCTGAAGTAATGAGAATTGTTTTGTTGCCTAAAGAATTTAGCCACGAGTTAAAGAATTTCGGGTTGTTAATGGTCGCCGAAAGACCAATGATTTGCGGGGAATTTAAGATTTCGTTTAATCTCACAATCAGAGATTCTAATCGGGGACCTCGGGAATTTTCTCCAATAAAGTGGATCTCATCAATTATAATAGTAGCAATATCGAAAATCCATTCTTTATCGTAAAAATTGCGAATAATAGAATCCATTTTTTCATAGGTGGTTACAATTATATCCGCTTTTTCTAATTTAGAATCATCTACATCATAATCTCCAATAGATAATTCGATATTTACTCTAAAACGAGAATATAATGTTTTAAAGTGAAAATATTTTTCTGTGGCAAGTGCTTTATAGGGTACCAAATAGATGGATTTGCCAAACTCTTGAAAAATATTATATATCGCACAGATCTCACCTATCAATGTTTTTCCACTCCCCGAAGGTGCGCAGATGAGAAAGGATTTGCGGAAAAACAGTCCTTTTTGGATAGCTTCTTTTTGTATTTTCCGCAATTCGAAAATTTTGGATTCTAATAGAACTCGTAAGATTCGATCATCCGGAATGAGCTTAAAGATCTCTTTTTCTTCAAGATCCTCCAATTGCTTTTCTTGGTCTGAATCAGTATAATCTAAAATAGTCATATAAAAAAAATTTATTAAATAGAATGAATTGAGATGAAAATCATATTTATTGAGACTATTTAAACAAAAAGAGAAATATTTTTTTTATTGTTGATAATATCTCTCTCTCACGCAATACTTTTTTGAAAATTTAATGCGAAATTTCATATAAAAAAGGAATAGAATGTTTTAATTTTATCAAGTCGGTTTCATGCATTTTTTAATTTTTCCTTTAAATATAGTCAATTAATTGTAGTATTAATTATGAATAATATAATAGATAATATCTCTGATGATGCAAATAAGCAATCATGGGATATCACTTATTTGTTATCGATGGCAGAAAACGCACTCGAAAGTGGTGATATTGAACACGCTATGAGTTTAGCTCTGGGCGGAATGAAACTAGCAAAAAGCTCTAACGCTCAGTATTATCAAAAAGAATTTAGGGATATTATTGGGAAAATTGAAGAGAATGAAGGAAGAAATAATACAAATAATACTAAAACTCCATCATATAATTCCCAAAAATCAAAAAAATTAGAATTGGATGGAGAAAAAAAAATATCTACTGAGAAGTTAAATCAAATATTGCGACTTAATAAAAATTTAGAGAATAAGGAGACACACGAAAACTTAGAAACGAAAGCTAATAAAGATCCTTCTGAGTTCAAATCTTTTTTGAAAAATATGAATAATCCTTTAAAAATCAATTCCAAAAAAAGTCCATCAAATGTCAAAAAAACCATTCATAATATGAAAAGCCAAATTTCTAACAAGATCAAAAATTCTTTTCTTGAACAGAAATATTTTTTGATAAATTCACTCCAAAATATTCAAGGGATTGATTTTCTCGCCCTTAAAACCATAGAAATCACAAAACATAAATTTTTAGTGCTATTAATCCCTATAAAATGGTGCCAAAATACCAGAGAGCATATCATAATCGAAGAGTATAATGTCCGATTTGCTCATCATATAAGTGAAAATCAGTCAAAATTAAGCAAAATAATGCATCAAGATTTAATATTATTAAGGCAATCGCAAATCGAGATAATAAGAGAAATCGCCGAGCAACAAACTTTATATGATATAATTAAACGATTTCTTAAGGAAAATTTTACAATGGAGACATTTCAGAATAATCAATGTGTCTATTTTCATAATGGGCTGAGAGAATATAAAGTAATCACCTCGCCAATATATATTAGTACGCAAAAAATTGGTTTTTTAGAGAAGGTGTTACCTTACCCCTATCAGCGATCTTCAAATATTCATTTTGCAGAGTTAGATAAATTATCACTCCTTTTATCGTTCATAGAACAGAAATATGCGGCAATCACAGAATATTCTGAGGAAGAAAATACCATTCAACATCAATCAGAGCAATATAATAATTACTTAGACAGAATCCAAAAATGCTCGATACCATTTATCCCTGTTTCACTGTTATTATTGATTTTAAGTATCTTTTTTGCAGGAGATTCTTTTATGATCTTATTAGGCTCAGGAATTTTTTTTCTGGTGCTCTATGGCATTCTTTTTGCCTTTTTTACAATCATGTATCTTAAGACTATTTCTAAGATTAAGAATGAGCTGCAGAATTCCACCAACATGAATTCTCGCCCACCTTTACTGGATGAAACAGATTTAGAACTGATCGCTCAATATTTTCCTGAACAAGAAATGGAACAATTTATTTATGAATGTTTTGGAAAAGATTATGAGTTTGGTACGACTACATTTCATTATAATAATAATTATATAACACCAAAAGAAGATCTTGAGAGACCTCAAGAGCGTACAGATAAAGCGGAGAATAACAAAAAGGAAGCCCTATCTAAATATATCCAACTTTTAGAGGACTAATTATTGGTGATTTTTGAGATGAAAACAAATTTATTGTTTAAATTGCTCTATTTTATTGGGTGCGGAATTGCGTTTTTAGGGATATTTTTTGATTTTTATTCCTATGATGTTTTTATTTTAGGTAATATTAAGCTTACTTCGTGGAGTTATAACTTATTTGAGGGATGGAATGTAAATAATACATTTGAAGCATCCTTTTTTGCTACCTTAAATCCTTTCTTTTTTATAATCATAGTGTTTTTATTATTAAAATACCCTCCTATACTCTCCATTAGTCCATTATTTCACATTATTTTTTTGGGTGTAATTATTACCTCTGTATTATGTTTGCTATTTAAAGGATTAGAAGACTCAAAAAATTTATCGGATTTGACATTTTATGCATTTTTACATATATTTTTATTGTTGTTAGTAGGGTTTTACACTATAGTATTTCCCATGTTTTATTTAATTCCCCATAACCTTTATTTTCCGTTTACAACCATTAGAGAGCCATTTTTAGGAATAACATATCATTATTTTTTGGGTATTGGCTATTTTTTAGAATTTATTGCATTTATATTACTTTTTCCTTATGCTGTTTTTTATTTGCAAACAGTGAGAAACTATGAAATTTCAGATGAAAGCACTCAAATAACTGAGGAATTAATAAATAAAGCAAATATAAGAATCGATATTGATAAATTAATCGCAGAAGAGGAGTTCAAGTTTAAATTTAAAACTCATATGGAGGGTAAGCGTAAATGAATGATCAAACCACATACGAAAAATTACACGCTTTAATTACCGTTTGTAAGCGAACGCAAAATTATAAAAAATTGGCACACACGGGTTATTTTTTGTTAAGCAATCAAGTAAATGAGATAGGTATACGATTAGGATTCCGTGTGAGAAAGACAGTAACCCAATCAAAATCCTCTAAATTTTTTACAAACAAAGGTTCTTACCAGAAGGAGACAATTTATGATTATTTAAATCAGATTAATAATAGTTTCTCAACTAATCTTGATATAGAAATATTTAATGCCGATTTTCTTAAAAATTTGAAAAAGGCAGAGCTTCTATATATAAAATCAAGTGGAAAACTAAGATTATATCAAATTGCAACCCTTTTTGAGCTTTATTTTAAGTTAAAGGAACTCGAAGTCCCTAATCTTCGTAAAAAAATATCGAGCACTAAGCTACATAATGTAGTCCCCTTTTATATGTATTCTTCGTTACTCTCTCCAACTAATTCATATAAAAATAAAGATGACAACCAGAGATTAGGGATAAAAAATTTAATATTTTTTGAGTTACAGAAAAAAGAGAATGTTCTAAAAGCTGAACTCCAACAGGATTATAATCCTAAATTATTAGAGGATATGTTGATATTGAAACAAATCAAGAAATCTTTTAAAAAATCTCCTTCCGATAAGATAAAAATAAGAAATTCATTATCAGAAAGTTTTTCTTATCAAAAATCACTGAATTCTCTTTATGGTTATTTCATTTTTGGGCTCTTTTTCGGTTTTTTTTGTTTAGGAATTAATATAATTGGGCTAATATTAATAAGTCCCTTTTTATTAGGGGCATTAGGCTTTTTTCTCTTATTGATATTAGGATCGACCATACTTTTCTTTTATATATATTGGACGAATTTCCTAAATAAAAAAGAAGTGATGCCCATTTGAAATATGAAAGAAGCAGTAATAACAATATGAATAAGGAATTCTATAGTAATGAGAGGAAGGAAGAAATATTAAAGGGAAAATCCTCGAGTTATTTAAATATATGGGAGAAAATACCTTCCTATAAAGATATTAATACCAATATCGGTATTATGAGATTTATTACTCTATTTACTCTAACAGGAATATTAATACTGTTCTCATTTTATGTGATTGGAAATATTTTTTTTTCCATTATATTTCCCACTTCTTTAATATCTATTTTTCTGATAGGTTTTCGGGAAAATATTTTTCTTTTTTCGGGACTTGGAAAGTATAAATACGGTCAAGTCCACCCGTTTAGAAATTTCCGATTTTGGCAAATAGATGAGCATCAAGATACTTTATATTTAACAAATACACAAGATTTAATTCACACAGGTATAAGATTATATAAAATATCAGTAATTCCCGAAAATATCCAGCCTAATTTAAATCATTTTATCAAGTCTTTATACATTTCTAAGATCCCGTTTTCCTATCAAGTTGTTCAAACACCATTAGTTCAAAATACATCTGAAAGTATGAATATCACGATCCTCTTTGCACTTTCTTATTATGTTAAAGGGATCATAAGCAAAATAAAAATAACTAAAATTAAAGATGCGTTAGAAATATTTAGTTATACCTTTGAGAGTGCGTGTATTGCAAATCTAGCACATTATAAAATCGAAAGCCTATCTGGAGTTGAATTGATTTATGCGTTTAGATCCTTAATAAGTTTAGTTGCAGAAGAACCAAAAAATTTCTCGGATGGAAATAGCTTCATAAGAAAAATAGATAACAATTCAGTGCTTAAGCTTATAGTTATGTCGGTCATAATAATTTATATTTTTATATTGATTGGTCTTTCTCCAATAAAATTTTATTGGGCATTAGTTATAAATGGAGGATTCTTCTGTATATTCTTATCTCTTTTTTGGCGTGAAGCTTTATATGGTATTACTCAATTTAGTTTTCTTAAAAATAATGAATCTTATAAAATTATTGAACCCTTCAAAGAAATCTCCTTTTATCGCTTTCGACCCTTTAGAGATATATTATTTATTCATAGTAATAATAAGGTTCTTACTGGAATTCATTTTTTTAATGTAAAATTTGCCCTTCCACCACAGTTTTTATCAAAAGATCGTTTTATTGGTCGGATAGAAAAATTTTTTAGAGCAATTGTAAGTAAAAAGCTTCCTTTTACTTATACTCTGATAACATCACCAATATTTTGGGAAATTTTTGAAAAAGAGGGTTTAAAGCATGTGATCCCTAGTATCGCTATAGAATTGCGTCAAAGAAAAAAGGAATATGAATGGGAGCAATGGTTAGATATGAGAAGCGGAATCTGGAGGGTGATAGATCTCTATTCCATTCAAGAGCATGTCCTTACAACGCACATTAATGAGGATTCGTTATATAAACTTTCAAAAAAATTGAATCAAAGTTCAAATGCATTTTTAAACCTATTTAAAGCCAATATTTCTAATTACGAGATTGAACCATTAAATTCAAAATATATCTTTCCAGGGATATATGCTATCTTTTTAAAATCAAAATTTTTCAGGATGAATGGAACTCACTTAAATTATTTGTTGTTGCAGGGAAAAACAATAATAAACCTAATGGAACTTTCTTCAGTATTTAAAAAAGGAATAGAGACGAGATTAGCGGCAGAATTTAATACCCCTCTTAATTTATCCAATTTTATTACCATCGGTAAGACACTTAATACCGAATTTTTGAAAGAAGAGGTTCCAGCGGGATTTACTCTTGATCAAGTGAAGAATCTATTAATAACCAATGGCACATTCCGCAATCGAGAAAACTTGTTGCAGAAAATCGTGGTGGAATTGGTTAAGCATAAAACTCCCTCTATAGTTTTTGATTATAATGGTACATTTACTAAATTCCTTCCTTATTTCGCGGGGAGCCGATTTGAAGATGATTTGTTGTTTTTTTCTTTAGGGAAAAATTTTCAATTGGATCCTTTCGATTCAGATATTCCTTATGATAAAGAAAGGGACGCCTATATAGATTATATCGTGGACATCTTGGCAATGGTCTATAAACAAAGAAAACTCATAATGGATAGTTTAAGGGAAATCTTAAAGGAAGAGAATTTCTCGTATGCTGAATTCCTATTGGATGTGAAAAATAAAAATATTTGGGAAAAAAATTCGGGCATGGATTCGCTTGTTTCGATGCTTAATAAAATTAAAGAAGTACCAAGCGTAATATCCAATAAAACTGAAGAAGATTCTGGAACTGAGAGATGGGCTGAGGATCAAGTTTATGCATATCAATTCGTGCAGAATGATAAGACTATCATTATAGATCTCTCCATATTTCGGGATTTAGAACCTAAAGTTTTTATGGCGTTTGTTATTATTGCAAAGATCATATTTTATATGGCACAATTTCAAGACGAAGTAGATTCTATGTATGAAAAATTGATCATTATTCCTAATGGAGATATTATCTTTGATAATTTTTATCTCGATACACAGATCAATTATCGTTACGGTAAAGTGATGAAACTTCTTCAACCACTTCACATTCTCAATCTTGGTGTGGTAATGACTTCCAATCAAATTCGATATCTTCATCCCAATGTGTTTAACTATTTTGCCAATATTGTTACGTTTAAAGCGACTGATAAGCGAGATATCAACGCCTTGAAAAATCAGATGAGTCTGCAAGAATTACATGGCGTAGGATACTATAGTTCATCAAGAAATGATTCCTATCAAATCCAATTTCTTATGAATCTTAAAGAGAATGAAATTATTGTGAAGCGAGCAGACTTCCTTCAACCATTTCCTGTGATAATAGAACAGGATCAGTTAAATGAATTAATGCCTGTAAGGCAAGAAGAGATAAATGAGTATATGTCGCAGCAAGGATATGATCTTTACGATAAAGAGAGCAGAATTCTTTCCAGTACGCAAAAAACCCTTTTTGAACAACACTTTAAGAATTATATTATATTTTTGGATGAAATCATTAAATTTTTTAGTATCTTGCAGACATTAGATAATGTAGGTAATTTATATAAAAGCAAAATAAAAGATGAATTACTTAAAATCATTTATCCAAAAGTACAGAAAAAGTTTGGTAAAGATAAACGACAGATAAAGCTTATCAGAGATAAATTATTCAATATTTTCTTACAACATAGTTATATCATCGAGAATCACCCCCGAAGAGCAAGTGGATCTCAATCAATCAGACCATCTTATTCGGTGGGGCCTCAGTATCAAGAATCTCTTGATGATTACTTCGAAACGGAACAAGAAAGACCGACTAAGATTTCAGTTGAAACTCTTGAACACGAATCAGATAAAAATAGCAATTTTGAAAAAATTCTTGGAATAGAATCAAATGAAAAAGAAGAAAATTATATAGTAACAAAAAATCATAATCAAAAGGATATTAAAGAAATTTTATTAGATTATTCTTCGAAATTATTGGAAAATCTAATCGATATTTCGGTATTTATTGATGAAAAGAAATATGAAAAGGCAATTATATTGGAGCGCGCAGTTTTAACTGATTTTTTAGTTAATGTGTATTGTTCATTTTATCCCGAAGAAAAGAATGAAATGCCGGAATTATTGATAGATAAGGCTACTACATTTTTACTAAAGAATGTACCCCTTTCCATCAGTAGAAAATATGTAGACGATCTCTTAGAACGATGTAAATTACAAGAAATCAAGGAAGATAATATAGAAGAATATAAACTTGAAATAAACCAGCTTTCAGATTTACTTTTCGAATTCTTCACTACTTTCCATAATGATATAAGAAAATTAATAAAGAATAATGAAAAAAATAAAAGGAATTATGAAATGTTATGGTGATTTATCATGGAATCAGAAAATAACGCAATATTAAGTTTATTTTTCGATTTATTAGAAAGAACCATTTTAAATGTGGACCAATTGAAAAAATTAAAACAAATTAGTAAAGAGTTTGGAATCCAAGAAGATAGAATTTCAGAATTTATGGAATATTTTATAACTTATTTACTAGATGTCTTAGAGAAACAAAAAAAAAGATTACCAAAATTTATTTATAGGTTATTTATCTCTCAATCCTCAAATTATTACTCAAATCAAAATCAAAATATTAATGAAAGAAATTCAGAAGAAAAAAATTCAAAAATTAAAGAACTTGAGGGTTCATTAATACAGAGAGATGAACTTTTAGAAAAAATAGCACAGCGCCTTGACATCATCCGCAAAAAAATAGCAGACTAAGAAGAAAATAAGCAGAAAATAGAATACTTTACTTACAACCACTTCAAAAGGGAGAAGTAAAGAAGATTTCTACTTTATATATAAAGTAGATCACCAAAAGACAAAAATCCAGGGATTTAAGTAAAGTTTCTATTCCCTAGGGTCTTTATTTATGACCCCCATCTTACTTTATTTTAAGGTCATATTTAAATCTAAGGGTTTTAGATTCTTAATATAAAAATTAAAAATAGATATCTAATGCGAAAAAGGTTATATGAACAAGAAAATTAAAAAACATTTCAATTTATTATCTCTTGAATGAGAATTTCAAATTGTCTCTTTTTATTTGAAAAATCACTATAATTCTTTTCAATTTGAACTATTTAACAATTTTTGGACTATAAAAATATTTTTAACTATGATTATCTTATATTGTTAAAATAGATCGATAATTGTTAAATTTTTAAATTTATTTCATTATATTAATTATAAGATATTAATAAAAAATATAGAGATTTTTTGATTTCAAAAGGGTGATTTAAGATAGGACTTAAAGATAAGCTCTTCCCGAAAAAAAACCGTGATAAGGACGTTACTATAACGAAAGCCAAAACACATATCAGGAAATTAGCTCTTTCCAATAAAAATTATAGCCAGCGAGCTGAAATTAGTAGAAAGAATGCGAAAATTGCATTAAAGCGCGGTGAAAAAGATAGAGCGAAGAATTATCTTATTCAATATAAAAATTATCAGAGAAAAATGGATAGAGCCAATAAAATCAGAACAAGAATAGAGAGACAAATTCAAGCAATCGAGGAGGGACAGTTAGTCGCAGATACCGGTAATTTAATGGGTGGGATGAGGGATCAACTAAAAGGAATTGCTACAAAGGCATCTCCTACTGAGGCTGCTGAGATAGCTGAAGATTCTGAATTGTATGTAACTGAAATAGAGGAGGCTGCAGATATTTTAGCTGGTGATCCAGAGATTGATTTGGCAATTTCAATAGACGATGAATTGGAGAAATTAGAATCAGAAATGTTGTTAGAGCAAGGTGGAGAAATGCCTGAAGTGCCTGCCGATGATTTGCAATACATTTCTGACGTGCCTCTTGAAGAATTACCTCAAGAGGATTCCAAAGACAAACTTGAAGAAGAAATAAAAAAGCTTCGCGAAGAATTGGAAAAATAATTTAATCTTCATTTTTTCACTGAATTTATTGCGGATACCATATTTTTTAATTTTCTGAATGCGATTTGATAACCAAATTCTTCTTTTTCAAAAAGCTGTCTAATTGAACCAAATCCACAATCCGGTTTTACAAACAAGTTTTTTTGACCGTATAAATCAATCGCCTTCTTGATGCTATTTATAATTTCAGGGACCTTTTCAACATAATCCTCAATTTTACCGTTTTGTATTGGTTGTAATTTAGTTTTCACCGCACCGAATGCCAAAAATTTATCTTCTTGCATAAAATGCTCTTTTTGGAAAATATCATAGTTTTTAGGATTTGTTTGGAATTCGTGATCTAACACATTTACTTCTGTTTGTAATAATATATCTCGTAATTTCGGGCTTATTTGACCACATACATGAACTGAAGATAATTCTTTAATACCCGAAATCGCTTTATTTAAGGTTTTGATAATAAAATCTTCAGAATGAAACATGACGCGTTTTCCAATCAGAAGACTCAAGATAGGTTCATCCATAGAGATAAGATTTATTCCCATATCACTATAAGCTTTCCCGATCTGCTTCATGATTTCTGCAAATTTATCTACAATCCAATCAACCATAATTGCTTTAGGTTCATTAAAAATAATGGGTTTTATCCCTTTAGCAAGGGTTTCTTTTAAAATAATTTCACTTGCTAGGGTAAATGGTCCTGTTAAACAAGCTTTTAATCCTTTAATTTTTTTTTCAAGATTTGGATGGGTATTCATGAAATTCACTAGAAATTTTCCATATTGTAAAGCTACAGGTCGAGTAGGAATTTCAAAATCATTAAATAGATAAAAATTATTATTCTCTTGAACAAGCTCGGGAATTTCCTTACTTAACGGCGATAAAAATTGCGATATCATATCAATGAGTTGACCATAGCAGACATAATCAATCCCTATATTGATTTGGTCATTAATTGTTCGTGCGAGATTTTCGTCCGTATTTTCAAGCGGAAACGAGCCAACTACAGTAGAATAGAGCCCATTATCTTTTAAATCCATATAATGTATAAGATTAAAAAAAATTTAAATTTATAAGGTTTAATAAAATTGTAATAAAATAAAAATATTTTACCCTTTATAAGAAATTAAAAAGATAGAAAGTATTAGATTACCATCGAAATTCTTCTTTTAAACGTAAATTCTTAATTTTAGTATTAACATTAAAAAGGTCTCTTTTTAGAGATAGATGACTTTTCATAAAATCCTTACGCGTTATCTCTCCTTCATCGAATTTATTTTCAAATTTTTTCATTGTTTCTAAAATACTATACCGTTCTCCTTCAAGTTTATTATATTTTTCCTGTAAATCTTCAAGTTCTTTCTCATAAGAATTAAATTCAAAATCACTTCGGCCTTGATAATTGGATGGAAATCGTTCATTTTGAAAATATTCGGAGAAATGATTTCGATTATAATCAGGAAAATCAGAATTTATATGGGGAGTATTGACCCATGACTGAGAAGATCTATTCAATGATCTAAAATTCATAAAATCATTAGCTGCTCTATTCACTTGGTTTAGAAAGGGCTGTCCATATTCTTTTTGAGCTTGCTCCAATTTTTTCATAAGGAAACTCTTTTCTTCCTTATTAGAATTGGGATTTTTATTATAATTGTGATATCTAGAAGGACAATTCTTGAATTGTTGAAGATCGAACCTATTTTCAAATCCTCCCTTATCATTATAATTATTAGAAGGAAAATAATTACAGGCATTGGGATTATTTTGATAAAATGGAGGTTTATCATTAGAAGAGAAAAAATTTCTCTGATTATTAAAATTAGAATCAAAATGATTGGAATTTTGATAATTATTGTAATAATTAGGTGATATGTTAGAATCCCCATCATATGATTGAAATTGATTTATGTGTTGGGAATTTTGAATTTTTATTTGATTTTTTTCGCTATTTATATTGCATCTTAAACTAAAAAAGGAATTTATACCTTCTTCAATGAAATTCTTCAAACTACTCAAATCAATATCTATATTGGTAAGCTTTTGCCAAGATTTTTTATCATAAATACTGGTTTCATCAAAATTTCTTGCTAATAAGATATATTCTATTACTCGTGAAATCGCATCATTAGGAAGAGTAAGCTCGTAATTGCCGTAAGCAAATTCAATATAGAGTTTTTTAAATAGTTTGCCAATTTCTTTAATTCGTATGATATCCTCGACAGGGGCTTTAAAAATGAGATTTTGTTTATTTTTTATTACACCATATTCATGCACGAAAGAAAGGTCATAATTCGTAATAAATAACACTCCTTTTTGTCTCTGAAGAACTCCTTTATTAGTATGACTATTTGACAGTTTAGCATGAATCGCATAAATCGGTTTTTCATCCTCAGCTAAATTTATAAATCTCTTATATTCTAAGAAAAAATCTGTGATTTTATTTATAAATTTCAAATTTTTTTTAATTGAATTAAGTTCTTCTTCAATTTTTTCAATTTTCTTTTCAATAAAAGATTCAATTGATTTATGACTCTCATGAAGATTATCTAATATACCTTCAATAATTCTTACATTATCGTTAGGCTGTGAATAAATGTCAAAAAAATAATCTTTATTTAATGCTAAATGATGGAAATATATGTTTATTTTTTCTAGAAGAGTACTTTCAAGATATTCTAATAACTTAAATATGGAAACTAATTCGGATTCCATTTTAGGAAAATGGTAACATTTAATTGGAGGATCTCTGGCCTTTTTAATATTATCTCGTGTTAAATGTAGGGCATTAATAAGGTTTCTAAACGGCTTTATAAGCATACGTGTATTTTTGATCAATTCCAAAAATCTTTGTTCTAAATCCTCTTTTTTTTCAAAGATATTGACGATTCTATGAGAACTACATCTAGGACAAGATTTAATATTTTGATTTGTTTTAATTACATTTTCTGAACCACATTCTTCACATATTCGTTTATTTCCTGATTCCTCAATATTTTTAGAATTACATTCTTGACAAATAAAAGTCTCTACTTTCTCATTCGCTAAACAGTCAGAACAACAACTAGCACCACAATTCTCGCAGTAATAAGCAATTTCGCGCCTTCTCTGGCAGAAATGACAGACTTGAGGTGTAAGTTTGTGATTATAAGGATAGTTTTCTGACATACTATTTTTAACCCAACTTAAGTTTAGCTTACTTTTAACAAATCGCTTATTAAAAAAAGGTTAAAATTACATTAAAAATTAAAATAATATTCTAATGTTACCTAAAAAATATTTTAATGAATGCGCAATTATATTAATTAGAAGGATGCATTAAGAATATTCCGAATTTTATCAGAATGGAAAACAAATTTGGAATGAAAAATTCAACCAATTTTGGTATTATTGTTTTTCTAGATTTAGATAATTTTAAAAATTCTATGAGGGTAAAGGGTTGGACAAGATATTCTCCAAACCCTATTACTGGATATTTAACAAATAAAATTGTGGAATATATTCGAAAATTTAGGGCAATTGATATTTGGGGACTAAATAGAAGAGAAGGAACCGAAGAAGCGATTCTTTTCTTTTATCAAGATCAAGATTTTGTTCAGGATCTTATGAATACCTTACGAGAAGAAATTTTTACAATAGCAAACGAATTAAATGCCCCAACTTCGTTAAGTATTGGAATGTGTAGAGGAGATGTGCCTAAGTTAAAAAAAATTACACGTCATCGCAAAAATGAATTTAAGAAAGATCCCGCGATTTTTTTAGCTTATAAAGCATTGAAAAAGGCAAAAAAGAAAGGCGGAAATTGTATCGTTCAACTATGAATTAATTAGCTTTTTTTATTAAGATTTTAATTATTTATTCTCTTAAGAAAGCTATAAATTTTATATTTTTAATAAAGTTTTATTTCAAAATTTTTTCAGTCTTTTCTTCATATTTTCTAGTGCTGCTTTACCATATCTAATTTCAAATTCTCTTTCGTACATTTTGCTACGTACTTCGGCTTCTCGTTTTTGTCTCTCATCCCATTCTTTCCTTAGGCGTTCCGCATTTGCTTGGATTTGTTGCGCTTTAAACATTTCTTCTGCTTGTTGTTTAATCTGCCTATCCCACTGCATAGGCGACAGAGAATAGCGTAATCCCCCATTCGGTTTTTTTAGATTTTTTTTAAGCATTTCTTCAATTTCTTTTTGGTTCATTCCTTAAATTCTCTTTTAGATTTTTAATTAATTATTAGAGTATTTAGAAGAAAAATATTATTAGCTTATATTTAAAGGTTTTTATCAAAGTATTTCAAAGAACTATATTCATATTATCTATTACTATGTTTTAAGTATATATTATAATAAGAAAGAAATATGTACACTTTTTAATTAATTAAAAAATTTTTAAAGAAAAATTCAAAATTAGGGGAAATTTTCACTAATTGTCTAATAATTAGAAGAAAGTAAAAACAAAAAGAGTATATAGTATTATTTAGATTGAAACGAAGTGAATATCCATTTAGCCTAAGAAATTAATATAGGAATGCAAAATTTTCTTAATAGATATGCATATTCATCTAAAAGATAGGTCTCCTTGCTCAATTTTATCAATCGAAGAGTTATATAGATTTCTTTCGCCTCGTTTGGATGGAATTTGTATCACAGATCATTGGGTTTTACAGGAAATTAAAGGAATAAGTTTCGAGGAAGTTAAAACTTTTTTTAGAGTAGAGCTCACAAGTAGAGAAGGGGATATTCTGGCATATAACTTAAATATGATGCCCTCAAAAAATTTAGGAGCAACCCAAGTTATCGATTTTATTCATCGGCAGGGAGGTATAGCAGTTGCGGCTCATCCTTTTTCAAATCGACATATTGCATTTTATGATGCGGTTTTTAATTACAATTTTGATGCTATAGAAATTAATGGATCTATTGGAAAAAGTAGCAATGAAAAAGCTAGAAGAGCAGCAAATAAAATGGATATCCCTCTAATTGGTGGAAGTGATTCACATTCTAAGACCCAATTGAATACAGTCGCAACAAAATTTAAAAATAAAATTTATTCATTATCAGACATCATTAAGGAAATAAAAGATAAAGATTGTAAGATTATTCGAATATAGAGAATATTTTCGAAAGGAAATTATAAAATATAGACATAAAAAAGAATCTACTTAATTATTTTTATTTTCTGACCTAGAGCTTGCCCAGGAACTCCCTTTTTTTTAAAGTGAGCGCGAACTGCTCCATTATTACCATGAGCTCGTGTTATTTTTCCTTTTAATTCTCTACCACTTGAAGTATACCATACAACAGTTCTTCCGATGAGCTTATTTGCTTCTTTACGTGAAGTGATACCGGGAAAAACTAATATACAGTGTTTTGGATGCACTGTATGGCGCCCTGTTCTATAATTTGCAATAATTCCTTCTTTACCGATTAATTCTAATTTATTCATAGTCAAAATTCCGATTTTATAAGAAGTTCTTGTTTTATACTTACCAGATAAAATATTTAAAAAAATAAAAAATTTTAGGTTTTAGATTTAGTGGACTCTATGGGATTAATTTAAAAGCTTTTTGATATGCATCCTTATGAATTTTATACAATTGTTCATTAAATTCCTTTTCAGCTAAATTTTTCTCATCTTGAATAAGATTTACTACTTTTTGGTAAATTTTAGTTTCAATCGCTTCTCTTTCTTTATCATAATTTTTCTCAGCACTCTTGCCTAAAGATCTAACATATTTAGAATGCCTCAGCCATTCCCAATCATTATTTTTCACCTCATAAGGTCCCGGCGCTTCGACCTTTTGGTTATCTATTGGAAAGATATATGGCTTATAGACACTTTTGCAGGGGCGAGTAGTGCCTGTATACCAATGGATATTTTTTGCATCATCTCTTAATAAAGAGACTTGAGAACCTGTAGATTCGAATCCTCCATGCATGCATATGCTATTAGCTCTATAATGATCTCTTAGAAATTCCATCATCATACGATCTGTAATATGACCTTTATTATCATTTAATAATTGTGTTGATCTTCCTAATCGAGAAGAAGGGGAATATGATGGTGCAGATCCAGAAAATGTTATAGCAAAATCAAATTGATCATCGTCTTTACAATAGCCTTTTTCAATAGCGTGCTGAATAATTCCTTCTCGTCTTATATCTCCTTTTCCTCTAATAGTCAAACCATTTGAGATGGATCTTACATCTTTAATTTTTTCAGCAATCCACCAGTCATCCGCCGTCTCCAAGACAAAAGCTTCTTTCTGGTCAGCAATTAGAAAAGAATTATGATAAGTCCATCTTGGGTTATTATAGGCACAACCGCCGCCTTGATGATACTTTTCTAGTAAACTCGTTATTGCATTCAAAGCATTTATGGCATTTTCTCCTCTTTCAAGTCCTAATCGGAGTAAATCCATTCCCAATAAACCTTCACTTCGTAGTGGTTCATGAGTATTTACTGCTTCATTACCAATAACCACTCCATATTCATTACACCCCATTTCCGCACCCCACATCCACCAAGGTTGGCTTATAAGAACTGCTGCAGTTTCACTTATTTGAGGAATTGTTATATAGGTACATTGTACTTCTTCATCATTATTATGTTTCATTCGAGGATTATAAGTGATTAATTGAACTTCTTCACTTGGTCTGTCCGAATTTTTTCCAAAAATAACATTCCCATCAGATGTAGAATTTTTTAAAGCAACTAATGTATCACACATTTTCTATAACTTTAATTATTTTATTATTTTAAAAATATTCTATTATAATTTTTAGAAATTAATTACTCTATGATAATACTATTAGATCAACTTTTAATTTCATATAAAGTAAATTAAAATTTGATAAATAATATAAAAATACTTTAAAATTAAATTCTGATTTTAATTAATTATAAAAATAATATAAAAACCTTAACTGATATTGATTTGTTTTGAGTGATCAAAAAGAAAACATCTGGATTTTAACATTTGAGTATGACGGAGTAATTAAGTTAGGTGGATTAGGCGAAGTAACGGCGAATCAGTCTAAAAATTTATCAGATGCGTTTAATTTTACTGTATTTATTCCTTCCCATGGACAAACGGAAAGATTAACAAAACAGAGAAGTTTTCAAAAAATTTCTTTTATAAGTACGGGAAATGTTAATCTTGCTAATTTGGGGCTCCCCGAGACAAAAGGAGCTTACGAGATTAGTTATTATAAATTTAATTTCAATGGAATCAATATAATCCTTTTAAATGGAGAAAATGACTTTTCAAAAAAATACTTAAATGATAAAAGTATTTATAATCCAGATACTTTCAATGGAAAACTACTTCTATATACTTTAGGAGTAAAATCTTTCATCAAAAATTTAATAAGTAAAGAAATGAAGGATTTACCAAAAGTAGTACATTTACATGATTATCATGTAGTTCCTCCATTTATAACTATTAAACAAGAATTTATTAAGAATAAATTAGATGTTAGCTCAATCATTACAATCCATTTATTAACACGGCCTCGCTTTGAACTCGAATTTATAAAAGCATGCGGAATTGATGATACGCCTATTACAATTCGGCTCGAAAAGGGCATAAAGCGTATGGATATTAATCAAATCTACCAATTATGTCAAGAAAAAAGTTCGAATGGAGAGATACAGCCTCCTTTCATGGAGAAAATTGGTGCTTTAATAAGCGATTTAGTAATAACAGTAAGCGAATCATACCTTAAATCGTCTATTATACCGAAGCTGGGAGGAGATTTAATTCGTTTTAAAAGTGATTTTGTATGGAATGGATGTGATTGGGATTATTACGATATTTATGAAAATGTGATAAACTCTTTTGGAAAAGAAATTCGAGATGTCTTAGATATTTCTGAAAGCTCAAGAATATCCAGAAAAGATTTAAAAAAATATTTATTAACCTATAAAATTGGTAATTTAGAAAGAAGTCCATTTATTACCTCTGAAAAAGTATTAGATACAATAAATGAAATATCAGATGGCAATATATTTAAAAAAGATGGCACAATCACCCCATTTAAGGACTCTGGACCTCTTGCTATAGGAACTGGCAGAATTTCCAGGCAAAAAGGTTTTGATACGATTTTTAAAGCAATTCCCAGCATAATTGAAATCATTCCAAATGCGAAATTCTTACTATTGATATTACCTACAGAATATAGTTTGAATGAGATAAAAGAATATGCGCAATATGTCAAAAAGTATAGTAGTAATCTTAGAATAGTTTTTGGCATCGCACCAAGTATTTTTCATTTAGCACATATTAGTGCAGATGTGTATCTCGCCTTAAGCAGATGGGAGCCCTTCGGAATTATTGTTCTAGAGGCAATGGCATCAAAATTACCCGTGATTGCAACGAAGGTTGGAGGGTTTCAAGAAACTATAATAGATTTAAGAGAGGATCCCGATAATGGAACCGGAGTATTATTACAAGAGGATAATGTATCTCAATTCTCCAGTAGCGTAATCTCACTATTAAAAAGTGCCAAAATATCGGAAAATACTCAGTTAAATACTCAAAAAAAACTAAATATCATAGAAGAAATTCCTGATGAGAAAATTAAAAAGTTAGTTAAGAAAGATCCTCAATATTTTAATAGAGTAAGAGAAAATTGTTATATACGGGTAGATAATAATTTTAGATGGAAAAAAGTATCCCAAAAATTAAAACAATTATACTTTGGTTTAATAGAACTGAATAAAACTAAGTATAATGAAATAGATTAAGAAATTTTTAAATAACACCCCCGCCATTTTCATATTCCAAAAAAATTAAGAATTAATTATTCCAGAAAGGGAATAAGCTTTGTATAATTGCGTTTTTTTGATCGGGAATAATCTCTATTTCTTTTTGGATCCAATCAGAAATCCAATTGTATTTTTGCTTAAATCGGGAGTCCATGAATATTATGGCTCCTTTATCTGTCAATTTTCGAATGGGGCGTCCTGAGGCTTGATTTGCTCGCTGAATAGCAGGATAGAGATAGGCAAAATTCCAACCTTGATTATTAAACACTTTATCATAATAATGAATTTTTGCTTCTGTTCTGGGAGTTGGAAGATGATAAGGGAATCCCGCAATAATCACAGAGTTCATCGTATCTCCTGGATAATCTTCTCCTTCGGAGTTTCTTCCTCCGCATACGCCTAATAAAACAGCTCCCGTATCAGGATTTTTTACCATTGATTTAAAATCTTCAACAAGTAGTGCATTTTCAGATGCAGATAACCCCGGTTCTTCAACAAAGAGCCTTTTATTATTTTTTAAGGCAATATCAGTGATTCCATTTTGAAGTAATGCTTTAAGTACTTTATATGAAGCACAAAAAATGCCCACATTAGCAGGAGTGCAGTATAAAACTTCATCAATTTTTTTAATCATCTTTATAAACATAGTAGACGTTCTATTTTCTCTTTTGGTATCTACACCCTCAGTAATAAGAGCTCTAATATTTCTTTTATCAAATGGTGATTCGGCTATAATTCCTTTATAAGATTTTCCACTTTGCATTAATCCCATTAAATTATTATATACATATGGATTCACAGTCCCAGATAAATGGAGACTTGTATAGCATGATTTTAATATGGGGGTAGCGATTTCTCTTGGATCTAAGGCGATTATTTCCATAGAAATGGATTTTTTATTTTTATTAGTAGTTCGAAGTGTATAACAGAAAAAATATTTTTCTAAGGGATATGTTTTTATCCATTTTATCCAAAATTCTGATAAAGAGCCAAGATAATCATGGGCAAATTCGCCGTTAGCTACTTTTTCTTCATGAATTGCGACGCTAAATTCATAGAGGTCATTGATTAAATTATCAAATTGATTTAAATCTGAATATCCTAATTTTAAAATAATAGAATTTAAAATCTTTTCAGGATTTATTGCTTTCTCTGCTACATTTAGAGAACTTTTTTTGTTTTCTAAATTTTGTTGCAAAATTTTAATAAAATTCTGCATAATAACTGGAGATCTATACTTTTCAAGATCTCGCAAACATAAATTCAATAAATAAGGAGATAGCCTTAAAGAATTTACTTCTGTTGCTACATCTATAATGTTATGGCATTCATCTAGAACTAAGATACAATTCTGTAGCTCTTTTCCAATAAAATTTAAGAAAGAATGACGGATAAAGGGATTGAATATCCATTGATAATTACATATAATTATTCTCATTTCTGGTAATAAAAATTTACTCAAGAAATAAGGACATAATTTTTGATCTATGCATAGATCTATGAGGATATCGGCATCAACAGGTTGATTTAAAATTTCTGGAGAAATTAAGGTCGGATTTTCAACTTTGTTTCTTTTTTTCAGCAAGTTAATGAAATGGGCACAATTTTTATTTTTCCTTAAATCTTTACAAATAGACATTGCTTCTCGTGGATCGGGATTCAAATCTTTGAGAATTTTATTAAGACACATCTCATTTCTCCCTCGAATCGAAAGCCCGTTAATTTTAATATCTTCGAGATTTTTTGATATGGAACTTGAGATTTTCATTAATTCTTTAATTACTCGAGCATTCTGCGAATGGGTTCTGCATAAATATAGAATTTTGAGATCATTTTCTATAGCGACAGGAAGCAATGCGCTTAAAGCAATTATAGTTTTTCCTGTACCGTTAGGTGCAGATAACAAAATATTATTTCTTTTTCTAGCACTTTCTTCTATTTGCTCTATAATCTTTTCCTGTGATTCTCTATACTGGTGATATGGAAAGAATTTTTTATAATTCATTCTTATTAAAAATCAAAGTGAATGATTCAAGGTAAATTTTTATATTAGTATGTTAATCCTATTAAAATTTAATTTCAATCGGAAATTTTATACTTAAATAATAAGAAAAAATATTACTATGAGTGAAGATCATTATTTAACAATACGACAGTTGTTTTCGGAAAGCGTTATTATAAACCTAATTGTATTTGCAGTGTTATTTATATTCACACTTGGACAAGAATGGAATAATATTTTCCTTTTTTTATTTCCTATTATTACATTTTCCTTTTCCTTGTTTTTTAAATTAATAGATGTGAATAAATGGAGGACCAAATTTAAGGAAAGTCCTATTGTTTACAATCCTCTTGGTTCAGAGAAAAAAATTGCAAATCGATTTAATTTTTCCGCAATTTTACAAATGGTTTTTTTGTTTTGGATTGGTGCTGAATCTTTTTATCACCCCCAACTTATTGATGATTATGGATTCTATTTTAATTTAATCTTCCTATTTCTCTATAGTTTTGTATATTTTTGGATGTTTATGGATATTTGGAAATATAGTCATATTAAGATCTCATATAAAGAAAAAAAGGATAAAACTTTAGAAACAATTAAAAGCTATGAAAAGATAATTAAATTTTTGAATGTCAAGAATTTTCGAATAATTTCATATATTAATCTCTCTATTTTCTTAATTCTAAATGGATTGAATCTTTATTTTACATGGTTCACTTATAAAGGAAATATCACTGGAATCTATCTTGAATTACCCGGTACAGCACTTGAGTTTTCACAATCTCTTCTGATCTCCTATATATTTCTTCCGATATTAATAATCTCTCCAATATTTTTTGTTATGTTGTTATATTTAATTTATAAAGATATTAATAGCTTAACTGAGGAAAATCTAAAAGATGCTCTTAATGGGCTATCTAAAAACGAGAGATCTCTGGTATTAAAGAATTTTGTTTCTCTAAATAAAAAATTATTGGAAAAAATAAATATAAATCAATTACTTGAAAGATTGGAAGGAAAGACTAATTCTTAATAATATATTAAAGTTATATTATTGAAGATATATAATTTTGCTGTTTCTATTTTTAATTTATTTTTTCAGCAGTAAATCAATTTCATTTGATCAGCTAGCCAATATCGATGAGAGCAATTAATTTAAATGAATATGAGGATTAGGATATAAATTAAGAAAAAAAATTAATATATTATTTTTTATGATATTATTATAGTATTTATTAAAATATACACTTCTGTTTGGTTTTTCGAATTATATATTATTATTTCAGAAAAAAAAATAATCTGCTTTATTAATAATATCTAATTAGATTGGAGGTTAAAACTATAGCATTCCGAATCCACGTTGATTTTTCCTGCTTTATTGTTGATATCTCTCATAGCATTAATTGTAATAATTTTCGGATCGTGAGTGATATCGTGGACTTTATACGTGTGGAGAAAATACTTCAATTGTTTTACCTTTGTATTGTTATCGAATGAGAGCGCATTTAACATTTCCAGATACACATTAAGTTCTTTAATAAAGCGTTCCCCTGTAAAATCATCTAATAGAATAGTCTCGCTTCTAAAATGATTCTCATCGCAGCCATTAATTTTTTCAAAATTTATCTTAATTTTATACGTCATAAGCAATCTAAGCTAATAATCTGACATTTCTATTTAAAGAAAAAATTAGTAAAAAAAAGAGGGATTTTTAACTCTTATTTAAATAAATTTTTTTTAGTTTGAAAAGTCACACAACTTTTATAGAATACTTAACTACCTAAACTAAAATATTTTAAAAATTGAACTTAAAATGAAAGTTGAAAAATCAAGTCAAGACTTAGAGAATGAAGTGATATACGCAGGATTGTGTATCCATTGTGGGAGTTGTAATGCCTTCTGTCCACATATGGATTTTAATAAGGAAACGGGTGAAGCTTATGTTGTTGATGAGTGCGCAGAAACGATAGGATTGTGTTATAATGCCTGTCCACGCAGTTTTTTACCTATTGAAGAAATTGAACAAAAATTATTTGGAACTAAACGTGTGGATACAGCTGTTGGTGTATATAAGGATATAATTCAAGTGAAATCGAAGAAAGATGACATTTTATATGATTTAGTAAAAGCTGCTTTTGATAAAGGTATTATAGAACATATAGTGCTCAGTGAAGTACACAGTAAAAAAACCCCAGTCGCGTTCCCAGTTGTCGTGGATAATGCGAAAGATGCTAAAAAATATATTCCGAAGAGCACCATCGAAAATGCAGGACCTTTGATCACTGGAATTGGTAAAGCATATTTAGATCAAAAAAAGAATGTGGGAATTATTGGAAATCCTTGCCATCTGCAGGGTTTAGGCAAGATTTTAACAAATGATTTTAACACAGGAACAAGGGAAACTGTTTCTTTAAAAATTGCGTATGCATGCTCATCTGGCGGAATGGATGGATGTAAATATTGTACGGATTTTTCTGGAGAATTCTCTGATATCTCTTATTCTCCATGGGGAGCACCTAAAGGTGAAGCACTTTTAATCATCAGAACGGATTTGGGTAAAAAAGTTGTAGATGCAGCAATTGCGAACAAATCATTAACTGTAACGGAAAAAAATCCAGATCTTAGTGAGATGAAGAAATTCTTAAATAAGAAGCGTAAGAAAAACTTTAGAACACTCATCGGAGATGCAATAATTAATACCAAGTATCTACAGTTAAATTTAGAACAATTAAAAGATCTTATTGAATAAGAGATCCTTTATATTTATTATTTTATTTCGTTTTCTTCTTTTTATTCATTAATGAAATGTATTTAAATTCATTTTATATCCATTTTTCATAAATAATTTAATAATCTTATTTTTATTTTCAAAGCTCATATTTTAAATATGATGGAATACATTATTTGATCTAACAATTTTGGAAAAATTTTGTAAAATAATTTTTCCCTTCAACCATATAAATCGGACCCAGATTTGTGGGAAAATTTTCCCCCCAAAACGCAGTCTGGATTAATATAATATAATAGTTAGAAATAAATACAAAAATTTTTATATAAGTCATAACAATAATATTTATAAATTATTATTGAAAATATTTTGACAATAATTGGAAGGGGGGAGGGCATTGATTAAAAGAACTACGTTCCCTCTTCTTCTTAATTATAAAAAAATATACATATAAAAAAAAGAAAAAAAGTGAAGAAAAATGTCAGAGAATTATAGAGAAAGGCTTCGAAGGAAGAATCTATGTGAAACTGATGCAGATTTAGGAAATCTGGAATGTTGTGATAATCCATGTATTGAGCGAAGAGACGGTAATGCAGTTTGTATTAACTGCGGAATGGTCTACGGAAAGAATATCGTAAAAAATGAAAGGAGAGCGTATACAGCACAAGAAGTAGAGAGTCGAAGACAAACAGAGCCTCGTTGGAGAGGGTTTGGACCGCGAACTATTTTGCCAAATGATAATGTAGATTCAAAAGGCAATAAATTAAACGTAAAAGATAAGACACTCTTTTCCAGATTATCAAAGATTCAGCAATCATTAATTTCCAGCATCGAAAGAAATTTCTGGGAAGCGAAACCAAAATTGAAAATGCTTATTTCCAAATTAAACATTCCAGAATATATCGAAGAGACTGCCTGGAGGATTTATACGGAAGTAGCGAAAAGAAAATTGACCATGGGACGCTCTATTGATGGATTCATCGGTGCCTCACTGTATGCGGCCATCCGAATTCATGAATTTCCTAGATTACTTGAAGAAGTAAGTGATGCGTCTATGACAAGTAGACACACAATAATCAGATCGCTGGGTATGATCATTAAACAAATTTTGCCTGATTTAAACTTGAAATATCGCCCAATAACCAGTGAACAATTGATTTTTAGATTCGGAAATGATTTAGGATTACCAT
The DNA here is from genome assembly GCA_016839555.1 of Promethearchaeota archaeon. GTDB lineage: Archaea > Asgardarchaeota > Lokiarchaeia > Sigyniarchaeales > SOKP01 > TEKIR-8. Next base: position 139,630 of record JAEOUA010000011.1, read on the forward strand.
TAAACACACAAAAAGAAGCGTTAAATTTATTGCGAAACTCTTCTACGGGAGGACTTAACCGAATTGGAAAGGATCCAAAAGGGTTTGCTGCCTCCGTGTTGTATATGGCTGCAAAGAAAACAAATGAACGTAAAACACAAGCGGAAGTATCGGAAGTAGCTGGGATAACAGAAGTTACTTTAAGATCACGTGTTAAAGACATTAAAACTGGATTAAAGAAGCAATCTTTAAAAAATAGTTAAAAATCCTTAAATTTTTTAACATTTAATCCTTAAATCGTTCGAAATTTGAACAAATATAATTTGTATTAGTTTTTATATAGTATTTTTCCTTTTGAAGTTATGAAGTAAGAAATTTTTTAAATATTATTCTTTTTGAAAGAAGTTAGAATATCTTACAGATATTTTAGCATTCTGTTTTTTTATTTTTTATAAATCTTATCTATTTTTAGTCATCAAGAAACCTGCCACAGGTATCTTCTAAATGTTTAATGAGATGATCTCTATCTTTCCAAATAATCCACGAATTCCCTAATTTCTCGAAGTGAAATCCCTCGTATTGTTCCTTTTTTAATTTTGTTAATAATTTCTTAATATATGTCCAAGATAATCCGGTATCATCAACTATTGTTGAGATATCTACTGGTTTATTTACTTTTAACTCTTTATTTATATATTTAACAAGTCTTTCAAATGCAGGTGTTGGTGAGGTATCCTCCTTTTCGGATGTAATAATTTTATCACCTTTAGATAAATTGGTAGAAAAGAGTCTTTTTTCTCATTATGTAAAAAAGATTAATATTTAATATAGGTTTTTATCTTTTATTTGAAATAGTAATAAAGGATTATTTCATTTCTAAAAACTCTCCTGATATTAACAATTTACAGGGTTTAAGATACGATAATCCTGATGTTTCAGAAAAGTTTTCCAATAATTGAGCCCATTCTTTATAGTGCCTCTTCCCAACACTAAAAGGTCCAGGCATATTCATGGCGGCAATAACTGCTTTATCAATTTCTTTATAGCTATTAATAACATTCTCCTCCAATAATCTACAGGCCTCATTTAATTGAATTGCCATAAATATTTCAAGATTAAATAATCCCGCCTTTTCGGGCAGATCCATTTTAGGTTTTTCTTTTTCTGTCCATTCATAAAAACCTTTTCCTGATTTTCTCCCCAATTTTTCTCCCTCTACAAAGTTTTTAAGCGTTTCGGCAGGAGTAAAATCCTTGGAAAGTTTTTCAGCAAAATAATTAAAACTGTCATAGATTACATCCAGCCCTAAATAATCCCATTTGGCATACGGTCCCAAGCCTCCTTGTAAAGAAACAACATCAGCATCAATTTGTTTGTAGGAGATTCCTTTTCTTTTGCATTCTTTTAACAACCAATTAAGATAAATGCTCCCCGCAGCAGTTATTCTATTTATAACAAAACCGGGGGTTTCTTTTTCAATTTTAATTATCATTCTCTCTCCCTTCAGACAAGGTAAGGAATTTAGAAATTTTTCTCCAATTTTTACAGTCTCATTTGATGTTTTTTCTCCTTTAATAAGCTCTATAGCTCTTAATATGATAATGGGAATAAAAAAATGCATCCCTATTACTTTATCGGGCTTTTCTGATTTTGAAGCGATTTCCGTTATGGGCATATTGGATGTATTAGATGCAAGGATAGTATGATTTGGAGTTATTTGAGATAATTTCCTGAATAAATCCTGTTTGAGCTTCATATTTTCTGGAATTGCTTCAATAATAAAATCGGCTTTCTCTACCGCTTGATTGATATGTTCTGTTTTTTCTAGATTCTTAAAAAGGTCATCTGCAGAAGCACCTAGAGACAATTGATTTTTTTTCTCAAGCGCTAATATATTATTTCTAATAAATTCTTCAGCATTTTCTACTTTATTTTTATCAATATCATATAGATTGACTTGATATCCTCCCATTAAAACAACTTGAGCTATTTCTCGTCCCATAATTCCATTACCAACAACTGTTACCCTTCGAATTTTATTTGTCATTTCTAAATTAATCTCATTTAGCTTATTTATTATTTAAATCAGAAATAGTAGCGACGGTTGCTTTTGTTATTTTTGCAAGGAAATTAAAATCTAATTTTTCTATGGTATCTGCTTGCGTATGATAAAACGGGAATCGAAAATTGGCTGTATCTGTGAAAAATAATCCGGGAATATTTTCCTTCCAGAAAGGTCCATGATCTGATCGTAATAGATCTGGAAAAATGCTTGCAATTTGCTGATATCCGATGTTAAAATGAGCGTATGCATAAGGAAGGTCTATCATTTCATTAGATGCATTCTGAGAGAAGGCTTCAATTATTTCATCAGAGCCTTTTGAAGCAATAATAGTAATAAAATCCCCGATCATTTTATCAAAATCAACTTTATGGGTTTTAAAAATGCTTCTAAGTATTCTCGGAGACATTGAGGCAGGAAACCACTGACTATTCCGTTTTTGGTTTGTATAGGCAATTGTATCAAAACATAATATACCTTTTATTTCTTTTTTGTTTTCAAGAGCTTCTTTTAACCATATTTCGCTGCCTATAGTATAATAATCTTTTCCTTTTTTATCTATATCACCAAAAAAATCGTCACAGAATTTAAAATATGTTTGAACCTTAGGAGGAGTTTCTAAATTTATTTTTTTTATTGCCTCTTGATGAGACTTAATATAGGATTGACCCTCATTCCTAAAAGAATTAAAAAGATCATTGTATTTACTCATAAATTCGTGAATTTTTAATGATAAATATCTATTATTTTTATTCGTTATCCCAAGTTGCTTTGCTTTTTTCTTACATTTTAATTCTATATAGGGATCTCCTTCTTCTAATGAAAAGCTTATAAAACGTATATTATATTCCTTTTTTTTCTGAGCTAAAACTCTAGCGCATTCCAGCATTAAAGCAATACCTGAGGCATTATCATTAGCTCCAGGGCAATTTGCAACAGTATCATAATGAGAGAGAATTAATAGTTCTGGCTGCAAGTCATTCCCAATATATCCTTCTATATTTCTAAATGCTTCATCAAATCCTTGAATATTAAATTCCTGTTGATTTGTTGATAAGCCAAATTTATTAAATTCTGCTATAATATAATCCGCCGCATTATTTAATTTATCTAAATTTTTAATTGGATGCCTTGGTCCCTCTAATTTTAAAATATGTTCGTAAAGAATTTTAGGATTGACTTTATTAATTAGATTTTCCATGCTTAGTTGATAAGTTTTTTAAAAGTATTCTAACTTTCTTACTGTTAAAATTAATATTAAATAATATATACAAAAATAGCCCATGAAATTAAAAATGTACCAAGCCCGAGAAAAATTGAAATTGGCAATCCCGGCAATATTTTATTTCTTTTCAAACCCTGGATGGTTATACCTGTTCCTATTATTATAGCAAGTGCAGTTAATATCAAAATGATAATATTTTCTGTAATAACTAAAGTAGCTGATGTGAGCATACTATAAAAAACTAAATCACCAATTCCTAGTTCCAATTTGGAGGTATCATATTCAAATTCACCAGTTTTTATTTTTTCTTCAATTTCCTCATCAGAAATATCAGAAGCAAGATCAATCATCTGTTTAATGGGCCCTTTCTTGTAAAGTACGGCAAAAATATCCCATAAGGATATGCCTATAAGAATAGCGATTGTTGTCCAGAGCGGCATCATTATGCCTAATAAAGCCCCTGTAAGAAGTCCCACATATAATATGATAAAATTTTTTATGAAAAGACTCTCGGTTGTAAAATATTTATACATCATATAAATGCTAACAGCAATAATACCAATTAACATAATATAATAAGTGATATCATAGATTAATTGAATGTTAGAAAAAGGTGGGAGAGAGATAAAGATAAGATATAATATAATTTCAGCAAAAAATAGCGTCTGTAGGATGATCAAAAAACCAATACTAAAGCCAAAAATATATTTTAAAACATTTATTCCTTTCTTTTTTACTAAAAAAATGATAATAAATGCAGAAACTACGGCAATTACTGTAAAGATAATACCGTTTAATAATCCTGCAGTAAATCCGTATTCTGCTTCTGAGAAATATCCTCCTTCTATTTGAATTCCCGCGACACAATATGTTAAATATGTCAAGAATCCCGCACAAATAATAGCAATCAATACAGGAATAGGATAAAATATTCTTTTTACTGTGAAAGTGGGAAAAAAATGAGGAACAAACTTTTTTTCTACTAATTTTTTTTCTAATTCTTCATTTAATTCCTTAGATCTCAGAGGCTCACTATTACTTAGTTCGTTTTTATTATGGTTATCAGACATAATTATGAAAATATTTCTTTTAATATAGTAATCAATAGTTATTTAAATAAAAAATGCTTTTAAAACAAATGTCTTATTTCTTTTCCTAACAAAATAGTATTTAAACATTACTATTGCATCTTTTGAACTGGCATTTTGCTCTTATTTCGATCTATATTTTTTAATAAGAAAATCTAAATATTGAAATTGTTTTAATCATAATAGTAATAAAAAGATCTGGATTCCAAATGAATCGATATGAAAAATATAAAAGGAAAATTAAAAGGTATTATAACACAATTTCGAGATACAAGGTGAAATTAAAGAGAAAATTCATTAAATTGAAACATCTTATTATAGAAATTGGGATCTCAAAAGACGAATTTTCCTTAATAGAGCCAAAAACACGAAAAATTTCATATCCATGTCATTTGGGGGTAATTATTATTGGAGACTTTAAGAATAATATATTCACTATTATTAGAAAAAATTTAATGGGTATTTTTGGGCCCTTCTTTTATGATATTCATGATCTGGGGAAAAAAGATTCTTTAGATTATTTTCCGGGTGATATTTTTAAGAAGGGAATAAAAAGAGAATTAAAAGAGAATAAAAAATCTTTAGAGACCCTACGTCTTCATCCCACTAAAAAATTCCATCAGCTATTAATTGAGAAGAAAAAAGAATATGATGTGGATATTATCTTAGCGATCACCGACCTTCCCTTGTATTCTAGCTATGATAAGCAAATTATTTTCCTTTTTGGCGAAACAAACTTGAAGCATTTTTGTTCAATAGTATCATCTTTTAATTTGAAAGAAGAATTCTATGAACGGCATCATAATTATAATATATTTACACGAAGATTAATAAAAGAAGCTATACATGAAGTAGGTCATTTAATTTTGGGACCAGAGCATTGTTCAAATGATTTTTGTGTAATGAAATATTCATCTGACATTTCAGATATCGACCAAAAGTCGATTCATCTCTGCGCCGAATGTTATAAAAAATTAGCAACCCAAAGAAAAAAATATAATCTTTAAAATTTTTAAAATATTTTAGAAATAAATGTTTGGATTTTGACGAGCGAAATTTTTCACTATTTCTACTCTTTCTCTTCGTGCCTTTCCATAATATCTTAAGGGATATAATTCATTAATAGTTAATTCATAGATTTTTACCCAATTCTTTGCCACATTTTCGATCCTATGACTTTCAGCAACTTTTCGCGCGTTTTTTCCAAATTCTTTTCTAAGATCATCATCTTTCAATAATTTCACTATATAATCTTCGAATTCACTTAAATTATTTGCTAGATACCCCGTTTTTCCATGCTTAATTACATCAGCTATTCCGCTTCCATTCGCCCCTACATTCGGTGTGCCTTGAGCCATTGCCTCTAATAATACTAACCCTTCCGCTTCTACCCAAGACCATAAACAAGATACATCTGCTGTATTATAAAGCTTAATTAAATCATCGAAAGGTACTCTTCCCGCATAGGATATAAAATCTCTATATTTTCGTTTATTTACAATCCGTTTTACTGAATTAGAAGAAGGACCATTTTCTCCAACCAATAAGAGATGGGCATCGGGTATCCTTTTATGAATATCTTTAAATTGTTTAATAATTCTTATGGGATGTTTTTCTGGAGATAATCTTGCAACATTTAATAGTACTTTTTTGTCCTCTATTCCATATTTTTCTCGTATTCCATTGGGTTTCGGATGTTGAAAATATAAATCACTTATTCCGTTTGTCAGGGAGATGATAGGTTCCTTAAATTTATATTCCAATAACATTTCTTTTTTTGTTTTGGTTGGAACATGACATAAATCGTATTTTTCCAAAGCTAATCGTTCATACCACCAGAGAAATTCATTCTTTACTAGCATTTTTCCAATAATCGGAAGATATTGAGAAGAGTAAAAAGTCATTGGACTATGGTGGCTTCCAACCATCGGAATTCCGTTTCTTTTTGCCCAGTGTATTCCAAGCGCGCCAATTGATGCGTGAGTCTGTAAATGAATCACATCTAAATATTTAGGGCCCGGCATAAAAGCTCTGTGAAGGGGAAAACTAAGTACAAAACCAGTGCTTTCTGCTACTCGAGCACCTCCAAGAGAGTGATAATGTAAAGTTTTTGGTTTTCCATTATGGCCGTTTTCTATTCGTGGTGCAAAAATGTGCACATTATGACCTAGTTTTGCTAATGCTTCGCTTAAAAATCTGCAAGCATGAGCAGAACCATTTGTTTGGCTATAAAGACAAGAGAACATGCCGATTGACAATTTCTTCGTCATTTTGAAGTATTTAGGCCATATGTGATTGATTATTTATCTAGATGTTTGTTTGTTTAAATACTTATCTAGACGATTTTGGTATTAATAAAAAAATAAGATTTCAAATAATAAAAACCTTTTTTTCAATATTTTTTTGAACTAATATTATATTTCTATCTTTCTGAGCTCTATATTCCAATCAAAAATCTTTTTTGGCACGAATAATTCTTTATTATATGGACAAAGTAGAGAAAAAAAAGATTATACAAGATATTATTAGAAAGAGACGACTCCCGTATTCTTTAGATTTAATAGAAGTTCAAGGGAATAAATATCGAATCGTGAATAATTTTGGTTCTGAAATTGTATATATTAAGAAAGATGATGAATATTATTTAGAAAATGAATTAGAATAAAAAATTATTTTATTACTAAATAGATTATATTAATTCTATATAGTAGTTAAGAATTTAAGATTGTGTTTTTTCTATATAAAATAGGAAAAAAGTACGTAATTTAAAAAAAAATAAAAACTCGTGATTAATCATTCGTCGAGTAGAGTCCAGATCAGACAGAACGGAAAATAAATTGACGGAAAAGTTTCGTGCGGTAATAGACAAAAATACATCATTGACAATGTATCAAAAGAAAAACCGATTCTATTGTATTATCCGAAAAGATTTGGCAAAGAATTATGAAATTGAAGTAGATGCCTCTGAAGCTCCTATTTTAAACAAATTCTTAAAGGATCCGGATCCATACGAATCAAGTATGGCAGAAATCAAGATTTTAGAACAGGAAGTATTTCCAATAAATGAAACGACAAAGGAAATATTTGGAGAGGATAAAGGTCTTGAATTAAAAACCATTAAATTGGGAATAGGAGGTAATATTACTGATTATGTGACAATAGGAGAGGAAGATCTTATTAAATTTGATGTAAAACCGACGCTTACAGGATTAATGAGTTTTATTGAAGAAAACAACGAAAGCATATTAGGGTTCCTCGATTGCAATTATATTAGAGAGGAAGGCAACGTAGAATATTTAAATTGCAGCAAAACAAATCTTTCGGAAAATATTTATTCAATAAAATTGAAAATTCTTGCATCCATGCAACAGAGAGGCTATTATCTACAAGAAGAACATAAATATTATGGCCTTCAGCTTTATATTATCATAGAATCAAAGGTACCAAATGATGATAAATTATTGGAATTCTTAAAAGAACTAGGAATTGATTGGGAGTTAGTCTTTTTTAGAAGAAGGTTAGGAATCCACGACTGGACAGAAATAGAATGCGAATATAATTCTGATAATCTTAAAAGCTATTTGCGCGCCAAATTTGAAAGTCTCAATTATTTTGATGTAAATAATATTAATCGGTTAATTACGAAAAATAATTTAGCATTTATAGTTGCTGATAAGATGGCATCATTATTAGATAAAATGAAGAGAGAACGCTCTTTTAAACTCGAAGGAAAAGAAATCAAACCATCCACATACAATATAAATGATTATAGTGGTGGGGATGAATATTCGAGAACTCTTAAAAAAGCAGAAATAGCGGCTGCGGCAAAACTCGCTTGTGCATATTTGGGTATTCAGAAGGAGATTAAATTTGACAGGGATGTCTCGGATGCAGAGATCCTAAAATATCAAGAAGAATTAGCCAATATCTAACTGTTTATTAACAAGAATTAATTTTACTTATTTAAAAATATCCTTTAATAATATCTACTAATTCTTTTAATCCATATTATAACCTATCGTAGTTATTTATTTTTTTTTTGTTTAAGTCTTAATTCATTTTAAAATGAATGAAACTAAAATTTTAAAATTGAATTATTTAAGAAAAGGCTCTAAAGAATCGAATAATTATTCTCTATTTATTTTTTAAAATAATTTTTAAAAATTTGCTTCAATTTATTTAGTGGATTACTCTATTTTTTTAGTTTTTAACATATTTAAGAATAAATAATTAATTTTGTATGTTTAAAAATAGAAACATAAATTATAAAGGGGGGTGAAGATGTCGGAAGCTATTAAAGAAACAGAAGGTTCTGAACTTGAAGAAGTAAAAGAAAAAGAAGAAATGACGGAAAGAATAATTTCACCAAGATTTTACCTTTGCGTAAAAGATAGTGGAAGGGGATATTCAGGAGAAATTCATTTACCTGGAGTAGATAGAGAATTTATTACTCTACGGATGAATGAAAATTATTTATTAGTTACTGGTAAAACGGATAGCATTAAATACATAAGATCATTTGGATTTGGTTGTCCAGTTGATCCTAAAACTGCCAAATCCAAATATAGGGAAGGCTTATTGACATTTGAAGTAGAATTCAAAGAGCCGGATCTCCGCACAATTGATATAGAAGTTGCATAACTTCTTTTACTTCTCTTTTTTTAAAAATAGATCTATAATTCTATTAACAGTGCGATAAAAAAAATGGATGAAAAAAAAGAAGAAATGAAAAATAAAAGTAAGCAAGATAAAGAAATAAAGAGAAGAATAATAATTAAACCATTTAAGGATTATAAAGTTCAAAAATGTATCGATCCTTATGATTTGTTGGCAGCTATCAATACAAATGATTCTAAAGATCAATTAAAAAGATGCCTAAATGATATGCTATTTATTCATTAACTGCTTATTACAAAAAATTCTCTGCTGAAATAATCTTAGATAAAGTATATAAAAAATTATGAAATTTCAATAAGAGAAGTTCTATAATTTTTACTTTATTTATTTGGCATATCTTTTTTAAGATCTTATAATATCCATAAAAAATAAAAATATAAAATTTAAAAAATAAAGAGATTTATTTTAATCCGAAAGATTCTTTCAACAATCTTTCATCCTGTTTTCCAACAGTTATCGTCTTTCCCGTTTTAATATTATTTACGGTATATATTGCGGGAGCAAACAATCCTGGATCTATTTTATAGAAATCATATTCCGATTCCTTAAAAATTACATTAAAAGGTTGTCCATAGCTTGAAGAAGTACTTGCCGGTGCTTTTTGAAGAAGTTCAAACAATTCTGCCTCTTTTTCTTTATCTGCTTTAATTGTATAAAATGTTTGACCAACTGCAAACATAGCATCATTAGGTGGCCCCATTGCCGCGAAATCATCTTTAGCAACTGGTGCGACAGGCACAGTTCCATAGCCATCTTGAATAACTTCTAATGGAAAATGAATTTCATGTAATTTATGAATACCAGTTTCAACAATTCTAGCAGCAACTTGAATAGAGCCAGTAAGGCATGCAGTTGGTGCACATACAGCATATGTATCACTCACATCGACTTTACATTTTTCGGCAACTAATTCCATAACCTCCTCATTAGGTAATTTAGGGGTTTCGAATACTAGGACTGCACAATTTGAATCATCTTGGTATTCGATCTCATTAAATAATTTTTCAACTCTACTTTTCGCTCTCGCTGGACCCGAACCTAAAGACTGAAAGATGGTCTTTTTTTTCATTTCTCCATCTTTTTCCACTTCTTTTTTGATTTTTATACTCCATCCTGCTAATTGGGAGGCCATACAAGAGATAATGGGAAATGAAGTATATACGTTAACGCTTGGTAAAAAATAAGTGTCTAGAGTATAAGTTGAAAATTCTACATTACCTAATCCCCCCATACATATCTCTCCAACCAGTTTTCCACCTTCCCAAGAAGCATTTTTCATACTCAACAAAGTTGCCCCGTTTTGCAATGTATGAACTTCTGCACCATAAAGATCTTTATGATCTATTATTTTTTGAACAATATTTTTAGCTAAATCATTAACTTTTACGTGATGCATCTATTATATTTCACCAATTTTTTTCTATTTATAACTTTTTAACATTTTATCATTATTAAAATTTTTATAAATATAACAGTTCCAATTAAAAGTCTATTGATTTAATTAATGATACATTTTTATATTTCTTTTAAAAAAATTTATGATATTTTATAGTTTTAGATTAATTTATTAATAAATATTTAGGAAAAAAAGTTTAAACATCCAAAGATTTTAAATTATGGAAATGAATTCTATCTCAGATAATTTTGAACAATTCTTCTCGGATTTTATCCAAATAAAACAATTTTTCTATGAGAATTATAACAAGAGTGAAAGTCCAGTGAAAATTTATACTCATTTAGATGCTGATGGATTATCTTCCGGTGCTATTCTTGGTAAAGCACTATATCGCGAAAATATTCCTTTTCAAATTACTGTTATAAAACAATTAGAACGAGAAGAAATAAAGAAAATTGTTGCTCAAAGTGAGAAATTTAATAATTTTATAATATTTTCTGATTTTGGAAGTGGTCAATATTCCGTTCTCAAAGAATTATTAAAAAATCCCTTTATTATTTTGGATCACCATCTTCCTCAAGGAATTGCCAATAAAGATGAAATAGATGCATTGGAGGAAATTTACCTCGAAACTAAGCAGTGGCAAATTAATCCATACTTCTATGGGTTTGATGGTTCTAGTGAGATATCTGGATCGGGGGTATGCTACTATTTTACAAAATGCATTAATAAGAATAATAAGGATCTTTCAGCAATCGCGCTTATTGGAGCTAATGGTGATGTACAAAATAAAGGACTTAATAAATCATTCACAGGAGTCAATGCAAAGATCCTTGAAGATGCTAAGGAAAGTAATTTAATCCAAGTTGTTGATGATATCAATTTTTCCCCAATTAGACCTTTAAATGAAGCATTAGCTTATTCTTCTGATATTAATTTGCCCGGTTTGAGCGGTGATGTAAATAAAAGTCTAAAATTTCTAAAAAAGCTTGGTATTTTAATGGAAAAACCTGACGGAACCATTAAAACTTTATTAGATTTAAATCAATCTGAAAAACAAAAAATAACTTCAGCCATTATCGAATATGCTTCCTTGAAATTAAATATTGAACCCTATGAGATTCTTAATAACTTAATTGTAAATAGATATTTATTAATAAATGAAGAAATGGGCTCTGAATTGCATGATATTAATGAGTTTTCACATTTATTAAATGCTTGTGGACGTTCTAATAATGCTTCAATTGGAATTGCTATTGCGATGGGTGATAGAGAAAAAGCCTATCGACAAGCTCAAGAAAATCTTGCAGCATATAAAAAATCTCTTTCAGAGGCACTTTTATGGGTTAAAAAGGAGGATATAATACAAGAACTAGATTCTATCCAATATTTTTATGGTGAGGATATCATTCCAGAGACGATCATTGGTACCGTATGCTCGATGTTGATTTATGATGAGAGTAAAATAATTAAAAAAAGTAAACCGCTCTTTGGGTATGCAAAAAGAAAGGATGAACGCGTTTATAAAATTTCTGCAAGGGCTCATGAGTCAATTGTAGAAAAAGGTGTGAATTTATCTGAGGCAATAAGAGAAGCATTACAACTCTCTAATCTAAACGCATTAGGAGGAGGTCATCCTCCCGCAGCAGGTACCACAGTTCCAATTGATAAAATTGATTTGTTTATTTCTAATTGTAATAAAGTTATAAAACAACAATTAGAAGAAAATTAAATTTTATATACTTCTCCATCCTCTGGCGCGACAGAATTGAAACCTTTTTCTGCTAATTGTTTAGCAAAAGTAATTGTCGCCTTATTATCTCCGTGAACGCAGAAGATTTCTTTTGAATTATTATTAAAATTTAAACTATCGATATAATTATGAAGTTCCTCTCCATCTGAATGACTGGAAAAATCATAATGCTTTATTTCACATTTGGCTTTAATGTTAATATCATAGTCGATATATGGATAGCTATGATGCTCTTTAAATTGAAAAATGCCCTCATCAAGCAATTGTCGTCCAGGAGTTCCTTCAACTTGATACCCAATTAAAAAAATTGCTGAAGAGGGATCCTTTAATATAGGTCGTATATATTCCATAGCAGCGCCTCCTTTAAGCATCCCAGAAGGAGATACAATTACACCATTAGATTTTTTTGCATATAATCTTTTTCTTCTACGATTTACAAAGTTCACATTTCTCATAGCCTTTCTATAATTATTTTTATTTTTTAATGAGTTGGGATAATCAAAATAGATTTTGGAAATTAAAGTTGCCAATCCATCAAGAAACAATTTCCCTTTATAATGATATTTATCTAAAATCATCAATGCTTCTTGAGATCGAGCAACACCAAACGCAGGAACTAAAACCTTACCTCCATTTTCAATGATATTTATGGTTCTCTCTACAAATTCTCTCTCAAGAGCAGCACGTGGAGGGTGTGCGCGTAATGCATAGGTTGATTCCATTATCGCAACATCAATTTCAGGAATATCATTAGGATTAGCTGAGTCTACGAGATTAGTTTTGATAGTATTTATATCTCCGGAATAAAATATCCGTTTTCCATCAACCTCAACTATAATTGAAACACTTCCTGGGACATGACCTGCATCATAAAAAGTAATATAAAACTTGGGGGCAATTTTTTGTTTAATACCGTTCTCAAGAAACTGTGAATATCTTATTAATTCATTAATTTCTTTTTTACCAAAAGGATATGGATAACTAGAGACTTTTAGCATATCATAAATAAGTTTTTCCACAATTTCTAACGTAACGGCATTTGTAAATAAAGGCGGTTTATTTCCATTCAAATAAAGAAATGGTAAAGCCCCAGAATGATCAATATGACAGTGGGTCAGTGCTACAGCTTTAAGACGAGATAAATTTGCTGCAATTGGCATCCTGTCCTCTTCATTAAAGCGTACTCCATAATCAAGCACACATTGATCTCCTTGATTTGATTCTATTAGTATTGCAGATCTGCCAACTTCTCTACAGCTTCCAAGAAAGGATATCTTAACCATAAAAAATATACCTAATAAAATAAAGTTGAATTTTAATTCGAATTCTAATGTTATAAATAATTTATTAAAGAATAATTTTTCGATTGATGGGTCTAAAAATCTGCCTATAAATAGAATTAGAGATAATTTTTTTCATCAATTTTTTAATATTGAATTTGAAAAAATTAAAAAAATCTTTTTCTTTATTTTAAAGAAAGAATTAAATAAAACTATTATAAAATATATGGATGAAAATGAGATTAAAAAGTAATGAAGATCAGGCAAAAATTGGAATTATAGGAGGTACAGGTTCGGATATTGAGCTGGAAAATGCTGAAGATATGAAAATATATACTCCTTATGGAAGACCTTCAGATATAATTAAGATTGGGTCTTTTAAAGGCAAAAAGGTAGCATTTTTATCAAGACATGGGACTGGACATGTAATTCCCCCTCATAAATTAAATTTCCGTGCTAATATTTGGGCGTTAAGTGAGCTTGGGGCAAAAATTATCATCTCTCCTTCTGCCGTAGGTTCTTTACGAAAAGAGCACCATAAGGGAAAATTTTTTTTAGTTGATCAATACATAGATAGAACTAAGAAACGATTTGATACTTTTTATGAGGGAGGACAAGTTTGCCATATCTCTCAGGAAGATCCCTATTGTTCCTATTTAAATAATCTTTTTTATGAAACTGGTTCTACAATTGAAGGACTTGATATTCAAAATGGAGGTACCTATGTGTGCATTGAAGGTCCGAGATTTTCAACTAGAGCGGAATCAAAGATGTTTCGACAATGGGGAGGTGATATCATAGGAATGACGACGTATCCAGAGGTGGTGCTTGCGTCTGAAAAACAAATTTGCTACTGTTGCATTGCAAGTGTAACTGATTTGGATGTCTGGGCGGGTGAATGCAAGAATTGTGGTGTGGTGGAATACGGGGAATCTTGTCCAAATTGCGGTGGACCTGTCCAAAAACTTGCGGTTGATGTGACTGAAATATTAGAAACAATGGAAGAAAATGCCAAACATCTAAAAAAATTATTAGAAATTACTATCCCTAAAATTGATACTGAACGAGATTGTGGATGTCACCATTCACTAACAGGAGCTCTCTTATAATTTCTCCCATTCTTTTTCTTTAATCATCTTATTATTTATTTTTTAATAAAAATTATCCATTTTTTAAGGCTTTAATAGATAGGATTAAAATTTATTGCTTAGACTTTCGTGGGATTCTTTCATCTACAGGAAGTAATTTTCTGAATTCTTTATGTGGTTCCGTTTGGTACCAATAAGCTGTGCTACTCCAATCATCAGAGCGCTGGTTAGCATGTCCATGCTCAATTTTAACTTGTATATTTTTATGAAAATAAATCGGATCTTCAATATGATATCTATAATAGCTAATATGGCCACTCCAATTTTCTCCACCAGGTAAAGTTACTCCAAAATAAGGAGAACAATAAAATTGTGAAGGGCACCAAGCGCCACAAAAATAATCTTCTGTACCGGTGCCATATAAAATTGTTTCTCCGTCGTCAATAATAATATAATCATCGCCTTCCCCTGGCCAATTTAGTTTTTTAGTTTTAAATAAATTATAGATATCTAAATGCATCCCCACATAATGACCCTCTCCCTCTGCCTCTAAAACTACATAATCTTCTTCATGGCTTATATTTTTCTTTAAGAAAAATTCAATTTTTTTTTTATTTTCATATATATTTCCTCGGCACGGATTTTCTCGATGCCATGTTGCATGAAATCTCCCATAATCTTTGTCTAGTTCTTTAAGTTCTTCATAATCTATATAATAATATACTATCATTAGGTCTTTGGATTCATTTTCAAGCTCGATTTTTGCACGTTGAGAAAAAGGCATGGGAAAAAAACAATTAAAGCCCTTTCCATCCTCTGGACCATTGGAAAAAGGAAGACTCCAGAAATTAACCGTTTTCCCGTGTCCAATACCAAAAAAATCGCCAATAGGTACCTCAACCGAGGGGTTTTTTTCACTGTCCCACCATATTCGAAGCACTGCTTTTCGAAGATAATCAGGATCAGGGCAAGCAAGAGTCATCCAGATATGTTTTATTAATCCAGCTCCTTGAATGTCGCAAATTTGATAAGATTCATAAGATTTAATTGGAACATTGTCCATATTAGCCCCAGTTTTATCATAACTAGAAACTCTCTTTCTTTTTACATTTTTTTTAATTTTTGCTAATTCTTCCAAGGAATTATATCCAAAATTCATTTTTCTATACCTTTCATTCTAATTAATATTAAATTATTATTAGAAAAGTATTAAAAAAAATTAACTCCCATCACATTAAAAATGAAAATCAATAATATAATAATAATTAAGAAAGAAAAAAGGTTATAAATTTAATTCTTTCAATTTCGCTTTAATCTCTTTTGTTCTTTCAGGAGTTAAATTATAAATTATTATAAATAATACTAATCCTATTAAGGTCAAAACCATAGGAATGAATGCGGTGTGTAATCTAATTCCAAATTTAGCCAAGTCTGATTGAGTGGTTAAGGCAGCATTAAATCCCGTAAGTTCATGCACAATTGCAAAAATTAAGCCTTGAGCAATTAAGGCAAATCTATTAAAGAACGCATATACTCCCATAAATGCTCCCTCTAAATGGAGCTTTGAATCGAGAACTGCTTCATCGATAGCGTCTGCCATAACTGGGTTTCGACCAATTCTTAATGCACCGCCGCCAATACCCAAAAGAATTGCCGAAATTGTCATCCAAAGGAGGCTCTGAACAAACATAAATGGTAATAAAAAGATTGTGTTTAAAAACACACCTATTATTAACATCCTACGGTTATTATTTATTTTCTCGGAAAAAATTAACCATGGCCCAAGCGATATCAAAGCCCCTAATAAGAATCCCGCTAAAATAAAAATAGAGACTTCTGCTTCCGTTTCCAACACATATTTAGTTACATATTGAATAGATGCCGTTAAACTTGCTCCGATAATTGAATCTAAGAAAAAAATCACGATGACCATAAGAAAATTTTTATGCTTTAATACAATCTTAATGCAATTCCAAAATGAAATCTGCTCCTTATATTCTTGCTGCTCCCTTATATATCGTTCTTTAAGAAGTTCTGATTCTTTATGACCCGGTATGAGTGTAAGAAAGATAACCAGATTTATTATTACGAATATCCACGCCATACTTGTATAAGATCCTCTGTCTCCATACTCTATTAGCATGGGAGGGATGATAAATCCCACAGCAGTTCCTACCAATGATAATGCCATTCGAATACCACCGGATCTCCTTCGTTGCTTATCGGTTTTGAATTTGTCTGGATAAAGAGCAAAATGATTCAATGAACTTAATGTAAAAAAAAACTCATAAGAGCACGTGGTTATTAAAATCCATGCGAAATAAATCCACGCCCCTTCAACAGGATCAAGGTAAGGCGGACTGAATATTACTGCAAGTAATAAAATTGCAGGCACAGTACCAATCATAACCATGGGAAATCTCTTTCCATACTTTTTCCAAAATCTATTTGGGCGGTCCGTGAGATATCCTACTAGGGGGTCATTAGCAGAATTCCAAATGACGTAGAAAATATAACCCAGAGTTACGATCCAGATATTTAGCTTAACTTCTGTTTCCCAAAATAAAAAATAAAACGCGCCAAAAATACCATTAAAAACGTCATATATTAGATCTCCCATCCCAAAAGAGAACATTGACCCAAAAGATTCTTTATTTGCTTCATTAACGATTTCTTCTTTTTTTTCCATAATTTTTCCTCTCTATTAAGACCAACTTCTAAATTAAAAAGATTTTTTGTAATAATATTTTGATGTTATTCTATTTAAGTGAATAGAAGAAGAATTAAGAAAATTTAAGGAGAAAAAATTTATCTTTTTGCTACAAATAAGGGTGGTATGCAAAAATAGGCGAGTGAACAGTGGTCAGAATAAAGGTTTCTAGCTTTATCAATAGCCTCATCTAAATTTTTCGCATACTCATATCCCAAAACGTCTAATACATCTTTATTTTTAGCACCAGCTACTATTATTTTACCGATATTTAAGAGGCCTCTAATGCCCCAATAATATACGATTGGAGCATGAGTAGGATGATAAGCATAATGATTTCTATATTTTTCAATATATTCTTCATTATTAAGGTATTTGCTTTCAATTTTTTTTAAATCAAAAATATCCGCTTTCTGAGTCAAAATATTATAATAAAAATCTTCATAAGAAGGATGTTGCTGAGAATCAAATATTTCATAGGCAGGATTTGCAATAATTAGAGTACCTTTTTCTTTTAATGGGGATTCTCCCTGATGCATATTGAATAAATAACCTGAAACAAGAGTGTGTAATAATAAAGGATTCATCTCAGTGCCAACATTATATGGCGTAAGATTAGGCACACCAAAAATGATTATATCGTATTTCTTTGGTATCTCCACATTCAATTGCTTATTCATAAGTTCTAAAGACTTTTTATGAGCTTCCTCAATATCACCTGCAAATGTATCTATTAATTGATATCCTGCTTTAAGATTCTTCCTCACATAGGTTTTAATAAATTTTGGAAAAACTCGAAATAAGGAAAGTGTTAATCTTCGCCATAAAGGAATATTATCTTGAATACCTTTTAATGGTTTGTAGATCTTACTGTAGAAGCCGCTATAGAAATTATTATTGAGCACCATTTCAATAGTAAAGACATTAAGCTTGTCTTTAATAATATTACCCATTTCCCAAATGATTTTATGTAATTCTGATGAGGGGGGATCCATGAATGAACCTTTCATTAATTTTTTTGGAGAGTGATGTGGAATGATTGTATTATAGCTCCCTAATCCCACTATTATAGATTTCCATCCCCCATTTAAAGGAGTGAAGCTAATATTTAAATAAATGATCAGATCTGATTCAGTGGCAATTTTGTTTATTTCGATGTTATTGCCCCCCTTGGTTTTCCCTAATATTTTCAAATTAGCTTTATCCTCAGCATCATGATTAAATATATGACTTTTATATTTCTTATAAATTTTTTTTCCTAATAGATGTTTTAATTCTTTTGGTTTGCACTTTCTATGCAATCCAGTGGCGCAAATAAAGTTAATATTTTCATCTTTCACGCCAATATCTTTAATATGTTTTAATACTACTTTTGCTGCTATTTGTCTAACATCTTTTTTCATAGGTGGGAGGGGAACGCTTATATCATCAAAACATATAGAAATAGTAGAATCAGAATTAATTAAATTCTTTAATTTCGATGATTTTATGGGGTTCTTAATGGCAGATTCAATTGCGGCTTCTTCATTATCTAAAGGTGGTAACGTATCCTTTCCATAATAAATATCAATATCCTTAGGAAAATCATGGATGAATGCGTCATCACCATAAAAAATAATTTCTTTCACAATTTTATATTTGGATTTCTATTCTATTTAAATCTTTAAAGAGATACATATTCTAGATATTGGATTAAATTTCGAAATAACTATATAATTATAACGATTTTAGTAATGATAAAATAAAAAACATGGGAAAAAAAAGAAAGCGGCATATTATTTTATTATTCTTCTACAGGAATTTGTACCAAGGCAAGAATATCATAGCCTTCTAATTTATCTCTTCCGTGGAGACTTCCTGTTAGCTCGATTACAAACGCAAATCCTTCCACAATTCCTCCTGCTTTTTCAACTAATCGTATTGCTGCCTTTGCTGTACCTCCCGTAGCTAGTAAATCATCAAATAATAAGACCTTTTCCCCTTTATTAATGGCATCTTGATGCATTTCAATAATATCAGTCCCATATTCTAATTCATATTCTTCTTGATAACATTTCCAGGGCAATTTACCTTCTTTCCTTATTAAAATAAATCCCGCATCCAAAAGATAAGCAATAGCTCCACCAAATACATATCCACGGGCTTCTATTGCTGCTACTTTATCTATTCCCTTATCTTTATAATGCTCCACAATTTTATCAATCGACTCTTTAAAAGGAATTGAATTTACACAGAGAGTAGTGATATCTTTAAACTGTACTCCATCAACCGGCCAATCTGGCACATTTCTAATAAAGTCAATTAATTTAACCATAGTATTTACTCAATTTGTTTTTTTTATTTATGTGTATTTTGATAAATAATTCAAATTTTAAAAACACTTCATCTGTAGTTTCTTCCAAAATAAGTTATTTTCAAAAAAAATCATTTAATAAACATAATTTACTATGAAATTTTAATACTAAGATTAATTTATTAGATTTAAATTTATTAATTCTATAGAAGTATACTAGATCAGTAAAAAGTTTAAAAACTCACGGTGAAATTTAATTTTTGAAAGTCTTATTATTCGGTCCCGAGGGTGCAGGAAAGACTTCTCTTATGCGAACAACTTGTTTGGGCTATAATTTTATGAAGGTTGCGAATTTAGCACCTACTAAAGGAATTTCACGTGAGAATTTTATATTTCGTGGCCTCTGTGAGCTGAATGTTTGGGATGCTGGAGGCCAACAACATTATATGGAGCAATATTTCTCTGATTCTCAGAGAGAATTAATATTTTCGGAGATTACTGCAACAGTATTTATGGTGGACTCTACAGTTATAGAACCATATATAAAGGAAATTTTTGAAAATTATTTAATAAATATTTTTGAGTTTAGTCCATATATCGAAAGAATTTATGTATTATTGAATAAAATAGATTTACAAGATTCTCAGGAGGATAAAGCATATATTATGTTATCAGAGGGATTAAGCGAGGATGTGAAAGATAAAATAGATTTTACACCGGTGTCGGTAAAAGAAGGATCAGCTCAACATCGATTAATTGAAATATTAGACCAAGAAATTCAAAAATCCACATTGAGCCTACAAAGACTGGGAAAAATTCGTCATCAAATAGATTCCCTTAAAAAGGATACATTAGCCGAATATTTTTTGTTTAATCGCCCTGATGGCTTATTAATCACTTCTACTATAGGTAAATTTGAATCTAAACCACTAGAGTTTATGAAATTTGAAATCGGAACTCTTGATTCCAATATATATAAAATCTATAAACTGATTTTGGAATTGAAGGGGATAACAAATATTTCACCGCTTAATCTTTCCACAATCATTTATCAAAGTGAAAATTCTTATATATTGATGAAAGATATTGCCAATGATGCTATTTTATTAGCTTTAACAAAGACTAAAGATGAAAATGCCTTTTTTGAGGTAATGAAAAAACTAAATAGTGAAGAATTCCAAAATTTAGCAAATTTGTTGCAGGAGAAAATAGTTAATTTTTAAAAAATATCATCTCTATAATCGAAAATAACTATACAATATATAAGAAAGATAAACCATAAAAAATAATATGAAATATGAATTAAGAAAAAAAGGTTTGTGAAATAGAACTATTTTTTTTGGCTATTTTTCCTTTTCATGCAGCTTGACTTTTGTTAAAAGGTGTTGATATTTATGATGAGGTGTTCTACGGACCGTATCATTGGATTTTTCTATTTCTCTTGCAATTTGACATAAATCTGCAGCAGTTTTCATCATTTCGTGTGCAGCAGCCAGTTGTGGCATATATCGTTCACGTTCCTTCATTGCGAAGCAGGCCTTTCCTGTAATTTTTGAAACATTTGCTGCGATTTCAAATGCAGCGATTGCTTTTGCTCGAGCATAAGGATTCGAAAAATGTGCTCTCTCAGTAGCCATTTCCGCATCAATTATAATCTGTGGGAGAGTTGGTGTTCTTCCATCCAACATATCTATTATAACTTTGTTTAATTCTTCTACAATAACTTGTAATACTCCAGTTCCTGCTAAAACTCGCAATAAGTTGGAATTAAAAAAGCTCATTTCAATAGGGTCTAGAAAAGGTCGGCGAGCACCAATCATACTATCACACTCTACAATTATATATCCTAATCCTTTTTCCTTGATTTCATCAATCGCTTTTTTAGTGGGGGCATCCGAAATTACTATGGCTGGAATATTTCCAACTAATTCTCTAGCTCTCATAGGTCCTTTTAAAGCGGCATTAGGAGAACTCATTAAAATTAGTTCGGGTTTAAACTCTAATAATTTATTCATTGTCTCAATGCACTCTTCAGGTGGGTGCATTTTTGGTCCTGATGTTACTTCTCTAAATGAAAGGCGTTCTGCTTCAGCCCTTTCATCTATTAGAAAAGAAAGTAGTAGAGAGCTTCCGATAGTGCCGTTTTTCAAGACACCTATCTTTAGGACTTTCTCTTGACTCATATTTTATTTTCACTTATTTTAAACTTATGTTCACTTATTTTAGATTAAATTTTATAATCACTGATTATTAAATAAGATTTTTAGAGTTTTTTTATTTTTAAATGGGAATGATCTAAAAAGATAATAGATTTTCACTTTCTCAAATAAAAACTTTAAAATACAAAAAACTTTACATTAAATTATCTTAAAATTATAAATAAAAATATTTGAAAGATGTGATAAAATATGGAATTAAACGGTGTTGAGATTGAAGATACCTTTTGTGAAGCATTTGGATCCTATTTCTCACGAATTATTGTCACAGCAACTGATAAGAAGTGGCTTGATATATGTAGTAATGAAGCAACGGGCTACGGAACCTCAACAATCCATTGTGATTCTGAAGCTGCGATGGATGTCTTTGTATCTCCAGATGAAACCCCAGATGGGAGACCCGGAGTTGCTATAATGTTTTTCATAAGTGATAAGAAGAAAGTCGATTCAGTAATGTTAAATCGAATAGGTCAATGTATTTTAACCTGTCCAACAACTGCATGTTTCGATGGAATGAAAGATTCTCTCGATCCAGAAAAAGAATTTGAAATAAAAACAGGATATAAATTAAAATTTTTTGGGGACAAATTTGAGGAAAAATTAGAGGGTAAATTCCCTTTTGAAGCTTGGAAAATCCCCGTTATGGATGGTGAATTCATAGTTCAGAGTAATTTAAAAGTTGGAAAGGGCATTGCAGGTGGAAATTTCTTGATTATGGGAAAAAATCAATCCTCTGCTTTAACTGCAGCAGAGAAAGCCATTAGTGCAATAAAGGATATCCCAAATGTAATTGCTCCATTCCCTGGTGGTGTTGCTCGGTCTGGTTCAAAAGTTGGTTCAAAATATGATTTCTTGGGAGCATCTACTAATGATCCTTTATGTCCAACTTTGAGAACCAAGATTGATAATTCTTTATTAAAAGAAGGAGAAAATTGCGTTTACGAAGTTATTTTAGATGGTGCCACGGAAAAAGCTATTAAAAGCGCCATTAAACTCGGTATTAAAGCTGCTGTCGAAGTTCCAGGGGTTATGAGGATTTCTGCTGGAAATTATGGCGGAAAATTGGGTAAGTATCAATATAATTTACATGATCTTTTGTAAAAATTACACATCATACAAAAACTAGATTAAAAATTCAGAGAATAAATAATTTTAGAGAAAAACTTATTTTTTTCTTTTATCATTACTATTTATTTTTTTACAATTTTCTTTTTATTTTACGTTTTGTTGGTTTCTTTTCTTCTTTTTCTTCTTCTTTCTTCTCAGCTTCTTCTTTGGGTTTTTCTGCTTTTCTTTTAATCTTTTGTGGAGCTTTTTCAGAAATGGGTTCTTCTCTAGATGGTTCTTTAATTTTTCTCCTTGATTTTAGCAATTTATAGCCGAGTGCGAACCCGATTAAAAGCCCAGCAACTATGCCAATAATTAAGGTTATCCAAGGCATAATATTTTCAAGAGTATTTGCAATAATTTTGATCTGTTGAGGTGCTAATCCATAATCAGAAGTTAAATTTATGGTGCTTCCATCTGAATCTGTTGCTGAAATAAATACATACCACACGCCTGATTCTAATTCAGCAGAATTAATAGAAAGTACTTGATTTACTGTAGATATAATAAAAAATTTATATTCATCACTTATCAGGGTGACGGTAATATATTCAATATTGTTATCTTTATCTCTTATATCAAAAGCAAAGATAATATCTTCTCCATAATCGATGGAAATGGTTTCAGTAGGTAGCTTTCCATTAATTAAATATAAATTAAATTGAGGCGGATTATTTTTTACTTCTATATCAGAAAAATAGGATGTGGCGCCTCCATTTAGGTCTATAGCAGTTATATTTATTTTATATATACCTATTGGAGAATTTATACCAATGTGAAAATCCGTTGAAAAATTATTCCCTATATTAGAAAGTGGATATTGAATTTTATTTGTCCCGAAGAGATCAGTTAGAGTCATTATTACACTTAAATTAGCTGGGTTATCATCCTCTATATCAGTAACATTTAGAGAGACTCTGCAATTATTAACATTTGAACGAAAGATCTCTAAAGAGGAGAATTTAATTGTTGATTCTATTATCTGAGGATTATGATTTAAAATTTGGAATGGAAAATATGTAGCATTAACTTTTCCAGTGGATTCGTCAGTTAGATTCACCTTTATATAGTAAACTTTATTAAGTTCTCCAAAAAGAGATTCATCAGCTGTAATATTAAACCATTCTATATTGTTCCCAATAAATTTTAAATTAGTTTGAGCTTGCTCATTTGTACTATCTACAATCGCAACATTATATATGAAATTATGTTCAGTCGTATTTTTAATAGTTAGGGATATAGATAATAAATCTCCAATATAAAGCTCGTCTTTAAGAAAATCTGCACTATAGTAATTTGATTTCACTATGAAAGTTGTTTCTGTTTTATTATTATTTAACAAAGAATCAGTATCATCATAGATTTGAAAATAGATACTATGAATGCCTGTTGGAATATTATAAGGAGCAGTATAATTATAGGTAAAATTAGCTTGTACAGTATGAGTCATATTATCAATAAAAGAGCTTCCATCAGCATAAATAAATAGAATTTCTGTATAATTTGCAAAATAATATTGGCTGGTGTTAACATCTATCTTTATGGTATCAAATAAGGTGATAATTTCTGTATCATTTAAGTAGATATCCGTTGAATTAAGCGCCCCATAAGAGGATTTTATTAATGGATTTTTAGTATTATAATTATAAGGTAAATTTTTAGTGTTATTCTTTTGATATATTTGGCTAATAATTACTAACCCTATTATTGACAAAATAAACACTGAATAAATTAAATATTTATTTGCTTTTCTCATGATTTTTTATCTTTTTAGACGGTCAGTTTTTAATTTTTTATTCTGAAAATAAATTACAATAGCAATGGGTATTAAAATGGGTAAGATATAAAAAAGTACTAGATTCATTATAGATATTAGAATTTGAGTTTTAAAAAAGAATCGAAATAGTTCCTTTCCAGAATTATCAAACATGACCAGTTGATAAGTTTTAGTGCTAATATCGTATGGATTTATTATGGGATCAAGATCCACTTCGATTCTATTTTCACCGGGAACTAATAATCCATAAATTACTTTTCCGTTAATATATAATGCATATACTTCATTAGTTTCTTTATTATTATTTATAGTTAATATAAATTGAGCGGATGTACCTTGAGTCACGCTCGATGGATAAAATAAGGTGGAAATTTCGAATGAATTAACGATTTGAATATTAATCGTTTTATTATAATCGGTTGTATTACTTCGAGATACTATGATGGTTATTTGCATTTCCTCTGTATTTATATTATCTTCAATATTTAAGTTTATTTCTATTAATTTGATTTCATTTGGATTTAAATTATATTCTGCTTCAACGGGGGTAATATAATCTCCTGTGATACTCAAATTAAAGGATAAACTTTGATTTTGGAGAAAGTTGGCTATATTCAACGATATCTGAGTAATATCTCCTTCAACCACCCGACTATCATATATTAAATTAGTAACTTCTATGGCTGTTTTAATTTCAATTATTTTTGTATAGTCTAAGTAAATATCACTCCCATTTTTCAAAATAAAATGAAATGTATAATTTCCAGGAAGGGCATTATTTTTTACCGTAAAATTATTCCAAATACTAGTTTCTTGTGAGGCATTTAATAAGTAAAAACGTGGAGATGTAATTAAGATTGAATCAGCTATTATTGAGAAATTCACCGTCACATTATTATTTCTAGTATTATTAACTAAAAGGGTTATATTCACATTTACTCCTTGATTGTATTCATTTTCATTTTCTAAACCAGAAATGTATTCGATGCCTGAGCTTACATTGAAATATAAAGTGGTCAAGGCAAATTTAAAAAAGCTTTTATTCGCTAAAATAGTGATTGAATAATTATTACCAATTAATAGACCAACTGGGAGAGGATACAAGAAGGTATGAGTTCCATTTTCATTGGTACTATTATATTTTATTTTTAATATAGTCTCATTAGGATAAGGATATCTAATTATATAAGTTAAATCAGCATTAGGGATACTATAATTTGCATATGGTGAGGAATACGTATAATTTGTTGTTATATTCAAGGTTTCTTGATCAAAAATAAATTCAGGAATAGAAGCATTTGAATTAAATGAACAAGATACTTTAGTATTCTCATAAACTTCTAAAGCTGTTAAATATGCTTCACAAACTCTCAAATTATAAAGAAAATTTTTATCTGTATTTTTAGACATAGTAAAAGTATCTAATGAGGTCGAATATGCTTTATTAGTACTGTCATAAAAAGTATTTTCAAGTGTATTATATATATTTAACGCTGAATTGTAATAAGTAATATTTCCAGAAACCTCAAACAACTTTAAGCACGCTTGCATCATCATAGCATTAGATTTTACATCAATCAAATCATCATGACTTCCCCAATTTGAATTAGATTGATTTAGATATGCTCCATAAGTTCCATCAAATAAAGTCGTGTTTATTTTATTAAAAATCAGAGTGGCATTATTTAAATACTCTGATTTATTGCTTACTTTCCAATATTCAATTAAAGTAATAATTCCTAAGGCATTTGTTTCTAAATATTTGTTATTATTATCTGAACTTAAATCATTTTTAAGACTGTAGAAATATCCTTTATCAGAGGGATCCCAAAATTTCGCTGTCAATGTTTCCATTGTTTTATTAGCTAGATTTCCCGCATCGTTTTTATATTGATCGTCAATATTTTCTGTTTGATTTAATAAAAGGTTTGCTAAAACGGCGTATAAATTATCTATAGCATACACATTACCATTTGAAGAATTATAGTTAAGAAAATTATTATTACTTTCATTCCAAAACTGATTTGAACTAATAAGGTCAAATGCTTCGTAAATATTATTACGATATGTGCCTCCTGGACTATCTGGTATATTCTCTACTAATAGAAATATCGGCATTAAGTTATCTATTAAATTCCTCCGATAATTATTTACATCTTTTGTACTATTGTCTAGGGAATCCAAAAATCCATATTTATATCCTCCATTATCATACCATAAATCAGTATCCTTTAAATCTAAATAGATACTAAGAATCTCGGAAGCACTATATTCATTTATATGCTTTAATAAAGTATTATACAAAAGTAAATTATCCAAAGAATACACTAAGTCATTCAGAATTGTTCCATCTTCATCTCCCAATCTAAAGTAGGTAGCAATATCAAAATTAAAATCGGAAGTATAATTTGTTTCAAAAAAAGTCCAAATATCGGTAAAATTTACTGTATATGGATCTTGTAATAATGAAATATCAATACCTTGAGATTGAGGGTTTTTAGCGGAATTATCTCCTTTTAGATTTGGAAAGTTTAAGGGTTTGTTGGATTCAAACAAAAGATTTGAACTAAGGAGAAAAAAATTTAGAATAAGGAAGAAAATCAATAAAGCTCCGATAAATATCCTTTTCCTATTTGCTTTACATGTTTTTGATGAAAATAGTGAATTTCTTTTAATCATCTATCTTAAAATTTATATAATAATAGATATATTTCAGAGATATTATATCTTTAAAAAATTCTTCTCTTTAAAATTTTTTTAAATAATATCTAAAAACGAAGGGAATGGTATAAAGAGATTTTTACAAATGTGTTAAATTTTACTTTTCTCTAACTTCTTTTTAATAAGTTCAGGAATTTCGGAAATTTTTACTCGTATCTGATCCATTGAATCTCGGTCTCTAATTGTCGCACTATCATCTTCTAAGGAATCATAATCGATAGTCACACAAAATGGAGTACCGAGCTCATCTTGTCTTCTATATCTTTTACCAATTGATCCTGATTCATCATAAAAGGAGTTAATTAACCTATTCTGAAGGTTTTGATGGAGATTTAAGGCGAGATTTCTTATTGCCTCTTTATTTTTCACCAAAGGGAATACAGCAACTGTATTTGGTGCAAGAAAATTGTTTAATTGTAAATTAATTCTGCCATCTTCCACCATAAAGGTTGTTTCAAGTAATGTATAAATAATACGATCGTTTCCAAACGCTGTTTCAAGAATTTGAGGTATTTCTTTTTCTTGGGAATCTGAATCCATCGCAACCTCAAAACTTTGGTTAGAGAATTCTGCATGCCTTCTTAAATCATAATCAGTCCTATCGTGGATTCCACATATCTCTACCCAATCGAATTGTTCAGTTTTGATCTCCAAATCCCACGCATCATCAGCGTAGTGCGCTCTCTCATTTGGACTATGCTGGCGGTATCTAATAACATTATTAGAATACCCTAATTTTTTAGTTAAATAGTGAGCGATAAAAAGGCAATAAGCAAATGCTGGTTTTTTAAGAATTTTAATTTTTATGGCATCTTTTAAACTAATTAAATTGGGCTTTTCGATATTTTCTTCTTGTACTTTCCAATCCAATAAAGGTAATTGGTTATCTTTAACCTCCTCGAATGGTTCAAAATTATATTCTTGCTTTTTGCTAATGAACATCTGTATTTCGAACTGATCAAAGGATCTCATTCTTAAGACTCCTTGCCGTGGAGAAATTTCATTTCTATAAGCTTTCCCGTATTGAAACACTTTTAGTGGATATTGTCGTCTCATTACTTGGTCTAATCTATTAAATAATAAATATGTGGTTGTTGCGGTCTCTGGTCTCAAATATACGATTGTATCTGTTCCTACTTTAGTTTCTAGCATTAAATTATATTCCTCAATATTCTCGAATTGACTACCACAACTTGGACAAGTAAGATTATTTTCTCTGATAAGATTTTCCATCTCTTTATAAGAAAGACCATCTATCATTTGATTGGGTAATACTTTCTTAAGAAATTTATCTACTCGATAAACGGAATTGCATTTTTTACAATTAAGAACAGGATCAATAAATCTTTCTAGATGACCTGATGCCTCCCAAACGATTTCAGGCATAATTGTTGGGCACTCAACTTCTCCAAAACCCATTGCTCGTAGTTCTTTTCTAAAAATGGATAAGATATTATTTTTAAGTGCCATTCCTGCCGGTCCATAGGAGTAAAATCCTGCTAATCCACCATATATTTCTGGAGAGGGCCCCCAAATAAATCCACGACGTTTAAGTAGGCTATTGAATGTTTCTATATTATCTTTAATTTTCATATTTACAACTAATTAAGTTTTATTTTTAATAATCAAATTTGCTATTAAAATCTCAATATATGATAAATTAAACCACTTAAGTAAAATTTCCTATAATTTTGAAAAAACTAAGAAATCAATTATTTTTCAACATTACTTATTAAAATCCAATAATGATAAATAAAAAATATACGTAAAGATTAAATGCGAAAAAGAAAAGTAAAAAATATATATGTATCACTTATATTATTATTATTAAATTATATTGATAACTTGATCAATTATGATTTCTCAAATATTCCAACAAATAAACTTTTTTGAAATGATTTATTTTGGGTTTGTTGATTCAATTGAATTAGGATTGTATTTCGTTGTGATTGGTTATTATTTCCTTATTTTCGCCTATTTTTTAATAATGAGGTTTCGCGTATCGAAAAAATTATATTGGTTATTCTTCTCACTATTATTTCTTATCTTATCAATTTCTAGAGGCTTTTTTATAATTTATTATTTCTATGCCCCAGAAACTCATAGTGCGATTTTAATAATGCTTAATTACAGATTGGCCTTATTTTTTACATGGATCGCCATATCATGTTTAATGGGCATGTTGGGGATCTTTCTTTTTCCCCCAGAAGGTAATTTAGAAAAAAAATCTGTAGATAAAACTAAAGAATACATCAAATATGCTGTTAGATTAGTATTGATTATATCCCCTATTGTTATAGGGATTGTGGCATTGACCTTGCCAGATAGATTATTAATTGATGTTGAATTCTTAAAACAATTTTTTATTTTCACATCAATTGAGCCATCCACTATAGCAGGGTATCCCGCTGGACGCTTTATAATAAATTTAATTTTCCAACCACTATTTAACTTTTTAGTACCAATTATGTTTTTCTATTTGGCGAAAAAAACTTTTGGAGTACTTAGAAGGTCGTATTTGATAAATGGAATTGGTTTTCTTTTATATTACATTGGAAGGCTCTCTTATAGTATTTTTGGTGCTTTAAATTTACCCCACACCCAAGCCATTTTACCTCCTCTGATTATTTTATTATCATTACTCATAATTGTAATCGCAAATAGTTTTGAAGCATTAAAATAAATAGAATTAAAAAAAAAAAAATTATTAATTTACTTAATATATATAGCATTTTTAACCATGATTATATTAAATTAATGATAATTAATTTTAAATTGTAATATTCCTATAAAATCTATATAGAGGTATAAAAAATGTCAGTACATGGAGACCAGTACCTTCTACCATTATTTCTTGAAAAATCTTCAAATCGTCCAATGTTTCAAGTGGATGAGGAAAAAATTAATGATGAAATTTGTCTCGCATTTTATTTATTAACGAGAAATCTTAGAGACAATCAAAAAATTCTTTCCTTTGCGAGACTGGCTTGGCCATTTTTAGCAATACAAGGTGTTTCTAAGCCTGAATCCACTCATATATTTTTAGACGGGATCCAAATTCTCTCAAAAAAGGATAAATTTACTAACCCTCCTCGCAAGCCATTGATCGGACATTTAATTCGCAATGTAGATAATCTTTCAGAAATAGAGCAATTAAAAAAAATAATAGAAATACTAAAATATGAAGATAAGGATGCCAAAAAAATTGGTGAAGGGGAAAACGCAGAATTTCAAGAATTTCAAATAAAGAGTTTGGTAAATCCTGAGTTTTTAGATGCTCTAAAAATATTAATCCCTCATTTAGAATATAAACCTATCAAAAATTTTGGTCAACTTGATACGGGATTATCAACTGAGAAAGCTTTAGACATTTCCGAGGGATATAGAGGTACTATTGAAAAATTAAGAGGAAATGCACTTAGA
Source organism: Promethearchaeota archaeon (assembly GCA_016839555.1). Classification (GTDB taxonomy): domain Archaea; phylum Asgardarchaeota; class Lokiarchaeia; order Sigyniarchaeales; family SOKP01; genus TEKIR-8. The sequence goes on from JAEOUA010000011.1 coordinate 170,425, forward strand.
TGGAAAGAAGAAATTGAGTTGATAAGCAATGAACTTGATAAAATGCTTAAAAATTTGAATTTACAAATTAAAGATGCAAGCTTACGTTATGATTCTGAAATTGCCAAACTTTCATTTAGTATTGATGAGGAAGCAGTAACAGAGCAAATTAATTTAAAACAAGATGAATTGAGTCAATATAAAAGAAAAGAAAAGAAAAATCTTATTGATAATATCGCAGTTTTATTTAAAAATATTGATAGTGATATAGAAACGATTCTTAAAAAAAACAAATTTTTTAGTAATGAAGAAATGCTTATAAGAAAAGCTTTTGATGATCTTATACCTAATATAAAGGATCATATTGATTTTTTAAGAGTCCAAGGAAAATATTATCTATCCTCATTGGATACGATTGAAGATAAAATTCAGATGATTATAAATAAAGCAGATGATATCAATCGAGAGGGTGAACAAAGATTAGAACAATATAAAGAGGAGGTAAATCAACAATTAAGGGAACGGGATCAACAAATAGCAGCTAAAAAAGAAGAAAAACAGGCAGAAATCGAAAAATTGGAAAATTTAAAAAATAGTATCGAGGAAATATTTTCACAGATTAAGCAAATAATCAATATAAAGCAACAAGATTGCTTGAATGAAGCACAAGAATTAATTGCGTGGTCCCTCAGAGATACAGAAATAGAAGAGATAAAAATGCCCATTCAATGGATTTATATGCCATTTTACGCGATGTTTATAGAAGATCAAGACTTATTAGAAGAAAATATGATTATAGTATTGCCAGGATATATTAATAAAAATTCTGATGAAATATATAAAGATCTTTCCGAAGCATTTTCAGAATTAAAAAAGAATATAAGTGAGAAAATCGAGGATGATATGGCAATTCGCTCTAATTTCGAATTTAGTGTGGAAAATAATAATTATCTAAAGGATGAGAAATTTAAAGAGAAATTAGAAAAAGGTTTAAATCTTCTAAAAGAAAAAAATATTATAACTTACAATATAGAAAATCAAATCAATTATACACTTAATAAAATTGATTTAGAATAAATCTTATTAACTTTATTAAATCATTAATATATTATATATAATTGATTGAACCAATTTTTTCCTTACCATTTCCAAAAACTTTTATCTTTATTCTTCATAACTAAAAATTGAATTTTCAGTTTCGTATTAGATTTATAAAAATTGAGATTGTCTCATTTTAAAATTTACTTAGGACTTGCTAAGAACTTTAAACGATTTAGAATTATTTGATAGTTAAGATAAAAAATTTTTTCTATATCAAAAAATTTTAATAAATGTATGCCTAGTAAACCCAAATTAGATCTAAAGAAAAATCGGATTAGAGCTTTTTTCCATTCTTTAGGAACACATGAAAAAGGAGAGCTTACTGAGGAAATTCAAAAGATTGAAAAAGAGGGAATGGCATATATTCAATTACGCCTTCCAGTAAAGCGTATAACTGAAGAATTTGAAAATAAAGTAAAAGAAAAAGTAGAACATAATGTTATAAAAGCAGAAATACGAGAAGCCTCCTACCATGATTTGCCAAGCATAAAAGATATTTATAATAAAGCGTGGTTGACCAGCAGCACACCTTTTAGAGCTATTGATATTGATACCTTAGGAATTATTTTAGAAGATGAGGACACGGTGTTTTTAATAGCAAAAGTATATGGTAGAGATGCAGGCTTTATTATTCTGGATTTTGAAGAAGGAGGAAAAATTGGTACAATTGCTGGGTTAGGTGTATTACCTCGCTTTCAGAGAAAAGGTTTAGGTACCATGATGGGTATAGCAGCTTGGAATTATTTCAAAGAACACTATCCAAAAATTGAAGAATTAAGGGCGGAAGTATACCAAAAAAATGAAGTTTCTTATAATTTCATAAAAGGATTAGGTTTTGAAGAATTTGATATAAAATATTATAGGAAGGAAGATTTCGAAGTTTAACAAATACTCTTACTTTTGAATCTTACTTTTAATTGAAAATTATATTCTTTAGATAAAAAACATTCAATAGATTAAAAAATTAGAATTTATCTATTTAAAACTTATGCCAGAAACTTTAAAAGAAAAGAGAATTAGAACTTTTTTTCAGAGTTTTGAGGAGAAATCTATAGAAGTAAAAGCAGAAGAAAAAGAAGAAGAAATTTGTCTTGAATATATACAAATGAAATTACCAGTAGAGAATATAACAGAAGAATTTGAAGCAGAGATTACTGCTAAAGTAAAAAAAAATTTCTTAAATGCTAAAATTAGAACGGCAAGTAAAGATGATCTAGAAAGTGTTTTAAGAATTCATAATCGGGCATGGCTCACAGCAAATGAACCTTTTCGACCAATAGAATTAGAATCTCTTGAGAAGATTTATGAATATCCTGAAACAGAGATTTTAATAGCAAAAGTATATGGTGATGACGGAGGATTTATTATGCTTGATTTTGAAGATGATGGAAAAATAGGAATAATTGCAGGATTAGGCATATTACCTCGCTTTCAAAGAAAAGGATTAGGAACTGTACTAGGGGTTGCCGCTTGGAACTATTTTAAAAAGAGGGGTGTAGAAGAATTACGGTGTGAAGTCTATAAGGATAATTCGGCATCATATTCCTTTATAAAATCATTGGGATTTAAAGAATATGGTAGAAAGAAATATACCAAAGAGGATTTCGCATTAGAGTAATTTAGGTTAATTATTTATTAATTTATAGTTATAATTTTAATCTTTTTTATTAATTTCGAGATCTTAGGGAGTTGTTTTTTTGCTAGATAATAAAAAATTGCAGAGATATAATAGAGAATTTTTTAGTGGTAATACAAAGATTATTGCACAAAATCTTATAGGCAGTTATTTAATCAGGAAAGCTAAAAAAGGCGTAATGGTTGGAAAAATAATCGAAACTGAAGCATACTTAGGGCCAAATGATAAAGCGTGTCATACTTTTAGGTATAAAAAAACTAAAAGAACCAAGACGATGTATGAAATACCTGGCACATGGTATGTTTATCTTATTTATGGGATGTATCATTGTCTTAATATAATCACGGAACCAGAAGGAATCCCTTGTGCAGTACTGATAAGACAATTATATCCTATAGATGGTATTGATTTAATGAAAAAAAATAGAGATACAAAAATAGGTAAAAATTATAAAAATCTTTTAGATGGTCCTGGAAAATTATGCTTAGCCTTTGATATAACCAAGGAAAAATTTAATGGAAAAGATTCATGCGCTTCAGATGCCAAATTATTTTTAACAAAAGGAGAAAACATTAAGCCGTTAGAAATCTCTTCCCATAAACGGATTGGAATTGACTATGCTGAAGAAGATAAAGATAAACTACTAAGATTTAAATTAGAAGAAGAATAATTATTTTACCTAATGTTTATAAGATTATTTTTTTAAAAAAATCACTTTGGAATTTTAATAGAAAAAATTAATCCTTTTTTAGTAATTCTTTTTTAAGAAATGCATCTAATTCTGAATTTGAATTATAAGCAATTAGAGGTAAGAGTAGATCCATGGAAAGATCATGATCTAACTTTTCTCCATTTATCTTAAATATTTTTCCTCCCGCTTCCTTAACAATTAAATAGCCTGCTGCCATATCTACTAATCTTATTCCTTTTCTGAAATCAATGTATCCATCAAGACCGCCTTTAGCAAGATGGCATAAACTTAAAGCAACACTACCCATTACTCTAATTCTATATAACTTATTAAATATGGAGCGATAATCTTTTAATTTTTTTCTAAGATTCCATAAATAAAAATCAACTTCAAATATTAATTGATCAGATAAACCTCGTTCAGAAACCGTTATTTTTTTATTATTATAGAATGCTCCTTCTCCTTTTTTTGCCCAAAAGAGATCTTTTGTCGAGAGATCCAGAACAATTGCTAATTTAATATCCTCTAATTTTTTTCCCTCCGCATAGGCTATAGAGACACTATAGAAAGGTATAGCCCTAATTGAATTAGTTGAACCGTCAATAGGATCAACAATTAGTTTTCTTTCGGTTTTTTGTGCTTTTATTTTATTTCCTATATATTTTTTGCCAATTTCTTCACTGAGTAATAAAATGTCTATTTTGTTTTTTTCCAATTCTTTAATAATAGTACTTTCTGCTAAGGTATCAATCCTCATGCTTATATCACCACCTGCGCCACGACTTAATTCTGTAGCGCCCTCTTTAGTCCCAATCAATGGTGCGACGTTTTCATGAACCTTTAACACTAAATTTTTTAGAAAATCTATATCTATTTCTTTTGAGCTCATATTTAACTAAATTTAGTTTCCCCATATTATTTTTTCGAAAATTCCCCAAATAAAGATGAAATATACCACTATTTTAACCTAAAATACCCACTGATTATTTCAATTATTTATTGATAATTTAATGGTTTATCCACTTTAAACTCGATAAGAATTTTAATCTTAAATTATTTTTTTATTCTTTCTTTTAATATATGTTTAGCTACATTATTTTTTTCTTTTTTAATTTTCATATTAAATTCTTTTTGAAGTACTGTGATAATTCTTTCATCCAATTCGGCCATTTTATGTTAGAAGGAGCATCATAAGAAGGATGGTGAAATTTTATATCAATTATGGGGCTTCCATCAAGAGCATCCAAGCCTTTTACTTTTAATATATTTTTTTTCCTTTCTAAAAGCTCTACTGTTGTAGAGCAAATAGGATTTGGTCTAGATGGACTTCTAGTGGCAAATACTCCCACCAATGGAAGTTTTTTTTGCCCTGTGGGATGAACTTTTCTGACTGCCCGACCTTCATCGCCTATATTATGCGACCAATATAGATCCATTATATGAGAAAAATCCTCTATTCCATCTAAACACTCTTCCTATTCTTCTTTAATAATAAGTTCTGATATACTCTCTTTACCAGTCTTTGTCTTAGTTAAAATTTCTTCATCAAGTTCGAGATCTTGATCTTGATAAGTTAGCGAAGCTTCTTTATAAGTGCTCTTTACTATCCCAATAGGTCTGATAAAATAATTTTCTAGTTTATTTTCTATTTTTCCTGTCATTTTTAAACGAAATCACTCCTATCAAATCTATTGTTTTTTTTCTCTGATTTTTATCACTTAATTTTTTTGAAGTTTAATATTTTGCCTTTCTCTATATGATCTTCATGAACAACTTTTATAGTATATTCGCTTTCTAAACTAAAGCCGGTTGCTTTCATTTTTTCTTTAAAGTATTTTATACCATTTGAACTTATATGGGTGGGAAAAACAGAAATCATGGCGTTTTCTTTTCCTACCTTATAGACCTCCTTCAATAAATTTTCCGTTTTTTTATCACGTGGACTAAAATACCAAAAGATATCATAGAGAAGAACAACATCTACTCTATTTGGTAAATAGATACCTAATTCTACATCTTTTTCAATTATTTTTATATTCTGTAATTTTTCTAAGTTGATTTTCTTTTTCAACTCGTCTAATTTACTATTGCTTCTATCTATTGCATAAACTAAACCTCCTTTACCAATTAATTTTGCAGCAGGAATTGTATAAGTGCCATCACCACAACAACAATCCAATACTGTCTGGCCCTTACTAATTCCTATAGTTTTCAGAGCTTGTTCAGCATATGCTTTTAAATCTCTCAATTTTTATCTCAATACGAGAATCTTATTTTTTTATAATTTCAGAATATTTTATTATATACTTAGAAAAAATAGAAGATTTTAGTTTTATTGCAATTTTATCTTTTTTATTCAAGATTGCTCCTAAGTATAGTAATGAAAAACTATTTTTTATTCTTTTTTTAAATATATAAGATTAGATTTCAACAAATTTTACTATATAATTTTAATGGAAATTGTTAACTTGCTTTTTCATCATTTACAATTTCTTTTAATTGCGAATGATCGGTTTGTATTGCATCAATAAAGCTATTTTGAAAGACTAATTTAGGACCTTTTTTCAATTTCATCCTTGTATATATCTTGTCAATATTATTAGAGCTTAACCAATCCGAAATTAAAATCCCTTTTCTCTTTTCTCTATCAACATATTTATTTTTTAAAACTTCAATTTTTGATAATTCCCCATTTTCTAATTCTAAAAGTCCAAAAAAAGGAGCTTCACCATATCGCTCATGAATGTGAGAGTTTAATCCATCATTGTTTTCTAATGGTACAGCTATTTTACTTGTTTTAACTTTTTGAATACTTGTTGTTATAACGATTTTAAAAATTTCACGAAATTGCTGTTGGATTTTATTTGATAACTTTTTTTTTAGTAAATCTACTTTTGAAAGTGGCAGATCTTTACTTAATTTTAAATCTGCTTCTAAAAAATTATATTTACCATATGCTCTAATCTCTAAATTATCAATACTTTAAACTCATTTTTTTGTCTCTATTCCTTTTTTTCTTTTTTCTCTGTGAAATCTCTTTCACTTAAAAATTCATTTGTAGCAAATTCAATTTTCTCTGTTAGTAGATGACTTAATAATAAGGTTAATAATTTACTATCTGGAAACTTTAAATCATTACTATAAGAGCCAATTTCAAAAGTAAAAATGCTTTTCGAAGAGTCTTTCCAATATACAAAAATTTCAGTACTTTCTTGGTTGAATATATGATATCCGCGCCAACTATCTAATTTTTGTTCTAAGACCTCTATAATACAAATAATTTCATTTAAGCTTATTTTTATCGTCTTTCCTTCCTTTTGTGAAAGCTTTTCCCAATCTCCATTTCCTTTCTTTTTTATAGATGTAAGAAAAATATAGGGAATTTTTTTGCCAGGACTTTCCAAAATTAGTGCTGTTTTATTTCCCCAAAAAGATTTTTTATGAATATCTGCCAATTTTGATCGGTCAAATTTTACTATTTATTAAAAACCCAGTATAAAAAAGCTTCGTATTTTATTTCAGAATTATTAAATTAATAATTAATTAATTTTGATAGTTAACATAAATAAAGAGTTTAGAAAAAAGAGATATACTTAATAATTGAAAAAAATTTACATTAGTTCGATTTCGACTAATACTGATTCGGGTATGGAAATCTTCATGATCAAATGCATGGATCGTTCATTCGCGATTATCTCAAACAAACGCTTATGGATTCGCATCTCAAATTTCGCCCATGTAGCAGTTCCCTGGCCCGATGGCGCTTTAAGGATTGGTACTAATAATTTTTTAGTGGGTAATGGGATTGGTCCATGCTTTTTAATCCCTTGAGTTTTACATACGCTCTCTATTTGGTTGCATACGGTCTTTAAATCTTCTAATTCTGTTGATGATAATCTGATACGGGCCTTTTGCACGTTAATTTAGCACCAAGAGTTTTTTAAAATAGTTCGGACAATATTATTTTATTTATTGTTCCATTCGGAAACTTATAAATAGTAGTTTGGATAATTAATATTCTTAAAAAAACTTTTTTATAATTCTTCGAATATAGGATTCTACTCCTCATAAATTCTATAGTATTATTTAAAAAGGAACGTGTAAAAATCATTTTAAAAACCCTAAGGCGGTGCTTACAAATATTTTTTTTTTAATATAGTATAACAAGGCAAATTTTATTCAAATCCAATAAATTTTTGAGATTAAAGCTGTAAATTAATTTTTTCTTATAAAAAATTCTTGAAATATATAGAGAATAGAAAAGAATGCTTTATCATTCGAGTTCTTTATCTCTATGAGTTTTTATCATGTCTTCTTCCGTTATATCATTCCTTTCAGCAATATTAGCTAAAAATGCATCAAGAGTAAGGTATGTATTTAATTCAAACTGAGGGAAAAACAGAGAGGTGATGTGATAAAGAGATCTGTTAAAATAAGAAATTTTTTCAGGTCTTCCATCGATAAGTAGAGTACCTACATGATTTTTATACCATTTAGTAGTTCTTGCTAACGTAGAATCTTCAAAACAAGTAATAATAAACAACTGCATGCCAAAATCACCAGCTTGTCGTGCATATTTAATCATCTGTTCCGTTTCTCCACTACCACTCAATAATATGGCAAGATCATTAGTGCGCCGGCTTCTCCAGTGACTTTCATACACTACTTTTAGATCTCTGAGATTCTCCTTGTGTAAGTGACCATAACGGATAGCTATAACCCTTGATATAATGTCGTTTATACCTGATCCCTTAAAGTAAATTACTTTATCATTATTGATATCTAAATAATCATCTATCGTTGTTAAAAAAGCGTTTATTGTAGGATCTTGTCGTTGAAGCTTTTCTAAATTGGATTTATATTCTTTAATTACGCTTTCACAATAAGAGTTATATTGCTCGTTGGGATTTTTTTTGTCATAGGAACATGCAATACATGATAACAACGTAGCACTTGCTTGCTCAAATTCCGTCCCAAGCGGAGCATACCTTTTATTGTATCCGTCTTTTTTTAATAAAATTACGATGTCATATTGATCTTCAATATCTTCATTAGTGGTAATAAAAACTGTACGAAGTCCTTTCTTTTTGGCAACATTTATATTATTGACAACTCGTGAATCTGGTTTTGCTGAATTTGAGTTTGCTACAAAAATATCTCCTTCTCGCAAAGGACGTAAATTAGCATTTTGTACTTGATTGACACGAATACCATAGGATTTTTCTAGTTGAGTTGTTAATAATAGAGAACTTTGCAGGGAACGTCCCGATCCATCAACAGTTACTCTTTTCTCTTGCATTGATTCTCTTAACAAGTCTATAAATTCATATACTTTGTTTCTATCAACATTTTTTAATATTCTTTCAATACGCGAGACTAAATATAAATAGGCATCTTCTAAGAATGAATTCATCATTTGAAATTAAGAATTTTTTTAATAAAATTTTAATGATAGATTTTTTTCCTTGTTTTTGAAAAATTTTATCAAAATTCTACAGTCCACAAGAAAAAAAAAGGAATGATCAGAAAATGCTAAAAACCAGAGATCATTCAGTTTCTTTTAAAATTTTATTAAGGGTTTCTATCGCATTTTCTATTATAGATTTGGAAGTCATTTTTTTAATGGTTTTTGCCATCATTTTATAGGATCCCGTGACTTCAATATCAATTTCAGCAAAAACACCAATGCCAGATTCAATATCTTCAAAACTTATGGTATAAAACGTTGTACCTGGAGAAGGAACAACTTCAAATCTCGTAGAACGTTCAGTTCTTGGCCCAATCTCATTGGTTGAAATTTCTCTTCCCTGAACTACAGTAGTATGTTGTCCAATTGTATCAAAGAACTTGTTTATTATTTTTTGAAAATTGGCTGGTTTCTCTTTTAATTCAAATATTAATTCCTTACCTTCAGGTTCTTCCTTTTGCTTTTCTTTACCAGTCACCACGACCCTCACACGACCGATATTCTGGATTCGTGCATGGCGAGTTTTAGGGTCGCCTTGTCTTTGTGAGGTTACACGAATCGCCGGGAAGTAAGTGGCACTCTCGGAAAAAGTATGAGTGTTTTTTACCTTTACATGAGTGCTCTTGGTGTCTTTAAGCTGCTCAGTTACTGGATACTCACCAGCACCCTCGAAATCCCATTCCACACCAACTACCGAACCAGCATCCGGTGGTGTTTCGATAACTGCAGAAAACTTAACTTTTTTCCCGACCTTGACGTCTGCACGCTCACCTCCGTTTACTTTAAGAGTGACCACCGGTTGAATCCCCTTACGCTCCGCAGCGGTTAGTGGCACTTCCACTTGGCCATCTACCACTTTATATGTAGTACTTGCTGGAGGTGCCACGCCTTTTTCAACCCATGCGCTCACATCGCGAAGTGCCTGTTGCAACACACCACCATAATTTATAATCCGAGTGGTTATTATTGGAAGGGTATCAAACTGCGTGACTACAGGTGGAGTATGCATTGCACGGTCAATGAACCAAAGCCGGTAGTTATCATCAAACTTTTCTTCCAATGCGGCTTTTACCTTCGAACGATACCAATCAGCCTGCCAAGGAAAGGCAATTTCATCCATTAAGTTTTCAACCACGATCATCTTGCCCTCAAACTTACCAGTTTGAATTGAACCAGCGCCCCCCATGGCGTAGCGCGGTCCTACAAACTCGGCTCGCTGCGGATACAGAGGTTTACCATTAGCATCTCGGAAATAATCATAGACATAGTATTCAGGTGGGGGAATCTGATGACGATGATAGGTTTGAATGGCGAGATAGTTAGAATTATCGATTAGCACTGCGTCTCCTACCTTGATCTTAGCTAAAGCTCGGTAGTAGGCTGCGCCGTAAGCGATCATTACCATGTTATCGAATGCTGCAATAGCATAAGCCACGCAACCCTCTGCTTCACCACTTTTAAGAAAAATTGAAGCTCCCTGCAGGTCACCATCAGGCACACTTTCCAATACTAACCCTGCTGGGACCGTTATGTTACCCATTTGCCCAGCAGATATAGACAATGACCCTCCCATTTTCCTGACGTCATCGGGCATAATAAGTTTGCTGATAGTTGTTTTATGTTTGATTTTAGCGTCTAAAAGCGACTGGGGCGGGTTTGCACCAAGATAGCCCGATTTATTCCAAAAATCTTCAAAGTATGTGGGATCCCATTCAATCGTTTGGTCAAGGAGGGTAGTTAAGACTCCCGTATAGCCGAACGCTATCCTCGTGTAATTGAACCAAGCTTTTGGAGGAAATCCCATCCTAGTCACTTCGGTGAGTGCCTCTCGTTCTTCTTCATTTAGGTCAGCATACATATCTCCACTACCACCAGGTTCTATCGCATCGACGATGGTTGGTATTTTTTCCTTCAATATGCGCATAGCATGAGCTTGTACCGTGAAATTATTTAGCATAGCCATTGGTGTAGCGTGAATAAATGGCACAACACCATCCCAGACACCAACTGTGTTCTCTATACAACTCATGGTCTTATATGCCCCTCCACTACCACCCCAAGCATAACCATAGGGTCGGTGAGGATCATACATCTCCGAGGCTAAAACACGCGAGTATTTCGCAACAGCCGCACTGGTCCGATACCCAGCGATGGTGGGATCATCACCTGGAAACATGTCCTTTCTCCCCAGATTTGATTCTACAAAATAAGCCCCGCTATCGAATACAAAATCTAATGAATAGCTAGGTTCAGGATAATCTGGGTTCTGTGCAAGATTCTCATTTCCAGATATCGGCATAATATACTGGAAGAACCGGCCTTCATATTGTTCTTTCGGCGGGAAATAGAATGAAAATCTGGCATCCGTGCCTTTAAAGCCACCATGAACGTATCGATGGCGAGCGGGCTCGTCCCGCCACTCATCAATATCTATATATGGCTCGGTAAAAAAAGAATCTCTTGATTCACTAGACTCATTTGCTGTTATAATAATACATCTCCTTTTTTTTATTTAGATATAATTTTTAATTCCATTTTAAATGAACTTACGGTAATATACCGTAAAGCTAATAAAAAAAGAATTTTATTATATATAATAATCTTAAGCTTGAAATTTCAAGTTATCTGTAACTATTAATAATTATACTAACAAATGAAGAAACTAAAGAAGATTGTTCTGAAAATCCCTTTAGATCTAAAATCTAAGGAATTCTTTGGTCTACTAGAAAGATATGAGTTACTCCAAATACACCGTCAAAACGAGGATCAAATCTTTGCAACACAGAAGGTAAAATTCAAGGATCCTAAAATGCATCCAAAAATGTTGGAAGGAGAACATTATGGGATGTCATATATAGAAGTTATAAAAGAGGACAAGGAGAATAATGAATTTATTTTCTTTTCTAAGCATAACTGGGTTAAGCAAACGAAAGAATTCCTCGATAAATTAGATCTAATCATCGATCCCCCTATCATTCTAGATCAAGATCGTCTTTTAGTAAGTATTATAACAGAAAGTAAAAATGTTGATGAATTTATTAATTCCCTAAATCATTTTTATGATGAAGAATTGCAAATTCTAAGTATATCTCATATACCTCTTAACTATGAAAATCTTTTCTTAAAATTAACAGACCGTCAGAAAGAAATTGTTTACTATGCTGTTCATAATGGATATTTTGAAATACCTCGCAGAATCAATTCAAAAAAAATCGCTAAGCATTTTAAAATTTCTCGGAGTGCATTTTATGACCATTTGCGAAAAATAGAAAAAACAATTTATCACTCAATATTCTATTAATGATTATCTTATAATAACAATTAAATGTTCAAAATTAAGGAAAAGAATGTTTAAGAAATCTTCTTTTTGACTCAAATTATGAATCTTTTATAATTTTATGAACTTTAATGAATTTTTAAAAAAATTTTAATAGTTAAAAAATGAATATTAAATTATTTAAAATTCAAATGTATAAAATAATCAATTAAGAAAAAAGAAAATGAATAAAAAAGAAAATATAAATAAAAAGTCAAATTCTATAGGTAAAAAAGCATCATTATACAGTTTTGGCCATGTAGCAGATACAGTATCCTACCAATCTTTTACATTATTATCATTTGTATTTTATTTTGCTATTGTAAAAGTTCCTACTCTGTATATTACGATTGGATTTTGCATCTGGTCAATATGGAATGCCTTCAATGACCCCTTGCTTGGTTATTTCTCTGATCGAACCCATACAAAATGGGGAAGGAGAATTCCTTATATTATTTTTTCTTTTATTCCATTAGCAATCATAACAGTTTTAATATATACACCCCCTCTTCCGGGATCAGAAGCGCCTACTGGACAGCTTATTAACTTTATATACTTTCTTATTATTATTATGGTGTTTGAATTGTTTTATACAATGTTTAGTCTTAATATGGTTGCACTTTTTCCAGAAATTTTCCTTTCAGATGAAGAAAGAAGAATAGGGAATAATATTAGACAATTTTTCTTAATTATAGGATTATTCATAGGAGTTATTTTACCAGGTATGATTATTGGAGATTTTACTGATGCCTCGAAGCACATCAACTATATAATTGTTGGAATAATTATTGCAATCACAATAATACTTGGAGCGCTAATATTTTTAAAATTTGGTCCTAAAGAAAGGGATGCATTCAAAGAGGATTATAAAAAAGCACCAGGTTTTTTTCAAGCATTAAAATTATGCATAAAAAGTAAAAGCTTTATGTGGTATATCCCAGCGGAAATTGCGAACTGGTATGTATATGGATTATTACTTCCCATTGTACCACTCTATGGAGAATTTGTATTAGGACTTGAAGAAGGAGCAGTTATGATCTCATTATTTCTTGCTGCGACATTTCTCTCAGCGATCTTATTTATTACAGTTTTATGGAAGCCAGCTGTGAGAAAAATCGGAAATAGAAAAGCATGGTTATGCTCTATGACGATTTGGATTGCCACATTTATACCACTATTCTTTCTAGGACCTAGTATGGAAATAATTGCGCTTATATCTTTCTTTTTTATTGGTCTTGGATTAGCTGGCTCTCTATATATAATAGATCTTATAATTTCAGATATAGTTGATGAAGACGAGGCTACTTGCGGATATAGAAGAGAAGCAGCTTATTATGGTGTGAATGCCTTGTTTTTGCGATTTAGTACTATTTTTGTTATGATATCTATAGGTCTTGTATTTACAAGCTCGGGATGGCGAGTTTTTAAACCTGAGAATGTAACTGCCACTACAATATTAGGCCTAAGGTTCTTAATGGTAATTCTCCCAATAATTGCAATTTTAATCGCTATTATTGTAATATATAAATATCCCTTACATGGAGAGAAATTAAAAAACGTTCAAAAAGAGTTAGATAGAATACACCAAGAAAAGGAATCTAAAATAAAAGGTTTAACTTAAAATATATAAAGTTTTAAGGTTTTTTAGTTTCAAACCTCCATTTTTTTATATTATTAAGTTTTTTTTTAAAAATATTCATTATTATAATTCTGAATGGCTTCAAACATAGCTAATATGTTTTCAGGTGGGACATCGGGTAAAATATTATGCACCGTGTTCCATATATATCCCCCTCCTGGGGCAAATATTTCTAATAATTCAAATACATGTTTCTTTACATTTTTCGGGGATTTCCTATTAATAACATTTCTAGTATCTGCTCCACCACCCCAGAAAGTAATTTCATCCCCAAAATTCTCCTTTAAAAACTTTGGTTCCATATCTCTAGCGTTAATTTGAACAGGATTAAGAATATCGATTCCTATTTCTATAAAATCTGGGATAATTGGAATAATTGAGCCACAACAATGTAGAAATATCTTCATATCTGAATTTTTTTTTATATATTCACATACCTCTTTCAATTTCGGTTTTATTAACTCTCGAAAGAGATCTGGATTCATAAAAAGACCATTATTTTCTCCGTAATCATCTCCAATACAAATTATATCAACTAAATCTCCCACGTATTTACAAATCATTGTTAAAGATACTTTTTGAAGTTCTAAAACCAGATTTAAAAAATTTTCAACCTCTGCGGGACGTCTCATTATGTCAATTAAAAACTTATCCATTGGTATTAAAGCTGTTCCAAATTGGAAAAAACTAACTCCTGCGCCCAAGCATAGTGCTCTGTCAGTATTTTTTTTAAAATCTATTGTTCTCCTTCTAAAATCACGCCAAAATCCTTTCTGGTTTAAATGATCCATGGGGGCCGTTATCATTTCAAATCCTGCCATTTTTGGCATAGCTTTTAGAAGATCATTCATATTTTTAGGATATTTATCTTTACATGGAAAATATGTTTGGTCTATAACTTTTGCTGCTTCTGACATTCGTGCTAAAACAGTTCCATCAGTATGAACGACTTCAATCGAATTATCCTCATTAAATTTAGGTTTAAACCATACTGGAAATTGCGCCTCAATACCATTAACATTTACATAATACCAATCTTCATCCTTTGTATTGTAAATCCTTCCGACATCAATTGCATCCACTGAAAATCGGTCTAGTATCATATTTTCTGGTTGAGCTAACTGTTGAGCAACATCATAAATTCTTACATATCCAGATTTAATTCCAAGATATTTTTTAAGTCGAGAATAGGCTATTGCTGAAATACCAGTTGTATTTGTAGCACCCAAATCTACTGGGATTCGATCAGGCTCTTCATGATTAATGGCAGCAAAAATTCTTTCTCGAGAATTCATATTATAATTTCTTTTTACTTTTTTGTTCTATTTTTTAACATATTATTAAAGATTTCTTAATATTAGAAAATAATTTTGAATATTTTAAAACATAGTTGATAATATTTATGTAATATAAATAAAAAATAAGGATAATAATAATTTAAAAATCATAGTCTTATGTAAACAAATCCCTTTTTAATATTAAAACTCAAAAGATATGAAATTAGAAAATGATAAATATAGGATTAATTTTAAATTTAAACACGGCATTTTAGATCAAAATATTAAAATTAAAACACAAAAAGGTTTTATTCCTGTTTTACGTAATTTTAACAATAAAAATATAATAAATTTTTCAAATAAACCATTATATTTTTCAGCAATAAAGGGAAATAGAAATCCTAATAATTTTAATTTCATAATTAAATCTGATTCTGATATTGATATAGAATTTATTCCATCTATTGATAATGAAGAGAATACTATTTATGAGAAATATGTAATCTTATTTCATAAAAAGAAAACATTATCCAAAATCTTAGCTGAGTTCGAAATTTGTTTAGGAAATCAAGCCGGTTTTGTTTGGGTACCACATCTCAGACCAAAACAAAAATATGTTATTGGAGATCATATTTTTAGATCTCCAGTAATTATCTATTCATCCAAAACTATTGCATGTGCGTTAATTCCAGATTTAGATGAACTTAAAGAAAATAGACGATACCCCACTTATCTTAATTTGGAGATATACTCAAAAAATGAGAAAAATCCATACTTATCTTATGGTTTTGGGAAATATAAACCAGTAAAACATGTCTTTTTCAAAAAACAATGGTATAAGAAAATGAAATTCAAAAAAGGAGATTCCCTTACTTTTGGCTATTATATAAAGTTATTTCATAATAAATCACGCTCAGAACTTATCAAGACAATAAATTCATTTTTATGGATTAAATATGGTAAAAAACTACTAAGACAGAATTTGAATCCTCAAATTCTTCCTTATAATATTAACGTACAAGAAGGCTTAAAAGCAATATTTAAGAGACATGAATATTGGGGCAATTTTTATATAAATAATAAAAAGTGTGGTGGTATATGGCAAAGAAGTTGGTTAGGGAAGAAAAAGGCACCTTTAGAATATGTAGAACCAAAAGATTTAGCTTCTCATAAAAAAGCCAGAATGAAAGAAATAGTTGGTACAAAATCAATTTTAGGGAAAATAATAATAAATATATCTTTTTCACCGAAGACTATTAAATTTTTTGATAAGTTCACAAGAAATTATCCTATTGTACGTCGTGTGGCTGAAGTTTGGAACAATGCCTGGTTCTTAAACATTAGAACTGGATTTGGAATTAAATTATTTGGTATTGTTTATAATGATAATGATCTTATTGAAAAAGGGAATAGAATTTTAAATACTTTATTGAATTTACCACGGAAAAGAGGTTTATTTCCAAGTGTCATTTTACCCGCAACTAAAAACGCTCAAGATTTCTCATTCATTAATGGAGTTAAAGGTTTTAGATATGATGATGAATTTCATCTTGTTGATTGTTCACTTGCCATGTATTGGGCACTAAAATATTATCAATATTTTGAAAAAAATGAATTAATCAACGATTTGTCCTTAAAGTTAATAAATACTATAAAAGAGATTCAATTGGATAATGGAGCAATTCCAACATATTTACGAATTGATGATTATAGTGAGAAACCTTTTATCAGCGAAAAATTAATTAATTCTGCTAGTTCTGGTGCATCAATGATGTTTATTTTGGAATATTATAAAATAATGAAAGAAAAAGATTTAATACTAATGGCAAAACGGATTGCTAAATTTATTCATCATGAAATATTACCAAAGAATAAATGGCAGGATTTTGAACCATTTTATAGCTGTACGAATCTACCACTTAAGTTTTATGATAAATTCACTGAGAACAATGTGATGAATTGTCTTTCAATTTATTGGTGTGCAGAAGGATTCAAAGAGTTGTATAAAATAACTAAAAATTCCAAATATTTAAAAATAGGAGAACATATACTTGGATTATTATCCCTATTTCAACAAGTTTGGAATTTGCCTTATATCGATTATAATACTTTTGGTGGTTTTGGTGCTCAAAATGCCGACGCAGAACTTGGAGATGCTAGGCAAGGATTATTTGTCCGTACATATATGGATTATTATTTACTCACTGGAAATAAAGAATATATGGAGAGAGGAATTGCTGCCTTAAGAGCATGTTGGGCATTACAATTACTAGAAGAATATAAAGATCAATGCCCTGGAAATTTATTAGGTATTGATAGCATAAAAGATATTGATAAAGGTTGCGTGAATGAGAATTATGGTCATTCGGGAATAGACTTTCGGACCCCTGGTTATGAAATGTTTGATTGGGGTATAGGAACATCAATTATGGCTACAGCTTACGTTAAATATAACTTTGGAGATCTATTTATAGACTTTAAAGAACAAGCTGTTTGGGGAATTGATGGTCTTTTAATTGAAGAATATAATTTTAGTTCTAATATTATTGAAATATATTGCAAAATCATTCTAAATAAAAAAAATATTATCATAAAAGCTAGAAATATACCAGAAAATCTCATAAATATAAAAATTAATAATCAGCTAATTAAATTAAGAGACAATAATCAATTAAAAAAAGGGTTTATATTTACTATTTAAAATTTTTTATAAGAAAGGTATTATTAAAAGAATTATTTTGGTTTAAAATATTATCATTAAAATTTTTAATATTTTTAAATCAGACATATAGAGAGCCTTAGAAGATAAATATGAGAAATATCATTTTATAAAGTTAATGATATTATTGAATTCGTATAATTAGTAACTTAAGAGAAATTTATTTCCTAAATGCACGTTATTTAAGTATTTCTTAGCAATAATGAGACATCTCATAGCTTGTTCATTAGGGTTAATTCCTAAATCTCTCATCTGATAATCGGGATGGAAGACTAATAATGAATAGGGAATATTTTCATCTATGGAGCTAATAAATTGGGCAATTTTTTCAACATCTTTATAAATTGTGTATCCAGGCACTAAAAGAGTGCATCCACTTAGCTCTGGCATTTCTTTTTCTCTCGTTCCAAAATATTTTTCTGCTAAGAATTTAAAATTAGAAAGTGTTCGTTTATTAGTATTACCACATAAAGCATAGTTTAATTTTTCATAAAATGCTTTTAAATCAAATTTAATATTTCCGCCGGTTTTTATTGCGATTTTCATGCATTCTTCAACCAAATCTCTATTTCCACTTCCATTCCATTCCCAACACACTCGAAATTTTCTTTTTTTTTGGTATTTTATCTTTTTAAGTATCAGATTTGAAATCCTTATTGTAAATCTAAGTTGAGGTTCAGGGGTCCCTCCAAAATAACAGATACACGTAATTTTTTCATTATTAGCAATTTCCTCAGCTACATCTTCCGCACATACTAGATTTCTTTTTGAAATAATCTTATGAGAGGCATTTTGACAAAATAAACAATCAAAAGAACAACCATACAAAAAGGCGGCATAACTGTAAGTGCCAAATTCAGGACCTTGATAATTGGAATATTCAGGAAATCCATATTCAGTTCCAGCAGGACAAAACCAAGCATTGCAGCAGTTTGTAGGATTTGAATCGAGATATCCATGTAGATAACCTTCTGATTGATTAGGCATAGGTAGCTTTCCTTCCCTATCCTTTTTTATATTTCGCAAGCCACAATAACTTGTATCCTCCTCTGAAAGCCTACATTCATTTATACATAAATTACAGATAAATTTTAATTCTGATTCGGGGCATTTTGGAGGGGATGGGGGCAATCCTACTTGTTCTCGAACTCTCGCATGAATGGACATAACATGACTTTTTACTCTCTCCCAATCCTTGGTAAGAATACACTCCCTGCAAATCTTGAGAGTCTGTGAAATTAATTTATCTTTTTTCCCACAAAATTCACAAGTACCCATTTATTCAACCTCTTTTTTTAATAATAAAAAGGTTTGCCCTCCTTTTTGCTGAGGATTATCTTTAATAACAAATCCAGTAAAATTATTATTGATAAATGAAGTAAGATAAAGTTTTAATTCTTTTTGATTATATGGATAAAATTCAATCACAGCACGTCCTTTTTGCTTTAAAATTAAAAATATTTGTCGAGCTGTTTCATCTAATACTTTTCTCATACTTTTTAAATCAGTCTTTTTATATGTTATAAAATTATATGCCGAGATAGAAATAATAAAGTCGATTTTTTGAGGTTTTATAGGGAGATTGATTATACTAGCTAAGATGAGTTCCTCTCGAGTTTTATAATTAGATTTATTTCTCTTTTGGGATGCGATTATCAACATATCTTTTAAGACATCAATTCCCACTACATTAAATCCGAGATTTAATAATTCATTGGTTGAGAAACTGGTTCCACAACCTAAATCCAATATAAGATAATCTGAAAACTCTAATTTTTCATACTCTCCTAATTTTGGATCAAATAAATATTCAACACATCTTAGCGTAGTTGTTCTCTGATTCCTTTCCATCCATGTTAAATTATTATATTCAATTGCCTTTTCTCCAGTGTAATCATCTGGAAAACGTGGCAGAGAATGTTTTCGTGTCATGCTATAATATTCCAAAACAATTTTTAATTTCGTATTCTAAGTAAAAAGCTTTTTATCATTAAACAAAATTATTTAAATAAATTAATTTTTATAAAATTTGTATAGAGAAACAAGTATATATTACAAATATTTCGTGTTATTGCTAATAACAATTCTATAAAATACAAAATTATATAAAGGTAGATTTGTTAAAGATTTTACGTAGAGATTTTGAATTAAGTTTACATTTTAAAGAGAAATCATTTTTTAATGATCAAAATGGCAGAAAAAGAAAAAGTTATATTAGTTGTTGACGATGAACCTGACATACTAAATCTTACTAAGAAATTTTTGGATTTAGGAAATTATAAAACCATTACGTGTAGTAATGGAAAAGAAGCTATGAAAATCATAGCAGAAAAGTATAATGTGATCGATCTCATTTTATTGGATATTATGATGCCTGGTCGTGATGGATACTCCATTTTAGAGGAAATAAAGACCAATGAAGATTATAAAGATATTATTGTCGTCCTTTTCACCGTTAAGAGCTTCAACGAGGACATTCAAAAAGGAAAACGATTAGGAGCTGATTTTTACATTACTAAGCCTTTTTCGGGAAAAGAACTTTTAAAAAAAATAGATGAAATATTAGCATAAAAACATTGAGATTAAATTAGATGTGCTCTCTTAAATAATGAGAGTTTAGGGAAAGAAAAAGTCTAAAATTTTTAGGAAGATGAAAAACCTTTTTCTCAACATCGCAAATTATCCTATTTATTATTTTTTTAGATTTTTATAAAAAGAAAGATGCATTAAAATAAACCTGAGATAGCAGAAGCTATAAAAAGTAATCCAATAA
The DNA here is from genome assembly GCA_016839555.1 of Promethearchaeota archaeon. GTDB lineage: Archaea > Asgardarchaeota > Lokiarchaeia > Sigyniarchaeales > SOKP01 > TEKIR-8. The sequence goes on from JAEOUA010000011.1 coordinate 191,023, forward strand.
TAACAAAAATGAGAGCTATAATACCTAGGATTCCTAATAGAATAAGAAAGGCTGTTTCTGCTTTACTTGTTTTCATTAATTTTCTCCTTATGGTAAATTTTTAAAAATTTACCCAATGGTTCTAAAGTTTTTTTTATTTTCTAATTTAAATAAATATATACTTATTATAATATATTAAAATTGGGAAAAAAGCAAAATAACTGAAAAAATTGAAAAAGATAGTAGTTTTTGCTCCTCACCCAGACGACGAGCTTATAGGAGCTGGGGGGAGCATCTTAAAATGGATGGATGAAGGATATGAAACTCATATAATTTATATCTCAGACGGAAGAGCTGGATATACATACGAAAGAAAAAATAAAAATTTAATTGAAAATGAGGAAACAAATGTATCAGAAGAAGAATTAGCACAAATTAGAATGAATGAAATTGATAAGATAATAAAATTCTTGGAAATTCCAAAAAACAATATTCACAAGTTTAAAATCCCTGATCAAAAAGTCCGAGAGTTTATGCAATCAGGTATTGAGCAAAGTAAAAAAATTATAAAAGATGCGGATCGATTAGTAATTCCAAGTAATAATAATCCTCACGTGGATCATCAAGCGACTTTCGATATCGCAACTAAAGCAGCTAAAGAATTAAATTTGCAGCACAATGAATTTTATGTTTATGCTGTTTATTTGAATATTAAAGCCCCAAAAAACCATAAAATAAAAATTGACATAAAAAATTATAATAAAAAGGTTTATGAAGCACTCCAGCTTTATAAATCGCAAAGATTTATCAAAACGGTAAAAGCTGCATTTGAAAATAAAAAGAAACAAAAATGGGAACACTTTGGAGTTTTTTCCCTCAGGGATCTTGGAAAATTTTACAATTTTTAAGGAATTTAGAATAGAACATTCTGTTTTTGTTTAATAAAAAGTCTAATTTGATATGGAAATAGATTCTTGCTTTCTATTAAGATAAATAAGCAAAATAAAAATTTTTCAATTAAGATTAATTAAAATCCCTAATAATACATCTGGTTTAATAAATAATTAACAAAATTAAATGTAAAAATGGATTTAACCAAAATTATATCTGGGATTAATTCAAAAAAATTAATTATTTCGGTATTTGGCTTAGGTAGGATTGGGTTACCTACAGCATTAATGTTTACAAGAGCGGGATACAATGTTATAGGAGTTGATATTGATAAAGATTTATTAAATGATTTGAAAAAGAAAAAAACTTTCATAGACGAACCAGGATTGCTAGATTTATTAAATAAAGCGATTCAAAAGAATTTAATAGAATTCAGTTCAGATTTTGAATATGCTGTAAAGAAGGCTAATATATTGATTATCTGCGTACCCACTCCTATTAGTGAAAATAAAGTACCTGATTATAGCGCCATTAAAGATATTTCCGATAAAATTGGAAATTCTCTTACTCAAGGGCAAATAATAATATGTGAAAGTTCGGTTAGTCCAACTACAATTAGAGATTTAATTATACCTATAATTGAAAAGAAGAGTGAGTTAAAGTTAAATAAGGATTTCGGAGTGTGTTCATGCCCAGAAAGAGCTGATCCAGGGAAAATTGTCGATAATTTTGATAAAGTTACACGAATAGTTGGGGGCTCTTCTTATAAAATCGGTAAAGTTATTATAGAATTATATGAATCAATCACCAATGCAAATATAATTCAACTTAGCACTCCTGGTACTGCTAATGCTGTGAAATTAACGGAAAATATTTTTAGAGATGTAAATATAGCTTTAATTAATGAATTGGCTGTTTTATATGAAAAATTAGGAATAGATGTTAAAGAAGTGATTAAAGGAGCATCCACAAAATATAATTTCCAGCCACATTATCCAGGACCGGGTGTTGGCGGTCCTTGTCTCCCTGCAAATCCGTATTATATTATCCAAGACGCAGATAAAATGGATTATATACCCTTTCTTATTCGCGTAGCTCGTGAAGTGAATGATCGTATGCCAGCTTATACCTTAGATTTAATAACAGACGCTCTTAACTATGTAGGAAAAAGTGTTAAAGGAACTCGGATAACCGTTTTGGGGCTTTCATATAAAGCAGATATTAAGGATATTCAAATTTCTCCATCTCTAAAGGTCGCACATTTATTGAAGGAAAAGAATGCTTCTATTCAAGTATGGGACCCATATTATAAAGGTAAAATTATTAAAGATATAAAAATTTTAGATTCATTTCAAGAAGCCTTAAAGGAAACTGAATGTATTGTTCTCCTAACAGATCATAAAGAATTTAGGGACATCAATTTTCAACACATTATGAAAATCAAAAATGAAGATAGTCCCTTAGTGTTAGTGGATAGTAGGAACATTTATGATCCAGATAATCTCCCTAAGGGAATAGTCTATTGTGGAATTGGGCGAAAGATACTAGAAACCTAATTTTTTATTTTTTAAAAGTTAAACCTTCATAGAATTCAAATAAAGTTTTTTAATAAGAGATTTTTTCTAAAATTATTTCAAGAAATAAAAATTTAAATGGTTTAGGAAAAAAATAATAAGTTTTTTATATAAAATACTAAAATGATGACCGAGCAAAAAAAGAAGATAGTTGTAATTGGGATGGGCTATGTTGGAATACCGATGGCAGCCCTTTTAGCGGATGTGCCAAACTTTTATGTGATAGGGATTCAGAGAAAATCTGAGAGAAGCGGATGGAAAATTGATTGGTTAAATGCTGGAAAAAATCCGTTTAAAGGAGAGGAACCTGGTTTAGATGAATTAATCGAAAAAGTGGTTCGTAATAAAAAATTTCATGTCACTGATAAATATGATAATTTAGATGATGCAGAATATGTTCTTATTGATGTGCAAACACCCATTGATTTATATACAAAGGTCCCTCGATATGAATCACTTATCGAAGTGTCCGAAAAAACGGCTAGACATATGAAGAAAGGAGTTACAATTATTATTGAATCCACAGTAGCTCCTGGCACAACGGATAATATTATTCAACCTCTTTTAGAGGATGTAAGTGGATTAAAACGGAAAAAGGATTTTTATCTTGTCTTTTCTTTTGAAAGAGTGATGCCGGGCAAATTAATCGAATATATTACAGATTTTCCACGCGTTATTGGAGGAGGCTGCTATGAAGCAAACCAAAAAGCAAAATATCTTTATGGAAAAGTGGTTAAAAAAGAACTACAAGTGACAGATACACTCACCGCAGAATTAACTAAATGTATTGAAAACTCTTACAGAGATGTAAATATCGCATTTGCTAATGAGATGGCACTTTTATGCGAAGATTTTAATCGAGATATTTATAAGATTATAGAATTGATAAATTATCGCCATGATAGAATGATGCATTATCCCGGTTCTGGGGTTGGTGGCCATTGTTTAACTAAAGACCCCTATTTACTTTTATATGGACATGAAGCTTACTCTGAAAAAAATTATAAATCTCATATTAAACTTGTTCCTTTTAGTAGAGAACTTAACGATTTTATGCCAGTCCATATGGTAAGTTTGATGGAAGAAGCCTTGCAAGAAGCCAGAAAATTAGTCGATAATATCAAGGTAACCTTAATGGGAGTCTCATATAAAGCCAATACAGATGATACCAGAAACACTCCCGCACAAGGTATCATAGAAACTTTGATGAAGAGATATCATTCCCATAATATTGTCTATATAGCTCATGATCCTTATGTAAAAGAAAGAGATTATGATCTTACGGTATTAACAGATGATTTTAATAAAGCTGTGGAGAATTCAGATGTTTTACTTTTTGCAACAAATCATAAACAATATTATAATATTGATTTAGACGCTTTAAAAGAAGCTATGAGAACACCGATAATTATAGATGGTCGAAATATTTTTAATAAGAACTTAGTTGAGGAAAAAGGATTTATATATAGAAAGGTGGGAGAAGGCCCAAAAAATCATAGTTTTTAGGTTTAGGATTTATGAATAGATATTCAAAAAAACTTTTATTTGAAGAAAAACTATAAAAACTATAAAAATAAGGAAAGTGATTCTTATGAAAATCGCAATCAGTACGGATAATGGTCGTGTATGTGCGCACTTCGGCAGAGCGCCGGCATTCACATTTGTCACCATTGAAAATAATGAAGTTGTTGACAAGGAAGTGCTTCCAAATCCTGGACATACCGTCGGTAATATTCCAGAATTTGTACATAGAAATAAAGCCACATATATGATTGCTGGAGGAATGGGGGGAAGAGCAGTAAGTTTTTTTAATAAATATGGCATAGAGGTTATAGTTGGTGTTCAAGGCACCATTGATGAAGTAATTCAAAAGATCATTGATGGTACTTTAGAAGGGGGAGAGAGTCTCTGCGCACCAGGTGGGGGAAAGGGATATGGTGTAGATAAGATCCATACAGAAGCAGATGATGAATATCATCACCATCACCAACAATAAAAATTTTTTGTTTAAATTCTTTTATTTTTGAAATATTTTAATATTTAGAAAAATTTAATTTGTTCAAATTGCTATTTCTGAATAATTGCTTTTGAATTGTAAAAAAACGGGATTATACTTTTTAAAAGAATATTATTCCGTATTAATTCTACAAATAAATATGTTGGGAATAAAAGATCTTAAAGAAGAACTTACTGAAATGAATGCTGAAATGAAGGCGGTGCGCGAACAATTAGAAAAACTTTCAGAGCAAGTGGGCTCGGTTAGTGAGCATATAACTTCCTCCATGGATAAAATATCAAATACATTAGAAGAAACTAATGAAACTATCAGAAATTCTTTAAACTTAACCTCAGAAACTATCAATAACATGAGTATTAATTTTTCTAAGGCGCTTGAAAATGCACTGGAGAAAATGGCTAATTTCAAAGTCCAAATGGACATTAGAGAAACGGTATTAAAATCTTTAGGACTAAAAGATATTATACCTCATTTTCTCAAAAAAGATAAGTAAGTCTTAAATTATTTGTATTTTTTGAAAATTCTTCAACAAAAAATTGAAACTTCTTAATTAAAATTGATATTTTATTTAAGTAAATTTATCAAGAGTGCTTTTTGTAAATGCAATCTATTTTCTGCTTGCTGGAACACAATAGATCGTTCAGAATCTAAGACTTGATCGGTTATTTCTATTCCACGATGAGCAGGAAGACAATGCATAATATACGGCATTTTTTTTGCATAACTTAAAAGCTTATTATTTATTTGATATGGTTTAAATACTTTTAATCTCTTTTTCGTTTCGTTTTCTTGCCCCATAGACACAAAGGTATCGGTATAAACAATATCTGCTTCTTTTACAACTTCCTTGGGGTCATTTTTCAATGTTAATAAATGTTCTTTATTATTTTTTTTAACCCAATTGAGTACGTCTTTATGGGGCTCATAGCCGGACGGTGTTGCAACACAAATAGGAAGTTCTACTTTCATACATCCTAAAATCAAGGAATTACATATATTATTGCCATCACCTACATAAGAGAGCGAAACACCGTCAAAAGTTCCAAATATTTCTCGAATTGTCATTAAATCAGAAAGAATTTGACAAGGATGATATTTATCTGAAAGACCATTAATAACTGGAATATTTGCTGCTTTTCTCATAACTTCAAGAATTTTATGCTCATATACTCTCGCAACTATTAGATCGACATAGAAAGAGATACATTTTATCTCATCGGGTAAGGCTCCAAGATGCAAATTGGTAGTAGTCCAATCCAAGTAGAGTGATGTTCCGCCTAATTGATATATCCCACTCTGAAATGAAATTCTTGTTCGAGTTGAAGTTTTCTGAAATAATAAGCCAATAATTTTGCGACGTAATTTTGATGAATAATCTTCTGGATTCTTTTTAATATTAAGAGCTAAGTTTAGTAGGTTATATATTTCATCTGTATTTAGATTTTTTATAGATAAAAGATCTCTCATAATAATTAGTTTCTTTTATTAAATTGCTTTTATACATTAGGTTTATCTAATAAAATCCTCTTCTATAAATTTTTTGCTTGAGTTGCTTTCTCTTGATATTTTTTTAATATAAAATATAAAATAACGAGTGAAATACTATATATAATCAAAATTATTATCCAGAAAATTAGTTCATCCTTATTTTCATTTAAAACAGCCATTATAATTTTATAAATAAAATAGATACAAAATAAAGATAATAAGGTAATTTTATTTCCAATATTTTTCATTGCTTTTTATGAAATTATTTTTATGAAATTATTATTATATATAATATTAAATATTAAATTCAATTAAAATTATGATAAACAAATGTTATATTTGCAAAAAAGAACTCTCTAAAAAAGAACTCTCCTCTACCCACTATTGCCTCTGCGATGCGACAATTTGTAGCGATTGTATTGAAACAGTAATGATTAATGAGAATTATTGGAAATGCCCAAAATGCGGTGAAAAAAATAATATTGGAAAAACTAAATTATTCAGAGAGAAAAAAGAATAAAATTCATGATCACTTCGCTTAATTAGAGATTAATAATTGAAGAGTTGCCAATGATGAAAACACTACGGAAATGATCTTAAAATGATCTAACAATTGAGGAAGTCTGAGGCGATAATCTTTTAATAAAGGAAGTTTTAAAACTTTATTAGGAGTTTTTGTCATTACGATTATAATAAATTATGTAAAATCAAAATTGTTTTTAAGAAAAAGTTAAAATCTAATGAAATAAATTCTTATATAATTAAAAAAGAGAATAATTGAATTGATGATATGTGTCTTCAAATTTAATTTCTAAAGTTGTTGAAATTAATTGTCCCAAAGAGGAATTATTAAGAGCTATATATACTCCAGAAATTTGGGAGGAAATAAGTCCAGTTAAAAGGATTAGTATCGAATTTACTGCTCCAAATGTATTTTATAGTGAAATCTATGATGAAGTTGATATAATTAAAATACCGATTGAGATGAGTGGCGAATTGGTCATGATCGATAAAGGAGAGGATCTTGATAAAGGTAATTTGATAGAATTGAATGTAAGAAATAATAAGGATGTGGAAAAATTAGAAGCACGATTACGAATAAAATCACTTGGTCCGAATCTCTCAAAAGTGGGAGTGTTTATTCATACCTTTAAATTAACTAGTGATTTTCTAAATTTATTAGGGGGAGCAAGCGATTTAATTTTGAGAAATAAATTAGCAGCAATTTTAAGAAATCTTCAGAAGTATTATAAAAATCGAGTTTAAAAATTATTTAAAAAATAACTTATTAAGAAAAAGATGAATATTTGGGTTTTAGATGCGGGTTCTGGTATAACATTAGTTTATCTACCCTTTCGGGAAATTCCTATTAACGAGGATCTTGTGAGCGGATTACTTACTGCATTAAATAAATTTACTGTATTTGAATTTAAGCAAGGTATAGAATCAATCGAAATGGGAGGATTAAGATGGGTATATCTTGAGGATAAGGAATCAAATCTCCTATTTATTGCAGCTGATAATAAAGAAGTAAGTGCCGATATGTTAAAAGCACGATTAAATGTGATAAAGCAAACTTTTTTAAAAGAATATGTCGAAACTAATATATTTAAAAAAGATAAATGGGATGGAAATACGGATCCTTTTGAACCTTTTAAACAAGTTATAGATGAATATTATCGCCAATGGAAAAAAGCAGAAAGTATTACGACAGTAGGGGAGTTTTTCGATATATTAGGGATTTTTCAACAAGTATTAAATATAATTATGAATGGGATGCAAAATGTTATAAAAAGAGATAAAATATTAAGCAGAATTGCAAATATGTTATTTATTATGAAAACTAATCCAGACTTTCAAAAGGAGTCGGAATTGCAGAAAATAACCTTTAGTATTGAAGATGGCTTTAATATAATTGATATAAATCCTAATAAATGCGATATGGTGACAGTTGAACGCCATCTTATTCAATTAGTTAAAAACTCTGTTCAAATTATAAAAAATGAATTAAGTAGAGAAGAATTTGTGTATTACTTTTTAAAAGAATATTTATTTAATTACCTTCTTAATAATTTAAGTTTACTGAAAAAACTTAATCTTGATTCTTTCCTTCTCAAACTATTTTTGACTTAATTATATATCTTTCTCTTAAAAGAAACTTTAAAAAACTATAATCAATAGCATTATAAAGAAAAGGACTAAAAAAAAGATAAACTCGTTATAAATAATTTTTCTATAATTTCATCATAAGCTCATATTAAAACAAAATATTGATTTCAATTTTTTAATTATTAATTTTCTTCAAATTTTTTTTGTTGTTTTTTCATAATTAATTATAAGAACAGCGATTAGAATGATAATTCCCCCCATTATATTCCAGATAACTATTATTTCATCTCGTTGGAGGAGGAAAGAAAAAAAGAGAGTCAAAAAAGGTTCAATATACAAAAAAGAGGCTACTTTAGAGGATTCCATATTTCTCTGAGAGCTCTGCCATATAAAATAACCAATAACATAACAACCAAGGCCCAAATATAAAGCACATAGGATTAGAATTAGATTTAAAAAATTATTTAGAAATCCTGATAATTCTCCAGTGAATAAGACAATTAAAAATAACTCAAGGGTTCCTAAATAACAGAGGTATTTTAACATCTCTAAACTAGACTTATTCTTAATTTGTTTTGTCATTGTGGAATAGATCCCCCAAAATAAAGGAGTAAGGAGCGCTAGAAAATAACCCAAAAAATTTGGTGAATTAGGAGCCAGAATTGTGACATCTCCACCCGTAACTAATAAAAATCCACCAATCGTAGCAATAATGAATCCAATTATTTTATATTTATTTAATTTTTCATCAAAAAAAATTAAGGCGAAAATTATAATTAAAACAGGAGATAAGAGACAGACAAATAGTGCTGGTAAAGATGGCCCAATTAAATTTATCGCATTATATTGGGAAAAGAAAAAGAGCGAAATACCTGTAAAACTGGAAAAAATTATTAAGATCCATTCTCTTTTAGTATACTTTTTTTTATTTTGATTTGAATTTCGCTCACTATTCTTGTTATATCTTCGAATTTTCTTTAGAAAGTCTATTATTAAAAACGAGATAGAGGCAACTATGAAACGATACAAGGCAACAGACATCGGAGAAATAAAATTTACTGCGATATCAACAATTATAAACGAAAAACTCCACAAAAAAATCATTACAAATAATAATATGTAAGAAATAATCATGATCTAAATAATTACATTTTTAAAACCTTAAAAATCCATTATTTTTTCAGTTTATTACATATAAGTTAGAAATCTAATTATGATTCCCGAAAGATCTTAATTTACTCTGGAATTATTTACGTCGTAAAAATTCTTTATAGAAACTATTTTAACTTTAGTTCTGCTAACATTATTTAAGGTTTACGGCATTTGAATAAGAGTAAGGAATATTAGATATATTATTGAAAGTGTAAGATGAATTAATGCGAAGATAGCCCCATTTTTAAGAAGTCGCTTAAAATTGAGATTTTCTACCCCTGAATCTCGGGCAATTTTGAGGGTCATCAGATCACATGCTGCCCCTTGGGGTAAAAAGTTTCCCCCTAAATTAATCCCGATGATAAAGGCAAAAAGAATAGGTGCTGCTACATAACCCGAATTTATGATTGTTTGAACAATAGGAATAAAGATGAGCGCTGTCGGGGTGTTAGCTACCGCTCCACTCAATCCACTCACTATTAATAATATAATAATACCTAATAGGATGGGAGAAATACCCGCTTCTATAGAAAAAAGTTTTTGGAATCCGGCTTCTAATAAACATCCAACAACAATATATAGAGAAAGAAAAAAGAAGATCACTTCCCATTCCACATCTTTTAGAAGATCACGTGTTGATTTTTTAGTAAATTTTTTATTGATAAGAATAAGCAGCATTGCAGCAATAATCGCCGTTATATAAAGAAGAGGCAGGATTGCAAAGAGTAAAATCGTAATAAGAATTCCTATTAAATTAATATAAAACATTTTTTTATTCTTTACTACAGTATCAGTATCTATTAGTTCAATAATAAATTTCTTTTGTTGATCTTCAATTTTAGGCTCTTTTTTCAAATAAAAATGATCTATTAAATAAATTGTTAAGAAAAGTAGGGCGAATGAGAAAATCCAGAAATTTTCGATAAAATAAAGCGTATTCAAATTAAAAGCAGTTGAGATAATAATATTTTCTCCACTTGAGAATGGTGTAATAATAGATCCAATATTAATACAAATAGTCATACCCATTAAATAGGTCCCCGACCGAATTTTTAGAAAGTGACAGAGCCTAATAACAACCGGGGCAATGATTAATACTACCACTACATCTGTTATTATCGCCGCAAGAAGTGTGGTAATAATACAGATAAAATAAAAAAACGTATGTTGATTTCCACCAGATAATTTAAAAAGTTTTACCGCAAAATATTCTAAAATATTTGATTCCTCTGCAATCTTAGTAATAATAGACATACTCAAAATAATTAAGATCGCTTCAAATTCAATATGGGAAATAAATGTTTCTATTCCCAATTGGAGTACCACACCTGTGATTAGAGCACATATAAACGCACATATTAGTGAAATCGCAACAAAATCTAATTTTTCAAACGAATAACTTATAATAATTAAAACGAAGAAAATAAAGGACATTAGTAATATAGGGATATTTAATTCAGTTGGGGCTTCACCTAAAAATAATGTATTATATAAATTCTCTAATAATGTTTTTAATGGCTCAAGATTCATCGATAATAAAAGTTTCACGCTTAAATTTTTAGAATATTAAGAATATTAAATCTAAAACATTTTATAAACCTAATTAATTAGTATAATGGAGCTAAAGGTTTATTATAATATTTATGAAGTTGGGTTTTAATTGTATTTAATAAATATTTGACAAAAATTTGATAAGATCAATTAAATAGACTTAATTATTTTTCTTTATTCAATGTTTAAATTCCTAGATGCTAAGAAAATTTTAACCCACAAGAATTTAGTTTTTAAAAGGAATTTATCACATTCCTTAATAGAAAATTTATTTATCTTGATATTTATCCCATTTCTTATTTAATTCAGGATTTTTCAATGTTTCCATGACATAATTAGCAAATTCTTCCCCAGTTTTTCCCGTATCCCTCCCTGTAAGAATAATTTTCTTTTCGTAAAGCCCACATATATCTAAAGCTTTTTCTAATCGTTTTGCTTTCTCATTATATCCAATATGATCTAACATCATAACTACAGCTCTTAATAGACTTGAGGGATCGGCATATTTAGCTCTTTCTTCTTTAACCATCCTTGGAGCTGACCCATGAATGGCTTCAAACATCGCATATCTTTTTCCAACGTTAGCACTTCCTGCGGTTCCCACTCCTCCTTGCATCTGAGCAGCCTCATCAGTGATTATATCACCATATAGGTTAGGGGCCACGATTACTCTAAATTGTGATTGCCGAGAAGGATCAATTAATTTTGCAGTCATTATATCTATATACCAATCATCCCATTCTATATCGGGATATTTTTTTGATATTTTTTCTGCCATGGACAGGAATTTACCATCTGTTAATTTTACTACATTAGCTTTCGTTACTATGGTTACTTTTTTAATATTATTTTTTTTTGCATACTCAAAAGCCAGTTTTATAATTCTTTCTGCACCTTGAGTTGTAATCACTTTAAAATCTATAGCTAAATCATCGGTTATTTCGATCCCATTTGAACCAAGGATATAAGCTCCTTCAGTATTTTCTCTAAAAAATATCCAATCTATATCTTTTCCAGGTAATTTAACAGGACGAATATTTGCGAAAAGATCTAATTCACGTCGCATAGCTACATTGGCACTTTCTATATTCGGCCATTTATCTCCTTTTCTTGGTGTAGTTGTTGGACCTTTTAATAAGACATGACAGGATTTAATTTCTTTTAAAATATTATCAGGAATAGCTTTCATTACTTTGGCCCTATTTTCAATCGTTAATCCTTTAATCTCACGCAGTTTTATTTTTCCATCATTTATTTCATCTTTTAATATGAATTTAAGTACAGATTTCGCATGTTTTGAAATTTCTGGACCTATTCCATCTCCACCAATTATTCCTATAATTATGGGTTTCAATTTGGAATAGTCTATCCAATCTCCTTCATCTTTTAATCTTTTAACTCGATCTAATTGTTCTCTTATTAGGGCTTCAAAATGATCTTTTGCGTGTTTAATTTCTTTTTCAAATCGCATACTTATTTCAATTAATTACAAAATTAATAATTGTTTATATAAAAAATGAAAGAGAATTGTTAATCCATTTTGTATCCGCATTTTGGACATTTGAAGTCAAGTGGTAAATTAATTTTAGCTTTGTTTCCACACGATGGACAATACCAGAATGCTTGTTCTCTACTTTTAATTAAATAAGAAGATTTTTGACCAATTAATAAGTCCAGTGATTTTCTCTTAAAATAGGATTTAGGTTTACCACATATAATACATTTCCAATTATTAGGTAATTCTTCCATTATAACTTGATCCCCACATTCCATACATTCCCAAATTATTTGTTCGTCTTGAACAAAACTTAAATATTTTTTTTGAAAATAGGATTTAAGTTGTCCACATGAAGGACACAGCCAATCTTCAGGTAAATTTTCTATTGAAATCTGAAAGCCACAACCCTGACATTCCCAAAGTGGTATACTTTCTTTCTTTAGTAAGGATTTATTATCAAATGCATTATCCAAGATTTGCAATATTTCATAAGCTTTTCTTTCTCTCTCAGCAATAAAAATTAATCGAGATGAAATTTCATTTAAAGCTTCTTTATGTGCAATCTCAGCAAAATTTGGGTAAATCTCACGCCAAGCTTTAAGTTGCTCTCTGAGAGCAACAGTAAGATTATCATATGTTTTTTCAATAGAAGGAATATCTCCAAATAGAGAAGAGGGTATTTTTAAGGAATTCTTATTTTCAATTTTTTTTAATAATAAATAACTCCATTTTGCAAGTTCTTTTTTTAGGTCTGCTAAATTTAAAAAGAAGTTCGCAATTATTAGGAATCCATCTTCTTTTGCTTGATTAGAAAATAGTTCAAAAAGACATCTCATATGAGACTGATATAGATACGAAAACATTAAATTTTTAATTGTCCTTTCCATCGCAGATTTTACTTAGATTTTTTAACCTCATTAAAATAATAGATATGATAAAAATAGAATGCAAAGTTTATTTATCAAATTTCTTTAAAAAATTACTAATCTCTGAAGGCATAAAGATAATTATCTTTTGAGAAGGCTCTTGGGAAATGTCTTGTATCGTTTGTAAAGTGCGCAAACTTAGAGCTCCTGGAGTTTGGGATAATATTTTTGCCGCTTCAGCAATATTCTTAGAAGCTTCATATTCTCCTTCTGAGGCAATAATTGCTGCTCTCTTTTCACGCTCTTTTTCTGCTTGAACAGCCATAGCACGCTTCATATTTTCGGGTAATTCTATTTGTTGGATTTTTATTTGTGTAATTTGTATTCCCCAATCTCTTGTTTCTTCATCAACAACCTTTCGAATCTCCCTTGAAATCTTTTCTCTTTGCGTTAAAACTTCATCTAATTCCATATTTCCAATTACATCCCGTAAAGCCCCTTGTGTATAATTGAGCACCGCTCTCATAAAATTTTCAATCTTTGTTGTTGCATATTCAGGATTAATCACTCGATAAAACACAGACGTATCTATTGTGATTGGGATATTATCTTTAGAAATGATTTCTTGCCGAGCAATGTCCAATGTTTTGATCCTTAAATCAATCTTAATTCCTTTTTCGATTACTGGTAATAAAAAGATTATCCCTGGTCCTACCGTTCTTTTATATCTTCCAAAGCGAAAAATAACCAATCTTCGGTATTCGGTTACAGTTTTTAAACTTACTCCCATTATAATGAGTATAATGACGGAAATAGTAACAACAAGTCCGATGATTAATAATAAATTTACCATTGTTTTAACCTCTTATTTACTTAATGAAGCTCGCTATTTAAAAATTATAATATGATTATTATTTTTCTATAAAAACTTATATTATTTTATCAATAGACATCAAAAAGAGTTAAAGGATTAAAGAGAGGATTACTTTTTAATTTATATTTTAGAAAAAAAAAATTTTCTTCACAAAAAACTTTTAACTTTATTAATATCATTTGTTATGAGGCCGTCAACTCCCCATGCTATCAATTTCTTAATCGCAATTATGGAATCAACAGTCCAAGGATGAACTCGTAAGTTATTTTCATGAGCAAATGTGATTAACTTTTCATTAATTAATCTATAAAGCGGATGAATGGCATAACATTCTAAATTTTTTGCATTTTCGACCGCTTGTTTTTGATAACCCCATTCCTTCGACCAATTAGTTCCCGTAGGTTCTAATGATGCTATTCGCACACTTGGTTCAATTTTATGTACTTCTATTAATTCCTTATGGTTAAAGGAACTAATAATAGTATCTTCTATAAAAGAAGAGTTTCTGAAGATATCTACGAGCGCAGATGCCATTCCTTCTGCTTTAATTTCGCACTGCAATCCGATTTTTCCCTTTGCAAGATCTATTAATTCTTGTAAGGTTGGAATTTGCTCACCCTCTTCGCACTGAAGCCTTTTTATTTCTTTTAGAGTCATATCTTTAATTAGTCCCTTATGACCAGTAGTCCTAAAGGTATTTTCATCATGAATAATTACGATTTCTTTATCTTTTGTGAAATGCACATCAAATTCTACATAATCCGCTCCCAATTCTATAGCCCTTTCAAAAGCTTTTAAAGTATTTTCTGGAGCTTCTTTACTGGCTCCTCTATGAGCAATCAATAAAAAGTCTTTTTTCATATTTAACCACTTATTATAGTCTTCTACCTATACTATTTTGTTTATTTTTAGGTAAGTTATGTTATTATATAATTAAAAAAATTTATAATATATAATAAATATTGTAAATAAATTTATATTTTTAAAACCAAACATCTATATACTTTCCCGATTGTTAATAAATTGTTTTGAAATGTTTTGAATAAGTTTAAATATAGGAATTTATTTTAAATGTAAGTTAAGGTTAATTTTTTTAATAAAAGCGTGCAAAAAAAAATAATAAGGTGACCTACATAGATGAGATTCTGCCCAAATTGCGATAATATCTTAATTCCAAAAGATGGGAAGCTTTATTGTCAAGCCTGCGAAGAATATTTCGAGCTTGGAAAGAATGATAAGGATTATACCATTAGCAAAAAAATCCATCACGATGATCGTGAGAAGAGTTCCCGGGTTTTAAAGAAGAGTTCTAGAGTTAAATCAACGATTTCGATTGAAGATCGGAAAGCTTATGAAGAATTTTTTACGAACTCGGAGGAAGGATCTTATTAATTTTCTTAACTTGTTTTAGAAATAGATATATTCTTATTCTTACTCGAAATATATCACTTCAAATTTATTTTTGTTTGATTTATTTATATTTAATTTAAATTAAAATATCTTCAAAATTTAAAAACTTAAAATATTTTCAAAATTTAAATTATATATCAAAAAATATCAAAAAAAATAAGATATTAGGAAAATAAAAATGTCAGAAAAAAAAGAAAAAGGGAAGAAACTTAAAGGATTAGCAAAAATTCTAGATGATAATTTATCTCCTTTAAATCAGAATAAAAAATTTAAAGAAGAATATAAAGATGCCGATATAAAGATTCTTATAAATGCTGTTGACGGGCGATGGGCTGCATTAATAAAAATTATTAAGGGTATAATTGAAGTGGAAGGTGTTAGAAACAACAAGGAGGAAATTACAAAAGAGAAGTTAGGATGGGACGGAAAATTAGAGACAACCACTGAAATTTTATTGAATATTGCGATGGGTAAAATATCTACACTATCATTCATGGGAAAACTCATAACGCGAAAAATTAAAATCAAAAATATGAAAAAAGTGATGGTATTAACTAACTTATTCGCTTTGCTTTAATCTATAATTTTTTATTATTATAAAAGATTAATCTAAAGTATCAAATATTTTAAAAATTTTATTTTCTCTATAGATTATTTTCATTTGAATAAGATTCAGATATATCAATAGAAAATTATTAAATTAAGTTATAAGGAAATAAATTCTTATTATTTAGGTTTAATTAAGAAATTTTCACGTTTTATTTATCTCTATCTTAATTTGAAAGAAAATCATGCTAAATATAATTTATAGATTTAGTTTAAATGTGTGTGTAAGAGATTCCAATTTCTCTGATAGATTATTGATATCGGCCCGAGTTAAATCATTTAATAAAACTGTTTTATCAGATTCAGAGATATCTGAAAATTTATTGAGAAATTTTCGTAAAAAGAATACTTTTTTGACAGGAGTATTTCTAATATCTAAAATTGTTTTATTAATAAGAAGTTGAGGTATAGAATATTGTTTTTCAGCTTTATCCTTATATAAGTCTTTCTGTAAGATACCCTCATTTTTAAATATTATATTTTTTAAGAGAAGATCTTCATGAATTTTTTTAATTAATTCTTCTCTGGAAAGAATGGACATTTCTGAAATTAATTTTTCCAATTCAAGGATATTATTATTTAGGTTATCAATTTTCGAGAGAAATTCTTTCCATATTTCATTATTAGTTTTATCCAAAGATCACACCATTACTATCATTCACTAAATAATAATCTGTTCTAAATTTTTAAATTTATTCAACAATTAATATTAACGTTGAGATGATTGATAAAAATAATCTTGAGCAACTACAAATCTTTCTCAATTATCATTTTCGAGACAAAAACTTATTATCTCAGGCCTTAACTACTCCACAATTAGCTCATCAAAAAGGATTAAAGGATTATGAAATTTTAGAAACCATTGGCGATGCTGTGATAAAATTAATCTTTTTATTAAAAAAGTATAAATCTGGAGTTCGAAAGCCAGGAAAAATAACTAAAATTAAACAACAATTAGAAAATGATGATACATTAAAAAAAATAGCTCAAAAATATTTTCATTTAGATAAATTTATACTCAAAGCTGACGCTCAAGAAATAAAGGGTACCAAAATATTAGCAGATATATTAGAAGCATTATGCGGGGCAATGTATCTGGACTCTAACGAAAATATAAAAATTGTTGAAGAAAAAGTCATTAATAAGTTTTATGATCAGTGGGATGACCTTGTTGAGGGATCCGCCATTTTAAATAAGAATAAATTGTTGGAGTTTTTGCAGTCAAAATTAAGATTTACTCCTACTATAAAAACAGAGTTTAAATCATTTGGTCCTGATAATCAACCATTTTGGATTGCTAAAAATCCAAAAATTTATGATAATAATAATAGAAAATTAAAAAATATTACAAAATTTGTAAAAGATTTAAGTTCTGAGAAAGCAAAAACAAAAAGAGAAGCGGAACAAATTTTATTTTTGAAAATACTTAAGATTTTAAAGCAAAAAATTTAATTTGAGAAATTTCTATTAGAGCATAATGAGAGAAAAAGAAAATTATATAGTAATGCAATATAGGTGTAATTTTTGTAATGCTATGCATGATGTAAGAATTAAAAAAAAACTTTTGGAGTCTCAAAGTAAATATCCTTTCCCCTATGTATTTTTACATAATTCTATAAAGAAAGGAGAAGCGAAGGAATTATTAACCATTTTATATATCGACCGTGATGGACGAGTTCGCGGCCAAGAAATACAAGAGTTTGGAAATGATAATCTTTTTTCAAGGGAACAAGTAATGGCAATGATAGAACCATTAATGAAGGAAATTCGGTTTCTTCGTCAAGACAATCTCAAATTAAAAAAAAAGATTGAAGAATTAAAAAATAATCATTAATATTACCAATTATTTTTAATTGAAATAGACTAGCAAATAATATTATTAATTAATTATAATATATTTATTAGATAAAACTTAATATTTTATAGTCCTATAGCTATTACAATTATAAATACTAAAACAATAAAAAATAAAGATAGGATTTTTTTTTTAAGCTTTTTTTATTTAAGTAAAAATTAAATAAATATATACAAGAAGAAAAGGATAAGTAAGATATGCGAGAAACAGAGCTAATGAGAGAATACGAAGAAGAAACTGGTAATTTGGCAGTAATAGATGGTGAAATAACGACTAAATATGAAAATTGGAAGAATATGAAAATAAAAGAGAAGATTAAAGAAAAAAGAAAACAAGAGTTACTAAGTTCTAAACAAACACGTAAAAAAATAAAAGAGGAATTTGATCAAGGCAAAAAAGTTGATAAAGACTATGATCATCTTATAGTGGTTGAGAATATTCATAAAACTTATCTTCTTGGCACAACTGCTATCGCGGCTCTCCGAGGAATAAATTTAACGATCGATAAGGGAGAGTTTACGCTAATAATGGGACCTAGTGGGAGCGGAAAAACAACTCTCCTAAATTTAATTGGAGGCTTAGACACGCCAACCAGGGGTAAAATCTTCCTAGAGGGCAAAAATATTGCAACATTGAAGGATTCAGAGCTTGCAGACATCCGGAGAGACAAAATTGGCTTTGTCTTTCAATTTTATAATTTATTACCACAAATGACAGCTTTAGAAAATGTAATGGTACCCCTTCATTTTAGTGGGAAGCTCTCAAAAAGAGGTAAAGAGAAGCGTGCAATGGACCTCCTTTCTATAGTCGGGCTAGAAGAAAGAGCGCATCATACACCGAGCGAATTAAGCGGTGGTGAGCAGCAGCGTGTTGCGGTAGCCAGAGCATTTGCAAATGATCCAGCTATTTGTGTTTTAGACGAACCAACAGGAGATTTAGATTCCAAAACAGGTATTCAAATCTTAAATCTTTTGAGGGATCTCAATAAACGAGGGGCTACTTTTATTGCAGTAAGCCACGATGCTGCGGTTTCTGAATTTGCTACTAGGACCTTACATATGAGAGATGGAAAACTTATACGTGAGGGGAAGATCGTAGGATTAAAAGAAACATACATAATGGAGATTCAAAGGAAAAATGAAGCAGAAATTAATAAAGAAAAATGCAAGAGAAAGATATATCAGTATTTATTTAACAATCAAGGGAAAAAAGAGTTCAAGATCACAGATATAGCAAATAGTATCCCAGAGCCGATATTAAAAAATTTGCCGATTCATTTTGATGACATATTAAGAGAAATAATTGAAGATGATACGATTAAAGGACAAATTAAAGAGGATATCTTGATTTTAAAATAAAATTTTAATTAAAATCTCCTAAAAAATCGAAATAAGTATCAAAAAACGATATGGTTCATCTCAAACTAATTTTTAAATATGCCTTTAATGATTTAAAGAAGCATAAAATCCGTACCATTTTAGGCCTTATTGGAATCACTATTAGCATCGCTTTATTATGTTTAGTTTTATTTATTGGAGATTCCGCCAGTTCAACGATGGTAGATTATATCGCTTCGGATTCTGGAAATCAAGATCTTGTTATATCCGTACGCCATTATAATGAAGAGCCTGAAAATAGATCCAATTATTTTTCATATCTCCCTATGGTAGCAACACTTGAATCCCAAACTTCTTCCATCGATAAATATATTCCTAGAATGGAAGTATATGGAAAAGTAAATGCTTCAAAAGGATTTGATACGCAAGAATTAACGGCCTTACAAAGAACTGCATTAATTTCAGGTATAAATTTTATGTTCGAAAACCTGATTGGATTTGGGTATTTTTCTTGGCCGATAATAAATCGCGAAATTCCAATCCCTTCTTTACCTGCCAATAGTTGTGCAATATACTACGGTTTTGATAATGATATTAAATATTCAATAGGAGATACTATTGAGATAGATATGAAATTGATGGATGAAAATAGTACTTATATTACAAAAAATTTTACGGTTTCTTTTATATTTGATTTTAATTTTAAATGGCCCGTTAATTATAAAATAAAAAATTTAATTTGTGTAGATATAAATACTCTTTATGAAATTTTTGGAAAGGACGAATTTGAAGGGAAATGTTCTAAATTAATTACTACTTTTAATCAAGATGCGGGTTTTTATGATGTGAGAGATGTCAAAGGATCAGAAAATCGGGTATTAGAACTCGCTACAATAATCCAAATTTTAATCGGGATGAATGAATACAATATACAATTACCAAAATTATTACTATTCAGTTATTCAGAGATTCTAAATATGATCTTCACAATCGCTATTGTGTTTGTAGCAATAATAACTATGCTGATTTCAGGGATTTTAATTAATGGAATTCTTAATACATCTGTTGAGGAGAGAATTAGAGAGTTTGGGATTTTTAGAACACTTGGAGCACATCAATTTCATAATTTAGCTACTGTTTTAGTTCAAGGGCTTCTATTATGTAATATTGGAACAATTATAGGAATCGCAGGAGCATTCCTTGGCACCAAATATTTTATATTACCAATAGCAAATGAGTTATTACTCACAAGATTTTATTCTGTTTTGGGAGGAGCAACATTATCTTTCAGTTTTACTTATGTTTCTATAGTGATTGCTTATCTTATTGGATTAATAGTTGGATTAATAGTCAGTATTTCTCCTGCAATAAGAGTGATGAAATTAAATCTTATAGAGTCCATCCATCCCTATCGACATCCTGAGGAACTTTATAAATTACAAAAGAAATCAACTATTAATTATAAACTTATCATTACAGGCCTTGTACTTGCCATTGCTGCAGGTTTTATATTTTTCATTGTGCCGAGAATTATTATCTCATTTGATTTAACATTAATGGCAGGTGTCTTAATTGGATTACTAATGATGTTTATCTTGGGTATGACATTAGCTGGTTTAGGATTAATGCCTGTGATACTTAGATTTTTTATTGAAATTTTTAGACCAATAAGTAGAAAACTTCATAATGTTGTAAAGACCTTTACATATAGATATCAGCGGAGAAATACAAGTACGATAGTCATTTTCGCGATATCATTTTCATTTGTAATATTTGTGTCAATATTTATTGAAGATTTATCTAATCAATCACAATCAGGAATATATTTAAATTATGGTTCTGATTTATTAATCGAATCAGATGGTTGGGCAGAACCAAGCGGATCTTTTGGGTTTTTTGGTGGAGGTAGAGGAGACGAATCAGAATCTACTAATAATTTAGACGTAAATAAAATATTTACAACGGAATTCCAGACCGAACTACTAAGTATTTATGGAATTGAACGAGTTTCGTCTGCTTTAGTACAGCCAAATCAATTAACACAGATATATTCAGAGAATGAGCAAAATAAAGAATTCTCAGCCGAAATGGGAGATTACGCGGGTCTTTTTACTCAAGATATTTCACTGATTGGTGTTGATCGAAATTTTTACTTCACTATTAATACAAAATATATGAGATTTGAACAAGGAAATCCATCTGAAGCGTTTACTTTAATAAATACTCAAAATCCCTACTGGTGTATTATTTCTCAATCAATAGCTAATGAATTAAAATTAAACCTATATGATTTGATTCGAATTGTTATTCATAGGGGGGAAGAAGTAGAAAGATTTAATTTTAGAATCGCCGGTATTGCTTCAAGCATTCCAGGGTTTTCTGGATCTTTTAGTGGTTCCTCAACTTTTGGTATGGGAGCCAATGGTGTATTAGTTTCCAAAGAAATATATTTAGATATTATGGAAATGTCAGAACCTATTTGGGTAGACAAATTCTTTATCAAAATCCAGAATGGAAATCCTAAAATTGCGGAATTCTTAGAATTCTATCTTACAAATAAATATTCTGATCAGTATAATTTTGATATCGGAAATTTAGCGAGTAGAATTGAGAGCCAGGAATCTTCTTTTGCTTTAATAGATACTTTTTTTATGCTTATTTTGATGTCTACTATAGTTATATGTTTATTTGGGTTAATGGCATCTTCCTATTCTACTATAATTGAGCGAAAAAAAGAGATCGGAATAGTAAGAACACTTGGGCTGCGCGGGGGACACCTTAACCGATTGTTTATTTTAGAAGCTATAATAATAGTTCTTGCGAGTGGAACTGTAGGGACGATAGCGGGAATGCTAACTGGCTGGCTATTTGGTTCTTCGATGGGATTATTTATGAATACTTCTTATACATACTATTTTCCATGGATAAATTTTCTCGGGATATATGGTGCTTCTATAATATTCGTCTATATTGGAATGAAATTACTCTTATGGAGAATTAGAAAGAAAAAAATTACAGAAATTTATAGAGAAACTCTTTAGGAGGTGCTAGAATAATAAAATTTAACCGTAAAAAGAGATTGGTTTCCATCATTCTGTTTTTTGTATTGATATTCCCTATAATTAATTCACTTTTTGGAAACCAAGAATCATCGAGTGATAATATATTTCCTAATGGGATACAAAAAAAATCTTTAAATAGCTCGGATATCGCAGGAATGGATTTATACGCAGAATCAATCGGAGCTTATGTAGCGGGAAATAGCTCTTTAATTAAACATTCTATCTTTACCAATGATACAAATATTTTAAGAAGTTTCGATTTATCAGATCCTGCATTTTACAAATGTAATATTTTTTTAAGTGCATCTAATAATATTAATTCTCCTATTTTTCCGCTTCCATTGACAGAAAGAGAAGTTGAGCAACAATTTAAAAATCCCATTAATTCATTTGTTGGATTTCTATACTATGACCCAGATGTAAGTTTAAATGATGCTCAAGAAAGAGCTGAAAGAGCTCTTGAAATTATTAAAATGAACCTTGAAATGGATTTAATTATGGTAAACTCTTCTGAGCCGAATTTTTATCCATTTATCGGATATTACCCTAAATGGCATATTTTGTTAGGAGAATTCACAGAAAATATACCTAAAGATGGTTATTGGAAAGCATTCGATTTAAAAAGATTGGAGAGTCATACTTATAGAAATAATAACCATTTATCATTTTCATTTGCATTAATTAATTCACCGGATTTATTTCAGGAAGAAATAAACTTCGGAAATGATCAATTAAATTTTAATACTGGAGCGGCAATTTCCCCCTTTTTAAAGGGAAATATTATAGACGATATTTTTAATCAACTTACTAATATTTTAGAAGAAAATGAAGATTTACTTGAGAATTTGGGCATTTATTTAGGATTAAATGAAACTGATTCGATTGAAAATTTTGATGATTTAACCACATCCTTTGGAAACTTTTCACTCTCAAAAAATTCTCATTATAGTATTATTGAAATTCAATATGAAGGATTAGAATCAGGAATTCAAAAAATAGCACCAAATCAATATGAATTTAATTTATTTGATGCTTTAGGATATACTCAAAGTTCATTAGCCCCTAGCGAAAAAGTATATTCAGCGCTTATTGGGGGATTTCTATCACGATTAGATGTAAACATTTTATGTACGGATATCATTGATTCGTCTCCAGATAATATTGCCTTTAGTGATTATTTCATAGATCAATTAGCATTATTATTTAGTTTCATGGATACTGATTTTAATCCATATGACCTACAAAATTATTCATTTCAATTATCCTGGAGAGATCAAGGGGGATTAAAAAAAATTTATACTAATTTAATTAATGAAAACGATGAATTTGATCTTATTAATTTCTTACCAATTCTTGGTTTCACAGGATTTCCTACGTTTCCATCTGGATTAACAAATCCGTTAAATAATTTAAATGTAAAATACGAGCTCTTGAATTCTGAGGCTAATATTAAGCTTGATAATCTGTTAATTGGAAAAAATACATCATTTGGAGCATATAAAAATTTTGATTTTAATATTTCGGCGAAAACTGTTGGAAATATATCTGCTTATGGAGTTCCAATATCAATCCCCCTAGATTTGGATACAGTTCTCTATCTTATATTTAGAATAGAGGGAGGAAATCCCGATTTCATTGATGATCTAAAAGACGCCATAAAGAGTATTATTAATTCGGAATATCCTGGTGAATATGATGATTTAGAGGATTTTTTCAATTTCGACGAAGAACCAAGAATTTTTCAATTTGATACTAATAATGATGGTTCCAACGATTATTATTTCCCAGATCCTTTAAATATTTCAAATTTATATCCATATAATGAAAAAATGAATGAAGTTGTGGATATTCTATTTATAGAACATTATTCTTTACTCGATAATATAGGATGGGAGGCAACACCAAGAGAGACTGCAAAAAGAGTCGAGGAAAGCTTTACAAATATATATAGTGTGTGGAATGATGATAATTGGGAATTAGAACCAGATAAATTTATATCCTATACCCACAAAAATTATTCTATTTCTGATTCAGATACTTATACAAGATTCCATGCATTTGATTTTATTATAAACAACTCTTTAGGATTGCCCCGAATCATCTTTGGTGAGGAAGCTGAATCGAATTCTCCTGAGATGGCATTATATCCAGATAATGAGAATTGGACTATAATTTCAGAGGAATATTTTGATGAAAATAGAATTGAAGTTCAATTTGCTGCACAAAATACCACTTTTATTGATCTAATAAATAATACACTTGATAGAGTCTCTCTTACTTATAATTTCACTGAATCATTTACAAATATTGAATTTGAGCTTTTTAATTATACTAATGAAGAATATTTTGATCTCCAACCATATTTAACAGCTATGACTAAGACCTCTAGGATCTTTTCTGTAACAAAATATAATAATAGCATAAATCATATTTTTCAAAGTCCTTCTCAAGGAGATTATACTATAATATTTAGAATAAAAAAAAAAGATAGTAATCAATTTAATATATCAATTGATAATATTGACATTAAATTCTTAACGAGAGATATTAACCCCGTTGAAATACAAAGCAATATTAAATATACTTCTAAGAGTGGTAATGTGAAATACACTTGTTATTCAAATTCAATTACTTTAAGTACCGATAATATGTCTTCAATAGTTTCTTATTCCAGTCTTTCTAGCTATACGTCAAATCAAGGAGATATTATTTCTTATTTCTTAAATTTGAAAAATATTGGTTCCGATCTTGCTACAAATATTACTATAAAAATTCCTATTCCGGGAATTATTCAGAGCTTTAATAACTTTAGTTTAAAAAATAATTGTCTTTTTTATCGTTTAAATTCTTTATATCCGGGCAGTGAAATACACTTAAATTTCTCTTTCTATGTTCCAAATTCTGAATTATTTGAAAATCATATCATTAAATATAACAATTCAAAATTCTTAGAAAAAGGTAATTCATCAGTTCTATCATCTCATCCTAATAATCTTTATTCTGTTTCACCCTTAAATTACAAAAATAGAACACCATATATACATATAATTGATATTTTTCTAAATTCTTCAAAAGAAAGTCCCTCAATTTCTGAAATATTCAATATATCATTAAATATTAAAAATATTGGTCCCCAAGGTTTAATTATTGATAAAATTAATATTTCTTCAAGAGATAAATATGGAGATTTAATTAGAAGATCAAATGAACATCTTATTTTTTACAATATATCTTATAATCAAATAAAATCTATTACTTATAGTATTAATAAAACGGAATGGAAGGGATATTTATATCCCGCAATAAATCTCTTGGATAATGGGGATAGTAAAACTTATCAGATACGCCAATCTGAACCTTTGATATTGGGTTCTATAATAATTTCAGTTAAAAAGTCGGTTAATAAAAATGAATTAGAAAGGGGGGAAGTTATAATCGTAAATGTTAAAATTAAAAATGAAGGTACTATAATTGCTAAGAATTTAAAATTAGACGACATTGTAGGCTATCCTCAGGATATTTTTACATTAGAATCAGGGAAATTAATTAAAACCATTGATACTTTAAAGCCTGGAGAATCAACATATATTACCTATATTTTAAAAGCAAATACTCAAGCAATGACAATATTAACAAGCGCAAGACTAGAATACGATTTTCTATATAAAAATATTGCTAATTCAAATATTCTCTCTATAAAAGTTATTATACCAAAATCAATACAAAATTTAAACATATTAATTCCCATTGCTATTGTGGGAGGAATTTTATTTATATACATTTGGTATTTAAGGAGCTATAAGAAAAAAGTATTAGAATCAGAAAGGAAAGAAATTAAGGTCCTAAGTCTCACTTCACGGGAATCAATTCTTACCTCTGAAATAAGTTTAAAAGAATATTTATCAAATTTTAAAGAAGAAGAAGGAGGTTATTAAAGTATTTCAAAACTTTAATAAAAAATTTTTGGAGGGTAGGGAGATGAATAAAAACAAATCAAAATCGAAAAAAGTATTCATAATTACAGCTTTATTACTATTTTCAAGTTTTTTGTTCATTTTTCTTCCTAAAGATAATTCATCATCTCAATTGCCAGCAGGATTAAATAAACAAGCCATTTATTCATCAGATGACTCTGATAATAATAGCTATTTGATAGTGTATTTCAAAAATTCTACATATAATCCAGGGGTGAAAAATAAGTTTGAATTCTATGGAGGTATAGTTCATAAAAATTGGAATGATACATTTGAATCATTTAGTGGATTTTCTGGAATAATACCAATAAGCAATAAATCTTTATTTCAAGAATATATTGAAAATGAAGTTCCCAATGCAACTTTAGAAAACGATGAAATTATTGAAGCACAATTAAATTTCGCCTCATTCCAAACTGGGGCTGTCAATTCTACATGGTTTAATAATGGTTATAAGGGGGATACAAATAGTTCCATAGCAGTTTTAGATAGCGGAATAGATCTTTCCCACATCTTCTTACAAGATAAAGTGATTGATAATAAAAGTTTTGTAGATGGAGAATCACCTTTAGATATTTATGGTCATGGCACTTTTATAGGATCCGTTATAGCGGGTACGGGAAAGGATCCGTATAATTCTACACTTCCAAATCAAATATATATTAAACAGAATTATACACATTCAGAAATTTTTGGTTTTTCTATCGAACCAAAGAACTATTCAATTAAAATAGCCACATTTAATATTTCAGAACCTAATGAATATATCTCGGTTAATTCTTCTTGGAAATTAATAACTGAAGGAATAGATGAATTTTGGGTTCAAATATATTATAATGGAGAGTTGGTTAATTCTTCCTTTAATGAGAATCAATCACAATATTATCTGATCAAACACAAGATTTCCAAAGATGAGTTAGGATTGTATGATGTGATAATAAAATACTCTAAAGAAAGTTATAAAAATCCTCACTTTTCAATATCATCATATATCGAATTTTTTCCAGAATTTTATGTCCAAAATTATAACTATTTCACGGGCATTGCAAATGGTTCAAAATTGGTGAATTATAAAGTCTTAAATAATTCTGGTAAAGGGAGAGTATCCAATCTAATATCTGCTTTGGAATTTGTCTATAAAAATAAAAATTCTTCGAAAATAATAAGTGTCTGTTTAAGTGTAGGAACTCTTGGAAATGATATCTCGGCGATCAATAGAGTTATTGATGAAATTTCAGATGAGGGTATTTTAGTAATTATTGCTGTAGGAAATTATGGAATACAAAATTTTGAGACTTTAAATACATTAGGAAAAAATAGAAATTCAATCGTGGTAGGAGCTATAAATGATGATGATCAAGTTACTTCTTATAGCAGTATGGGCAAGATTATTGATGGAGGGATGATAAAACCAGATATTGTAGCTCCTGGTGGAAGTAAAATTGTCCAGCATCGTAATATTATTAGTGCAGCAGCTAATACTAATATTACTTCTTCGAGTTATGGAACATCTATATCAACAGCTATTATAGCCGCTGCGATAAATATTCTTATTGAAGCTAAATGGAATAATTGGATTCAATGGAATAGTCTTAACACTACAAAATGGAGTAAAATTATGAAATCCATTCTACTTATGACCGCAACAGAGACTTATCTTGAGAGAGAAGATGATCCAAATACAGAGGTAGATGAAAGCCAATATTCACCATCATTATATCAGGCTCAAATTAATTCTACTCACCGAGCAGGGTTAAAAGATGAACATGAAGGATATGGACGAGTTAATATTCAAGCAGCAATAGACGCATTAACAAAAACCATCAGTCCTAATATTACATATGAAGGGCATTTAGTAAGTTCTAGAAATAATCCACTTGGAACCCATGCTTTCGCTAGAAAGGTTAATTTAATTGCAGATCATCAATACCTTTTTAATCTCACAGATATAAATCTATTCTCTACATTTGACTTATATTTATATTCAAATGAAACAAATAGATTTGGTGAACCAATATTATTAGCATCATCACGAAAAAGCTATAATTCTTTTGATTATCTCTATTTCACCCCCAGAAAAAATGAAACGAATCCCATTTTAGTTATAAAAGCAATTAATGGCGAAAGTAATTTTACCTTCAATTTAACTGAGGTCGAAAATATATTTGATCCAAAACTAAAAATTCCAGAAGTCTCTTATATCAACGGTCCTAAAAATACAACTGTATTAAGTCTTAGTGAAATTCAAGGAGATAAGCCCGAATATAATATTACACTTGACAGATACAAATTTTATGTTGAGTATTTTGATAATGATACAGCAAATGTTCCTCCTCAACAAGTTTATGTATATATACAAGAATTAGCCAAAAATTTTACTTTAACTCAATTAAATCCAGAAGATAATAACTATACTAATGGAGCAATATTTTCTAGCCAATATATAGAATTGCCGGAAAATAAAACCTATCATTATCGTTTTTATGTAAAGGATGGACTACGAAATGCAATACTTCCAATTGATATTTTTAATTTTTTTGAGATAGATATATATTTTCCTCCCGTAATAAAGCATTTAGAGTATCATCATCATTTTAATATTGGATTAGATAATTGGACAATAACAGGGACGGGATGGGATTTATTAATTCAAAATAACTTAAACGATAATCGCTCTAGAGTATATGAAAATGATTGGAAATCCATTTATTTTGGATCATATCATAATTATCCTAAAAATTACACTTATCAACCAATAGGAACTGAAACATATTTAAATGGTTCATTTACAAGTCCCTATTTTAACTTAACAGGATTAGGAGAAGATTTCGTACCTATTGCAAAAATTGGATCAAGAGTAAGTATTAATGATTTAGATTCTATAAATCTTTATATCAATGTAAATGGAACGGGCTGGAAATCAACACCTCTGAGAAATTTTTCAAACTTGGAAGATGATTGGTTTCTCGAAGAAATAAATTTAACAGATTACAAAGGAAATTATGTAAAATTTAGATTTAATGCATCTTTAGATGAAAAACCAGATTTTATTTATTATAAAGGTTTTATGCTAGACTATTTTGCTATTGAAAATGCATCCAATATATCCCCTCCAGAAATCAATTTTAATTTAAGTAAAAATATACATTTCTCTCAAGATTTAAAATATCAGAAAGTTAAATTTTCTTTAGAATATTTTGATCAAGATAATAATTATCCTGAATATGTCTATCTTGAAATTAATAATGATAATTATTCTATGATTAATTATTTTGGAGATTGGAATGCTAGTTCCAATAAACCTGAAGATAAAGGGATTTATTTTGTACGATCTTTAAATTTAAATGAGATTTTAAATCAATCCTTTAAATTTTACGTTTCAGATGGTAATTTTACTAATTCAACTATACGTTATAATACAAATAATGAATTAATTACGTTTAATACTCCAGAATTATTAGAATATAATGTTTATCAACAAGAAATTCCTATAGGATTTTTATTTTCTAATTCTTTAGAAAATCTTTATGTAATTGGTACACCTATTAAAACAGAAAGAACAGCTTGGCTACGAGGAGATAATACATGGCACATTATACATAAATTATATCGTGAGTATTTCTATGGAGGAATGGGACAAGGATTTAGTGAAAGTTTTAGAGGTTATGGGCAAAATTGGGATGCTCAATTAATTACCAAACCAATTAGAGTTTTATCAAAAGATAAGATATTTTTAGAATTTAAATATGAAATAGATCTCGAATATGAGGGGTCTCGTCCTGAGGATGAAAGAGATTATTGTCAAGTTTCGATTTCTAGTGATTTTGGAGAAACTTGGAAAATTTTGAAAAATTATTATTCTGATCCTGAAATGATCCTAAAAGGAAATGAAAGTATAGATATCTCTAGTTATAGAGGTGAGACTGTTATGATAAAATTTTCTCTTCATTCTAATGATTACGCTGGAGGATCCCCCGGTTATGGTTGGTTGCTATCTGATATTTATATTGGCTACGATAGAAATAAAGATCATACTTCTCAAAATATTTTTAGTCTCTATGGTTATTTTTCAACTATTTATGATGAAGAGCAGATTAAAGCAAATCAAATAATTGATCCGATATTAATTTTTTATATTATTTGTGGAATAGCATTCTCAATTGTGTCGATTTTCATTATATATAAATCAGCATTATATCTAATAGGTATAAGAAATAAGATTATATCAAGAGAAAGAATTAAACAAGATTCGATATTAAGAACATTAATGACTAAGAAAAAAAGTTCAGATATTATTGCCGAAATAAAATATCTGGAAAAAACTCAAGCAGAGAATCCTTTAATATTATATTGTAAATATTGTAAATCTTGGTTTTATACTAATAAAAAATATGATATAATCTGTCCTATTTGTGAAAAAGATCAAATTTATGCTGCTTATAATTGTATTAATTGTGATAAATGGTACTTTAAGGACAAACCAGATACAAATTATTATTGTGATGAATGCAATATCAAACTTTTAAAACAAGATAAAGAAATTATTGAAAATTTAATTCATGAAAAAGGAAAGATTTTACAAGAATATACAAAAAAGAAAGACCAATTTAGTATTTTGGATTGAAATATTGAATAAAGAAAACTAAAAAAATAATTAAGAACAAATGAATATAAGAAAATATCTGTATGAATTAAAATCAAGGTTCACCTTTCAAGCATTAAAACAAAGTTGGCTTGATCTTAAACGAGATAAGGCAAAATTGATTTTCGCCATATCAGGGTTAGCCATAAGCATTTTTCTATTGGTTGCTATCGGAACTATTAATGATACCCTTAACTACAATTATATTCAAATCGCAACTGAAAATTCTTCTGAAGCGGATCTCATTATAGCTAAAAATCCCACTACAGGTTTAACTTATGATCCTTATTTTAATGAAAGCATAATTACTAAAAAGCTAGCAGGAGTTCCTGGTGTGGAACAATTTTTTCCTCGTATCACTATGCTTATTGAAGCTGGTTCTGAAAATACAAATAAAAATGCAACAGTGCAAATGTATGGAATAGATTTTTTGACGGAATTTATAAGTGGTGATATGGGAGATCTAAAACTTGCCACTAAATTTTTCACTACAGATTTTATCTATCCTGGGAAACCTGATAAGGGGGAATGTATAGTTTTAAAAAGTGTAGCAGAATATCTAAACGTTTCAAGAGGAGACACCATCCATTTAACTTACCAACAATTTGAACAAGATTTTGTGGTTGATCAGGTATGCACACAAGATAATAAATTTATGCAATTTGAAACTGCACTAATAATTTTGAATTTAGAAGACGCGCAAGAATTCTTGAATAAAGAAAATAAAATTAATTTCATCTATGGAACATTATTAAATCCGGAATCAATCTATGATGCGAGTAATATAGACACGACAGTACAGAAAGCAAGACAAATCGGTACATATGTACAGTTAAGGTTAGATATAAATCAATATTATGTTTCAATGCCAAAATTAGAGGAATTAATTCAAGGAGAATATTTTTTAATGACCGTCACGGTTATTTTCTGGTTTATAATAATGCTTACTATGTTGATCACTTCTATCTTGATAAATTCTATATTATCAACCTCTGCGGAAGAACGAATGAGAGAATTTGGCATTTTACGTGTGGTCGGGGGTCAGAAAAAATTTCCTATTAAAATTGTATTGATTGAAGGGCTTATTTTGGGTATAATAGGATCAATTATAGGAGTAATTTTAGGATATTTCTTAACTGAACCAATTTCAAGGTTATTTTTATCAAACTATAATTTTGGGTTTTCTGATTTAACATTTGTCATACAATCAACAACGATAATTTCTGCCGCGATAATTGGAATTTTAGTAAGTCTAATTGTATCTTTTATACCCGCTATCAAAGCGGCGCGAAAAGATTTGATTAAATCGATTACCCCATTTAGAGCCGAGGAGGAAGGTTTCGAAATTAAAAAAGAGACAAGTGTAAAATTAAAATTAATGTTAGTAGGAATAGCTCTCTCCATTGTAGGGATCATTATGTTTATTTTAATGCCAAGAATATTGATTACAAATGATACTATGCTTATTAATGGGCTATTTATTGGGCTTCTGATTACAATTTTAATAGGTTTGGTATTTGCGTCTATAGGAATAATTCCATTAATCCAAAGCCTCCTTTTAGGAGTAATATCTCCCTTAATAAAAAAATATTATCAGATTGTAAAAATTTCGCTTAAACGATATAGAAGGAGAAATATTAGCACTATATTAATGTTTGCGATGTCGTTTTCATTTATCTTCTTCATCACAGGATTAGTGGAAATGGAGGAAAAAAACTCAATCCTCTCCTTAAATTTTCAATATGGTTCTGATATAGTGTTAACAAATAAAGAGGGAAGGGATGTGGAAAATTCAATCACTCTGGAAATGATTAATGAAATTAAAGTAATGCCAAATGTAGAACAAATTGCTATAGTGCTTCATAATAGTATTGATCTTCAATCTATTCTTGGCTCATTATTTTCGGGATCGCTAGAATCAGGTGAAGAATCTCAAGAAGAACTATTTCAGGCGATTTTCGAATATTATTTAGGCGCGGAACGAACAAAATATATTGTCCATGCATCGGATATAGCCCAATATTCTGAAGTAGATGCGGGATTCATAGGAATTAATCCCAATTTTATAAATATAATAGATAGAGATCTTATTATGTGGGATAGCCTTAAAAGCAGTGAGGAATCTTTTTTGAATTTATTCCTATATAATAATACTTGCATTATTTCCAAAGCTATCGCCGATAGATTAAACATTAACGATATTGGTGCTCTTATACGATTAACCTTTATTAATCCCCAAATAGAAGATGATCCAGGCAATACTACTATCTTTCAAGTAGTAGGAATATCGGGAGGGATGCCCGGATTTTGGAATTTTCGAACCTCTTTTATGGCTGCTAGTGGTGGAGGTGTTATGGTGTCTTTGGACGATTATATGAAATATATGGATGTTGAAAATGCTGGAAAATCTAATATGATCGTTGATAAAGCCTATATAAATCTTAGAATTAATTCTGAATTTGTTGTTGAAGATTTTAAAGATGAAATTGAAACACAATATGGTAATATAGATTTTAATATTGATGATTCTGTTTCCAAGATAAATGATACACAAGAAACAAATGAAAGTAGAAGCGCTCTAATGGAATTGATTTTAATGTTTACCGTTATAATCTCTATATTCGGTCTAATCAGTAATATGTTTGCGGTAATCAAGGAGAGGAAGTTTGAAATTGGCATTCTTAGAAGTATGGGACTTAAGACGAGAAATATCAGGCAAATGTTTTTAACGGAAAGCATAATTGTTATGATCTCTTCCGCTTTAATGGGATTTTTGATTGGATTGCTCTCGGCTTATCTTTTAGAGACTACAATGGCATTAATCACAGAGATGCCCACGGTATTTTCTATTCCTTGGGATACAGTATTTCGGGTGTTTTCTATAACAATTATAGTAGGAGTTATTGGTATGTATATTATTCTGTGGAATGTAAGCAGACAAAGTGTTGTAGAGATTTTCCGGCAAACTTTTTAACAAATTTAATGGATTTGTTTTTTAATGTCTTGAAACCATAAAAAGGAAAAAAAAAAAATTTGGTTATATTTGTAATTACGAGATATGCCAATAACGCCGCTTTTTCGCCCATATCACTAGTATAACACTTATTCCAAGTAAACTCAATAGTATAACAATGCTATAGCTTGGAATTTGAGCTGAGGGAGGTGTTAAGGTAAGTAGGAAAAGCAATATATTTGGAGGCTCTGAGGGATAATCGTTTTCATCCAAAGGATTTGTACCCACCTTTATTTCTTCTCCATCAGTATATCCATCGCCATCCGTATCGTTATTAGTGGGATCCGTAATATAGCCGTCGATCCCTATGATTACCTCCTCTCCATCCGGAATCGAATCGGAATCCGTGTCATTATTGATTGGACTCGTACTATATATTTCTTCGGTGTAATTGCTTAGCATATCAAAATCAGGATCATGAAATCTCTGATTCTTATTTCTTCGAAAAGTAGTATCCCCTGAAAATCCTTGCCAGTAAATTCTCTCACCCGAAGGAGAAGGTTTTAGTGCATAGATCTTATTATCATCACTACCGACCACCACCTCGAGTGTGCCATCGCCGTCAATATCACCCAATGCCGGCGAAGACCATACATCTCCCTGCGTTGTATAGCTCCATAGTATAGTGCCGTTTTCCCCTTCCAGTGCATATATCTTATTATCATCACTACCGACCACCACCTCGAGCATGCCATCGCCGTCAATATCGCCCAGTGCCGGTGAAGAATCCACATCATTATTTGTTGTATAGCTCCATAGCTTGGTACCACTCTCCCCTTCCAATGCGTATATCTTATGATCCCAGCTGCCAACTACTACCTCGAGCATGCCATCGCCGTCAATATCGCCCAATGCCGGAGAAGGATACATAACTTTTCCCGTTATCGAAGTCGTATAGTTCCATAATTCAGTACCATCCTCTCCTTTTAACGCGTATATTTTATTATCCTCGCTGCCGAAAACCACCTCGAGCGTTCCATCACCGTCAATATCGCCCAGTGCTGGAGAAGATTCCACACCTATCGCCGTATAATTCCATAACTCAGTGCCATCCTCTCCCTTCAGTGCATATATCTTATTATCCCCGCTACCGACCACCACCTCGAGCGTGCCATCACCGTCAATATCGCCCAATGCCGGAGAAGAATATACATCACTCATCGTTGTATAGTTCCATAGTTCAGTACCATTCTCACCCTCTAATGCATAAATCTTATTATCATAACTACCGATTACCACCTCGAGCATGCCATCACCGTCAATATCACCCAATGCCGGTGAAGAATACACAACATCTTTTGTTGTATAATTCCATAGTTCGGTGCCATTTTCACCCTCTAATGCATAAATCTTTTTATCGAAACTACCGACCACCACCTCAAGCTTATCATCGCCGTCAATATCACCCAATGCAGGCGAAGACCACACAACATCTTTTGTTGTATAATTCCATAGTTCGGTGCCGTTCTCACCCTCTAATGCATAAATCTTATTATCCCTACTACCGACCACCACCTCGAGCATGCCATCGCCGTCAATATCGCCCAGTGCTGGTGAAGAGACCACATGATCTTCTGTCGTATAATTCCATAGTTCTGAGACACTTGCCGAAGAATGGATTTTAGAATTTTCAGCTGGAAGAGTGAAATTATTCATAGTTTTTTCTTGTTGAAGGGATGGAAATAGCCACCATGAACTTAGAATGGCTAAAAACACAATAAAAACTATATATTTATATTTTTTTTTCATCCATTTTCACTTCTTAAGTAAATAATTTTCAATAAAAATTTTAAAATTAATACACATTTTATTGAAATCGTTTAAAAAATTGAATCAGATAGATTACATAATCATTTAAATACTTTTCTATACCATCCATCTATAGAAAATGGTGAATAATTACTCAATGTAAATTGTCAAATTGACTTAAAATATAGTTCGAGAAATTAATATCTTTGAGAAGTTAAATTTATTATATCCAAAATCTTTAAAATTTTTTCCAATGTTCAGTAATTCTATTTTGATTAATCAAATTTTAAGATTTAGTATATTTTTTAATCTTTTTTTTCCAATATTTATTAATTGTTTTATATTATAAAAGATTATATTATTATATGCCAACGAAGATGACTCAACCAGATTTAGAACTTCTCGAAGATGAGAATACATCCGGAATGAGGGTTGCCATTTTAGAAGAACCGTATAAAATTCGTCTTGCAAGAGCAAAAATTCCTGAGCCTCGCAAAGATGAAGTTTTAATTAAAATAAAATATGTGGGTATTTGCGGTAGTGATGTAGAAGCATATATAGGAAACAGGGAATATGATCTGACTGATGAAGAGGCTCGTGGAAAATTTTTAGGTGTTGCCAATATTTCTCAAACGATTGGAAGAATACCAGGGTTAATGCTCGGAGGATATATTGCCGAATTTATCCCTTTTTTAAGCAATTCTTTTAATTTCGAAATAAAAAGAATTATTCATACTTAATAAATTCGATTAATTTTGTTAAAGCTCTTCCTCGATGGGATATTTTATTTTTTTCTTTTTTGGAGAGTTCACCAAATGTTTTTTTTGGTCTCTCATTAGGGATAAAAATAGGATCATAGCCGAAACCATGAGTTCCTTTAATTTTGGGAGATATTTTTCCATCAACTCTTCCTGTAAATACAAGACTTTTATCAGAACTATCATGATATAAAGCAATACATGAAGAAAAATGTGCTATTGAGTTTTTAAAATCTTTAATTAGCTGTAGAATACCTTCATTTCCGATAGTTTTAAAAACATAGGATGAATACACCCCAGGAAATCCTTTTAATGGATAATCAACAAAGAGTCCCGCATCTTCAACGAAATATGAGCCAATAACTTGATCTTTCATACTTTCTAATTTATATAATGCAACTTTAGCTATAGAATCTGCTTGAATCTCAATGGGTTTTAAATCTAATTGCTTTAAATCATATGAGAGATTTGCTTGCTTGAATAAATCTAACACTTCAGCAAATTTATGGGTATTTCCGGTTATAAAAAATATATCTTTTTTTTCAGTCATTTCTTATTAGATTAACAAATTAATATCTAAAAAATATAAGATAAAAAATCATATAATTTTCTTTGTATTATTATTAATATACTAGGGAGGAAAAAATGAGTAAAAAATATAATTATATAATAATTGGAGGCGGGATTTCTGGTTTACACATTGGCGCATTATTATCTCAGCATGGAAAGGTTTTGATTTTAGAAAAATTAAGTTTTTTAGGGGGTCGAGCCAGAGTTTCAATAATAGACGGTTTTAAATTAGATTTTGGACCACATCCTATAAGATTTGGTCCTGAAAGCGCATTGGGAACTTCATTATTAGAAATTAATAAATCAATTGATTTTATTAAGCCAGGAAAATCTTGGGCATTTTTAAAAAATGGAGAAAAAATGTTATTTCCCACAGGAGGATTAGTAACCATCATTAGAAGTAAAATGGTATCTTTTATTGAGACTATAAAACTTTTAATAAAAATAAGAAAAATGGAACCAAACGAGTTTTACGATTTATATGATATCTCATTAGAAGATTGGTTTAAAAAAGAGAATATTTCTCCAAGGACTCAAAAATTTTTACTTATGACAAGTTCTGCTATGCAGGTCAATCCTTTTCCAGAACGTTCTTCTGTGGGAGAATTAATGCATAATATTAAGAGGGTTTTAGAAATTGGGAGTGTTTATTATCCAAGTGGGGGTTGGAATTCCATATTTTCAAAATTTATTGATAAAATAAGGGAAAATGGTGGAGAAATAAGGCTAAATTCGGAAGTAGAGAAGATAATAGTAGAAGATAATATTTGCAAGGCTGTAGAGGTTGATGGTGATAAAATATTTAGCGATCATGTCATCTCAACAATACCAGTACAGAACTTATTTACCATATTAAATGAGAACTTATGTGATAAGGAGTTCGTTGAAAAATGCAAGGAATTAAGACCAACTGCGGGAGTTTCTATTGATTTTTGTTTAGATAAAGCCATTAGTGATATTGATGGTCTCGTCTTTTTTGAAGAACCCTTGAGTTTTGGGTTTATCCCTTCCAATTTATCTAAAGAAGTTGCTCCTAAAGGAAAATCTTTAATGACCTTTTTACGAGTTGCCAATGTTGAGGATATTAAAGATAAAAATAAAGCAGAAGAGCTTTATAAAGAATTTCGTCAAACCATCATAAATTTTTTCCCAGAAATTGAAAATCACATACTTCATGAACGATTGATATTTTTAGACATGGTTGATGGTGTTGAAGTCAATATTAATCAACATCAATTTAAACGTCCTGGGAATAGGATAAAAGGAATAAATAATCTATGGTTAGCAGGAGATAGCGTAGGAGGAGAAGGAGCTGGAGGAGATATTGGACATACTTCAGTAAGAGAATGCTGTAAACACATTTTGGAAAGAACTGAGTAATCAAAAAAAGTATTATTTCCTATAATATTTTGCTATAACATTTTGGGATCTATCATGGGAACAACGAATATATCCCAAACAGGTTTACTATTATAATTCACCTTTTTAACCGCTTTTTTTAAGCGTTGATGATACATCTTGGGTATTTCCACAACTATATTAACTCGTTCTCCATTACCAACTCTTTCAATTAATGGAATACACCATTTTTGTGGGACATTAGCATACATTCCTTCAACTAATACTAATTTTTGATATAATTCATACGATTCTTCGCCATATTGATTAATAATGTTATCAATATCTTTCCAGAACTCTTGATATGTTTTTGGTATAAATTTTAGAGATTTTTTTTGCTTCTTTAATTCTTCTCTAAATGTATCTTCAAATTTTTCGACAATATCCTTAGCTAATCCGCTTAAAATTGGTTCAGTAGAAGCGGAAGACTGGGAGCGGGGGTATTGAATCATTAATGCTACAAATACAAACTCTCCAGAGCTAAATCGTGCTTCTAAATCGCCTGATCGCATTAAGCTAACACCAGAAGGAAAATGGATTTCTTTTGCAAAATTATTAAGAGCAACAAGAAATCCACTAAGTAATTGATCATAGGAGTCTTCGGGAACTGTAATTATCGTATATTTATATAAAAGTAATCCTGAGTCTTTAGTAATTATATAGACTTCTACAGGATTTGATATTCTTTCATATTCAAAATTCTCTATATTATTCTTCTCCATTTTTTTAATCTACAATTTTCATATATTTAAAATATTTTTAAAATTTAATTTTCGATTAAAATTTCAGTGTTTTAACATTTCCTTCCTCATCTATAGATTGAAAAATTATTGGAGATTTTCGTTTTTCGTCTTTTTCATCTACATCTAAAAGCTCTTTCATTAGGTGGAGGACATCCATAACATTTACACATGCTTCTGGGGGTATTACTCCTTTTTCATTGATTTTTCCACGTTGGATTAAAATTGCACCAAAAGCAGCAGGGATACCGGTTCCCTCGCCAAGCCCCATTCCTTTCCCAGCACCTTCAGAGACAAATGAAAACACATAACTTCTATCTTCTTTAGTTTTTTTCTTTTTTCCTTTCACTACAATTTTTACACATCCTTTAGGTTCTCCGAAATTAGTTTCTTTTAGAATTTTTTCTCTCTGCTTAATTAAGTATTGAATTGAGAAATCATATGGTTGGATTTCGCGAGGCACTCCCTCAATATCTTTTACTGTTATAGATTCTTTACTATTGAGCCCAAGAGCATGAATTTTTCTTGTTAACTCATAATATCTTTCGGGAAGTACAGAACCTTTATTTGTTACTCTTTGAACTCCTTTAATATACATCGGCAGAGTTATTGGCTCGGGATGAGGATATGGATATACCGTGTATTCTCCAGGAAGGTTTATAAATTCCACTTGCTCTATATATTTATTACTTTCTTTTGGCTCAATTTTTTTTGCTTTTCCATCTAAAAATATTGGAATGGGATTTGACATACAATAAAATCTATGGCCGATAACAGCGGGTCCTTCATTCGGTTCACCACCGTGAATATGATACATATCAATTGATTCACATTCGTCTAATAAATCGTTCGCAGCATATTTAGCTAAAACATTCGTAATACCCGGGCTTGAGCCCATACCTATTAAGACGGTGATTCCAGCGTCTTGTGCCGCAGAGTCTAATTCTAATGCATCGTAAGTAGCACCAGTATCATCACATATATCGACATAATTGATTTTTTGTTCAATAACAGCTTCAAGA
The DNA here is from genome assembly GCA_016839555.1 of Promethearchaeota archaeon. Classification (GTDB taxonomy): domain Archaea; phylum Asgardarchaeota; class Lokiarchaeia; order Sigyniarchaeales; family SOKP01; genus TEKIR-8. Next base: position 231,158 of record JAEOUA010000011.1, read on the forward strand.
ATGGTTTTTTCATATTTATAAAAGGGACCTATACAATTTACCACCAAATGCATTCCATTAATAGCATTTGAAATAGAATCTTTTTTATTGGCGTCAACTTTCATAGCTTTTACTTTTTCTCCCAAATTTTTTGCCAAATTTTTTGCTTTTTCTAAGTTTATATCACCAATTAATACATCCGAAAAATCGGGAGCTTTAGAGAGAATATCAACCACTACCGAACCTACAACACCACAACCTCCAAGAACAATTACTTTTGCCATAAAAACTTCAATATTTGTTTGTTTTTTTTACATTCTATAATATTTGATACAATAATATATTTTATATCTAAGTAAAAAAGTTGATTTACTTAAAAGAAATTATCAAAGCAAATAAATATAGAATCTGAGAAAAGTATTAGAAAAATTTTAAAAAAATAATACTTAAATAATGATTTAAATTTTATATAAATGACTCGCAATCATATCAGATATATGTAGGAATTCGCCCAGCTTATTTGGCTTGAATGGCTTGTATTTAGCCCATCTTCCATGGTGGAAAATTATAGCCTGATAAATGTCTTTATCTATCGAAACCCCATACCTCTTTAAAACTGCAAGAGTTTCATCTACATGAAGATCTTTTCCATCGAAGCCAAAAATTTCCTTAATTTCATGGTTAATGGCATCTTTTTCATAGTTTGAAGAGTAAATTTTTCTCACTTGGAATTGTTTTCGATAAGAATAATATGATACTTTTCCCATATCATGAAGGATACAGGATTTCACTACTCGTTTTAGGTCAAGATCTGAATAATTATCAGAATATGGAATGTTATATTGGTCCAAAAAGTCGCGATATTCTGAAAAAAGGTTAGGATTTTTATAAAGTACATAAGAAATGTTAGAAACTAATAAAATATGGTCAAATAATCCTCCTCGATAATCACCATGGTAGCCTCCTAACGCAGCAGGAAGTTTTTTGGACTCTTTTAACATAATTTCTATGTTTTTCATTGCTTCTTCCTCTGTATTAAGCAAATTTAGAAAAAATTCTATGGAATGACATTTAAATGGTAATTTATTTTGAATTTCTTTATTACAGAAAAGAAGTTCTTTCTGTTTTATTCTTTCCGTCTTATAATAATCTTTAACTTGAATAACTAATTGTATTAAATGATGGAATCCCGAGAAACCTTCTTCTAAGGTTCGTAGTAATTCGTTAAAAGTAATTTGGCGATGAAATTTTCCACTTGTTAATTGACTAAATAAATAGATAATAAATTTATTCCGAAATTTTGAAAAATTTTTTGGAAAAGATTGATGGCCTCTACGAAATTTCATACTTTTGACTATTATTTTCAAAATTTTTTCATCAATTTTTTCTTCTAGTACGAGTTCATTTATTTTAGGTAGAATAACAGTTATAGATGTGGAATTAAAGCTTGGATCAAACAAGACTGCTAAATAAAATCCCAATTTGAAACAAGCTTTTGTGAACTGATGTATTGAGGCATTCTCATTTTTAGAAATATCTTCTTGAATACTTTTTTCTAAATGATAAAGAACTCTTGCCAGAATATCATCGTAATCATATTTTATACTTGATATTTCGGGCAATTCTGCTCTTATATCTCGCCCTTCTAATAATTGCGAATTTTCAGGATTTTTTAATTCTAAAAGGGACCATTTATAATTTGTAAAGGATTGTTGTTTGAAATTTTCTTTACTGGAGTATGCTTCGAGAGAATTAAATCCAATCCAAATATCATATCCATTGAGGGCTTTTTTCTCATATCTTACATTAGTCCAATTTTTTTTAGGAATAAGGTCTAAGGAGTCTAAAAAAACAATTAGGTCAATATCATTTGTAGCCCAATCCTCGGGAAGCGAAGGATCGAAATAACTTCCAATACCATAAATCGCGATGATATTTTCTTTATAGGTTTCTTTTAATTCAGAAATCAATCGGGTAATAAATGGTTTGTCCATAAAAATTATTATATTAAGAATCTTTTAAATCTAAATAAATTTTGCTTAGAAATCAAAAAATTTTTTTATTTTAATAAACTAGAGAAACTATAAGCAATTAAAAAATTTCTTTTAATCTCTTAATATAGTGAGGAAATATGGCACGATTGCACAGTAGGAAAAAAGGAAGATCAGGTAGTACAAGGCCTGCACAATTGGAAAAACCCGTTTGGATTGAGCGTTCAGCAGAAGAAGTTGAAGCAGAGGTAATAAAGCTCGCAAAAAAGGGATTTACAAAATCTCAAATTGGATTACATCTAAGAGATACATATGGAGTCCCATTAGTTAAAGTTATTACAGGAAAAAAAATAAGTCAAATTCTTGAAGAAAACGAGCTTCGAGACCCACTTCCAGAAGATTTAACTAATTTAATTAAAAAAGCCTTAAACCTAAGGAGTCATCTTGAAAATAATAAAAAAGATTTAGAAGCAAAGAAGGGGCTCAATCGCATCGAATCAAAAATCTATAGACTACTTAAATATTATAAAAACAAAGGAGTAATAGCTAAAGATTTCAAGTACGATTCTGAAAAGGTAAGAACTTTAGTTGCTAAATAATTAAATCTTCTAAAATTTTCACAAATAATCAAAATGGTTTAAGAATTCATGAGTCAAAAGGCAAAGTATAAAGAGAAGCAATGGTTTGATGTATATGCGCCAGTAAGTTTTAATAACGAAAAGGTCGGGGAGATCATCGGATTAGAGACCACCATTTTAAATAGGACAGTGGAAGCTCTATTGTACGATTTTACCGATGACTATAACCACATTAACTGTAAGTTAAAATTTAAAGTTATTAATTTGAATCCAAAGGCGAATAAATGTGACACTACATTAGTCGGACATGAATATACTAATGATTATGTCAGAAGCCTTGTGGGAAGAGGTGCTACAAAGGTCACCTCTATAAAAAATTATACCACTAAGGATGAATATATATATCGCATAACAGTGGTATGTGTTACTATTCGGCGAGCTCGAAGTTCCCAACAAGTTATAATAAGAAAAATTATGAGGGAAGTTCTTCAAAAATTTGCTGTAAAGCTTAATCACGATAAATTTATCCGAGGGATGATATTCGGAGAGTTTGAAGCTCAAATTAAAAGGATTGCGAAAACCATTTATCCGCTCTTCAGTTGTACCATCATCAAGAGTAAATTAATATCGATGCCCGAAGGAGGGAAAGATAAAAAAGTATCTGATGAGGATTTTGATATTATAGAATTGGAAATCGATAGAACCCGGAAATCTGAAATAAGACGCTCGGAACGGATAAATGTCAAAAAATACGCGCAACAAAAGGCAAAAGAAGAAGAGAAAGAAACCGAAGAAGAAGTCGAAGAGGAAGAAGAATAAACCAATAATTAAAATTCAAGTTGTAGAGAATATCATCTTTTTTTAAAATTTTTTTTAATGTATTTAAATCTATTTAGGGTTTGAAAATCCTAAATATCTGCATTTTAACTCATTTTCTTCGGTAATCTTTTTTTCTTCAATCAAAATATAATGTACAGTTTCTTACAAATAAAAGATTTTTAAATCTTGAAATGTATAATTAAATTAGGAATCTTAAAAAAGGAAATTAAATATGTATGGAAAAAATCAAGAAGGGGATCGCGATAATCCATATGATTTTGATGATTATCTTTTAGTGAGAGACCAGTTTAATTATTATAAAGATGATGCATTTTTTCAAGCGTTAATTAAACACTATGTTTCAAAAGATGAATATGAAAAAATCAATAACGATTTATTGGCATTATCAGATTATGTTTCGTATAAATTTAGGGATCTTGCAGATGCCGCAAACACCCTTGATAAGCGCTTAAAAGTAACTCAAATTAAACATTATGATGCGCATAACCACAGAATTGACAGAATTGAACGATGTAAGGAAACGGAAACATTAGAAAAAGAGATTTTTAGTCTTGGGCTATTCGATCCTAATAGAAATACTGCATGGAGTCGATTTGCGAAGTTATTTTTGTTATATCAAAATTCGGAATTTGGTGTGATGTGCCCAATCGCCTGTACTCATGGGATGGTAGAGTTTTTACAAAAATATGAAGATGATCTTGACCCTGAAGCTAAAAAAATCCTTTATTCTGTGAGAGATGGTAAAGGGGGCGAATATAAGTTAGGGGCTCAATTTGTAAGTGAAATTCAAGGAGGTAGTGATGTTCCAGCCAACCTTGTTGAGGCGGTATATGAAGAGGATGAGGGAAAGGATGGAATCTCGAATTGCTGGCGATTATATGGACAAAAATTCTTTTGTTCTGCTATTCAGGCGGATCAAGCGGTTGTAACGGCAAAACCAAAAAATAGATCATCATCGACTCGAGTTGCTGCTTTTGTAGTGCCTTCATGGTTGCCAGGAAACAAGCAAAAAGAAATTAGAAATTCATATACAATAGATAGATTGAAACCGAAAATGGGAACCTCAGAATTACCCACAGCTGAAGTTACTTATAACGGAGCCGTTGCATATCCTATTGGACCTCTTGAAAAGGGATTAGCGAATGTCGTTGGTATAGTCCTTTCAATTTCTAGGCTTCATATTGCATTTGGGATGGCAGCTGCAGCATTACGAATTGCTCGTGAGGCAACTTTATATACTCAATTTCGCACTGCATTTGGTGTTCCTGTATCCTCGTTTCCCCTTATGATGAATCAAATAAATGATCTCAACGAATATGCGAAAAGAACCGCGGCGGGAGCCTTTAAAGTATATTCAGAATATATCCATTTTGATGAAGAACTTATCTCGGGAATTCGGGATCTTCAAAATATTGATGATTTACTAGAGAGGAAACAAAGATTTAGACTAAGAGAATTAATTATGCTCCAAAAAATTGTTGTAGCTGATGAATCACCAGCAATGACGCGCATGGCAATCTCTTTCTTTGGAGGGCATGGAGTAATGGAAGACTTCTTATCTCTTCCACGATTTATACGTGATGCGTTTATCATGGAGTTATGGGAAGGACCTCGGAACGTATTATTAACACAAATGCATAGAGATATGCAAAGAGTAAGAGATTGGTATCCCCCAGAGGAATTTATAAAAGATTTATTAGAAGGAGCTGAATCTGATGTACTAAACTCCTTAAGCAATAAATATACGAAAATAATAGATCATGATAGTCTTTTAAAAGTTGATGAAGAAACGCTTCAAATATGTAGAGACTGGCAAGATGTATCTAACGCTATCTTTAGAGAATATCAACGGATAGCATTAAAAGAAATGGAATATACGGAAAAACCATTGAAATTCTCAAGCTTGCTAAGAAAATTCAAAAAGCGAGAGAATATTTAAGGACTTTATCAAATGTAAATCAAATTCTTTTTTGAAAATTTTTTATTAAGAAAGCTTACTTAAAAATTTAAAGAGATTAATTAGTAAGACAAACAAGTTTGTGAGATGTTTGAAATAGGAAAGCTATATTACCTTTTATTTTTCAAAAATGGACTATATTAAATAAATAAATCAGAATTGATTTATTAAAAATAATAAAAATTTTAATAAAATTATTTAAGTGAGAATATGATAACAACAGATTATGAGAAAGTTTTTAGATGCCCTTCATGCGGCTCTCTGGGTGCAATATTTCTCGTAAAAGTGGATGGGGCTCAAGTTATAATAAAGCAGAAATGCCCCATACATGGCGGGAGGGTATTTAAAGTTCCTTTAAAGGAATTGGAGTCTTATATGAATCTTATTTTAGATGGAATTTATCGATGCTATACGTGTGGAGGACCCGCTCTCTTGGGTCCTGTCCAATATAGTGGACCTTATGCCATAATTAAATGTGTTTGTCAAACCACTCATGCAGGTCAAAAACCTCAAAAAATTTGGAGTACCATTTATTTAGATGCTATTAAGAATCAATTGGAGCGACCAGAACCAGTAGTTCAACAGATTAAAGAAGAGGAAATTGAAGTAAAAGCACCAGAAATCGTTCCAGAAGAAGAGGAGGAGCCTGTACCAGAAAAGCTTAAGATATGTCCTAATTGTGGTACAGAGCTAGAGGGCAACGAGAAATTTTGCGGTATTTGCGGAGCAAAATTAACAGATTAATTTTTTTTATTCTTTTTTTCATTATTTTATATAAAATATTAAAATGTAGAGAAAAGAAAATGAAACCTAATCGCTATTAATTTTATTGCATGATTTATAAAAAAGAAATTAAAATTCAATTTAATTAATTCAATTACCATTTTTTTAATTAAACATTTTTCTAGGTTAATTAACTGTTAACATTCTAAAAGCTATAACTTTAAATATAATTAATGTTATGTTATCTATGGATAACAAAATTTAAAATAATAGGGAAAAATATTCAGTTTGGGGGTTAAAAAAATTATGAATCAAATAATAAAATCTAGAGCATGTAGAACATGCCAGAATTATGATTACGAAAAGCAGATATGTACATTTTTTAAAAGAAAACTCTCTCCTGATAGTTATTGTGTTATCGATGAGAATAGAGTTTTTTTTGTCAATTCACATTAGTTTTTTTTAATACTTCTTATATTTAGTATAATTCTTTAAATCTTAACTAAGATAACCAATAAAAATTAAAAAGAGTTATATATATTTTATTCCAATTGGTTTTATTAAGAAGAAATGAAGGATTTTTTTGTTTCTAACTTCTAAATACGCTATTAATTATTATTTTAAAAAAGAAGTTATTTATATAGGTGTATCGAACGCGTTTCCTTTATCTTCAACTACCCTACCATTAAATTTATTATATTTTTTGTCAAAGCGTCGGTTTTTTTTAATTTGTACCCATCTCTCTCTGTCACCATGACTCCAATGAATATCCGGGAAGTCGCAATCGGCTGCTATATCATCTATATGAATTCCTTTATGATAGATACACGGTGCACAGTCATCTCTCCATTTTACAAATGCTTTATCATCTCTAGGACATAAAAATCCTGTTAAATTGAAGAGATACTTACTTAAATGCCGAAATGGATTTAAATCTCCACAAAATTCTTTCTTTAGAATAGTTTCTTGGGAGAGTTCTTTTTTAAGCTTAAGAAAGACTTTATAAAATTGAGAAAAATTGCCATATGCGACAAAATCTAATGAATAATTATTAATATATCCATATAAAATAATTATTTTATGTTTTCTGTTTTTTAAATCATTTATAAAGATTTCTTTGATATTTGTTTCAGCTCTTATCATTGTATTCATTGCGATTGTTGCCAGTTTCGCGGAAAGTTTTGAACAAAAGACTTCTATCATTTCGTCACTTGCATCCTCATCTAAGTTATCGAAAAAGTCGGCATTATATAATTTCGAAATTATGGGTAGCCCTTGAGTTGAAAGTCCGCAATAAAGCAATTTATTATCCTTTATATATGGGTATTCCGTAGGGTTGATTCTTTGTCTAATATCCTCTGATTTCAGCTTGTCATCATATTGCAATTTTAAAAAATCAGTTTTTACCCCAAGTATTTCATCCATCATCGATCTTACTTCAGGTTGGAGCATGGAGTCTATTGAGCTATAAAATTGATCTACCTTTTTTTGATAATCTATTAACATCCTATAGCTTTCCTTAGAATCAGGATTGAAATACCCACTTATGCAATAAAAAAGATTGTCACCTTTATTATTTACAATGTGTTTTATTATTATGCGCTCTTCATTTCCATCCTCACCTTCGCTATCCCCCAAGTAGATAGAATCTAAACGCCATATATTATTGATACTTTTCATTAATTTTTCGATAAATAGAATTGTCTCGAAGATATTATATTTCTCCTTATCCGATACGTATAAAATTTCCTCATTTAAGATAATAGCGAAGGCTGTAATCATTTTGACTTATTAAGAATTCAGTAGTAATCTACTATTAATAAAAAAAAATAATCAATCATTAATAAAAAATATTCTTAAATATAAATATATTGATTTTCTGTTTTTTTATTCACCTACCTTTTAGGGAAACTTAGGAAATATTAGAGTCTGAAAAATGAAATATTATTATATTAAAAGGCTCAATTTTTAATATGAAAAAAGTTTTAGTTTAATAAGAAAAATAAAACAACACAGAGATTTTTAAATGGCGATTTTGAAATTAACGGAACGGAAAAAGGTACATCACGCTGCTGAACTCCTACTCAATTCTTCAAATGCAATCGCTTTAACGGGAGCAGGTATCTCGACTGAGTCTGGAATTCCAGATTTTCGAGGGGAAGGAGGAATTTGGACCCGTTACAAGCCCGAGATATACGGAAACATCAAAAATTTCATTAGAGACCCCACAAAATTTTGGAAGTTGGCAGAGAAAGTGGCGCCCAAGCTTTTTTCTGCAGAACCAAATCCGGGACATTATGCTTTAGCAGAATTAGAGGATATGGATATTATTAAGGCCGTTATCACTCAAAATATTGATGAATTACATCAAAAGGCAGGATCGGTTATTGTCTATGAAGTCCATGGAAATATTAATCGCTTTACATGCTTTGGCTGTCGTGCGAGCTATACAAAAGACCAAGTTATGCGCAAATTAAAAAAAGAAAAACATTATCCTCCTCTATGTGACATGTGCTCCGCACCATTGAAACCGTCAGTAGTACTTTTCGGGGAATCATTGCCAACCTTTGAAATTTACCAGTCTCAAGCATTAGCCGAAAAGACAGATGTTATGCTTATTGCTGGCTCCTCCCTTAGCGTAGATCCAGTGGCAGATTTACCATTATATACTTTAAGTAATGGGGGTAAATTAATAATCGTAAATGATGCACCGACTCATTTAGATGAAAGAGCTGAAATAGTTATTAATCATAAAACAGGAAAAATATTACCCTTAATTGTTGAAGAAATAAAAAGATTACAAACCATACAGAACGAAGAACAGGATCCTTCCAATTGATCAATAAATATTCTATTTTTCATAAATATGAAATTTTTAGTTGGTTAATGTTTAAAAAGGTTTTTTAACTCCAGAGAAAAAATCACGCTTTTCTAATTAAAAACCCGTGAATTAATAATCTCTAAAATCTCGAATTGTGTCGAACATTGCTACAATATTTTCTGGGGGAACCTCAGCTGTAATATTATGAATATTGGCTGCAACATATCCACCCCCTGGTTTAAAGCATTTCATATTGTATTTTACTTCTTCTCTTATTTGTTTTGGTGTACCAAATGGCAATGTGTTTTGAGTGTTGCACGCGCCACCCCAAAAAGTGATAATATCTCCAAATCTGGACTTTAGGCTGCAGGGTTCCATATCGTAGGCCGAGATTTGAACGGGATTATAAATATCATATCCAATATCGGCAAAATGGGGAATAAATTGTGGTGTTGATCCGCAACAATGGTAATTTATTTTCACATCTGCGAGTTCATGAATTTTTTGTGATAATTTGTGTTCTATTGGCTTAATAATTTTTTCATATACTTTTACATTCATAATCGGTCCTGCTTGTTCAGCTAAATCTCCATTTACGCATATAACATCTAAATATTCTCCAACTTCATCCAAAAAAGCGATATTATAATCAATCCAATATTTCAATAACCCTTCCATTGCTGCAATTATTAACTCTGGTTTAGTTTTTAGGTTTCTCAGAGCTGTTGTGAAGCCAAAGAGGAAAGTTGTATATTCATAAATACATCCAGTAGTAGACGTAGATAATGCATACTCTGTATTTTCGTGAATATTTTTGGCATATTGCCTTAATCCTTTAAAAATAGTTGTATCCTTTCCATCAGGCCAATTATAATTTTCTATTTCCTGAACAGTTTTTAAGTCTTTAAAAGGATGAATTACAGGATCGTAATAAAGGATATCATCAAGATCCTTACTAGCGTCATTACCCCAAAAAACACCAAACTGATCGTAGACCCCAACATATTTACCTTCATATTTTGGCTGGAAATCTTCTTTTACTTCCCAGCCTATGGGGCGAACATATCTCACATCTACTTCGAATCTTTCTAATAATTCTTCGCAAGGAGCAGCAATATGTTGTACAAAATCGGAGAATGTGATATTTTTATCTTCAATATCTAAATAGTCCAGTAACCTTTTATAAGCTTTAATGTGAATACTAGACTGATTTCCGCCTAAATCAATAGGAACCTTATCGGGTTCTTCATGATTTAAGGCTTTATTTACTCGTTCTCGAGAATTCATATCGGAATTTTTTATTTTTGTTTTATTATTTTTTCAAATAATTTTGCAGATTATACTTTAAATAGTTATTTGAAAAATTATATTTTTCTATTTTTTGATTTATTTCTTTATTATAAATAATGAATTAAAGTATTTTATAAACTTACTAATTATGATTTAGTTAGTGAGTGAAAAATTCATAATTATTTTTAAAAAGAGCTACTGGGATGATGATATATGGAAGCACAAGAAGAAATTAATGTTATTATAAAAGATTGGCGCACTATAGATATCTCATTTGGGCTTATTTATCCCAATATCTATTCGCTTGGGATGTCTTCTTATTCTATTAAGTTACTATATTCATTAATTAATGGATACAAAAATATTGTCTGTGAACGTATCTTTTTACCCGAGAAATTGTATTATCCCGCCATAGAAGATTATAATCCTGAAAATGCCATTCGAAGCTTTGAAAACAGGATTCTTCCACAAAATTTTGATATTTTGGGCTTTTCAATTCATTTTGAAAATGATTTTCGAAATATTTTATGGTTATTGGATAAATCAAATATTCCATTATCATATAAAGAGAGGCAAATGGAGAGAAAAGAAACTGGTTTGGAATTTCCTCTAATAGTGGGGGGAGGACCTGCGGTCACTTCAAATCCCCAACCCTTAAGTAAAATATTCGATATCTTTTTTATTGGTGATGCAGAACCTATCTTGGAAGACTTTTTTCAAGTATATCTAAGATATAAGCTTAATAACCTCGAATTTAATCAATTTTTGAAAGATTCAGCTAAGATACCTGGACTTTATATTCCCTCTTTAAATAATAATGTAAATCGAGCTATCCTTGACAATTTAGATAAATCTAAAGTACCAACTTATCAATTAATTCCAAATTTTAAAAAGAAAAAGGGAGCATTTGAGGAAAGTTTTTTTATAGAAATAAATAGAGGATGCCCATTTCAGTGTAGATTTTGTATATCATCCTATCATAATAGGCCATTTAGAAATCGAAGTCTTAATGATATATTAGAAACGATAAATATCGCCGTGGAGAGTTTCGAATTTGATAATATTAGTTTAATTGGATCTTGTGTCTCTTCTCATCCACAATTTATTGATATTTGTAAACAGATTATTGCGAAACAAAAGAGATTATTAATCCCTTCCATAAGAATTGATCAATTATCCCCTAAAATCATTAAAGTACTTGAAAAGGGTAAAATAAAAACATTAACCATTGCTCCCGAAACAGGATCAGAAAAATTAAGATTTGATATAGGAAAAAAAATTACTGATGAATTAATTTATAACAAAATCGCCATGATTAGAGAATCGAAGATTCAAAATATTAAATTATATTTTTTAATTGGTTTGCCTTCAGAGACGGAGGAGGATATTGAAAGTATCATTTCTATGATAAAAGAAATTAATGAATTAAAATTCAATAAAAATGCCCTACGAATAAGCATAAATCCAATGATACCCAAATTAAATACCCCTTTTGAGAAGGAAGTGGACTATTTTCTAGAGGAGAATCTCCCTATTTTACATGAGAGATTTCAGAGAATAAAGGATAAACTAGCCCTTTTGAAATCAGTAAAGCTTAAAATAGGAGATCTATCCACACTAATTAAAACAGCACGACTTCAAACACTATTTTCCTTAGGAAATGAAGAAATTTCCGAAATTTTGATCGATTATTATCGTAATGGAGCTACTTTTGGTGCTTTAAGGAGAATTTTTAATCAGCGGCATTTTTCTATGGATGATTATTTATTCCGTATAAAAAATGGGTATAGTCCTTGGATCTTTTGAGGTATAGTAAATAAGTAGTTGAAATAAATAGTTAAAATAGAAATCATAGTTCAAAAATATAGCTTAAAACTCATTCTTCTTCAATATTATTTACCTTTTTAATAATCCTATCAAATAAATATTCTGCAATGCCAAACGGAGTAGTAATATTAAAAATTAATACTAGAAAATAATCCTCATTAATAAATTTAGAAAAAATAAGCTCTCGTTCTGTAGTATAAAATAATTTTAAAATTGCTTTATTTATAATCTTAACTCTAAAATCTATATTCTCCAAGATATAATTTAATTTTTCGTATGTAAGTGAACAATATACGATTCTTCCTTTATTATCAAACAAAATAAGACCTTCAACATCATTTCTAAACAGAAATTTCTTTAATATCTCTTTAATTAACGCTTCTTTATTTTTTTCATAATTGCTTTTCTTCCTATTCTTATTTTCATTAAGAATTTTGTCAATATATCTATTTATAGATTCACTTCTGATACTACCTACATTTATATCTATATTATGTGTATTTATATATTTTCTGAGACGATTGTCAATAGAATCAATATAATCTTCTAATATAATAGAATCAATATAATCGGATAAAAATCCGTAAAATAAATTATACCTCTGAATAATCACAATTTCAAGCGGATCCATATCGATTTTTTTAATTCTTTTACCAACCATCTCCTTAGAAAAGGAAATTAAAGCACAACAAAATGCAGAGATTAATTGTTCATCTATTTCAATAACATTAGAATAGTTTCTGGCATAAAGACATACACCGCCTAAATTAGAAACAAAAAAATAGTGTATTAAAGGAGATTTATTATGCTTTTCTGTTGTTTTTTTGATCGATTGTTTATTTTCAATAGACACGAAATCTTTTATATTAATAAATAAAAAAACTACAAGTTTTTTATGGGAAAAATAAGAAGTGAAAAAATGAGCTTTTTAATTTTAATGATCTTTAGATTTCTTTGAAATTCTCTGTCGTTCTATCTGTTTCATTTTTTCAATTTTTTTGGCATCTCCAAAGATCACAGCATCTAAGAATAAATAGGTAAGGATATAAGCAAAAGGATAAAGTAAAATCCAAAACAAAATTCCCAGAATCTTTGTTTTTAAGAGTTTTCTTTTTGCATTTAAAATGTGAGGAATTCTCTTACAGATTAATTTTTGCTCATTTTTTTCACTCACTATTCCTTTCCTATTATATCCTTGTTGGAATTCATTTTGCCGCAGAAAAGAGCGAAAATCTCTATAAATCCAAATAAACCAACCAGCTAGATAATCCTTTGCATTAAATGTGCGGATCGAATAATCAAGCACATGAAGCTGTCGTTCTTCACTAAATTTAAGTTGTTTATTCCAATCAGCATGAAATCCATATTTCGCACCTGCTCCAAATTCCGTATAAATCCAAGGTTTATTAAAAGTGGGAGTTCTCATAACATCTAACATAAAACTTATTAATCTTGCAGAGCCCACATACCACCCAAAATAGAAATTAATTGTGGCAACATCAGCGTATCTTCTTGTTAAATCTGTAAATAATTTCATTGATACATAAGTCACTATTCTTGTATCATCATGCATTCTTGTACATTCCATCAATCTTCTCATAAATTTAGCTACCTCTGGACGTTCAATGGGGATTTCGTTGCCTACACTCCACCAGATAACAGAGGGATGGTTTATATCTCTTTTTATTAAATTTCTAATCATTCGTGCAGCAGATTTGAAGGTTTCATTACTTTTAAAATTGCAGACCCAATAAACAGGAATTTCCTCAAGTATCAAAATTCCTTCCTTATCAGCGATATGAAGTAAATCTTCATCATGAGAATAATGAGCGGATCTTAAGGCATTAAAGCCTAAAGACTTCATAGTCCTTATATCCTTTTGTCGCTCTTTATAGGGAATAGTCCTTCCATATGGCATTAATTCTTCATGTAAGCTGACACCTTTCATTAGCAATCTTCTTTTATTTAAAAGAATGGTAGTGCCTTTAATTTCAATTTCCCTAATCCCAAATGCAGTTTCATAAAGCAATTCTTTTTTATCTTTCTCAAAAATTCTTAAAATATATAAGTAAGGATGATCGGGGGACCAGAGCTGTGGATTTTTAAAAGTAAGGGTAATTCCGCTTTTTCCAGTAATTTTTGAAATTGAACCCCCAAAAAGAGGGGCCGATTGTCCAGAGTCTAATATTTCCCATTTCAAGGAAAGTTCTCCGAGTATTATAAATGAAATCTCGATTTTACTACATAATCTTGATTCCAGATGAGTTTTTATAACCACATCTTTTATACGATTCTTATTTAGAATCAAAAATTCAACATCTCGATAAATCCCACCCCAATTAAACCAATCGAAGCTTATTGCCGGAATTCTGTTCTTTTTTCTTATATTATCTGTGCGGACTGCTAAAAAATTGTTATTTGGTTTGAGAGCATTTTTTAAGTTAAAATGAAATGGTGTGAATCCTCCCTCATGTTCTCCTAGATACTTTCCATTTAACCAGACTTTTGTTTTATAATTGCTGCCCTTAAATTTAATTCTATAATCAAAACTTTGATTAATAATTAATTGATCTAAAGAAAATTGATAAAAGTGCCAGAATATTCCTTCATAAACTTCAAACCCTTTTAAAGTATTGAAACTCATTGGAATTTGTATTTCCAATAATTTTAAGTTATCTTTATTAAAATTACTGGGAAGATACCACTTTTGATAAATTCCCTCATCATTATAATCAGGTTTACATTTCCAATTTCCATTGAGTGAAATTTTTTTCATTCATATATCAACTTTTTATACAATTATTAAATTGAATTTATTCTTTTTTTTACTTTATTTTTATTATTTTTCCATCTAATATTCTAATAGTAATTTTGTTATTAGGGAGCTTGAAAAGGTTAAAAAATATGGTCTTTTTGTATAATGCGATAAGGAAAGGAAAGCTTATCATATTTTTATTCTTTAAGATCTAAAATATAATTCTTAGCCTCTTAGAGACTGAGAGATTTGTTTTTTAAAAAATGCTATTTATGACCCTCTTAATAACATTCTATCACATTTTTTTAAGCTAGATTTAAATAGAATGGAGATAGAATTAATAATAATAATAAATTAAAAAATTTCAATTTTTAATAAATTAATAGGAGGAATAAAAAATATGGCAGAAATATTATTTGTAAAAAGCAAAATTCGAGATTATATTAAAGTCAAAAAATGCAATACTGGTGGAGATGTAGTAGATGGGGCTGTTCTAAATAATAGAATAATTGAGATTCTTGATAGAGCTATTGAACGAGCTAAGGCAAATGGACGAAAAACTGTTCAAGAAAAAGATCTCTAAATTATTGAATTAATAAGAAGAACTACTTAACAAAATTGGGTTTTTTTTTAATTCTCTTTATTTTTATATTTAATTACACGAGAGATTAAATATCTTAAGTATTTAAAAAGGAAAATAAGATTATCATAATTAATTAATTGTTATCGGATATTGACCGAAATCTTCTACAGCGTGATTATAAGCTTCAAAATTCTCCAATTTACACCATTGTGTCACTGAATGTGAAGAAGATATAATATGCCCTCCATCTCTCGATACATTTTCTAATAAATATTTAACATAATCATAATTATCCTTAGCGGTACCATGTGTTAATAAGGGGATTGGAACATTTCCAACTAATGTGATTTCATTACCATACTTACGTTTAATTTCTACAATATCGTTCCCCGCAGCTTTCTCGATAGGATGGAGCGCATCAAGACCTGTATCGATAATATCTTGAAAAAGTTCCATTACATAACCACATGAGTGCATCATTACATAGCCATCAAGCTGGTGAACTTTCTGACAAAATTTTTTAATCCCTGGCTTAAAAAATTCACGAAACATTTTAGGAGAAATTATACTGCGCCCCTTATATCCCAGATCACAAGTCATATAGATGAATTTTCCCCCTCTTTCAAGGATTTTTTCAGCTACAATAATAGAATAGTCATTCAATTCTTTCACTATCTTTTTTATAAAAGCTTTATTTTTCACTAACAATTTAAATAGAGTTTCAAATCCAAATATTCCACACAATTCTTCGAAAAATGCACAGCCAAAAACGGAAAATATGGGAACAATATCTAATTCCATACATTTTTTTACCGCATCTTCAACTAATAAGAAATTACCTGGATGTTCTCCGTCAAATTCTATATATTTATCCCAATCTTCTGGAGTTCTGAAAAAACCATGGCGAGTATGAGCTCCATCTTGACTTACTTTCCATATTAATCTCCCATTTGGTCCACGAAGAATATTTCCATCTTGTTCACTATAAAAATCTTGAAAAAATTCATCTTTTAAAACAATAGGTAGGCCGGGGACATATAAAAACATGTCATAATTATAATCCCTGTGAATCTTACTCATACTCTCAACATCTGGAATTGCACTCCTAAACACATTCCTGCCCTTCTTCGCATATTTTTTAAATGCTGTAAATAATTCAGGATTTTTATGAAGAAGATCAATTTGTTTTGGACTAAAAAGAAAAACAGTAGAGGGTTCAATCTGTCCTCTAATGATAGGATTCAACTGTGGAATTTCTATTGAGCCCTCATACTTTGGCACCCTGTCTGGAATTTGTTTTTTAAAGGCGGCTTCAATTCTGCTATGAGAATTCCAAATAGTCATTATCTAACTCATTAATTCAAAATAATATAAATAAATAATTAAAGAAATAAATAATATCAAAAAAATCATTTAATTATTAATTAAGAATTTTAAGTTATTCAAAATTAAATGTTTCTATAATATTAAATCTTTTTTCATTTTTCCAAGAATTCTATTAATCGAGAAAGCACTTTATCAGTTTCGTGAGCAAACAGCGCATGAGCAGTATTTTCAAACATCGCTAATTCTGAATTTGGAATTAATTCATGGAGAACCTCAGCATTTTTAGAAGGCATAAGCACGTCCTTTTTTCCTTGCATAATTAACGTTGGGATAGTTAAATTTTTCAACTTTCTACATGTGTTATGTTTAAATAAAGCCTTTCCTTGCAGTTCATAAACCTGATCCGAGATTGGATATTTATTCATATTTTCTTTTGCTTCCTCGATTTGATTAGCATAACTTTTAATAAAATCCTCTGTATAGAGAAGAAGAATTGTTTCCTCAGTTATCTCATTTCTGGAACGTCCCTCTCTCGGTTTTAAAAGAATTTTCTGGACTTCGGGGCCTGGTGGAATAAACTTTGTGCCCCCACAAGATGTGGAACATAAGACAAGTTTTATTACCTTTTCAGGAAAATTAAGAGCCACTTCTTGGGCTATCATTCCTCCCATGGAAACTCCCAGAATATAAGCTTTTTGTATATTTACTTTATCCATTAGATTTACCACATCTTCAGCTAAATCCTTCATCGTAAATTCCTCAGCAACAACATCAGATCTACCAGTTCCTCTATTATCTAAAATCATAACTTTAAATGTATTACTTAGTTGATTAATTAAGTCTTCGCCCCACCATTCGGAATTCGCCCCTAACCCAATTATCATTACTAGAGGGATTCCTTCTCCACTTATTTCATAATATATTTCAAATCCATTAATTTTTACTTTAGGCATTTTTTTCAAATCCTTTTGAGAATTTAATTTGATTTAAATTAAAACATATGATTTCATGAAAAATACAAATTTTTACGATATAAAAAAACCTTTTTTACATATAAATGATACTAAAATTGTCTTAATTTATATTGAATTTCTCAATTTTTCTTAAGTGTGAAAATTTGTTGATATTACCTCAAAAAATTAGAAAATCAAAAACCACTTACTTTTTATATGCTAATATAAATATTCTTTATACAGCACACAATCTTATATGAAGGAAAGTAGTCCCCCTTAAATAAACGTTCAAATACAAATCGCCTGAAGCATATCTTTTTCTTACCTTAGAACGTTTATTTAACTACTCTCTCTTTTTTTTTAAGGTTTATCTGTTTAAAATTAGATAGTAGCTATTTCAACTTTTTGCTGTCAATTTCTTTATCAATAATAAAAAGTCCTATGGAATGGACGCTTTTTAACCGTTCTAGAGTCTTTTTTAATTCCTTAACCCTCTCATAAGGGCCATTTACTGCAATAATTTCTACGCATTTATCGTATTGAATATGAATGTGCATCGTAGAAATAATAATATTTAAGTAGTGATGTTCTATATCGGTTTTCAAAAGTTCATCTGATTTTATAACACTTGCATAACTGGGCCTACTGCTAAAATCATGTTCATGCTTGTGGGAGTCATCATGTTGGTGGGTGTCTTCAAAATGTTCGTGGCTATAAATCATAGAAATACAGCCCACTACATCTCCAGGTGTTTTGGGAATGTTTTCTTGCATAGAAATATATCTATGCATAGCTTTTCGGACGGCATCAGAGCGAGAGATATCTAATTTTTTCCTAAATGCTTCAAATTCTTCATATAGATTCTTGGGAAGCGAAATAGTAAATCTTTTGTATTCTTCACTCATACTTTTTTTAAATTGCTTATATTAAATAAGGATTTTATAATTTATTTTGCTATAAAAACGGCAATTGGGACACTAGCTTCGCGCCACTGAGCAATCTTCCCAGAATATTCGAAATCTAGTTTTGAGCGACCGTGATCACCGAGGATAATCATTAATGAACCAGGCCTGAGCTGTTTATAATTTGTTTTAATCCATTTATCAGTTCTTAATATTAACTTCTCGATTAATTCTTCTGGAGTGCGTTGTTTTAATCGTTGTTGTTGTTTATGAAGATTTTCGAAATCAAGATAGTGCATCCAAGTAAGGTCATAATTGTTAATCACTTTCGCAGATTCAATCCAAGTATTCATATCAGAATCTTTTAGTTGAGAAAAAGTTCCTCCATCATAACGTTTTAAATCTTTTTCTCTGCCTATAAAGCACGAATTTTTATCATGAGCATTAAGATATTTTAAGAAATGAAATCCATTAGGCTCTACCTCAAACCCTCCAAACATCATTTGGTGAAGCACACCTAAGGTATAGGGATTTTTTGTACTTAGAAGAACCATAACTTCTGAGTTAGTGATAATAAAACGGGGCTTAAAATAAGTAATTTCGAAAAGCCCAAAATTATCTATTAGGTTTATACTAACCCTTTTTATTCCTGCATATTTTTCTATAATAAAATCTATAGGTTTTGGGATCTGATTAGTGGGGGGTTCTACTTCGAGTAATTTTAGAATGGTTGCGGGTAATTGATTAAGATACGCTTTAATATTTACTAATTCACTCATAGACAATCGTACTTTTATATTTAATAATTTTTATTTTTTTTTTATATTCTAATATTATAATAATAACAATAATTATTAATTAATTGTTTATTTATTAATTCAATAGATGAGCCTCTTATTCGATTATGGCTTCATACAAAGAAGATTGAATAATTTAAAAGCAAAAACAATTTAAATTTATAAAATCGTTGTAATATATATCAAATAGAGCAAGCATATTCTAAAAGAAGAATAATAAATAAAAAGGTTTTAATAATGAAAAGATCTGCAAGCGAAAAAATAGCTCTTATTGATAAGGTTTTAGATCGGTGGGACGATGGAGTCTGTTTATATTGTGGCAACGTGTTAAATGGGGATATGGAAGGGCCAGATTATGATTCGATGCGTTCAGATACCTTCTGTCTGAACTGTGGTAAAGATATTGATCCTTATGATGAATGGGATGATAGTGCTGTAAAAGCGATCAAAAAAATAGTCAATGATGAAAAATTTAAACCTTAACTTATTTTTCTTTTATTATTTTTTTTACTTTAAGAAATTTTAATTTAATTTAGCGTGTAATAGAAAGTTAATCATGAAAAAGAGTAAAAAAGATTTAAATTAAATTGATGGGGTAAATTAAAAGAATATAATGAGAGAAAAAAATTCTAGCATAAGTGGCGAGCAAATTTTTGAATATACTTTATATTGATTGTACCAACTCGGGAATATCGGGAGACATGTTTTTAGCAGCATTATTAGATTTACTTCCAAATCCAGAACAAATTTTAGATCTTTTATCAGATTTAAAAGAATATTTAACAGGAGTCTCTAAGTTAAAAATCAAATTAAAAAAAGTGAATAAAAATGAGCTACGAGTTAATCAATTACAACTAAAAATTAAAGAAAAAAAAGCATATCGCTCTGTAAAAGCTCTTAAAGATTCTTTAAATCGTTTTATAAAGGAGAAAGGATACTTATCCCAGGTTTCTAAATATGCTAATAATGTTTTAGATACCCTAATAAAAGCTGAGGCACATGTACATGAAAAATTAGACGATAAAATACATTTACATGAGCTTAGCTCAATTGATACTTTAATTGATATCTTAGGAGTGAGTAAAGCTTTAGAACTACTCGGAGTTTTTTCCGGTAATTTCAAGATTTATTGCAGTGACTTACCCGTAGGTGGTGGAGCTATTGAAGCTGCTCATGGTTTAATTCCAATTCCTGCGCCCGCTACAGTTAATATTTTAGAAACATCTAATCTAAAAATCACCCCCGGTCCAATCCAAGATGAATTAAGTACTCCAACGGGTGTAGCATTATTAACTAATTTGAATCCCATTCTAAAAAAGCCATCTTTTAATATTCATAAGGTTGGTCAGAGTCTCGGACAGAAGAACTTTCCGAATTTTTTGAATATGTTAAGAATATTTATTGGTCAAATTGATTCAGAGATAAGCGAAGATTTAGATAACCCACTACTCAAATATAGGGAAAAAGTCTCGGTAATTGAGACGAATGTTGATGATATATCTGGAGAAGTTATTGGAGATTTCATAGAAATTATGGAAAATGAGGAGGTATTAGATGTTCAAGTGAACCAATCTATAACAAAAAAGAATAGACCAAGTTATGTTATTAAGGTGTTAACTAAACCTGAATCAAAATATCAGATTATTGGAAAAATTATTCACACTCTAGGAACGTTGGGAGTAAGATATTATACAGTTGACCGCATCTGTGTAGAAAGACAAATTAAAGTAACGCAGATTAACATAGATCAAGCCATATATCCCATACGATATAAACTTTCTTATATTATCATTGAAGGAGAAAAAAAAATAGTAAATATTAAGCCAGAATACGATGATCTTAGAAATTTACGAGATAAAACAAAATATTCTGTAAATATATTACAAGATTTGTTTTTTAATAGTATAGATATTGAAAAAGAAAAAGAAAAATCTAAATAACTCTGATAATCTTTAATTTAAAATAGAAATAAAAAATGGAATTGAAATAAATTCCAAAATTAATTGAAACTTATTTTTTTATCCTTGATATAGTATTTTGTTTTTCTTGTAAAATGTATAAGCTTTTTTTTTTAATAATCGTCTATATTAAACTTATTTAACATGTAATCTTGCTCTAATGCTTCTTTTGAAAAATCTTGTAACTTTTTCAATTTCTTATTAATCATAGTAACTTCTTTTTGTTTACCCAATTCTTTAAAAATCTGCATTGCTTCCTTATAAGTATCAATTGATTCATCATAATCCCCTCTGACTTCTAAATCCTCAGCTATGAATATGAGCCCTTGAGCAACATCAAT
Source organism: Promethearchaeota archaeon (assembly GCA_016839555.1). Classification (GTDB taxonomy): domain Archaea; phylum Asgardarchaeota; class Lokiarchaeia; order Sigyniarchaeales; family SOKP01; genus TEKIR-8. The sequence continues at coordinate 252,779 of JAEOUA010000011.1, forward strand.
CTTTTTACCCAATTTTTTCTGAATTTTCAGAGATAACCAGTGATGTTTTAAAGATTCTACATATTGTTTAAATATAGAATAAGTTCGCCCCATAGCTCTTAAAACAATAGCTTCTTCTTCTTTAAGATTATTTTCTTTACAATGTTTTAAAAATTTCGAGAGAAAACTAATATACTGTTTGCTATCCTCTGAATGATTAATCTTTGAAATTGCCTTTTCATATGTTACTAAGGAATTGTTAATTTCGCCATTTTCAAAAAATTCTTTTGATCTTTGAAAAAGATCATTCATAATTGCGACCAATTTTAGTCTCAACTACGTTTTTATATTTTACTTTTTTTTAGATGATTAAAAAATAGATTCATATAACATATAATCATCAACATATTTATAGTTATCGGGTCTTAAAATTTAGAACTAGGATTGGTGAAATAGGGAAAAATTAGAAGTCTGCTAATGTCCGCCTCCTATTAAAGTTTCAATCAAACAATTGTTTTATTAAATTATTATTTTATTAAGTAAATTCTCTTTTAAATTTTCAAGAGAATTTAAAAATAATCCCTTAATTTTAGTGTATTTTGATTAAATCTTTGTTGAAGTTATGAGATAGTCAATTTTATTCAATATCGATTTATTGATTTAAGAATGATGATTTGGAATTTTTAAAATCTATTATGATTTATAATTTCTAAAATCTAAGAACTAACTATTTAGAGTACTTTAAGAATAAGAATTATAATAGAAGGAAAAAAAAATATTTAATTTTCATGTTTTAATGTTTTAAATCCATCCTAATAATATAAATATGAAGAATGCGCCTCCTCCAATAGCATAAATAGTACCTACAAATTTTATTTGTTTCTTTTGATCTTCTAAATCATGCACATAAAACGCACCCACAAAAAACCACAAGTATCCTATAGGGTATATTAAGATTGGATTATACCAATTCCACCATGGATATTCCCAGATAAGATAATTACCCCAATTTAGTAAAATCTCTACGAAAACACAAAATGCTGCGAAAAGAAGGGCGTTGAACCAACGATTCGAAATACCAAAAACTTTTTCTTCTTTATTATCCGATAAAAATTTCGAGAACACAATTCCAGCGATAGAAAACATAAAAAATATTTCTATGTTCCATCCAATTAGAATAATATATGCACTTGCACCTGGGGTTGTCCAAAATGCAGAATAATCGGTGAAAAAGAAGACTAGAGCGTTCCAGACCTCATTTATCAAATCTAAGCCTAAAACGGTCAATCCAGCAAAAATAGGAGACCAATTTCCAGTTTTTCTAGCTTTTTGTATTTCTACTCCGTAAATATATAATACAATAGCAAGGATGGGGATGATATACCAGCCGAAATGAGGATTTAAAACACGCAAATTTTCAAGAGCTTTTTGAGATGCCGCAGTTGGAGCCATATTTATTTCTATTCTCTTTTAATTTTTAATATATATTTATTATATAAATCTATATCAGAGATATTAATAAATGTTTAAAATTATTGCTTAGAAAGAAATATAAATTATAGAGAGAATTTTAAAAATGTATAGAAAATATTCAGATTTAAGGCATTTATTTTTATAAATATACTTAAATGAATATTTCTAAGAAGGAAGATTCTGAAAAAAATTATTTATTTTTTTTTAACTAAAATTATCTTCATTCTTCACGGATTAATCAATTCTTTAATTCCTGTATTAGAATCCTTTTAGATAAATCATATACTCATAGTTGCAACAAACACGGTAATATCATTATTCTTTAGCCAAATCTATTAACAAATTTTATTTATAAAGATATTGTGAGAACATGAAATTAAAATAAAATAGGAAGCTTTTTTATCTCTATTTTAAAGATATAATTTCAAAATTGAAATTTAATATTAGAAGGAAATAATCTTATTCTAGTTCTTTTTTAAGAAGCTTAATATAATTTTTTTTTAACGATGTTATTTTACTATCTAAATCTTTTGGTTTTATAAAGTTTCTATAATCTATAAATACTTTTTTGCATTGTGATATAAAGTGATAGGCATCCAGCTCATTAGTATTTTTCTGATTTTTCTTAATTGTTTTATATTCACTCTGAGGTGTCATTTTATTAACTTTACCTGAAACTCTATTGGACATAGTTAGATTGAAAATCTCTTCATTAAAAAATCATAGAAGGCTGATGATTTACTATGATCACATAAAATAAATTTGTTTTGAGATAGAAAATATAAGGAAGAAAATCGTAATGTTTTGAAGTTCTATTAAAAAAAGAGTGAAAGGTTTATTATTTTCGTTTTAATGACAAATTTTTTAGAGCTTCAATTACTTCTGGCGTAAATAAGGTTCCAACGAGAATAACAGACAAAAATATTAGAATTAAAGTTAATACTATATTCATCCCAAAAATTATTATTAAAATAATATCCAAAACAAGTAGTATTATCAAACTTATAGGTAAAATTTGGTATAATAATTCTTTTCTCTCTGCCTTAGTTTCATTTTCAGTTTCTTCAACGCTCATTTTTTAAACCTATTTTACTATAAAATTATTAATTAATTTAGATTATTCATTTCTTCATTTAAATTTTGTTGATTATAGAAATTTCAAAAACTAATTTGATTTATATATGAAGAGTTGACTTAAATTGAATAATTTATTTTCTTACTCTATTTGCAATCAATGCCGCAGAAGCCCCAGCCCCAAATCCATTATCTATATTTACCACTAATAATCCAGGGGAGCATGATTGAAGCATAGTAGTTAATGCTCCTTCTCCATTCTTTCCTATCCCATATCCCGAAGAAATAGGCACACCTATAACTGGTACATCAACTAAACTGGCAACAACTCCGGGAAGAGTTCCTTCCATTCCCGCTAAAACAATAATCACATCCACACCTTGTTTAATCATTTCACTTAATGGTTGAAAAATGCGATGAATACCTGCAATTCCAACGTCATAGCCAGTAATTACAGAGCATCCCATTATTTCTGCTATAGTTTTTGCTTCTTCTGCTATAATAATATCCGAGCTACCAGCAGTAATTATTCCAATAACTCCTTTTCTTTTCTTAAATGAATATTCTTTTTTTTTTATAATTATAATTTTCCCTAGCTCATTAAATTTTATTTCATATTGCGTATTTTCCTTGAATGTTTCTATTAATAGACTTTTCTGAGTTTCTGTAACTTTTGATACAATAACAAAATGATGTTCCTCTAAAAACGATGATACAATAGATAATACCATTTCTGGTGTTTTATTATGTCCAAGCACAACTTCAGGTACTCCTGTTCGTAGTTCCCTAAAAATATCTAATTGTGCTAATCCCTCAACATTTTTAATAAAATTTGCCCGTAACAAGTCTTCTGTTTGATCTATTGAAATTTTACCCTCAAGAAGGGCTTTTAATATGTCTTTAATATCTCTCAAGTAAAAAGATCACCCATAAAGTTTTCCATATTTTATAATGAGTTTAATTAAATGTCTTAAGATAAAACTTCTAATTTTGTCAAAAAAAAGGTTGACAGCATTATAATAGTAACCTGGCGCTCCAAAATAATCTTGAGTAAGAGATTTCTCGCCATTTAATAAGTCTGGTTTCATGATATCACCATTAAGGTTTGGAGGAGGTCCATAAGATTTTACTTCTTTCCAATCAGAACTTTCAAAATTTAATTTTTTCCACTCGTCTGTTAAAGTATAATCGTCATTCTTTGAATATTTCCAACTTTTATCTGATAAGATTTCCAAAATATTTCCATCATTAAATTCAATTTCACCAAAAATATTAAATGCACCTTTATATGCATCATAATTAACAGCTTCTATTGCTAATATATTTTTTCCTTGGTTTAGATATTGATTTATATCAAAAACCTGTACTCGTAAAAGAATAGGTAATCTCGATAAAGAAAATCTTCCCAGAACCTTCCCTATAAATTTATTATTTATAAAGATTTTCATATAGGTATTAACCGTTGCTTGTATCAGAGCTTTTTTAACTGGTTTATTGATTTGAATTTCTTTCCTAAAAAAACGCGGTTTTAGAGGAGATATTTTCTCATCAGCCCATATCCATTCTGATTCTAAGTAGGGATTTTTAAAGTAGACATTCTCTTTAATCTGGGCTATTTTATTATTATATGCTTTGATTAAAAAATCAAAAAGTTGCAAATTATAGTCTAGACAAGGACGCTTTGCTGCCCGTAGCCATAAACGCTCATATTTATCTTTTAAATAGATAATTTTATCCCTTATATATTCAATTTTTTCAATTATTTTTTGAAATTTCTCTTTAGAAATATGCCTTTTCCTTAAGTGATTCGAAATATTAACTGATAATTTAATTTTTTCTCCACAATATTTTGCTAATTCTGCTCCAAATTGAATATATTCGAAATTATTCTTTTCAAGATTGACTTTCTCAATTAATTTATTGTATAGTTCTACACATTCCTCTCCAATTTTTTCCAATTGTTTATATTTCTTTAATCCAGGTTTGAATCTCTGTGAAGCAAAGGGATGTTTAAAAAAGTCAGTATAAAATAGAGGAGGTAATAATAATCGCAAACGATAATAAAGTTCTGCAGAAGAGCTTAAAAGGGTAAACAGATTTTTAAATGATATTAGACTTTTTTTGTCTATTCCAAAAAATAGAAACCCATATTTATTTTTGAATTGATCATATTCAAATTTTTTCATATTCCAAGCTTTATCAGCAGTAAGTATTGCTCCGAATATTTCATTCTCCCGTAATGAAAAATACCTCTGATCTCCCCATGTAGAAGTTAAAACCCCTAAGCATCCATTATTTCTATATTTATACGCTAATTCAATCATCTTTATTATATTTTCACTAGCATTTTTATTATCAGGAAAATTTCTGTTCCAGTTTAGCATTGAAGGAGATATTATGACCCGATGACCAGCTTCTATAAATTTTTCAACTGGCGGGTTTTTTATTTTTGGATTATATTCCCAATACATTAAGATCATATTCTTATTTAGGTTTTCCAGAATATTAGCATCCTTTCTTACGATATCATCGTACATAATCACATTTTCATTATTATTTTTTTCTGTAATATTATAAATCTTATTATAGAACTCAGCTAACGCTTGACCTTTTCCACGTGCTTCAATAAATTCTTTTGATTTATATTTTCCCACATCAAAACTTTCATCACATCCAATATGGAAAAAATGAGTGGAGAAACATTCACTTAATTTAGAGATGTAATTCGTTAAAAAGGGAAAAATTTCGGGATTAGAAATATCCAATGATTGCGCACCGGGAAATTCTCCTAAGTACCAATATTTTTTATGCTGCAAGATATTATCAAAATGTCCTAAACATTCAAAAATGGGTATGAGTTCAATAAAATGATCTTTAGCATACCTATCAATTTCTTTAATTTCTTCGCAAGTGAAGGCACCTCTATTCTTTCCTATAAGAGGGTGATCGGGATGAGCAAACATATCTTCTATATAAAGGCAATAAAAATTCATTTTATAATGGCTTGATTTTTTAATATATCGTTTTGCATTTTCCACAGTGCAGACTTGACCACGCGACACATCTTGAGCGACACCCCTCATATTTAAATCAGGGCTATCTTTGATATTTATTTCTGGAATTATAAAATAATTAAGTTTTTCTTCTTTTTTAAGTATATAATAGTTCTTTAGTAATTGAATAAGAGTTTGAATTCCATAAAATAATCCTCTTTCAGATATACTAAAGATAATAAAAAGCCCCTCCGAATTTATTATATTATAAGCTTCTTGATTATTTGGACTTAATAAATCCTCTTTAGAATATCTCTGAAAAAGCTCTTGCTTTGAGCCTATATAATCTATTATTTGTAAGGATACACTGGAATATTCATTCAAATATTCTATTAGATTATTAAAAAGTAGAGTTTTCTTTTCAACATTGACGAATGAAATTAAATTTTTCGGTCCTAATTTATAGCTAATTTGAGAATTAAAAGCAATAATTTTTTGTGGTTCTGGAATCAATACTAAGTCATCATAAAGTAATGGTTCGGTCTCTACTGGTTCCAAACCATCAATTATTACGAATTTTAAGAATGAACTCATTTTAAATTCTTTTGTGATTATACTATTATGTTATGTGATTAATATTTAAAAATCAATTTAAGAACTTAAATTTATGAATTATTATGGATATTTTTTTTGAATTGCATACAAATTTGCCAAGAGAAGGACCAGGAGATAATGAATCGATAATAAAAACCTTAAAAAAGAAATATAAAAGAAAGAGAGGAATAATAACAACCCTCGAAAATGAGATGGAAGAAATTAGAATTTTTGAAAAATATAACTCCTATTATATTCAAGTTTTTTATGTCGTGCAAATAATTTAATTCAAAATTTCTAGTCTGTCTTAGAAGGAAATAAAAAGTGAACAAGAAGAGAAAAATGATTTAATTATTTTTTTTCAGTCAGTTAATTTACAATTAAGACACAAATTTCTTAAAAAGTCTATATAGAAAGAATATAAAAACCACTAAAATTTATTTTTATTTAGAAAATTTAGAAAATTGTAACTAAAATAATAAGTGATGAATTCAGAATGGTGTTTGAATATACCTCATATAAAGATGTAGATTTGAAAGGAAAGAAAATTCTCATTAGACCTGATATTAATAGCAATATAGATGTAGAAAACAATACTATACGGGAATCTCCGCGCATACAAGCTCTAGCTGAAGCATTAGAAGAATTTAAAGAATGTGCTGTGGTAATTATGGCCCATCAATCTCGCCCAGGAGATAAAGATTTTACTTCTCTTAAATTACATGCGGATGAATTAAAGAAATATACTGATCTACCAGTAAAATTTGTTGATGATATTTTTGGAGAAAAAGCCATCCAAGCTATAAAGGATTTAAAAATCGGTGAAGTCTTAGTTCTTGATAATGTGAGAAAATGGGATACAGAAAATGAATTATTTGATGATTTCTCAGAAGCTGAAAAAACGGAAATGATTCAAACTTTAGCTCCTCTATTCGATTATTTTATAGCGGATGCATTTGGTGCGGCTCATAGAGCCCAACCTTCTATCATTGGATGGCCCTCTTTAATTGCTGGACCTACTGTAGTTAAAGAATTTGAATATATGACTAAAGTTTTAGAAAATCCAGATAGACCTTTAACAATGCTGATTGGTGGAGCCAAAGCAATTGACAAATTTAAAGCAATGAAATATAATTTTGAGAATGATAGACTGGACTATGCTTTATGCGCTGGCTTAACTGCTGTGTTAATTTTTGAAGCTATTGGAATAAATACAGGAAAACCAAATAAAGATGCTATCGCAAAGGATTTAGCTAAAGCAAAAGATGAAATTGTTAAAACATATGAAAAATTCAAAGAAAAAATAATTTTACCAAAAGATTTGGTCATAGTGAAAGATGGAGAAAGAGAAAATATTGAGATCAATAAAGTAGGTGAATATAATGAGGTTACGGGAGATATCGGAAAAGAAACTACAAATGAATTTGAAAATATTATCCGAAAAAGCAAGGTCGTCATAGCCAATGGTCCACCAGGCATTTTTGAGAAGGAGGTGTTCCGAAAAGGTACCAAGGAAATGGCAGAGGCAATGGCAAAAGCAACAAAAGAGAATGATGCCTTGACAATCATCGGCGGAGGCGAGTTTGGAACCGCAGCGGAGATGTTTGGATATTCAGATGAAATCTCCTTTATCTCTACTGGCGGTGGAGCAATGTTAGAAATCCTTAGTGGAATTGATGTCCCTTTAGTAAAAGCCTTAAGAGAAAAAAAACCATAATTTAAACTATATTCATTTTATTTTCTTTATTATTTTGTTTGATAACATTAGAAACTAGATAATATTTTTTACAATAAATTAGTATATATAAATTAATACAAACCTTTTTTGTACCTAATCCCTTACAGTGTCTAATCCATAGTTGAATATATTTAGGTATTAATAAAAAATCGAAGGTAAGAGATATAGTGAAAACATTAATAGTATTAATAACAATAGGTATAATTGTTATAATTGGTGCATTAATCTATTTTGTTAGGTTTGTTCGTTCTATTATAAAATCCAAAAAATCAGTTACCATAGTGGGCAGTGATGGTTCTGGTAAATCAAGTTTAGCAAAAGCATTACTTCTAGAATTTGAAAAAATGGGTTATTCAGCAGGAATTATTCATCTTCCCCGTTATAAAGAAGCAGGGGGATATCCCGCATTCTTTGGAAAATATATCTATGGTTTTTTCTCTGAGCTAGCAGAAAGACTAAAGAGTAGAAAAATGAAAATTTTTTCGCTCATTTATAATGGTTTAGCCCTTTTAACCCCCATTTCTAAATTAATTATGATTTCTAAAGATATTATTATTCATGAACGACATTTAAGAATAGATAGCGTTGCTATGTCCTATTATTATGCTCCAAATGCGTTCCTAAATTCTCTTGCATCGGTTTTAACCCGTTTAGAGTCTCAAAAACCCAGTTTTGTAGTGTTTGTAGATCTTAATGATCCTCATTTAGCTTATCAAAGGATTAAAGATAGACTCCTACTCGATAAGAAATATCCTCATTTACATGAAAAATCTCTTAAATTATTACGACTATCTCAAAAAAGATATAGAGAGATCATAAAAAAAATACAAACCGGTAAAACCACTATAATTCGAATAAATGGGAGTAATCCCATCATGTTTAATGTTTACTCCGTTATTGAAACTCTTAAGAATTTAAATTTTTTAGACAAAAATAGAAAAGAAATAGAGTAGATCCTTTTTTCATTATAAAATCTTTGATTATAAATTTTCACTTTTTTTTAAAGAAAGGAAAAAAAATTGTAATTTTTAATTAGGAAACCCTCTATTTCATTGAGATTAGTATCCATTTAAAAGAAAAGTTTATATATGTACTAAATATAATAATTATAAAAAATATAGTTTTTTTATTAATTTACCTGTGAGTCTTAAACGATTAAACAGGAATTTTTGAGAGCAAAAATTATCTATAATTCAATGAATAATAAGGGATTTAAAAATTAATAAGGGAAAACTACATATAATTAAAAATAATTCAATAATTCTATCATATAAATGATTTAGTTAAACATTAAAGAAAAAAAATAGTTATGAAAAAAATTGAATTAGTTTATAGGACAATAGGAGAAAGAACTTCAGATATAGCATTAAACTTCGCAATTAAGAATATTAATCCTTATAAGATCCATATTATGGAAAACATCAAACCTTTTGCCAAAGCGATGGAAAAAATTTTGAGCATAGATTATGAAGGTGATTATATTGTTTTTATGGATGCTGATTGCATAATTATGGAAAATTTGCAAGAATTTTTAAAAAACAATAATCACGCATATGTTGATTGCTTTATAATGGATAAATTTAGAGGAACAATTCATACGGGAGTCCATATCACGAGAAGGGATGTGGTTGAAGAAATGAAAAAAATAGAAATCTCTCCTGATGATATTAAATATGTTTTACGACCTGAATCCAGAATTAGAAATATTGCATTAGAAAATTTAGGAGAAAAAAAAGCCTTTAAAAAATTTAGGATTTTCCATGATTTTTTTCAATATTATCGAGATATTTTCATAAAATATGCGATTAGAGAATTACGAAGTCGCTCTAAATATAAGAAAGAGAAATTAGAATTCTGTATGACTAACTGGCGTAATAATGACCTTGATTATGTGCTAGCAAAAAAAGCTGTTAAATTTACTAAAGAGAAAATACCTATTGGGACTCACGCTAAGCAAATCGCAAAATATATAGAAAAGCTTCCCAACTTTGCGGATCAACAGCTGACCAAGCTTAATATCATGGAAAAAAAACCTCTAGAACTGCAAGAAGTATTAGATTTAAGAATAGCCTATAATACGCTGCCAGATCCAAATTCGGATAAAAAGATATTTTGTATTGGGCTTAGTCGAACAGGTACTAAAAGTCTTACAGTTGCTTTATATATTCTTGGATATAATATAATCCATTATCCCAGCGATGAACAAACCTTAAAAGATCTAATAGAGGGAAATTATAATTTCAGCGTTCTTAAAGATTACGATGGCATTTCAGATATAACTGTTTCCTCTTACTTTGCTCAGCTTCACAAGCTTTTTCCAAATAGTAAATTTATACTTACTGTAAGAAATAAAGAGGATTGGCTTCGATCTTTTCAAAAACATTGGAGTGACAGACCTCCTTTCGAAGATCCTACACAAAATGAAATCTATATGAAAGTGAGAAGATTATTAAGAGCAAGCGTATATGGGACTTATAAATTTAATAGAGATAGAATGTCTTATGTATATGATCTCCATAAAAAGAATATACTTGATTATTTTAAGAATAAACCTCGTTCATTGTTAGTACTGAATATTTTTAATAAAAAGGCTTGGAAAAAACTCACCAAATTTCTTAATGTGCCAAAACCTAAGAGCTTTCAAGAATTTCCAAATATTAAATCTAATGAACGGTTATTTCAAATATTATAAAATCGATATTAAAAAATTTATTTTAGGATTTTGTTAAATTTTTTTTTTTTTATATTTTTCATCCTTTAATAATTTTTTATTAAAATCCCTTGCTTTTTCATTAAAAAGTTTAAGAATTGCAGGATCAAGTTCTTTTTTCCATCTTTGATCATATTTTATTTGAAGCGGGTGGTCCTTATAATAATATTTATTCCGTTCACTTAGTTTAATAGGCGTGTTAGAGCTTTTTTCTTGTTGTGCTTTAATAATTAATGACTGTGTGCCAATGTTCCCTCCTAGAGGATGATGCTCATATTGATAAAACTTTAGCATTGAAGGTTCAAATTCAATATTCAACAAATTTGTAAGAGATTTTACTGTTTTCTTAGGATTTAAAGCAAAATTTTTATATTGAATTTTCATTTTTTCTCCCTGAAAATTTTCAAAAATTTGATTTGTTTTTTTAATATGAATAATCCAATCATCAATAACTTGTGAGGGATCCGAAGTTTTATATTTTCTCAATCTGGAATTAATAACACCTCTTCCATCTCTAAATAAATATATAAGATATGATCTAACTAATTTCTTTTTCAAATTTATTATTTGTTTTTCCAACCAACTAATATTTTTAGTAGAGTCGATAATGATAGGTTTTTGAGTTCTTAATGAAAGTTGCTTATATAAATCTTTAATATCATCAATATAAAAATCACGCCAAATTGGACAATCCTTCCCACAGATTTTACATGTGGTATCTTTGTGAGCATTTTCTAAGTGAAGAAACTTTATTTTATTGGTCTCACCAGCATAAAAACAATGTGAATGGCTACCTAGGATTAATCCTAATAAAGTACTTCCAGAATGGGGTGCTCCGCATATAAAACAAACCTTTTCATTCCTCATAGGTATGTTTGAATTCATCCATTTTTCTTTTAAACAAATCAGATAAATTATTTTATATTGATGATTCTAAGTTTATGTTATTTTTAACGTATATAAATAAGTTGATAATAATATCTTTTATTATGAATTTTAAGAAAAGAAATTATCTATTTACTCTCTTATTTTAGGACCTATTATGCATCTTCTAAAGAATACATTTCGGGTAAATTTCTATATTTTTCTTTATAATCAAGTCCATATCCTACAATAAATTTATTAGGTACTGTAAAACCTAAATAATCTATCTGCACTTTCCTTTTTCTGCGAGAAGGTTTGCTTGTTAATGCACATAACCTTATTGAGGATGGATTTCTTTTTTCTAAATAATTTAATAAAGATGTAATTGTAATTCCCGTATCTATGATATCTTCTACTATTAATAAATCTCTATTTTCAATATTAATATCTAATCCCTTAATAAATTTCACGTCGCCCGAAGTTTTAGTATCATTTTCATAGCTAGATAATTCAACAAAACAAATTTCTATGTTTATTAATAATTGGCGTATTAAATCAGCTATAAATACAAAAGATCCTTTTAAAACCCCAATTAATAGTGGTATTTTATTTTGGTAATCTTTATTGATTTTTTTAGCCAATTGGCTAACCGTAACAGATATCTCTTTTTTTGATTTAAAAAGTTTAAGATTAATTTGTTTATTCATAATATTTGCTTATCTGTGAAAAATAAAACTAAAATAAAAAATATGGTGTTTATAATTTTTAAATATTATAAAAAGAGCTTATATTTAAGATTGATTGTGATTTATGCATTGATTTCTAAATAAAACGAATTTAAAAGAAAAATTTATATAATTGATATTTCAAGCGAATAATAAGAGTATTATGAATTAATTCACTGTTTTTTTTCCTTCTTTCGCCGTCTTTTTGAAAGTATAAAAGCTATAATGATTAATATAATACCTAGTAGGAGAAATGTCATTGAATTTAATACTTCAGCAGCTTCTGCTCTCCAAAAAATGTCAGAAGGAACATTTTCAGGCATAAAACCTTGGATATAATGAAAGTGCAATTCACTGATAAATGAAAATATGAATAAAAAAAGTCCCGAAATTAAAATGACTTTCTCAGCAGTGGTAAAATAATTTTTGTTAGAATTCATATAATCATATTAAATTCATATAGATATAAACATTCCTATATTAAGTTATAAATTTTCATCATTTGAAAAATTATTTCTTCTGAAAATTATTTTATACGAACTTTTTAATAAAAATACTTCTTATTTCATAGATTTATATCTTTTTTTATCTGTACATGAAAAATATAGTATTTTATTACTCCGTCTATTAATGATTTTACTCTATATTTATTTCTCGATTTTAGATAAATTTTTTTAAAAAGTATAAATTATAGTATTCATAAAAAATGTTTTAAAGCTTTGGGCCGATGGTCTAGCTGGTATGACGCTTGCTTGACGTGCAAGAGGTCGTGAGTTCAAATCTCACTCGGCCCATTTCTAAATCCATATATAAAATTTCAAAATGCCTTTAAGAATCCGTTGGAAATCTAAAGAAAATATCGGTATTGCCCTTATGCTGGTTGGAGGATGTGGATTATCTCAAGCTATGTTTATTTTAATTGGACAGCTATTTTTAGGGGTAAATAATTATTTTGTTATGATTATTATTCCAATTGGAATTATAATTGCAACATTTTATGGGACAATTATTATTTATGAAAATTATGCCCAAATAAGAAGACGAGAAAAATTAAGAAGTCAATTTCAAGCTCAAAGGGAAAAAAATGCATTTAAAAAATTTATAAATTTCCCCATTACAAAACCTCTTTTAATTATGAGTTCTGTATTCATATTATTTTTCATTATTTTTTATTTAATTTTGAACATTTTTCTTGAAGGACAATTATCATTTGTATTTTCAGAGACTTTAGCAGCGACAATCTTTTTATTAATCTGTAATGTGATTGAAAGATATTATGCTTAAAATTAATAGATATGAGATTCTTCCTCCTTAGGTTTAAAATTGATAATTCCATATTATTCATCGGACGTTTATCAACCATAAAAGAGTCTAAAAATTTTTCTATTCAATATTAAATCTATAATAAAACTACTTTTAGATGAAAAGTTCTAATTTAAAATTCAAACTTTCAAAAAACTAAAGATTTTTAGAAAGAAATAAATATAAGAAATCCGTAAGAAAAAAACCTTTATTTTATGAACCATTATTGAAAAAAATAAATTTAGATTTCAAAAAAAAAAATTTTTTACTTGAAAAATGTTTAAAATATTTTAAGAAACTAAAATTGAAAATGATTGAATATGAATGAACAAGAAGAGAAATTATTGCTTGAAAAAAAGGGAAAAATTGCATATATTACAATAGACAATCAAAAGAAGAAAAATGCTATAGAAGTCCCAATGATTTATAAGTTCCTTGATTATCTCGATGATGTGGATAATGATCCAAAAATTAGATGCCTAGTTATAAGAAGTGCTGGAGATAGTGTTTTTTGTGCAGGATGGGATTTAGCAATGTTCCAACCAGGAAAAACGGAAAATATTGATATTCTGCTTAAAGATGGATCAAAAATCTCCAAAAAAATTCATTTATTGAAGAAACCAGTTATTATGCAAATTCAAGGCTCAGCTGTAGGAACGGGTACAATTATAGCATTAGCTGCGGATTTTAGATTTGTAGCTAATAGAAAGGATATATTTTTTCAATTACCAGAATTGATTATAGGACCAGGAATTTTTCCTGCAACGGGTCCAACTGTAGGAGCAGTGAAACTTTTGGGAAATGCGAGAGCAAAAGATATGCTATTAACAGGTCGGAGAGTTTTTCTTGAGGAATTCAATTCTTGGGGAGCTATTAGCCGAGTTATAAACCCACCGGAAGAATTACCGAATGCTGTCATAAAATTCGCCAAAGATCTTTCCAAAAAGCCAGCAGAATTATTGATTCTTACAAAGAATGCGATTAATAGAATGTCTATGCGCTTATTAAATGAATTTTATAAACTTGAAAATGAGATGGGAAGATATTATTTCAATGGTCTCGAAGGTAAAAAGAGAGAGGAAATTGATGAATTTCTTGAGAAAATAAATATAAATTATTCATCATTAAATAGTGGAAAATAACTGAATATTACAACTGGAAAGATTATTTATCTATTATGATAATAAACGTAATAATAAATTAAAATCGACTTTTAGAAATTTTTTATTTTTATTATTAAAAATATCTAGCTCACAAGAAAATATTTAGATATATGAAATTCATTAATTCAAAATATAAAGAAGAATAATAGCAGGGATAAGAAGATTTAAAACCTTTGAGTTTATTAATATTATTAGATTTATTGATAATTAATTTTGATTTTTTCAAAAATATCTTTAATAATAAATTTGTATTTTAATAGACTATAAACCAAATTAAAAGAATAATTATTCATCAGACTCATAAAAGATATATTATAATAAATTAAATCAAAATGAAAATAGAAATTCGCTGCCCAACCTGCAGCAAAATAGGTTTTATTGAAGTTTCCGAGGATAAACTTAAAGATGTATCACGGGGATTATTAGCTATAAATATATCAGAAAATATTGTATGTAAACATTCTTTTGTGGCTTATATTGATAAAAATTTAGAGGTTCGGGATTGCTTCCAAGCAGATTTTCAGATTGAAATCCCGGTACTGGAATCGGCAAAACCTGGAGAGGCAGAAGAAGCCTTTGAGAAGGAAAAATTTGATTTAATATTAATAAAATTGAATTTTCCAGCAACTTCAATAGCTTATTTATTAAAAGGGATTTTATCTAAACAGAAATTAGCTATTATAAATGACCAAAAATTCTTAGAATCTCACTTAAGAAATTTTATAGAATCCATTTCAGAGGGGACTTTTAAGCCGCATGTGGAAATAATTCCCCGAGAAATCTATATTAATAATAAGAAAAATTATGCTGATTATGTTATATTGGACGAAAATAAAATAATTCAAAATGAAGAGCGCGTATTAAATAATAGCGAATTAAATGTTGAAAGAACTATTGTTCAGAAATTTTTGTTGGAAATAGATGAAATGGCCAGTTTTATTATTCTTAGAAATGAGCTTGAAAAAGCATACTCATTAGCAAATTCAATTACCGAATTAATTAATAATTTCGAGGGGAAAGAACTTCAATCAAAAAAAATTATTGATTATCTAGTCAAAAAACATAATATCGATATCAAAATTCCTTATCTCAACTTTTTATTAGCTATTGTACAGAATTATTTTGGCATTGAGGTTCCAAGAAGTTCAGAAGTCGGAAATTTCTTGGGATTTTTGTAAAAATTAAGAGAAGTTTCTTATTTCCTTTTTATTTGCATTTTATTATTTATAAAAAATAAAAAAAGTAAAACTTAATTCGTGAAACGTCTCTTTCACGTTACTTTAGATAGACCCAGATAATATTGAATTTTTTAAAGTAAGATTTCAAGTGAAAAAATTTAGATTTGAGATGTTCTACTATGTTGAAGTTCCATTCTACTATATTAAAAAAATTTTGATACTGAAGAGGAAAAAGAAAAGTGCGCCCGCCGGGGTTCGAACCCGGGTCACGAGGAATTTACAGAATAACTATAAGTCTCTTCCTTGGCAACCTCGCATACTGCCACTATACTACGAGCGCTTAAATACTTGAGCTATACTATTTTGAATATAGGAAAAAATTAAAATTTAATGTAAAATCTTGGAAATATTTTGCATTAAGCTATGACTTTCGACAAATTCTTCTAAATCCTCATAGCAATTAGGAACTCCCTCCCTTACACCTGCCTCCTGGCTCTCAAGATACCCCATAGAAGTAGCAACTTTTGCCATTTGTTGTAATGGAATATTTCTCAAATATGAAACAATTAATCCACTTAAGAATGCATCTCCCGCACCCGTGGTATCTTCTACCTTACCGTCATAGACATCACTCCTAATAATTGTTTCTCCATCCGATAAATATGAGCCATTTGATCCATCAGTAATCGCAATTATTTCTATTCCCAAATCTGCAAAAGAGCTAATGATATTGCCAAGATCTTCTTTTTTTGTAAATTCTTTAGCTTCCTCTTTATTTAATGAAACTACATCAGATTTAGAAATTAAGATTTTTGCCCATTTTTCATTATTTTTAATAATACTCATACTAGGGGCCGCAAAAACGTGTCCATTATGACTTTTTGTAAGCATTATAGCTTTATCAATCGCTTTGCAGGAATCTTCCTTAGTTAGAGAGGTCCAGGCAAAGACCTTCACATCATCAAATAATTCTTCTTTTATATCATTTGGAGTTAATAAATCATTTGCTCCTTTATACGCAAGAATACTTCTATCTTTACCCCATTCTGTTTTTAAGATGATTGAAATCGCGGTATGATCCTCGTTCGTTTTTATAATATTTGATAAATCAACCCCCCGCTTTTCCATATCATCCATACATATTTGAGCAGAAAAATCATTTCCCAAAACACCGATATAAGTGGATCTTAATCCTAACATCGCACCATTGCATGCAATGTTCGCCGCAGACCCTCCTGGTACGAAGCGAACGCTTTCAACATTTAATTTTCTACTATATTCGATAGCAGTATATTTCTTAATTATATCTTTATCAAACAACTCAAACCGGAGAATATCTTTTATTCCTAAAATGCAATCGAGTGTACAACTTCCGATTGTTATTAATTCTGGCTTCATACTTTTCTATTTAATTTTTAATTGGAATATAATCAAATTTAAGATAAAATAAGGAATACCCCTAAAAATATTTTTAGAACTAAATAAAAAAGAGTAAAATTAGAGAAAAAATAATTTCAGTTTTCCATATTTACTTTTATAATTCTCTGTTTTTAAATCTAATTTAAAAAAATGTGTATAATTATTTCCAAAGAATTTTATAGTTTAGCACCACAATATTGACAAAAATTTTGATTTGGATTTTCAATTTTTTTACCACAATTAGGACAATAATTAAGATTATAACCTCTTGAGTGAGTTGTCTCTTCGGGAGTCTCAATAGCATGTGGGATTTCAATAGGCATTCTGACTCTGAAATCTCTTCGATCATAACTTTTTTGCACTCCTTTTCCATATCCAAAGGACATATTTTTCATTCTTTTTAATATGATAAAAATAAGAGCAATAACTATAATAGTTATATAAATAATAAACTTAATATTAAATATAATAAAATCTCTTGTAGATACTCTTATTAATCCTTCTATAATTCTTATTAGATCGGCCAACGCAACAATAAAATGCCCAGAAACTTGAATCCAGCCAGCAATAAAAATGTAATAATCCTTATTTTTATATCCATGAAAAATTAAAAAAAGCATACCAATAATGAATAAAATATCTGGAATGAGATAATAAATAAAAATCCCAAAAATAGAAAAAAATGGCATTATATTATAATAAAAACTTATCCAGCTTGATACAAGCAATAATATTGAAGTTATTAAAATAAAACTCCCAAAATTATGTCGATTTTGCTTTGAATAATTTAATAGAAGAATAATTCCAATAATTATCAAGATATTAATTACCAAATAAGCTAGAAAAGTATAAGTTAGAGATAGAAAAATTAATAACATGATGATTGAGACTAATCCGAATATACCATAAATCATTAAATACACTTTATTAGTTATGAGTTCGTCATTTTGTGTTATTGATGAAACAATGATAAAACTATAATATAATAGAGGAATCACGCCATTACTAATATAAAATAAGATCGAATATGGCATTTTTGTCAAATACTCTCTTGCTAAATAGATTTTAATTATAAAATAATGTATATGATTTAAAAATTTTGAAACTAAGAAGAGAATGAGAATTTTTATTTTGATTGAAAAAATTCATTAATCATACCAATTAAAATAAAATATGAAATAGAATAGATTTAAGATTTAGATAAATAATATATGCTCTTAAAGGATTTTATTAGAACTAATAAAAAAGACTCGTGGGAGGAAAAAATTGCAATTAATCCTTAGATTTGAGCTTTTCTAATTCTTTTTCTAATTCGTCGATTTTCTCATCTGAGGCAACACTTGGAAGTGAACTTGATACTTCAGCACCAATCTCGGCATCTATTTCTCCTAAAAGTTCTTTTACATCATCATCAGATACTGCAGTGTCCATCGTTATGTTATCAGTAGCATCAGCAGTGATTTCTTGGGTCACTTCGAAATCTTGAATATCAAGATCGATGCTTGACATTAACTCTGTAATTTGCGGGATGGAAAGGTTTGCCTTTAACGCTGAAACTGAATTTGCAATAGTTTGCACGATTTTTGCTACATCATGGACAGCATCTGCCTGCTCCATTTTAAAAACGAGACCTTCGAGGTTGGTTCGAAAAGTGTCAATTGCACGTGCCTGTTTTTTAGTTTGTAAATAATTTCTGGCGTTAAATTTTGCACCATTCATATCCCCTTGTTTTCGAAGGTTTACTGCTTTATCACGTGCTTGCTTGGCGCTCATTTCTAATTTTTTGGATTGTCGCATTAATCTTTTATTAAAAACTCGTAATTTGATTGCTGCAGATCGAACAGAATTATCAGTTTTTCCACCTGTGAGCCAATCACTTACTCGTTTTAGAAAACCCATCTTCTATTTCTCCATTCTCCTTATTATTATTAATATATTTAAGAAAAAAATATCATTCTTCTATATAATAAAAAAAAATTAATTATATAAACTTAATTTAAAGTTAGTGAACTCTACTATTTAAAATTATATTATCTTAATTTAAAAAACTACTTTAGTCCATTTTTTTAGTCCAGTATTTTTATATTTAAAATAAATTTAATTAAAATAATTTCTATTCTAATAGTAATAAAAAGAATAAAACGAATCATTTAGTAATCATGTCCAGTTTTGATTCAAAATTATATCAGTTCGCGGTGAAAGAAGCAAACGAAGCCGTTGCATATGATGGAAAAGGGCAATATCGGCAAGCCATAAACAAATATCAAAGAGCTGCTGAAAGTTTAATCCAATTTATTAAATATAATAACAATCAAATTATGATTAAAAAATGTAAAAAACAAATAGAAGAATATCTCGACCGTGCAAAACTTTTAAAATCTCATCTCAATGGGGCAAGATCAATAAAATCAGCTACTGATAGAGATATCAAAGAAGCTGGTGGAGAAGGAGAAATATCCGACGAGGAACGAGAAATATTGGATATGATTAGTGGAACTATCATAACAGAATCGCCCAACGTGAAATGGTCTGATATTGCGGGACTAAAAAGTAGTAAACAAGTTCTAAGGGAAGCCATCGTATTACCCATTATGAAACCCAAATTATTTACAGGAGCACGAAAGCCTTGGTCGGGAGTTTTATTATTTGGACCACCGGGATGTGGAAAAACATTATTAGCTAAAGCAGCCGCCTCAGAATGTAAGGCGACTTTCTTTAGTGCATCTTCTGCAGATTTATTAAGTAAATGGCTAGGAGAAAGTGAAAAATTAGTTAGCGCTTTATTTAAAATCGGTCGTTTAAGAGCTCCGAGTTTAATTTTTATTGATGAAATAGATTCTCTTGCCACAAAAAGAGGAGAAGGCTCGGAAAGTGGAGGTGAACGTAGAGTAAAAACCCAACTTCTTAGTGAAATTCAAGGAATGAAAACCACAGAGAATAAACCTATGTTAGTTTTGGGCGCTACAAATCGTCCATGGGACCTTGATAATGCGATGCTCAGCAGATTTCAGAAAAAAGTATATGTTCCTTTACCGGATCTTGAAGCAAGAGCGGAGATCTTTAAGATTCACACCAAGGGAGTAAACATGGCTTTAGATGATGAAGACTTTATTGAATTAGGTGTTAGATCAGAGAGATATTCTGGGAGAGATATTTCCAATGTCTGTAGAGAGGTCATAATGATGCCCATTAGAGAATTAGATGCTTCAGGGATGTTAGAACATCCTGAGCAAGAGGTTAAGGTTAGAGATATTACACTTGATGATTTTAAAAAAACTCTAAAAAAAGTGAAACCTATGATGGACAACAAAGATTTGGCAAGATACGAAGATTGGGCACAAAAATACGGGGAATATTAATATAAACAAAATGACGAGGATTAAAGATGGAAAAACAAAGAGATGAAGTAAAAGAAATTTCAAAAGAGCTTAAAGAAAAAGCTGATAAAGAATTAGAAAGACTCAGAAGAGAGTTATATCGTTTAAGAAAACTAAAAGAGCAAAAAGAAAAAGAAAAAAAAAAAAAGAAAAAGAAAACCGCTACCGAAGAATTAACTAAAGAATCTGCTTCATCTGTTTCCGAAAAACCAAAGAATATTAGCGGAGTAAAAGAAATTGAAGAATCATTTGAAGAGATTGATTCTTTATTAAGTCAAGAATTAGAAAAAGAGAATCACAAAACTTATGAAAAAAATGCGAATTATATTGAAACCCAATTACAAAAATTAGAACAAGAAATAATTGGAGAAACGGGTCTCATTGAAGAGGAACTTTCGCCTTATGAAAAATTATTAGATGAATATCCTTGGTTGGAACAACCTCGATATGAATATATGTTTCATATCCCGAATAAAACAAAAAATCCAAATGATTTCGAATCCTGGGTCAATGAATGGAGTAAAATTTTATTTGATTATGCCAAATATGCGATTTTACATATCCTTTATTTGAGGCAGTTATACACAGAAGCCCCATTTTCTAAATTTGAGAATCGAAAGCAAGCAATCAAGGAAATTAGTAATTGGTTGGTAAAGCAAGATTTAGCAAGGTGGCTTTCAAAGAAAAAGGAAAAATTAAGGGTGTATTGGAAAACTTTGGATTTAATGGCCGAAGAAATTTATGACTGGGCTTATGATAGCGGGAAATTAGAGCCAATACTTATTTATGAAATTAGGGAAGCCAAAAAGGAATTTAATGGTCTTCCAAAAGACGAATTTGAAAAAATATTTGAAAAACTTTCAGAACAAAATAGAGCAGAAATAATAAAAATAAAAGATCGGATTGCTTTAAAGATCCTTCTCGAATAATGGAAATTTCTTTTCCATAAACTTAAGAATTTTTTCCCTTTTATAATGATTACAGAATGCTGAATTACAATCAAAGGGGTGATGACATTCGTTAATATGCCCGAATTCGCAGAACATACACGAAAATATTTCATCGTCAAATAATTCTCTTTCATCTCTGGGACAAAAGGCGTGACCATATTGAAGGGTGATCATCCTTCTGAGATTTCTGAGTTTTATTTTATCGTAAGCGGATTTCTCTTTCTTCTCTTCTAAGCGTTTGACTGCTTTAATGATGGTTATAATTGCTTCTGCGTGGTGATTGCTTATTTTTTGAGCCATTGTTTAGATCAGTCCCCGTTCTTTGAGTGGATTTTTACGGTGGCATTCATAACATTCGTCATAATCGGGTTCAATATCTCCGTAGCCACAATAAGGGCAGTGCAACACTCCATCCATTACTGCGGTTTTCAACATATCGAGGAGTCCTTTTTGCGTTATTTCTCTTTTTACAAAATTTTTATTCATTTTTGGTTTCATCTCTTTTTTGATTTTTAAGGTTTTTTATTGGTTTATTTGGTGTTTGAAAAAATTAGAATTTGCCCCATAAATGCCGATATTTATCGTTTTCGTCTTTACTGCGGGGGGCGTATTTTTCGGCGTGTTTCTGGGCGATGTAAAATATTGAGTTTCTGGTGTGTCGTGCCTTAAAAAAGCATTCTCTATCGCAAAACGTGAAACCAAAGGGATCGATGAAAAAAGATTTCTCTATCTGGATCTGCTTTGAACAATAACAGCAATAATAAGTTTTTGTTGTGTGTTTGTTTCGGGGTAAGTAAAATAAGTTAATCTTTTCTAACTTTTCGTCAAACATTATTACATAAATGAGGCAATCCTTTTTAAATCATAATAGGGTAATGATTTAGAATAATTGAACTTAATCTCATAATCTATGAGCATTTCAAATATTGTTTTATAATAAAATGGAGTTTTCTACTCATAGATTAGAATAAAGAATATTTTGAATAAAATCTCTCCTGCTATATACAATTTCTTAATCATTCTCATCAATAGAATTGGAGAAGATACAAAATAAATAAAAAACTAGTAGTTCTTTTTCAGGTAAAAGCTAAAAATTTCAATCTTCATCCGATCCTTACCAAAAAATATATTTAAATTTCTTTACCTGAGCAAAATAAAAATCTCTCGTTAATATCCCAAAAAAGAATTTTGGTGTTTTAATTCTGTGTGGTAAAATTCAATAATATCTTAACAATGTTAATATTGATCTTAACTTATAAAAAAAAAGTAAAAATAGGAAAAAACAAAAAAATGTAAGTATAAATAGGAAATTTTTGGATCTTTAACCTAATTTCCCAAAAAAATACGATTCAATTCCACCTCGAAATTAATACCATTTAATCTCTTAAGCATTGTTTTAAGTGTTTTAAATTTTTTAATTGCTTCTGCTGTTGTTTTACTGCTTGTGTCACATAAATGAAAAATAGTTTGGTCGTCATCTGGGTGTTCTATTAAATATTTCGTTAAGGTAAAAATTTTTTCTATTAGCGAATTTATTTGATCTTTATTCATTTTATTTGATTAGATTTTTGTTTATTATGTATAAACATACAATATTCATTTAAATAATGAAATAGCGTGGTGGATTATTATAAATATATCCGATCTTTAACTTTATAGATATTTCAAATCGTCTTGTGAGGGGAATAGAATCCATTTTTTAATAGTTTAGTAAAATAAAGAAAAAAAAAATAGAAAAAAAAAGAAAATATAAGAGTTTAAAATGGTTAGAATTTGCTATATATCACCTTTCCCGTTAATCTGTCAAAAATCTTTCTGCATGTTGGACAAATAAGATATTCTCCGTTGTCAAATAACTTATTCTTGCATAAACAATCAAATTTGGTTTCCTTAAGGTTTGATAAATCCATCTTCATTTTCTTTTCTCCGATTATGGTATTTATAATCTCTTTAAACTTTGGAATCCATTTTAGCAATAAGATATAGATGGATTCTTCTAAAGTTTGCTTTTCTAAGGGTTCTAAATTGTAGATAAAGGTATATCTCTCTTCTAAAAATTCTATTATTTCATCTGTCATAATGTCTAAGGTTTTATTAACCAGTGCGTTCATCTCCTTTTTGCTGTGAAATTTGGGGTTGATGAGAAAAGATATTCGGTTTATGGTTTTGGGCGATCCATTTTCCGATATCTTTAAAAAAATGGGTAATATCTCCGTTGTGAAAGTCGATTTTGACTAATTGCATTCTAATCTGCTGATGGATGGCGGGATCACAATGTTTAATATACTCAATGATGACCCCTAAAGGCATATAATGATATGTGTTATCATCGTCAATAAACTCGAAAGCAGTTGCTTCTGCGTCTATCTCCTTTTCTTCCAATAGTCGTTCTAACCATTTGTTAAATTGAAGGCTCATATAATATAAATAGAGTTCTGGCTTATTAATGTGAATAGACTAATGATTTAGTTATTTTCATCTGGATTTTTCTATTTTTGGAATAATTCGATTATAAGATATACATTGAAAGAAAAAAAATGAAAAAATTTTGAAATTCAATATTCTGTAATAGAAAATTTCACATTAAAGGAATTATCTTTATAATAATTGAGGAGAATTGAGAATTTTTATTCTCATTTATTCTCATATTTTCAGCAAAAAGGAAAAAAAAGAGTGAATTAAAATATAGGTATTTTAGATTTAGGAAATTTTATAGAAGGGTTATCCATTCTGAAAGTTATATAATCATCTGGGTTACGAGTCAATGCGTTCTCAAAATCATAATTCTTGATATTCTCGATCAGTTCTTTTGTTAAGAGTTCTTTGAGTTGTTCATTAGAATACTGAGAAGTGTTAATACCTAAATCTTGAGTGCTTAGTTTAACTTTAAAGATTGCTTCCATTTTGGCTTCCTTTTATTTTTATATGAGGTATTAATAATAGTTTTTATTGAATTTATTTAAACAAAAATCCTTTAAATACTAAAATAGAGCATTAGATTATTGTAAAAATTAAAAAAAGAATTAAGTAAAAAAAGAAAAGAAAATTTCTGTTTCTAATATATATTTGGTCTCCCATCTTGCCATAGTCTTATAGTAAGAATAGGAATGATATATATCTTGTTTCTGGATCTCATAAACAGAATCGCTTAAAATAATTCTTATACCTTTATTCACCATTAAGAATTGAATTTTTTTTATTCTATTGCTGAGATTTTATATTCCTTATTTTAAAGAAAGTTTCATAAAACAGAGCAAAATCTTTTTTCTTATTGACTGATATAGTTTTGTAGGTTATAACTCTTCATAGCTCTCTTGATAGTTTGTATCAATGATTTGATTGTAAATGGTTTCTCTAAAAAAGAAAAAGCTCCGCAGGCGAAAGCCTCTCTCTTTATTCTTTTATCTCCTGTAATAAAAATAATTTTTATATTAGGATCTATTTGTAAAATTTCTTTTGAAGCTTCTATGCCGTTCTTTTTCGGTAAATGATGATCCATCAAAATCACTTGAGGTTTACTTTTGAATGCCTTAAACATTGAAATTGCTTCTTCTCCATCCTCTGCTATCCTTACTACTTCAAAACCGTTTAATCTTAAAACTTTTTTATAAAAGGAATTTAAAGATTTGTCATCTTCGACAATAAATATTTTATCCAATTTAATCCCTTAACCTAATTTTATACCCAATAATTGTGTGAATTCTAATCAATCTCATATAAATTACAGATAGTTCGGTATTTAAATATTTCGATCCCATATAGAATGTAGATAAAAATGAATGGGGAGATAGTTAAATATAGATTTTATAAGGATACATCACAAAGTCTTATTACAATTCCAAAAGCAATTGCTAGGTCATTAAATTGGAATGATAAAGATGATATTCATATGGTTATAACAACTATTGAAAATAAATTGGGTGTGTTTCTATTTAAAGACTCAGAGAAAAAGTCCGAGAAAAAGTACCTAAACCAAAAATTTCTCTAGGAAAAATAAAGATAAAAAGAGAAAAAAAATAGATGTCCTCGCTTAATATCATAACTTATAAGAAAAGGTTAGAATAAGATCTACTCTATAGAGTTCTATAAAGTAATTCACTAAAAGACAAAAATCCAGGGATTTAAGCAAGGTTATCTATTTTTTTAACAAGACCTTACTTTTTTACTGATTCGTCGAATAATTATAAATATGATTCCTATTTAAATTTAAGTATAAAAAAGCCATATATTCATAAAAATTAAGATTTCCTATAAGATAAATTATTTTAATGTAAATGTTTTCAAGAATCTCTGTGGAGTTGAAGCAGGAAAGAGATTGACACCATTATTTTAGATATATGAATCATTATATTAATTTCCATAAAATAGATGGGGTTATATGAATCTTTATACTTTCCTAATGTCCACTTCAATGACATCTCCTGCGTTCAGATCTAATTTTTCAGCAACATAATATCGGATGGATACTCCTTTCGAACTCCCTACCCAACGTACTTGGCGTGTCATAGTATGCGAGGGCTTATTTTCTACAGCCTTAAAGATTTCTATTTCTACGAGATCGCCGACATCGAGTTCTAATCCGTCAATAATATGTGATTGGATGATAAAACCCAATGTTCTGCCACTTTCAATAAGTAATACCGTATCTTTCATGGGAATCTACATGTAAAAATTATTATTTTTTCAAAGTTCTACTTGTAATACTACCTAAAATCTCTACTATTATTTAAGATTTCACTTAATCATTTAATATTTTGATTAAATGTATTCAACTCCTTCCTTAGTTTCACTATAATAATCAGAGCTTTCATTATATCTTATTTATTTATCACAATTAATTCACCATATTAGATTATGATATCATCATAAAGATTTAAATATGATCTTATCATAATATTATCTTGTATTATCTCCATAAAATATCAGGTAAATAAAAAATAAAAACATTAGAATGAGTACTTCAGACCATCCATCAAAGCTAACACCTAAACCTAAGAAAATATCCTTAATTTATTCACAATTTATCGAAATTCTCAGTGAGAGCTTGGAAGATAATTTTGATGTGTGGTTTGTTTGGGTTACTAAACTCCTTATACAGCTTTTACACTCAGATACACTAAAAGGGGAGTATCTGACCAACTTTTTACGGATTTTTACTTCCTTAACACATAGGAAAAAATTGATTTCTCCAATTCCAGAAGGGAAAGACATTCACACATTATCAGCTCAAAAAAAAGCTCACATAAAAGAAATTCTTGAGGATTTAATATTTTTATCTGAATATAAAGACAAAGAAGAGGTATAATAATATTCAAGATCCTCACCATAAAGTTAGGCAGGAAATTAATAGGATACGAAAGAGATTGGATTTACCTCTCTCGATTAACGAGCAGATCTATATTATATTTCAGGAAATCGAGAAATGTGCTATTCAGACAGATCCTCTGAAACTCATACCGCTCTTATTCCTTCTCTATTTAAACACAAATAATTACTTTCTAAGCTTGGATAAAATTGCCAAAATATCCTATATTTCCGTAAATGAGTGCTTATCCTTTACTGAGGATCTCCGAAGGTTTGAATTTGACGAAAAACGATGCACGTTTCAAAATATTAAAACATTTAACCTTACGTTTTCGAAATTCCGCAAAAAATATGGAGTTTGTCCCGTATGTAATACTAAATTAGATGAGGAATATTTGAGGCTCTACTATTTTGATAGATTGTATGACCGTCAGAAACTTAAGGAAAATCTCAACAATAGGTTGAGCCGGGAAAAATCCTTTCGATATGTATATGAGAGACGGATCACCCTCAAAATTCCCTGTATTATCTGCTTTCTGGAGTTATTACAGCAATTAAATTATAAAAATGTACCCATTGGAGTAAATCAATAAAATAATAAAATAGGAGTGTATATAATATGATTGTTCAAGATTGTTTGTATAATAATAATAGTAATAATTTAGATGTATGTGACCTTAGCTGTGAGTTATGTCATTCCTCTGAAATTAGAGAAACCCAACAAGGGTATGTGTGTGCCGAGTGCGGGTGCGTTTTAGATCTTCCCATTTTAAAATATCACGTGCCCTATACCCAAAAAAAGATCCATTATGAAGTATCTGTGGGAAATACCTTTCTTGGATTACAAAAAGAACGAAGATCCAATCGACACTCTCCCAAACTGAAGCGATTACACAAACTTCAGTGTTCCCAATCATATCAAGATATGGTATATCATGATACAGAGATCGAAATTTGCCGGATTCTGGCAGGATTAGATCTCCCCCACACCTTTAAAGATCCTATCTTCAAAACCTTTAAAGAACTTTGGGGTAATTATTCACAGAGAAGTCGGTTTCAAAGTATTGAGAAATTAATACCTGTTCTTATCTATTATTTCTGCAAAAAGCAATACATATCCATAAATGAACATGAACTATTGGAAATCGCTAAGGTGAATAGAAAACAATATATTTATTATAAATTGAAATTTCTTGCCCCTCCCTCTGCATATAAGAATGCTAATCGAAAAAAGCTTATAAAATCAAAATTGTTTAGGCTGGCAGTTGAGTTAGGTTTGGGAATGGATTTCTACCACGATGCAGTAAAGTTGTTAAATAAACTATATAAAGAGATTTGTTGCACGAAAGAGAGTGTGATCGCGGGACTTATCTCATCGATTGTAGTATTATGTCGTTATAGAGAGGAAATAACTGTCAATTCCATCTGTAATTACTTCAATATAGCAATGAGTACCATTCAATCGCGGGTTAAACGGCATTTTATAGAAAAATTTAAGGTCGTCGGATTCGAAAGCCTGGTAAAATCGGCTCATATCATCAAAACGACTATTTATAAGTTAGGGATCTTCGAAGAACCGTCCGGAGAACAAATCAATGAGCCATTCAAAGAGCTTTATGTTACCATAGAAACGAATGCTACTGAAGAATCAGAAGAAGGAGACTTCTTTTCCGAAACTCTTGATACCCCTAAAATAATTCAAGTGAAAGCAATCTATAGAAACTTACGCAAGAGATTTCCCAGACTCCAGAGATCCTATAATTGCTTCCTCTTTATTCTTCAAAATCGATTTGATTTACACCCCATCTTCATCTCTCTATTATTGCCAACCAATTCGATTATGCATATTCTCAAGCAAAATGGAAATAAAGCCATACTGAAAAGAATGACCAAATATTTATACCCTTCAAAAGGACCTCCATAATACACTCATTTATCACAGTAATATTCCTTCATTGAAGGAGTATTCATCAAGATAAGAATTTCACCGAGATTTCTGGATTTTTGTCTAATAATCTTTTGTTTGATTGACGCAAAGAAAAGATTCGCTCTCATTCCTTTTTTGATCATCTCGGATGATCCTTCTTATCTTTATCTTTTTCTCTTTTTCTTTTAAAAAATGATTTTATGTATCACTTATTTCTCTAATATAAGTCATTAAAGTGAAAAATTTTCCTGTTGGATTAGGATTTCTACTTATATTGTATTTTATTTCTTTTATCAGTGGTACAAATTTAAGTCTATAATTGTCAAGGGTTGGATTAAATTTACATTTCTTGTATTAAAAATTAAATGTCTTTTAATAAAATCGGTATAAACATTTATAAGTCAATTTAATTATACTATTAATAATAGCAGTCGATTTATTTCTATTTATTTAAATTTTCTTAGAATTTGAGGGTTGAAAGATACATCGAAATGCAGGAGCTATACAAAGAAAATATAATTAAAAAATGAAGATACCAAAACAGCTAAAAAAAAATAGAAATTTTAAATTTAACCAGAAAAATACTAAAACATATTTGAGATTGCTTAAAAGTGAGTTCAAAACTCATTTTAAAGAACTTATGGTTAGATTTAATGATAAAAGAAATATTAGGTTTATTTCGAAAAATGGCAAAAGTATTTTCCCATTTGATGAAAATCAAGCTTATAATGAGTATGATTTCAGAGTATTTTGGCATAAGAATCAGATTGAAATAGTATATAATGATGAAATAATCGAAAAAAATCTTCTTAGAAAGTATAAACTCACCTTTTTGAAAAATCTATTTAGTCAAATAGCACATCACGAATATGCTCATACAAGACAATTCGAATCAATGTTCTATAAATATTCTCAATCTATTTATAATGAGATTTTCAATAAAGATTTAGAGATTATTTCATCTGATGATATAAAGAGATGTGATATAAAATATAGATCTATTACACAAAAAATACAAAAATCTCTTAAAAATATTCATATACTATATATTGACCATACTTTTATTGAGTTTTGGGCGAATTCAATTATATATGATGAAATAGACTCTAATCGTCCCGCAGAAAGGCTGATAGAAAGAAGAGACTTAATGGTTGATAAAGAATGTTTATACCCTGATCATATTTTAAATCCTGAAATAAGATATGGAAAGAGAATTTTAGACCTTTTGGAATTATCCCAAGAACATTTTATCTTTAAAGACTGGGAACCATTAGAAAATCTTTTCAAAAGATTGAATCGATTCGTACGTTTCAACTCATCCCCTCGGATGCGCCCCCTCTTAAGTCTAACATTACTTCTATTACTATTATGTCATTCCAATTATTCGGCGAGTTCTCTTTCGATTCTTCAATCACATTATATCCCAACGAGTTCACTTACGACTCTTCGACGGGGAAAGTATCCATCAAACCCGCTGCTTTCGAACAGATTAGGGCGAGAACCAGCAATATGGAGTGGTCGAGCAATTCTCACTCTGAAGCGAATCTTCTCTATATAATATCCCTTGAATCCGTGCGCTCCATTTATAGTACCGAGGACGATCTCTCGTTGTCGCAGGCAAAGCAAATAATGCTCATGCAAGGCATTCAGATGGGCATCGTCGATTATATGAACGAGTATGTCCAAGGATTTGCGAAGGCTCAGCTGGATTATCAGACCGGGTATAATTTAATCATAGCATCGGTTAAAATTGTGGCGACCATTATCGCGATAATTGCGACTAAAGGTGCCCTGGGCGGAATTGAAGCGCTTAAGCAAAGTTCAGCAGCTAGCGCTTCGGATGCGTCAGGAAGTGCTTCGGGTTCGGCTGCTGGTGGTTCGAGTTCGGCAGCTGCCGGCACAGGTGAAGCATATATTGGTCTTGATGGTATCCTCTATAATGAATTCGGGGTAGCTGTCGATGTTGCCGGCGGAATTGCCGTAGACTACGCTACCGAAACCGCCAAAGAAGTCATCAACACCTATTTGGAACAAAGCTTGGTGCAAATGTCAAATAGACTCGTACAATCCCTTTCTATTCAACAAATTTTGAAAATTGTGGTTCCATCTGTCGGTCAGTTGTCCGTTCAAGGGCTTTCAGAAGTTTCCCTTACGCAAGTAATTACACAATCCATTGAGCTATCCATCGGACTCGACGGCAGCATCGTCGGACTCATCGGCGGCTATTTACTGACCGATATATTCGGCGAGATAAGCAACCCGCAGCTCTATGTTCTCTCCCAGGAACTCGCCTCCATGCAAGAACAGCTCGCCTCTCCTACTAAATCGGCTCGGCTTACCCCGCAATTGGCACAAGTCTTCTTTGAGCTTCGCCCCTATGGATTTGCGGGCGCCTCGGCACAAGAATTGCAGAAATTAACTCCAAGTGCGGTTGAAGTGGTTAATCAGGATGAAAAAGAGCGTCAGATGGCAGAAAATGCTCAAGACTATGCCGAGTTCATAGCGTGGTTGGAGATGGTGTTTGGCCTTATCAATATGACTATATGGGAATGGTATGAATTTTTAAATCGACCCTGGGATTATTCCATTTTCGATGAGATACGGGAGTTTAGACTGTGGGTAGAGGGGGGAATTTCCGATAATTATATTACGAACGAAGAGATTAAGAATAATCGCATTTATCAGAAATATCTGGAACTTTACCGTAGGAATAAGGAAGAATTTGCCCGAAGATTGGCTCGATACGATGAATGGACAAAAGAGGCGGAAGTTTACTCCTTACGGAAGGCAATGAAAAATTATACAAAGCAAACCAGCAGATCCCCTTGTTTTCAATCAACAAATAAATTTAAAGGTAAATTTATTACATGGTTTCAAGAACATTATAACATACCATTCCCCCTTCACGATGAAGAGATACGGGAAAAGTTTTACAACATATATCCCGCCTTCACTCGAATTCTTTTAGAGCATTTCGAAATCTATGACTCTTTTGAGAATGTTATGGACGACCCCCTTGATGTAGTGGAATGGGTAGAAAAATTAACGGGCAGGTTTAAGAAATACAACAATTCTGACTTAAAGCCCGCCCTATATAATGAACCTCGTGGTGGTCGTGATCTCTATAATATTGAAGGGGCGCCCTCTAGTACATCTTTTTATCCTTATGTTAAGATCTTCATTCGGGAAGCGTTCCGATTTGCGTATGAAAATGGAATGCGAAGGAGATTAACCCCACAAGAAGTGTCTCTTATCCGTTCCTTGGCTCTGGATAAAACAATAACTACCTATCAAAAGATCGTCCGTGCCGTTCAAAAGGCCTCCAAGCCCGACGAGGGAAAGACCCTTGAATTAGTCACAACACCCCGAGATTTCTTAAATTTCATGCTTCAAGCGGCAAATAATCCTGATTTACACCCTTCGCATGTTCGTGTGATAATTCGTTGGGTCGAGGGAGCGCAAGAGTATTCTCCACAAATTCGTAGAATTTATTTAAATCCTCACCGTAAATTGGACGGGTGGTATAAATCTACGGCTTTAACAGCAAAAAATATTAGAGAGATGGTAGAGCAATATGGATTTGAAATAGTATACATGACCGACGAGCAGATAAACAATGAGTTGAATAGAGTACGGAACGATCCGAAGAGGGGTGTTAATAACATTAGGTTAACCGTTCGATGTACAAGATGCCACACGGTTCAAACCAAATCGCTTTATAGTATACAGACATCTGCGCATTGTAGCTATTGTATGCCAAAGATTTATACCAATGAAGCGTATGCCCTCAAAGTATTAACCGAAATACTCTCGAAGCAGTCCAGCTCTTTCGACAGCTTTCTCAGGACCGACCTTAAAGGAAACAAACTCCCCAAACTCCAAGCAACCCCTCTCTGGAGAAATCAGCATGTATATATCAAGGATCTGATCCACCCCCTTAAGAAAGGCGCGTGGATTCTCAATAAACATGGACAATGGGAATGGAATAAAAACTATTACCAATATGAAACGGATACGGATTACATAAAATTCTTCTGGAGCGTACATGTAGATGGTGCAATATTTGTAAAGGTAAAACTAAAGAACTCCGACCAATTTGTCAAACAAGCAGACGGCACCGACATGGTATTCAAATTTCTATTAGAACGCCAGGGAGAGCAGCATCAAACCTCATGGAAGGGATTTATAGCGTGGCTCCGATTACATGGGGAAAACACCATCGCGGATATCGTAGAGCCCATTGGCAACATTGAAGATACACTTATCGTTCGGAGGTTAACACCTAAACAAAAGGACATACTTGATAAAGAGCATGAAAAATGGCTCAAGCAACTGCAACGAGATCGGGATAAAGTTAAGCTGTTTGAGTATCACCAGAAAGACGGGTTCTATCTGCTGGTGATGGACCATACCGTGAAGCCCGACCAAATGCTTCAGTTCCTCTGCGCTCAGATTACCGAGATCGTTAATTTACATTTGATTGAGACCATAGAGAATATTCGGGGCGAAGATCTTGTATCTTTTGAGGAGATACGACAGATCCTAGAGGATACCCTGATGCCTTACGGCAAATATATTCCTTGGTTAAAGCAGAGAAGAGTATGGGGAGATATAACGGATTATCTTAATAAAACGGGATAAACTCTGTGGATTTTTTCTCGTTTACTTTTTATATTATTTTTGCAAAGAATATAATACGATCTAAAAGAACGAAATGATAATGAAAGATAAAAGAAAAAAATAAATATGAAGGTTGTTGTTATTTATATAATTACCAGCGCACCATTACAGTTTTATCAGTTTAAACCACTAAAAAAAGATTAATATAAAATGGTTGTCGTATTTTATTGGGTTCAAAGCGAAGAAGAGCGGCTTGCCTTTTACGAATATTATTGGAACCCTCAAACGTATTTTTCTCATCATAATTCCATGATTTTGTTCGAACCCATTACGCTAGATGATGGTAAGATTTTTGGGGAGAAAGACATACCCTCCGTGGTGCTGGAGTTTTCCGCGGGGTGGGATACAATTAAAGATATGATCAAAAAAAACATCGTGGTCGAAGAGCGTGTACTTTTATTCGATGACTTGAAGGATGAGGAGAGATATAATGAATTTATGATAAATTTAACGCAAAACCACAATGCATATAAAGGGTTTGATGCTGGTTCTTACGATATGATAAGATATCTCCATCGTCTTAACTATCGTTATATCGACGGCTCGATTCCTTCCCATGATTTAATAGAGTTGGAAAACTGGCTTATCTATTTACCCTCGAAGACGCTTCACGACGCAATCTTGGACGCCCTTTTTGAGGAGAACAAGCTTCAAAACTCATTTAGTTACCTATTCATAAGGGATATATTGGAAACGAAAGATGGTTGCACTTTCGGTAAGGAAAACAAGCATACCTTGTTTATACACATCTTTTCCACCTTTCATAAGAACGCGGTTTACGAATTAATCGAAAAGGGCATCATAGAGAAACGACTGGCAATTCAACAGCGACACATCAAGGATTCTATGTTTCAAGATGCGCGAGATCGCGATTTACGTAATATGACGCTTTTTTTGGTACTTCTAGACAAGGTAAGATTTAAGTATTATTTTTCCAAAAAACCTTATCGATTTGAAGACGGCTCCCGCCTAACACTGGACAACTCCAACTTGTTTCAGAGAAAATTGGATTGGTGGGCGTCAAGGATGATAAAAGAAGAAGACTACTATTGTCCCGCGTGCAAGACAAAAGTTGAGCAGCGAACTATAAACTTTCGTGAGAAGGGGGAATTCTGTAATCTCTGTTGGGCTAAATTAACTTAAAACTCATTTAAAAATGATTTTTTTTATTACTCATACCTATTAGCTTGAAACTCTCAATTCTAAATTTTAATATTTTATCTTATATAAATTTACTTTCAGATCATCTAAATGATATTACTATTCTTTTTGATCCCAAAGGTTAAAATTTCAAAAAATACCGAAGAAATATTTAACAAAGGAGACAGAATTAACTCCACAACAAATAAATGAAATAGCAATAGAATTGCTACTGAAATGGGGAAAAAAAAAAATAAAGATACTTCTTGAATAGATATATCTTATTTTGTTTCCATTGTTTTTCTAGAATTTTTCTGAAAAACTAAATTTTTATTGATATAAAATAAAGTGGGCTATGAAATACAATGGAATTATATGCTTGGGAAAAACCATTGCTTCCCTTTTAGCATTGATTCTGTATATTTAGCTAGTCCGCTATCTTCCAAGGATTTTAATGATTTAAGCGCTCTACTCTGGGTCCATTGCAATTCATTAATAATATTTTCCAAGGAAATGACGCCCTCTCCTCTTTTTTTTACTAATTCAATAATTTTTTGTTCATCTTGAGTGTATTCAATAGGGAAAAACTGAACCATTACTGCCCCAGATTTTACTTCTTCCACATTTTCTATTACACCTTTTTTTTGGAGCTTTTCCATAGCTTTCGCGACATCATCTATAGCAATATTATCTTTTAATTTACCCGTATTTACCAAATCAAATACTTCCGATAAAGGAATGAGCCCTGCACCGATCTCTTCTTTTCTAAGGAGTACTCGTTGATAGGCAAGCATTCCTAATTTTTCATAATCTATTCTATTAAATCTTTTACTTAATACTGATTCTTCATCAATTTGTTCTTTTATAATTTTAGAAGAAGGAATTCCGTATCTTTCTTGTAGATAAGCAACTTGATTTTTTAATTCTGGATTAAGAGCTAAAAGTACACCATGTTTTTTAGCAATTTCACTTAATCTTTCTTTCGTCAAATTTTTTACAGAAGCTTTTGCCTTCATCTCTTTCATTTTTAATTCTGCGGCTTTCTTTTCCATTGCTTCTTTTAAACTTATCTCATCGTCAATATCTCTTAATGCCATATTTAAACCACTTTCTATTTATATAATCTAAAAATTATTTAACTCTCTTGTTAATATAATAATAATACCTTACCTTTATTTATTTATGTTAATAGATTTAAGATGGTAAATTTAAATAGATTTAGGCTTCTAAATGAAACTGAAAAAGGGATAATTTTCAAGTCTGTGAAAAATATTTCTGCACATTTATATCAATTTTTTCATGAAAACTACCATAATCTTTATATTTTAATCTCAAAAACAAAAGAAAATTTCCAATATCCTAAGGTTTATTTTATTCCAAATGAATTAATTGTTATCATTAGAAAAATAAAAGAGCAATCCATAATCAAATCTGGTGGATTATATTTAGGATTCATTAAAAAAGGAGAACTAAAAATTAGCATAGAGGCTATTGAATATTATTTATCTAATTATCCCGAATTTTTTTCTAATCTTCAAAAAATCAATCTCACAGGTGAGGGAGAAAAATCTTTTTTATACGGAAATAACATTCAGAGAGACATGATAATAGATTTTTCTTCGTCATTTTTAGAGCAAACGTTTATAATTGTTTTAAATACTCTAAATGAATTAATAGGTATTGCCTTGGTGAAAAAAAATCTTCCTTTATTAGAAAAATTAAATCCGGACGATATAGTCGCCGTAAATTTGCAGGATAAAGGATATTATTTGAGAAAAGCGCAATAATCAAAAATTATATCTCTTTCTTAAAGAGACAAATAAAAAAGCCTATGGAATCATGGATATGGGGAAAAAACCTTTGAGAGAATTTCAATTCCTTTCTTAAAGTTTTTCCAAATATTTTTGAATATCCTGGAAGACCATAATTCTTTTCAATTTGAATAATTTTAATATTAGATGTCTTATCAAGAACTTCATTAATTACAAATTCATTTTCTTCCGGAGCTATTGAGCATGTACTATAAAGCAATAAGCCATTCTTTTTCAATGAATTTAATCCGGAAAATAACAGTTCTTTTTGAATTTCTGCCATTTTTTGTATATCTTGAATAGATTTACTATTTTTTCTACTTGGATCTTGTCGTATTAATCCCTCTCCAGTACAAGGGGCATCTAACAAGATTTTGTCCGCTTTAAAATCCAAGGTTCCAAGGTTTTTAGCATCAAAATTGAGGATAATTGAATTATGTATGCCCATTCTATATAAATTTGTTTTAAGAGCGGGAATTCTTTTTTTATTTCTCTCTATAAGGAGCAAAGTTCCTTTATTCTCCATTAATTGAGCAAGATGAGTTGATTTTCCTCCTGGAGCAGCGCACATATCAATAACAAATTCATTGGATGTTGGATTTAAAATATGAGCTGGAAGCATTGAAGCAATATTTTGTATGTAATAATATCCTTGGAGATATTCATGAAGAGACCCTACATTAGAAATTTCTTTTTCTATTTTGAAAGCATATGGAATCCATTCACTCTTTTTTAAAATAAATCCTTTTTCTTTTAATCTTTTATAAATTTCATCTGGAATAATTTTAAGAGTATTAGCTCTAATCCATAGATTAAGCGGCTTTTCATTCGCTTCTAAAAGCTTTATAGTCTCATCAATACCTAAAAATTCCAAATATCTATCAATAATATAAGGTAAATAACCATATTTTTTTGCTAGCTTCTTAGCTTCTTTAATCTTATTGGTAATAAACGGCAACTCAATAATATATTTATTTCTATAATTATTTCTTAAGATATATAATTCACGTAAAAATAAATATTCAATAATAAAGTGAATAAATTGATTGAAGTAGAAGTAAAAGTTTCTATTTCAGATCCAGACTATTACCGAAAAAAATTTATAAAACATGATGGCATTTATCAAGTTTCCTTTCTACATGAGGACACTTATTATAATATGCCCGAAGGACTTAGAGATTTTAAAGCTACTGATGAAGCATTACGCATTAGAAAATCGATTGAGTACTATAAGAGTGAAAAGAAACCAAGAGGAAAACCAAAGTATTTTATTACGTATAAAGGTGCAAAATTGGACACCTCTACTAAAACAAGAAAAGAAATGGAAACACAAATTGTGAATGGAGAAATCTTAAAACGAATTTTAGAAATTTTAGGATTTAAAGAAATTTTAACTGTGAAGAAAGAACGGGATTTATATGAATTCTTTTATAAGCAAAAAAAAATTGAAGTTTTAATCGATTATATTCCCATATTAGATCAAAGTTTTATTGAAACAGAAATCCTAGCTGAAAAGGAGGAACAAATTAAAGAATATAGAGAATTACTATTTAATTTTTTAAGTGAATTTGGGATAAAAAAGAAGAATTCCATTAGGAGATCTTATTTAGAATTAATTATAATTGAATTAATTAAAAGGGGAGAATTTTCTCTTTAGGTTTGAACAATGAATAAAGAAGAAAAAGATAGAATCATAAAAAATTATATTTCCCCGGATGCTACCGTAGAATATCTGTTAATTGAAAAAACTGATAACCAATATAAAGTAATTAATGATGATCAAGGATATCAAATGGGATTTTTCAATCTATTTTTCACAGGGACAGCTAAGAATTATGAACTTGCTACTTTCAAAAAGGAATTAACAGAAGAATTAAATTATAGTGTGAAGACTTATGATACCTTTAAAAATAACAATTTTATTTTGAAAGATTATAAATTTGGGTTTGTGGATAATGATAAAAATATTAAAGTGTTTCATGAAATGGATGGTAGGTTTTTTGAATACCTTAGAATTTCCTTGAGAAATCTCTTAATTGTTGGAAAAAATTTTGATATAGAAAATTTTAAACACCATAAGATTTTCAATCACTGGTTTGATGAATATACTAATCGTTATTGAGATGATTAATTATTCTTAATGCTCTTTATTTTTATAAAAACTAAATTTTTATAAAGACCAAAATTCATTTTTTAAATGAATTCGGGATAACAAAAAAAGATTCAATCAGAAATCATATTTGGAATTGAGAGTCATAGATTTAATAAAAAATGGTAAATTTCACCTTTAAGTTATTCTTAATTAAATCCAAAGTTTTTAATACTTGGATTTAGCTATTAAAATTCCTTGGATATAAAAGAAATTAATTTATTATATTATTTTTTACTTTTTCATGGTGGCATACTGTAATTGAATGAGTCGAGGGCGCTATTAACTTAATTTCATTCTCAACTTCTACA
The DNA here is from genome assembly GCA_016839555.1 of Promethearchaeota archaeon. Lineage (GTDB taxonomy): Archaea > Asgardarchaeota > Lokiarchaeia > Sigyniarchaeales > SOKP01 > TEKIR-8. Next base: position 291,640 of record JAEOUA010000011.1, read on the forward strand.
TAGGATGCAAGAATAATCAGATTTTTTCCTATTCCCTTTAATATTACATCTTTTCGGATATGGCAATTATCAGAGAGGATAGCTTTCTCAATTTTGGAATTTTGAGAAAAATATGACTCTTGATAAATTAAACTTTCTTTAATTTCACAATTTTGTTCAATATATACATCATTTCCTATAACCACATTGGGTCCGATAATACAGTCCTTATTGATAATCACATTTTCACCGATGCATACAGGAGGATTAATTTTTGCGCTGGGATGGATATCAGCACTCTCCTTTATTAGATTTTCTTCATTAGAATCTGATTGTTTTAGTATATCCTTCATTAAAAGAATATTTCCATTCAATAATTCATAAGGCTTTCCTATATCTTTCCAAATTCCTGATATTGAATAATGGTACAGCTTCCCTGTTTGAGCAACTTTAGGAAATGTATCTTTTTCAATAGAAATCTTTTTTTTTGGTTCAATAAAGGAAAATATTTCTGGTTCTAAGATATATACCCCAGCGTTTACCGGCATTTTATCTCTATTATCCCCAGTAAGTGCGTATTTCTCTTTTTCTAAAAATTTTTCAATCTTTTGTGTTTCTTCTTTAATTATCAATACTCCGTATCTGGCAGGATTGCTAACTAAACGACTGGCAATAGTCCCTATTCCTCCATATTTATTATGTGTGGTGAGCATTTCTTTAAAATTAAAATTTAAAATAACATCTCCATTAAGCATAAAAAAATTATCATCTTTCAAAAAGGATTCCGCGAGTTTTAATGCTCCTGCGGTTCCCATAGGGCTTTGTTCGTTTGTATATTCAATTTTAACATCCCACTTCTCACCATTTTGAAAATAATTTTTTAGTTCTCTTGACATTACACTAACAGCAAGAACGATTTCCTCCACACCCGCTTTCTTTAACATTAATATTTCACGTTCAATTACTGGAGTATTTAATACTGGAATTAGAGTTTTAGGGATAGTGCAGGTTAATGGTCTGAGCCTAGTTCCCCACCCACCAGATAAAATGATAGCGCGCGTCATTCTAAATTTATCTTCAAACCTTTAAGAAATAAAATGATTTTCTTATATTATATTTTTAATAAAATATTTATCTAAATAAAAGTTAATTAATCAAACTGATATTATATATAAAGAGTAAATATAAGAATCTAATTCATAAAATTAATATGAATAGAAATATAAAGATAGTTAATAAGTAAAATTGGATTGAAAGTTATGGTTTGTATTCACGGTCTCAATGAAGAAAATTGTCCTATATGTAGGATATCAAAATATACATATCCTAGTAAATATAAACACATCCAAAACTTAAAAAAAATAGAAAACTCTCTAAGAGAATCATTAGTACAATATCTTAGGACTAATTTTAAGCAAAATCATAATTTAAAGGAGAATTTACCATCTAACAATTCTTTTTCGGATATAAAAATAGCAAATTCTTTTTCGAAATCACCATTAATAAATAATTTACCCGAATTTAACAACACCATGTTTGTTAAAAGGATGGAGGAAATTAAAATTAATAATCCTAATAAATACCATCTTTCTAAAAAAATGTCTCTGGAAAAACCCGATTGGCAGTTGAAAAAAAATCAAAAAAAAGAATCCTGAAATTGATTGTTAATAGGAAATAATTTTTTAGTTAAGATTTTTTAAAGTATATTAAAATTTAAAAAATTACTATTTCCAAAGGTGATAATAATGGAGATTTTTTGGATTACTCATGCTTGTTTTAAAATAAAAACAGAAAAGGGCAAAATAATTTATACTGATCCCTATAAAATTCCTAAAGATGAAGAAAAAGCAGATATTGTTATAGTTAGTCATTCGCACTCTGATCATATGGATACTAAATCTATTAATAATATTTTGAAGGACGCAACCCTTATTTTAAAACCTGTTTCCATATCTCAAAAGTTAGCCAAATATAACGGGAAAGGATTAGAGTTTGGAAAAGAGTATGAATTTAATAATATTAAGATAAAACCCGTTCCTGCCTATACCTTAATTAAAAAAACTCATCCCAAGGATAATGATTGGATGGGATATATTATTACTTCAGACGGAATAAAAATATATCATGCTGGGGATACAGAATTAATACCTGAAATGAAAGATCTGAAATCTGAAAAGATTAAGGTTACTTTACTCCCATGTGGAGGTACCTACACCATGGATTTTCAAGAAGCAGTTTCTGCTGCTTTAGATATCAATCCAGATATAGTGATTCCTATGCATAATTGGAATAAGGATCTGAATGAATTTAAAGAGCTTTTAAATCAGAGAAGCCCTTCTATAAAGGTAGAAATTTTGACAAATAAAACTCTGAAGATTTAATTCTTTTATTATGGTTTTTATTATTAATTATTTTTGAAAAAAAGAATATTAGATTAGGAAGAATCTTATTTTCTAATAGATAAAAATTATTATAAGAAATAATAAAAATAATATATCATAGTGAATATTTATACTTCATAAAAAAAGGTTGAGATAGTATGGAAATTGACCAGACATTGAAGGAGGATACCCGAATAGCGTATATCTCTATGGAAATAGGACTGGAAAGTAATATTCCCACCTATAGCGGGGGTTTAGGCGTGCTTGCAGGTGATACAGTACGCTCCGCAGCAGATTTAGAAATTCCTATGGTATGTGTCTGTTTATGCTACAGTAGCGGATATTTTTATCAGTTATTTAACGAAAAAGGAGAACAGAAGGAAAAAGAAATCGAATGGAGTTTTTTTTATGAATTTGAAAAAGTTGAGAAACCAATCACTATGAATTTGGAAGATAAAGAACTTCTGGTTTCTGCATGGCTTTATAAGGTGATAGGACAGAGTGGGCATATTATACCTGTCTTTCTTCTTACCACTGAAGTGGAAGGGAATGAAACATGGAAACAAAAATTAACAGGATCATTATATGATTCTACTTCCCGATGGAATAGGATTGCGCAGGAAATGATTTTAGGGATTGGAGGAGTGAAATTATTAAATTCACAAGGATATAATAATATTAAAACATATCATATAAATGAGGGGCACGGGGCATTTTCTACTTTAGAATTATATGAAAATTTAGGTCAAAATATTGAAAAAGTAAAGGAAAGATGTGTCTTTACTACTCATACCCCTGTACCAGCAGGGCATGACCGTTTTCAACATGGATTGATTAAAAAAGTATTTCAAGACCGATTTCCACCAGAATTATTAAAATTGGGAAGCGAAAATGGAGAATTGAATATGACGCTCTTAGCACTTAACTGCTCAAGATATGTGAATGCCGTGTCGGTGAAACATGAAGATACGACAAGGGATATGTTCCCGAATTATGATATTGACTCTATTACCAATGGAGTTCATCTTCCATTTTGGGTTTCACGTCCTATCAGAAAAATTTTTGACCGAAAATGGCCTAACTGGAAGGCTCATCCAGAAGTACTTTCTAATGCTATTGAAATTGATGATTTAGAATTATTTGATGCTCATCTTGAAAATAAATTTAACCTTATTAGTTATCAAAAGGGACATTCTTGGAATTTACTTGATGAAGAGCTCATTACGATCGGTTTTGCTCGAAGATTTGCGACTTATAAAAGGGCGATATTAATTTTCCATGATCTTGACAGATTAGGTGAGATTTGCCAAGGAGAAGTACAATTCATTTTTGCAGGAAAAGCACATCCCCAAGATCAAGCGGGAAAAGAATATATTAAAAAAGTATACGAAGCAGGAAAATATTTATATGATAACTATGGCGTTAAGGTGGTTTTAATGGAGAATTATAATATTGACCTTGCGCACATGTTAGTTTCAGGGGTAGATGTATGGCTTAATTATCCTGAGCGATATAGAGAAGCAAGTGGAACAAGCGGAATGAAAGCTGCCTTAAATGGAGTTTTAAATTTTAGCGTATTAGATGGATGGTGGATTGAGGGATATAGAATGAAGCCCGAATCGGGATTTGCAATTGGAAAATTTCCGGAAGAATATAGAAAGGATGAAGATATAAATAGTTGGGAAAAGGATTCAAATTATATTTATGATATTTTACAAAATGAGATAATTCCCACATATATGAATCATGATGAGTGGTTATTTAAATGCAAAAACGCTATATCGTTAGCAGCGTATTTTAACACCCATCGAATGGTGTCTGAATATGCACAAAAAGCATATTCGCTAATTAAACAAAAACCTTGGAAGTATACGGGAACTTAAATAGCGATTTTTTAAATAAAAAAAGCTTATTCTAATAAATTTAAAAAAGCTTTAAAATTTTTAATTTATCTTTAATTTAATTTTATCAATATTTATGATATCTAATTTGTGTTTTAAATTAAAATTTAAATGATCTAGTTGAAATATAAGATTTTAAATAATAGATATGAATTGGATATTTTACAGAAATTAGAATCTAAAAAGCTGAAGATAGATGAAACCAACCAATGAATACCCGAGATAAAATTTTTACCGGTTTTTTTAAAGATTTTTTACCGAATGAATTAAAAACTAAATATTTTGATTTTAAAGCACGTGAGTATTCTGATAAAAAGTTTTGTAAAGATTTATTAACTCAAATAAAATTATCCTATAAACATTGTAAATATTATCACAAAAAGCTTTCTAAAAAGTTCAATTTTCTCATACCCGAGCAATTAAATATGGATGATCTGGATGCTATTCCCTATATTCCATCCAATATTTATAAAAAGTCAGGTATGATGTCCATAAAGCTTCTAAAAGTTCCACTGGAAAAAATTGCTCTTTTTTCATGTTCTTCATCAACATCAGGTAATCCCTCCATTGTTCCCCGAACAACGGAAGATTTTGATCAAATTCAATATAATTCGATTAAAGTTTTTACAGAATTTTTTGGATGGAAAAATTTAAGAATGGGAGATAAGAAACCTCTTGTGTTTAATTTTTCTCCTGGAAGATTTTTAATGGCTATGATGGCAAGAAAAAATGTTTCAGAATTTCCTTATAAAGATAAAACACGATATTTTACTGCGTGTATGAATAAACCTTGGGAATATTTTGGGCATGAGGAATACTTAGTAAAACCAAAGTTATTAAAAACGCTAAAAGCAATGATCACCACCTTATCTATTAAGGGAGGATTTGTTTTAGATGTTACTAAAATGTTGAAAATGATTAATAAGGTTATAAATAAAGGTTCTTGGAAAAATATGAGAGTAAGCAATATTATTTTCGGTGGGAGCCCACTTTTGATGAATAACATGTTTGATAATAGACTATTAAAAGAAAAAACATTCTATGATCTTGATGGAATAGGATTTGTAGGTTGTGGTGGTGGAGGCTGGGAGGGAGTGAAAGGTGAAGCGAAGATGGATGCCGTTAATAAAAGCGAATTTGTTGAAAAACATGAAAGGGTTTTTAATATTAAACCGAAGTATATAGCAGATATTTATGCATTTACAGAAGGTCCAACCCTTTTCGGAGGGCATTGGTCAAAAAAATATCAAGATTTCTTATTACATTGTCCTGATACTTCTAGAATAATTGTGCGGGACATCAATACATTTGAGCCAGTAAATGAAGGCGAAGATGGTCTCTTGGAAGTAATTACTCCTTATGGAGTGAACGGATCCATCAATCAAGCAGTTATTGTTGATGATATTGTTGAATTAATCTCTAAAAATATATGTCCAGAGTGTGGATATAAGGGAAGCGTATTTAGAGTACTTGGAAGGGTAAAGAATGTCCAAGGAAAAAGTTGTTCATCACTTTTTAATTGGGTTTATTAAGGATTAATTGAATTATTTAAGTTAATAACCCTTATAGACCACTTAGAATATTCTTTTTTTCCTATTCAATATGGTTATTCACAAATAAGATTTTAAAAATATATTTAAGAAATAATAATATTAAGAATTAAAAGAAATAATAATAAATATTTTATAAGGAATTCAAAGTATTTATTTTTAGAATTTATTAAGGAGAGGCGAAAGATAGATTGAAAATATCTTTGATAAATCCCAGCCCCTTAAAACCAAATGAAAATAGGGAGCAGAATGAAACATTTTTTTATGTATCCTCTCCTCCCTTGGGATTATTATATCTTGCAGCTTGTTTAAAAGAGGATGGGCACAATATTTCTGTCTTAGATCAAGCTGCAGTTAATTTTAGCAATAATGATGTAATTAATTGGGTTAAAAATGAAGATCCAGATGTCGTGGGTTTTTCAGTATTATGCATCTCCTTTGAAAATGCGAAACTTATTTCTAAAGAATTAAAAATTTGGAATCCAAATTTGATAATAGTATTTGGAAATTATCTAGCAACCTTTTATCCTAAAAAAATTTTAAGTAATTATAGTTGGATTGATGTTTGTATAAGAGGTGAAGGTGAAAAATCATTTTCTGAACTAATAAACGTACTGGAAGCAAAAAAAGACCTTAGTACTGTGAAAGGTATTACATATCGAGAGGATAAAATAATTAAAAAAAACAAAAATCGCCCTTTTATAAAAAACCTTGATGATTTACCAATTCCTGATCGAACACTAGTCCCTGATATATATAAAAATAGGATCGGAGGCATTGATCTTGCACCAAGAAAATTTACCACTATAGTTACTTCTCGAGGATGTCCATTTTCGTGCACTTTTTGCGGATGCTCTGCTTTTTCACATGGAATATGGAGAACGCGTTCAGTGCAAGATATATTTGAAGAAATTTATTATTTAGCTGGGCAAGGATATCGAGAAATTCTAATTGTAGATGATAATTTTACTTTAAATAAGAAAAGAGTATTTCAATTATGCAAAAAAATTGAGAAAGAAAATTTAGATGTGGTATTCATATGTGATGGAAGGGTTAATAATAGTTCTTACGATTTATTGAAATCTATGGAAAATGCTAACTTCAAAATAATAATGTATGGAATAGAAAGCAGTTCTCAAAGAATTCTAGATTATTATAATAAGGGTATTACCCCTCAAATGAGTCTCCAAGCTACAAAAAATGCTCGAAAGGCAGGATTTAAAATCATTATCGGATCATTTATGATAGGGGCCCTCGATGAGGCATATGAAGAAGCTATCAACACTCTTAAATTTATATCAAAGCTTGACATAGATTTTCCTTATATATTATTCACACGTGCATTACCAGGAACTCAGCTTTTTGATGATTTAGTTAAAGATAAAATTATTAAAGAAGATAAATATTGGGAAACGGGGGTTGATATTATTGATTTACCTCAAGCTAAAATGAATCGCGATGTGATTTTTAAAATTATTGAGGATCAGTTCCATATTTTTTTCTTTAAGCCAAAATATCTAATTAGAGCATTTTTCAGGACAATTTTTAGTACTTATAGGAGAGAGGTAATATTTAATCATTTAAATATAAAAGATATAGATCGCTTTATCAAGTTAATTAACAATCCTCCCAGTCTTTTTTAATAATTGTATTTAAAAAGAAAAAAAATTAAAAAGGAGAGATTAAGTTTGAAAATCGCTTTAATAAATCCTAATTTGGAAACAAGAATATATTCTCCTTGGCCCCCATTAGGTATCCTATATCTGGGAACAATCCTAAAAGGTAATGGATTTCAAGTTAATTTATTAGATGCTGCAGCGCAAAATTATAGTAAAAAGAATATTTTGAAATGGATAAAGAAAATAAAACCAGACATAGTAGGGATAACGATATTTTCAGTCTCTTTTTTAGTTTCAATGGAACTTGCTAAAGAAATTAAGCAATGGAATCCTAATATAAAAATTGTGTTAGGGCATTATCATCCAACAATGCAAGCTCAAAGAATTATTCAAAAATATGGAGATCTTATAGATTATATTGTGAGGGGGGAAGGAGAATATATTTTATTAGAATTATGTAGATTTTTAGAAAAACATACAAATAATCAAAAGGATCCTGAGAATATTAAAGGTTTAACTTTTAAAAATTCCAATGGCAGAATAATTTCTACGCCAGATGCTCCATTAATTACAAATTTAGATACATTACCCTTTCCAGAGAGGAATCTACTTGATTTCGATTATAAATGGAATTTTGGGGGATTTGAATTCTCCAAATCAAAATTAACTACTATTATCTCTTCTCGAGGATGTCCATTTAATTGTTCCTATTGCGCTTGTTCAAAATTTGCAAAAAGAAGATGGCGCCCACGAAGTGCTGAAAATATTGTTGAGGAACTTCTTCTAATAGAAGAACAAGGATATACAGAAGTAAATTTTGTTGATGATAATTTCACTCTAAGACCGAAACGAGTTATTAAGTTGTGTGAATTAATGAAAAAAGAAAAAATTGATTTAAATTGGCATACCGATGGGAGAGTAGACCAGACTTCCCAAAATATGTTATGCTGGATGAGTAAAGTAGGTTGCAGGTCAATATGGTTTGGATTTGAAAGCGCTAATCAGAGAATCCTCGATATCTATAATAAACATACAAAGGTTTCTCAATTTGACACGGCAATTCGGAAAACCAGAAAAGCGAATATTAATTTAATCGTTGGGCTTTTTATGCTTGGCGCACCCACAGAATCTTTAGATGAAATTAAAAATACTATTACTTTTGCGGTAAATTCTGACATTGATATCCCCTTCTTTAATGTGGTTGAAATTTTCCCAGGAATAACTTTATGGGACGATTTTATTTCAAAAGGTTTAATCCATCCTGAGGATAAAATAAAAATCCTTATAGGAAATGAAATTAGAGAAGTTGAGCGTTGGGAAACTACATCCAGAGTAATTGATGTTTTATTATCTCCAGAAGAACAAGAAATAATGTTAGATACCTTTTTTAATGCATACAAAAGATTTTTTTCTTTCGAGCGTAAGAAATATATGATAAAAACGGTTTTAAGAGCCCTTAAAAGTAAATTTATGCTTAATATGATGGGAAATATAATGAGTAATATAAAAGATGCTATGAATGCAATTATTACATTTCGAGAATCAAAACCTAAAGGATTTGGAATCTATGAAGATTAAAAAAACTTAATTAAACTCTAAAAATTAATTATTAAGATATTAAAAATAAGGGTGAACAATACCTTGAAAGTCGCTTTAATTAATCCCGTTCCAATGGATTTGAACTTAGATGATCCGCGACCCAAATTTTCAAGTTTTGCTGAGCCATTAGGATTGCTATATATCGCGGGAATCTTAGAGGAAAATGGGTATGAAGTTTCGATTTTAGATCATGGGACAACAAATTATACTTTTTCTCAAGTATTAAATTGGATAAAAGCGGAAGATCCAGAAGTGCTTGGTATATCAGTATTAACTCGATCATTTTTATCTGGAATTAAAATAGCCAAATTAGCTAAGGAGTGGAATCCAAATCTTCCTATTGTTTTGGGAAATTATCATACGATATGCGCTGAAAGAATCATGAAGAAATATTCGTTTATAGATTTCTGTGTATACGGAGAGGGAGAATACACTATGTTAGAATTAGTTTCCTTAATAAAAAAAGGAACTACAAAATATGAAAATATTAAAGGGATATATTATAGAGAAAATAACATTATTAAATCCACACCTCCACGTGAATTAGAAGAAAATTTAGATATCTTTGCCATTCCTAATCGAAATTTACTTGAGAGGGGAGAGTATAAAATGGCTATAGGAGGATTAAATATTTCAAATGAAAAATCGGGAACAATAATAATGAGTAGGGGATGCCCCTTTCAATGCAGATTTTGCACAGTCCACCAGAGAAAATGGCGATTTAGATCAGTAAAGAATATAATTAAGGAGTTGCTACAATTGGAATCGGAGGGATATAGAGAAATTATGGTAATGGATGACAATTTTACCTTAAATCCCAAATGGGTCATAGATATTTGTAAAGCAATTCATAAAGAAAGAGTTGATTTAGTTTTTCACTGTGAAGGGAGAATTGAAGGAACAGAGGAAATGTACGAATATATGAATAAAGCTAATTTTAAATCTATTTTTTTCGGAATGGAAAGTGGCAGTCAACCAATTTTAGATTATTATAATAAAAAAATTACTCCGCAAAAAGGTAAACTAGCCATAAAAAAAGCACGAAAGGGAGGACTTGATATATTAATGGCTTCTTTTATTATCGGCTCCCCTCCAGAGACATTAGAAGATATTCAAAAAACCATAAATTTCGCTTTTAAAATAGACATTGATTATGCTATGTTTCATATTTTTGAAGTTTTTCCTGGGATTGAAATCTGGGACGAATTAGCTTCACAAAATAAATTAGATCCTGATAAATATTGGGAAACGGGAGTAAGAGTTCCTGAATTATCTTTTTATAAATATTCTTTAAAATTTTTAACAACTGTTATTAGAAAAACATATAGAAAATTTTATTCCTTAGAACGACCACAATTTGTCTTAAAGCAGGCAATACGCTCATTAAAGAGTAATTATCGAAGAGATAAATTACGATATTTAGCTAAAGATTTTCGAGCATCCCTAAGAATGTTAGATTCATTAAGCGAAAAGAGATTTTAAAAAAGGGAAATGGAATTTCATTTTTATAGAGATATTCTGAAAAAATAGAATTATTATCTTCTATTTTGAAGAAACTGTTTACTTATAGGGAAAAATTAAATTAAAAATCCAATAGCTGCCAAAATTATACTTAAAATAAGATATATTAAATTAAAGACTATCCCAATACTTGAAAATACGCTTCCAGCTTTTCGAAGACCCGTAACAACTTCTTGTTCTTCTGATTTTGTCTTATATACTCTTGATAACGACCCAAGAATTAAACCAGTTATGTTTATTATCGAACATAAGATAACTAAATATGGGAGAGGTATTATTAAATATGAAATGAAACCACTAATTTGAGATATAATAAAAGATATAAAACCTAATGCAAAACATATTTTTGCATATGTTTTTGAACCCCTTTTTTCATATATTTGCATTTGTTGATTTTTATATTGAAACTCTAAATTATTTCGTGATAGTGGTTGGACCCTCGATTGAATAATAGATTTTTTCTCTATTGATTTTCGATTCGGAATTAATTCTATAAGATTAGCTCCACAGGCTTGACAAAATTTTTGATTTGGACTTATTAATTTTTCTCCGCAATTTGGACAATACATTGTATATTTTCACTAAAAAAAATTAATATCTATTAATCGGATAACTAAGATTAACAAATACTTTTTTTTATTTAAATATTTTATAAGCCAATTTTAAAAATCCAACTGAATTATTTAATTAGGAAAAAACAAAAATAAAAAATATAGTGAATTTTAGATAAGTTGTTAAATAGATTATTTTTTAGTCTTTTATGGTATTTTTTCTTCGATATACCTGATATATGATAGAAAAAAACAAAATAATCATTCCAATAACGGAGACTATCACAATTTCTATTACCAGGGGGGAAGTAGTTAATCTTTCAATAAGTATTCCGAATAAGACCCAAATCCCTACACCTGCATATATATAATCATTTCGGGTCAATAACACCGTAGTATATATACCAAGGGCTACTAAAAGAACTATAACAGCCCAATATGTATCTGAAAAGAGAAGAGGGGGATTATTAAAATTTATACTCATAAGAAATGTTTTAATAGAAATAATTGTAGCGGCAGTTACCCAGGCCGTATGCATGCTCCATGGAATAACTATAGCGATTTTTTCAATCTTTGGTCGCTCAACCAGATTAATATTCAATCTTAAATATGCAATGAGAAGAGAAATTAAATATAGTATCATAAAAAGGGTAGACAACCAAATAATTTGATATGACCAGAAAATATACCATAAAGAAGGCATAATAACAGAAAGGATGAAAAAAACACTCACTTGATGTACATATGGCATATCTATTTTATTTTCAGCACTCTTAAATATATCTCGTGCTTGATAAAAATAAAATATCGCAAGGAAAAAGAAAATAGGACCCCAAATAGCGAATGCAAAACCAATTGGATCTATAAGACTTTCAGTAGCCTCCGAAGTAAAAGATTGACCAAAATCTGCTTGAAAAAAGGACAACAAGGATATTATGATAAAAACTAGAATCGGTATGAGAATATTAGCAATTTGTAAGATTAATTTCTTTTCATTTTTTTTCATAGTGAGGAAAAAAAGAATTTCTTGCTTTTAAGTTACTTTTCTTTAAATTATAAATTAATCTGGATTATTCATCAAATCTAAAGAGAGCTTTAAAAAGTTATTAAATTTTAAAATATTATTTAGATAAATAGCTAAATTATGAAGAAAAATCATTAATATGAAAGTTTCAAGAAAAGCACGAAATATATTTGAGCTAGATGAATTTGAGTTTTCAGAGCTGGGTAATATCATTTTTGATGGGGAGATCTATAAAGTACGACTATTTGTTCAAAAATTAAATCAAAAAAGAGATTTAATTAATTTTCCAGAAAAAGCAATTAAAATTGGCAAATTCAATGGGATGGCCCTTAATTTTGAAATTAATGACTACTTAATGGATTTATATGATAAACAAAATGATGATTTTAATTTATATGAGGAAATATATAATTTTTTGGAAGATAAACTTGGAGAGGAGCAATTAAATGAAACTATTAAAAGTTTGGTAAAAGAATTTCCTCCAAAACAAATTGAAAATAACCAAGTCGAACTTGATAAATTTTTAGAAAAAAAGAGTAATAATGTAGAGATTAAGAAACTTCTAACGAAAGAATTTATACATTTAAGGTTGGCGAATAATAATCCGTCTTTCTCTTCATATTTAGAATTATATAATGATGATTTATTAAACAAAAAACAACAATATCAAGCTATTTGGGATCATATTACTACTTTTTTTGATAATAAACCAAAATTTAAAGAAACAAATAAAACCTTAATAGAAATATTAAGAGAACCAGCTAAACAGCATCCACATTCAATTAAAGACCAATTAACTTATATATATGAGAATTGGGAACCATTTTTAGGTAAATATTCATTGATGATTCTTACTGCTTTAGATTTAATCCGTGAAGAAGAGATGCTTAGGGGATTGGGACCAGGAGAAGCTAAAATATTGGATTATGCCGATTTGGAATATGAGAATTATACTCCTGATAAAGAATGGATGCCAAAAGTTGTAATGATTGCAAAACATATATATGTATGGCTGGATCAGCTCTCCAAGAAATACAATCGTTCTATTACAAAATTAAATGAAATTCCAAATGAAGAATTAGATCAGTTGAGCTCATGGGGTTTTAATGCAATTTGGCTTATTGGAGTATGGGAGCGTTCACAATCTTCCAAAACAATAAAGCAATGGTGTGGAAATCCCGAAGCCGAAGCAAGTGCCTATTCTATTTATGATTATAAGATAGCCTATGATTTAGGAGGGTATGAAGCTTATAAAAATTTAAAAGGGAGAGCATGGGCTCGCGGAATACGTTTAGCTAGCGATATGGTACCAAATCATACTGGAATAGTTTCTAAATGGATAATGGAGCACCCAGATTGGTATATACAACTTGATTATAAACCATTCCCTTCATACAGCTATTCAGGACAAAGCTTATCTGGAGATCCCAACGTGGGTATATATTTAGAGGATAAATATTTTTCTCGAAGCGATGCTGCAGTTACCTTTAAATATACTAAAGATGGAAATACGAGATATATCTATCATGGTAATGATGGTACAAGTACACCTTGGAATGATACTGCGCAATTAAATTATCTAATTCCAGAGGTAAGAGAAGCGGTTATTCAGAAAATTTTGGATGTATCCAGGATGTTTCCAATTATTCGGTTTGATGCTGCTATGACTTTAACAAGAAAACATTTTCAACGCTTATGGTTTCCCGAACCCGGTACTGGGGGAGCTATTCCCTCACGGGCAGAGCATGGAATGTCAAGAGAAGAATTTTTTAAAAAAATGCCAGAGGAATTTTGGAGAGAAGTAGTGGACAGAATAAAAAAGGAAAATCCGGATACCTTATTAATAGCAGAAGCATTTTGGCTCCTTGAAGGATTTTTTGTACGCACTTTAGGGATGCATCGAGTTTATAACTCTGCATTCATGAATATGTTAAGTGATGAGGATAATGCTAAATATCGAGCAGTCTTAAAAAATACTCTGAAGTTTGATCCCAAAATCTTAAAGCGATTTGTAAATTTTATGAATAATCCTGATGAAGAAACTGCCATTAAGCAATTTGGAGATGGACGTAAATATTTCGGTGTATGCACAATGCTCGTAACAATGCCAGGACTCCCGATGTTTGGACACGGTCAAATTCAAGGATTTCATGAAAAATATGGAATGGAATATAGAAAATCTTATTGGGATGAACCAATTAACTGGGGATTATTAAATCATCATGAATATACCATTTTCCGTATTATGAAAAAACGATATATCTTTGCAGAGGTGAAAAATTTTCTGTTATACGATTTTTGGACTGGAAATTTTGTAAATGAAGATGTATTTGCTTATTCTAATCGTGCCGGGAGCGAACGAGCTTTAGTGGTCTATAATAACAAATATAGCGAAACTACAGGTTATATTAAGAATTCAGTTGGTTTTGCGATAAAAAATGGAAATGATAAAAAAATAATCCAAAAAACTCTAACGGAAGGATTGGATTTACCGAGCGAAAGTTATTGTATCTTTAAAGATTATATGATGGGACTTGAATATATTAGAAGGAATAAGGATATTAATGAAAAAGGGCTTTATGTAGAGTTAGATGCATATAAAACATATGTATTTATGGATTTCCGTATTGTACAAGATGATGAATATTTCCATTATTCTCAGTTATATGATCTATTAAACGGTCGCGGTGTGCACAATATAGATAACACGCTTCAAAAAATAATATATCAACCTTTACATTCGCCTTTAGAACAATTAATAAACAAAACTCAATTTGAAGAATTAATTAAAAATAAAGACCAAGAAGAACTTTTAAATATTATTTCTCCAAAATTACATAAATTCTTAGAAGAAGTGAAGAAATATTCTTCTTCTGGGAAAAATGATATTAAAACGATTAAAGAAAAAATTTTAAATAAATTAAAAATCGTGTTTAATCTCAAATCTACTATAAATCAATTAACTTTGAAACAAGATATTGAAAACTATTTACAAAATATTTTACCTAAAACTGATTTTGATTGGTCTATGCTTTTCTCTTGGGTCTTTCTCCATCTAATTGGAAAGATTGTTTTGACTAAGAATTATGGAATGATTAGCAGATCTTGGATTGACGAATGGAACTTCTCGAAATTCATAGAGTTAACATTGAAAGATTTTAAGACGGAAAATACGAAAAACCCCGAAGAAGCTATAAAATTAATCAAAATCCTAATTTCTCAGCAAGACTTACTGAAAGATTCAATTATATTTCACAAACCCATAAATACCAAGATGAAGGAACTTTTTAGCGATTCCGAGGCACAGAATTATTTTCAATTAAATCGATTCCAAGACATTTTATGGTTTTCAGCAGAAAACTTCTTCAAATTCATCGATTGGGTATTTTTAATCTCTTTAATAAATATATTAAATTGTAACGTCTTGGAGATTAACCTAAAAATTGAAATGGAAAATTTAGCTAAAAACATTCAGAAACTGAAGAGATTAGCAAAACAAAGCAACTTTAAACTAAACACATTTTTAGAATTAATCGATAAGGAATTATAATTAAACTTAGTTTAGAAGATCAAGAATAAAAGAAACCACGAATATCTCTCAAATTTAATATTTTTGAATTAAATTTATATTCTTATTTCTGTATATTATTAATGATGGATTCCTTTAAAATCAATGAGTTAATGACTCTAAAACTGGAGAAAAACGGTCGCACGAGCATTTATGTTGCTGGGAAGCCGTTCAAACAATGCACTTATTTATTATTGACCATCCCCAGAAGTCAAGCAGAGGAGTTTGCAGATATCAAGTCAATTGATGATGCGGCGGAACGGTTAGATAAATCTATGCATGATGCAATAGAAAGCAAGAAGTTTAATATACCTCCACGAGTGGAATTCTGGGGGCATTGCTCCAATCTCCAAGCATGGGCGGAAAATGGCTACAACCTGAATCTAATTCATTCTAATTTAGGGTTCCCGCTAGTCAAAAAGCTTAGCGAGTTGGGAGATCCCCAAGCCACGGCAGTATTTAAGGAGGAGGTTGCCCGACGCTTTCAAGAGGGAGACTTCAAAACCAAGCAGTATCTTTTTCTTGAATTCTATTTCAGAAGTTTTACAAAAGAGGAGTTAGAGGTTGTGCTTAAAGATCTAGACTTTAAAAAGATTTCTGCTGAGTTAACACCCAGAAAAAAATTTTCCTTATTGGAAGAATTAATTGGCTTAGGAAATGCAGAAGCTCGAAGGATTTTAAAGGAAAAGGTGCTAAAGCGTTTTAAAAAGGAGGGAGAGATAGAGATAGATCGACATTTTATTGTACGGCGGGGATATTTGGATATTTTGAGTCAAGGGGAAATTGACACACTCTTTTCCCAAGTCCCCAAAGAAGATTACAGATTAGCTTCCGTGAGCCCAAGTGTTTCGAAAACATTTCCGTACTATCTTCTAAAACTAAACTATTTGGGGAGTTTAGATTATAGTTATTGCGATATAGAGGAGCTTTCGGAATCGATCGGGAAGCTTACTTCGCTGCATACCCTAGAATTAAATGGTAATAACCTCAAACGCCTCCCAGAATCAATCGCCAATTTAAATCGTTTAGAGGAGTTGAATCTGGGCTATAATAAATTTGAGGAATTCCCGCAGCAAATCATCACTCTGGAAAGGTTAAAAAAATTGTATATGGACCATAACAAACTCAATGAGTTGCCCGAATCTATTGGAAAGATGAAAAGGCTTCGGTTATTGTTTATAACTGATAATAATCTCAAAGAATTACCGGAGTCTATAGGAGAGCTAAAATTTTTAAGAGAGTTATGGCTAGAAAGAAATAGCCTTACCAGTTTGCCAGAATCTATTGGAAATTTAAAAAATCTAAAAAGGTTGTATTTAAACGATAATTATCTCACAGAATTGCCAGAAACAATCGGGAATTTAGAAAATTTAGAGTCGTTAGGATTAAGTTCGAATAATTTGAAAAGAGTACCAGATACGATTAATAACTTAAAAAAACTCGATTTCACGTTCTACCCACATTCTCAGAGAAAAAGAATGAATAAATAAAAAGTCTTCGATTAGGTTTTAACCTAATAGTTTATTTAATTTTTTCCAATCAAACCACTCCTCTAAGTTTAATTGCCTCGTTAAGGGAGTTACCCCTCTTTGGATTTGCTTAATAAAATCAAAATACTGTTCATAAAGCTTCTTAAATTCTTCCAAGTGCTTACTATACTTACTTGCTTTCTCCATCTTAATAAACAATGATTCTATCCAGTTTTTCCCGTCAGGACCTTTTTGAAGCATGCTCTGAATTTCAAAGTCTTCGGCAAACTCTTCCAACGTCACAATATGCACATAATCCCCGTAATTCTTATAATCTTTATGTCCATTATCCTTCATGAATTTTTGAGCTTTGATTGCAGCAGCCTTTCTAAGATCAAAAAGTTTCCTTTGGAAGTTCATAGTTTCGGTATCTTGTCCGTATATAACGATAACCACATGCCTATTTTCACCCAAATATTTAGGTATTTTCTCTAAGATAAGATCTTTTTGGGTAGAACTGATATAATCGACTACAAAATATTCAATGTTATCGCCCCCATATTGACCGTACAAGATAGGATATATTATAGGACTGCTGCTGGTTCTGAAATGTGTCTTAAATGCGTCATCAACCACAAACACAGTATCAGCCCTAAATCTACGTGCTAGATCCCTGTCTATACGATAACTGATTCGTTCTTCGTGCCAGGTAATTATATCCGTAGATGAAAAATACTCATATACCATATATTCGATTATTGGATGGGCATATATTCCAAGGAGACGATTTAATTTGCGACCTGTATAAACAATATAATCCTCACGATTATCGCGATATACTTCTATTGTATCAATGATACGTTGAGCTTGTTCCCGAATCTCAAAAGTTTCAGCCCAATTATTAAATATCAACCGATCGAACATAAAAGTAAATTCAATGAAAGATATAAGGTATTCCCAAGTCTCTTCTAATGGAATAGTAAATTTTTGAGCAAGTGCATTAATATTTTGAAGATAATCCTTGCTGATTTTAATACCGATACTGTCTAAGAATTGAAAAAGTTCATGGCTCAGTTCTGTAGTAGAAATTTCTTCGCCAAAAGTCTTTCTCCATAACTCTAAAATAGCATATGTAACCCTCCTGATGGGGGTGTCTTGGATAAAATAGACAGAATCCCCTTCCGTTTCTTTCACCCAATTGGAAATTTTATTGAGAATTCTTGATTTATCCTCTTCATTGTGAATAGTATCCTTTACCCAATTTTGAACCTTCCACATGTTAAAATCAGTAAGATAACCCTTTTTCTCTTGATAAAGATGTTTGCTTAAATCCGTACCTATTTTTTCTGATAATTTACGGTAACTTAAAATAATACCACATTGTTTGAAATAACTAAATTGTATATCGTGAATTATATCCCATTCTTCTAATAAGTAGAAAGGAAGCTGGTTTCCCTTTGCACTATCTGTTGTATAAATGTGAGCGGTGTTTCTATATTCTTTAAGTATTTTCCTTATCTCTCTGGCTGTTTCGTACGATAAAATATTTTCACTGCCTTGTTCTTCAAGTCCAAAAAGAAATTCATAATGCATTAATGTTGTGCTTATTATTTCTATAGCGCTATATGGTAATAATTTTCTCCTAGGAAATTTATTCAAAATTTCAGAACCATAATGAGGTCTAGAGTTCATAAATTCTTCAGCAATATTATAAGTAACCCTTCCAATGATAGCTTCCATAGAACTATAATAAGAAAGATATAATTTGTTTTCAATATGGTCTTTATATAACCATAAATACATATCTGTAAGAAGATAGGCTTCTACTTGTTTCGAGAAATGAGTGCCCTCCCTATATCTCTGGAATGTAACACCAGGTAATGGGACACCATATTTTTCTTCAAACCATTCTCTAAATTGGCGTGTGAATCCTTTTTGACGGAAAATACGTGGAGTAGTCATCACGCTCTTTTCTTTAATATATTCTGATATGGCAGTTCGAATATTATACCTGCCCGGCTCTTCGGGAATAAAGGGAATCCCCATTTCTCCTCCATAAGCATCAATATCAGGAACTTTTCCTATAAAAAACTGAGGTCTATTAATGTCCGTTGGACCTGGTATAGCCCACACTCCAAATGACTCGGCGGGAGAATCTACGCCAGTATATCCTTGTTTATCTTGCTCAACAAATTTGGGAATATCCTTTTTCTTTACCTTCGGCAAAATATGTTTATCGAGTTCTGCTACTTTGGACTCATCTTGGTAGAATAAAGGAATACAATATAATTCCTCATTAGAAATTTCTTGACTCACTGATGGACTTACACCCGGAGTGCCAGGAGACACTTCAACTAGAGTTCCCTCAGAACCCTCTGCCAGTTCCATAGCCTTGATTAAACCGATGGAAGAGATTTCGGGAACAAAGCCTTGCTTAGCAAATTCATTTAAGAGGGTGAGCCCCTCATCTACGGAAAATTCGGATATGGAACCTGTAACCTCCGAGCTAAGATAGCTTAACGCAAAAAGGATCCTGGAGATTTGGCTATCGGTGGCGGAGCCCAGGGCGTACGAGTACTGGGATCTTAGTTTCCAATATTCCTCTTCGGAGTATGCCATTCGTATCTCGTTGGCGTCTTGCTGGATTTGTAATAATCCCAGTTTGCTGAGTAATTTAATCTTAATATTCGTTACAAAATGATCTATGCTGGGAATCGTGAGCAAAACATCGCCTATCATACCCGTAAATCCTTCCCTTCCGGACTCTACGAGGATGCTGGCGATCATCTGTGCTGTCTCATCGCCGCCCAAGTCCGCGACAACGCGGGTGACAATATCATCGAGGATGGGGTCCACAAACAGCTCTTCCGCGCATTCTTTTACTACTGAGTACGCACCGAGAGCTGCAGTCACTGCGCCTTGCACTAAAAGTTCGCTAATGCTCAGCACCGCAACAGAGGAAACTATACAAAAATTATTTTTAAAAAATCATTTGGAAAGCGAGAAAAACATGACAGAAACCAAGCCAAAACCCAAATGGGATGAATTTGCTGAGAAGGGCAAGAGGGATGCAGCTTTAAGAGAAAAATTGGACGTTTTAGTG
>JAEOUA010000012.1 GCA_016839555.1 Promethearchaeota archaeon
CGAATAAGTCCTGGTAAACGCCGGGAGTAACTATAACTCTCTTAAGGTAGCCAAATGCCTTGTCTGGTAAGTTCAGACGTGCATGAATGGTCCAACGTACTCCCCATTGTCCCAGCCTTCTGACGATTGAAATCACACTCCGGCGAACGGTCCGGAGATACCTGGTGGGACGAGAAGACCCCGTGGAGTTTTACTGCAACTTGTTGCTGTGGATTGGAATGAGATACAGAGTGTAGTCGGGAGCGTAGAATCCCTGATTTCGGTTAGGGAGGATGCAACCTTGGAATACCGGCTTTCCCATTCTGATCTGCTAACGGCGCACAGAAGCGTCGGACACCAGCAGGCGGGCAGTTTGGCTGGGGCGGCTCACTCCAGAAACAATATCTGGAGTAACCAAAGGTCAGCTCAAGCGGGTCAGGAATCCGCTGTAGAGTTTAAGAGCAAAAGCTGGCCTGACTGGATTCTGAGCACCAAGGAATCCTGAGGCTAACGCCAGGTCTAGCGATCCTTAACATAGCTCATGTGGCTTGTTGAGGTGATAGAAAAATTACCCCGGGGGTAACAGAGTTGTCACGAGTGAGAGTTCCTATCGACCTCGTGGCTTGCTTCCTCGATGTCGGCTCTTCCTATCCTGGAAGCGCACCTAACTTCCAAGGGTGGGGCTGTACGCCCATTAAAAGGGAACGTGAGCTGGGTTTAGACCGTCGTGAGACAGGTCGGATTCTATCTACCAGGTACGTGGGAGAACTGAGGGTAACGGAAAATCAGTACGAGAGGAACATTTTGCGGGCGCCTCTGGTCTACCGGTTGTCTGACAAGGCAATGCCGGGCAGCTACGCGCCAACGGATAAGTGCTGAAAGCATCTAAGCACGAAGCCAGTCCCGAAAAGAGTTCTCCAATCTCGCTTTATAGATGTAAGGCTTATTATTAGACATTTATGCTGACGAGTCGGCAAGACAAACCTGTGGAGTCTGCCACCGACAAAAGGCAAATGATTTGCCCGTCATAGGATAAATTTCGGAAATAATGAGGTTTGCAGAGAGCGGGGTGCGGTGACGCAAACCGTGGGAAGTGAGACGAGCGCACCCGTAAAAGACGGGGTTAGTGAGGCGGGCGTGTACGCGGAAAGCTTTCGGGCGATTCGTTCAGCGTGCCGCTCTCAATAGCGCGAGTGTATGCTAATCGAAAAAGGACTTTGTGATTCAGGCTTAGAGCATTATAGGTAATGCGTGTAAGAATTAAACGTAAACGATGAGAGATGAGAAATAAAAGTATAAAAAAAGGGGGTGTTCCTGTAATTCTTTTTTATATAAATATTTTAATGGTTTAAGAAATGAAATCTCTTATACTAATTTATATTAAAGAAATCTGAAAAAGATGGAAAATTATAATTCCAATTTCACATTATTTTGAGAGCAATTCATTCCAAAATGTTAATCTTTAATTGTTAAATAGCAATTAACCCTACAAAAAATAATAATGGAATCATATAATCATATTTTGGTTTTTTAACATAAGACTATTTAAGCATCTTATTGTTTAATATATCTAGAAATATTTAAAATATTTTTTAACAAAAACAAAATTCAAAATCATATCATAAATATAGAGAATCCCCTTGTAAATTTTGAATATTTTGTCTATCATGTTGCTTTCAGAATAAAATAACCATACCTTAAGAATATGAATATATATAAGGAGTTAATATGTC
This sequence comes from Promethearchaeota archaeon, assembly GCA_016839555.1. Lineage (GTDB taxonomy): Archaea > Asgardarchaeota > Lokiarchaeia > Sigyniarchaeales > SOKP01 > TEKIR-8. The sequence goes on from JAEOUA010000012.1 coordinate 1,713, forward strand.
GAACAACGAAACTGGTTTGAATAGCTCTCTTGAAATTATAGAGCTATTAATTCAGAATGAGAAATATGATTCTGCCTTAAAGCAATTGGATGAAATTTTAAAAGAAAATCCATATAGAATAGATGCCCTTTTGATGAAAGCGGATATTTATTTTTTGCAAAACCATTTTGAAAGGGCATTAGCTACTTATGGAGATTTGCAGAAAATATATGAATCTCACTATTCTGATAAGATTGAAACTTTAGAATATTATCACATACTTAAAAAGATTGCCATAAGTCATAAATTACAAGAAAACATTGCTCAATCAATAAATTATTACAAAAATTTACTCCAAATGTATGATATACTCAAAGATAAAAAGGATAACAATCCTACTTTAGAAGAAAAAATATTTATTCTAAATCAGTTGGGAGATTTATACACGAAATCAAAAAACTATATAACAGGACTTAAATATTATAAAAAACTCCTTAAAATTCATAATAAGCAGGGTAATAATGAGGCAATTGCCGAAGATGCCATAACAATTGGAGATGTTTATGCCATTCAAAAGCAATATAATAAAGCAAAAAAGATGTATAATAGCGCACTGAATTATTATGAAAAAACCGAAGATCAAGGAGCACAGGGGATTCTTCATTATAATTTAGGAGCCATTAATTATAAAAAAGGGGATTATCATAAAGCTCTCACTCATCTAGAGTCGGCTCTAATGAAATTTGAAAAATTAAGTTTAGAAAAGAAGGCTCTAGAAATGGAACAGCAACAATATTATAATGATACACTTAAGTTGTGGAAAAAATTAAAGAAACTATCTTTCGAATAGTTATTGGTTTATAATTTTGTATCTTATCCTTCTCAAGAATGTTCCTTGGTATTTTTTAAAAAAAGATCTATTTATTTAGAGAATTAAGCATTTAAATTTTCTTTGATGATTTTCAAGATATCCGCTTTATTTGAACCAGAAGGAATATCCAGATTATTTTCTTTACAAAATTTTCTTAGATTATTAATTGTCCATCTATTAAATTGATATTGAAATTTTGGTGCTTCCTCTTTTTCTTTTTGTTTAGTCTTATTTTGGTTTTCTAAGACTTCGATAGCCTCTATGGCATTTATATCATTATTAATATGGATTCTTAATTTATAATCATCCATTTCAATGATCTCCTTTTTTAAATTCTTAAAAGGTTCCCATTTTTTTTCTTGGATTTTATTACCAAAAACTTGGGATTGTTTTTCAACTTCTCCATATAAAAGAGCCTCCCCAATCATGATATGTTTCCTAATAAATCCACTAGGAGGATTATTTTTTAAAATCTTTTCTAAAATTTTTTCATTTTGATCAACATTAATTGATTTACTTAAATCTATTGTTCTTGAAGCTTGAATCTCTATTTTTTTATTCTTATTTCTTATAGATGGTATATTTAATGATACACCGTAAGATGAAGAGAGCGGTTTTACTTTTGGCTCATATTTATAAATTTCTTTAACCGGTTCAGCCTTTACCTTCGGTTTTTCAATTTTAATTCTTTTCAACTTAAAATTATCGAGAAATTCTTGAAGTTCATCACCTTGATCAATAGATACTACTTTACAACGATGGAAATTTGCGTTTTCTGTTAATTCCTTCTGTAATGTCGCTGCAACTCGAGATCCAATGAATTTTTTTCTTACTGACGATTGAATACCTTTCCAAATATATATTCTTCTTATGCTTTCTTTTACAATTATAATAACTTCTGAATCTTTTAATGTTGCTTTTGCATTATTTTTAGCAAATTGCTCTTCTGTAAGATCTAATTGGACTCTCTCTCCAGTATTTTTGAGCTTAAAAACCATAAAATGCTTGTAACTTTTCACCATAATCTCAAAAAAGACCAAGATTTAATAAGTGATAATTTCTATTTTAAAAGCTTTCTTTTTAAGTGTTAAATAATTAATATAGCTTAAATTTATTTAATATTTAAAATGATAATCTAAAATAATTTACTTAAATTTTATTATTGGAAAAAAAAATTTCCAATTTCCCTTTTTAAAAATTAAATTAAAAATTAATGATCTTTTAATTTATTTGGACGAGAAGCTATAAAAAAAGATAAGAAAAATTATAGCTTAATAATCCATCCATATTCATCTTCAATTTCTAATCTCTGAATGCTTGTTAATAATTCATAAAGTTTTGTAGTTAATTCTCCGGGCTGTCCCTCGTTAAAGATTCTTTTTTTATCTTCAATCGTGACTGAGCCAATTGGAGTAATAACGGCCGCCGTCCCCGTACAAAATGCTTCAGTACACTTATCTTTAAATAACTCTTTATAGGATATATCTCTTTCTTCTACCTCCATGCCCATTTTTTCTTCTGCTAATGTTAATACCGAGCTCCTCGTTATCCCGGGTAAAATTGTACCTTTTAATGCCGGTGTAGCTAATTTACCGTTGATAATCGCAAAAAAATTTGCAGTACCTACTTCATCTATATATTCTAAGTTTGATGCATCTAAATATATAATTTGAGCAAATCCCTTTGCTTTTGTTTCCTTTGCTGGCAACATCGTTCCAGCATAATTGCAACAGGTTTTTGCGTCGCCCGTCCCTCCTGGAGCAGCCCTTGTATATTGTTTTGATATTTCTAAATCAATTGCTTTAAAGCCTTCTGGAAAATACGGACCAACAGGAACAGTGAAAATAATGAATTTATATTCTTCCGCTGGAGCGACTCCTAATATTGGACCACTACCAATAAGTAAAGGTCTTATATATAAGGCACCTCCACTATCATAAGGAGGAACATATTCTTTATTTGCTTTTACCACTTCCTTCACAGTTTCAATAAATTTTTCTTTATCAAAGGAAGGCATTAATAATCTTTTAGCGCTTTCATTTAACCGATCTGCATTTTTATCTGGTCTAAATAACACAATATCTCCCGTTTTAGCTTCTAATGCTTTCATTCCTTCAAAGATTCCTTGTCCATAATTTAATACACACGCACCCGGAGAGATTTCAATCGGACCGAATGGTACAATCTTACCTTCATCCCATTCACTATTTTTATAATTTGAAATATACATCTCTTTTGTTTCTATGAATTCAAAGCCTAAATTATAGAAATCAATTTTTTCGGGTTCCATTTCTATCATCTATCATTATTCTATTGTTAGAAATATATATGTATTATTTATTATAAAACCTTTTTTATTAGTTTATTAAAAATAGTTTGCTTAGCTTAGATTATTATCATTTAAAAAGTCATAATTTGGCTAAGAAATCGTATGGAAATCATAAAATTAAAATTTTATATATCGTTATATAATTCAAATTAGATAATATTCAAAAAGTATATATTGCCAGAGTCGCTTAGCGGTTGAGCGTCAGCCTGCAGATGGTTAACCATCAGATAGTTGATAACGAGGGTTCAATCTTTTGGAAACTTTTTTCAAGAAGGAATAAATCCCTCCTCTGGCTCCATATATGCTTTAGTTCTTATCCTAAATATAAGCCTTCTAATTCCATTTAATAAAGAGATTATTGCGATTGCTTTTTATTTTTGTTTTTCCCACTTTTTAAGATAAAGTACTTCTGAAAGGGTTGATCCACGTTTTATTTCTTCTCTAATTCGATTTTCTTTTTCAAATACATCAATTGCTCTATTTGCCATTTCCTGAGCTTTTTCTTTTGGTATTACAACTATCCCCGATTCATCTCCCACAATCCAATCGCCAGGATTTATTTTTTGACCAGCACACTCTATACTCACATTAATTTCTCCTAATCCACGAGGTTCTCCTGCGGTTGGAGTAAAATATCGAGCATAAATAGGAAATTTCATTTTTCTTATATCATCAATATCCCTCACTGCCCCATCAATAACAACCCCTGAAATCCCTTTTACCTTACAACTCCATGAAGCCAATTCTCCCCATACTGCATCTTTTCCTTCGCAAGCATCAATCACAATAACATCTCCTTTTTGTGCCTCTTCTATTGCCTCTACAGGTTTACTCCAGTCACCATTGTATGCCCTTACTGTAACTGCAGGACCAACAAATTTAAAGGGTTTATCTTTTGATTCTGTCCAAACGGGTTTTAAGCCCTGCATTTCTCCAGCTCTATGCATCGCATCGGAGATATTTGGACAAGAAACCATCATCAAAGCCTCATAAATATGCTCTTTATCATACTTTTTAAATAATTCGGTTTTAACCGGTTTTGCAGATGTAATTGCTTTTTTAATTTTTTGGGCAGTTTCTTTTGGGGATTCTGATTTATAAAGAGCCCCACCGACTATAATTACATCCACACCAATTTTTTTTGCCTTTGCGGCAGTTTCACTATTAATCCCTCCTGCAATAGCCAACCATGTAGTTGGATTTAATTTTTTTTTTAATTTGCTTGCGACTTCAAGTGTTTTTTCTCCACCATATATCGTCTGTTGGTCGATCCCTACGTGAGAAACTATCATTTCGGCCCCCATACTCTCCAATTGTAATGCCCTTTCAACCATTCTCTCTGGAGGGATATCGATAGTATCGCATCCTAATAATACACCGTATTTTTGAGCGGCTTCAATTGCTTCTGTAACGGATGCATCATCGGAACCACCTAGCATTAACACGACATTAGCCCCAGATTTCGCAGCAATTTCAATTTCTATTGCACCTCCATCAACTGTTTTCATATCCGCCACAATAGTATGTTTCGGAAATTTCTTATGTAAGGCTCGAACGGCATCCATCCCTTCTGCTTTTATTAGCGGTGTTCCTGCTTCGATCCATTCAACTCCTCCTTCTACTCCCTCCTCTGCGATCTGCAGCGCGCGGTGAAGGTTTACTAAATCAAGAGCTATTTGCAAGAATGGTTCATTTTCTCTTTTTCTTATCAAAGAGCAAAACCTCAGAATATTTTTTATTAATAAATTAAAATAATGCAAATTGAAGAATTAAAGAATATTGATATATTTAACCAGAGTACTCATAAATTTAATTAATTAATTAAAGCAAATATAAAATTATTTTCTTATTTTTAATAACCGAATACTTTAAATTAGTTGCATTCTTCCACTCTTTTTTCATATATGGCTCTTAATTTGTCCATCCAATCCTTAAAGAACATATATTTGTAGATTGAATAAAAATTATTATTTATCTCCATTTGTTTTAAATACACTTGTTTAAGAAAGATCAAATATTTCTCTAATAATTTCAAGAAAGAGAGGGTTTTACTTGGTTCTACTAGTTGAGAAAAATAAATTTGGTTCTTACTAAATATTTTCCACCACTCTTTATATATCATTTTCGTTCCAAATAATTGCTCGGCATTATCATACAAATAAGTACCAAAATAATTATGATAAATAGCAAATCTTAGATTTACTTTATAGGTTTCAATTAAAGAATTTCCATTATATCGTTTTTCAAGGAAAAAATTTTGGCTTTCTTTAATCGTCTGTTGATCAGTTCCTGGTAAACCGATTACATAAAAAAAATTTATGGGAAAATCTAATTTGTGCGCTTCTATAATTAATTCTTCCGCTTTTTGCAAGTAATTATTAACCCCTTTGTGGATTAATGCATTATTTTTACCCAGCACTTTCCCAATTCGAGCCAAAAGTGTTTGGGATGCAGATTCTAGTCCAAATTGAGGAATTATTTGAGCATTCTTATATTTGAAAAGACTTTCTTTAGAACATAAATCTATTCTCTCTTCCACTTCAATTCTAAACGGAAAATCTCCTTGTTCTTTATTAATATGCATTATTTCTACAAAAAATTCTTGTTTTTTCGAATTTTTAGGTAGAAAGATCATATCATTAATAAATAAATGTTTAATATCCAACCAATCAATATCCCTAATCCTTTGTAATTCTCTAATACAATTCTTTACAGATTTTACTCGAACTATCTTATAACAATTGATATATTTTGCAGAATTAGGACAGTATTTGCATTGAAACGGACACCCCCTTGAAAATTCTATATTTAGATTTGAATCTTCACGATTTAAAACTTCTTTATATCGTTTGTATAATCCCAAATCAATAAGGGGGAGGATATTAAGATCTTCTATCAATTCTGGTTCTAAAATATGCAGCTGTTTGAAGGTTTTTTTGGTCGCCATAGGGTTTTTTTGTATGTAATTTCTAATTATCTTATAAAAAGGAATTTCGCCCTCCTCTTTAATTAAGAAATCAAAGGGAGTCCTTTTTAATTTGTAAAATTGCTTTATATATTCTGGAATACTTTTTAATTCAAAATCAATTGGTCGTATTGTAGCATGAGGACCCCCGACGATTATTATCCCTTCAGGTTTAATCTTTGATTTTATCATTGAAGCAACCTCTACAGAATTAAGATAACTAAAGGAGCTGTAACAAGAGATTGCTATAATTTTATAAGGAAATATGCTATAAACATCCGCTAACTTTTTTTCCAATTTTTTTCTATATCTTAGTATATTTTTTGGATAATATTCTGGCAGATTTTCATATCTTAGGTCTAAATATTGTTCATTTATATTACATTTTTTTATCAGGTTTTTGGAATGTAAATAGTTGGAAATTCTATTAAATACCGTTAAAAAGGAGTTATTAGCCAATCCATAGAAATCAAATGGAAAAATATATAAAATATTCAAATTCATGAATTTTTATCCATTGCATATTATAAATTTCTATATTAAATTAATCAATACTGCTCCTAATAAACTAAACTACTATAACATATATAAAAACTTAAAAATTATGATTAGTTTAATTTCGTTATATATTAGTTTATTTCAAAATATTTTAAGTTTTGAAAATAAAGGTATAAGTAGCTTTAAAAAAATTAAAATTTAATAACAATTTTATTATATATTATATGAATTAAAATAATATTATTCGAATATTTAAATTATTTTTTCTTAAATGAATTATACTAATAATGGAGGTTAAAGGATGTCTGAAGAATACGATTATCTGTTTAAGTCTATCGTGGTTGGAGATGGCGGAGTAGGTAAGACTGCGCTTACTTTACGCTTTAGTAAAGGTTTTTTCCAGGAAAAATATAAAATGACCATAGGGGTTGATTTTCATGTTAAAACAATAAACGTCGACTCTGATAATGGTCCAATTCGCACAAAATTGCAGATATGGGATACAGGAGGGCAGGAACGCTTCTCTAGCATCAGACCTATGTACTATCGTGGAGCTTTGGGGGCCCTTCTTATATTTGATTTAACTTCAATTTCAAGCTTTGAACATTTACCCCAATGGATTGAAGAAGTTCGTGCTAATGCGAAGGAAGATATTCCTTTATTATTAGTTGGGAATAAAGATGATTTATTCGACCAGAGAATGGTTTCTTTAGAAGAAATCAATGAATTTACAGAAGAATTCAATTTATATTATATGGAAACTTCAGCAAAAACTGGAGATAACGTCGGCGATTGTTTCTATGTACTTGCGTGCTTGATGATACAACAAGGTGTGCCAGAAAAATTGATTGAAGAAGGTATTATTTATGCTCCAGGAAAGATTCCAATCACTAAGAAAGAAGAAACATTGATTCCGCCTGGAAAAGTCGATATGGCAGAATATGAAACCACCCTGGCAGCAGAACCCGAACCAGAACCTGAATTAGAGTATGAAGCACCACCAATACCCGAACCAGAACCAGAACTAGAGGTAGAATATGAAGTACCATTTCTCTCTGAATCTGAGCCAGAACCAATACCAGAGGTAAAATACGAAGTCCCTACTATGCCGGAGTCAGAAACCGTACCAGAAGTAGAATATGAAATACCACAACCAGAAGAAATGCCTCAAGCTTCGACAATAGAATCCCCAGCTCAAAAACCCATAGAATTTGAATTTAAAACGCCCGAGGAAGTATTAGCAGAAAATACTCAGCTACAACAAGAAGCTGCTGAAATATCATCAATTTCAGATATTACAACACCCCCTAAAAAACCAGAATACAAGCCTAAAACCATACCATTTAGCTCAACTTCCCCAATCCCTACAAAGGGACCCCAAGAATTCGTTACCGAGCAACCAAAAGAAAAATCCGAAGCTCCAACTCAATTATTTCATGGGCCACCCAAAAAGCCGTCCAAATCCTTATATGATTATTTTCCTTCAATACCCGAACCAGAACCAGAGGAGATAGTAAAAGAAGAGACAGAAGTTAAACCAACCTCTTTATTTGAGACTCTTTCACAAAGAAAAACTATTAGTCAAGAAAAAAAAGCTTCTGCATTTATTCCATTTTTTTCCTCAATAGAGCAGGAGACTTCAGAAACAATTGAATCCTCCCTCGAGGCGATACCAAGTATCGAAGATATAGAATCACCTAAGGAGGTTGTTAAAACAAAAAAAATAGCAGCTACAAAAAGTAAAAGTGGGGTCGTAATATGTCCTAATTGTGGAGCGACGTTGTCAACAGATTATGCGTTTTGTAATAAATGCGGAACTAAGCTATAATATAGTCATAAGCTTATTGCAATTATTTTTTACATAAAAAATAGTCACATTGGGGATTCATAACTTTTAAATAAAAGATTCTTCCAAATAATTCAATCTTATTCATTATTTTCTGTTTCGGAAGAAGAAATTTTATATTTATAATATTTTCCCTTATTATTTTCAATAACCCTTTCTTTATTAGTTAATTCCACTTCTATATAATAAATTAATGTAGTTTCTTCGGGAATCTCGAGTATTTCTGCTTCAAAAATATCATCTGATTTCTCTTCCATTTTTATTTCATACCAGGATTGACCATTATTGGGGCTAAATTTTAAAAAAACGTTCTTAATTGGTTCTGTAAAATTCTCTTCAGTCACTTTTACAACCATTTTTACATCTTTTTTAAGTTCAGCCCCTTTTTCTCGCTCCTTTTCATATTTTTCTTGATCCCACGGAGTTTTACAAAATGGACAAGAGACGTACCAACTTGGTATTTCTTTACCACAGTTTGAGCATGTTCTGGTGAAATATTTTGAAGTTTTTATTTTGAATTCTTTTTTTTTTCCCATATGTTCAGAAAATATTATATTAAATTTTTTTAAATTTTATTAATTAATTCGTATTTTTATTTAAAGAATTAAAGAATTTTAATTAAATCTTTTTCATTAATTTTACTAAATTCACTTAAATATTTAGAAAATGAAAATAAAAAAATCTGAGATTGAATCAATTTTAGATTCAATCGATGATCTTATTGAATTAAAAGTATTAATACGTAAAATAGCTCCAAATTACAAAATAAATGAAAAAGTATATCAGAAATTTCTCTCGAAATTAAAAACATTAAAAAAGAACCTTGATCCTCTTTTTTCACATTATTTAAATGCTGAGAATCTCAATAAAAGAGAGGAATTTATTAAAAACCAGAAAGAAAAAATTAAAAAAGCATTAAGTAAGGATAATATCGCTATAATTTCCTCTAATTCTGCCAAAAAGATTCTTAAAAATATGGGAATAGACCCCAGAAAATTAATAATCACAGGAGGGCCTCTCTTTTTCGAAGATTATAAAGAAGTTAATCCACAGATTCCTGATAGTGCTTTAAAAGGAATAAAAAAAAAATGTAATAACTTAATTCAAGAAATTAAAAACCGGAATTGGAATAAAAATAAAAATTTATATTTTTTATATGAGAAAGGAGATTTAAGCGATGAATTAACGCTTAAAAAACTTGATCGAATTTCAGATTTGATTAATCAAAAGGTGAAAATTATAGAAATAAACTCTTGGAAAGATTTAGAGTCCTAATTTTTTTACCACATTTTCTAAGTCTTTAATGAATTTTGAGAGGTGGGATGTAGTTATATGCGGCATAATGACGATTCTTATTAAATTAAAATCTTCAAATTTTCCTAACATCCAATGAAGTTTTCTTAGTTCTTCATCTAATTCACATATACTTTCGCCGCTTTCTGTTGTAATTCCCACGATATTCATAACAGGCTCAGTAGCTAGTCTTATTCCCTCAATTTCTTTAATTCCTTCACATAAATAACGAGTATTTTCCATACATTTGTTCAAAATCTTCTTAAAACCATTCATTCCTAAATATTTCATAAGAGCCCAAAATGAGATTACTGGGCCACCAGGGCGAGTACCAACAATATGTAGATGTTTAAAATTCCCTCCAGCCAAATATGGAATCTCAAAACCAGTTTTTTGAATAATATTTTTGTTTCTTAAAAAAATCCCTCCAGAAGGAATGACGTTTAACCCCATTTTATGGGGATCTGCAGTGATAGAATCCACTTGATCTACATGAAAATCCCATTCTGGGATCTTATACCCTAAATCTTTTAAAAAAGGCAAAACAAATCCTCCAAACGCAGCATCAACATGAAAGAAAATATCTTTATTTTCAATCATTCTACCTATTTCTTGAATAGGATCTACTAATCCTAGTGAGGTTGTTCCCGCAATTCCAACAACTAAACATGTATTTTCATTTATTAATGATTTGAAATGTTCTTTGTCTAATTGAAAGTTATCCTTTAATTGTGTTTTTCTTAATTTGATTCCTAGCAGTTCTGCCGATTTATCAAAAGACATATGTGCTGAGATAGGAAGAACCATTTCAGGTTCATTTATGTCCGGTCGTAACTCTTTAGCAATTCTCACAGCAATTAAATTTGCTTCAGATCCTCCTGTCGTAAACGAACCTATTATTTCTTTTCCATTATATAATTCCCCGATTTCCCTAATAATTTCATCTTCTAACTCTGCTGTACCGGGAAATAATCCTGGATCCCCTAAATTCTTATTAACATATTTACAATATATTTCCCTTCCAAATTCATGCGCAGCTGTACACATTGATCCCAGGATATGACCTGAACTGTATCTATAGTCTTTCGATAATTTTTTGTCTAAAATTTTTAATATATCTCGTTTCTTTAATCCTTCTTTTAACATTTCTCTAATTTAAAATTAATAATGATTAAAATGATTTCCCATTGGAATTATCATATAATATTCACTAAAATCATATATCATGTGATCAAAATCAATACTGTGCTATTATAAACAGTAAACTTGATTATTTGAAATGATAAAAAGCCTAAACCTGAAAATTATATTATAAATTAAATAAATCTATTGTTCTCTCTTTTTTTATATTTTTTTAATGTATTTATAAGTCCCTTTTTTAAATCAACGTTGTAATAATTTGCAAGACATACCAAAGCAAAAAAAATATCTGTTATCTCTTCTTCAATTCCCTTTTTCTTAACATTAGCTTTTTTAGGTTTATACCCTTCACTATAATTAATTTCTCTCGCTAATTCACCTAGCTCTTCGACTATAGCAGCAAGCATCGAGAGGGGTGACCAATAACCTCCATGATTTTGTATCCAATCATCAATTTTTTTTTGAAAATCAGAAAGCCTTTTTTTTTCGCTCATGATCTATTATATCATAAAAAAAATATATTTATTTTTATAAAATTTTAAAATAATAAAGAGTAGAAAATAAAATTGGACTCTTTCTATACTTTTTCTCTTTGGCGTGCTTCCCATTCCGCTTTTTTTCCAGCATTATATCTATTAACTTCACTATAATATCCTGTAATGCGGGAATAGACTTTTACATCTTCTGTAAAGCATTTTGGACAAGTCCATTGTCCACCTCGAAACATTTTCCTACATGATGGACAATAAGTGAAGTCGGTCGTATAAGCAAAATAAGCCGTATTTGTATTAAGACATATGTTTTTCGTAAGCTCCCATAATCCCTTTATGTCTGGTTTCTGCTCACCAAGCCAGAGATGAGTGATGACTCCCCCTTGAACAATTGGATGGAAATCTCCTTGCTTTTTTATTCTCTCGTATAAAGGAATATTCGCATCATACCTAAAATGACTTGAATTTGTATAATAGGCAGATTCTCCACTAGATTGTGGAATTGCTTTTTTAGGGAAATGCTTAAGATCTAATTTCGCAAGTCTATTCGCTGTGGATTCAGCGGGCTGCTCCCAGAGAGAATAAGAATATCCATCTCTTTCTGTCATAGAATTGCATTTTGCAACCATATAATTTAAAACTTGTTTTCCAAGGTTATATGCATTTTCGCTTTCATGGAGCTCTTCTCCAGTTAAACTCTGTGCTGCTTCATTTAATCCTGTAAATCCGATTGAAAGATTTTGATCCTCCATTCTAAAGATTGGAGTGTCCTTGATTTTTCCACTACATAATGGAAGATGTCCTGTTTCGAGTCTTTTTTCTATTAAATGCCATTTTTTAATTAAAATACGAGAGCAAAGTTCCATTTTATTATCTAATATTTTAAAATATTCATCTTCATTTTTAGCAATATAGGCATATCTGGGAAGATTTAAGCTCACACTTTGAAGAGACCCGATAGAAACATATTCTTTCCATACATTTTGTTTTTTTCTTTTTTCCGGATCAAAATTACATTTACTAATAATTTGATCACCTCTGAGGAATTTTCTACAACACTGGCTATGTATCTCATCGGGCATCCAATCTGGGCACATATTAAGGAAATAAGGTGTTCCCATTTTCACAACCTCTTCCATCAATTTAAGGTATGAAGGCTCGAATTCTTTTAACCATTCTTTTTTTATCTTGATTTCGTGTTTTGGAAATGCAAATAGTTTTCCATTGTGATCTCCCTTAATATATACATCTGTCAACGAATCAAAAAGTCTTAAACATTCTTGTTTATAATCTCCATATTTTCCAACAATCTTCCCATGATGACCAATTGCTGGAATGTCTAACAACCCTTTTGGAACTGTGGGTGTACATGAAATTGAAGTAAAAGGAACTTGTCCTCCTCTAGCCGCAAATATTTGATTTGTCTCAAAAATTAGACATTGCATACTCTGTTCAATTTCCCTATCGCTTATCCCTTTCGCATATGGTGCTAAAAATGTTGTCAAATAATCATAGCCTTGCCCTCCTGAAAATTCTCCTTGAATGATACCTAACCATTTTGCTAAATGAGTAACTGCCACTCTTAGACTCCCAGCAGGCCCAGATTGACTGCAATGCGCCCAACTACTCACTGGGGGTAAACCATTTTCCAAAATCATTCGAGCGTCCCATTCTTGGCAAAATGGCCTTAAATCGAAATATCTTAGCATATGTACATGGATGTCTCCATAGAGATGAGCATGTGCCTCTTCGGAATTTAATATCCTAAGAAGGGCATATTCTTCGGAGATACGATTTGCTGCCCAATGATGGATGCTCTCTGGATTCATATCTTGGTTTGCGTTTTCTTTTATTCCCCTTTTTAAAATTTCTTCATAATCCATCAAAGGCATCCCTATTCTAGTATATAGCTTTCGTTCCTTCTCGAAATGTTGTTCTGAAAGGACTGAACAAACGATCTCTCGAATATGAGGGCCAGAAAGAAATTTTATTCCAGAAGAGATTATCCTTCTAACTACAATTTCGGTTATTTGTTCCGCAGACTCAAGATCTAATCCCGTTTCTTTTATAATACTTTCTTCAATTTTAATAGGATTAAAATCAACCCAATCCCCTTCAGTGCGAAAAACTCGAGGTAATAAACTCTTTAATAATTCTTCTTTTCTTTCATTTTTATATGATTCTTGTTTTAAAACCATAAGTAATTACTTCCTTTTCTTTGAAAATTTCTTTTCAACTAATATATATATAATATATTACTAGTTTCGATGAGAAATTTTTGTCGGCATAGCCATTGGAGTAAATCAAGTCATTAATTTCTCATTAAATTTATTTTATGAAACCCTTATGCATAATAATTTGTTTCTTTTTCAATTTAAACTATTATATTAATATGCTAATTGATTTATTCCCCTAAATCTCTTAGAAGCTTTATGTAAAAAATCTTTTTTTTGTTGAGATCTTGTTTTAAGTAGATATTTCTTGATAATGTCGGCTTTTTTGAGATATTGTTATAAACTTTATTATTTTTAAAAGATATTTCTATTTAAATAAAAAAAGAGTTAGCAAAATTTCTAAAAAGCAATAAAAAAAATGATTAATCCTACAAATATAGATAATGTTGAAGCAGTGAAAGCGTTGGAAGGCATCTATAGAAAAACTTTAATGTATAATGATGATGTAATGCTTTGTTTCTTTTCCCTAAAAAAGGGCTCAGAAATCCCTCTGCATAACCATGTTTCTCATCAAATTGGATATGTGTTAAAAGGTAAATTTGAATTAATTACTGAAAATAATAGTTTTATAGTTAGAGAAGGGGATAGTTATGTCTTCAATTCGAATGAAAAACATGGAGCAAAAATATTAGAAAATAGTGAAGTTATAGAAGTATTTAATCCTACCCGTCAAGATTATAAATAATGTCGCTATTTTCTTCAATAATTCTTTTCTCATTGGATATTTGACTTACCATTGATAGGCCGCGAGTGCAAAAATAGCAAACATGCAAAATAAGAATTCTCCTATCATCCAATCTAGAAATAATATCTTTTTTTTTTCAGGATTATTTTTAATATTTGATGCGAGACCAAATGATAATGCAGAGGATGTTCCTAAAAAAATAACCAAAGTAAATGAATATACATTTGTATTAAAAATTATAGAAGAAATATTTAAAATATAATCCTCTGCAAACCATAATGCTAAATATCCAGCAAGGACTAATAAAAAAATCCATCCTGCGAATTCTATACTTTTTATAAATCTATCATCAAGTGTATAGGGTTTTTTCTCTTTTTCTACAGTTTTTTTCTTAAATTTTGACATTTTAATCCTTCTTTGCTAACTATTAAAATTTAAAAATATTATAATGATGTATCTTTTTTTACAAAAAAAGTTTGTGCTCTCTCTTTTAAAATGATATTTTATTTATTAGATTTCAAAAACACTATGGCTTTAGCAATATCACCTTGGCATTCCCTTAAAACAGATTCTGCTTTATCTTTATCTACATTAGCTTGTGCTGCTACGAGCATAATATCATTTTCAGTTATTGTTGGTTTTACTTCCTCCTCAATTTCTTCTCCTTCTTCTCCTTTTTCAATAACTTGTTGTTCCCCGATTTCTATTTCTCCTACAGGATATTCTTCAGCCTCACCGATCACTTGATATATTGATTGACCCATTTGTTCCATTTCCACTACCTCCGGTTGATTAATTACTAGAGTTTTATCAGTTCCTTCAATAATAACTCTCGTGGCATCAATTGGATTCATCTCTATGCCTTGCTGTTGCATTCTTCTTCGCATCGATCGGGAGCTATATGATTGACCAGGTCTTGTTTTAACCATTTTGGGTTGTTTTGGCTTACTTTTTTCTTTCTTTTGTAATTCTTTAGGCAATTTTACCATTCTTTTATCAGATTCCTTTAATCATTTTTTTAAATATAATTTATTCTTATATAAATATAATAAATCTGAATTTTTATTTTTTAATTTTTAATATTTATCAATACCTTTTCTCACGTTAACTGCAACGCCCCGTTCAAATGTTTTGATATAAGGAATGGCAATATTAATTCTTCCAATTGCCAATAATTCATCTTCCTGATTAACTACTATCACTTCATCCATTGGTCTAAGATCATCATCTGCATCAACGACGTGCTTGCAAAAAACATTTCTTCCCTTTTTTATAAATGGTGAAACCTCCGTTAAGACTACCACTCTAAGTCTTGGAGGATTAGTGTGTTTAAGTATTTTTTTTGCGGCTAAGAAAGATAATGTGAAAAGTCCAGTCGTTGGTTTTAACGTAAGAAGCAATTCTTCATTGAAATAAACATATCTGATTTTATGTGTATTTTTAGACCTTATAATTTTAAGTTCTTCACTCTCCTTAAATAATATATCCGTTATTTCTGGACTAAATTGATAATCTGAAATGCCTTTAAGTTTTCTTAGGTCGAGCAGTTTTTGTATGTCCATAAGTAATATAAAGATTAGGACGTATTAATCAATAATAAGGGAGAGATATTTTAATGATAAAAATAATTGAAAAAATATTAAGAATAGATTCTTGATTCAATGCATTGATCTTTCATTTTATTCATTACTTTAGAAATTGCGCCTAAAAAATCCTGTTTTGTAACTATTTCTGAATCTCTGCGAATGGCGAACATCCCTGCCTCTGTGCAGATGGCCTTAATATCTGCCCCCGTGGCACCTTCAGTGATTTTTACATAATTTTCAATTCTTACAGTATCATCCATATTTAAATTTCTCATATGAATTTTGAAAATGGAATACCGTTCTTCTTCACTTGGGATTGGAAATTCGATCATTCTGTCAAATCTCCCCGGTCTCAATAAGGCAGGATCTAAAATATCAATTCTATTAGTTGCTCCAATCACTTTTACATCTCCTCTCGTCTCGAAACCATCTAACTCGCTTAATAATTGCATTAAGGTCCTCTGAACCTCCCTATCTCCTGATGTGGCTATTTTAAGTCTCTGAGAACCAATTGCATCTAGCTCATCAATAAATAATATTGTGGGTGCTTTTTCTTTTGCCAGACTAAAAATCTCCCTCACTAATCGAGCTCCTTCTCCTATAAATTTTTGAACTAATTCTGAACCAATAATTCTAATAAAAGTTGCCTTTGTTTCATGAGCTACTGCTTTTGCCATCAACGTTTTACCTGTACCTGGAGCACCAAAAAGTAATACCCCCTTTGGAGGCTCAATTCCGACTTTTTTAAATAAATCTGGTTTAAGTAATGGTAGTTCAACAGTTTCTGTCACCTCTAATTTTTGTTCTTTTAATCCTCCAATATCATCATAAGAAATATCTGGAATTGAGTCAATAACTTCCATTCCTTTGACAAATGGATCTAATTTTGTTGGTAAGACCTCCATGATCGCAAATGTTCTTTGATTTAATGCAACTCTCATTCCGGGCATTATTTTTTCGTTTTTTACTTTTCTGCTGGTATTTACTACAAAACTTGGACCAGTGGAACTTTTTACGATTACTCTCCCGGTATTTTCATCTAAGATATCTATTACACTTGCAGAGACTAAAGGAGGTTCTCTTAATCTGTCTATTTCATTCCTTAAACTATGAAGTTCCTGTTCTAACCTTAATCGTTCTGCATCTAATAATTGCTTTTCGGTTTCTAAATTTCTGAGCCTTTTTTCAAGATGCCTCGTGTAAGTTATAATATATTGCTCATCCTTTATTTCTTCTTTTTTCTTTTCTTTTGTTGTTGTCAAATCCAATCCCATTTATGTTTAATTTATTTTTTTTACTCTAATAATAAACTTCTACTAATTTATATTTATAGATAGTTTTCTAAGTTTATAATATTATTTACTTATAAAAAACCTTAATTTTATAAAAAAAAATGAAACCATTATAAACAAAAATTATAAGAAGTCATAATTAATTTAGATATATAAAGAAAAAAACTCATAATATTACTTTATACAAAGTATATGACCAATCCTAAGCTTAGAGATGTTGAAGAGTGTCCAATTTGTGGAAAGATTTTATGGTCTGGAGGTGTTGATGTAATAATAGAGGGAGCAGAAATGAGGGTTTGTCAAAATTGCGCGAAGCGTGGAAAAAGGGTTATCCATAAACAAGCAACGAGACCACCATCAAGGAGTAGGGAAAAATATACAGTAAAAACTTCATCTTCTAAAGCATCTAAAAGAAAGGATGATTATTTTGAGCCCGAAGTAGTGTTAATTGATAATTATAATGAAAAAATTCGCAAAGTAAGAGAACGTAATAATTTGACACAAATTAAATTTGCTCAAAGTCTTCAAGAAAAGGAATCATTGATTAGAAGGATAGAACAGAAAAAGGCAAAACCAACCATCAAATTTGCAAAAAAAATAGAAAATAAATATAATATCAAGTTGCTAAAGGAATCTGATACCGTAAAAGTCGATACTAGTAAATATATAAAAAAAGGAGATTCGGGAGTATCATTGGGAGCTTTTATTAAAAAAAAAAGGACGGATTAACTCTATTTTGGATTTATTATTCTTTATTCTTTTTTGTTGAAAAAATAATATTTTGGTTCTGGATTATCCGCTTTTTTAAAAAATCCAACACATCTTCGTTTTCTTCAGCTACTAATTGCCCTCCGCACTCAGTACATCGGAAATTTAGCTCAAAAGCTTCCTCAAAAGTATATTTAATCTTATTTTCCTCACAATTCTCACAAGAGAAGAAATAATTTTCCTTCTCATAATGGAAGCGATCACGCAATTTCTCTTGAATTAATTTTTTTTTTTCCAATAATAATTCTTCTATTAGATCGAATTCGCCCCACCAATAATATATAAACCATCCAGTGGATTTATCTCTTATTCTTCTAAATTGCGCTAATCTTTCTGAATATAATTGATATAAAGTTTTTCGAACTGTATTTAATTTTAAAATTTCTTCATCTTCTGGTTCAAAATCTTTTTTTCCTTTAATTCGGTCCTTAATTCTCTCCGCAATATCTTCATCTGTGATCTCCTCGTCTTCAGAATTTAACAATTCCTTCCCCACTTCTATCGCAATTTCTCCGCCAATGATATATAAAAACGATTTTAATAATGGATTTAATTCTTTAATTTATCTCTTCCCTCTTATTAATGATGATGTTTTTAATTTTTTATATAGATTTATAAGATTTACTATTATAGCATTCTTTAAAAAATCAATTAAAATATAATATTTCATACTGTAATTGAATACTGTTTTTCAATAACAGCATCATCTATTTCGGCAGCTCTTATCAATTTTCCTTTTCTAATTGCCAAAATTCTTAGCATTTTTGAATCATTTATATTTTTGGGTATTTTTATTTCTTCGATTTTATACAAATTTGTTAGTGAAATCTGATCCCACTTGTTAGGTAAATCCGCTTTAAAATCGGGTAGAAGCTCATCAAGTACCATCTCTAAATTAGTTTTATTATTACTCATATATCCACTACAAAAAGACACATTCTTATCAATATTATCATCTATTGGGTTTTTTTTTGAGGGCCTGGGTAATGATGTTTTAGTAGAAACTTTACAATATTTATTTTTATTAAACGATAACATTAAAAAGCTATGTATTCTGAATTCCTCAATTACTTCTATTAACTTACTTTTACTTAGTTTGTCATTAAATTCTGCTTTATATTTTATAACTTTTCCTGTTGATTGCTTTAGGTTCCAGTTTAGATTTAAATTTTTTATTGTGGAACTAATGTCTTGTAATGAAATCACTTTTCCCTTCACTTTTATTTCATTTTCTTGTAATGTCCTCACTATAAGTTCTTGAATAATATCTTCATATTCCAGAGACCCCTTTAGGGTTATTTTAGTGGAATATTTCCTGATTTTCACAGCTGGGCCCGCAAATTCACCTCTCGAATAGCGATTAAAATGGCGATGGACCTCCATATGATTTTCTGCTGGCTCTTCTAAATCCGGATTTTCAATTACTTTTCTTAAAAAATGCATGATAGTTCAATATCTCTATTAATTAAAAATTTAAATTTATATTAAATTCTCTATCGAAAGTTATTAAATAACAAAATTATTTTAAAAAAGCATTATATCTTTTTATAATTTTTGTCTATTTAAAATTTAAAGGATTTTCTTTAAATATATTAATTGAATGGGCAATTCTAATTGATATGAATTTAAAAAACCTTCCTACTGAAAATACGTAATTTCGACGAAAACTGATTGAAATTATTTTAAACAGGTCTTTTAATCATTCATAAATTTAAATAGTCATAAGATGTTTTTTAAAAATATCTAAATACACATTTAATATTTAAGGATTGTTTTATATGCTCTTACAAACTGAATTTGAAGTAATTTCAGTACCTTTATGGGTTTTTGCATGGATTTTTCTCGTAATTGGGATAATCGCATTAATAATTTTAATGGTTTATGCAAAATATGGAAGAGAATTTTCAATGAAATTTACAATTATTATTATTGCAATTATTTCCATCTCTTTAGCTTTTTCTGTACATTTCTTTTTACTTAATTCAGGTTTAATATTCTAATGGTAAATTATATCCTTTCTTATTGAATTATTTTATATTAAGAAATGTAAAAAAAAGGTTATTGAACAATCTTTAAATATAAAAAATGAAATGGAAATTAAATCTTTTCCTTTAATTTTAACCTAGGAGCCAATCCTAAGGACATCATTTCCTGTAAAAGTAGTTTGAATGCGTATGAACATACAACTTTACTTATAGTAGTTCTTTCACCGCACACCGGGCAATATCTCTTATCACGGTTCCTATCATACACTGCCAGAAGACCACATTTCTCACATACAAGAATTGTCGTTTTATCCGATTCATCTAATAATCTTTCTTTAAGAAGAAGTGCAGAACCATGACCTACTAAACAATCACGCTCCATCTCTCCAAATCGAAGCCCACCCTCACGAGCACGTCCCTCTGTTGGCTGACGAGTTAAAATCTGGACTGGTCCTCTTGCTCTTGCATGAAGTTTATCGGCAACAAGATGATATAATTTTTGATAATATATTGGTGCACAATAAATCCCTGCTTCGTATTTTTCTCCCGTGATTCCATTATACATAGTTTCTCTGCCATTAAATTCAAATCCTGCTTCTACTAATTGTTCTTGTAGTTCTGTAATATTTTTCCATTCAAAAGCAGTTGCATTTCCTAATTTTCCGGTATTACATGCTATTTTTCCACTAATACCTTCGAATAATTGACCCAAGGTCATTCTGGAAGGCATAGCATGCGGATTAACAATAATATCGGGAATGACTCCTGATGCTGTAAATGGCATGTCACTTTCATCAACAATCATACCAAGAACACCTTTCTGTCCATGTCTTGAAGAAAATTTATCTCCTAGCTCTGGAATTCTTAAATCTCTTACTTTAATCTTAACCAATTTATTTCCATCAACAGTTTCAGAAATTATTACTGTATCAACGATTCCTTTTTCATTATGTCTCATATTTTTCGATGTTTCACGTCTATTTGGTTGCATTAATTCAAATTCTTCATAAGATTTAATAAATCGTGGAGGGGAAGTTCTCCCTATTAATACATCTCCCCCATTCACTGGAGTCTCTGGCTCGATAATACCGTCATCCTCAGATAACAGTCTATAAGATTCGGCAGATTTGAATCCCCGAACACCTCGCTCTGGGATTTCAAACTTATCTACTTCTCCACCAGGATATTTTCTTTCTTCTGCATCATAGGTTCTAAAGAAATGACTTCTCGCTAAGCCTCTTTCAATTGAAGCTTTATTAATAATAATGGCATCTTCAATATTGAAGCCTTCATAACTCATCATAGCGACGATGAAATTCTGTCCTGCAGGTCTCTGGTTAAATCCTATGATATCCATTGGACTCGTTTTAACTAAGGGTTTTTGGGGGTAATGAAGAGTATGTCCTCTTGTATCTAATCGTAAATGCATATTTGCAGCAAATAATCCTAATGCTTGTTTAACCATTCCCGCTTCATAAGTATTTCTCGGTGATTGATTATGTTCTGGAAAAGGAATAATTGATGCACAAATACCTAAAATTGCCGCTGGTGAAATTTCTAAATGAGTATGTTCCGCTGTTATTTCTTCTTCAAACATGGCAATAAACGCATTTTCTTCCTCTTCAGCATCTAAGTATTCAATAACGCCTTTATCGATTAGGTCTGACCATTGATATTTTCCCTCTCTTAACTTCATAATATCTTCTTTTGTTATCAGGGGCTTCTTGTTCTTAACAACATATAAAGGTCGTGTTGCTCTTCCCGCGTCACAATTGATTTGTATCTCTTTTGAATCGGAATAATATCCAATATTAACATGCTCACCAATTTCTCTTCTTCGACGCTTTTCTCTAAGTTCAAGGATAAAAGAATTATAGTTTTGATGAATTCCCACCAATTTTCCATTTAAAAATACTTTTACTTTATCACCTTCAATACTTCCGACTTGATTTATTGGAATAACGCCGAGATCTATTAAAATATTTTCAATGATCCTCTCATCGGTTCCCACAGAAATAATAGAAGCAAGCCCAAGATTTTTTACTAGACCACAATTTGGACCTTCAGGAGTCTCCGCTGGACATATTTTTCCCCACTGAGTGGGATGAAGATCTCTCGCTTCAAAGTGAGGCTGACTTCTGCTTAGAGGTGAGACTACTCTTCTTAAATGACTTAATGTGCCAACAAGATTTGTTCTATTTAATAGCTGACTAACTCCCGCTTTTCCACCTACCCAATTTCCTGTTGCTAATGCATGTCTAATTCTTTCCGTTATAACATCCGCTCTTACCGCCGTTTTTATATTAGGTGCTCTCCCCCTCACTGCTGTCCGTTCCAATTGATATTTAATATCTTTAACAAGATTGAGAAAGGCAACTCTAAAAAGAGAAGTAAATAGGTCTCCAGCAAGTTTTAATCTCTTATTAGCATAATGGTCTTTATCATCGGGTTCTCGCAGTTCTAATGCAAGTTCCATGACTTTTTGAGCCATTTGTCCTAAATAATAAGCTTTTTTAACCCTATCTTCTTCATCATTTCCAATATGAGGTAATAAATAGCGATCTAATACTTGGAGTGCTCTTCTAATACGATAATCTTTCGTCTGCCCTATGGCAACTCGCTTTCCTATATAATCTAAGGCATTTTGTTTTGATTTTTCCGGATCTTTCAATACTTTAATCTCTGATGCTACATCTATAACGGGTATCAATTCTTTTTGAATATCCTCATCCTCCGTTATCGCTTCAAAAATTTCCCTATCTGATTCTAATCCCAAAGCACGCATTAAAATCGCAAGGGGAATTTTTCCTGGGACGGATGGAAAGGAAACTCTTAAATTCCCATCTTTTTTTCTTTCAATATTTACTGGGGCTCGAAATCCGCTTCTTGTAGAAAAAACCTTTGCTTGATGGGTAGCACTTGAACTGCGGCTAGCTTCCTCAGCAAGAATCCTATTTGGAGCCAAATCCTCTTGAGTCACTAAGACTCTCTCTGTGCCATTAATAATAAAATATCCTCCTGGGTCGAGTGGATCCTCTCCCCTATTTATTAATTCCTGGTCAGAAAGAGATTCTAAAGGACATCTACAACTTTTTAACATTATCGGGATCTTACCGATGTAGATATCTAATGTTTCTTTTGGCTCCTCTCGCTGCGTTCTTTCATCTATAGTTATTGGTGTCATCTCTAGTGTAATATCGGCAGCATAGCTTAGTTCTCTTATCCGTGCTTCGATTGGTGAAATTTCCATGGTCGCTCCATCTGCCTCACGTACTTTAGGTCGCCCAACTTTAATCTTTCCGAATCGTATTTTAAAGCCGGGAATATCGGGGATAACTTCTGAACTTTCCTCCGTTATCTGTTGCATCTCTCGCTCGATGAAGTCATTATAAGAATCGAGATGTTGTCGAACGAGTCCTTTTTCATTAAATAAGGCTTTAAGAGCTGTCCAATTATCTTCTGCTGTTAACATTTTTTTAAAAAAAATATTTATTTAATGAGAATAAGAAACCCTCGCAAAAAAATTTTATGGAAAAGAAAGAAACCAGAATTCATTCTCTTTTTTTAAAAAACTGTAATTTACTATCATTTAAAAAAGATGTAAATAATAAGCGTCATTTATTTCTTTTCTTTCTTAACATATCTATAATATTCTACTTCCCGAACTGTGGTATCCGATTCGCGAATGATTTTAACCACGTCTCCCTCTTTTGCTCCTATCGCTAAGGCAACAGGATCTTTTTCGAACATTTGAGGAAGATCGGTATAGCGTATTTTATATCTACCCAAGATATCTTCTGCTTGAGATTTCGTTAGCAGAATATGTTTTGGAGTTAACTTATGTAATAGGACATCAAGAGCAGTCTTTTTGGGCATTTTCTTATCCTCATTCTTATATTATTCTATAAAATATAGGATATCTAAAAAATTTAATTTTTATAAAAATAAATCAAAAAGATAGTTTAATTCTTTGAAAGCGAATAGTGAAATACCCAATACCCACTTCTTTTAATCTTAATTATAACATTATTATTATTAAAATTTTGGTTTAAATAGTTGAACACATATTCTGCTCCCATTTTTCTTCGAAGTACGAATTCGAAAAAACCACCTCGCTTTAGATAATTTGGAATTTCATCAAAAAGATTTAAAAATTTATCCCTTCCCTGCCTAACAGGAGGATTCATATAGATTCCATCGAACTCGATATTCCTATTCTTTAATGCTTTAAAATAGTCTCCATCAAGAACAAATAATCGATCTTGAGAATACGGCAAATTTATTTTAATATTTTCCTTAACGCACCAAATTGCGCGCTTATTAAACTCAATAAAATATACTTTACTCTGTGGTGATTCATATGCTAACACAATTCCAATTGGTCCATAACCACAACCCAAATCCAATAAAACACTGGGTTCTTTTGGAATATGCATGTGTTTTATTAATATTTTTGTTCCTAAATCTATTTTATTCTTCGAAAAAACACCTGTAGTGGTTTTAAAAATATATAAATGTCTCCTTAAACTTTCCGATATCGTAAATACTTTTAAATCTACATCTGGAAAGCGTGAAGAATAATGATCATTTTTAGCTGGCATCTTAATCCTGCTCTATCATTTCTGCTTTTTGATCCCATCGTGGATAGGTTCCTCTTTTCATAAACACTTTATTAGATGTGACCATAATGCCATTTTTCGCTTTATATATCGACATTGCATCTTTTTTGCTAATCCCGAATCCGATTAATTCCCCTTTTAGAGACATTATTGCTACTTGCATATTTGGTTGAATTCTGGCATCAAGACTGCAAATTCCTGCAGCAGCGAGATCTGCCCCATGACAAATGGCATCCACCGCAGTGTCTCGAACATAAATCTTTAACATATGTGAAACCATTTTTTCCATCGGGGATATAATATTCTTTAAATAAAAACTATCATTTTCTTGTTGGTAGATCGTAAATGCATCTTTCAAATTTTGGAGAGTAATTAAACTTTTATCTTCCTTAAAATTACCGACCCTTGTTCTCCTTAATTCAAGCATATGAGCTCCTGAACTTAAAGCCTCTCCTATATCAAAACATAGTTTTCGAATATAAGTCCCCGCTTCACATCCAACTTTAAACAAAACATATCTATTATGTATTTCTAAGAGATTAATATAGTAAATCTCTCTTATTCGAAGTTGTCTCCTCACTGAAGATTTCATTGGCGGTCGCTGATAAATTTTTCCTGTAAATATATCAAATATTTTCATAATCCTTTCTTTAGGTTCTTCTTTATGTAAATACATTACGCAGACGTATTCCTTTGGAGCAGTTAATAACGCTGAAAGAACTCTTGTAGCACGCCCTAATGCAATGGGTAACACTCCAGTAACACCTGGATCTAGCGTCCCACCATGTCCTACTTTAACTATATATAAAATTTTTTTTATCCATGAAACCACTTCATGAGAGGTTGGACCACTAACCTTATCAAGATTAATTACTCCATATTTTAATAATTCTTGTACATTTCTCTCTTCAGGGCTTTTACCATAGCTCAGACTGGTCTCAGAATCAGATTTTATTAATAATTGCTCTGGTTCATCCAAAGGAATTTTAACTGATTTCTCCATGATAAATTAAAAAATTGTTGGTAAGAATCTAGTACAATTTTAATGATTTTAGAATAATAATATTAATGATTTTAGAATAATAATAAAATATTCTTTTTTAAGGAAAAATCTTATTTGAAATTGATTTATCTTTTTTTAAGGGTAAGGTAAGCGGGCTATGTGGGATTTTCACCTCTATTCGAAGCGAATAAAAAATATTGAACCCACGACCTTCAGGTTAAAAGCCTGCTGCGCTACCTGCCTGCGCTAATAGCCCTTTAAAACTAATATATATTTATAATTTTTAAAACTAAAAAGTCAAGATTTTAAATCCATAATAATATAAAAATTTTATTTAGTGAAAGCATAAAACCATAATCTTTAAATAGATTTACTATAATGAAGTATTATCACGAGCTTTGAGTAAAATGTTCATATCCTTTTATTTTTAATTTATACTTCTTACCTTTATTTGAAATATATATTTCTGAATCATCAATCACCACTCCTATTTTAAGTAGTGTACCCTTATTTTCTCGAATTATTTTCTTAGCTCTTTTATATTTTTTAGGATTTATTGTAAAAAGATGAATAAATTCCTCTCCTCCATTGAAAATGAGATCTTCCAGCGAAACATTAAATTCTGCCGAATATTTTTTGGCCTCCATATCTATTAAATTTTCGTCCATCATAATTTCAAATCCAAGTCCGGAATTAGAAACCATTAATTCTCTCAAAGATTTTGCTAAACCATCAGAGGAATCTATACTTGCAGTCGCTAATTCATATTTGGAGAGAATTAAACCTTCAAAACCTAATTCTGGATTTAAAATACTATTAATTGCATTCTGAAAGGCCTTAAACGCATCAAGAGGTTTTTGTTTATTTAATAATATATCAAATCCCACACCAGTTAATCCAAATTTTCCATTCGCAACCACAAGATCACCACTCTTCATTCCTTTTCTATATAATATTCTATTTTTTTCTTGAATCCCAAATATAGTAGGATTTATTATTATTTCTTTTGTTTGGTTTATATCCCCTCCGATATATTCGATATTATATTGTATACAACACTCAATAATTCCATTCATTAATGATTTAAACTCATGAATTTTTAAATCAAATGGTAAACCAAGTGATATAAAAATCGCTTTTGGCTTTACCCCCTTAACTATAATATCACTCAAATTTATTAATACTGATTTAAAACCAATCTGAAAATAATTCATTGGTTTTGGAACGTCTGTAGTCGAAACCAGCATATCCGTGTTTAAAACAAGGACCGTTCGGTTTTGAGCCTTATCGTGTTCATAATTAGAGATCTCATAAAAAAATGCATCATCCCGGATTAAGAATTTCTTAGTTTTTTTATATATTAATTCCTCTATTAAATTAATAATTCTTGTTTCTCCTAGATCTTTTAATTCTCTTTTATTATTGTTGGACGTCATAAAAAAACAGACCATAAAGTTAAAATTTTTTATTAATTTATATGTATTGATTCTTTTTAAGCCTCTGTAGCTTAGTGGTTAGAGCAATTGATTCGTAATCAATAGGTCGGGGGTTCAAATCCCCCCAGAGGCTTTCTTAAACATTATCTAAGGTAAAATACGTCTTTATCATTTTTAAAGCTAATATTTCAAAGGAGTCATTTATATTTTCTCCCGTTTTGGCACTAGTTTCTATATATGAAATATTTAGATTATCTGCTAGTCGCTGGCCTTCTTCCATGTTAACTTCTCTTTGATCTTCCAAATCGATTTTATTTCCCACTAAGATTAATGAGATTTTAGAACAAACCTTTTTAATTTCCTCATACCAATCCGTAATGTTATCATAAGTCTCTCGCCGCGTGACATCATAGACAAGAATCCCTACTTCTGCATTGGCTAAATAGGATTTTCTGACCCTTTTGAATTGTGTCTGACCCGCAAGATCCCATATAACAAATCTTACACTTGTTCCTAATCCTTCAAAATTACACTGTTTTTTCATAATTGAAACTCCAATTGTTCCCTTATAATCTGATTGAAATGTATCTTCTACAAACCGGTGAACCATACTAGTTTTTCCCACAGCTCCATCGCCTCCCAAGATCAGTTTGAACGCATATTCATCGCCCTTGCTTTTGATTTTTTTCAATTTATTAATCTCTCGTACTATTTTGCTATCTTGTTTTTCTATAATGATTTTAGGAATTACAGGACTAACTGTTCTCCCGTCAAAAATACGAGCAATCTTTTCAGCAGTTAAATACGCTGTAGGGAGGATTGGATCAACCATAGAAAGCCCATCTAACACAGTAACAAATACAGCATGTTCTCCTGCTTCAGAAAAAATCAATCGATATTCATCGGTATCAAATGTTCCTGTTCCAAAAGATCCTGAACTAAATTCTTTAGTTATTCTTTCTAACACGGGTTCCACTAACGCACTTAGCCCACCAACTAAGTCCTCTTTTACTGTTTTATCTACTGAACTAGAGATCGCATCCATAATTAATCCTTCACGATCTGCTATAATAGCAGCAATTAAATTATCTCCTAAAGCCTCTTTATACCACATAAGAAGAGCGTGTAATTTTTCTCTGTCAACAGTCATAGTTCTTCAAAAACTATTCTATGGTTAAAATTAATTCTTGCTAATAATACTTAATTATTATAAATGATTAATATGTTTCCTAAAAAATAAAAATATTTTTTAAAAAATTTTTTGCTAACTATAATTACTCCCATAGTTGTATTTTACTTTTTATTTTAACAAAAGATTTGAAGAGAAAAACTGTAAACCTTTACCTTTTTATATTATTTTTAAAATAATTGAAATCAATAAAATTTTCTATAAGAATATCCGATCTAAAAAAATTTTATAATTTAGGTATATTATTATGGTTATATTAGTAATCGAGGTCTTTTTATTAATAGTAGTAGGATTTTAAATTGCAGAGGTCGCCAAGCCTGGCCAACGGCGCTAGACATCTGCTATCTTTAGTAGGTGGAAGAGACCGAGGCTCTAGTCTCATAGGAGTACGAGGGTTCAAATCCCTCCCTCTGCATTCATTATATTCTCTCCAAAAAATAAGATTTTTTTAAAAGAAGTCAGATAATTTTTGCTGCTTTATCCGAGGGTTATTAGTCAAACTCGCAACATATTCTTCAATTAATTCCATTCTCTGCGATATATATTTATCTAGCTTAAATTCTTTACACAATTTTAGTGCTTTTGGTATATACTTTTCAATTCCTCCACGATTTACGGTTAAGATAATATTTCCTCCACATTTAGGACAATCACCTCCATTTGAAATGGGGGGTCGTCGGTATTTTGCATTGCATTTTACACATCTAAATTCTTGTTGACAAAACTTCCTTAGATTTCCCAAAATATCTGGATTGAAATGAGTAGAGATTATTTTCTCCGCTACCATTTTTTCATCGACAGCATTAATAATTTTTGCTAAGTGCAATTGAGCTTCAATTTTATCATCCATTGATTCATGAGTTTTATATGCTGTTATTTTTGGACCTGCATTAATATCACTAGTAGGGATGTTATACCCAATATTCTCAAATTGGTCATTGGAACCAAGTCTGTGCTTCACTAATTTCATAAGAGGTTCAATTTCATTCGGGGATGCATAACGCTCGGTAGCTTCATAAAACTCTAAAGGATAAGAATATAAGGTGTCTAAATTGTGAGCTTCTGTATCTATCTCGTTAGGATCCAATAAAGTACTGATAACTAAGGTAGCATCCATTCTCCCTCCAATTTTATCTGGCAAGTAATGCCGAGAAAAGTTTAATAAGGGATCTAAAAGAAGCATTATTCCATCTTCATCTCCATCACAGTTCCTTCGCTTCGCTGCATGCCAATAAGGATGAGCGTAGATGGATCTTGCGGGAGAAAAGCCTATTATGCGACCTACAATCCCTGCACTCGTATGAGGTGCGAGCCCCACCACTAGGTGGCCAATTAAATCTTCTTTTTCTTTAACATTATAAAATCTATCTAAATCATAAAACAATTCTAATTCATCATCAAGGAAATGTGATACCTTTACAAGGTATTCAGCACAATCCTCTGATAAGATAACATCTTGTACTTTTAGTTCAATGATCTGGTTTTCATTTGAAATAGGTTCTGAATTAATGTCTTTTTGATACCCTAAATTTTTTAATTTTTCAATGGAAATTCCTATTTCTTTAGTTTTAAAATGGGTTAGAGGGATATCAGTTGCATCATATCTTATTTCTGCAGTTTTATATACTAACACATCGTTTTTAGCTCTTAATATGCCTTTTTCAATTGGTTCAGCTACACTAAACTTATTGCTAAGCCCAAAAATCCCTTTCATTTTTTTTGGAAGATAAATGTTCAAAGAATTTAAGATCTTTTTCACATATTTCTTAATATTAAATAATGCTTCATTAGAATAATATAGTTGTTTTTGACATTGACTACATCGTTCAATATGAGTAGGATATACTTTATTACATGTTTTACATATTTTTAATAAATCAGTATGCTCTCTACATTTAGGACATTTATTAAAAATAGTAATAATTCCGCATTTTGGACAAATCCTTCTACAAATATCAATTTTTATTTTTCCTAATTTCATAGCGTCTTCCACTAAACGAGTGTTTCCAACCTGTTTACTTAAGGGAAAAAGTGTATGCACGCCTTTCATACTCTTTCTTTGGGATTTTTCTGGACGTCCCATTCGAGATCCCATAAAATAAGGTGCTTTATTTTTTACCTTTATGGAAGATATTCTTTTAAAATAGGTATAAAAATTAATATCCTCTTCAAGTTTTATAGCAGGCCCATTTTCTAAACTAAATAAATGAAAATAAATATAATTCATAGCTTTACTAAATAATATCTTTCCATCTTTGACTTTATGGATAATAAAGGCTTTTTCTAGAAGTTTTTTAATCTCTTTTGTTTTCTCTAAAATTATACTATTTTTTGATGGTTGATAACCTTTTAGAAAAGCCTCTCTGAGGGCTTCAATCTCATTTATTGATAAATTTCCCCAATAATCTGTATAAAATGGATGCAAAGGTATATCATATTCCTTTGAGAGTTTTATTGCTTCCATTGCTGTGGGGATTTCATCAAAAGGATTTTTTACATAGATTTTATATTCTTTTGCTTTAATTCCCCCTTTTTCTAGTATTTTACTTAATTCTAATGCCCACCATTCTTCCACATAACCGGAAGGGATTAATTTATGATTATTTTCAGAAAATTCACCGAATCCAAATAGAATGTCTCCGAGGAATAAAATTTTTTTTATTTTTGGGTATAAATTTTCAGCTTTTTTTTGATTAGTTATTTTCACAACATCTCCGTTATATAATTTAACGATAGGAGGTTCTATTGAAGTCACGGGACAAATACTAGTACTTTTTCCTGGTCTTTCTGTTCTTAATTGTGTACCTATTGCTATAAATTTGTCTAATAATACCATTGTTGCTGGATTGAGTCCTCCCGCTGCAAGACCGGTATTTCTTGACCTTCCATATCTTATCCTATGCCCTCCTTTTGTTGATGGGCTCCCAAAAACCGGTCTTCCTGCGATAATGTCTGCTATATATTTTGCATTTGGAGTTATTATATTCGGATCTTCTGCTTTTATTTCTTCTTGTTTTGCTTTAAAATTTTCCTTATTTGCAATTTTCTTTAAGTCTGATAACCAGTCCCAGCCTTCTAAGTTCATGTTCTTAGCGATTTTGAGTAGTTTTGGGGCTTTTAACAATATTCCATCATTTAGCACCAGACAAGCGCCCCCTCGTATATTATTTGTTTTAACTCTAGGTAAATCTCTAAAGGCAGAAACTTCTTCATCTTCAGTTGAATCTCCATTAATTTCAACTGGTAAATTTCTTACGGCAAATCTTATTTCATCATTGGATGAGGGATATTGGAGGTGTATTTTTCTATCATACAATTTTATTTCTTCTACATATCTCCCAATTTCTCCTTCTGAAGCGCTATATTTTGGAATCTCGGATCTTCTTCTGACAAAATCAGCGATGAGTACACATAATCCTGCTGTAGTCCCTCCTGCTGCTCGAATTGGTCCAGCAAAATAAAGAGATAAGTATTTATTTCCTTGCTTATCAGTTCTAATTTTAATCTTAGAGATACCTTCTAAAGGAGCGCTTACAACCCCCATTGTTTTTATTGCAAGCCCCACTCGAATAGCTCTCTCAACTCTTGCTTCTAATTTATTAATATTTCCAATTTTTTTATCTAAAATTTGAGACACCACTTCAAATACAATCTGATCCTCTGAATATCCCTCTTCTTTTAATTTTCTAATTAGTTTTGCGACACCTTTAGGCCCAACTAATTTTTCTACTCTTCCAGCTAAATCTTTTGCTTGAGGACATTCCACAAAAAGTTCTGGATCTTTCCCTTTTTGACGTGCTCTTTCCGCAATATCATAACATTTATTCACACTCCTTTGAATTAAATCTATATATTGTTTTAAGTCCTCGCTCATTTCTACCATGATCCGAACCTTCTTTTATTTTTTTAAGCTATTCACTTTTGAATATATACTTTATTTTATTTTACTCCAAATTAAATTCATTATTAATACATTATTTCTGAATTAATAAGTTTAGAGACTGTTAAGTTATTAATTTATTAAATATATAGCCTCTCTGGATTTTAAAAAAGATATTGTTTGTTTAATAATAAAGAATAAAATTATAATTCAACAATAATAAATTATATCTCTTATGGAGGAATAGCTTTGAAGCAGGAAACCTTAGATAAAAAGAAATCATTATTAAAGAAATTAATTGATACTAATATCAATATTTCTCCCTCAGCTTTACAATTTCTTATGAATATTGAACATCCGTTAGAAAAATTAGAATTTATTATAAAAGAAACTAGTTTTATTCCATCTTTTAAGAGTAATTTAACGTTTGAAACTCTCAAATCCATTTCTAATAAAGAAATTCAAAATGCACTAAAAAGAATGGATATAGGTAAATTTGTGAAGGATAAGGTACAAGACTTAAAAAAAGAAAAATCCCTCCCTAAAGCAGAATCAATGGATCAAAAAAAGGAATATTCCCAAAATTCAATTCTCCAGAAAGAACAAAATAATTATTCAATTACTACTCAAAAAAGGCAGACAAAAAAGTTAAATTTAATAAATTCTATTTCAGAAAAAGTCGATAAGGAAATTAATGCGACAATGATATCTGATAATAATTTAAAATTATCCTATATCTCTGAAAAAAAACTTCAAGAAAGGGAGATCATTACAGAAAAAATTAAAAAAATGAGTTCTCCCCTTTCTTCATTCAAATTTAAACCTACTGCAAAAGAATATGATTCTAATTATAAAATAAAAATGGATCCAACAGGAAAATTATTTACTTCTGGAGAATATGAGGATTTCTACAATTTAACTCTTGATAAATTTAAAAGATTAAAAAATTTAATGTGTAAAAGACCAGAGACTCATTCCTCTACGAATATAAGCAATATCCAGAAATTTTCTAACAAAAGTGAAGTATCTACGATTGGACTAGTTAAAAATATTAGAAAAACTAAAAATGACCATTATTTTTTTGAATTGGAAGATCTAACAGGAACAATCAATGTATTAGTTAGAAATGACTCTGAAAACCGAGATTTAATCCGAATAATTGAAAAAACAATAAATGATCAAATGCTATTTGTAAAAGGCAACTATAGTGCTAATAATAGTGAAAGAGATGGTATTATTTTTGCAGATAATGTTTCAAAAATCGATATTCCCATAGAATTTAAGCCAAATACTTCACATGAGCCATTATCAGTAGCATTAATTTCCGATTTTCATATAGGAAGCCGAGAATTTGAAGAAGCCCTCTGGAATAATTTTGCAAAATTTCTTAAAGGAAAAATGGGAAATAAGAGCCAAAGACTTTTGGCTGGAAGAATTAAATATATTATAATAAATGGAGATTTAATAGATGGCATTGGAGTGTATCCAAATCAAAAGGATGATCTTATCATCCCTGATATTTATGATCAATTTAAAAAAGCAGCCCAATTAATTTCTGAAATTCCAGATTATATTAAAGTATTTTATAGCTCAGGAAATCATGAACCAGTGAGAAATGCAATCCCTCGTCCTGCAGTTCCAAAAAAATACTGCACCGAATTAATAGATCTTGGAATAGAGAATTTAGGAAATCCATGCATGATACAGATACATAATGTAAATTCATTAGTATTTCATGGAGATAGTCTTCTAGATTTAAATCATTCTATTCCCGGCTTAACTAATGAGAAACCTGCAGAAACTATGAAAGAATTATTAATTTGCAGACATCTTGCTCCTTCTTTTGGAAATAAAACTCAAATTGCTCCCTCAGAAAAAGATTGGTTAGTGATTGATGAAGTTCCCCAAATTTTTCATACGGGACACCTTCATATTAATGATTATGGTGTATATCGAGGTGTAAGATTAATTAATTCGGGATGTTTACAGTCTCAAACAGATTTTATGAAGAGCTTCGGAATAAAACCAACCCCTGGAGAAATACCTATAATACAATTGGATACTCTAGAGAATTTTCAATTAAATTTAAGAAATTATGATTAATTATATAGTGTAAATAATAAGAATTAGCATTTTTTAAATTCTAATGAACCTAAAAATACCAAAGAAAGACCCCTCAGAGCTAATGCTCTATCTTTGGAAAATTATTGATTTACCTAAAATTTCGGAGAAAGATTTATTATACTTGATTTCTTTTGAATTTTTTTTAGTATCTCCAGAACAAGGGCTCAAATTAATTCAAAATAGCCTTAAAAATAATATCTTAATAAAAAATTCAGACAATACCATTTCCCTAAATAAAGACCTTCAACACAAATTATCAAACTGGCAAAAAAAAAGAAAAAATAAAATTATTGAAAATGAAAAAATAAATGCTGAAAGAGAAGCTACTTTAAGGCAATTTAAAAAAGAATCAAAATCAGATTTTAATGTGATTTTAAAGGCTTTTTTAGATAAAGGCACTATCAATAGAGCAGTATCTGTTTCAGAAGATGCGTTTCATATCCAAACTGTAGATATTGATAAAGGAATAATAAAAGCAAAAGTTGCTGGTTCTAAAAAAGAATCTTATATTATACAAATTGATATGAATAACAAAACTCTTAAGCATGATTGTCATGATTTTGTGAATCGAAGGTCAAAAAATAAGAAATTTTGTAAGCACTTGACCAGGTTTTTTCTAATCTTAAAGGATAAAAATGAAGCTCTAGCAATTAAAATATTAAATACCATCGCAGGCTCTATTCCAGATTGGGACTTTACAGAATAAAATAATAGGATTATTCTTTAAATAATTTGGCTTTTTTAAATAATTCTTTTTTAAAAATAAGTTATTAATTATAAAGAAAAATAAAAAAAGATATGTGGTAAAAAAATTCTTTATCCTAATCGTCTAAATGTGCTATCACTTATTCTAACTTTATTTTTTTGTATTAAAATGGGCTTATAGTTCAATAAATCTTTTATTTTATTAACTTCCATAAAAATAGTTTCTAAAAGCTTCTTATCAATATTTAATTTAATAACCTTAGTCCTTCCATAATATCCCAATGATTTTTTCTCAGCAGTGATTATCTCAGCGGAGTGAAGTTCATTAATATAATCACTAATTCTTCTTCGAGTTAATGTGCTTACGCCTGGAATAAGATTTGCAAGTTCTTTATGTACTTCATAAATGTCTCCTGAAACAATGATTCTTTCTTTCGGAAATTTTGAAATTAAATAAATTGAGGTTAATACTAATTGAGCTTGTAAAGGCATTCCTTTAATATAATCAATTATATGGTCTCTTTCTAATTCTTCTTGCGCCTTTCTAACATGCTCATTTGAAACATATTTATTATGAGATCTTTCAGCTATTTCTCCTGCTTTTCGAAGTAATTGAAGAGCCTTTCTCGCATCCCCATGTTCTTCTGCAGCTAAAGCCGCACATAATCGAATTACTCCCTCATTTATTACTCCTTCTTGAAATGCAATTTTTGCACGGCTTTCCAATATATCACCAAGCTCTTTTGCATTATATCCCGAAAATGTGATATGTTCATTTCCCAAACTTGAAACGACCCTTGGATCTAAATTCTCTTTGAATTTCAGCTTATTCGAAATTCCAATTAAACAGGTTCTGCAATTATCCAAATTTTCATTTAATCTAGTTAAATCATAGAGAATTTCATTTCCTTGCTTAGTATCCGTAATCAAATCAATTTCATCTAACACTAAGAAACAAAGAGAATTCTTTATTTTATAATCCAATAATCCCAAAAGCTTCTTGAAGATTACATCTTTCGGAAGGCCTGTAGGAGGAATCTGTTCACTTCCCACAATAGTGTTATATATATGAGCAAGAATTCGATACGGAGTTGAAACAATACTACAATTGATATAAATCCACCATGGTTTAATTTTTTCGGAATATTGCGCTAATTTCTCACTCACAAACCTTACAGTAGCTGTCTTACCCGTCCCTGTCTTTCCATAAATTAAAAAATGGGAAGGCACATCTCCTCTTAATGCACATGCAGTCCTGCTCGCTATCTGCTCAATCTCCTTATCTCTATGGGGCAATTCATGGGGAACAAAGGAGGGTTCTAAAGCCTCACGCTTTTTAAAAAGTTGTGGCCCATTAAGATATTTTTTATAAAAATCGTCTATATTAAAGCTCTCATAATTATCATCCTTATTTGTCAACAATTCATAACACCATTTTCATTTTTTTCTGCAATGGAAATATTATCACTCGGTCTCCTTTCCACTCCATGAACAAAAGTAGATTTTTGTTATATTTAAAGTTACTTATTAATGCCCTACTCATTAAAAAAATGTTAAGGTTTTAATAATTGAAATTAAAAAATCAACCTTTTCAGCAATTAATAATATTTATGTCGCTCTATTAAAAAATAATTGTTTGTACATTATTTAATATAATATTAATAATTTTATCTGATAGAAAAAAAGAGAATTATATTGTGGGTATTCAGTTTAAATTTAGTGAAATTTACTGAAAAATCAAGAATTACCAAGGGACATCTTTCAATCCAATTACATAAGCTACCGTGTTTGCTATGATATCAACCGCTGGCGTTATTATGATTAAAAATATGATAATATTAATATCCGGAGCTCGATAACCCGCTAAGAAAAGAGCTGGAAGAGAAGCAAATAAAATACTAAAGATAATAAAATCCAATTGGTCCACCAACCAGAAAGGAGAACCAGAGGGAATATTGAACCTCCTTTTCAAGAAAGAACCTATAAGATCTCCTATCGCAGCTCCATACCCACATAAAAATGCTCTAATGAACAAAATTAAAATGCCGAAAGGAAAAGACCCTCCAATAAAGTAATATTTATAGATTTCAACTTTACTATAAAGTTTATATTGCCCCATTGTTGCAGCCACTTCCACAATGGGCAATATTAATGGCCATAATATTAAAAAAAGGAGATAAACCGCCATAGATATTGGAATTCCTATAAGTAGAGGTCCTAATATAAGCCCTTTCCATGTTTTATGATCTCCTAATAGTCTTCTGCCATCAATAAAATTTTTTCCACGATCAATAGGCTTTCCATTTCCCGTTAAAACCATTCCCGCATTTGAAATATATCCGGGCATAATAAAAAGCAGTGAAAAGATTAAGGTAGCCACCCAATCTGCCCAAGAATATAAGAGGGAGAGGACTATAAAATCAATGAAAAATAATATACCAAAAAATATAGCTAAAGAAAACGCAATTCTTCTATTTGCTTGGTTAGAGCGTTTTGCTTTATTATTATTTTCCAAAAGAAAGTATGTCCTCCTTTTATTTAATACAATTTTCAACTATTAAAAAGGATAATAAAAAGTAATAAAAAGAATTTTCTAATCGATTTTGATTAAAAAATCATATTTGGTTTTTAAAGAATAAAATGAATCTAAATGATTCAAATAATGCAAAAGAATAAGAAATTATTCTAATAATAATTTCCCCAATTGTTCAGCCCATTGTATTACTTTTTCTGGATCACGAAAATTTTCTATCGTTTTTCCACCTTGCATATAACAACCACCAAATGCATTATACGCTATTGGTTTTAAGTGTGGCCTCTTTTTTAAGATTTTTCCAATATAATCTTCAACAATTTGATCATGCTGGAACTCTGGATTACCTGCCTTGCCCGAAGATAAATAAATTGCTAACTTCTTATTACTAAAATTGTTTTTACTTAGGAAAGATTTTGGCCGTCTATACCAACGATCCATTCTTATACCACTCCCAACTATTATGTTATCATAGTTGGTTATATCTGGATTCTTATTTTCTTTAAGATTAGTGATATCAACTTCCAATCCGAATTTTTTATTCAAAACGGATGCAATAAGTTCAGCATTTTCTTTAGAAACTCCAGATTTCGTTTCAAAGGCTATAATTGTTTTATTTTTAACCATTTAATTCACTTTATTTTATCCAAATTATTTTTAATTAATTTTTAAAAACAGTAATTCATTAATGATTTCCCTATTATAAAAAAACATAATAATAGCAAATTTTCTAAATATATTGATGTATTTAAACTTTCCTAATTAGTCTGATTATTTATTATGCTAAAGAGAGGGCCAACTAATTGGAGAATGGCCATAAACAAGCATTTTTTATTAAAAGTAGAAAGCAGATACTTGACACTCAATCTCAAATATAAAATTACAATCCTCAATTTTTATTGAGTTTTTGAAAAGCTCATTAATCGCTTTTATATAATTTCCTTCTCTTCCTATAGCAACCCCTCTATCTCTGAACGTTAGTATATAAACTGAAGCTATTATTTTTTTAGAATCAACAGATTTTATTTGCACATCATGGATATAGAGGTCAGGAAATAGACTAAATATCTGTGAAATTAATTTTTTTTCGGTTCTAATTATTAAAACTTTCTTATTAGGAATCTCCTTTCTTATGGATGCAATATAATTCGAAACTGAAAAAAAATGTTGATCTTTGACAAAAAAGAAAATAAAATCTTCAATAATAATCACGCTCTCGGGAAAAAGTCCCGTTTTGTTATGAAAATATTTATAAAGTTTTAATTCTAAGTTTGAGAATTTTTTTATAATTCTTATATCCCTTGAAAATAATGATTTCTCAGTGATATTATTAAGCATTACCCTTCATTTTACATTCTTCATTTTAAACCCCTAAGAAAATTAATTTTTCATTTTGTACTATATTAAACAAGTATTAGATTTTAAATGATAAATTATGAAAGAACCAGGATTTGAATTTCTTTCACACACAGCCGATATAAAATTAAGATGTTGGGGGAATACTTTGGAACAAGCATTTACTCAAGCAGCCTATGCTCTGATGACTGTTATTTCCCCCAATTTGGAAAAAATATCAAAAAAGACCCCAAAAACCATTATTATCGAAGCTGAAGATAAGGAAGCACTTCTTTTTGATTTTCTCTCTGAATTTTTATTCATTTTTGATGTAGAAAAGTTAATTTTTAGTAAAATTAAGGTTCTATCTATTCAGAAGAGGAATGATAGATATGAACTTAAAGCTAGTATGAAAGGAGAGGTATTTAATAAAAATAGTCATGAAATAGGGACCGAAGTAAAGGCGATAACTTATTCTTATATGAAAATTGAAGAGAAAAAAGACAATATTATTTTAGAACTGGTACTTGATATCTAATTTTCTAAAAGCTGTAAATATTTTATAATTTATTGTATTTCTATAAATTTAAGCAATCCTAAATTATCAAGATGATCTATAATAACTTGAATTCTAGATTCTGGTAATCCTACTTCCTCAGCAATATCTCTTGCAGTATGAAAACCGTCCGCTAAATGAGCGATCTCATATTGTTTCTCATCTAAAAAGCCTTGAGTTATAACTTGTTTTGGGAGTCTCTTTGAAGTCCATTCTGGCTTTTTATCGGATATGTCCCTAAGATCCTCTTCAGTTAACACGAACCCTTTCTTTGCGAGGCGATTTTGAGATTTGGTAAAGTCTTTTTTATATATTTTTAAAATGGGTATGTTTAAAGGAATTTCGGCCACTCTGCCATTTTCCATTATTTTATCAATTGTTTCTGAAAAGTCTCTAAATATTCTTACATCACCAGACCAATTTTGAAGCTCATCCACAAACCTTTCAAGAAATCTATCGATGACATCTTTTAACGCTTTATGGGTAACTCTGGCATCATCATTCTTATCTGCTGCAGCAGTCACAAGAACTCCTTTTTTAAACACCAAAATAAGATAAAATACTTGCATATCTATAACTTTAAGTTCTCCGGAGCCCTTACTAAACTCAAAACTAAAATCTTTCAGTGCCGTAATAAAACCGCTTACAAGGTCTTGATTAAATTCAATTGAACCATATTTGCGATAAATAAGACAGATACCTGTATTCTGGTCGATTACGTAAACATTATGAATCATTTTGAATAATTATTCACTATTTCTTAATTTAACTATTTTAAAATTAAATATATAATAATAATATAATTATATAAAATTTCTTTAAACAAAAATTCTATAAAAATATCAGAAAATATGATTGATCACAATAAAGAACAAGTATTTTTTGTAACATCTTCTTCTGAAGATGAGGCTAGAAAACTAGCTCGTTATCTTGTTGAAAAAAAAAGGGCTGCTTGTGTTAACATCATTAAGCTAATTATCTCTATTTATAGGTGGGAGGATTCTATTGAAGAAAATGATGAATTTCTTTTAGTTATTAAAACAACCAAGGAAAAATCTGAGGATCTTATTCACGCAGTAGAGAATATTCATAGCTATGAAACGCCTGAATGTATCGGACTCAATATTGAAGCAGGCTCAGTAAAATATTTAGAGTGGTTAAGAGATGCCGTAAAATAGTGTAATAACTGCAAACTTAGATAAAAAACTGATAACCTATTATACAAAACTAAATATTAAATGATATATATTTGATAATAAGATATGAACATTTTTCGTCTAAATTGGGTATTAATTGATATCATTATTATCTTTCTGCTAATATTTTTATTGGTTTCTGTGAAATTATATAAAGAAAATGCACGATGGAGAAATAATATCTCAAATCTCTCATTAGAAGCAATATCGCTTCCATTAAATCAGAATATAACGACAATTCAAGAAAAAAATGTAAAAGATTTAAGATTAGTGAGAAATATACAATCCAAAGCGGGAGATAATAAACCACTCATAATATTTAGTAAAAATAAAGCCTATGAAGATTTAATTGAGATCTTAACGTACGGATTAGCATCTTATGGTTTTTCTATCATCTCTCTAAAATTTAAAACGAAAACTTCTTTTTCTTTATCTATACTCTCAGAAATTATTAATCAGAAAATCTCAAAACAATATTTAAAGTATATTTTGATTAGCTTTGAATTTTCAAAACCTCTTTATAACTCTGTTTTAAATGATTCTAAAAATAGGGGTATGATTCTAATTAATCCAACTTATAATAAAACTATTCTAAATACTTTCAAAAAGGTATTATCGTCTGATAATATGAAAAATAAACTATGTCTGATTTATAATTATTACTCTTTTTTCATCTTTAAAAATAGGAACTTAAAAAAAATATTAAATTCATTATCTGATGAGGAATCTAGGCAGATTAAATTAAATATTATTCAAAATGCAAGAGTTTTATTTAAAAATTATGAAACAATATTATTAGGTTTTATAATTCAATATATTGAAGAAAGAATTAAGGATTCTTAAGACTTAATCATGTCCAAAGAGCATATACTAAGAAATCATTATAAAAAAGTAATATATTCCGAAGAACATTTCTCTCTTCTTAAAAATAAAAGAATTCAAGCTAAAAAATTGTTAAATATCTTTAAAAAGGAAAATTTAATCGGATATGTTTATGGAAGTATTGCTCGAGGAGATATTCATCAAAATAGTGATATTGATATCATTTTTCTTTATCGAATCCCCCCCTATAAAATTGAATATATCCTAAATAAAAATAATATAAATAAATACAATAGAGAAATAATTGCTGCTACTCCCTCTGATTCGGTAAAATTGTATATTCATATAACTGAACTAATATCCATTACAATTCCTTTAACCAAATTAAATAAAAATAATCTAGAATTCTATGATTTTGGGGGAAAAATCGATTATAAACAACTTAAAAATAATACAAGAGTGCCGGGAATCGATAAAAGGTTGGTCCTTATAAAACCTACAGAAGAGGGACATGAAGAATTTTCCATTATTAATCAAGAACATATTGCTGCGAAAATCGTGGGCGTCTCTCTGGATACTATTAATGAACGAAAAAAAGTTCTCCTTAGAAGAGAAAAATATGGCCGAACAGGCGTATTTTTAAAGAAAGAACTAGCATTACACGAGACTGTGGAGGGTGCTTTAAAGAAAATAGCAGAAAAAAATAGTATTATTCGAAAAAAAATATTTTAGCATGAAAGAAAAAATTATTGAGTCTATAGAAGGAAATTATTATATTAAGCAACGCGGGATTCCCAAAGGATGCCAGCAGTGTCTTAAGGGAGCAAAAGCGGTTTTATTTCTTAATGGAATCTGTCAAAATCCTCCTCATTGCTCCTGGTATTGCCCCATTTCTGAAAAAAGAAAAAATAAATTGATATCTTATATAGATGAAATCAAAATATCAAGGAAGGAGGATATTTTTACTGAAATTTCTAAAATTAATGCTCTAGGAATGAGCATCACAGGTGGTGAACCTTTACTTCCTGCTAACTTAGAAAACACCCTAAAATACATTAAATTAGTCAAAAAAAAGAAGGGAAAGCGTTTTCATATACATTTATATACTAATGGTATAAATTTTAGCAATAATGTCGCTAATAAACTCTCTAAGGCTGGTTTGGATGAGATCAGATTCCATCCTCCTAAAAATAAATGGAAAAATATAAAATATGCATTAAATAAAGGAATGATTGTAGGAGCAGAAGTGCCGTTGATACCTGAGCGGTACCACATGACAAATCTAAAAAACCTTATCTTATATTTAGATGAAATTGGTGCTGATTTTATAAATTTAAATGAATTTGAATATTGTCAGCCAAATAGCAAAAATCTCCAATCAAAAGGTTATGAATTGAAAGAAGGAACTATTTCCTCCGTAAAATATAGTAAAGAAGAGGCTCTTCCTCTATTTAAAGAGTTTATCCCAAAAACATCTTTAAAAATTCATTTTTGTTCAATCAAGGCTAAAGATTATTATCAATTAAAAAATCGATATCTGCGAAGAGCACCTAATATTAAAACGCCCTATGAAGAAATCAGTGAAGAAGGCCTCCTTATTTATGGTCAAATTGAGGGAAACGAGGCAGATATAACTAAACTCAAAAATTATTTATTAAATAAATCTGGAATGCCTACTAAATTAATCTCTTTTAAAGCAGCCTGCATTAAATTACCATATTATGTATTAGTTGATGATGATTTTTTAGAATTTTTAAAAAGCTTTAATTTAAAGGGATATATAGTAGAATGTCTACCTTTTAATGAATCTGATGAAAAAGAATATAGACAAATAACAGAAATAACTCCAATAGAAGTGTTTAAAGAAGAGATTGATTATATCGATAAAAATTAACAAGTCAATATTTTTCAAGATATATATTTATTAAAAACTATAAAATAAGAAAATTCTTACAGATTCTCTTCATTAATAATTTCAATTAATCTTAAGAAACCTATAATTAAGAGGTTTATTATGAAATGGAGTTCAAATTTCTATTTTTCAAAGAGTACAGATTTTAGAAAATTTAGTAAGTTTTAATTTAGAGGGAGAAATAAATTTTATGAGGACTATAACACATAATTAATAGAACAAAGGCTAATTGAATAATTTCATATACGACATAAATAATTATGAAAATCACAGCTGTAAAACTAAAAGATTTGAATAAAATTACTAAATTGGAAAAAAAAATTTTTAGAAAAAACGCATTTTCAAAAAAACTACTAAAAAAATTAATTCTAACTAGTCTTCTTTTCTTAAAGCTTGAAATTGGTGTTATAAAAAAAAAAATAATCGGTTTTATAATTATCCTTAAAGATAAAAATAATAGGGCGAATTTAATAAATCTTCTAATCGATTCTAAGTATCATAAAAACGGGTTTGGAACTATTCTTTTAAAAACTGCTTTAACCAGACTTGAAAATAAATCAATGGTTTTTAAAAAAATTATTCTAAATGTAAACGTTGAAAATCTGCCCGCTATTCGATTATATGAAAAATTTAATTTTAAAATAATAGAAAAAATCGAACATTATTATTATACAGGCGAAGATGCGTATTTAATGGAATTAAATTTGAGAAAAATACAAAAATTCAATCAAGGTGCTTAAAAAGTTCAAATTTAGTGAAATAAGATTATTTTTCATTTAAAAAGAATCTATTCATCAAAATTTAAATAGATAAACTTTTTTTTATGTTATAATAAGAATATAAGAATATAAATATAGTAAATTTCTAAATTTAAAAGGTGTGTTATAAACGTGACCCCCGAATTAGATGACGAATTAAAAAATGAGATTAGAAAAGGAGTAAAGCTCCAAAAAGTCGATGAGGCGGAGTTAAGAAGGAGGGAAGAAGAGAAAAAAAAGCGACTAGCAGAGCTTGAAAAAGTAAAACAAGCCCTTGAAAAGCCAAATCCATAAATAATAACTTGTTTTATTGCTATTTTTTTATTTTTTTTTGAATAGATTTTAAATCCATTAATTTAAAATAGTTTTTTCTTATTAGAATTAATCTTTTCTTTTACGCTTTACTCTTATATTCAAATAATATCAAATAGGCTTACGGATCACAATGAGAATTCTAGCACAAGATAAAAAAAAAGGAGAAATCACGGTAATAGTAGAAAATCTAAATGATTTATGGTCATTATATAATATTATTACTAAAGGGGATACAGTGATCGCTTTAACTCAAAGAAGGGTTGTTATGAAAGAAGGTTCTACAGGGGAGAGAAAATTGATGAAACTAACATTATCTGTAGAGGATGCTGCATTCCATGAATTTACTAACCGATTGCGGATAAAGGGGACCATTTTAGAAGGACCTAAGGATTATGTAAGCTATGGGTCTTATCATACATTTAATATAGAAATAAATCATGAACTCACTATAATAAAAGATGAATGGTTAAATCAAGATCTCA
This sequence comes from Promethearchaeota archaeon, assembly GCA_016839555.1. GTDB lineage: Archaea > Asgardarchaeota > Lokiarchaeia > Sigyniarchaeales > SOKP01 > TEKIR-8. The sequence continues at coordinate 46,540 of JAEOUA010000012.1, forward strand.
AGAGATTAAAAGAGTCTTCTAAATTATCATCAAATTTTGTTATGTTAATAATAGCTATTGAATCTGGATTAGCAAATATCGCTTACTCTACAAATTATAGTTATAAGAAAATTGCAACTGTTACTAAAAATATTCCGGGAAAGCGATATGAGCAATCATTTCGCAATAAATTTTTAAAAGATTTTTTTGAGGACATTAAAAGGATTATTGAAACTAGAGTTCAAAATAAGGATGTGAATCTTATAATCCTATGTGGTCCGGGTACTATCAAAGATAAATTAGCAAAACATCTCAAAGCAACTGCTAATGAGGAATATATTAATAAAATAAAAGTAATCCAAGCGAGTTCAGGAACGGAAAGTGCTATTTATGAGGCATTAAAATCTGATGAAATGGCTAATATAAAAAATAAAGCAAAAATTCTCCAAGAAACAAAAAAAATTGAAAATGTATTAGCTCAATTTGGGAAGGATCCCGATCTTGTCGCAATTGGATTCGATGAAATTACTGAAGCGGCACAAAGAGGTGCTATTGACCAGTTATTAGTCGCAGATACTATAATTCGAGGAGCTTCTAAATCAAACAGATTAAAAATAGAGGATATAATAAACCAAGTGGAATATGCAGGGGGAAAAGTCGATATTTTAAATTCAAAACATCCCGCAGGAGAGCGGCTAGTCGACTTAGGCTCACTTGTGGGAATTTTACGATATAAATTCTGATTATAGGCAAATCTCTAATTAATAACTTTCATGGTAAAAATTAAAAAATCCGATATGAATGAAATTATATATGTGAATAAAAAATCGAAAATCCCATTATTGGGTTTAGATTTTCTGGGAATTATAGATCGGGGTACAAATATTATTGAATTAAAGCCAATCACTTTATGTAATCTAAAATGCCGATATTGTTTTGTAAGTGCTGGAGAATATGATACTAATTTTATAATCGATTCTCAATACCTGATAGAACAAGTCCAGACAATTGCTGAATTCAAAGGACATTATAATCTCGAAATTCACTTAGCCCCCTACGGAGAAATCTTACTATATAAGAATTTATATGATCTTATTGATTCTCTATGGGAAATCAAGGGAATTGAGATTATTTCGATGCAAACAAACGGTTTACTACTAAATCCTGATATTATTAAGGAATTTTCAGAGCATAATTTAACAAGAATTAATATAAGTGTAAATACTTTTAATCCTCGACTTGCTCAATATCTATGTGCTACTGATAACTATAATGTGGAAATTCTATTAAGAAATATTCATATGTTATTAGACTCTAATATTAATGTTTTAATTGCTCCGGTTTGGTTTCCCGGTGAAAACAGAAATGATATCATGGAAATTATTCAATTTATAGTAAATTTAAGAGATGAAGGATATACTAAAGAGCAAATTCAATTAGGGATTCAAAAATATTTAGTATATAAAACAGGAAGGAAATTAAAAAAAATCAAACCTAGGTCTTGGGGGTATTTTTATCACCAATTATCTGAGTTAGAAAATAAATATAATATTAAATTGAAATTAGGACCGAAAGATTTTGGAATTCATTCTCGCCCACTTTTTAATTTTCCCCTTAAAGAAGGTGAGATCATTTCAGTTGAAATTGTCTCTAAAGGAAGGTGGAAGAATGAATGTATTGGTAAAATAAATAATCAATTTTGTACTAAAGTCCTTTTAAATTATCCATTAGAGTATTCGAAAGATCTATTAGGGAAGAATATTAAGGTTAAGATATTAAAAGCAAAGAATACGGAGAATCTAATAACTTCATATGTGCCCTATCAATGATATATTATTAAAAATACTCTTAATATTTCGCTGCTTTGAAGATAGAGAATAATATAAAAGGAAATAATGAGGTTTTTTTTCAACAAAATAATCTCTCTAAAGAATTTAGAAAAATTGAGAAAAACGAATCTACATTAAATTGATCTATTAGAACATAAATATAAATAGTCTCTCTTTTTATAAATTATACAAGAATAATTCAAATTAATATCTATTTGAAAAAATAAATTATTGTGAGTCTTATGCCCATTTTAACGAGTGAAGATGAATTAGATTTATCAAAATTAGAAAATGAATTAGCTAATGAATTAGAAAACCATGCGAAGGCAGAAAATAAAGTAGTTAAAGCAAGAAAAAAATTAGCCGAAAAAGTAACTGATATGTATATTACACGAGGATCCTTTAACAGAACTATGCGAGATGTGTTAAAACAAATACAGATGCTCGCCCGAGAACATAAATCAAACGTGAAAGAGGAAGATGTTAATGCCCTCACAGATCTAATAAAAAGAAGCGAAATAAATCTCGAAGCACATAAAAAATATGTTGATGTGATCAAAGAATTAACCTTAAGAAAGGATTATATGATTGAAAAGCAAATTGAATTTGCTCAAGCTTTAAAAATTGTTGCCGATAGAAGAAAGGTAGTAATTAAAAAAGCTTTAGATGTTGAAAAGATAAAAAATAAGATGGTAGAAGGCGATAAATTAAAAGAATTGGATCAAGAACAAAAAGATAAACAGAGAGAATTCGATAGAGCAAGGGATATTCTCCTAAAAAAAATTGAGCAATTTAAAGATGTGTGCGATGAGATTCAATCAGATCTCTCGAAAAATAAAGATATTCTTAGCGATCCCCATGCCTATTTATAATTAGTATTTCCGTTTGCTAAATCTTAATGTTTTCACAATCACTTTCTCTCATATTCCTTTTTTCTTATTATTTCTAATTAAAATTAATTCATTAAAAAAATGGAGTAATTCATCGAATTATTTCCTTAGATAAACTCATTTTTATGTTGACATAAAAGAATAAGGAATATAGGATAAAGATTAAATATAAATATAAAAATTAATATAAAATAATAGTAGATTAAAAATAGTAAATGGGAATAAAATTAGAAAAAATTATTTTTAATTTATCCTAAATAAAGAAAACGAGAAAAAAAGGAGTATTAAAATGGCAGAAGAATTCACACGCTACTTAGAAGAAGCCAGAAAGGAACCTTTGGAACAAAAGGTGAATGACTTTGGCGAAATTGTAGAAAAAATAATGCGTATTATCCTTAAAATCCCTGATTTAGTGGATCAATCACTTGGGAGAATGAACCAAAAAATATCCGCATTAGAATCTAACATTAATCGATTAAATAATCAAATATCAAGCGGTCAACCATCAGCTGGTGGTTCAGCACCAGAGATTGGTGCCTCAGTACCGAAAGCTAGTGTCTCATCACTTTCAGCCCCAAGTGGTCCTCCGGGAACACCCCCACCCTCAAGTGGTCCTCCGGGAACACCACCTCCTTCGGGCGGTCCCCCAGGTGGTCCCCCAGGAGGTCCTCCAGGTGGCTCACCAAGACCAGCTGGGCCTGTATCATTACGAGGGGCTATTATGAGTGAATTAAAAGAATTGTTCGCAAAGAGACAGCAATCTCAAGGCTAATTTATTAGAATTAAAAGCTCTACTTAATCTGATGATTTATTTAACCAATCTCTTTTCTATTTTATATTATTTTACCTGAAGAATCCCCATTCTTTTGAAGAGATAAATATTTTTTACTTTTTTAGTTATAAGAAGAAAAGTTTTATTAATTCATGGAAATGTATTTAGATAGCAAAAAATTAAAAAAAATCTAAAAACTAAAAACATTATAATATTTAAAATATTTTGGAGGAATTTTAAATCTATTGTCTAAATTTGGAACAATTACTGACTCGAACAAAAATGTGAAGGTTCATCACGATCTGATGCGACAAGTCTTAGAAATTCTGTCCCTCATTAGAGTGATGAATAATTATTATTATAAAAAAAAAGAAATTCAAGAGAAGATTAGACCTACCATCTCCTCTTTTATCTATGAATTAAAAGGATTAGAGAAAAACAAGGACTGGCTTTTTAGTATTCCTTCCGTATTAAGTACTATTAATCAAGAATTTGTCAACAAAAACGATTCCTTTCGATTTCCAGACGGTATTATCCTTTTTGAAGCATGGATGAATTTAGGTCTCGAAAGTTTATATCCGCAGATTGTATTTTGCTTTAAGGTTCCTGGTTTTCTTAAAGGTGAGAAATCTCGATATATTTTTCAGTTTGTTTTTTCCATATCACGAGGAATTGGATTCCCGATCTATTTTTCTCCAGAATATTATAATTATACTCCTAAATTTTTGAAATATCTAAATCCTCTATTTAAATGGATTTATAAAATTTCCCATTTTAACAATATTCTTATAAAAGGAGCGATTGAAAATAGATTAAATACAAAACGGCATCATCCTGGTGAATTCGAATCGGTAATTATTTCTGAATTTGAGAATAATATCTATAAAGGAATTAATACTCTCTTTCATGGCTATTTTACGAATGAACCAAAACTATTAGGTAAGTTCAATTCTTTAAATGAAGTCTTAGAAAAGATTATTTTTTCTTATAGAATTGGAGACCATGCGATGTGTGTACTGAATGCTTCTGATAAGGATATGCCCTATCTTAACATTCCTTTAGTCGATTACAAGTTAATAAAACAAAGATATGAAGTAGATTTCTATTCATATATTGAAAAATTAATGAATGTAAATAATCTTCTATCCAAAAAAAGCGATTATTATTATAGAAAAGGAAAATACCTTATATTAAATCTCCCTCTTGTGGAAAAATTTAAATTTTTGTTTTATATTATAAAAAAGATATTTCTTCCAACCCAAAAGATACCAGATAAATTTGAAAATATTGAAAATTACCATAAACATAAACATTTACTCGAACATTTACGAAATTTATTATGGACCACACCCTTATATTGCCACACAATCCATGATCCTTCTAGAATAAAAGAAATTTTTAAGTTTTCCCAAAAACCGGAGGAGTTAGATGAATTTGAATATGAAATAACTTCCAGAGAGTCAATTTTTTTCTCTTTTATAAAATCGTTTGAAAAAGAAAAACAATTTAGATTTGAGAATGAAGAAGTAATCAATGCATTGGGAGATTTACGAGATAGCATGGCTAAGATGTGGTTATATTTTAGGGAAAGACATTTCAACTCCGCTATTAGAAAATTGAATACGCTTGTAAATCTCTCAGTAGATAATAAAAATTACAAAAGCATTATAAAACAAACCATTAAACAATTAATTCCAATCATGGCAGTGTATGAAATTTTCATCAGACCTTTGTCGAATTCTTTCTTTCCAGAATCAATTCCCCAAACTAAGCGTTTAGGTGCTTACCTTGCAAAATTTTTTACCTCAAAATATAATCCTCTGGGTCTGAGTTTAATTAATTTTTTTAATAAACTCGCATATCGAAATTGGGCAAATCTGGTATTGAATAAAAAACTAAATAGAAGAGAATTTTTCAATTTAATAGTTAAATTACCAATTTGGAAACATATCCCAAATTATATCCGGGACTTCGTATTAGATTGACTTAAAATTCTAAAAAACCAGGGTCATCAAATAAATCTTCTATATCTTTCTTCTTTTTGATCCCCGTTTCTTCGTGCTCTGAAAACAAACTATCCTCATCTGTTTTAATACCTGATTCTAATTCGCTAGTTTCTAATTCAAGTAAAGCATCCTTCTCCAAGCTTTTATATTTGCTACTTTTTTCTTTCCATTCTTGTATCTCGTCCATATCATAATCTCCCTCATCTAAAAGTTGCGCGGCTTTTACTCTACAAAGATCCGATAAGATTGAAAACGCAAATGCCAACTCTCCCCACTCTTTGTTCTCTTTTAATTTATTGATTCGCTTTTTTAACCGCTGAATCTCTTGCTCAGCATAATATATATCGATAAAATCTCCAAAAGCATCCACAGGTTCGGAAATTGAATTAATTAACACTTCTTTTTCTAAACCACAATTTCCACACTTAACTGTGGCAAAACCTCCCTTCTCTCGTAGATTCTCTACTTTAACTGATTTTTCCCCGCATTGGGGGCATGTAAAAATTTTTGGGAGTTTTTTAACTCTCCGATAAGTGGTTTGTTTTCGTTTACGACGCCCCATAATAAATCTCCTTAAATTTTTTGGTTAATACTTTTTTATTTTATGTATTTTAAAAATGAGTAATTAATTCATAGTTAATATAGAAGCATCCCTAAAAAATTTTTGCGTAAAACATTGCTAAAACGTCAATTTCCATAAAATTTTTTAGGTTTGCTACATTTTTCCATTCAGTAATTCTAATTACCCAAATTAAATACAGTTTAGTTGATAATAGTCATGGAGCATAATAGTTTATCCTTAGAATATGATCGGAATTTAATCATTAGGATCCTTGAAGATATCAATATGCGATATATAATCCTTTTTCTCTATATCATCAGAAATGATTTATTTAGAGATTTGAAAGACCCCAAGATTATTGAATCTTATAATAGGGTATTAGCATTGGATGAGATTTATAAAGGGAATATTATCACATTTTGGGAAAAGGAGTTCACAAATATAGCGATAGATCTTGGTCTATTTAAAAATATTAGAAGTATAAGGGAGTTTGAGCAGAAAGATCAAGATTTAATCATTAAATTTGGAGAAAATACAATAACTGTGGAAGGAGATACAATTTCAGTTCCCGCGGATACGCTCCACTTAATGATCACCAAAAAATTTAAATTCCTCACAAAAAGAAATTTTAATATAGCTCTCACTCAGCTGAAAGGTGTAAGGTGCGAATATAATGGAATGATTCATCCTTTTATTTATCAGATTGGAGAGGAGGATTATACCTTATCCGACGATTTATATTATATTTTAGATCAATTTGGTAATATTTATCAAGCAATGAAAATAGAAAATACAATTGAAGTATTCTATGAGAAAATAAAAGAGATATCAGACAAGCTAATTGAATTTATAGCTATTTTTGATCTAGCTTTAAATAGTAAACAAGCGATAAAAAAAATAAATCAGGCAATAGAAGAAAATAAAGATATAATTGAACAATTAAAAGAAGAAAACATCTCTTTATCAGATAAATTTGAATATGAAAATCTCGATAAATCTAAACCCATTTTTAAAGATTGGCATTCTCGACTAATCCAATTACTACAATTTCGCTATAGAATAGATAATATAGAGCAAGAGGTAATCAAGTTAAGAAATTATTATTCTGGGTCTGAAAAAAAGTATAATTATTTAGATTATATCGAAAAAGTGTCTTTTAATGAAGATGATATTGTAAATAATATTAGAAATGATCTGCTTGAAGCTCGGAATAAATTAATTGATATAAATGATATTATTAAAAAACTAAATAAAAAAGAAATTAAGCTTTTAAATTTAGATTATGAAAGATATCTTATTGAAAGCAGCTAACTAATAAAATGAAAACTACATTATTTAATATTGAGAGTGTTTTATCAGAAGGGTACTTTTCACAATTAAACGTAAATTTTTTTGGAACGGATTATTTTTATGTAACAACTTATTTTAATATAATTAATTTTTTAAAATATTCAATTAATTAAGGTGTGCTCTAGTGAAATGTCCGTCATGTGATATTGAAATGAATCAACTTGTTGATGGGATTTTTGAATGCCCCAAATGTAAAAAAATCATCAGAGAAAAAAGAGAAGAGGCAGAAAAGGGAAAAGAAAAAAAGAAAATAATCGGAGAGCTTTTAGATGGAGTTTACTTTCATAACAATTTTTCAATAAATCAACAATATGAGATGGTAGAATCGGGTATTTTAATTAATAAGACGGATACTAGAGCCTTTGGGGCTTTAATTTGTCATAGTGCATATTTAGAAAATGAAAAGTATATCAGATTATCTTGGTGGAAAAAATCGTTCTATCGACATGGGGGTATGATAAAAATATACGAAAAAGAGGTCTTAAAGAACCTTATCAAAGCTTTAGAAAAAATATATGATAATTTTGATGAATTTTGGATATTTAAAGGAAAATTTAGAGAAAATCAAACTAAAAGCGAGGAAGATATTTTAAAAGAGAAAAAATTAGACCTTATCAAATTTAGAATTATTGAAAATCGTACGTGTCCAAACTGCCAAAAGAAAATGAATAAAAATAAATCGCATTATGAATGCCCATATTGTGGAGAAATTGTTATTTTGGAAGGTTATAATCAACCAATTTTTAATATAGCTCCCGCGGATTTAAAATTAAATTTTCAAGGAAACTTTCCTATCAATTATTATCTCCCAATAAGCGGAATTACCATAAAATGGCTTATGGGAGAGTGGAAAGCCCTTGTTGTGATCTATTCCAAAGATAATCCTAACAAAAAATGGCTTCGATTTTATTGGTGGGTCCGAGATCTTAAAAATATTATGAAATATGGGACACGTAGATTTGCAGAGGATAATCAACTTGGATGGCAAGCTAAAAAAGGCTCTGGAACGACAAACATATATAATAAAGAATCTATCAAACCTTTAATTGAAGCATTAAAAATTTTAGCTAAAGAATTAAATTGGAATATTAAAGAAAATTAATTGGGATGAATTGAGTTGGAAAATAGCAAAAATCCTACATGGAAAAAATTATTAGGAGATTTTATTCAAGGGTTGGATCGGGCGATTCACTATTTAGAAGAACGAGATGTTGAGAGAATTCCCGGCGCCAGAGAAGCTCTAATACGTAGATTGGAAAATATGCATACTCATTTTCCAAAAAATAATGGAGAGATTTTCATAAAAGCGATCAATGATAAAATCCAAAATGCATTTTTCCCTAATACTAAAAATTTTGCTGAAGCTTTTAAAAAAATCTTAAAATCCCGAACTCATGAGCAAGATTTTATAATTAATGAATTAATCAATGGATTTGTATCGTCTAAGGCTAAAGCTATAACATCTGAAACACAAGTGCCAATAATAGATCGAATGGTGGAGGCATTTAGTAGTCGAAATGATTTTCATATTGTAGACCACCAATTTTATGCTATGTTCGGTGATCCTAATAAGCCTCGAAAATATGTGAAAAAAAAATTAGAAGAATTAGTATCCCTATTTGGACTTGTTTCAAAAGAATTGGTTGTTGAAAAGGATAAAAGGAGGAGCGAAAGAAAAGTCTATACCTTTTATACTTTTCCTGATGAAATTTTAGCTATTCTTGAAGAAAAATACATTATTATTGATGAAGAACTGGGCTATGCATACGTTTCTGAAGAATTTGACAGAAACGTGTTTATTTGCATGTTTCTTGCAAATATTGCAATACATCGGGACAATTTAGAAGAGATTGGTGGAGAGTATACGGTCAATGGAATTTCCGCAATATTTGCCTTAATTTTATTATTAAGTTTCATGCCAAAAATAAGAGTAGATGAAAATAATCCCATATTGCGGGATCCTTCTTTTAATGAAAATAATATGAGTGTTATTCCTAAGTCTTGGATGATGAAAAAAGTATTAGATAAACTTTTTGAACCATTAATTAAAATAATCGCCTACAGGCTTGGGGGCGGATTATGGTTATCAAAGATAATTGATTCTGAAATAAATAGAAAAATTCATAATCAAATACGATTTCTCCTTAAGGATGTTAACCGCTGGATATTAGGCGAGCTGGTCCGTATAGAAATACCAATCTTCGTTGAGATTTCCAATATATTCCAAGAAATTATCATAGGAACAGAAACAGAATAATTAAAATGAAAAATTAAGGTGTTAAAATTGAGATTAGAGAAATGGACTGATATTTTACCAAGGTACCAGACATTTATTAGCCATATGAAGCCGATTTTGCGAGAAACTAGAAGGATTATTGAAGATCTGGATGCTGATTTATTATATGATACTGAAGTCCTAGATAAAATTCGTGAGGAGGAGGAAAGAAGGAATATCCGTAAGGTAAGAGCTTTATCAGAATTTTCAGCAATGTATAGATCAAATGTCTATGAATTAATGAAAGATTTTATCACAAAATATAGAGATCGTATTTCACTTATAGATATTAAAGATTATATCATCGATTTTCTTCAAGAATCCATAGAGGCACTTACAATTTTACGTAATATTACAAATCCAGATCAAAAAGATCTAGAGCAAACATATTTATATACATTAGTTAAATTTCTTGAAAAAATCTTATTCCCAAAAGGAAATAGTATTAATGTGATATATGAAAAATTATTAGTACACACTCCTGAATATTATGAATCGCAAAGACATTTATTAAAAACTCATACTCATTATAGAGAAGACTTAGAGCATTCAGATTTTTTTACAGTTCCTGCAATATCACCAAAAGTATACCAGATCATTAATAATATCACCTCTTTTTTTAATTTAGATCCTAATTATGGACCTCTTCCAGAGAATAAAAATCATGAAATTCCTATGATTTTAAAGAATGATGTGTTTTTACCATATATTGATTCAATCGCTAAAGCTGAAGAGGAAGCTATTAAAAGTATTGCTGAAAGAATAGGTCTTCGGGTGATTGATGATATATTTTTGGCTCCAAAAAAAGAATTTATAGATCTCTTATTAGATAACAATTTTTTAAGAGAAAAAAAGCAGTCAGATGGAACAGTAAGGTATATACCGCAATTTAGTAATGAAACATTAATATTATATTATTTAGCATTTGCTTCAAGAAGAAGAGGTTTTTTATCTAAAGAATTAATAAATTGGATTACAATTAACTTTGCGTTTTTAGTTTATATGGGAATACTAAAATGGAAATTGTCAGATGAAAATATTTTTTATTCCATTTTTAAAGACCTCCAAACAAATGAAAAAGTATTACCTTATCTAATGAAGTTAATTTGTTTTCCCAATTATTTAGGGCTCGATAAAACAAAAATAAGGGACTCTCCACAGTATAGAAAAGAAATTTTCAATTTTATAGGAGCACAAATAGATAATATTCAAAACCTTGTTGAAAACGTAGGGCAATATTGTTATGAAAAATTTGAAAAAGGAAAAAAAAATAAATAATATAAAAAAGAGATGAAATAATATTACATATACGGATGAAGAAATTAAGGAAAGATTAAGCAAATATGGCGCAGTATATTTACCAAATGACGTTAAAGAAGATGTAAATGATATAAAGGGTAACGAATTTAAAAAAGAAAGATTAGATGATTTTTTTAAAGCTCTTACCAGTTATAAGGATATTTCAGAGCAGTTGAAAAAAACTAAACTGTCTCCTAGCTTAACAGTATTATTATATGGACCTCCAGGAACAGGTAAAACCTCTTTAACAAGAGCGTTTTCCAAAAAATATAAAATCCCTATGTGTGTTGTTGAGTCTGATAGGCTGGTTTCTCCATTGTTAGGGGATACTATAAAAAATATACGAAATGTAGTAGAACTAGCGGCTGATGTGGCTAAAGAAAATGGTTCTTTTGTATTATTTTTTGATGAGATAGATGCTATAGGCTCTGAGAGATCGAATATCCATGAAGTAGGAGAAATTAAAAGGGCTGTTATCTCCTTTTTACAAGTCATTGATAAAGTTAATTATGAGGGGATTCCACTTGCTATTTTTGGAGCAACAAATCACCAACACCAGCTGGATTCTGCGATTTGGAGGCGTTTTACATTTCATTTGAATTTTGATTTTCCTAATTATGAGTTAAGAAAAGAAATTATTGAATCTTTTTTAGAAAAAATAGAAAAAGCAGATATCGGTATAGATGATACTATATATAAAAGATTAGATAATGAATATAAGGAAATTAAAGAAATTCATAAAAATCTAGAGGCGAAATTGGGAAGAAACATTTCTGAATTTGAAGATAATTTATTATGGAATGAGATAGAAAAGAAAAAGCAATTAGAAGGATTTTTAAAATTAACACTTGGATATTCTGGCTCAGATATAGAAAGAGGAACTAGGGTAGCTTTATTTAAAGTAATTCAAACAGGTATCTTAACCTATAATATTTTTTATAATTCTTTAGAGTTAGTAGGGGGTACTGCCGTCCATGTTAAAAGACAAGACATTTTAAGCAATAATAGAAAATTAGGAACTAGATCCGAAAAATATAAAGCAAGCCGACCCAATACTTCTGGTCCTCCAGAATTATAATATGAGAAAATATATTATTAAATAAGAGGGATACATATTTGGAAATAGAAATATTCGATCTTAACAAAATTAAAGAATTTTTTATTAATACAGAAGAATTAGAAGGAAAATTTGTTCAAAATAAATCAAATTATGAAGATTTACAGAAATTTACAACAAATATTAAAAATATAGTAGAAAATAAAGAAATAATCGAAAAAATTGATAATATTTCTGAAAAACTAAAAAAGATTTATACTCGCCTTCTTGACGTTTCCCAAATTAATTTAAAAAATTTAATCACCTCTCAAGACAAATTAACTAAAACTTATAAACAAGTGCATATAGATAGATTAGAAAATAGTGATATTAATAAGCAAAAAGCAAAAAAAATTGGTTTATCTTTTATAAAGAATAAAAATATTTCGAAAGTAATTAATAAGATCTCTTTCATACCCTCTATAAATATAAGTCAGTGGTCAGATATTCTTGATTCTTTAAATGATAATGATATCTTCATGAAGATTATTAAAAATGTGAACAATTATTATCAATTACTTTTAGAAAAAAAATTTAAGGCGGAACTCAGGAAAATTCCAGAGGATATTCAACAAACCTTAATTAACGATTTTAAAAAAGCCTTTTTTGAAGACGCAAACCTTAGTTTTAAAAATTTTATAAGAAATATCGAGTCTAAATTATCTGAAGATGAATTAACACAAAGGAAAAATCTAATTGAAAAAACCAAAAAAAGAGAAGAATTAGCTTCTCTAAAAAAACAACAACAAGAACAAAAAAGCACTTTTGAAGATTATTTTAAATACCCTGAGAAAGAATTTCAAAGAATAAGAAGAAAAAAACAAAGAAAGAGTTTATCTGAAATTGACCAAGAACCTAAAAAAAAAAAGTACATTGATGATGATAAAAAAGAGAAAATAGAGAAATTTAAATCTAAATTTGAAGATTCCTTTGATAAAATATACCTAAATCAAAAACAAGATTCTAGAGATCCTCTCGACTTAATTCGAAAAAGAAAGAAAAAGAAAGAAGAGGAATATAAAGATTTTATAGATAAGCTCAAAAAGGAATAGAAGTGATAAAAGATTTCAGATGAAAATTTAGAATTTTTTATAAAAGGAAAAAAACTCACAATAGAGAATCAATTCAATTTAGTTTTAGGAGATTTTTCGATTAATGAACTGGAACACTATAAAAAATATGAAACCTTTTCTACCTATGATGATTTTAATCTAATCTCTATAAATCAATTGTCAAAATTTATCCAACTCATTAATAATTCCTATAATGAGATTGAGAAAGTTAATCATCTTTTAACCTTTTTAGAATCTTTTAAAACAATTTCTAGCAAGAATATTATCATATTAAACCATTTTAAAAATGCTTTAGATTCACTAAACTCTACTCTTAAATTTATATCTTTAAAAAATAAACTAAAGTCATTAAAGCGAGAATTAACATTTTCAGAAATCAAATATAAATCTAGTAAAATATCTGCAAACAGAAATCTTATAAAAAAATTAAAGCAAAGTATTGCGAAAAACAAAAAAGAATTAGATTCTATAAAGCAAGACTATTTTAATATTAGAAATCAGAGAAATGAGATATTAAAAGCAATAAATAATTATCAAGGTAAAGTTGATGAATTGAATCAAGAAAAAAAGCTAAAATTCAACGAAATTAATGAAATAATTAGAACTACTGAAACACCTCCATTAAATAATAAAAAAGAGTTTTTACTTGGTCTAGATTTATCAAATGATGAAAAAATGAAGAAATTAAAACAAGAGGCAAAAAGTATTAATAATGATATAAAAGATTTTAAATCTAAGATAGCTGATAAGAAAGGAAAATTGAGTGATATTGAACCAAAATTTCAAATCTATGAACAACAATATACTTCATCAAAAAATACTATTGAAAAAAATGAAACTCAGATAAATGAGATTCAAGCAGAAATGGAAAATCTCATACAACCAAAAGAAGAAATAGAATTTAATAATTCCAACGTGAAAGAATTTGATATGATTAGATCTCCTGAAATTCTTGAAGATGAAATTGATAAAATTAAAATGCAATTAGAAAAAGAAAAGAAATCTAATCAATTGCTTAATAAAAATATTATATCCTGTTTAAATTCAATAGATAAGAATCTATCGCAAATATTATCACAAATAAACGAAAATGAAGGAAATCTGACATTTTCAATAGAACAAGAAATTTTATCATCAACTATAAAGCAATTTCGAAGATTTGAATCATTGTTAACGAAAATAGAACAAATAATGAATTATTTATTGCGTGAAATAAATTTGAACTTGGATTTGAAAATTGCTATTACAGAAGAAAGCAATGAATTTTTTCTACATCCCATATTTTCTCGAAACAAGGAGCAAAATTTAAAATTTGATGAATTAACTACTCCAGAAAAAATATTTTATGTGGTCGTGTTTTATATTGCTTTAATGATTATTTTAAATAATACATTGATCTTGTTTTCAAATTTATTTCTTCATCAAGACTATAATAAACGAGGTTCTTTGTTTAGAACACTTAAAAAAATGATTCCAGCTATTAAAAGCAATAGCAAATTGAAAGATTTCAAATTTATTTTTGTAATTTCGAATCTTGAAATGAAAAAAAAAATTGATAATATAAATATAATTACATTTGAAAAGGGCTTATAAAAATGGAAATAGATAATAGATTATATCAAAACACAGTAAGAAAAATAACAAGACTTATTCTTACAAATGAACAAAAAATGATACGAGAGGAAGACTTAATTAATATTTGTGAAGAATCCTTAGACTTTGATCAAATCATTAATGAAATCTATAATAATTTGAAAAAAGTAGGATTAGAGTTAATAGTATCAACCTATCTCGAACAAAGATATTATATCTTAACTTCTGAAGGGATAGATGATAATATTACTCCAAGTCAATATGGTACCTTAGCATTAATCCTTGCCTTAAGCAAAGAGGTTAATGATAATCTAAAATTAAGCGACGCAAAAAAGATTTTCTCAAAAGTATGGAATGATGTTGAATTTTTAATTGAAAATGACTATATTCAAAAAATTTCGATTAACGATCTTGAAATCATCAAGATAACACCTCTCGGGAAAGCATTAATGAAAAACGTTATTCAAGATTTGAAATTAAAAAATTTACTCGAAGTGTTTAAAAAAGAATAAATGAAAAATTAAAAATCAAAAAAAATGCTTATTCTAAATCCATTTTAAATTGCTCAAAAATTTTTTTCACTCGCTCCGCGGAGGGCCCTGATCCCCTTACTCCATTCTCATCTACCACAATTTTCCCATTCAAAATAGATATTATACCCTGTTCTTCGTTATATTTTACATGCCCCTTCGAAAAAATGGTTGCAATTCTGTCTGCTAAAGCTACCATCGGAAATGGTTCCTCTTCTAAGGTAATATATTGATAATACTTTTCGCTGATTAAAACTTTTGGAAAGGATTGACCCTTTTCATTTTTTACGTCTGTAAGGATTAAGCTTGAATTATTCGAAACTCCTTTTAATTGCCCTACGAAATATCCATTGCTCACATGAACTTTAACGATTTGTTCCATAAATTTTGCTAATTCCGTGTTAAACTCTCTTTCAATACTCATTATAACTCATCTTATTGTTAATTATACATATAATCTCTATTAAATTTTATTTTCAGCTACTAAATAGTTGATAAACTCATCTATATTTTCGCCCGTTTTTGCACTAGTTGTAAATATTTTAAGATTTGGATTAATCTCTTCAGCATCATGTATCATCTCATCAAGATTTACGTCTACTACATCAAGGAGATCTATCTTATTAATAACTGCAATATCAGACATTTTAAACAACAATGGATGCTTTTTAATAACCCATTCTCCTTCAGTAATAGAGACAACAACCATACGGGTTTCCACTCCCAAAATAAAATCAGAAGGACAAATCAAATTACCTACATTTTCAATAAATACAATATCGAAGATCTTTAAATCAATATTATTGATAACTTGTGAAATATGATAAGAATTTAAGGCACATTCACGAGCTGTATTTATCTGTATCGATTTTGCACCGCATTTTTCTATTCTATCTGCATCAATTCTTGTAGCAACATCCCCATTAATTACAAGTATTCTTTTTCCATTATCTTTATTTTGCCTAATTTTCTTGATTATTTCTTCTAAAAGAGATGTCTTACCAGCTCCAATAGCGCCAACAATATCAAAAGATTTTATATTATTTTGAATAAATGTTTTTCTGTTTTCTGCTGCTAAAAGATCATTATTCTTTATTAAATCTTCATTTAATTCAATAATTCTTGAAAATCCTTCATTTTTCGGCATTTTATGACCTTCTAATTTTTAAGTAATGATCAATAAAATAATAGAGATTATTAAAAAATAAGATTGGTTCATTGATATTTTTTATGAATTTAGGTAAGAGAACAGAAAGTAATTTTTAGAAAATAAATAATATGAGTGATTATTAGAAAATTAAGTTTTGATATTTTACTTTAAATTTAAAGACAATATAAGAACCAAAAATACCCCCAAGATCTGGCAAGTAAATGACAAAATACAATAAGTCTTGATAGATTGCCCAATACAGTAATGCGGGAACAAGTCTAAAAAGGATCAGTAATATGAGAATAATCCTACCTTTCATTCGAATTGGAATGAAAAACAATAAGAAGGTCATTTCTTGATTTAAAGAAGAAAATATCAGGAAACTAATAACGCCCATTAAGCCTCCATAAGCCATCCCACCAAAGATGAACGTGATTTTTATTGGATCATAATAAAATAATTGAAGTGGCAAGAAAATGAGTGTAAAAAAGACGCCAGACATAAAGGCACAAAATAGATACAATCCAAATAAAAATCGACTTCCAAAGCGTAATTCCATAATCTTTATGATATTATAAAACAATAACACTAAAATTAATAGAAAAAATATTCCAAAATACGATTCAGAATAGTTGATAAAAAGTGAGGTGAAAAAGGTCCATATATAATAGCTGAAATAACTGTAATAGCTCAAACACACATATTGAGGTATGATTAAGGCTACAATCGACATGATAAAAATTGTAAAAATTAAAAAAGTCGAGACGGAACCCATGGGTCGTTCTTCCATGGTTCTTTCAAATATATCTTGCGCTCTTTTTTGTTGTTTATCTTGTCGCCTTAAATATCTTTTTATTTTTTTTGGCTCTTCAGTAGACAAGAATTCATTTGCTTGCTGCTTCGGTCTTCTTGTACCTCTTGGAACGGTAGGAATGTGTTTTTTTTCAAAAGTACACTCGTGATTTTCAGGGAGCCTATGCTTTTTACAATAAATCCCTCCACAATATTTACATCTAAAGGGAAGATATCCCATTTCCTCTCCACAATATTCACAATGAGCCACTCTTGGTTACCCGAATATATTCTTTACAAAATAGTTAAAAAATTAATTTCTTATTTTGATTATTAAAATTCAGATCAATTAATGATAATAGATAATAGTTTTTAGTTTTTACTCTTATGAAAAACCTTATTTCTAATTTTTCTTAATCTTATGATATAAATGAATCTAAATTTAAAAGCGTTATAAAAATGGATGAAATTAAATAATTTGATAATAAGGGCTAATATCTGTAGGTAGATAAATTAATACATAATTTCCAATTAGCAACACAATCATTAATGAGGCAAGCAAAATGTATACAGCTTTGTTCCATTTTAAAATTGCTTGACCATCAAGGATACCTACGGGAATTAAATTAAATGCTCCGAGCATGAAATTAATAGATGCTGAAATACTAATAAAGTAATTAATTGGATAAATGGGGATGATAAATGATATTATTAGAAGAATAGTGCCATATATAAGATTTATTATAGGACCCGCAGCTTTACATAATCCCGTCTTTCTATCAATAGTATCTAAACCTAATACAACGACCGCACCAGGCAGCGCGAATGCAGGAAGTGCACGAGCAGAGGCGATTAAAGAAATAATTCCCATAGCGAGTCCCATTACAGTGATCATCATCCCATATTTTAATAGCCGAAATTTGCTCTGGAGACCAAAATGTATAGCTACTTGCCGATGCCCCAGCTCATGGAACAAAAATGCGGTGGTATATATCCCCGCTATCATAAAGATTATCCAACCATACCCAAGTTCATTTAATTGTGCCTGATTTTGAGGATTATAAAATCCTAATAATCCGATACTATAAATTAAGAGAGCTCCTATAAGAAAATGCAACAGTTCAGATTTATATGGAAAGAGAATCCCTTTAAATTCTATACCCGAATCTTCCTGAAAAGCATTTGCTGGAATATTTCGTTCCCCTCGATACCAGATAAAACTTCCATCTGTTCTGGCTCCGCTTCCTGAATCAGAGACTGAGGGTGATTGATATGAGGCTTGACTTTCTTCAGATGCGAAAATTTCTCTATGTTCTGTACCTCTTGTTGGTGGAGATTCAGAACCCCCAATGTATGCACTAGAAATATCTAATCCCAAAGCCGATTCCTCTTTTTTGATATTACACTCATGATCTATTGGATTTCTATGTAGATGGCAATAATAATGCCCACAATCTTCACAATAATAGATTTCGGAAGATTCCATTCCGCAATGATAACATTTTCTCATATATTCCACTTTTATAGCTCTATTTCTTAAATTTAACTAAAAATTATTACTATAAGACTATATATAAATAGCTATATAAAAAAATTTCTTAAGTGAATTATTATAATTTAATATAAAAACGCAAAATAATCAATGACCTCCACTCCAACTTCTGTAAAGGATGGACCAATCTCAACGAATACTCTTGTATCTAAAACTTTTTTAATCACATATCTTATAAACATTTGGATAAGTTTTTTCTTTTTATGTCTACGTACAATAAGATAGAAAATATACCAATTAAACAAAATTGAAATTATATTCCCTCTATTTTTAAATACTTGAAAATTTACTGAATAAGAGTTATAAAAGAATGAAATCTTTGCTAATCTCCTCTTATTCTCGAAATAATTTATAGCTAAAGGTGATTTAATTTAAGTTTTGTAGTTTTTAAGTTGCCTTAAAATATTTAAAAAGGTTTTTACCTTATATAAAATATACTATGAAACAAAAGAAAATATATTGTCCAACATGCGATAGATACGTGGAACTTCAAAAAAAAAGTATGCCCCATGTGTATCATGAACTTTGGGTTTTTTTCATTTTTCTTACTTTTGGGATAGGATATGTTTTCTATCTTCTAATACGTAAACGAAAGAAGAAAAATACGTGTCCGCATTGTGAGCGGGAATTTGATCTCACAAAACCCTTACCTGAGGGACCAAAAGGATAAAATTTTTGTAAATTTTTAAAAATAATTAATAATAATTTATGAAACTAAGAAGATTTGAGAATTTTCATCTTACTTTTACATCGCGGACAAATCTTATCACTCTCACTTAATTCTCGTTTCATTAAAGTTTTTTGATAATTACATTTGGATTTACCACACTTTAAGATGAATTTTTGAAGTTTTGATCCAGTTTTTTGTTTCGCTTTTTGCTCATTTACTTTAGAACTCTTCGCTTTCTCGTCTTTTAGCCATTTATCCAAACTCAATTATATCTTTCTCCTTTAAACCTTTTTGAAATTAATAAATCATTATATATAAAAAATTATGACTATTTATTATTCCTCTCCGTATTTTAAAGAACATATGGACTTATTTCTATTAAAAATTGATATTAAATAATTATGATTTACAATGATTAAAAAGAAAAATAAATGAAAAATAATTAAATGTTTCAGTATCCTTATCCTTCGCCTCAAAAAACTTGCTCTTTGCCGGCGATTAATCGTTCACGAAGATCGATTATATTTTCCTTCGATAATTTCTCCTCAATAACTTCTTTCGCGATTCTTTGTATGCTTGAAAAATTCACATTATTAGCGGGAATTAAAGAGACTGAGGTTACCCAAGGATCAGTAATCGGACGGCCTATCTGTGAGAGCAATTTTACATGCGCCTCGCGAATATTCCCTTCCCCACGCCTATATATTTCCTTGGCCATATTATTAGCTAGCACATTATAAATTTTTCCTACATGGTTTATTGGATTCTTTCCACATACAGCCTCGAGTGACATCGTTCTACAAGGAGTAATTAAGCCGTTTGCTCTATTTCCACGACCAACCTCCCCATCGTCTCCTGCCTCAGCACTTGTTCCTGTGATTGTCAGATATAAAATGTCTTGCTTCATACTATCTCCAACATTGACATTAACATTCACATTTCTTTCAGGAATTAAATTATTCGCTAAATCCAAAGTCGCTTCCTTAATTTGTTCACAATAATTTTTATATTCATGTTTATCATGGATATATTTACTTACCATAGCATTTGCTATTGTGATATCGACATTATTTCCTAATCTTTGACTCATGACCTTTATATCTTCGCCTGATCCAGGACATTTATCTTTGAAATCGTCTGAATTCAGCATTTTTTCGGTTTCTAATGTTATTGTTTCGCAATCTGATAAAGGAGCAAATCCAACTCCAAAAGAAGTATCGTTTGCCAATGGAACCTGTTCCATTGCATCCGATTCCTCAAATACTCCCGTTAGATCGATAGAGCCGGGCTTGACCGCATAGTCAAATTGAATATCTCGTGTTGAATCCAAATTTCGGAAAATATCCGAGACCACTTTACGGCATGCATCTAAGCAAATTGTTGCGACAGGAATATACTCCAAAACATTTTCTTTAAATATTTGATTAATTGCTCTTCCAACTATTAAGAAGTATTGAGGCTCTAAAATCTTACCTCCTCCGAATTCTGGTCGAGCGATTCCACCTACTAACGCTGCTTTATCCAAATTATGATGATAGTATCGTCCGAAGTTCTCAAAATAGTATTTGCAAAGCATCCTCGAGCTCATATCCGCGGCAGCGTCGCAAACCGAATCGGGATGTCCAATCCCTTTTCGCTCGCAGAGTTCAGGGAAGTCACTCTCTTCTATCTCACCAAATTTAGCTTCGTCTATTTTAAGCATTTCATTATCAATTTTTTATCATTAATATTAATCAAAATATTTCTTCAAATTTATATTCTCTTTTGGGTATACTATTTTATTCTTTAAATTAGGATAAAAAAATATACTATAAAATGAAATTTATTAATTATGCTAATTTTTTTTACTTAACAAAATTAAAAAAAGGGAAATTACTTTGTTTGGAAAACAAATTCATATTGTATATAATTCAAGAGAAAATGCTCGAATTACAGAACCTTTATTAATTCATCAACCGCATAAAGTGTATTATTTTACTGCGATAATCCGAGAAACTGGTCAGAAAGACGTGAATCTTTCATATTTTGAGGAAAATTGCAAGCTATTAGAAAAAACTTTACCTAATTTAAAAATTATCCCTAAAGAACTAGATTATACGAATTACCTCGAAATTATCCAAGAATTATCAAAAATCATAAAAAAGGAACGAGAAGAAAACCCTCACTCTGAAATTTATATTAATGTCAGCTCCGGTTCAAAAATAACTGCAATAGCTTCAATAGAAGCCGGAAATTTATGGGATTGCAATATATATTATGTCTATTCAACTGAATATAATCCTTCTATTGAAGGACCAGAGCATAAGGGAGAGATGATAATTAAAACACCCATGACCTTTCCAATAAAAAAACCAAAAGAAATTTATATTAAAATTTTACGATTAATTCACAGGCTAATTGAAGAGAGATATAAGGATAAAAAATTTGATAAAAACACACCAAAATTTATTTATAAAAAGGATTTAATCTCAAAATTGTTTGAAAGAAAGCTCATTACTTTACAGAAAAAAAATAAAAATGAGAGGAAGCTTCAAGCAAGCAAATATATGAAAAGTCAAAAATATATTGATGCACTGAAAAGAGAATTAAGATATATTAAAATTTCTAATGATAAGAGGAATAAAAAGGTATTTTTAACAGATTTTGGAAAGGAAGTTTTAGAAATATTCAAATATTCATATTGAGTTAATTAAAAATTCACTTTAATTTAATAGGACCTCGATTAAAAGATATTTGCTTTTGTTTATTAGTCATTATTTATTTTATACTTTTGAATTTTCAAAAAAAATTTTATAATAAGAGATAATATAATACTAGTAGGAACTATGGAACAACTATTAGAAAAAATTAATGATTTATTGAGAGAAGCTGGTTTTACCACCTTTACTTTTGAATTTAAATCAAGTAGAGAGAATTATTGCTACGATTTATTAGTTAAAAAACCCCATTCCAATCTAGTATTCATAGTAAAAGTATTTGTTAATATTGATAATATTCATGAAAATATAATAACAGGTATTAAAACATTATCAAAATTATTTAAATCCAGACCATTATTAATTGGGTTAAGAAATAGATATCAAAAACTTGAAGATAATATGATTTATATACGAGAAGATCTTCCCATTATTTCTTTTAATACCTTAGAAAATATTCTTAAAAAAAACCTCTTTCCATACATTCTTAACAGAAGAGGCGGTGGTGTAATTTATCTTGATGGTGCCTTAATGAAGAAATTGCGTGAAGAACATAAAATTTCTAGAAAAGTATTATCAGAAAAGGTAGGAATTACTAAAAGAACTATATGTTCCTACGAAAGCGAAAATATACGCCCCTCGAAAGAAATTGCAGAAAAAATTGAAAATATCTTGGAATCTAACTTAAATATTTTTAGAAATATTAATATATTCGACTGGCATTTTGAATTTGATATTAAAGAAATGAGTAAAAAAGAAAATGAAGAATTAAGTGAATTTGAAGAGCATATCCAAAATATAATTGAAGATATAGGAATTACTTCATATTGGTATAAAAAAGAACAATTCCCTTTTGAAATGTTAATCTCATCAAAAGATTGGGAAGCGGGAACTGAACAAGAAAACCATTTTTATCCTTTATTTTCTGAAATATCTGAGGTTGAAGAAAAATTAAAGGAGATAAATCTAAAATATTTAAAGATTTTTACCAAATTCTTCTCAAAAAATGGTTTTATTATTGTAAATAATAATATTAAGATTAATAAGATCCTATCAAAAAATCAAATCCCCGTAATTAAGATTAGAAGCCTAGAAAAAATTGATGATGAAGAGGAATTTAAAAAATTATTTTTGAATTTTGAATCGAATAAATCAAAAATCTTAAATTAAGAATTAGATCCTACTTATTTGGATGTTTCTAGTAGAGTGAACAAAAAATATAAATATTTAAAAAATAGAAACAATTAATAAAGAAAATTATGAGAAACTTTTTAATTTGCGGACTCGACGAGGCAGGGAGATGGAAATCGATTTGCTTTGCACCCTAAAGGCCCCGTTTTAGGTCCAATGATTTTATGTGGTGTATCTTTCACCAAAAATAAACTACACCATTTAGAAAAAATGGGAGTGAAAGATTCCAAAAAATTAGCCCCTAAAAAAAGAAAAGAATTAGCAAAATTAATTAAACAAGAGTGTAATTCATATAAAATTCTACAATTGTCCTCCCAAGAAATAGATGAGAGAGTGAGAAAGAAAATTTCCCTTAATAGACTTGAAATTATCAAATTTGTTGAGATTTTAAATGAGCTTCAACCAGATATCATATATATCGATGCTGCTGATACAGATGAAAATAGATTTGGAAGATCTATTAAAAATCAATTGAATTATATCCCGAAAAGAATTATTTCAAAACATAAAGCCGATGAACTTTTTCCGATTGTTGGAGCAGCTTCCATTATTGCAAAATGTCATCGCGATATGATTATAAATGAATTAAACAAATACTATATGAACCAAGGATCTATAAACATTGGCTCGGGTTATACATCTGATGAAAAAACAATCAATTTTTTGAGATATTGGATAAGAACTTATAAAAAAGCACCTTCATGTGCCAGAAATACCTGGGCAACAATTCGGAAAATCCTTGAGGAGGAATTATATAATAAAAAAATTACACAATTTTTTAAATAGGTTTTTTTCTCCCAATCAAAACTAAATGATTTTCGGCATACTGATGAATATTGATACTTTCTAATATATCTAAACCTCCTTTTTCTAAAGTTTTTTGCTCTTCTTTATAGACCTTCTTTGATTTAGACACAGAATCTATAGATTGAGATTTAATAGCTAGAATTAATATCCCTTTATCTTGTAGATAATATTTACAATTTTTAACTGCAATTTCTGCTTGATTGGGTTGAGCTATATCTTGATATATAAGGTCGATTTCTGTAAATATATTCTTAGCATATTCAATTGGATGGCGAGCGTCTCCCAATATTGGAATTACATTTTTTCTTTCTGCTGTATTTTGAATGAGTTGTCTCATGCTTCTTTCAGCAAATTCAACGGCATAAATAACTCCATTTTCTAAAATATCAGAAAAATGAGATACCGTTGTCCCTGATGCTGCCCCAAGATATAGACAATTTTTCCCCTGTTTAAGGAAATTAGTTTTGGGCTGATTTATTAAAATAGCAGCAAGCTTACTTTGATATGGATTCCATTCTCGATATTCCTTTCCATTCCTTTTTATTAATTTTTCTCCATAAACCTGTTTACCAGGGACTAAATTTTTAGTATATAATTTTGGATTTTCAAAAGATCCGGATATAAATACATTATCTATTTTGGGGTGATTTCGAATATTTAATTTGCTCATATCTAAAAATCACTTCTACCATTTTTTATATTCTATTTAGGAGGATGTGGATATTTTTCTTTAATTTGATTTATTTTTTCTTTAATTTCTTCGGCATAGGTATCACCAAAAAAATCACCAGAAAAATAGTCTAATTTTGCGGCAAGTCCTAATTTTCCCGCAATTAATCTTGCGATATTACCCCGAATCCAAGGCGGATTTCCTCTAATTTGTTGCCATTGAAAGATTAAACCATGTTTAGGTAATTTATTACCCGCTCTGAGATAACGATATAATGCAGTCTCCGCACCTAATAATTGTATCCGGGAAGATGGCATAAAAGCTAATCTGCGTAGACTTCCGGCATGAGAAATTAACTTCGCTCCTACTAAGGCTCCTACAATTGCTCGAATATTTGGTGCTGTTTTTTGCATTAACTCATCTAAATGCGATTCTAAGGCTTCCCTATAGTTTTCTAATGATAAGATCTGATCAGCAAATTTTTTTACCATTTCTAAATCTATATCTGCTCCCATTGATTTTGATGCTAATTTAAGTATTGTTTTTACTTCTTTTTGACTTAAAGAAAATTTTGATTCTAGGATTTCTTTTGTATAATTTTTTCTGTTTCCTATTTCAGATATAAATTTTGCCAATAAGACATCATCCTCAACAAATTTATCTGTCAACTCTGGGAAATGAAGTCCATACCATTCCTTAATTTTATTGGAAAATTTGCTTATAGTTGGTTTGATGAATTCTAAAGTTTCAATGGTTTGAATGATTTGAATATCTTTTTTCTCGCCTGCTTGCTTAATCTTTTTTCTTATTAATTTTTCATTGATAATTTTATACTTTTTTAATAAATCTTCTTGATCAATATTGATTCCTATGTTTTTTAATTTCTCTTCTAAATTAAACCGAAAATTTTGAAATTCTAAGGAATAAGGATCAAATTCTGTTTCAAATTGAAGAAGAACGGAAGTTAATGAATACAATTCTTCATTATCAAATATGAATAAGGAAAAGCCTGAATTCTTTAACTCCGTTAATAAACTCGTATATTCTTCCCCTAACTCTCCTTCTTCTAATTTAGAGTAAAAATCAATAATTTTTTGTTCTTTTCCTTCAAAATCTCTATAATTTAAAAAATTTCCGGTTGCATCAATAGTATATATGCCTATTAATGTATCAATAATAAAAGATTTCATACTATTTTGAATAAATTTATTTCAAATTAAATATAAGTAAAATAATTAAAATAATTTAAATATGTTTAATATTTGAAAATTAAAGATAATTTAAAAATAAACAATGCTCAATGTAAAGATATCTAATTTAAATCTGAAATCACCACTAATTTTAGCCTCTGGTGTTCTTGGGGTATCATTTCATACAATGGAACGAGTAATTAATGCGGGTGCGGGAGCCGTCACTACTAAATCTATTGGTCCTAAGCCTCGAAAAGGATATAAAAATCCCTCAGTTATAGAATTATATTCTGGAACTTTTCTTAATTCCGTTGGATTAGCAAATCCCGGTGTAGATCAATTTTGTAAAGAACTTAAGAAATTACATAAAAGTAAATTCCCTTTAATCGCAAGCATTTTTGGTGATATAGAAGAAACCTATTGTAAAATTGCAATTAAAATGGAAGAGATAGGATGTGCTGCAGTTGAATTAAATATTTCATGCCCTCATGCAGAAGTCTCATCAATTGGAATAAGTTCTGATCTAACCTACTCCCTTGTAAAAAAAATAAAAAGCGAGATTTCCATACCTATTTTTGTTAAGTTAAATCCCAATGTTACTGATATCATTGAAATCGCTCTCGCAGCAGAGAAAGCAGGAGCGGATGCGGTTGTAGCAATCAATACTGTTGCAGCGATGGTAATCGATATAAATACAAAAAGACCTATTCTTTCTCATGGAAGCGGGGGGCTTTCTGGTAAAGCTATTCATCCAATAGCAATTAAAAAAGTGTATGATCTTTATGAAGCCCTGAAAATACCTATAATTGGATGTGGGGGGGTTTTTGACTATAAAGATGTTATTGAATTCTTTTTAGCTGGAGCTTCATCAGTACAAATTGGTACTGCTTTATATCAAGGTATAGAAATAATTACAAAAATAAAAAATGATTTAGAAACTTATTTACGGGGTAATGATTATCATTCTATAATGGATATAAAGGGTCTTGCGCATGAATATAAAACTCAAGAGGTGCCAGATTATTGAATGATTATCAAATAAACACTGTAAAAATAGAAAATATTGAAGAAGAATGTAAAGATATTAAAAGTTTTACCTTTAATATATCAAGATCAAATATAGATAATGTAAGACCTTTACCTGGTCAATTTATTATGGTATGGGTTCCTGGAGTAGATGAGGTACCTATGTCATTATCTAATGCAGATTCAAATGGCAATTGGACGATTACGGTTAAAAAAATTGGTGATTGTACTGAAGCATTGCATAATCTTAATGTGGGTGATTATATTGGAATAAGAGGCCCCTTCGGAAACTCATTTATATTTCCAAAAGACACCTCACGGTTAATATTTCTGGTCGGAGGAGGTATTGGAATGGCACCTCTTAAATTCCTCGCTAAAGAAATATCTAAAAAGAAAATGAAATTTATTCTTATTGAAGGTGCGAACTATGATAAAGAAATATTATATATCGATGAATTTCAGACGTTTTCCAAGGATATCTCTAAAATTTTTTATTGTACGGATGATGGAAGTTTTGGTACTGAAGGATTTGCTTCAAAAGTATTTCAAGAGGAGTTAAAAAATTATTCAAAAAACCAGCTTTCTAATGCTCTTGCTTATACATGTGGTCCTGAAAAAA
Source organism: Promethearchaeota archaeon (assembly GCA_016839555.1). Taxonomy (GTDB): domain Archaea; phylum Asgardarchaeota; class Lokiarchaeia; order Sigyniarchaeales; family SOKP01; genus TEKIR-8. The sequence continues at coordinate 74,157 of JAEOUA010000012.1, forward strand.
TGATGTTTGAAGTATTTAAGATATGTGAAGAATATTCCATAATATTAGAAGCAAGTCTAGAGAGAATGATGAGGTGTGGATGTGGTTTATGTGGGTTATGTGCAATTGATGACTTATTAGTTTGTAAAGATGGACCAATTTTTAATTCCAAAATTCTGAGAAATCTTGATGATTTTGGCAAATATAAAAGAAATTTTTCAGGGAAAAAAATCAAAATCTGAGTTTTATTTTCAATAGAATCCAAACACAGTTTAACCATTAATTTTTAGTGATTTAGGAAGGATTTTATCAGAAATTACCATAAACTATTTGTTCTATAATTCTATTTTTTTCATGTATTCGAATCTATAAAAATCAAATCGGTTTTATGAATCATCAAGTTGAAAAAATAGCTCAAGAAACAATCAATTACTTACTTCTTCATCCAAATATTAAACGTTCTAAAATTACTAATCTGAAAGGTAGATTTGCGAAGCAATTCAACTTCAATAAAGTCATCAAGAACGCAACTATTTTAGAATATGCTGATACAATTGATTTAACAGAGAAAGAAAGAAAACTTATTAATAAAAAATTACGGAGAAGAACCACTAGGAGTATCTCTGGAGTATCCGTAATTGCAATAATGACTAAACCCCTTGAGTGTCCAGGAACTTGTATTTATTGCCCTGGTCAAAATTCTCAACCAGGTGAAAAAGTGGCACAATCCTATACGGGAAGAGAACCTGCCGCAATGAGATCTATACATTATAATTATGATCCCTATAGGCAGGTACAAAGTAGGATCAGAGATTTGGAAGCAATTGGTCATAAAGTTGACAAGATTGAATTAATTATAATGGGAGGTACATTTCTTTCTGCTAATGTGACTTATCAGAAAAAATTTATTAAAGGTGCCTTAGAAGCAATAATAAATAAAAGAATGAATACTCTGAAAGAGGCGAAAAAAGCAGCCGAAGCTTCTAAGCGAAGAGTAATCGGTTTAACCATAGAAACAAGACCTGATTATTGTAAAGAAAAACATGTAGATTTGATGTTAGAATATGGCACCACCCGAGTTGAGATCGGGGTTCAGACTATTTATGATGAGATATATAAATTAGTAAAAAGGGGGCATGATACGAGAGATAGTAAAGAAGCAATTCGAATTGCAAAAGACGCGGGATTAAAAGTCAATGCTCATATAATGCCAAATTTACCAGGCTCTAGTTATCAAAAAGATCTTAAATTGTTCGAACATTTATTTTCAAATCCTAACTATCGACCAGATATGCTAAAGATATATCCTTGTTTAGTTATCAAAGGAACGGAATTATATAATTGGTGGCAAACAGGAAAATATAAACCATATCCTTTAGAAACATTAATCGATTTAATTGCTAGAGCAAAACAAAACTTTCCACCCTATGTAAGAGTTCAGAGAATAATGCGTGATATTCCTGCTCCATTAATAGAAGCCGGTTGTAAAAAAAGCAATTTAAGGCAACTTGTGAACAATCGCTTAAATGAATTAAATATGGAATGTAATTGCATTCGTTGTAGAGAATATGGTATAAAAAAGAGAGATGAAACTTCAGAAATCAATATGCTACAAAATGTTCAATTAAATCGTTTGGATTACGAGGCTTCTAAAGGAAAAGAGATATTTTTATCTTACGAAAATAATGAGGAAAATTACTTAGTGGGTTATTTAAGGTTGCGTAAACCTTCGCCTCTAGCACATAGACCTGAACTAAATGATGGAAGAACTTTAATTGTAAGAGAAATAAAAGTTGTGGGGGAACTTGTCCCAAAAAAATCAAAACCTTACAAAAAAATTCAAGCCCAACATAGAGGTTTTGGAACCTCCCTTTTAGAGGAAGCAGAACGTATATGTATAGTAGAATTTGATGCCAAAAAACTTTCTGTTATAAGTGGAATCGGAGTAAGAAAATGGTTTTATGAGATGGATTATAGACTTGACGGTCCTTACGTATCTAAATTTCTTTAATACACAAAACCATTTCTATAATATGTCTTTTTTAACTTCTTCCCTTAAAGTTATGGTTGTAAGAAATGATTGAAAAAAATTTATCACTCATTCTATCTTATACAATAAAGAAATCTATTTCTCCTTTTTAAATATGAATATTAGATTTGTGTTATTATTATTAGAAAATAAGCAGATAGAAGCTCTTAAATATAATAAAATAATTCGTTCATTTTTAATAATCTAAAAATTGAATCTTTTGATTTCTACTTTGGTTTATTTATGATAAAAAAAACCTTTAAAAATAAAAAAGATCAATACTCTTATCTAATATATATCTATATAATTAATATATCTAAAGATGACTAAACAAAAATTCTTATCGAGGAAAAAAACAGCTCAGCAATCTATTTCTATACCTTCTTCACTTAGAGAAGAAATTATTCAATATGTTAAAAAAAATTATGAAAAACATCCCGAAGATAAGAGATTTAGCAGTATATCGGCATTTTATACGACCGTTATGGAAAAGGCAATGAAATGTTTTGAAAAAGGAAAATCTTTAGAAGATTTTGAACAATTTGCGGATGGAGAAATGACAGGTTTTTATGACCAATTTTCATTTGATGCTCTTAAACCCCTCTATGAGATGATCACTGAAACTAATAGGTATACCGAACTTGATTATGAGGATCCCTTAATGTTTTTCCTCAGAGGAAAGGAATTAATTGAAAAATTTATTAGAAAAAGGGATTTAAAACAGGTTGGAATTTTTCTTAAAAGAGCAGAAATCTATTTTGCACGAAATAAAATAGCATCTAAACTTAACTTTGAACCTTTATATATTAAGAAGAAGGAACATCCGGGAATTAGAGTAGAAGCATTTTGTATTTATGAAAATATTTGTTTTGAAAACTCAAAATTTTTTGCGGGAATCTTCGCAATGTTAGGAATGAAGGTTGTAGATTTTATTCACTCCAAAAAAAATTCTTATTTCAGAATTGACGCGATTCCCACAGATTTATTTTTCAATAATAATTCGGCGAAAAGGGAACGTCTCAAATTACTTGATTACAATATGTCCCTAATAACAAATTATAAAAGGGTAGTCCATGATAAAGACTTTTATTTATGGATGAAAATGGCTAAAGATAATGGGGTTTTTCTTGACTTTCATAATGAATTTACTAAAAAAAAATGGATTGATTTAATTCAATTAGATATTAAAAAATCTTCACCTCCTGATCAGTTTCTTATTAGTTTATTAAAATTCTTTGAACGACTTCACTGGATTAATATTGTAAATGAAAAAGATTTGATCTTCAAATTTACTCTTCCAGTTCCTAATTATAAAACAAAAAAAAAAATCTTATTCAATTATTTGTCTAAATATTCGAAAATTCAAAAAATGGATGATAATTATCTTTTAGGTTAAAATACATTATTAAAAAGGCGATTAAAAAATGGTATCAAATGACAAAAGAACTCAGCAATCTATTTCTATATCTCCCGCACTTAAAGAATGGATTACTAGATATATTAATGTAAATCATAAACAATTTCCCGATGATACCAAATATAAAACCATATCGGCATTTTATACTTATGTTATGGCAAAAACGATGAATTGTTTTAAGCAGAGAAAAACCCTCGATGATTTTGATCGATTTTTAAATCAAGAATTTACCTCGTTTTATGATAAAATAACCTTTAGAGCAATTAAACCTTTTTATGAGAATATTATTAAAACTAATAGGTATACCAATCATGATTATGATTCTGTATTAGATTTTTTTTTGAAATTTATAGAACACTTTAAGGAATACTTTCAAGCAAGGAATCTTAATGAAATAGAACTTTTTCTTAGAAATTTCATGATTTATTTTGCAAAAAATAAAATTATCTCCGATCTGAAAATAGAAATAATAAAAAAGACTTCCTTAAGATCTCCCATTCTGTCTCTAGAAGCAATTTGTAATCATCCTAATATTTGCTATGAAAATACTAAGTTTATTATAGCTATTTTTAGTATGTTAGGGATTGAATTGGTGGATTTTATTTATTCTAAAAAGAATCCCTATTTCAGAATTGATTTTATCCCCACAGAACTGTTTAAGATGGAGAAAATACCTGAAGAAGCACGATTAAAATTGTTTAAAAAAAATTTTTCATTATTAACTAATCTTAAAAAGGTCATTAATGACAAAGATTATTATTTATGGATGAAAATGGCTAACGATAAAGGGATTTTTGTTAATTTTAGTAATGATTACACCCTAAAGAAATGGATTAATTTAATTGAATCGGACATAAAAAAATTTTCAATTGAAGATAAATTTCTTCTTAATATGCTGAAATTCTTTGAAAAAATCCATTGGATTAATATAGAAAACGAAAATGATCTTATTTTTGAAATTTGTTTTGCCAATCCCGAACATAATAAAAAAAGAGAATTATTACTTAATTATTTCTCAAAATATTCAAAAATTAAACAAATTGAACAAAAATATCAATTACTATAAAGGTTATCACTTTTAAAAATCTTTTTTTCCAAAAGAGATCATTCATTTTATAAAAAAACTTCAATTTTGAATGAATTCCTTTATAAGATAATTTTTTTGCTATAGTATGTTTATTTTAAATAATGGAAAAATTTGATTTTGATTACGAGAAACTCGGTTTAAAATGCGGCTTAGAAATTCATCAGCAGCTTGATTCAAAAACCAAATTATTTTGTAGATGTCCAAGTGAACTTCAAGGAACCAGAAAACCAGATTTTACTCTAAAGAGAGAGATGAGACCTGTATTAGGAGAAATGGGTTCATTCGATCAGGCAATGCTTACCGAATATGAAAAGAATGTAGATATAATCTATGAGTGTTATAATGATGTAATATGTACCTATGAAATAGATGAGACTCCACCTTTTGAATGTAATCAAGAAGCGAGAAAGATCGCCCTTGAGATTGCACTTTTACTGAATTCAAATATTATTAGAGAAATGCATGTATGCAGGAAAAACTATTTAGATGGTTCAGTCCCTTGCGGATTTCAGAGAACCATGATTTTAGGAAAAGATGGATATATAACGATGGAGAATGGCAAAAAGATTGGAATTGATATCATTTGTTTGGAGGAGGATGCTGCTCGTCTAATAAAAACCGAACATAAAACAAATTATTTTAGATTAGATCGTCTGGGTATTCCCCTAGTCGAGATAACCACAAAGCCGGAAATAAACCATCCCGAAGAATGTAGAGAATGTGCTGAACGTTTAGGCTTATTGCTCTGGGCAACGAAAGTCAAAAAAGTATTAGGAGCTATTCGACAAGATGTAAATGTAAGTGTAAAAAAAGGTACTCGAATTGAAATTAAGGGTGTACAAAAATTAGATTGGATCCCTCTTTTAATTAATCATGAAATCTTAAGACAAACGAATTTAATTAAAGTAAAAGAAGAACTGGAAAAGAAAGGATTGACAGAAAAAGATATTTCCTCTGAAGCAATTGATTTATCAGAGAAACTGTCAAAATCTAAGTGTGATTTTATTGCGAAGGGTATAAAATCAAGAAAAAAATTATATGGCTTAAATTTTAAAAGATTTAAAGGAATTTTTGGAAAAGAATTAATGTCCGATTATAGATTTGGTACAGAAGTAAGCAGTAAAGTGAAATCTATCTCTGGGTTGAAAGGATTAATTCACTCTGATGAAGATTTAAAAAAATATAATTTTTCGGATGGGGATCTCAAAATTCTCTCACAAGAACTGAATTCAAAAGAAAATGACTGTTATGTTTTGGTCTTAGGTAAACACAAAGAATTAGAAAAAGCTATTAATGTGATCCAAAACCGCGTGAAATATGCTTTTAAGGGAGTCCCTCCTGAAACACGACGTGCGCTTGAAAACGGAAATACTGAGTTTTTGAGAGAATTACATGGCGGAGCAAGATTATATCCAGATACAGATTCACAAGCTATACTAAATAAGCAAGAAGAGATAAATTATGTAGCAGAGACTCTTCCAGAATATCCATGGGACATTATCGAAAAATATTCTAAAAAATACCAAACAGAAAAAAGAATAATTAAAGAGCTTATTTTTAATAATTATTTATCATTATTCAATAAATTAATTGAATTTTATCCAAAGGATCCCACTTTGATATTCACAACTTTATTAGAAACGACGACTGCGTTAAAAAGAGATGGAAAAGATATTGAAAAAATAACAGATAAAGATTATATCCAAATATTCACACTTTTAAAAGATAAAGAAATTGGAAAAGAAGCAATTGAAGAAATTATGATTCATAAAGCAGATAATCCACATTTGTCTATAAATGAAATAAAAAAGAATCTCGGGCTTAAAAAAGTTAATATGAATGAGTTGCATAAAATCTTATCGAATTTAGTAAAACAAAATGAAAAGTTAATAAAAGAAAAGAAGATGAAAGCAATGGGGCCATTAATGGGTGATGCGATGGAAGAGCTTCGTGGGAAAATTGATGGCTCTATAATATCAAAAGAATTAAAAAACTTAATCCAAGAAAAACTTAAAGAGTTGAAATAAATGAGTGAAGATTTAAAGGGTTATAAAGGAAAGGCGAAGAAAGTTTTAGAAGAGAAGAACATTCGAATCTGGGATATTCTCAGAATTAAGACTCATAAAACAGAATATGAGGGTATTTTATTACCTCGTAATGAATATTCAAAACCTGATTATGTGGAAATAAAACTTGAAAATAATTATAATGTTGGAATTAATTTTGAAGATATTACTGAAATAACAAAAATAGGAGAAAAAGAAGCTCATTACAAAATTCCCGAAAAAAAATTCCCTAGAACTAAAGGATTCCCTGAAGTGACTTTACTCGGGACGGGAGGTACTGTGGCCTCTCGATTAGATTATACCACTGGAGCCGTGATTCCTGCTTTTACTCCCGGTGAATTATTTAGTGCTGTTCCAGAATTGGCCGATATATGTAATTTAGAAACAGAAATCTTGTTCAAAATGTTATCGGAGAATATGAAGCCCGGTGTTTGGCAAAAACTAGCCGAGAAGGTCGAAGACTTAGCAAACTCAGGAAAAGATGGAATTATTATAGCCCATGGCACGGATACTATGGGATATACGTCTTCAGCTTTATCTTTTATGTTAAAGGATCTTTCCATACCTGTGGTTCTAGTAGGGAGTCAGAGAAGCTCAGATAGACCTTCATCCGATGCTGCGCTAAACTTAATTAACGCTGCTACGGTTGCTTCCTCTGATATTGCCGAAGTGATGGTTGTAATGTTAGGATCTTCCTCTCATAATTATGGATTAATTCATAAAGGAACTCTTGTTAGAAAGATGCATACTTCCTATAGAAATACTTTCAGAACTATTGATGATATCCCTATGGGTATGGTAAAAGATGGAAAAATTCATATGTTTAAGAAAGAATATAATAAAAAATCTAATAAAAAAACTAAAGCTCTAACAGATTTTGAAGAAAAAATTGGGTTGGTATATTCCTATCCGGGTTTAACTAATGAAGAAATTCATTTTTATATAGATAAAGGATATAAAGGGATTGTATTAATTGGCACAGGTTTAGGACATGTAAGCACTCGTGTCTTTAATTCAATCAAAAGAGCTATTGAAGAAAATATTATTGTCCTCATGACCTCTCAAACACTTCACGGATTTATTGGAATGAATGTTTATTCAACTGGACGTGAACTGCTTGATCTTGGGGTGATCCCAGGACAAAATTTGATACCTGAAACTGCCTACATAAAATTAGGATGGGTTTTAGGTAATACGGATTCTCTCGAAGAAGCTAAAGAATTATTATCAACAAATATCGCAGGAGAATTTATTGAGAGAGAAATACCAATTGCATTTAACTATGACAGTGATCAACTTATAAAAGAATTTGATTCAAAATAATTAGGTCTATTAACTTAATTTTCTCTTTTAAAATCTATCTTTTGATCTTTTTAATATGAAAGGCTGAATGAAAATGCGAATTATTGTGGAAGCTTTATTAAAATTTTTGAATTCATTAAAAATTTAAGTTTTAAGTAATTATTATAAGTAATTATTATTAATAATTTAATTACTCGCTCTGGTAAGCAAAATGGGTAAACGTATATTAGCACAGAGAAAAGGCTATGGACATATTTGGGCTCGCTCACCCAGTCATAGACATATTGGAGAAATAAAATACCGACGCTTTAAAGAGAATGAGACGAGTCTTGATTTTAAAATTATCGATCTTCTTCATTCTCCTGGAAGAGGGGCACCTGTTGCAAAAATAGAATATGAAGATGGAATAATAGACTTATATTTACCTCCGGAAGGAGTTTATGTAGGACAAGAATTCACTCAAACGAGAAAAGATATCGATCAATTAAAAACCGTTAAAAGAAAAAAAGCACAAATCAATGTTGGAAATATTGTCCCCCTTAAAAAAATCCCTATAGGTACTTTAATATTTAATATTGAAAGTATTCCACAAGATGGGGGTAAATTCGCTCGCTCTTCGGGAGTAGCGGCAACTGTGACAGAAAAATCTGGTAATAAAGTGAAAGTATTATTTAGATCAAAAAAGTCAAAATGGATTAATGGCGACTGCCTAGCTACAATTGGGGTTGTCGCTGGGGGAGGTAGGATTGATAAACCATTCCTAAAAGCTGGAAATAAATATTATGCTCTTAGATCTAAAGCAAAAAAATGGCCTGTTGTACGAGGAGTTGCTATGAATGCAGTTAGTCACCCCCATGGGGGTGGAGCGAAACAATCCCCCCATAAATCAACCACTATATCTCGTGATACCCCACCAGGACGGAAAGTAGGTCAGATAGCTGCCCGCAGAACAGGACATTCTAATTAATTGTTTCTTTTACTTATTTATTTGTATTGGATTTTTCAATAGATGGTTTTTTCTAGATCAGCATTCTATTAAAGATAATCTGAACCATTAGAAATTACTATTTTATAGGATTTCTATTTGACAAATAATTTATCTATTATTTTTAATAACAACTATTATTTTTTTTAAACTTTAATTACTACTAATAGAAATAACAACTGAATTTAATGCAAATAATTAAAAAAAATGCATCCCTTCCAACTACTTATAAAACCTTGCTCTTATGATTGTAATTTACGATGTACCTATTGTTTTTATCTTAGAGTTGGAGATACTGTGTATGCAAATGTGAAAAGGCCACGAATGAATGATGAGGTCCTTGAATCTATGATTTCTCAACTCATGAGTTATAGATTCCCAGAGTCAATCTTTGGATGGCAAGGGGGTGAGCCCACATTGGCAGGATTAGATTTTTTTAAAAAAGCGGTATCATTTCAACAAAAATATGGAGAATCAGGTCAAGTAGTTGGCAATGCATTACAAACCAATGGTATCTTAATTAATGAACAATGGGCACAGTTTCTTAGCAAATATAAGTTTTTGGTTGGGCTAAGCCTTGATGGTCCTAAAGATGTTCATGATAGATATCGGCGAAGTATCAATGGAAAATCTGTGTGGAATAAAGTAATGAATGCAGCTCAATGGTTTCAAAGATATGGCGTCCAATTTAATATATTATGTGTAATAAGTAAAGCGAATGTAAATCTTGTTAAAGATATATATGAGTTCTTCATAGATAATGGATTTTATCATATGCAGTTTATTCCTGCTTTAGAGACTGGCGAAAACGGAGAATTAGCCCCTTATTGTATAAACTCGAATCAATATGGAGATTTTTTATGTTCACTTTTTGATATTTGGAAACAAAATCCAAATTTAGCGTCTATTCGAACTTTTGATGCGATTCTCTCTCATTATCTTGGATATCCCAAAGGAAGTTGTACTTTCCAAAAGAAATGTGCAGATTATTTATTAATAGAATATAACGGAGATGTCTATCCTTGCGATTTTTTCGTCCAAGAGAAATATAAAATAGGGAATTTATTGAATACTGAGCTTTCAAAGTTGAAGCATATTCGGGATAACTCATTTGGCAAAATAAAAACTAAGCTTTCAGATGAGTGTGTGAATTGTAAATGGTTAACTTTATGTTATGGTGGTTGTATTAAAGATAGAATTTTTCCTGGCAATCATCATCCCGATAGAACCTATTTTTGCGAGGGAAATAAACAATTTTTTGACTACGCTGCGAAATGGTTTCAAACACAAGCTGAAAGTATTAGAGAACATCTCATAAGAAATAAAAAAATGTAGAAAAAGGAATAAATCCTGAAAAATGGAGATTATTGATATTTGAAACTTATAGCTTTCATAAGCTCTTTATATCTTGAACGAAGAGTAACCTCTGTGACTCCAATTAAGCTTGCAATCTCTTTTTGGCTTACCTTTTTATTTCGAAATTTAGAAACAAGATAAATTACTCCCGCGCAATATCCTTTTGGATCTTTCCCACATATATGATTCTTTTTATAATAAAATCTGAGAATTTTAATACATTCCTTTTCAATATCAACGCAAAGTCCTAAGTCAGCACAGTAGCGGGGAATTAAACACACGGGATCGACATTATGCATTTGTAATCCAAGCTCCTTTACCAAGACCTTATAACATTTCTTCACAACCTTATCACTTATCGAACTTTCGTCTAATATTTCTTGTAAAGTAATAGGTATTTTTTCTTGCTTACATTTATAATATGCGCATGCAGCTATCATTCCGTTAATGGAACGTCCTCGTAAGAGGTTTTTATCGAATACTTTTTTATATAATTTCACCGCCGCTTTCTTGACATGCTCGGGAAAATTTAAATTGCTACCAATTCTCTTTAATTCGGTAATTGCGATTAACATATTTCGGTTCTTCCACGATAAATGAGTGTTCCATTTTGCAGCGCGACGAAGGTCTTGGTTTCGGATTTCTGATTGATCTATTATGGTAGATAATCCAATATCTGGTACTAAGATGGTTATTGGTCCTCCTGTTCTACTTTTTCTCTCTTTTTCCCCTTTTGTATATGCTCTTATACCACTATGAGAAAGATCTAACAATCGGTCTTGAACAATTAACCCACATTCTCTACACACAATCTCTCCCCTCTCATTAATTATTATTGTAGTCCCTTTACATTCAGGACAAACATGCGTAGAGTCATAGATAATTGCTTTTTCCGTTTCAACCATTTTTACCTATCCCTTAAAATTAGTAAATTTTGTGTAAAAATTATGTTTTTATATACAAACCGATAGTATTTTTATACACAAAACGCCTTTTTTTATAATAATATATAAGATGACATAATAATATTTAAACCCTTTGTTGTAAAAAATTGTAACAACTATCCGTACAAACTTAACATTAACTACTAAATATATATTAAAAAAAATAATATTAATATTCCGACAAAAAGCTATATTTGTAAATCTTTTCAACATATATCAAACATTTTTTGGAATTATACTAAAACTTAAATTAATCCTCTTTTATTATAGAATCGGTATTCTTTTTTGTGGTAAAAAAATAACTAAAGTGTGATCAAAATTAATCGGAGAACTGAGGAAGAAATCAACGAGATAGTCAATAGATTTCAAGAAGGAGATATAATACCTAAGATTCAAGAATTGGTCAATGCATATGAAGAAGAATCAGGGAAATACGCCATGTGGCGCGATAAGGTCACGGAAGGATTCAAAAAATGGTTAAAAGGAGAAAAAATATATACAAGGGACAAAGAGAGAATTTCTTTATATGTATCCGAAAATAGGAAAAGTAAATGGTTAGAATTTATTAAAAAGCATAATATAAGTACCCTCTCTAAATTAATTCGCCAAAGTGTACAATATTATATAGACAAACACTCAGAATCACACATAGATCAATCTCATCTTAATGAGAGAAAAATTTCTAATATATCTCATTCACTTAAAGAACCCCTTACCGCGATAAAAGGATTTAGCCAATTATTGTTAGAAAATTACCAAGATCAACTAAATAATGAAGTTATGGAAAATATAGAAAATATTTTCGAGCAAAGCCGCATATTAGAGAGAAAAATCAAAAATATCATTGAAAATATTAAAGAAGAACCCTCTGAATTTGATATCTTACTGATTGAGGATGATCCAGCAACCATAAAATTATTGACAAGCTATTTCACGAATAAAGGGTATAAGTGCAAAGGTACAATAACTGGAGCGAGGGGATTGGAAGAATTAAGAATTAATATTCCGAAGCTAATCCTATTGGATATTATATTACCTGATTTAAGTGGATATGATCTCTGCAAAAGAATAAAAAAAGACGATAAACTAAAAAAGATTCCTGTGTATATCCTTACTGCCATACCAGGTTCAGAAGTCGAAAATAAAATTAATGAGGTAAAAGCGGATGGCTATATTTTAAAACCCTTTGAATTTAACGACTTTAAACCATTATTTAAATATTTAGAACCATCAACCTAACATAATAATTATAAAGGAATGTTTAGGTTTACGCTTTCCCTTAAATTTATTATATTTTTTAAATTAGTAGCTTTAAGTCTCTCTATTTATAAAATATCTAAATGTGATTACTTTCATAAGAATGGTGAGGCTTATGATTAAAATAATTGAAAAGATAGGCGATATGTAACTTTTATTGTCCAATAGCCATCCTGGAATCTCAATTTGATACAAAAGGGGAGGGTAATTCCCAATAAGGAGCATTAAAAAAAAATTTCGGATTGAGTTTGAGGGATTAAAATTTGTTTGAATTAGAAATAAATAGATATTCCCAAAGTGGTAATTTAAATCCATATAAACCAAGAAAAAATTCTTATAGATACTCAGACCATACCCTTCAGATGAATAAAGTATAATCGGTTTTATAAACGTTAATATCAGAAAAATAAATATAATAAATTCTATAACTAGAGTTCTTACTTTTTGTGGAATATTAATTATACTTGAGATCAAAACTGTGAATGATTCAAAAAACATCAAAATAATTAAAGTATAGATAAATTGAAGTAAAAAGAAAGAAAAGATACTGTAAAATAACTGGAAAAAATAACAAATCAAGCAAAAGATAAATAAAGAGACAAAACTGAGTATCATCCCATAAGTAAATATAGCGACTATTTTCATCAATAATATAGCTTTATAAGATATTTCACTATACCCTCCTTCTAATTTCGTTTTCTCTGTTAATTCTTTTGGAATAAATGATGATATGAGTATAGAGAGTACGCATGGAAAAATAAGGGAATAGGAAAAAAAGGAAATTATTCCTATATTTCCAAAATCAACTATAGAAATACTTTCAATAAACGGATTTTTACAATAAACCAAAAAATAAGTTGAAAAGAGTGAGAGAAGGGGTAATACCAAAATAGAAATTAAAAATGCTATAAATTGCCAAACGTTAAATAAATCTTCCCATAACAGCTTTGTAAAGAGATTATATTTAGAATATGGAGTCTTTAAAAATGAATTCTCTGTTTTATCTTCCTGCATTTTTTTAATCATTTCTTCTTAAGAATGAAATTTATAAATAACTAATTATTTTTTACATTCATCTTTTTAAAGAGAATGAATTATTTTTACCCCACTTAATTAAATTTAACTTTTAGAAAAAGCGGGCCATGTGGGAATTTCGACTTATCTTAAGTTTTCGAACCCACGACCTGCAGGTTAAGAGCCTGTTGCGCTACCTGACTGCGCTAATGGCCCATCTCTATATAAATAGAGAAGCTTCTCATCCGTATAATAATAGAGATAAATTAGATGTTATATCCATTTAAAATTAAGCATATTATAATAATTTTATTGAAAAGGTAAAGGTATATTTAAAAAATATTCTGAAATGAGATAATTCTCATAATACCTGCCAAAAGGTTTATAACTTGAGCGCAGGTGGAGGGATTTGAACCCTCGAGCGCTCTCGCGCACTGGCTTACTTTGCTTGCGCAGCTCTCAAGGCCAGCGTCTTACCACTAGGCTACACCTGCTTGAACTATATAATTCGTGATAATTAATATCTTTTTTCTCTCGTTTTTAATAAATCTACTTCTCTATTTTATTTTTACTGTTTTTGAAAGAAAGAGCACTTATAGGGTATAATCATAATTATCAAAAATTAATATCGGAAAATGTGAAGGAAAAAAGCTAAAAATCCCAGTAAATGATTCCTTTACCTATACAATATTACGAACTTTAATCAGAAATCCATTTCAATTCAAATAAATCAAGTGTAATTTAAGATCTTTTTGTACACGAAAACATCAAATTCAAATTCTTAAATTCATTTAAAACAGTAACAAATATAATTTATTTCTATTTGGTGGTATAATTTTGTCAGCAGAGAACTTCCGATACCTCATTCCAGAAAAAATATTTTATGAAATTACCGATAAAGCTAAGGAGGCATATCCTTATATTGAACACTATTGGATTTTTGCCGATAGAAAAGAAAATTTTGGAATTGTAAACAAATTCATCGTGAATGAGGATTTGAAGAAAACTAAGAAACATGTAAAACCCAGAAGTTGGATGCGCTATAAGAAATCAAAGATCTATAATATGCGTAAATTTAAAGAAGAAATGGGCGTTGATATCGTGTGGCAAGCTCACACTCATCCCTCTGGACAAGAAAAGCTCCATACAATTGATAAAAGAATTTTAAAATATCTTTCCAATGGCGTGATGATTATTATTATTCCTCCAGTCGAGGAGAAAAACCAGAAGGCTCATTTAGTTGGGTGGTATTATGATAAGAGATATACTAAAAAGCCTATCATTGATAAAATGGTCTTTGAAATAATCCAATAAATTATTTAACAAATCCAAGAACCATCGCTTAAAAGTTGCTTGTTCAGATCCAAATTATCTTCTTTTCTTTTGATCTTAATTGGTAAAATATTAAAATTTTAGAATGTTATAATTCTAGTATATATAAGCCCAAGCTCAAGTCGCTTAGCCTGGTAGAACGAGTAATTAATAGCCTGCCAAAAGCGCTGGTCTGCTAAACCAGTACGTTGATGCGTGCGTGGGTTCAAATCCCACCTTGAGCGCTTATATCTTGTATAAGAAATAAAAATGAGCCCGTAGTCTAGCTGGTTATGACGTCGCGTTTATCTTTGAACATATTCGTTCAAAATAGCGAATACACCGCGAAGATCGGGAGTTCGAATCTCTCCGGGCTCACCACTTCTCATATTCTTATTCACTCTCTAAGCTTTCTTATTCTTTCAGGGCTAAGAACACTAAATTTACAGCCCTCCAAGAGATTTCCAATCTCAGCGATGATCCCTCGCGCATTAGTCCCTTTTTTTAGGAAAACTAAGTGTTCCAAAAAACCATAACTTTTAAAAGAAATTATATCTTGGAGATGCCCCTTGTTAATAAGCGCGTTTTTCAATTGAGCTTTAGTCTCTCCACATAGAAATAATCCTTCGATATTCTCTTTAATGATTTTTTTATAAATTGATAATGAATTCTCGGCTAGTTCTCCTTCAAGATTGTTTTTCTCATTATTAAATTCTATAATTTTTATACATATGGGAAAATGATTGATAAAATCATATATATTGATAATTTTTTTTAAAGAAACCTTTCTTTCATCAGCTAATTGTGTCCTTAATTTATATAAAGGGATTAGGACATCTATAGGGGGATCAATAACACCACAATCAAAGAATAATCCAAATCCCACTCTTCCTACATTAACCAGAGTTCCTTTTAAAATATCTCCCTTCTTAATCTCATTAAATTTAATAACCCTTCCAATTTCCGCTTCCAGAAGATTTTTCACAAATAATTCATCAGGGCCATCAATAAGAATTTCAAATCTAGAGTCAATTTCTCTCAGTTTTAGTATTTCAATAGAAGTCTGAGAAAATCCTTTTATCAACTCATTTAAATATTTTTTATATCGTTTAAAAATATCCTTTTTTCGGCGTTCTAAGGAGATATTATAAATTTTATCATATAAAATTAGTCTTATAACCATTTCTCTCGTATTAAATAAAGTATCAAAATTTTTGAAAATTTGTAATTTCCAATAGAAAAATAGAGAAATTTGATATTTTTATCAAAATTTAAATGGATAAATCATTATTTTTTCTAT
This sequence comes from Promethearchaeota archaeon, assembly GCA_016839555.1. Taxonomy (GTDB): domain Archaea; phylum Asgardarchaeota; class Lokiarchaeia; order Sigyniarchaeales; family SOKP01; genus TEKIR-8. The sequence goes on from JAEOUA010000012.1 coordinate 90,204, forward strand.
AAGGAATAAGAATGTAAAGAATTTCTAAAAATATAGTATGAACCACCAACAATTTCAAAGAATAATAGATGATTTGAATCAGTATAAAGGGGTTGAAATTGTTCTTCTCTTAAATTCTGAAGGCGAAATATTATTTACATCCCAATTGGACTTAGATCCAATTGAGATTAAAATACTGTTTAAAGCATGGAAGGAGAGAGAAAGTTCTATTATTTTTAAAAATCAAAGATATGCAGTATTGAAAAATGATGATATCCAATTAGCCGCAAAAAATACTACCGGGAAAAAAGGAAATATCGCGGGCTCCATCACCAATGAAGGAGATTATCTTATGGCTCATATATCGAATAATACTGAATTGACCTTATTAGAATGGTCCATCCACGTAAATAAGCTTGCGTGGCAAAGCTATTCTTGAACGAACTTCTTTCACTCATTCATTAGTACTCTTTAAATAAGGTCAAAAATAGATTTTTAAAACTATATATGTTAATTGAAATATGAAACTCGACAACTTTGATATTTTTTATATAATAGGCATTATAAGTTCTTCTGTAATCATGATTATCTTGATTACCTTTTTTTTTTATGGGATACCTCTAATAGACTATTTTTATTTGATCTTTTTTTGGACGATTAAATTTCTCTCTGGATTTGGTTTGATTTTGACTATCACTAATGGGTTTTTTTTTTTATTCAAATTTATGAAGGAAAGAATTTCTAAAAGAACCTTAAATGTTTTTATTACCATACAACTTATTTCATGTGCAATATTAATTGGCTATGGAATCTATGGAATTATTTCAAGCTATTATGAATCAAATATTCCATCACCAGAATTTATGGAATGGGTTGATATCATTGTTTTCTCATTCGGGTTAATATCAATTTCATTGACTTTATATCTTATCCCTTTATTTAGAGAAGAGTTTCAAGACGTATTTGAACAAGGCAACTTCTCACGGATCACTGGAAAGGTTAAAATAGTAAGCAGAAATGTCAAGAAAAAATATTACGCTTTTAGAAGACAATATGTAAGACTGCAGATGAAAGATCATACCACAATTAAAGATATCTTACAAATTTGGAGAAATAAATTTGCTGTCTATCTCTTAATCCCCATGGGCATAGGATGTTTTCTCTTTACTCCAATCACTTTTGTCTTTATAGTGTTTTGGATTAAGTTTTTTATTTTTGATGGAGAACCTCAATCCTATGAAAGGATTGCCTTGATTATAAGTATAGTTTTTATTGTCATAATCTCGATTCTGTCTTATATTTTTGATTGGGTCTTTTATTCTGCCATTTCGGAGTTCTTTTGGACTATATACATTTTTTATTTAATTGGAATTGTGGTTGGTTCTGCGATATTTATATATCATTTCACCAAATTAAAAGGAATTACGTTGCAACATATTACAGATAAAATCAGAGATATAACATAAGGTTATTTATTTATTCTTTGTTTTTCATATTATGCAGGTCTTTCCCCTTTTTTGCTCTTTTTATGCTTTATAGAGATCAATTCTTTTTCGATAATTTGTTAAAGGAAAATTTAATTATTGTTGAATTATTAGTATAATTAAAAATTAATACACTTAATTAAAAGAATTAATTATAGGTGAGATAAACCATTTTCAGCCAACAAGGCCGCGGCTACGATATGGCCATTACGCAGTTTTCCCCCGAAGGAAGACTCTTTCAAGTAGAGTATGCAATTGAGGCTGTGAGGCGAGGAACTACAGCTATTTGTGCGAGAAATAAAAATTCGGTAGTATTCGCAGTTGAGAAAAAGAAAGCCCAGCTTCAAGAAACCCTCGGTTCAGAAAAGATCTTTAAAATTGATGAACATATTGGCGTCGCCATTGCAGGTTTAACTGCTGATGCCCGAGTGCTTATAGATAAGGGCAGACTTCAAGCACAGATTCATCTTTTAAATTATGATGAAAAAATCACAGTAAAAGAGCTCACGTTAGAGATTTGCGAAATTCTTCAAGCATATACACAGAATGCGGGAGTAAGACCATTTGGAGTATCATTTTTAATTGCTGGAATTAACCCGAATGACAGTACGGGGTTATTTTTAACGGATCCATCCGGGGCTCTATGGGGCTATAAAGCGTTCGCAATTGGTTCGGGAGCTAACGAAGCAAGAACATTTTTGGAAGAAAACTATGATGAAAATATCTCCGATGAGGATTTAAAACTATTGCCCTTAAAAACACTAAAAGAGGTTATGGGCGAGGAGAACCTCTCTGAGCATACTTGTGATGTTGCATATATCTTACGAGAGGATAAGAAGTTTAAATTGCTCAATGTGGAGGAAAAAAAAGAACTTTTATCTAAAATTTAGTTTTTATCCTATTATTTTTTACGCTACCTTAAGGATTTTTATTCTGCACGTGAGTTTTTAAATTAATTATAATTTACTATATTTAGAAAAATAAAATAAATAACAATAGAACTTAGGGATAACCTTTGATAGATCGAGCAAGGATTGATTTAGGAAACCATATTATTGGCCGTCTTGAAAAAGGTGGAAGAGTTTTTGAAATGTTAATGGATCCTGAGAGAGCATGGAATGCAAAAAAATATATTAGAGAAGAGATTAATCGAAGATTAAAGGAAGGAAAAGAGCAATCAAGATTAACAGTAGAAGAAGTAATAGAGGATCCTAATATACCTTTAGAACTTATTTTTGAATCTTTCATAGTGTTTGAGGATTTAAGAAGAGGCAAAAAAGCCACGGACGGTGATATGGAGGCAATATTCGATACAACGGAAGGCAGAGAAATTGGAGCTCACATCCTCTTAGAAGGTAATATACAATGGACAAAAGCTCAGCGAGAAGAGGAAAAAGAGAAAAAACTCAAGCAAATTATTAATATTATTTCCAAAAACGCTATTAATCCGCAAAATAATAAACCGCATCCGCCAGAAAGAATTGAGAAAGCGATTGAAGAAGCAAATGTGAAGGTGGATCTCATGAGAAGTGCCGAAGAGCAAGTGGATGATATCGTGAAACTAATCAGAACTATTCTCCCTATTAAAATGGAACAAGTGGAAATGGCTGTTAAAATCCCCACCTCTTTCACCGCAAAGGGATACAATATCGTGGCTCAATTTGCTCAGATCAAGCAAGAGGAATGGCAATCAGACGGATCCTGGGTGGCAAAAATAAGCTTTCCCGCAGGATTACAAATGGAATTCTTAGATAAATTACAAAAGTTAACGCACGGTAGAGTTCAAACAAAATTATTATAATTTTGTGAAAATATCATATCATTTAGCTATTTCCAGCTTATTTTGAGAAGCTCTCACTTTTTAGCGCCAATTAGCCTTTATACTAATAATTTGTAGGACAATTACTATAAATGATAAAATCATTTCTGTTTTATGAGTGAAATTCTAAATCGCTCATAATGAAAATTGTTAATCTTTTAAATAAATTCATTAAAATTTTATGCCATTAAAATTTATATTACTTAAAAGAATTTTAAAAAAATAGGAAGCGACCAAAAAAACAATGGAAAGCAACGAAGAATCCGAAACTGATGATGAATTTGAAGATGAACAGACTTCAAGAGAGATTGTCGCCCCTGGCGAGGTTTTAAGCGAAGATATAGACACGTATAATCCTGGTCGAGGAACAATTCTCAATAAAAAGCGGGATAAGATCATATCTGTGTTAGTAGGCTTAAAACAGATAAAGAATCAATATATTAATGTAATTCCTTTAAATGGTTTTTATACCACCCATCCTGGAGATAAAGTAATTGCGATTGTTATAGATAAAAATCCTGTGAAATATCGCTGTGATATTAATGCTAAATATCCAGGAATTTTAAAACCAAGTAATACGATTAAATTTGATAAAAAAAGAAGGCGGGGAAAATACCATGAAAAGCCAGATACAGAAAAATATGAGATTGGAGATGTATTAGTTGCGAAAGTTATTTCAGCTGATCGCTTGAATGATCCCGAATTAACGACCGTGGGAAAATATTTGGGTAAAAAAACCGATGGGATCATAATTCAAATTGATCCTCCCAAGGTGCCGAGAGTCATAGGCAGAAATGGTTCCATGATTAAAATGTTGAAAAAAGCAACCAATTGCAACATTTTTGTTTGCCAAAATGGCCGCATATGGATAAAAGGCGATAGTATTGAAAGCGAACGACTTGCAATTGAAGCTATTTATAAAATCGAAAGGGAAGCTCATACTCAAGGGCTTACTGATAGAATGGAAGAATTTATCAAAAATGAGAAACAAACAAGAGGTATTAAATAAAGAATGGTGTTATTAATTCAAGATGAATATCCCGAAAAATTATGGCGTGAAGATGGAATGCGTCTAGATGGTCGAGGACCATATGATTTGCGTCCTATAAAAATGGAAGTTGATGTTATTAAAAATGCGGACGGAAGCGCATATATAGAATGGGGGAATAATAAGATATTTGCCAGTGTTTATGGTCCAAGAGAGGTTCACCCTCATCATTTGGCTAAACCAGACAGAGGGATTTTGAGAACATTCTATCGTATGGCTACCTACTCTGTTTTTGAAAGAAAAAGACCCGCACCGGGTAGAAGAGAGAAAGAAATCTCAATGATTATCTCTGATTGTTTGGAACCCGTTCTTTTTCTTGAATTATATCCAGGTACAAGTTTTGAAATCTTCATTGAAGTGGTGGATGCTGATGGAGGAACACGTTGCGCAAGCACGACCGTAGCAGCCTTAGCTTTAGCTGATGCTGGTGTTCCGATGAGAAGTTTAGTCACTTCTTGTGCCGTTGGAAAAATTGAAGGAAAATTGGTGACTGATTTATCAGGGGTTGAAGATAAAGCTGGTGAAGCAGATTTACCAGTTGCCATCACATGGTTTAATGATGAATTATCACTATTACAATTTGACGGGCAAATTTCTCAACCAGAATTAGAAGAATGTTTAGATATGGCGAAAGATGCCCTGGAAAAGATTTATAACATGCAATTGGATGCACTTAAGCGAAAATATATTAAAATACAAGAGGAAGTTGAAGAAATGGGAGGTGGAAGTGTCTAATGATGGATATAAAACGCGTCATATCTACAATAGAAAAAAGTTACATTGAAGATAATTTGAAAAAGGAAAAAAGAATTGACGGGAGAGGATTATGGGAATACAGAGACTTCAATATAACAACTGACACAATAGCGGCAGCGGAAGGCTCTTCTGATGTATCTTTAGGAGATACCAGAATTCTCACAGGCATCAAATATGATATTGGAGAACCTTATCCTGATATGCCTGATGAGGGAGTATGTAGCATAATGGCAGAATTATTACCTTTAGCATCTCCGTTATTTGAACGAGGACCCCCAGATCAGCAATCAATAGAATTAGCAAGAGTAGTTGACAGAGGTATCCGACATGCTAATTGTATCCAAACCAAACGATTATGTATAAAAGAAAATGAAGCCGTGTATATCGTCTTTGTTGATATGTATGTCATAAATCACGGTGGAAATATGATTGACTGTGGTGGGGTTGGATGTTTAGCAGCGCTAATTTCAGCTCATATTCCCGAAGGAAAATGGACTGAAAATGGACCAGAATGGACGGGAGGCTATATAACAGGAAAGGATATTATAAGTGATTTACCTCTTCCTATTACGTTCGGAAAAATAGGGGATAATGTTTTTCTTGATCCTTGTCTTCCCGAACAATTAGTTAGTGAAGGAAGAGTAACCATCTCAGTTACGGAAAATAATGTAGCGAGCATTCAAAAGAGTGGAGTTGCAACATTCACTCCAGAAGAAATTAAAATGCTCAGTAAAAAAGCATTCGATATTGCGAAAGATCTTCGAAGTCAATTAAATCTTTGGCAATATGCTACTAAAATTGAATAATTTTTTTTTGATTATTATTTTGTTTTATTAATCTATTAATTCTTCATTTTATTGGAATTAATTAGAAAAAATTATATTCTTTTCATTTTTTTCGTAATGTTTCGAAAGTTCCATATCCCCCTGAAAGATCATTAAGTTGAAATGATCCTATTGATTGAATCAAAATAGATTCATCACCCTCCTTTGTTTTAAAGGGAACAGGGATGATAGGGCCTGTTTGTGCTTTTAAGATATATTTTTCATTATTGAAGTCAATTAATTCCAACTCTGAACTTATTGGCATAATATTGTCTTTTCTGAACTGCTGATCGAGAATCTTAATCGTTTTTAAAGGGATATTTTGTCCATTTTTGAAAATAAATCCTCCCGTAGACAGCCTTCCGTCATCAGATATTATCGCAGCAGGATTAACCGCTAAATTTTCATTAAACCATATTACATAATATAACCAATTTCCCACTCCTGTCCAATCCCTTACACCATACGTATGATCCCTTTGTCCTATAATATCCTTGAAAGTATAACTTTTTTCTCCGATTTTTAAAATTCCAGAAATCTTCGCTATTTGCTCCCAATGTTTATCGCCTGCCTTTTTTCCTAGTTCTAAAGATTCTTTTGACATATATTCACTATATTCGTATACCTCATTAATTGGATTAAAAGTTAAATCCATCTCAACTTTTTTTACTCCCTCAATTAATTGAGGATTCTGACGGACATCCGGTAAATCTCCGGGATTTTTTACAATGATTAAATTTCCCTGGAACTTGTAATTCCATGTGCCGTTGTTATTCCATTGATGAGTCATTCCAGCAACCGTTAGAGCTTCATTAAACTCTTTGATTTTTTTCTCTTGAAAATACCCTCCCGCAGAACCGTCAGGAAGAAACAGAAATAAAAAAGTCATACCCTCTTGCTTATTTGGCTTGAATCCTAAACGAGAAACACCGCCTATTTTCTTATCCTTTGAATAAAATGCCAAATAATAAGATTCATTCCATTCTGGATGGTCATTAATCTGTTCGGGATGTATAATTTTTTCCATAACAAAATCTCCATATTATCTCATAGAGGTAAGAACTATTCAATAATTTATATATTCAAATGATGAGATCTTATTAAATCAATTTAATTAGGAAAAGTAAAAATAAAGACTCATTTTATTCTAATCTGACCATCATATCCATTAATTTGGACCATTTGACCGGTTTTGAATAATCTGCAAGCATTCGGAATGTTGGTCACCGCGGGGATTCCGTATTCGCGAGAAACAACCGCCCCATGCGATAAAATTCCTCCCGTCTCTGTAATTAATCCCCCTATTTTACTGAAAACGGTAGTCCATCCCGGATCTGTTCTCGGTACTACTAAAATCTCGTTTACCTGAACTTTTGGAATATCTTCGATCTTTTGCAAGACGCGAATAAGACCTGTGACCAATCCTTGACTTGCCGCTATCCCTTGAAATACTTTACTACTTTCTTTGAAGTCTAGAGTATCATTATACTCCCTGTCACCAATTATAAATTTGGGAGGTAATTTGTTTTCATATTCAAAAAATTCTTTTTTTCTCTCGTTTATCATTGGTTTATATTTGTTAATTTGGGGGGAAGATATACCCTTTTCTATAATCTCCCTAATTTCCCTTTTTCGCAAAAAGAAAATATCAATGGGGTCATCAAGAAGATCTTTTTGCTGAAAAATCTCCCCAATATCCATAAACACCTTTCTATTGCGAGCGATCCATTTATCCAGATTATATCTCTGATTTTCCCGAAAGATAATATATCTTCTGCTAAAATTTAATATAATAGATAAGATTTTCCATTTTAGATACCCCAAAAACTGAGACCTGATTTTTTTTTCCACTCGTCTTTCAATCAATTTTTTGAATTTTTCATTTTTTGCCTTTATTTTGTTTAATTTCTCTTCCTCCTCCGTTAGGAGGGATTGGATAATATCAAATACATATTCAGGAGCATCAGACCAGCGTGGATAATATGACTCTCTCGTAAATCCCCTATCGCCTTGCTCTTTAATAAATTTATTAAATCGTTCCAGAAAGAGATTGATTTCTGGCTCCCGCTCTTCTAATAATCGCTGATAAAGGTTTTTAGAATCTGTATTGAGAATAATAGATTTTAATTTTTCATCCTTTTGAGCGCTTATGGCAAGTTTATGTAATTGTTCATTTGTTTCGGTAAGTTTGTGATTTAATCCAGAGATTAAAATAGGGTAATATTTTACTGCATCTTCCTTTCCAATGAATCTTTTAAGGAGATATTGGACCATCAAATTCATACCGATATTGTGGACAGGGATTCCATATCGAACTAATTTAAAATGATCTACCATTTTCTCATCTAAAGAGTTGGCTAATTCAAAAAGACTCTTGGCATCTCCCTTCTTATCTAACTTTTTCAACTCAGCATCAAAGAAGTCGCAAAATGGATTAAATTCTTCCTTGGTCCACTTTTCATACACCTTGTCGGTTTTCGTCATAGATCCATTAGGATCGAAGATCCTGACCCGTAATTCTGCCACAATTCGATTTATTAAATGAAATGGTAAATCTTTTATGGTTTTTTTTCCAAATGGTCCTGCGCCTTTAGGAAAATAATTCAACACATCTTCATTACGCACAAATGTTGGAATTTCATTTTCTACCTTACGTTTTAAGACATTTAAATTAAAATATACATGTCCGTTATGGAGCTTTAGTAAGTTCGCCTGCATTTCTTTATAGCCCATTATTGAATTAAGGTGAATATTTACCACTTTCGTGAGCTGATCGCCAAGCAGATCGAAGAATAATGGGGTGACATTGTCATTCCAATAATCATCAGAATAGCCGCGCGAGAAAAGAATATCTTCTTCTTTCTTAAAAGAAGTTATTGGCCGTGATTGTAATATAACAATTTGATTGGATTCTTCAATAGCCCATTCTATATCTTGTGGGGATTTGAAAGCCTGTTCAATATTAGCTCCTACTTCAGCAAGGTTTAATATATCAGTATCCGTTAAAGAGGGTTCCGACCACTCATCTTCGGATAATCGAACCTTTTGTGTTCCACATTCATTCTCTACATCAGTGGGTTGGATAATATATTGTTTTCTCCCAATTTTTTTATTTAAAATCTCAAAAGAAGGGGTTTTTTTCTGCGTTTGTTTTAAAGTGAATTGATCTGGAGAACTAATTCCTCCCACTACAGATTCACCCAACCCAAAATTAGATTCAATAAGCATTTCTGAGATTTCTGCTGAAAGCGGATTTTTGGTGAATAGAACGCCAGCAGCTTTAGCAGGAACCATTTTTTGGATAATAACCGCAATTTGAGCATTTTCATATGGGATATTATTTTTTAGTCTATATGCTATTGCTCTAGTTGTCCAGAGTGATGCATAGCATTCTTTAATATGATATATGATATCTTCAATACTTTTTAAATTCAGATAGGAATCATATTGTCCCGCAAAAGACGCAGATTCCAAATCTTCTGCGTTTGCTGAAGATCTCACGACATAACTATCGCAGGATAATGATTTATATACATTTTCAATTTCTGCCAATATTTCTCGAGGAATATCACCATTTTTAATGGCGGTTTGGATTTTTGCTGTAAATTTTTCAAGATTTTGATATTCAGAATCTTTAATCTCATATAAGGTGGTTTTAATAATATCATCGAGATCATTTTCCTTTATAAATTTAGTATAGGCGTCTGTTGTAATACAAAAACCTTCAGGTACATTAAACTTATGTTTTATTAATTTTGCTAAATTGAAACCTTTTCCGCCTACTTTTCCACCTATTTGTTCATTAACACTATTTAAATTGATTGCGAAACCCATGATACATCAACTAGTTTAACTTTAATATATAAATTTATGAAATATTTTTTTTTATTCAAAATCAATTTAGAATTCTTTCCATATAAAACTTATATTTTATTTGATTAAAATCATTATTTATTTGTTCCTAGAAGTATTTATCAAAATCTTATTATTGAAATTATTAACGATCGGAAAAATTCTCAAAAATAAAGAATAGGATTCATTAAAATTCATTAAAATTTTATTTTATCTTTTCTTTTATACAACTAAGTAATAATATTATTGAAAATAAGTGAGATTTATTATGGGACACAAAACGAAAAAAGTCGACATTACGGGGCGCTATGGGGCTCGTTATGGTGCAGTAAATAGGAAAAGGGCTCGAGATGTATTAGTCAAAATGAAAAGTAAATACATCATTTGTCCACAATGTAAAACAAAAGGCTCTGTTCATAGAATCTCCACAGGAATTTGGTATTGTAGAAAATGTAAATCAAAATTCACTGGAGGAGCATATACCACTACAACATTACGGGGTTTGGAATCATTCAGAGTTTCTAAGCGAAAACAGCGTGAGATTGAATTAATTGAAGAGGAAGAATGAATAAATCTAATTTTTTTTCTCTCAAATCGTCAGTAGAATTTACTTTTGATGATCCTAAAATGAGAGATTATTGCTATAACAGTTTTCTACCGGAATATGAGAAATTTACCAGTAAACGCTCAAAAATCATTATGAAAAAAGAAGGCAATAATATTCTCCATTTTATAATTGAGAGCAAAGATATTACAGCATTTCGAGCATCAATAAATGATATTATAAGTTTCGGAAAAATAATAGAGAATGTCTCAATATTAACTAAATAGTGTTCTTATAGGCTTTAGAGCCTTTTTTTGGAAGAAGCTCTAAAAAAAAATTAATAAAATATAGAAAAAAATATTTTATTGACTTATAAACTTTTATAATTATAAACTTTTTAACAAAGGAAAAAGGAAAAGATATGACAATTAATTTTGATAAATTGGACGATGATTTAAAGAATAAGATTCAGCAGTTTCAGCAAATACAAACCAATCTTGAATACATTATCAATCAGAGGCTACAATTAGAGACAAGATTACGAGAAACTGAATTAGCTGTGGAAGAATTAGAAAAGACGGGATCCGATGAGATTATCTATAAATCGATCGGTGGAATTATGGTGAAAAGCGAGCGAGATAAATTGTTAGCAGAGAAAAAGAGCCAAAAGACCAGTTTAGAAATGAAAATAAAGACATTAAAAAGTAAAGAAGAAAGAGCTCGTGGACAAATCGAGAATGTGAGTAAATCAATTCAATCAGATCTCCAACAAAAGCAATCCATGTAAGTATGTTTCGATCAAAAATCCAATCTTATTTAAATTCTTTAAAAGGTAAAACAATTTTAATTACTACTCATGAATTAGCAGATTTAGATGGAGTTTCTTCATCAATCGCTTTAAATTTTTTTTTAAAAAAATTAGTAAATGATATAAAAACTATTATTTATTTTTCTGGAATTTCGAAAAGAACAGAGCTTTTCTTGGAAAGATTAAAGCAAAAATTTCCAGAATTTAATCCTATATTCGCAGAGTCATTTGAAAATAATAGTATTGATGTTTTTTTTATTTTAGATACCAATAAACTAAGTAATGTGGATGAATTTCTGAAACTTAATCAAATCCAAAGAGAGCAACGTCATTTCTTTTTTATTGATCATCATTTTTCAGATGAAATGACCATAAATTCTAAAGAAAATATACAGGGAATTTGCTTAGATGAATATAGTTCGACTTGTGAAATTATTTTTGATCTTTTTGAAGAGTTCAAAGTATCATTTATAGATCCTATTAGATTTCTATTAATTGCTGGAATAATTACTGATTCTGGATATCTTAAATTTGCAAATAATCATACGATACAGGCGCTTGCAAAATTATTAAATGATAATATAGAATATCAAGAACTCCGATTAATGCTCAAAACTGAGCCAGATATCTCCGAAAAAATTGCTCAAATAAAGGGCACTCAGAGAGCTGAAATGATAAAAGTCAAAAAATGGCTTATTGGTGTGTCTCAAGTAAGTAGTTTCGAGGCAAGTGCTGCAAATATATTAATTAAAATAGGATTTGATGTGGCAATGGTTATTTCAGAAAGAAAAGATGAATACAGAATTAGCGTCCGCGCTAAAAAGAGAGTTTGCCGAAAAACAGGATTACATTTAGGAAAGTTATTAGAAGAAATCTCGAGAGATTATAATGCGAATGGAGGAGGTCATGATGGAGCAGCTTCCATTAATATAGCTAAAGAAGAGGGAACCCTTAAAGACGTCATTTTAGATAAAATTAAAGAAAATTTAAGTAAATAGTAATTATTAATAATTATTAATTATTCAATACAAATCAAATGGCTTTTTTTTATCTATGGCATTAATAACCTTTCAAAATTTTTCTTTTCGATATAAAAGAAGCGATATTTACGCGCTTAAAAACATTAATTTAGAAATAGAAACTAATGAATTCATTCTTTTGGCCGGCGAAACGGGTTCTGGAAAAACGACTTTAATTAGATGTATGAATGGATTGATCCCCCAATTTTATTCAGGGTATTATAAAGGGAAAATATTAGTTAATGGCAACGATACTACTAAAATTTCCATAGCAGATTTATCTACGATTGTTGGAATTGTTTTTCAAACTCCAGAAAATCAACTTATTGCTATGAACGTAGAGTATGAAATAGCCTTTGGTATGGAAAATTTGGGTGTCCCAAGGGAATTAATTAAAGAAAAACTCGAGGAAGTTATTCGTTTAACTGAAATAGAAAATATTTTAGATAGAGCACCATTCGAAATAAGTGGAGGAGAACAGCAAAGAGTCGCTATAGCTTCTATACTCGCCTTAGAACCTGAAATTCTTATTCTTGATGAACCTACAGCAAATTTAGATCCATTTTTTGCGGGAAAAATATTAAAACTCTTAAAAAAAATTCAGATAGAAAAAAAAATTACAATCATAATAATTGAACATCGTTTAGATTTGGTACTTCCATTTGTTGATGAAATAATTTTAATGAAAGAGGGAGAAATCTTACAAAAAGATGATAAGCAAAAAGTAATCAATGGTCCTATTTTTAAAAATTTAAATATCAATAAACCTTTGATATATTCCATATTTCTTCAATTAAAAGAAAATGATTTAATTAAAGAACCAATTCCCGTAAGTATACAAGAAGCGATCAATTTAATTAAACAAAAATTATAGGTGATTATAGTGTCTGAGCCATTACCTCTTATTATAATGAATAATGTAAGCTATACTTATCCTAATGGAACTCAAGCGTTAAAAAATATCAGTTTAAATGTAAATTCTGGGGAAATTGTCGGAATAATGGGAAGTAATGGAGCAGGAAAGACCACGTTAATAAGAACGCTAAATGGATTGATACAACCACAAAAAGGATTAATATTCATAGAAAACGGAAATATAAAATCAAAAACTATAGCCGAATTATCTACTTTTGTTGGTATAGTTTTCCAAAATCCCGAACATCAATTATTTTCGAATAGTGTTCAAGAAGAAATAAAATTTTCTCTAAAAAATATTTATCCAGAGAATAAAATTCAAGAAAAAATAGATGAAACCTTAAGCATATTTCAATTTGAAAAATATAAAGAAAAATCTCCATTGAATTTATCAGGAGGAGAGAAAAAAAAATTAGCATTAGCATCAATAATGTGTCGCAATCCAAAAATCTTAATTTTTGATGAACCAACACTGGGACAAGATAAAAATGAAATAAATTTTCTGATTAATTTACTTGAGGAAGAGAAAAAAAAGAAAAAGACTATAATTATTGTCACACATAATATAGAATTTGCCTATAAGCATATCCCTCGAATAATCTTAATGGCAGAGGGCAGAATCCTTGCGGATGGTCCAACCCATAAAATCTTATCTAATAAAAAATTACTAAAAAAAGCCTCCTTAATCTTACCTCAATTAATTGAACTAAAATCAACTCTTAAAACGATAGGTTTGGATATCCCAGAGAAAATTTACACACAAGAAGCCATAACAGCATTTTTAATGGATTATTTTAAAAAAAAATACTAAAAAGAAGGAAACACAATGTCATTTAAATTTTTGGAAGCTTTTAGATTTTTAAAAAAAGATGCATTTTTACATAATCTTGATCCTCGGGTAAAATTATTTTTAGCCCTAATCTATACAATCTGCTCACTTTTATTTACAAATATAATCCCACTCTTATTGCTTTTTCTCACTCTTTTTCCATTAATTTTATTTGGAAGACTTTTTAGAGAATGGTTTAAAAGTATCCAAGGCTTATCCTTTCTATTTATATTAATAATCGTGCTTAATACATTTTTCTTATCATTCTCTTATGCAATAGGAATGATTATAAGAATAATAATTATGATATCATCATTCTCAATCTTTTTTCTTACAGTTGATCCCAATGAATTAACTTTATCATTAATTTCAATGAAAGTTCCCTTTGAATTTGCGTTTAGTTTTTCTCTTGCATTTCGATTTGTGCCGACTATATCCATTGAGGCTCAAAACATTATCGATGCTCAACAGAGTAGAGGATATGAATTAAAAAAAAAAGGTATTATAACGCAAATAAAAAATCTTTTTCCCTTATTAATCCCTCTCATTATTTGCTCTGTAAAAAGAGCTTTTAATGTGGCTGAAGCTTTGGAATCTAGAGCTTTTGGAAGTAGAAAAGAAAGAACTTACTATTTTACGATAAATTATACCTATAAAGATTGGATCATTACCTTCTATTTGTTAATTATATTAATTTTATCTATTTTAATTAAAATATATTTTAATTTTATGCCTGATTGGTTCAGCTGGAAGTTGCCAATATAATATGATAAAACAAAATTTCTTCTTTTCAGAGCATGACTTAAGATTCACCATTATTGCTAATACAATAGAATTAAAAGAACAAAAAACCTCACTTGATCAATTGTTTGATATTTTAGAAGGGCTTCAAAATAAATATCTTAAGGCTGTAATTCAATTTTTTAATCCTCAATATTTAATGGATAAAAATCATCTTTTTTATGCGATATATTTTACTCTAAAAGCATTTAAATATAAAAAAAATATTTCTCAAAAACCCAGCATAGAATTCTTATTATATTTATCAGCAAATCGGCAAATTCGAAAGGCTTTTAATTCCTTTGGGATAAAAGAAAACGATTTAAATATGGGAATGTTGAATTACTGTATCGCAGCAGATGAA
This sequence comes from Promethearchaeota archaeon, assembly GCA_016839555.1. Classification (GTDB taxonomy): domain Archaea; phylum Asgardarchaeota; class Lokiarchaeia; order Sigyniarchaeales; family SOKP01; genus TEKIR-8. Next base: position 105,225 of record JAEOUA010000012.1, read on the forward strand.
TCCACAGCTATTAAAATCAATGAAAAATTATTAGATCAATTTAACTTTATAGAGAAAAAGAATGAATATAATGAGAAATCAAAAAAGAAATATTTTCGATTAAAATATTTCTTTAATTTATCTGATAACCAGATTGATACTAGCTTACATACGTTAGGAGTTAAAAATACATTAGATCCAAATAAAGCAGAAAATTTGAAACTTCTTTTTCAAGCGTTATCTGATTTAATAGTCGAGAAAATGGCTTTATTAAGCTTAGAAAACTATTAGAACGTAAAAAAATAATTTAGAAATTCCTAAAAAGAATCTATATTTAAATAAAAGTTTAATATTTTAAAAAAATCAAATTATAAAAAAAAATTAAATTTTGAATTTCAATGAAGAGTTTAATTGTATTCTATACTAGGACAGGAAATACAAAAAAAATTGCAGAATTGATAGCTAAAAGCCTTAATGCTGATTTAGATGAAATAATTGACCCAAAAAAGCGACTCGGAATCTTTGGATTCCTAAAAGCTGGATATGAAGCCACTATGAAAAAACTGACTGAGATCAAAGGAATTGAAAAAGATCCATCGGATTATAAGCTTCTTGTTTTAGGTTCGCCAATCTGGAATAAACGAATGACCCCGGCACTCAGAACATATATCACAAGATATAAAGAAAAATTTAGTAAAATCGCAATATTTTGCTCCGCAGGTGGAAGGGGTGAAGAGCAAATGCTTGATAGTATTGCAGAATTATGTAATAAGAAACCCGTTGCGATGAAGGTATTTCTTGATAAGGATTTTGAACAGAATTTTGTGGAAAACAAGGTTGAACAATTTGTTAACGCAATTAAATCTAATTTTTAAGATTGCGATTCGTGGTTCTTATTATATCCCCTTGTTCTAAAAAAGAGATACCACATACAGTATCCAACAATTCTATTCTAATTATCTTATCAGGATTTTCGAGATCAACTGGATTATTTAAAAGATTTGCGACCGTCTCGATTAGTGCATCTCTCTCAATTAATTTATTTTTTCTTCGTTTTAATGTTATTCTAAAAGAATCTTGTCTCTCAATATAAGTGCTATAATTTTCTTTTACTATTTTTTTTATTAATTCTAAATCTGTTTCACAAATAAACTGTATTGGCACAATTTTTAAAACATATTTAAAGAAATTAGGATCTTTCTCTAAAATTTCTTTTATTTTCTTTATGATTTCAAGTTCAGGCAAATTAGTGAAAGCAGTAATCAATCCTTGATATTCTAAATTAGAGATCACTGAATATTTGTCTCCGCAGATTAATAGAACAAACCACAACTCCGCTTTTGCATCTGTTTCATTAAATCGCGGTGCCGATACCAGCAAATTAAAATTTTTCAGATTATATCCCCCTTTTCCAAAATTATTAAATATTCATCCAGACAAGGCTTCATATATTTGTTCTCTGGTAATTTTACCTTCTCTGAGTATATCTATCTCGTGTTTTGTACAATCTACTATTGTAGTAGGAATTTTTGAGCGCGTCTCTCCGTTGTCTATGATAAAATCAATTGGATTTAAGAATTTTCTAGAAATTTCTTGCCCATCTGTTGATGGCTCTTCTCCAGCATAATTTGCCGATGTGCCAGCTATTCCTCCAAAATTCCCTTTCTTTTTTAATAAATTTAAAATTTCACGGATAATTTCATTTTTTGGAACCCTTAATCCAATAGTCTCTTCGTTAGCACTCACCACAGGTGGAATAATGCATTGAGGTTTTCTTTTCAAAATTAATGATAATTCTCCAGGCCAGAATTGATCGGCTAACTTTCTGGCAGGATCATTGAATTCCGCAATCTTCTCTGCTTCTTGAATATCATACACGAGTAGTAAAAATCCTTTTGATGCATCTCTAAACTTGATATTAAATAATCTTTTAACAGCGTTAAGATTAGTTGGATCACATCCAAGTCCATATACAGAATCAGTAGGAAAAGCTATAATATTACCATCAATGATGTTTTCTACGGCAATATCTAAAAAAACCTTTATGTCTTCAAGAGCTTTCCCAATTACTTTAACCAGAAATCCCATTTCTAATTTTTATAATTCAATAAATCCAAAATAGTTAATTATCTAAAAGAAAGTATATTTTAATGACGCTTTTAAAATAATAATAAAATTTTAAAAATCTTATTGACACCTAAGCTCGTTTTCAAGAGTTCTCCATTGTTTATCAATACGGTCTTGTAGTTCTATGAGTGCTTTCTCTGAAAGAGTAGAAAATCTTTTTTGAGTTTGGACATAATCCATTAAAGGTAATCTTTTCTCTGGATCCAATAATCTCTTGCTTGCTTTTGAAAGAGTTTTCTTCCCATTCTCCACTTCATAAAGAATCCAAAATCCACTTTTTACAGCCAATCTTGCAATCTCCACCGTATCTTCTGCCGGAAAGCCCCATCCAGGCGGGCAAGGTGCTAAAATATGAATATATCGACATCCCTTAATATTTTTTGCTTTTTTGAATTTCTCATATAGATCTAAGGGCTCTGAAATGCTACAAGTTGCCACATAGGGAATGTCATGCGCCTCCATTATACGTGGGACATCCTTTTTATACCTCTGTTTACCAAAGGGAGTGGTAGTTGTTTTTGCACCATGGGGTGTTGAACTGCTTCTCTGGATGCCGGTATTCATATACGCTTCATTATCATAACACACATAAAGTATATCTGAGTTTCGTTCAGCAGCACCGCTTAGTCCTTGTATTCCTATATCGGTAGTCCCTCCATCACCCGCGAATACTAAAGCTGTCATTTCATCCCATTTTCCCTCAGGAAATCGAAATGCTTTTGCCTTAAATGCGGCATCAAAGCCAGTAGCTGCTGCAGCGCCCGCTGCAAATGCCATGTTAATAAATGGAAACTCTGGTGCTGTTTTTGGCCAAAGCCCCACAACTACATTCAAACAGGACGCAGGAGCGACTAAAGCGGTCTTGGGTCCTAAGGCTTTCATTGCCCAGCGAAGGGCTATTTCCAGACCACATCCCGCACAGCATGAATTTCCTGGAAGAAAATACTCTTCAGTTGCTTCCTCTAAAGCTTGTTTAAGACTAACCATTTATTTCACCTCTAATTTTCCATGCCAGAGAGTTCCATGAATTAAATCTTTTGGAAGCTCTCCAGTTTCATGCATTTTTACTAATGTTTTTAATTGATCTTTTTGCTCTTCTAAACTCACTTCTCTTCCACCTAATCCTGAAATGATTGGCAATACTTGCGTTTTTATGCCCGTATTATAGAGGGAGGTCTTCACTTCACTGCTGACCGGACCACCTGTTGGTGAACCAAACGCTGTTGCGCGATCCACTACTCCTAAAACTTTTACCTTTTTTGCAGCTTTTCTTATATCTTCAACCGGAAACGGTCTAAAATGTCTCAATTTAAGCATTCCCACTTTATATCCTTCCTCTCTCAATTCATCTACTGCTTGCTCCATTTGTAATGCTAAATCGCCATAAATAATAATACCAGCATCCGCATCATCTAAATGATATTCTTGAACTAATCCATTCCCGTAATTTCTCCCAAATTTTTTTTCAAACTCTTTCGTCGCTTCCTTAATCTTTTCTTGGGCTTTCATCATCGCATCATGAATTTTTAATCGAAATTCGCTATAAAATCCAGATGGCATAATCAAATTTCCATGCATCATAGGTCTATCTGGATCAATGAAAATGTGAGGCCAGCCTTTTTCATCTGGTAAAGGTGGTAAATATTCGTCGACAATATCTTGATCTTCTATGATAACTGGTTTAGAGGTATGTGATAGGATAAATCCACCATACGCAACAAATTTTGGTAAGAGAACATCATAATCTTCACAAACCTTATACGACATTAAAATTTCATCGTATATCTCTTGATGACTTGCCACGAAGGAACTTAACCATCCTGTATCTCTGGCCGCTATTACATCGGTGAAATCAGCCCAGATATTCCATGGAGGCGCTACTCCGCGACTTACAATAGCTGTAACTATAGGTAGCCTACTAGAGCTCGCCCAATGAATCATTTCATACATGTAGAAAAGTCCCTGCCCCGCTGTTGCAGTAAATGTGCGTGTTCCTGCAATACTGGCTCCTACAATTGAAGCCATTACGGAGTGTTCACTCTCTACTTTAATATATTGAGTGCCTGGCATTAATCCTCCATCGACGAATTCTGACAACTTTTCAACAACCGTAGTTTGGGGGGTAATAGGATAAGCACTAATGACTTGCACTCTAGCTGACTTAGCCGCATAGGCTGTAGCTACATTTCCTTTTACAACTTTAATTTCCCTGTTTTGAATAAAATTTTTATGTTTCGCTTCAGTCATCTTCTGCTTCACTCTCCCGAATCATTTTAATATTGTTTGTCGGGCATTCTCTAGCGCAGATTCCACAGCCTTTACAATATATATAGTCTATTTCAAAGCTGCCATCCTCTTTTTTGCTAATAATACCCTCTGGACAATATAACCAGCAAATCCCACATTTGTTACACCCTTCTAAAATTACAGGTCTGAACGTTCGCCAATCTCCCGTTATTCCTATACTCGCTTTTATTGGTAAAGAGATAGGAATTGGAGGCAGCTCTTTCCAATTTTTATATTCTTGAATTTCAGGCCTTTCTTCTCTGGATTTATTAATTTTTTTCCATTTTTCTGTTTCTGATTTGCTCATTATTTAACCTCCTTAACTGAGTTAAAAGCCTCCTTGGCAACTTTCATGTTTAAAGTAGTTCGACTCTCCCCAAACTCTTTCATTAAGACTTTTTTCATGGTTTCAAGATCATAAAATCCCGTAATTTTGCCAAAAGCAGCTAACATAGGAACGTTTAATATCGGTCCGCTTGAAATCATAAACTTATGTTCAATACATATTCCGGTGGCATCCACCATATATATCTTTAAATTTTCTGGTAATCCTTGTGTATCAATAGGTTTGTCGGTATTCACGATTAATATTGTTCCTTCTTTTATACTCTCTCTTATTCTTGGAATCTCCAATAAGGTTGTATCAAAAATGAATTGATAATCTGGATGAGACACACTTTCATATGCTTTTATTTGTTTTTCTTTTGAGATTTTAGTAAAGGCACTGATGGGGGCACCTCTACGTTCTGCTCCTATAATAGGAATAGCAAACACGTCAGTGAATCCATTCTCAAAAGCAAATTTAGCCAAAAGCTGACTCGCGGTAACTGCTGTCTGTCCTCCGCGTCCAGCAAATGAAATCTCAATTATTCCGTTCGCCATCAATTTTTTCCAACTTTTTCTTTTTGATTTTTAATAATATTTATTTAATCAATACAACCAAGAAAAAAAGTTCAAACCAAGATTTTTTTGGTTGTATTATAAAATTGAAATAATTACTACTACTTGTAGTAATAAAATTACAATACCTAATAATAATAAGTTTAGAACTGGTGCTGCATTATTATAGTCCATAGAAATCATAGTGTTCTAACCTTTAATTATTATTATATTATCTATTTTTAAGTGGTAAATTTTTTTTTAATTAAAAATTTTTTGATTAGATATGAAAAATTAAAGATAATGATCAATTACCTATCTTAATCTGAAATGAATGTTATATTTTCTATAAAGATTTTTAAGATTTAATAGTAATTAATAATAAAAGTTTAAATCCCCTATAAAGTCAATGAACACCTTACGCTGTCCCAAATGTAAAGAGGGAATAATAGAGATTTCCAAAACGATATATAATCTCCCGGATAATGACAAAATGCTTTTAATAAAATTAGAATGCAACAAGTGCGATTTTATTAATAAAGATATTATCCCAATAACAACTCGAACCGAACCGGGTATCTCACAATTAAAAATAACTAATGAAAAAGACCTTATATCTAAAGTGTATCGATCCCCCACAGCAAAAATAGAGATTCCTGAATTAGAACTAGAAGCTGAACCTGGCCCAGCAGCCCCTTTTTATTTCACCAATATTGAGGGAATATTAAATAGGTTTGAAAAAGCAGTAATTTCATATAAAAATGCATTAGTAGCAGATCAACTTGAAACTAAAGATATTGATGTAATCCTTGAAAATATAAAAAAAGCGTATGATGGAAATTTTTCTTTTACCTTGAAAATTATCGACCAAAGTGGAGGAAGTTATATAATCCCGGAAGATAAATCAAAATACAGTTTTATAAAACTTCACTCATAATTTCTTACGAATGATTATAAGTTGTTATTTTCAACAATAATAAGTGTTAGGAATTATATAAAAGTAAAACTCTTCTAAGAATGTAGTAAATTATTAATAAGTGATAAAATATGTATAAATATGGCGTAAATCTATTATTATGGACAAGTTATTTTACTCAAAATAATTTAAATTTGTTTCCTCTCGTAAAAAGTTTAGGTTTAAATGTAGTAGAGATACCCTTGTTTAGTCCCGAAAAATTTCCTACAAAAAAAGTAAAAAAGGAGCTCGAAAAATATGATTTAGAAGCATGCGGGTGTTATGGATGTTCTGCTGATGCTGATATTGCTTCTCTTGATGAAGATGTTCGAAAAAGAGGCATTGAAAGGTTTAAATTGGCCATTGATAAAGCTCATATGATCGGTGCTAAAAAAATCGGAGGTGTATTATATAAAGCAGGGGGCATCTTTACAGGATCCGCACCAAGTAATGAGGAATGGACTTCTTCTGTCAATTCAATGAAAGAAATTGCAAAGTATGCTTCTCAATATGATATTTCAATCTGTATTGAACCGGTTAATCGCTATGAAACTTATTTTATCAATACAGCAGAGGATGCGGTAAAATATTGTAAAGATGTAGGCGAGCCTAATATCTCAGTATTATTAGATACACATCATATGAATATAGAAGAATCTAACTTTAATGATCCAATTATAAACACCGATCATTATTTGGGACATTTTCATGCTTCTGAAAATAATCGTGGAATACCAGGCACAGGTCTCGTAGATTGGGTTCAAGTCTATAAGGCATTAAAACAAATTAAATATAAAGGAAGAGTGATAATAGAATCGTTTTATCTTGGTTTTGGAAATATCTGGAAGAAAGTTGCAAAATCACCCAAGATTTTGTTGACACAAGGATTGAAATTTCTTAAAAGCGTTGAGCAAGAAGTATTTCAAGAATAATTTTTAATTCTTAATTTCTGGTTAAAGTTTTTTAGAATTCAAATCTATAATAATTATAAAAGAGATTTATACTAAAATATAATATATTTTAATGTGAGTTGAATTATGAAATGGCGAAAAGAATGAATATTGGGATACTAAAATTCTTTATTTAGTTTAAATTTCTCCGTTTTCCCAAACATTTATTTAAAAGTTTTTTATTGCATGGTTAAAAATGTATTTGATTAAAACCCAAAAAATAAAAGGAAAATTATTTTTTAGATAAATATCGAATCTTGACCAACAATTCTCTCAGTTCCATTAAATCCTTATCCTCATCAACATAACTTTTTTTAACTCCTTCTGAAAAAGGAAGATGCTTTATTTCTTTTCCCCTCAAAGAAACCATTTCACCAAAATTACCATTTAATACTAGATTCACAGCAGCGAGTCCAAAACGTAATCCTAAAATTCTATCAAAAGCATTTGGCGTTCCGGCTCTCATAGTATGTCCAAGTACAACACTTCTTATCTCAAGCTCCGTATCATTCTTCCTAAATTCTTCTTTTAAATCCATCCTGGATCTCAATTCCTCAACTAACAATTCTGAAATATTTAAATAGTTGAGTTTTGGGTTTCCAAATGGATCTTTTGGTAAATTATCAAGAGTTTCTTGAGAGATAGTAGTTAATTGGTTTTCTAATGAATTTTTAGAAGGATAAGCTCCTTCAGCACACGCAATTATATGATACTTATAACCTGCATTAACTCTTTCCTTAAGAACGTTAACAATATCTTTATTAAAATCGAATGCTTTTTCAGGAATTAATATAATATCAGCTCCCGCGGATAATCCACTGTATAAAGTTAAAAAGCCTGTATCTCTTCCAAAAATTTCTACAATAAACACTCTCTGGTGCGAACGAGCAGTAGTGGTTAAGTTATCTAAAATATTGGAAGCTAATTGAGTCCCACTCCAAAAACCAAAAGTGTAATCTGTTCCCTTAATATCGTTATCAATCGTCTTGGGGCAGCCCACAACCTTAGCATTAGTATGTTTAAATAAGGTGGCTGCAACCCCTAAGGTATCATCCCCTCCAATTGCTATGAGCGCATCTATTCCCAGCTCTTCGAACTTTTGATGCATGGTTTGAGCTATTTCTTTCTCTTTTTCTTCTTTTTCCCTTTCGTTTTCTATTCCAAGGGTAGCCTTAAAAGGATTTGTTCTACTCGTATATAATAGGGTCCCTCCTTTTGTGTGTAAATCATCTTGTTCAGCGATATTTAAGGGAATAGTGAGACTTTCCATGAATCCTTTCCATCCTTTCTCGATTCCCACGCATTCAATATTTGAATCATAGGCTTTCAACATTGTGCCATATATGACTCCATTAAGGCCTGGAGCATCACCTCCGCCCGTTAATATACCAATTTTTTTAATTGTCATACAATCATTTGAGTTTTCTAATTATAATTGAATTATTTTACATTCGTAGAATATGCTTATTATTATAAAAATTTGTGTATTAATTCATAAAAAAGAGCCATAAAATAAGCTATTCTTCTTTTGTTTTATCTTATTTTTTCAATCTATAATAATAAAGATTCGTCAAATCCATTTTTACTACCTTCTGGAGCTACTAATTCCAGAACCAATTCATTTCTTTCATCAAATTATTTGAAATATATTTAAATATAAATTAATCATTAAATAGAATCATATTTCATTCTATAAATTAGCAGTAATTGATATATAAAAATATTAAAGAAAATAAAAAATAATATTAATTATATCTATTTACCCGTAATGTTTTTCATCTTCTGCTTCTGAGTCAATGGCATCTTGTTCCACATCTCTACCTAGCCATTTTTCGCTTAGAATTTCATTATAATATTCATGCTGGATGATTAATGACATTATTTCATTAGTACCCGTCCATATCATACTTAATCTACCATCTCTTAAAAGACGTTCAATAGGATATACTGTGGTATAACCAATTCCTGCCATAATCTGCATAGCATTATTAATAACTTTCCAACAAGCTTCTGTAGAGAATTTTTTAGATTCAGATACCAATCTTCTCTGAATGTTAGGAGGAGCTCCTTTATCAATTGCTGTTGCGGTATTATAGACTTGTGATCTCGCAGCATCTAAAAGAGTAATGCTTTCTGCTATATTAAAGCTCACGGCTTCAAATTTTTTGATAATTCTACCAAAAGCCTTTCTTTTTGCGCTGTATTTTGTTGCAATTCTTAAACAAGCTCTTGCTGTTCCTAAGACCCCTGCTGCGGTCGTCATTCGTTCTGGCACCATCATCTGGTAGAAAATTTTGCCTCCATCTCCCTCATTTCCTATCATATTTTCCGCAGGAACCTTTACATTGGAAAATTTCAGCCTTCCTGCACCACCCCCACGAGTTCCCATTAATCCATATATGTATTCGGTACTTACATTATCATCCTTATCAACAATAAATAAGCTGATTGATTCATGAGATCTGGCTTCTGGATCTGTTTTGGCATACACTAAAAAGAAATCGGCTCCCTCTGCTCCGACCACAAATCGCTTTTCTCCATTTAAGATATAATAATCCCCTTCTCTAACTGCAGTAGTGGTTGCACCAAAGAAATCAGATCCTCCACGTGGTTCTGTTAAGGCCTCTGCTGTATATAACTCCCCCTTTAACATGGGAACGAGATACTTCTGCTTTTGCTCCTCTGAACCAAACATGTTTAACGCCTCTCCACATATGCTTACCAGAGAATAGAGACAGCCGAGCGACATTCCTAATACTCCAATTTCTTCTAAAGCTACTACTTCACTTCGCCAATTTAAGCCTCTTCCACCATATTCTTTTGGAAATCTCAATCCAATAAGATTGTATTGACCAAGCTTTTGCAAATATTCTGTTGGATACTGAATTTCATCCTTGTCCATTTGTTTTAAAAGAGAATGAGGCACTTCATCTCTTACAAATGCTCTCGTCTCTTTCATTATTTGCTTTTCGGTCTCACTACTAATATACTCAAACATATCTAATATTCCTCAAAAATCTTGATAGTTTTTAATATTAATATAATTTATTCGAAAAATTGAGTTATTACTTTAACAATATATAGTCCTTTTGCTAAAATAAGTTTTCTTAGAATATAGAATCTTTTTCGAATAATTTAATATTCAATAGGATTTAATGATAAATAAATCATCGTGAAATTTCTGTTTCACGAATTATTAGCTATATTATGATAATATAATAAATTAATACAATTATTTAATAGAAAAAGTGGGAGAGACGGGATTCGAACCCGCGACCTCTCAGCCCCCAGCCGAGAATCATACCAAGCTAGACTACCCTCCCACAGAATTGATAGGGATAGGACATCTGTTAATGAAAATTTACCGTAGCAAATAAAATTTGTTAATAAGATGGATAATTAATCAAGCCTTAACTTTGTCAAAAAAAAATTTCTTTTCTATATTTCTATTTCAATTGATTTTATATTTCTAACTCATAATTTTTATATTATTTATTATGTTTTATTTCTTAAATACGGAAGAGTAAAGCTATATAATGAGATCAAGAAAACCATTTATTATTATGTGGCCGCAATATTTTGAAGCGAAAAAAACGCGGAGCGAAGGAAGGCGCCTTCCACAAAATCTAGCTGTCGATAAGATTACGATAAAAGAAATCGTTAATGCTGCAAACAAATTAGGGTATGAAAACCAAGTTGAACCCCATTTAAAATATCCGAAAGAATGGTGGGAAACTAGTGGTAGAATCCTTGTTAATACGAAAGGCAAGAAAAAATCAAAAGTATTAAAAGAAATAGCTAAAGAGATCAGAAAAAGTAGGGGATAGATCTAATAGATATGCATGAATTTGCGTTCGCTCACAAAATTTATAAAATCGCTGAAGAAACAGCAAAGAAATATAAAGCAAAAAAAATAACTGTTATTTATTTGGAGATTGGTGAATTAACTCTTATAATTCCAGAATTACTTAGAGAATCGTTTAAAATAGCAACATCAGGGACTATTGCAGAAGGAGCTGAGCTAAAAATCGAGATTCTTCCGGGTAAAATAAAATGTAGAGCGTGTGGAAAAATATCAGAAATACAAATTACAAGAGAAGCAAAATTAACGGGTTTACAACTCTTTCAATGTAAATATTGTAAAAGTAAAAATACAGAAATCATATTTGGAAAGAGCGCCAATGTGAAAAATATTCAAATACAACAATAATAATAGTTTTACGGGAATAAGTAATTTAAATTAAAATACCATTTAATATACCATCTTGCCCAGGTCGGCTTGTAATTTTGACCTTTCCAAGTTCCGTATCAACAACTGCTCCTTTAGTAAGAATATGTCTACGATTAAGATCTTTAGTAGCTTTATTTTCTTCAAAATCTAATATTTTAACCTTTTGAGTTTTATGAGTACTTGGATCGGTAACATTTATATGGTTGCTTGAAAATAATTTGAGTTTATGATTTGCTCCCCAAGTTCTTTGACTTTTCTTTCTCTCAACACCAATTTTGGTCTCAATTGGCGGTCGCTCTAAGTCTTTTTTTCGTTTTTTATGAAAACGTTTATATTTTTTTCCAGTATATTTTCTTTTACTTCTGTCGGTATCTCTGGCCATGATATGCCACAATTATTTTTAATATCGTAATATAATTAATATAAAATTTCATAAAAATTTTATCGAAAAAACTAATTAAAGAAGGAAATTTTATTTATAATATATTCAAAATAACTATTAATTAATAGCATCTTTTGTATGACTATGATTGAGAAAAATATGAATCTTAAGAAATTAAACTTAGAAAATTTGGATGAAGAAACCATCCAGAAGGCAGCTAAAACGGGAACAACAACGGTAGGCTTAATTTATAAAGATGGTGTCATAATTGGAACGGAATCGCAAGCTACAGCTGGATATGTAGTTGCCTCAAAAGTAGCTCAGAAATTGTTTGAAATTAATAAATTTACAGCAGCTACTATTTCTGGGGGAGTTGCAGATGCGCAATATGTTATCAATCAACTTCAAGCATTATCACGATTACGAGAAGTAGAAAAAGGTGTAATTCCTGAACCAAAATATATCGCTAATATTACACGAAATATTCTCTTTTCTGGTCGATCTTATTATCTTGCGATGATGATAGTAGGAGGATATAGTACTTCTGAAAAGAAAGGAAAATTATATGGAATCGATCTATTAGGAGCTTTATTTGAGGAGGAAAGTTTTATATCATTTGGTTCCGGCTCTACTTATGCTCTTGGTCTTTTAGAAGCAGATTGGAAACCTGGGCTTTCTGAAGAAGAGGCCGTTGCTCTTATGAAGAATGCTATAAAAAGTTCTAAAGAACGAGATATTGCTTCTGGCTTTGAAATTCAATTATGTAAAGTTAATGAAAAAGGTTTTACCAAAAGCCAATAATTTATATTTATTATTTAAATTTCAAATCTCTCTTATTTAAACTTTATTTTTGAGATTTATTGCATTATTTCTTTAAAATAAATTATTATACTTAAAATTCTGTTATTAATTGGAGAAAGGAATAATTCTTATATTAAGATCTTAAAATTAGTAAATAGAATTTTTTTTACTCATTTTATTTTATAATAACCTTTGTTTGAATGAATTCATTATTTAAATACATGAAAGCCTTTAGATCATTATTTTGCGATGCCATTATAGACCATATAACTCCTTTAAATGATTTTAATCCGCTGTTTTCCAGTCTTTTCATATAATTTTTATCAATTCCGCTGGGATAATTTGAATCACCTGGATGAGAATGAAAAATACTGAGAAGCCCCATACTATGTTTTTTATAAGCTTTTGAATAAATTTTGTTTAATGTATCTAAATTATTAATCAAAAACGCAACAGGACTTTTTTTATCGGAGGTTATACATTTGATTTTTTTTGCAAGATAATGATAAAAGAAATCATTTTCTTTCTCAGAATTTTCAATTTCTTTTTTCATCCCAAAAATCAAGCCACAAGCCTCATTAGGGGTGGCTTGTTTTACACATTCAATCGCTTTCTCTAAGATAGTATCAGAGAGAATTAATTTTATATCATTTTCTAATCTCATAAGTAATACAAACTTATTTAATTAAAGTTAATGCTGAATTTAAAGTAGCTAATCGAGCGGTTTCAGAATCTTTTCCAAATCCAATAATCACTATATCCTCTTTTTCTAGCTCTGCATTATGATCAGTGATTTTTGTTTTAAAATATTTTTGAACTCTTTTACTCAATTTTAATTCTTCATTATTTTGTGAAGCAGAGCTCGCAGGAAATATCAACTCTGAACCATTGAATACCAAACAGGTGGCACCAGAACCATTAACTTTTATAGCAGCATCACGCTGTTCTATTCCGCTATTTAATTGTTCCGCTGCATTTTTCACAAGACAAAAATAAATCATGTATTTTTCTTTTTCAATTATAATCTCCTCCAAAAATTTTGGATCTCCTTCCTCCAAAATGGGGATTTTTTTCTTAACCTTCTTCAAAAATTCTAATCCTTTTTCTGTAAGAATGTGCCCTTTTCTCTTATTATCTTCCGCTAATTTTATAAAATTCGTTTTTTCTTTTAATTTATTCACTAAAGAACGGGCTGTACCTGAACCAATAAGCAAATTTTTTTTTAATTTATATCTCCCGATTCCATCAGGATTTTTTGCAAAAATAATTAATGCTAAAATAATATGAACGATATCAAATGTGGGTCGAATAGTATCACTCTCAAATAATTTCTTCAGTTCTTCAAATATCTCATTCATATCATTCATTTATATAAAATACACTTTCTATAATAAATTATAGCTAATTTTACATAATTATATTTCCTAATAAAGATTCTAAAAAAGATATTATATTCTATTAAAAAAATTTGAAGATAGATACTGAAGAAAATAAAAAAAAAAAATAAAAAATTTGATGTAATTAATTAAATTTCTTAATCTTATTTGTTGAGACCCTTTAGAAGTATTTAATCGCTATTAGGATATCATCTCGGGTGATCTTTTTTCTACCCGCATGTTTAGTCAATCGTAAAGCAACATCAGTTAAATTTTCGGCGCTTTTTTCAAGCCAACTAACTAATTCATCTACTGCATCTCTTGCAACTATTTCCGCTCCGTTATGCTTCATCAAGCGTCTAATAGGGCTCCAACTTATATATTCTCCTGCCATTTTATTTTTCCTCCACTATTTTTTTAATTTATTATGAAATTATTTTTAATTATAAATTTCTTATAATAACATAGATCTTACCTATATTTAAAGATTATGGTTGTACCTTAATTTTTATTGAAAAAAAATTAAAAATGATCAATTTTTTTGTCGAAGATGCACTCTATGATCAAGCTCAGACAAGATACGACAATTTGATCAAATTTTTGATTTCTTGTAATTCTACGATTTTAATATTATATAAGTTAAATTTAATTATCGTGAAAAGGTATATGCGTAATTAAATTGGATAATAATTGAAAATTTATTTAATATAATAACGATGCAATCTATCATTTTTCATATTTTATAAGTTTATTATATCAATATCTTTTTAAAATTTAATCTCCCGCCGAAAAAAAATCATTAAAGTATGAAATAATAACAATTAAGTTATTAACCAATAATTATTAAATTATGATAATCGTTAAAAATATTTATCTATTAATTCTCGCAATCTCGGACCTTTAATATTTAAAAACATTATATACATTCTCACTTTTGACCTTGCTTAACAAAAATAATTAATTTTGACTCATAATAATAAATCTTTTTTTCAATATCTTCTAATTAAAAATAATGAAAGAAATATATCCCGGCATTTTTTTATCACGGGAAAAAGGCAGCCTTGGTGTAATTAAACCTCCCGAAAACATATATATTTTAGCGGGCAG
Organism: Promethearchaeota archaeon; assembly: GCA_016839555.1. GTDB lineage: Archaea > Asgardarchaeota > Lokiarchaeia > Sigyniarchaeales > SOKP01 > TEKIR-8. The sequence goes on from JAEOUA010000012.1 coordinate 120,298, forward strand.
AAATGGGCTGATTTTCGATGCTGGCTATGGAAATATTTGGATTATCAAAAAGTTTTTAAAAGAATTTATAAAACTCAAAAAAATCTATGAAAAAAGAAATAAATCTTTCAATATTACGAGAATTTTACCAAGTCATGTACATCCAGATCATTTCTCTGGATTGAAAAGATTGAAAAAATATCTGGGAGTACAAATTATTTTAACCCAAAAAATGGCAGAAATTATAAAAAATAAAGAAACTTTCATTCAATATTATGAATCTGCTGATCCTCTAAAAGATGAATATCAAATCAAATCTACAAGAAATCTTCTTAGTAGCTATCTTCGAAAAATTATCTCACGGCTTTTCTTTAAACTAGTTTACGGATTATCATTTATTAAACAACCCGATATAATCATAGAAGAAAAGTCAAAAATTAGTATCAACGGTGAAGAATGGGAGATCTTTTCTTCTCCGGGGCATTCAAGCGATCATATCTCGCTTTATAATAAAGAAAAAGGTATCTTATTTTCTGGAGATAATATTTTAAGAACCATAACAACCTGGTTAGGTCCTCCAAATTCAAATATAGAACATTATATTCGGTCTATAAAAAAGATTCAAAAGCTTCCCCACCTTAAGTTAATATTACCTGCTCATGGAAGTCCTATTAATGATCCAAAAAAAAGAATTAAAGAAATCTTATCCCATCGAAAAGAAAGAACTGCTCAAGTTTTTAAATTAATTCAAAAAAACCCTGAAAAAGGTATCAGCCCAAATAGCATAATTAAAACGCTTTATCCGCAAGACGGAAGCTTTAAACATGGAGTAGCCCGAGGGTGGTGTTCGTTAACCTTAAAAATGTTAGCCTCTCAGAACCTTGTTTATTATAGAAAAAATGATAAAGAAATAAGGTTTTACCCTTTCTAAATGATATTGTAGCATGTTTAGTATCTCATATTATTTATTATAACTATTACAATCTAAAAGCTTACTAAATATAAGCCTAAAGTATATAATCTTTACATAGTTTTTTCATATGGATGCATTATCTTATTAAATAACTCTTTTTCCATAGCTGCGTGAAAAAATACCTATTTTATGCAGTTATGGTTTTTTCTTAGATTCTACTTTATTGAATTTCTCCTTCTAATCATTAATATGAGAATGGAATAAAAAATATAAGAAATAAAAAAAAAATATGAATTTTTTAGAGTTTTCCCTCTTCTTCTAATTTTTTTAAAAATTTTTTTTCCTTTTCAAGATGGATTTCATGTAATTTCTTCTTTTGTTGTCTCCATTCACTTCCGTCTAAAGGATATTTAAACATAATTAATGCAGAAATTAATATCAGTATCGCTGGAACGATTGTGAACCCTATCATTATCCCTAAATCTACACTTGATGGTTGAACAAATAAACTCTCATCAAACCCAAAAGCACCTATTATTAAGAGAAAAAGCCATGGGGCCAGAGAATTTGTGGGTTTCGTAAGTAAAGCATTCATTCCGGCATAGCTAGTTTCCCTTCTTTTTCCCGTAAGGATTTCATCATTATCTATAATATCAGCCATAATCATCTGATTTGTAATCCAGTAGCCACTGAGCCCTATTCCCATTAATATCATGGCAATTATTGCTAGCCCGAAATTCCAGCCGATTATAAATCCCACTATAAAGGCTCCGCTTGTGAAAAATAAACAGAAAATAAATGTCCTTTTCAAACCCCATTTTTTTATTAAGCGACTATATACAGGAAAAAATAAGAAAACCATAATGAAAAACAAAAGCAATGGGACCATTGAGAGTATTCCACTAAGATCAAGCACGAAATCTATGTAATACAAGACTCCATTTGTTAATATAAATTGAGCTATAAGAAATATAAAGTTAGAACATTCAAATATTAAAAATGGTTTATTTTTCAAGGTTTCAACTAAACTGTCTTTATATCCAAGAGGTTCTTCAGTTATTGCATATTTGTTCTCCTTAATGAAATAACTGCTTATAAAGAGAATAATGCCTCCGATTATTCCAAAGATTATCATTATTATCCTAAAAATAGAAACTGCTGGATCATTTTGTATTGGTTCATCTCCAGTTAAGAAAAGCGCTGGTAATACAAAAGAAAGCAACATAGAAAAAGCACTTCCAATTGCTCCGAAAACCATTAAATTTGATCTTGCTTTTTCTGTAATTGCCATTTCTGCTGGAAGACTATAACTAATTAAACCGATCATAGTAAATAATGTATCAAAAGTATATAACATGAAAAGTAAATTAAAGAATAACGCTAATTCAGTATTCCCAAATATAGGAAACCAACTTAAAATAAATAATGCGGCATAAATAGGAGCCCCAAATCTGATATAAGGCACTCTTCTCCCATATTTTTCTGATCCCGTTCTTTCTTGAATGAATCCAATAAGAGGATCATTTATCATATTCCACGCAATAAAGATTAACCATGCTAATCCAGTATAAAAAATATTTAATCCTAATTTAACATTGTAAAAATAAGTAAATGTCGTAGCGATTACTAAACTAGAAAAAAATCCACTGGTAAAAGATATTCCACCGAAAGCTAATTTAGAACTAGTTGGTATTTCTTCTTCTATACTTTCTACATCTGATTTTGTGTTAGAACTCATTTTTATCAGTTTTGTTTAAGATATTATTAATATTTAGTTAATATTTTTAATAAAATGATTAATAAATCTTTGTGTTTCAAATTCTAATAAATTCATCTTTTTTAACTGATTTTTGAAAATACTTAAATTATTGAATGATAATTAATGAACTTTTTATTCTTTAAGGTAAATATAATATTAAAAATTATTAATCCCTTTCTTTTTAAAAAAAGAATCTAATTTCTCATAATTATGGGAAGTGAAACTAAAGGTAAAAGTGACAATAAGAGCGAAACTGAAGAAGAAATACCAGAGTTCTATAATGATGAATTAATAAAGAAAAATATTATTCTATATCGACAATATCAGGAAAATATTGTAAAAAAATGCCGAAACAAAAACTCTTTAGTAGTTCTTCCAACCGGCTTAGGGAAAACAATAATAGGGATAGTATTAATCGCAAAAAGGTTAAAGAAATATAAAACTCACGGAAAAGTTCTAATAGTAGCTCCGACACGGCCTTTAGTAGCACAGCACTTTTCAAGCTGTGAAAAATTTTTAAATATCCAAAAAGAAAACATTCAATTGCTTACGGGGAGAATTTCCCCCGAAAAACGAATTGTTCATTTTAATAAAGCGAGAATCATTATTTCAACACCTCAAGTAATAAAAAATGATGTGATGAGAGGGCGTTATAGCTTAAATGAAGTGATTTTAACTATTTTTGATGAAGCTCATAGAACTAGGGGAAATTATGCGTATAATTTTCTCTCAAAGGAATATATGGAAAAATGTAGTGATCCATTAATTCTCGGACTCACGGCTTCTCCTGGAAAGAATTATGAAACCATCCAGGAATTATGTGATAATCTCTATATTGAAAATGTAGTATTTAAAACATATGATGATAAAGATGTGGAAAGTTATGTCCATAATATAGATATTTTTCTGGAAAAAGTGGAACTTCCCATTAAAATATTAGAAATAAGTCAAATTATGGATGATCTTTTTCAAACCTATTTAAGATTCTTTATAGAGCGTGAGTTAATAAATCCCTATAAAACTTATTATTCGAAAGTCGATTTTTTGCATATTGCTCAAGATTTAACTTTTTCTTTAAAATATGAGGATTTATTTACAAATGAAGCATGTAAAGAAGAGTTTTTTCAAGAACTACATTTTCATGACCCCCCGTTAATTACTATTGTTAGAAATAATGAATTAAACATTCATTCTATTTTTTCTTATTGTTCCAGTTGTATCTCCCTTCTACATGCGAAAGAACTATTAGAAACCCAGCATATAAGTCTTTTTCAAACATTCTTAAAGAAATTACAATTCAAAGCAGAACATGATAATTTATCTGCTAAAAGAATCATTAATTCAGACCATTTTAAATTAATTAATTCCCTTATTGAGAAAGAAAATATGCTGGAATTAGATCATCCGAAAATTAATAAACTTCTTAATATAATTAGAGAAGAAATAAAAGAATTTCGGAATAATAAAATTCTTGTTTTTACCCAATATCGAGAAATGGCAGATATTTTAAAAAAAGTAATTAACGAAGAATTTGAGAAAAAACTTATTGCTGAAAAATTCATAGGTCAATCGACGACAATTAATGAACAAGGCTTTTCTCAGAATCAGCAGATTGAAATTCTGAAAGATTTTAGAGAAGATAAAATCAATATCTTAGCAGCAACAAGCGTCGCAGAAGAGGGATTAGATATTCCAAATGTAGATGCCATTATTTTTTATGAACCAGTAGCCTCTGAAATTAGGCATATTCAGAGAAGAGGAAGAACAGGACGGCAATCTCCAGGACGATGCTATATTCTAATAGCCAAAAATAGTTTGGATGTCCCTTTTTTTAAGGTTGCAAACAAAAAAGAGGATGCCATGAACGCTACTTTAATAGATTCTTCCCAATTAGATTTGGCTAATAATATAAATCGACAAGATATATGTTTCCCACTTAAAAAGGGAGCAAAAAAAGAATTTGAAATTATTAAAAATTATAGATCAAGAAGAAAAAAGGAAAAAGAATTATTAGCGAATCGCTCTATAGAAAAAATTATCGATAATATTGATAAATTTTCCGAAAGTAAGAAATATAATAATTATAAGAACCATGGAATCACTTTTATTACTGATCTCATGCCATTAAATAAAAATAAATTAAAAACTAAGATTATGAAAATGAAAAAGAATAATTCTCAAGAGAATAAGCCAAAAAAACAATATCTAAATCATAATGTAAAAACAATCATTAAATTGGTAGATACTTATAGTAAAAATGGAAAAATATCTTTTAATAAATTAAAGGAACTTGCCGAATTTGAGGATATTGTAGACAAGAAATTTTATATACATTTTAATCGAGCATGCTATTTACATTATATTAAAAAAGAGGGAGAATTTGTGTATTTTTTAAAGTATTATGAATGATTTTTGTGAAAATATAGGAAAAAAGATAATTAATTTATAAAAAACCTCTTATACTTCGTCTTTTTTCCTCCAAATAAGCAAATATATTATTCCCGTGATGATTAACCCAGGTATTATTAAACTCCATGGATTCCAATTGGTAACGCGTAATAAATAGAAGGACAAAGTTAAGAAGCTTGCAAAAAATGCGATAATGGGATAATAATGTTTAGTAATATTTTTCAATCGATTTAGGAAACGATAGACCTTATAGTTCATAGATTTGATTACTTTTAGCTCATCCTCATCAAGCTTATCTAAGATTTCTGGGCTTTCATAATATATATTAAGTCTGGGATCATATTTGCCTGGCAATTCTCCTGAACTTATTAAGGTAAGAAGATGATCTTGAATATTCTGTTTTTTAATCTTCAATTCCTTTTTAATGAACCCAATAGTAAGAAATTCATTTGCCACCGCTTTAATTGCCATTTGAATGAAGCTTTTTAAAATCTCACTTTCCAGAGATTTTGATTTTTCACATAACACTACTTTGAATTCATTAATATATTTAGAGAAATCGATTAAAATATGCTTGTTTTTAGTTTCAAAATCTTTGGCTTGTTTATTGAATTCTCTTATTATTTTTCTTAACTGGGCATTAATTTCATTAATTGTATCTTCAATATTTTCTACTCGTTTATCAAGTCTTAAATTAGCTCTTTTAAATTCATTAGTATCGATATAATCTTCAATCCTTGTTTGAAGTTTTCCTAATAAATGATTTAATTGTATTTTACTGGTATTAATATAATTAACTAAACTAGTGCGAAAGAGTTCATTTTTTTTTATTAAAAGGTTATGATTAAGATTCTTCAATTCCTCATTAAATTTTATCATGAATTCCTCTTTTTTCCTAATAAAATGTTCGCGGATCTCAGGGCTTAATTTTTTTGTATTTTCATCTTTTTCTAAGCTTTCATCCAACCTATCCAATATTTCTTCTTCAGTATTTTTAATCATGGAGTTATAATCTTCTTTTTTTTGTTCAAATTTCTCTTTAATTAAGTTATAGGAGTCTGACTCTTCAATATTTTTATTCATGTTATTTACAAATGAGCTAAAATTTTCTTTTAATTGGGTAAATTTTTTATCTATAAAGCTCTGAAGATTCTTAAAAATTGTTAGATTATTTTCTATACTCTTAACTGCTAGGTCAGAATCTTTTACAATGTTTTGAAAGTAATTTTGTGATGCTTTAAACTCTTTATTACTCTCAATATCAATGTCTAATTCTTTAACTTTATTTCTAAATCGTTCTCGCATAGCTTTATCGAAATCTTCTAAATCCTTAATTCTTTCTGCGAGTTCATTTAAATTTATCTTAAGGGTTCGATTTTTAATACATGAATCATAAAGAGCTAATGTTTTTCCTATTGTCTGATTATTGTATTGGATTATTTTATTATTAATAAAATTCCGAAGTTCTTTATTTTTATAATAATGGTCTGTATAGAGCAAGAGAATTTTATCATCTTCAAGGAGTTTTCCATTAATTTTTGAGATATCAATCAATTGCTTTATTCGCGGGACTGTGTCTTTCAGTTTCATCTCTATATATTTAGCTACATCCTTTATATCTAAATAAGAAGAATCACTTTTTTTGGCCAATAGCAGTACTTTATCATGAATAAAATCATTAATATATTCCTTCTTTAAATTTTTGATTTCATTTTCTATATATTCCTTAAATCTTTCCCATTGCATAATCGTTAGGTTTGATTTCTCATCAAAATTCTCTATTAAGCTCCTATTTTCTTTCAATTTCTCGTTATAAGAATTGTCATATTCATTATAATAAGTTAAAATCGCATTAAATCCATCAGAAATCTCTTTCACATTTAAATCAGATAAGTCTTTCTGATCTAACTCCTTTTTATAATCAATTAATTTGTTTCTACAATCATTTATTTTTTCTGAAATAAAGGTATCAAATTGTTCAATTATAATCCTATTTCTCTCTTCTATTACCTTATGTTTAACATCTTGTATACCTTCGGCAACTTTTTCGATAAGTTGTTCTTCTGATTCTTCTAATTTTTCTTGAAGATATCGAAAAAGAATATAAAGTTTTTGACGTGATCGACTCTCCTCTCTTACCTCTTTTTGTAATTCTAGAAGTTGTTCCAATTTATTGTCTATAAGCACATCTGACTCTTTTTTAATAAGTTCAAATGCTTCTTGAAATTGATTATTTCTTACTTTTTTCTTAGATTTATTTAATATAACTGATAGTTCATTATTTAATTCATTATCAATATTATTTAAAGTAGTCTCAATTTCCTTGAAAAAGTTTAATCCCTTAGAGTAATAATTAAAAACTTGGTTTAATTCATTTTTAATGCTAACCCAATATGATATTATTTCTTTATGCTTCTGATTAAGTTTTTTGTTCTTAGATGTTATTTTTTGAGAAATAGCATAAATTTTTTCGTCAAATTTTTCCACTTCATTAATAATTTTGTTGTATTCTTCAAAAATTAAATTTAATTTCTCATCACTAAATTCTTCTTCAAGTGTATCGCTAATAAAACTTCTGAATCCATCAATTCTTTTATTAAAATGATGCTCTAAATTTCTTAGTCTATTCTCCAGCTCATCTAAAATAATTTTATATTTTTGCAGTTCCTCTTTATTTGAGATTTTTTCTTTTAATTGTATATCAATTTCATTTAACTTTTTACTTAAAATGGAATATAGTTTATGCCATTGCTTTATTTCATGAAATAAGGTGGCTTTAATACTAATATAATATAAATCTTCATTAAAAGAATTTTCAATATTTTCATTTAGAAAATCTGCTTCCATAAGTGCATTTCTTATGATATATTTTAACCTTTCTTTTGCTATTTCTATTTCATCAATAAGCAAATAACTTTCTATTTCTTCCTCTATCTGTGAAGCAATATTTTTTAATTTTAAAGTCATATTATAAATATCGTTTTTAATTTCATTTAGCACTTTTTTTTCTTCAAAAATTCTCTCAGAGTTAATTTTTATATCTGAAATAATTACTTTTTCTAAAAAAAAATCCAAATAAAAATAATATTTGGTTAAGATGAAGAATTTCCTTTTTTCTTTTATTTCTCCACTAATAAAGTGATTATTAATCATACTAGTAATAATCGGACGAAAATCTCTGATTTTAACTTGATCCCTTGGATATTTTGAATTAAACTTATCCATAATATCTGTTAAGGATACTATACTTTTTTCAGATAAACGCTCATAAAACTCCGAAGCTAAAATCTTTTCACGAGGCGTAAGATTGCGAAGATAGTTCTTAAATTCAATTTGATTATTTAAAATTTTTAAGTTAAAAGTATAATTTAAATTAATATAGGATATAATCTCATCAAGCACTTCATCTAATCCAAATAAACTATTAAGTTGATTTACATCTATATACTCATTTTCTTCAATTTCCTTAAATATAACCCGCTCTATCTCCTCTATAAATTTTTTCCAGATTATGGAAAGAAGAATTATTAATTTTGAGAATTTGATTAACCCTATGGCATCCCATAGAGCTTTGGAAATTAAAATCCTATTTAAATTAATATTAATATAAGAATAGATTCCAGAAGGATTATAATCTAATAACCAGGCGTAGTTTTCTAAAATATATGAAATCCAAAATGTTGTGTTAATTTTTCCTTTCTCTTTTTTAAAACTAAATCCACCATCATCCTTATGAAATTGGTGCAAATATTGGATAGAGTCTTCTTCCACCTTGTATTCCAAATCTAAATATTTAAGACAAAGTAATTTAAAAACAATGGAAGGTTCTGTTTTTAACCTATTTATATATAAGGAGAATTTTGATTTATAGGTTCTTACATCAATACCTAATATGGTAAATAGTTCCAAAACATAATAGAGGGTCCTTGCAGGAGATGCTTTTTTACATATTTCACAATTGTGCTCAAGACAATGAACAAATCTCTCATTTTTATCATGATTTTGAATAAATTCTTTTATTTGAGTTAAAATAACTTCTTCTCCTTTAGAATTTAAATAAATCTCTAAATATCCCATTAAATGAAGGGATATCATGGCAAAATATGTTGACCATAGATCAGCTTTTTTTTGTGGAGAATATGGTGATAATCGAAATCCTAATGAGCTTCCTTCAATTTTTTCACATTGTAAAATAAAATCATAAATCTGTTCCTTTATATTTTTTTGTAGATCTTTTTTCAAATATTTTTTAAGTAGTAAAAACCAAAAAATGTGTTCCAAATTAAGGGAACTATTAAAAAGATTTTTCGTGAAATAAATGAAAAATTCACTTATATTTTCATATCTACTAAAAAAAAAGGATCCGATTGCTTTTCTCTTTATCAGAACAAACGATTCAAAGGGCTCCTTCTTAAATACTGTTATATAGGGGTACGCAGTTTTATTTAATTGAGCAATCGTCAAGAACTATTTTTCACCGATTTTTTTTGATAATAATAATAATTTAACTATATATTTTTCACTATTAAGATAAAAAACTCCTATTTTAAACAAATAAAAAATTTTAAAATCTAAACTAAAAAAATAAAAAAAATAAAAATAAAAAGAAATTTTGAAGTTTTTATGGTTTTAATCCTAAATATAAAAAGACTGCGGAAACGATAATAAACATTCGAACAATAGATAAGAATGCTCCTGGTGGTATTAATGTATCAAAGATAGCTGCTACTGGAAAAATAAGAAATGCTAATCCTAAATAGATAAATTTTTTCTTTACTATTCCTGTAGATTCTCTTGCCTTTAGAAATGCCCCTAGACCATTAAATATTATAATTGTGAATATTATAATCGCCAATGCATAAAATGTGAAAAACGCGAAATTTAAAGAAGTATCAATAATATTTTCTCCTGTTGGATATGGATCTGGATATATATATGAATCGTATGGAAATATCAGTAAGCCTATTTCAAATACTATGCCAACAACTAAAATAAATCCTAAGATATATTTCTTTTTATTAGGAGCAATTAATTCGGCTCCTATATTCAAAGCTATGAAAATAGCAGGAGCAACCCAAATATAACTTGCATAGACATATATAAATTTTATATCTTCAGGAATATTTGTCCCCGTAAATAAAATCTTGGTAAAATCTAAAGCAGGACCAGACCAAAGCAAACCAATCATTATTATCATTACACCAGCATATTTCAGTAATTTAGCATTTAATTTATAAGCTCGGTATACTATATAAATTCCAATAACTAGATCAATTATAAGTACCCCTAGTGCTGAAAGACCGTTTAAGTACCCATTTAAACTAAGAGCCATTTAATTATTTCACCATTTATATTAAATTTTTTAGATTTCAAAAAATAACTAATATAAAAATATGTTTTTAGTCTTTATAAAATATCCTTTATTTGAAAAAAATTCAAAACTAATTGTTTAAGATTGGTAAAATTAATATAATAAATTTTGCTAATTAATTGAATACCACCTTCTATTCAAGATATTAGATTTTTCAAGAGATAAATTCTTTAAGTTTTAAATTTTTTTATAATAAAAAGTGAGCTATTAATAATTTTTTGAAAATATTTTTGAATCAGTGAATTGAGATGGTTTCAAGGAGATTAAAAGATCTGCAGTATGCGATTAGGGATATAGGAGTTATCGCTGAAGAAGTCGAAAAAGCTGGAAAGCAAATTTATCATTTAAATATTGGAGATCCTGTGATATATGATTTTAAAACACCAAATTATATTTCCCAAGCATTAGCTGATGCGACGTTTGCGGGGCAAAACTTTTATGTTAATTCTCTGGGTGTTCCAGAGTTAAGAGAAGAAGTATGTAGATATGAAAAAAATAAAAATTCTATTAATATCACACCCGATGATATCTTGATTACGAGCGGTGTTACAGAAGGAATTTTCTTCTTATTAGCAGGTTTATTGGAAAATAATGAAGAGATATTGGTACCAGGACCAACATATCCCGTATATCTCAATTATGCTCAATTTTTCGATGGAATCCCAGTAGAATATGAATTAAATGAAAAAAATGAATGGGAACCGAATATTGATGATATAAGAAAAAAGATTTCACCGAAAACAAAAGCCATTTTAATAAGCTCTCCGAATAATCCAACTGGTACTTTATTTAGCAACAAAAAAATAAAACAAATAATTGATTTGGCAGGAGAATTTGATATTCCCATCCTTTCGGATGAAATTTATGATCAAATTGTTTTTGAAAAACAATACACTTGTCCCGCTACACTCAGTAAAGATGTTCCCATTATAGGTTTAAATGGTTTCTCTAAAGCTCATTTGGCTACAGGTTGGAGGATGGGATACCTTTACTATTATGATCCGCAAAATAGACTCACAGAATTAAAAAAAGGAATCGAAAATATGGCTCGGGCAAGATTATGTGCCAATTCAATCGCTCAATATGCTGCAATTGAAGCATTAAAAAACCCGGGACCCCATACAGAGGAAATGGTAAAAAAATTACGAAAAAGAAGAGATTATTCCTATAAAAGATTACGTCAAATTGAGGGGCTTAATTGCATTAATGCAGATGGAGCTTTTTATCTATTTCCCAAAATAGATATTACTAGCTTTAAAAAATGGAAAAATGACAAAGAATTTGTTATCGATTTGCTTAGAAATACTGGAGTTTGTGCCGTCTATGGATCAGGTTTTGGAACATACGGAAAAAACCACTTAAGATTAACATTTTTGCCAGATTTACATCTCCTTGAAAAAGTATATAATTTAATTGAAGATTTCTTAAAATAATTAAGTTTAATTATAAAAATTAGCAGAAATCATAAAAAAATAGTATTTTACCATAAATTCCTTTTTTTCTACTTCTCAGTTTGTTTATAAGACTGTATCTTATTTAGTCCTTTCAATAATGCAAGCACACTACTCATTACAATATCTTCATGTGTGGCGCTGGTCGTTACTATATAATGAGTATCTAAATCCATTAATTCTATCATTACATTTCCAAGAGCATCACTTCCACCGGTAATAGCGTCGATATTATATTCAAGCAATTTTACTCTACTCATTGGTTCAAAACATTTAACTATGGCTTTTACAGAAGCATCTACAGGTCCAACACCGGTTGATGATGCTAATTTTTCAATAAATTCTCCATTGTTTTTGATTTTAAGACGAACAGTGGAAGTAGGAGTTATAGAACCTGTTAATACTGTCAATTCATCGAGAATAACATATTGTTCTTCTTCTGGAAGCTCTCCCATAACATCTTTCACGATTGCGAGAAAATCTTCTTCGGCAACTTCGTGCCCCTTATCTCCGTATCTTTTGACATTTGTAAATATCTTCTGAAATTGTTCATCTGAAGGATGAATCCCTAAGTCTTCTAATTTGGCTTTAAGCGCATGACCTCCTGTATGTTTTCCCAGCTTAATAGATTGTTTTACAATTTCTTCTACATTGTCTGTTCTTTTAATGCCGATTAATTCAGGAGTGATAGGCTCATATGCTCTCGCATTTTTGATCATTGCATGGGCATGAATTCCTGATTCGTGAGCAAAGGCATTCTGTCCTATTAAAGGTTGGAGACGACCAATTTTAATCTTGCCCCCGCAATAGCTTTCTATGAGTTTTGCGGTAGGAAATATTAATCTTGTATTTATATTCATTGGTACTTGATAAAGAGCATATAGAGACATCGCAGTTTCTTCAAAAGAAGCATTGCCAGCCCGCTCACCAAGCCCCATAATGGTTGTTTGAGCCTCTGACGCTCCATTTTCAAAACCTGCGATGGTGTTTGCTACAGCTAATCCAAAATCATTATGACAATGAACTGCAATTCTAATATTTTTTGGTAAAGCTTCATAGTTTTGTCTAACAATAAATCCAAAGGCATTTGGGGAGATAGTGCCCACAGTATCAGGAATATTGACACGCGTGGCCCCATGCTCAATAGCTGTCTTATTCGCTTTTATTAAAAAATCAAGATCAGATCTCGTAGCATCTTCAGCTGAAAATAAAACTTTTTCATAATGATCCTTCGCATAAGATACATGTTCAGCGATGCTCTCTATAACCTCTTGAGGGGTCATTTCTAGTTTTTCTCTCATATGTAATTCTGATGTGGCGATAAAGACATGGATACTATCCATATCTGCCTCGATAACTTTATCTATATCCAATTTTTTCATCCGTGCTAATCCAATGATCTCGGAATTTAGTCCTAATTTTGAAATATCTCTACAAGCAGCAAAATCTCCCTCTGAGATTACGGGAAATCCTGCTTCAATAACATCAATTCCAAGCTCATTTAATGAGCTTGCTATTGATAACTTCTCTTCGTGTGTGAACGATATGCCTGGAGTCTGCTCACCATCACGAAGAGTTGTATCAAAAAAATAAGCCTTATCAGGAAGCAATAGATTCTTCCTTAGCTTTTCCATCATAGTCGAAACATAAATTTCCTTCTTTTCCATCATTTTATTTTCCTATTCTAATTTAATTTAATTTAAAAATCAAATGCCTTCTTAATCGTATAAGATTTTTAGCCTCTAAATCTTATTACCAATTAAAAGGCTCTTTATAATAATAAGAGTAGATTTAATATACTCAAAGATAAACTAAGGGATAAAATCTGTTTTAAATTTAGTTTTCTAAAAAGTATCGTGGTTTTCAATTGAAGCATTTTTATTCCTTAGTAATATAATTGATATAAAAAATTAATTTTAGAATTAAAAATTTATGATTCTTTTTTTCCTATTAAATCGAGCCTTCAGAATAAGTCATATGATTAATAAAAATTGGCTATTTGTTTCGTGTATGATAAAGTATTAATATTAGATCATTATTAGTATAAATCAAACCAAAAAATTTAATAAAATTGTGATTATTATGCCTAAAGCTGAAATAACAAAAGAAATTAAAGCATCTGCAGAGCGAATTTACTCGATATTAAAAGACAGAGAAGCAAATCCAGTTTGGAATATTACGGTAAACGAGGTCAATATACTCTCCGATACAAAAGCAAATTATAAAACGACTGTCGGTGATTTAACACTTACCCTTACCGTAGATAAAAAGAATGAAAAGATTTTTAATGATGTAGAGGGAAATCCCTTAATGAAAACAATGGAATATTCCATTAAAGCAAAAGGGGATATCTGTGATGTTACTATTGCCGCTGAATTTCCTGAACCAGACCAGGAACCTATATTAAGGACAGCGGGAGATGTACTTTTAGTAAGTTTAAAAAAATATGCGGAATATTTAGAAGAAGGTGGAGATCCAAGCTCATATAAGAAAAAATAAATCTATTACAAAATCATATTTTTTTATTTTACTCTAATTTTTTAAATCTAAACCAAATTTTTTTGATTATATTATAATCTTTTTTTTAAGATTTCCGCCATATCTTTTGAATTTAATTTCACAGGATTGTTTTTTAAGCCAGTTAATTCAACTATTTTATCAATATCATCTTCGGTTATCCCATACTTTCCTAAGCTTTCTAAATGAAGTGTTTTTGTCCAGTTATCCAAATTAGTTATTAGAATCTCTAAATATTTTAACATTTCAGTATCTATGCTTCCTGATTCATTTGCAAGTAGCGCGCCTATTTTAGCATGCTTTTTCAAGGATTCTTTTCCCTTTTCACCCATTTCTTTTAATTTCTCTATATTCATATTTACCGCTTCCGCTAAAAGGGTTCCACATACAACTCCGTGAGGTATCTCAAACAAACCACCAATGGAAGAAGCAAAACCATGAACAATTCCCAATCCTGCATTAGCAAGAGTAATCCCTGACATTAATGAACCATATGCTAAAGCTGTCCTTACTTTAATATTATCTTGAGCATTAGTGCATGCAGGAATGAGATTATCTTTCATATATTTCATACCACTATACGCTAAGGCATCAGTCATAGGATTTGCCTTTGTAGATACATAAGAACCATAAAGTTGCGTAAACGCATCCATTCCGCAAGCGGCTGTTATAGAAGGAGGACAACTAAGTGTTAACTCGGGATCGATGATAGCTATGTTGGGGATGTAATTATCATGCCGTAAGGATTTCTTAAATCCATCCTCACCCACTTGGCTAATAACCGCATTTTTTGTTGCCTCGGAACCGGTCCCTGAGGTCGTTGGAATCGCAATGAATGGTATTTTTTCTCCATCAGGTTTTTTGGTTCCAACTCCCTCTAAATAATTTTTTATTGAGTCTTGCTTTGGGATCATAGCTGATATTGCTTTTCCCGCATCTATTACAGACCCTCCTCCAATAGATACGATTACATCCAAGCTTTCTCTCCTGTATTGCATAGCATATTCATCAACCAAGGAAGGGGATGGTTCACTTGAGACTGAAACATGAGAAGAAGTTATTCCCAATGTTTCCATATTTTCTATGATTTTTTCCCACGTGCCAGATTTTTTTAAAGAACTTTCACCAATTACAAAAAGTACATTATTTCCGAAAGAAGGTATTATATTGAATAAATCTGAAAGTTTTCCTGGCCCAAATATTATTTTTGGAATACTTGCAAATTCAAAAGGTAAGATCATAATAAACTCATCATAAAGGTTTGAATATATTTTTTTCAATTAACTAATAAATATAATTGCTTGTCTTTTTTATATCTTTTAGATCATCTTTAGAATCACAAAAATAGATTAAGAACTATAGAAAAATTGTATTTTAATATTTAGATTAATCTAAAAATAATTCGGAAGAGATTTAGGTTATTTTTTTCCTTTAAATTGAGTTAGAACCTTTTTAAGAATAAGGACACGTTAATAAATGTGATTTATTTTCTAAATTTAAATTAGATGTCAAAGTTTTCCTTAACCCTTTTTATATATTTTTTTTAAACCAACGAACTCTGGTTTATAATTATAAAGATTTGCTTTTTATAAATTTAAATTCTTATTCCTAAATATGTGATGCTGATACATACATAATTTTATGAAAATTCATTTCTATATGAATAGTTATAGCTTAAAAAATTAGAATTCTCGTAAAAATATACATTCTCTATAGAAAAATTATTTTAATTTGAAAAAATCAATTTTAATGATATTGAATCAAAATACTATTGAAATTTCAGAAATGCTTGATTTTTCTGATCAAGAATTAAATACTTTAGATAATGTCTTTTCCGATATAGATTTAACACCATTTTTCATTGGAAGCAAATGGGATATATTTAAAGCCACCATGAAACTAATGTTTAAAGAAGGGGGAATAAAAAAATGGAAATTTTTAAAACGATTGTTATAATCTAAGATTTAAATTTTACCTGAAAGGATCATTCATTTCTCATTAAAAAATGAAAAATAGAAAAAGATACAAAAGAAACAAAAAAATAAAATATATTAAAAAAATAATCGATTTTTATTTGTTATAGTGTATTTTATTGTTTTTTGGTATTTAATTCAATTATTTCTTTTGATGGTTCTTCTACCACTTCAAGTAGATCATATTTCGAAATCATTTCAAGAATTCCCAGTACATCTAACTGATGATCATACAGTTCATTCGCATCTGAAAGATTCCTCCAGCAGAAGGGGCATTCAGTCGTTAAGATATCCGCTTCTACAGCATTAGCCTCGTCACATCGCAAACTTGCTGTACGTAATGAGAAATCAGGATATCCCGCTCGTACTCCGCCGCCTGCACCGCAGCACATCGAATTCTCCTTGATACGGTACATCTCAACGAATATAATTCCTACATCTTCTTTTAATTTTCGAAGAATTACACGTGGTTTCTCAAACCACTTTTCAGCTTTTTCGTCGAGTAGTCGTATATCAAACATTAAATTATCACTATTATTGATAATTTCTTGTTCAAAGCCCAGATAAAAGTGCCTTCCTGTGTGGCAAGGGTCGTGGTAAGTAACTTTTTTTCCTTTTAGTTCTTTGTTTGGTTTAAATTTGATTTCCCCAGTTAAATCCTTGATTTGATTATACTCCGCTTCTAAGTCTTCTAAAGTAGCTTTCAACCGTCTATTATCGGGATCTTTGTTAAGTTTCGCTTTTAGTTCTTTAATTTGTCCCGGGTATTCTCTTTTCTTTTGAGGAATTGAAATCATTTCAGAAATTAACTCAAACGCATGCTTGGTGATAAAAGGAAGTTCTTCACCTTCTCCCATCCATTTAGGATAGTCCACATAAAATGTTCTATAACATCCCGCACAAGAGAAAAACACTACATCATACGGTTTAAAATTCTCAAGATTTTTTTTCATTAATTCTTGCGCAGTATCTACGGAACCAATTCTAAAGAACGGACTACCACAGCATACTTCATCGCCCACAAGCGTAAAGTCAACTCCTAATTGTTCGAAAATCTTACAAGTTGCAATTGCAATGTTTGTTTGACGATAACTCGCGGTACATCCTACATAATACGCATATTTTGCGCCCTTATTGTCTATATATTTCTCAAGCCCCGAATCTTTTGCCCATTTAAATCTATCTTTAGCCTCTCCACCGTAAGGATTATTTCTCTCTTTCACTAATCTATCAACAAATTCGTGCTTGTCAATCATAGGTATGCCAGCTTCTTTACATGCTGCTCGTAGGGACTCAATAATATCTACGGTTTGAACCTTATTCTCGCACTGTACGGCACACATACCACACGTAATGCAAGGCATAAACACATCGCGTACAGACTCACTAAATTCTAAATCGCCATCCATTATCGCCCTAGCAATCCACATTTTTCCCGCATTCCAGAAGGCTTCCCAACCATATTCTATTCCCGCAGGACAAGAATCAACCATACCTTCGTAAAGAACGGTTTGTTGTTTGCCTTTATATTCACCAATTCCTTCTCTACTTGGATCTCCAGAATACGTAAACTTACACGCTTTACAATGAATACAGCGGTATATATCTACTTTTAATTCTTCTAATCTATCCATTCCAGTTATATTTGACATTTTTTTTCAACCTCTTTTAAATTAAGGAAGAGCTAATCTTCCAGGATGCATTATCATATTAGGATCAACTAACTTTTTAAAAGCTCTCAAATATTTCCAGTACATTCCCGCTTTGCTATATGTTAACGGTGCATGAATATAAGGATCAGGTCTATAATTAAGCCATCCTTGTTCTAATCCATATTCTGTGGTCTCTCTGTTGAGTTCTTGTACTCTTTCAAAATCTTCAGGATTAGTGGAATCAAAGCATATAATTGGCATGCAAATCGCTTGTCTACCACGTTCAATGGAAGCAACCCACATTGTAGGGGGAAAACCGTATTTCTCCATCGCATTACAATACATTTCTGAGAAATGTGCACATTCATTCCAAGGAGTATACCAAGTGATAAAGAGGAATCCCGCATCATAGAAGCTATAAGGAATCGCAATTTTATTAGGTTTCCTTAATCTGCTTGCGATCTGTTTCGGATGGAGTTCCCACTTCTTTATTGCATCAGGATCTTTTGCTCTATTTTCTTTATAATCCTTTGCCATTTTATCAATTCTATCTGTCACATAATCCAATTCTTCTTGGGTTTGTGCCCAGCATTCAAAATTCATCCACCACTTAGAAATTCCAATCTTTTCATAGAATTCATAATTTTGAGGGATTTTTTCTTTTGGCCAGCGAGTCATAATCAATGGATAATTTCCTCCCTGAACCATAACTGTATTATGTGCTATTCCAAATTCTTGTTTCTGGATCTCTAGGGTTAGGTCTTGCATATCGTAAGGATTAGACATGCCCCAAGCAACTACAGTTTTAAATTCTGGATGCGGATAAATCTTTACCGCAACTTTAGTAATCACGCCAAATGCTCCTTGGCTTCCCATTAATAATGACCACATATCAGGGCCTATCCCATATTTATAGAAAGGTTTAGAACCAGGAAGCGCCCAAGATCCAGTCCTTAAAATATCTCCGTTTGGAAATACTACTTCTGCGCACATAAAATTATCTCCCTGGGGTCCTACGCTTGAAGTATATAGGGAAAATCCCCTATCAATCGCGTCTCCCATAACAGTTGATGCTGGTGGAGCTCCATCCGGTATAGGTGGTGCCCAATCAGGAGTATGCTTATGCATCCAAGCCCATAATCTTCCAATAGTTACTCCTGGTTCCACAATCGCATATCGATTTTCTTCGTCAACTTCAAGAATTCTATCCATTCGACTTAAATCCAACATAACTCCCGCCGGGTTAATGGTTGGACATGCAAACCCTCCAGAGAGTCCTCCAGAGATAGGAGAGACAGCAATCTTTTCTTCTGAACAATAAACCAAAATCTTTCTAATTTCTTCCACGTATTTTGGTCGCAACACGATATCGGGAATCTGAGATTCCAAGCCCATTACGGATTTTGAGAGATAAGATGCTGTAATGGCTTCATCCATCGATGCGTAGGCCTTACCCACAAACGATTGTAATGCCGAAAAGTCCTTTTCAGTAGGTGCTTTATAACTCATTTTTTTCAGCTTTTTCTTTTTTTTTTCAGTTACTATTATATAATATAAATATTAATTATAGAAATTAACAACAAAATTTTAAGATTATCAAAATGCTTTTAATAAAAAGAGTAATAATTTCTTATAATTTCAATCATATAGATTTAAAAGGGAAGTGAAAGTCTAACTTATAAATTCTAATGGGGTGTTTTATAAAAAAAGAAAAAATGAACTAAAATTATCGATTTTTCTGTCTGCTTAACGTATATAAGGCAAATTCTTATTTAATCGGTAGCTTTTGTCATGTCTGTTATTATTTTTCCTGCTTGAAAGTAAAGTCTTCATTTACCATTAAAATATCTCATGAAGCACATTCAGAGCATAAATTCTCTTTTTTATTCCAACATTTATCACAGACATACCTCTGACACTTTGGGCAAAGATTAAAATGCTCTTTTGCTTTTTCCTGACTTTCATTGAACACTTTTTCATGTTCTTCATGCCATTTATCGGACATACCTACATATTTTTTTTCAAGAGCGTTAGTACCGGTCCTAATTGCTGTTCTGACTCCTCTTCTAACTGCATATGAAGTGGTTCCTCTTAATACACCTCTAGTTCCTCTTCTAATTGCACTTGATGTGGCTAAAGATGCTGCAGCTCCAAGCCCTTTAATGAGTTTTCCTTTCTTGCCTGTTTTTGCTTTTATAAATTCTGTTTTATAACCAATTCCACCACACAAATCACAAAGGAATGTAAATTGAAATCCTTTTTCATTACTCTCATCTTGATAATTTTTTGTAAAAGGTGTTAATGCCATTTTATTTCACTTTTTTTAATACAATATTGTTTAGTGTTTATTATATTTTTGATATATGTTAAAGTTAGAAAGGATATACCCATTATTAAATGTTTTCATAGGAATCTAAAGGTCAATTTAATTCTTTTCATGGCTTTAATATAGATGTTTTTCATGTAAATCAGTTTTTTAAAAGTTTTTTACTCAAAAATTAAAAAAAATGGTTTTCAATCAAAAAAGTTGATATAGATAATAGCTTTATCGCGTTGGAATCATTTATAATTTATTAAAGATTTTCCCGTTAAAAATAAAAAGTAAAAAAGGAGAAACTTATAATTTCTAATAGGAATTTTATATTATAGAGAAAAAAAAGGCTTAAAAATCATCTTTTTCACTACTGAGAGGTTTTACTCCCGTAGCTAAGGAGCTCACATTAAAGAGTTTCCAGTATCCATCTTTATTTTTTTTGAGATGTACCGGACTTGCAAAGTCTTTACCTCCACTTTGCACAAAAATTTTAGACTTTTTTGCCCCTCGTTTAGAAGAATCTTCCACTATTATAGGATCATTATCATAGGAATAGGCATAATCATTATCGGGTGTCCCTCCCAAATATGAGCCGGTATTATGCTTATCAAATTGATATTGCAAATAGTATTTTACATTAGAACTTATTTTATTTTTTGGTAGAGTCATTGCAATCATTTTTTCAGCATTCTCATTCCCATCTAAATATTCTAAGACTCCCATTAAAAAACATTTTATAGTTCCCTCTTCTGTAGTTCCTAATTCGTTCCACTTTGATTCAAATTCTGCAAATTTCATAATTCATCTTACCAATTTTTTTTTTAATAAAATAAGGAGTATGAATAAATAAAAACTATTCTTTTTTTCTATTTTGATGTTGGTGTTTAAAATCTCTTTCTTAATAAAACCATTTGATAGAAATATCGGCATCTATGTAAATCCATACAATATTGAATATATAAAATTCACTCTAAATAGTAGCTGTTGAAATCTACGTTAATCTTTTTGTTTTTGCGAATTCATTTCCCAAATATGCTCCACCTAGCGAAGCTATTGCAACAAATGGCAGAAATGAAAGTATGGGATAAATTAAAATAGAAGCTATCGCACCAAGGGCAAAAAGATGAGCTATTATTATCAAGATAAAATATATAATTGCGTTAAGGATACTTACCTTTAAATTTAGTAATATATACCCTGAAATAAAGTTTCCTATGCCAAACAAAATTATAAGCTCAGCAAATAGTCCTAGTACTAATATCGGTATGGTTTGTTTAACCAAATTTTCAGGTGTTATATATATTGGGATATTTCTTAAAATAAAATTCGCAAAAACCCATATATTTATTATTGTCAGAACAACACCTATGCCTATTAATACGATAATAGATATAATGAATCTCAAAAGAAGTGAAGAGGTCCCTCTTCTTCTTAAATTGTCTTTTATTATATCATCCATTTTCTCTCGATTTTTCACTAATTCAAGATCGTAAGCCGGCGAAAATTCATCAATGAAATCCGTCAACAGAGTTTTTAATATTGTTTTAACCAATCCATTATTATCTTTTATACTGACAATTGCGGCTCCAAAAATATTTTCTTGAGTATTTAATTCGAATATTACTTTGCTATCTTTACCAAGGTCGACAAAATCTACAATACTCTCTAATCCTTCTCGGCTAAAATTCACGACGGAACTGAAAAAGCCCAATATTAAATTTTCATCAAAAGGTTGCTTAATAAAGCTCTCTGAATATAATAGCATACCATTTCGACGCAATATATATAAACTTTTAATCAATTTTCTTCTCACTTTTACTTATTATATTAATTTTAAATATTCGATATAATCCCTTAAATTACATTTTACGATTTCGAAATTTATTAATTCAGAACCAAATAAATGAACAATTTTTTTAATTACTTGGGTTGCATCCTTTTTTGGAAATATTTTATATTTCTCATTCCTACGCTCTTCAATAATTATTACCGAATCAAGATTAAATAATGTTTTTAGAGTCTCTTCCGTTGGATAATTTAATTCAATTTTTATGATTTCTCCCTCTTGAGGAACTTGGCATGTCAACTCGTCTACAATTCCAACCTCTGTTTTTTTGTCAGTTATAGTAATTACTTTGTCGCAATTTTCTACAAACTCTTCAGGCCCTTCTACCAAGAATATTACATGAAATTCTTTTTTAATATTATCTAATGCGTTTTTGAATTCCTTATATTGTAATCTGTTAAATATTTCTTCTTGCATTGAAAACATTATGATATCAGCAGATTGTATAAGAGCTCTTGCGATTGAAAAAAGTAAGAAGTCTATTGGTTCTAAATCTTTTACTTTTTGATTTTCTTTAAATGTTAATCCTGTTAATTGGAGTATTTTTTTAATAAAATCCCGTTTCTTCTTGAATTTTTTTAGAAAAGTAATGAATTTCCAAAAATATCCTTTAGTAATCAATTCATCGATTAGAGTTGATAATCCAGCTTCTTGTATTTTAGTTCTTAATTCCTCATCCTCAAAACTCGATTCAAATTTAATCTTTATGTTAGATTTTATTGCATCCTTGACTTTCTGGTTGGAAATTTTTGGTTCGATTGGTTTAGGTAACACGAAGATTCTCTTTTGATCTTCTTGAGAGAGTAATTGTACAAATTTTCCAAAAAATTTTATAGTTCCAGAGAAAACTTGCTCTTTACCCGCTATAGCATTATATAATTTCATTACATTTGCCTTTTCAATAAATTCCTCTTTTTTGGTATTGAATAAAATTCCTATTGATTGCCCTCTATGTACTTTAAGCGAGATATTATTAATTAATTGCCCAGTTGAAACTTTTTTTAATAATAAGATTTGATATTTTTTATAATACTCCACCAACCTTAATAGCTTTAGAATATAATTAATTAAGTGGTCTATTATATCTGTGATATGAGGTGGGTTTAATTCCTCCCAATTTCTTAATTCCTCAAAATCCAAAAAAGTTTCTAAGTTGATAATTTTTAAAAGGTTTCTTGAAAAGTAAAAAGTAGGTTTTAAAGGATACTTTTCAAGATCCACCTTTAATTCCGTAGAAAACTCAGGAAAATATAGTATGATCTCCCTAAAATATGGAATATTATCGATAGCATAATTTTCAAATCTTTGGTCTATTAATTTTACCTCCATATCTAATATTTTTAAATGATATTGGAATTCCCGTTCTATTAACTCATCAATCCGATTAATAATTTTCATTGGACTTATCAACCCGTCATCATCAAAATCGGGATCTATCAAAACATCATTAAAATCAACTTCCGTCTCAATTGGGGTATATATTTCTAAGATGGGCATTGCTTTCTCCAAAACATCCTGATTAGGAAAGAATAATATCTCAATATAGCTCCTTTTATAATCCAAATCCAAAATGGTTGATACTCCGAAAGTATCTTTTTTATAAATCATCCAATAATGCTCAGAATGTCTGATAGTAGTATTTATTTTTTCCCGAATTAACTCTAATTCTTCCTTTCTAGTTCTATTCAATTTTTGGAACCTCCATTGCTTTGTATCTAAAATATTCTTCCATTTTACTATCAGATTGATTTATTCCCAATATAGAATTATCTCCAAACTCTTCTCCAACTTCCTTCCTGAGTTTAATTTTAGGCAAATTAGATAAAATTATATAGTCTGTACCTACCTTATTTTCCAGTGCTTTTTTAATTCCTTCTATTGCTTCTAATCTTTCTATGGCATCATCTTGGGGATCATAGAAAAATAATTCTAATGATCTTCCACCGCCTGGGAGTTGAGATAATAATTCTCTAGGTGTTCCGAAATCTATCATACCACGCCCTCTACCAAAAATAACAACTTTATTACAAAACTTAGATTCTTCGGGATAATGGGAAATAACTAATAAAGTGGTATTAAATTTTTCATTAATTTTAGTAAGAGATAGCCATAATCTTTCTCTCACCACAGGATCTAAACCACTCGTAGGTTCATCAAGGATACAAAAAACTGGATTATGAATTAAAGACATTGCAATGCTTACCCTTCGTTTTTCCCCACCAGATAAGTTCTTTAATTTTTCATTTATTTTATCCTCAATTTCAAGACTTCTTAAGGTTCGTTTTGCTTTGCTAACTATTTCTTTTTCAGTCATTCCATATTGTTTTCCAAAATAGATTAAATTTTGAAGAGTAGTAAAGTTCAAATATATTTTTCCTAAATCTTGTGGGACATATCCATAGATCGATCTAAATTTTCTCTTATTTCTTTTAGCATCCATGCCATAGATTTCGCATATTCCTTTATATTTATGCATTCCTAAAACAGCTTTAATAAAAGTAGATTTTCCAGCGCCACTTTCTCCTAATATACCCAGAATTTCACCATGTTCTATTTTTAAGGAAACATCATTAACAATCAATTTTCGTCTTATATAGATGTTTAAATTTTCACAATATAAGGTGGGAAATTTCTTCAAATAGTCTCTACTTAGTTTATCTTTGAAACCGAAAGTAGTTCTTATTTTTTTGACTATATAATTTTTTAAATAATAGAAAATATTAATCAAAATTAATAAAACTAAAAGAAGGCCTTCAGATATGGATAAAAAAGCTAATAAATTATTCCATGGGGTAGGATCAAAGGCTTGATCATATCTTATTTCATCAATAAATACTAATGCATAAGCGATATTTCTTAGATCTCCCCCAAAAAAAGCATCATCACCAACTCCACCCGTTGTTTGGCTAATGCAGAATCGAAACCATCTCACTAAATTTTTTATATGTTCTGGCTGCAAATTATACTCATATAAGGCAATTGATCCAAAATAGGTTCCTAAAAATGAAGATGGTAAATCCAAAAGCGATGAGAGATATGGTATTACATTAAAACCTCCATCATTAGATTGTGCATTTTTGAGAAATTCCATCGCAGCCATTTCTGATAATGGTTCAATACCCAAAAAATTTAGCAATGTTAATCCATAATATGTCGAAATTACATCCGAATGAAACCCATAAAATATTCCAAATCCTCCGTCTGCATTTTGAGAGGAAACAAGCCAATGTCTTAAACTTATTGGATTTATGAGGGTTATAGCTTTCAAGCTTGTCAAACTATATACCGCCCAATAAGTACTTTCAATAGTAGATATATTTGAGTTTACAACATCTAATAAAGGTTCATAAGCAGCACCGAAATAAGAAATAATTATATCCAAGTCTTCAGTTAACTTAAAACCTCCATCGGGATTTTGTAAGGAAGCTAAATATCGTGCTGTAGCAGTTTCATTATTAATCCAGGTTCTAGTATAAGGTAAGAATAATTGACTTATATAAACTGCACAATAAGTAGAAAAAACACTAGAATTATATCCTGGTTGAGAACCATAACCTCCATCTACAACATTATAGCATGAATTCACGAAATTTGCTATGCTATTTATATTTATAAATAATGGAAATTTAGAACCGGCATAATTATAAATAGATTTTACTCCTAAATAATTACTCAATAGAGAAATCTCCCCAATTAATCCATTCATCGCTTGATGATCATATAACCAATTATAATAATTTATTTTTACCGTATCACTTATATTTAAGGAAGGTGAAGCATTATTTTCCAATAACCGGATTGAATTCATGGCAGCCCATCCTGATTTAAAGTCTGACGTTATATTTGAAAAGGAATGAGATCCGAATCCTCCATCAGTATTTTGACAACTAAGTATATAATTTTTAGTACGATTTTCAGATGATGGTGTACTATTAAAATGATATATTGACCATAATGAATAATAGGTAGAACTTATATCAGAAAGACTGGCACTTGATGGAGTTGCTCTATATCCTCCATCTAATATATTATATAAAGTAGTAAAATATGTTTTAATCCAAGATTCTTCTGTAGAATTATAAGTATTATTCAACTCTAAATAAGCTTTAATTCCAAAATAAGTTGTTTCTGCCGTAATAGTATATGTACGATTAGAAAACCTATAATTCCCAAAAAATGCGATTGTATGATTTCCTAACTCTTTTATATAATTTGTTAGACTCTCGTTATTATTTTCCAAAATAGAATTAAAATTTAATAATTTTGCTAATCTTATTCCATAATACGTGGAAATTATATCTGCTTCTTCCGCCTCTTCATTGTATTTAAAACCATAGCCATTTTCTGCTAAAGAATCCTTAAGATACTCCTTTATTCTATAAATTCTAATTTGATGAGCGGGATTTTCTAAAAATGAATCGCTTAAAAGATTAATTGTTTGTATTGCTTTATAAGTGGAATACATATTGCCTAAACCATTTATATCTGAATATGAACCGTCATCATTCTGTTTTTCGAATAAATAATCTAAAAAAAATTGTTTCCTGAAAAAAATTAAATGCGGATTCTTATTAGGATTTATTAAACTAGAATTACTAAATGCGATACTTGAAAAATTAATAGAATCAATCGCTCTATAGTTTGCTACTATAGTGGGTTCAACAAACAAACGACTTGAAGGATTTTGATGGGTATATGCAAAATAGAACATATCAGTTTTATAAGCCTCAACCTCATTTTCTTCGAAATATATTATAAACTGAGAATTAATTATGAAATAAGTTACTAATTGGCTAAAATAAAGCGCAATAATTATTATAACATACGTTAATTGGCGTTTCTTTCTTCTATCCAATTATATACCACCACTCTTCTCTGATTTCTCGTTTTCAGTATTTTTTAAGTGTTCTTCCTCTTCTTTAGTTTCTCCAATTTTTATTTCTTGTTCTCTTTCCTTTTCTTCTTCTTCTTGAATTCTAATTTGGAAATATCTTCTAAAATTAGCGCTGTCTCTACTCATTGAAATAATTTTTATTCCTTTTTCAAATAAATAATCAATAAATGGATTAATGTTTTTTCCAAAATCATATAAAAAGACCTCTATATTAATATTTCCTACTCTCGAAATTCTTTCACAATATTCAAATGCTTTTATTATATCTATTTTCTCTTGAGTTAAATCTTGAATTGTTAATCTGACCAATAAGCCATTACTTGGGAGTGTTTGGATTAAATTATGGGGGCTATCAAATGCTAATAATTCTCCTTCTCGTAAAATGGCAGTTTTATCACAAATTAGAGCAGCTTCAAGATCATGAGTAATTATGAACATTGTTGTCCCCAATTTTCTATTAAGTATTTTGAGATAATTTAATATATCGTATCGCTTATTTGCATCAACTCCTGTTGTTGGTTCATCAAGAAATAACACTTCTGGATTATGAATGAGCCCTATTGCCATAGAAACTCTTTTTTTTTCACCGCCACTCAGCTTTTTTAAAGCATTTTTCCATGTGTCTTCTGGAATATCTAATATTGAAAATAATTCCTCTGCAACCTCTTTAGCTTTTTCTTTTTTCATTCCATAATTAGAAGCAAATGTTTCAACATTTACTAAAGGAGATAATTCATAATAGAGATTTAATAATTCTAATTGAGGCACATACCCGATTCTACTCAATATTTTTTGATGGTTTTTCTCTTTTGCTGGATTTAAATGAGTTACTAACACATCTCCAGTCCAGTTTTTACTTTTAATCTGACAAGTCAACACCCTTATGATAGTAGTTTTTCCTGCACCTGAAATTCCAAATAATCCTATTATTTCACCTTTCCTAACTTCAAAGGAGACATCATGAATGATGTGTGCCTTTCCAAATGTGACATTCAAACCCTGTACCTTAACTACTATCTCATTTGAATTTAATTCTTTTATGATATCCACCTCATACTTCATATCTCCTTCTATAAAAAAAAATAAATGTGAAAATATTTAATATTAGACTTACTGCAAGTAGCATATAAAAATGGAATCCAAAAACTGAAACTCCTTTTGTAAGAATTGATTGTATCATTGGACCACCGTGAGATAGAGGTAAAATATATGAAATTGCTTGAAGATAAATGGGCATACTCTCTATTGGTACAAATGATCCAGATAACAAAATAATAATAACAAAGGAGGCCAAAAATAACTGGTTTGCCTCGGTTTTGGTCTTACTTACGGAACTAATGAATGTCCCAATGCTTAAACCGCTATATCCAATCATATATATAGCTAAGAATAAATTTATTATTGTTCCTTTAACGAATAAACCACCAAACAAGGCGGCAAGGACTATTCCTAGCTCTTGGATAAATAAAATAATCGAAAATGTTAGGAATTTCGCGAAAAGTATTTCTTTTCTCTTTATGGGTGTTAATAAGAGTCTCGGAATAGGTTTTTCTTTTACTATAATCAATATCGTTAAGACATTCGCAATACCAAATACCATTAGAGGAAGCATAACAACTAATGTTGAATTGAAGCCCTCATTGTATTCTTTGGGAATTGAAAATGGAGTAAAAGCATTAAGTTTTACTTGAGGGGTCAAATTATTATCATTAGTAAAAATTTTAATTGAATCATATACTGCATTAAGATTATTTTGAATATCTGTAATTCGAGATGAATCGGGGATACAATTAATCAACCCCGGAAGCCCATTTACGAGCATTTCAGTAAAATCCACGGGTATTACAATTATACATTTTATTTCAGAATATAATAGTTGTTGTCTTGCTAATTCCATAGCATAAGGATACTTACTCGTATTATAAATAGCTTTTGGAAATAAGTAAAAGGATTTAATTACAGCATCAATATAAGGTTTCGTATAATTATCAACTGCTATTTCCGTAAAATTATTCGGATTTATATAAGCGTTGGAATCATTAGAGACAATAGCAACCGGTAATGGGGAAAAAGTAAC
This sequence comes from Promethearchaeota archaeon, assembly GCA_016839555.1. Taxonomy (GTDB): domain Archaea; phylum Asgardarchaeota; class Lokiarchaeia; order Sigyniarchaeales; family SOKP01; genus TEKIR-8. The sequence goes on from JAEOUA010000012.1 coordinate 149,453, forward strand.
TTTTTCTTGCTCCATTGATGAAAGCAATATAATTATACCCGGAGGTAATAAAAGAGCTATTATTATATTCCAAGGATCTGTTCTTATTAATCTGAATTCTTTTTTAATCATTTTAAAAAATCTATAGGAACTATGTTTCATATTCCTGAAAGTTTCCTTGGTTTTACGAATTAATTTCTCCTTTATCTCATTTATATCGGGGATAAATTACACCTCCACTTTTTTAAATAAAAATATTATATACGATAAAATGAGATATACACTACTTAAAATTAATAAACCTAAAAATGCCATTAGATTTAATGGTAATCCCTTAAACGTAATATCGTAAATGAGGGGGATGGCATGAGCTAAGGGAAATATATATACAATTGCTCGCATAATAGTGGGCAATCCTTCTGGATCAATGTAAATACCAGAAAATAGCATGATTACCACGAAAAGGATCATATATAATTGATTCGCTTGCTGTTCCGTACCACTAAGTGAAGATATAAACAAACCTATTGATACCCCTGCCAGCCCCACGCCAAGTAGGACTAAAAGCAACTCAAATAAGGAACCAAGAGCATATAATCCAAATAACGCTGTGCCTATAAAAATTTCACCTGCTTGTAATACCATAATCAGAACATTCGCAATTAATTTACTTAAGACAATGGAACCTTTTGAGGCAGGAGTAATTAACATTCTTGGTAATGGTTCATCAGATACTATTGAAAGACATGCTAAATTCATTGTTGTCCCAATAATAATTAGGGGAATGGTTAATGGAAACGCATAATTTAGCGTTTGTTTTTCCCAAAAGGGGACTTCAAATTCTAAATAAGGTATAACAGCAGTTAAATTCTCCGTTATCTCTATCTTTTGCCTAAAAGAAGCTATAGGTTCTTGCATTGCAACTTGAATGGCATCAGTAGCTTGTGAATCAGATCCATCAACAAAATATGCGATATAACTTGAAGTTTTATTTTCAATGCTTTCAGAAAAATCTTCTGGTAATACTAAAAAGACATCAATTTCTTCATTTTGAAGTAAATCCATATTCTTTTCATATGCATATAAAAATAGCGCTCCAGATGAGCAAGGATAATAGCCTTGGAAGCCAAAGGAACCAAGGCCCTCTACAAAGACTTTGGCAAAATCATCCTCATATTCGGAAGTATTAGAGGGGTAATTACCATAAGTAGGCATCTCATCTATCGAAATAATGCTCGCATTGAAAAATTTGGTAACACTTCCCCCCGTAGTTAATCCAAAAATAACAATTAAAATGATAGGAATTGAGAATAATAATATAAGGGAGCGCTTATCTGCTCTGATTCTCCCAAGTTCCTTTCGTACTAAGGTGCTGAGCTTCATATTAGAATTAATAATTAATAATTAATAATAAAAGACAAATGATAAAAAATAAAAATTAATTTAATTATAAAATTCGAAATTAAAAATTTTGTCTTCTCTTATTCCACACTCATATTTCAAATATTTAATTGAAATTCCATTTCTATTATATAAAAAACCTAGAAAGATACTCTTAATTATAGAATGGACTTTCTATTCTGAAATTTATGAAGTCTCTTTAAAGCTTCTAATTTTTCTTGCTTTTCTAAACGAGACTGATCAATGGCATCTTTTAATATTTGTGCGCATTTTTCCATTCTTTGTAGATTAACCGGATAAGGGATACCATCTTTTCCTCCTACTGCATAGCTATATTTTGCTGGATCCTTCCAACTTGGAGCTTCTCCCCAAATAAATTCTGAGATTAAAGCTAAGGCCCTAATCATTCCAGGTCCTAAACCTTCAATTTTCAATAAATCAGTATAGTCGTTTAATCCGATTTGCTTTGCCATATCAACGCTTTCCCATTTTAGAGTGAAAGGAATTGGCATATCGAGACGAGGAATCTTTTTTACCTTAATTGCTTTTTCTGGCATAGCAAAATCATAAAGGCTTTTTTGTGAAGTGTCTTTTAACCTATGGAGATATCTTTTAATTCTCTTCGCTCCTTCATTAATTAAATCTAGAGACACCTTTCGAGATTCATGACTTTTGGAACTTACCATATCCAAAACTTTATTTTTATAGACTTCTGTTGTAATATCTTTATGAGGATCATCAATAAAACTCTTAAGTCCTGAATGCCAATGATATCTTCTCGCTTTCTTAATAGTTCCATCAAGACCTTGTTGAACAATCCCCCATTTATCTTCCGAAACAATCATGAGGTGATGGTATAATGAAAAGCCATCTTGCAGAGCAACATTATCAATCTTAGCAACTAATCGACTAATTTCGGCCAAATCATTCACATTATCTTCATTATAATCTAAAATATTAGCATTTTTATTTAGATGCTCCCTAACTTTTGTAGCATTTTTCCCTTTTCCACCCGCTATAATTAATCCATGCTCCTTAGGCTTTATTATTTGCTTGAGAATACCTCCCAATACCGTTGTGCATCCGCTTGAATGCCAATCAAAGCCTAAAATACACGCTAGCCCTTGAAACCAATAAGTGTCAGATAAGCGCTTAATAATTCCATTGGGCCCCTCAAAATCATATAAGATATCAAAAATAGGTTTTCCTAAGGATATCATCCTCCTCAATAACCAGTGAGGCGCCTTAGAGCTATGTAATGGAAGCGTTGCTATCCCTACTTTACTCATAATAATATACTAAAACAAGCTTTTATTTACTATAATTTTTTATTAATCCAAATTATAATAGCCTATAAAAGTATTAAAAAGCCCAGATACTAAGGAATTTGTAATTTACCTTCATTTTTATGTTTTTTAGAAATTTATTTAAGTTATATTAAAATACTTAAGTATTGAAATCAATTTTTTTTGATTTAAAAAAAATCAAATGGGATGAATTTATGGTACATATAGAAAGAAAGATAGAAATTAACGCACCTGTAAATGGAGTGTTTGATATTTTGGATGAGCCCGAGAAATTTGCCATTTGGAATATTACAGTAAATTCTGTTGACATAATTGAGCCTAAGAAGTCAGGATTTGTCAAATCTACTGTTGGAGATTTTACATCCACTAGATATGAGGTTGTTAAAAATGATAGAATATTTTATAATATAGAAGGTGGTGTCTTTGATAAAATGGGATATTCATTGAAAATAAAGGGAGATGGAACTGAAGCAACCCTCTGGGCAGAATTTAAGGATGAGAGCAAAGAGAAAATGCTCCTGAAAGCTGGGGAAATACTATTAGATTGTCTCAAGAAATATGCCGAGTTTTTAGAAAGCGGTGGAAATCCTGCAGAGTATAAAAAAAAATAAGGTTCTTGAATTCTGTGTAATTTTAAATCCTCTTTTTTTTATTTATTGATAAAAAAAATTAAGCTTTTTCCTTTTCCAGTAGCTCATCAATACTAAAATTCCTATCACTAAAATTGCTATTATTAATTAGTAATTTTAAATTTCTATATTTCTAAGAAATTTTTAAACCTCTTTATTCATATAACTTCATTTTTTATAGATAAAAATAAATTTAATTCAAAATTAGTATTTTTTATTTTTAACTTTAATTATAATCTAAAAAAAGGAGATAAGCAGATTTTAAATTAAAATGCAATAATAATATTTTTAGGATTTTTATAATTATCTTTATGAGATTAGATTATAAACAAATAATAATAGTATTTATGTCGGTGAATATATGGATTTTTTTACACATTTAGTTATTGGAGCACTTGTATATGCGATTTTCTTCAAGGGAATTACCTGGAATTACTTATTTTATGCAATTTTTTTCGCAATTTTACCTGATTTAGATATTTTCCTTTCCCCTTTAAAACGGAAATTCAAATCTGTTTATCTTGAGCATCGTTCGGGTTCCCATTCTTATGTTATAGGGACTATTGCATCCGCATTAATAGGTGGTATATATTCTCTTTTCACAAACCAGTCATTTTTGATTATTTGGATGATTGGAACAATTTTTTATGGAATTCATGTATCTCTTGATTTACTCACGACTACAAAAATCCCCTGTTTTTATCCCTTTTCCAAGAAGGAATTTTGTTTTTATGCGGAAAAGGCTGGGAGCTCATTTACTTTAATAATTTCTTTGATCTTTCTAGTAAATATAGCAATAGTATATTTTAATAGCCCAAATAAATCAACTTCCTTTTTAGTAATTAATATCTATACTTATTTTTTCCTAATTTACTATCTCTATCGGATAATAACAAAATTCTGGATTGATCATCATTTAAATGAAGATCAGAAATACATTCCGGGAATTTTACCCATTTATTTCTATATTTTTGAAAAAAAGATAATTGACAATACATTATCATTTTCTCTTAAGAAAAAGTCTCATTTTTCACGAACTAAATTAATTTATAAGAATAATTCAAACTTAACACCTCAGGAAATGATGCTTTTCTCAAGAGGAATGGAACTCTGTTCAGAAGATTATTATTTGGCAAAATGGACTGCATTTCCAGAATTTTTAAGAATGGATGGTATATTTTCTATTAAATTTTTCTTCTTAGAACCTATGACTCGCTTAAAAGCGATGTATCTTCAAATTGATTTTGATGTAGATACTGGACAGATATATAGTTTAAATCAAAAGTTTGGACCAATTAAAACATGATTTTTCTTTCAGAATTTCCTTCTAATCATTATTATTATGTTGCTAAGACATGTTTTTTTAAATTATATTTTTCCACTAGATATTTATAAAACCCAAATATTTTTTTCAAATTTAATGCCCCTAACTTCTCAATATGGATGTCAAAATCAAGATTTTCTTCCATTCTTTTTCATTCATTTCTTTTTTTCCTTAATTTTTATTAAAATTAATACAATCTCTTGTTTTATAGATTAAAATTATAAAAAATATAACAGAAAATTATTCAATATAAAAATTCATAATTAGCCATTGCACACGTTCTATTCGTGCCAACGCCAAGCCCAAAACCAAGTTTCGTTAAAAAAATAGGTCATTTTTTTTATTGAAATATTATATCATATTCTTGGTTTGTTTATTCTATGGAATAAAGGTAGCTTGAATTGATATTTTATTAAATAATAACAATTTTAGTTGATGATGATTTTTTAAAATGTGATTACAATTATCAATTAAATTAAAATCAAAGATTTACAAAAAGAATGCAAATAATTAAATAAATTCTTTATTATATATGAAGAAATCTTAAATTTAAATATCCAAAGGAACTTTATGCGAACTCTAGAGTTCATAGTTAAAAATTGAACTACTAAAACTGTTTTTACATAAAATTAAAATATAGAAATATGAGGTGATAAATGAATGTCTTATGTATATATGAAAGCTTTGGAAAATAAAGCCGAAAAATATGATAAAGGAATAAAACTGTTAACATTAGGTAAGTTGCCTAAAATTAAGCAAGAGATTGTTGATAATTACATTGAAAAAAATAATATTTTATTAGATATAGGTATGGGAACGGGAACATTTACAATTTTATGTGCTAAAAAAGGAGCTCAAGTGACAGGTATTGATTTCTCAGAAAAAATGCTTGAAATAGCGAATAGACACATAAAAGATGAAGAATTAAATGGAACAATTAATATTATTAAAATGCCTATTGTTAATTTAGATAAACAATTTTCAGATAATTCATTTGACAAAATTACGTCGATTTTGTGTTTTAGCGAATTATATCAAAAAGAACAAGATTATGCTTTAGATCAAATTGCGAGGATACTGAAGGATAATGGCGAATTTATTTTAGTTGATGAGGTCAAACCTAAGAATATATTGAAAAAGATACTATATTTTATGATACGAATACCAATTTCACTCATAAATTTTCTAAAAGCTCATATTTCTACTAAACCATTAAAAAATTTTGAGGAAAAAATTAGTGAACATAATTTTCAGGTAATAGAAGAAAAATTATACTTACTTGACACATTAAAACTTATACGAATAAAAAAAAATTTAGCTAATAAGGAGGATTAGAATTGAGTTTAAAATCAACATTAAAGTTATTTCTAGCATATTTTTTTCGCTTTGTTGGCTTTCCCGTTGAGCCAGAGTTAAGGAAAATTGGGAATCCCAATCAGCACAGTCCCGTTCTAGTTACTGCAAATTTTAATTTAACAGTAAAAAGACTGTTAAAGAAATTGAAGGGATTAGATTGTTATCTTCTAATTGCCCCTTCGAATGGAATAAATGTGTGGTGTGGAGCGTGCGGAGGTGATTTTACTACAGATTCCGTAATCTCGATTATTAAAACAAGTGGGATAGATCAGCTTGTTTCTCACCGAACATTAATTCTACCTCAATTAAGCGCTTCAGGTATTGATCCTACAATCTTAAAAAAAGAATTAGGTTGGGATGCAAAATTTGGAACTGTATATGCAAAGGATATTAAAGAATATTTTAAAAATAATTTTAAAAAAACAGACACTCAGAGGAGGATACGATTTCCTTTAAAAAAAAGACTTGAAATGGCGAATGCATATTATTTCATCTTACTCATACTATTCTCAATCCCATATTGGATTTTTGCAATATTTTTCTCAAGTTTAGATTGGATACTTTATTTAGATACACTATTAATCGGTTTTATTATCGTATATGGCTCTCTTGCCATATTACCGAGCATCCCCTCTAACTCAGGGAAAGCAAAAGTATTGATATTTGGAGCTGGAATCCTTATCCTTATAGTTCTCTTATATATGTTTGTTTATAACAATTTATTTTATTTAATTTGGAATATTATTACTGTCTTATTTGTAACCCTCGTTATGGCAGAAGATTTTCATGGAATAACACCAATATATAAGAGTGATCTAGGAGAGAAATCGTGGAAAAAGGGAAAAAATAAGATGAAGATGATTTTCGGGACATTTAAACTTCAACCTTATGGAGATCTCAAATTAATTAGGGAAGAATGTATTGGCTGCAAAGTATGTATAGATGTTTGTCCAAGGGAAGTCTATATGTTTAATGAGATAGACAAAAAAGTTGATATAAATAACCCAAATAGATGTATTAATTGCAATGCATGTATTAAGCGATGTTTAGCTCAATGTCTTAAAATTGTTTAAATTATAATGTATCTGATATTCTAATAGTATTAAATTCATAAAACTTTTAATATAGAAAACAATTAAGATTTTTTCTATATTTATATCAAAATCCATAACTAATTCTCCTTCTTTATAGTAGTTTTTATACGAAAAACAAATTTTACCATTTTAATTTCCATTTTTTGGAAATCTTTTAAATTTTCCTTAATAATATGAACCATAGCAGAGCCTATAATAACTCCATTAGCTCCCGTGCTTATTATCGTGCGTGCATGTTCGGGTTTTGAACTACCAAAACCAATAAATATAAGTAATTTCTCTTGAATCTTATGTTTAATTCTCTGAATAATAAAGGGTTGAAAACTATCCCAATTTATATATTTTCCAATAACTCATTAAAACTAATAAATAATGAATTACTATGCAGAAAATTAATCCCAAATGAAACAAAATAAATGCATTTAAGAGCCCTAGAAGAAAAGTATAAACCAGATAGACACATACAATTTTTATATCTTTAAGGACAAACCATATATAAATATGATATATAGAAAAAATAATACTTGATAAAATAATTACATTTATCATTTCTAAATATTGAATTAATGCTCCTGCTATGTAAAATCTGAAAATCATTTCATCTATTATCATTGATAATAAAAAACTTCTATAAAGTGCTTTATAGTTCTTATTAATAAAGGCTTTAACAACCTCATGCTTCTTCATCTTTTCAAAGTGCTGAGTCTTAAAAAAAGGCGTTAAAAATAAGATTCCAAAGATAAGAAGAAATATTATCCCTAAAATAATTATAATAAGATCCACTAATGAAATATTGCTGGGAAAAATAAACTCTTTATTAAATCCAAAAATAAGAGGGATTATTAAAATAATAACAATTATAAGCTTAATTCTATAATCTAGGTTGATATTATCTGACTCGCTCAAGGTTTTATCTTATAGTTTATATGAAATCAATAGTAGAACTATTATATATCTAAATATCTTATTATAATTTAATATGTCTACAATTTATAATGAATTAAAAAAAGTAGTTTCAGAGAAATATATCTCAAATAGCATCTATATTAGACATGCATATTCGAGAGTTGTAGATCCTGTCTTACAAGGTATTCCCGATATCGTTATTAGACCAAAAGATGCGCATGAAATCTCCGAGATCCTTAAAATAGCTAATTCCAATAATGTTCCAGTTTTACCTAGAGGTGGTGGATGTGGTGAATTTGGAGGAGCTAAACCCATTAAAGATGGAGGTATTGTATTAGATTTAAAACGTATGGAAAATATCATTGATTTCGATCAAGATAATCTTATAGTAACCGTCGAAGCTGGTATATCATGGGGGAAATTGAATGAGTATTTATCTGATTTTGGTTTATACACAGGTTGTCTTGGTCCAGGAAGTGGTATGACGGCATCTGTAGGAGGTGGAATTTCCCATCATTCAGTTGGAGGAGGAGGATGTGCGAAATATGGAGCTTGTACAAATCATTTAGTGGGTTTAGAAGTCGTTTTACCGACTGGTGAGATAATTGAGACCGCTTCAAAAGCTAATAAATTTACTAAATTTCCTTTTAATCGTTTCGGGAATGGTCCTGATTTAACCGGACTATTTTGTGGAGATAATGGTATATTGGGAGTAAAAACTAAAGCCTCATTAAAAGCTTATCCAAAACCTCAATTTGCTGCTTATAAAACCTTTCTGATGCCACGTAAATCTATGGAATTATCATCTGAAATCTTTTTAGAAATGCGAAAGAAAGGTCTAGATGTGTATGATTCAATGTACTTTATGGATTTACTAGTGGCTGTCGGATGTGAGCATGGTCTATTTCCAATGTGGGAGGATTTAAAACGAAAAAGAGGCATAATGTTCTATACTGTTGAGGCAAATTCTGAGAAAGAACTAAGTGAGAAAGTGGAACAATTAGATAAATTATTCATAGAAAGAAAAGCAACAGAATTGGGACCAGAAATCGCTGATGGAAATATTGCTAAATGGGATTATGAGGAACAAGGACATTGGCTAATTGCTCATAATTTGTGGGGACTTATCCCTGGCTTTTCACCTTTAGATGCTGAGTGTCATACTGCCATTAATACATATCCATCAATCATGAAAGATGTAGAACTATGGGATATGGAACATTCAGAGGATATGAATAAGGTACTCGAAATAACTGGTATGCGACCAATTTCCGGAACAGGACCTGTAATATTAATTAAAGATAATAATGTGGAATTAACCACAGGATTTACAAGTTTTGAAAGTTATTATGAGGGTAAATATCATGAAGAACTTAGAGAAATTAATTTAAAACTTTGGAAATCCATGCTAAAAAGAATTACTAAACATGGTGTATCTTGGTATATGATGGGAGATATTCTGAGCAGACTTCTCGTTGAAATTGGAGCGTTTAGAACGGAATATTTCAATTTATTGAAGCTTTTAAAAAATACCCTCGATCCTAGGCATATATTAAGCAGAGGTAAATTTAACTTTTGGTAGAGGGAACTTCATCTCTGTATCTCTGCGGGAAGATAGAAAGGATAATTTTTTCTTAATATTTTAGTATGGATAAATCTATCTAATTTTCGAACTCTTTGAAAAATTTCCCACATATTCGCATCACTTTTATAATAATCAAATATTTCTTGCCCCTCTATGGGAGTAAGTTCGTGGTCAGCAGCTTCTTCTCTTAAAAATGTGTTCGCAAGATCTATTAAGGTAGGAATAAATTCAGGTAATTGCTCCTTATAAAAATTTGCGATTAAATCGATAATGACCCTTCGAAAATCATAATATCTATCCACAGTATCTTGAAGAAATAAGGCTTTAAGGAGCCAACGTAAAAAAGAGGGAGCGCTTTTAAGTAGTAATTCGGGCTCCATCGCTTCATTACCATTTATTCTAAATAAAGGTGTACTGGTATCTAAATATCCAAGTTTAGTATTTTTTTCGATTTTTGGATTATTCATATTATAATCAATCACTATGAAATTAGAAATCTGCCCATCTAATGCCACTTCATAAGTTTGGCTCTTTTTATTAAAATCCCAAACTTTTTTCATTTCCCTTAATACGAGAAGGACTAAAAGCTTCACTTGTTCCTTTGATAGGTGATGAATGATTTTATCTCCAACAGAATTAACATCAATCATTTCTTGAATACAATAAAATTGTATTTTTCCCATATCGTCTTTAAACCATGCAACATCATAATCAGGCAACTTTAACCCTATTTTTTCAAGCAATTCATTATAGGTTTTATAAGCCCAAACATGTCTTTTAACTTGACTTTCGTTATCAAAAATAGGGATTCTTTTATACGCTACATTCTGTCCTTTTATGGAAAATACAAGGCTTATCTCACCATAGCCCAGAATGTTGATAGGAATCTTACCGCGTTCTGGGTGAACGGTATCCAATGTTTTTTCAAATTCTTTTAATAATTCAATATCAATTTTCATGCTACATCTTCTTTTATTTATAATTGATTTCCTATATTATAAAATTATAAAATATATAAAAGCACTATTATTTATTTAGAATTTTAAGTAAATTTTCAATACCTTGATGGAATCTTCTAAGTATATCTTCTATATCTTCTTTCTTAGTGATTAATGGAGGCATTATAATAAGGGTATTTTTCTTATTCCCGCAATAATTCTGTAATACTCCTTCATTAATAATGCTAACCATAGCTAATTGAGTATGCATCTCATTATAAAATTCTACTCCCCACATTAACCCCCTGCCTCGTGCTTCTTTAATGAGATTTGGAAATTGGTTTGCTATTTTCTTGAGACCATTACCAAATATCTCTCCCATCTCTTTTACATGATTTAGGAATTTTGGATCAGATTGAATTTCTAGCATTTTATAAGCAACTGCGCATCCTAGATCAGAGCCTCCAGTAGTGGAGATGTGAATAAATGGATCTTCTCTAAAAACAGCACTTTCTATAAAAGGTTTATAGCTTGTAGTAGATAAAGGGTAAATCCCTGAGCTCATTCCTTTCCCTAAAACCATAAAATCGGGCACAACTTTTTCATCTGGATATAAACCTCCATAAATGGCCCAAAATTCACCAGTCCTTCCCAGTCCTGCTTGTACCTCATCAATAATCATTAAGGCTCCATTATCATCACAAATTTTCCGAACTGCAGGGAAATAGCCTTTTGGTGCAATTAATACTCCTCCAGTGGCAGGAATTGTTTCCAAAATCACACATGCCGTCTTTTTATCAACAGCATTTTCCATAGCTTCTATATCACCAAAAGGAACTTGTTTAAAACCCGGAGGATTCCATTGAAAAGGCTCTTTAAATTCAGGATCCCCAGTTGCTAAAGCAAGTCCAGTATGACCATGATATCCTCCAATAGCAGAAACACAGCCGCTTCTTTTTGTATATGCAAATGAAAATTTAATCGCTACATCTATAGCTTCACCTCCACTCACTCCGAATGTAGTTTTGGTAATTCCTGGGGGCATTAGTTCAGCCAATTTTTCTCCCAATAAGGCCCGCCATTCCGACAATAACATATGATCCCCAAGATCTAACCCACCATCTAAAGCATCCTTTAACCTCTGTACAATTTCTGGATTATGATGCCCTAAGTTGAACACTCCGCCCGAAGAACGGCAGTTTATAACCTCTAATGGTGGTTCCCCCGCTTTTGAACCCTCTAACGTTTTAAAACGTATTCCTTCCCTCTCTCCGGGGATCACTCCAAACCCGAACCCTTTAAATGTTCGGACTTTCGGAGCATTCACATATTTGCTATATAATTTTAAAATCTTTTTCTGAGAATATATTCCAATATAATCATTCATATATTGAATTATACATTAGAAATATAAAAAGATTTAATTTTTGATAATGGTTAATATAGATTAGTAATCAAAAAACTATTAGAATAATAAAATACTCAAATAAACCTAATAATATAATTACATAATGGTCTTCAATCCATCAAAAATTTTTCAAGATATTAAAAATAATAAGTTGGATATAGATTTTGGAATTCAATTACTCATATCTATAATTGAAAACAGCTATAAGAAAGAATTAAGATTTAAAAGCCTTAAATATCTTAAATTATTAAAAAAGAATTCTCACCGAGTATTTAAACTTCTGGAAAATTTATTAATCTCTGATTGTGATGCCCAGATAAGATCATATTGCGCGCGCTATTTGAGGGAACAATTTCTCAAAAAAGCTTTTTCTCCAATGAAATGGGCGATTCATTATGAAAGAGATTACTATTCTCAAATTGAAATTATTAGAACATTAGCTGAAATAGGTACAAAAGAAAGTAAACAACTTTTATTGAATGAATTAAAAAATTTATTAGCTCAAAAATATGTTGATGACCAAAATAGATACACTAATCAAAAATTTATTGCTGGAGTGAAAAAATTATTAAATCAAAGGGAATTACGTGAATTATCTACTAATAAAATAACAGAAATTCTTATTAATCATAAAACAATTTCTCATTTTATAAAAAAATATTACTTTGTTTATTTTAAGTGGGAGAATGGACTAGTCAGTGAATTAGATTTATCAGACTTGGGATGGAATATCTCTAAATCATGGGATTTTATTTATAGCAAAAGATTAACTGAATTATCAGAGATACCAGAACTAATGAATTTAAAATATTTAAAAAAATTAGACCTTTCTAATAATAACATTGAAAATATAAAAGAATTGTGTAATTTTAAAAGTCTTACTAGCTTAATTTTAAAGAATAACCAATTAAAAAATCCCAAAAATATTACATATCTAAAAAAAATGAAAAATCTAACGCATATAAATTTAAAAGGAAATCCTTTGGCCAAGAAGATACGAAAAGATGATTTCTTAAATGTAAATTTAATTTTAAAAGATTATCTTATGATACCCTAATTTATATGATTATCTTTTTCAAAAGTGTATTTTTTAAGATGTTTTTATATACAAAAAATATAATATGTAAAATCTCTAATAAATTGTCTTAGGGATTGTTGAATATTCAACACCTCCAAGCGTTCTTTATAAATTTCTATGATACATAGTAAATAAATATAAAGCACCTTTTAACATTTGAACTGGATAATTTATAAATATCTTAAGATATACTATTTTATAACGAAAAATTAAATTTTCGATATAAAAGTTAAAACCTATGAAAATATAATGTCGGATTTATATCAAAAATTAGAGGATATTGTGTCAGAAAAATTCATTTCAAATAGTGAATATGTTCGACATGCCTATTCAAGAAATGTTGATCCTGTCTTACAAGGTATTCCCAGTATAGTCATTCGACCACGAGATGCAAAGGAGATTTCGGAAATCTTAAAAATCGCGAATGAAGATAATATTCCTGTTTATCCAAGAGGTGGTGGCGATTGTGAATTTGGAGGAAGCAAACCTATCGGAGATGGTGGTATTCTCCTCGACATGAAAAGGATGAATAATATTATAAATCTTGATCAAGAAAATCTTATAATCACCGCTGAAGCTGGTATATCGTGGGGGAAATTGAATGAATATTTATCTGATTATGGATTGTATACGGGATGTATGGGTCCTGGCTCGGGGATGACTGCTTCTATTGGAGGTGGGATTTCTCATCATTCTGTGGGAGGAGGGGGATGTGCGAAATATGGCGCTTGTACTAATCAATTGGTTTCTTTAGAAGTTGTTTTACCTACCGGGGAAATAATAGAAACAGGTTCACAAGCAAATAAATTTTCTAAAATACCCTTTAATCGTTTCGGGAATGGTCCGGATTTAGCAGGCTTATTTTGTGGAGATAATGGCATATTAGGAGTAAAAACTAAGGTATCATTACAAATTTTTCCAAAACCACCTTATGCAAATTACAAAACTTTTGCTCTAAATAGGAAATCCGCTCCAATAAGCTCTGAAATACTTTCGGATATTAGACATAAAGGAATTGACGTGTATGATGCGATGTATATCATGGATTTAGTAGTAGGTCTTGGCCTTAAAGAAGGACTTTTTCCTATGTGGGAAAAAAATCTGAAGCGAAAATGTGGAATATTTTTTTATACTATAGAAGCTAATTCGGAAGCAGAACTTGAGGAAAAAACTAAACAATTAGATAACATTATTTTGGGTAAGAATAAAACACAAGAACTTGGTTCTGAGATTTCTGATGGGAATATTGCAAGGTGGCACTATGAAGAACAAGGCCACTGGCAAATGTATCATAATTTATGGGGCTTATATCCTGCATTAGAACCATTAACGGCAGAATGTTTTACTCCAATTAATACATATCCGGATATTCTATTAGATCTTGATCAATGGGATATGGAACACAATGACGATATTCAAAAAGTTACTAATATTACTGGTCAGAGACCAATTACAGGAAGTGGACCAGTATTATTAGTCGATGGATGCAATGTAGAGCTTACCTGTGGATTTACCAGTAACCCACCATATTTTGATGGAAAATATTATGATATAATTGATGAAATTAATTTAAAATTATGGAAATCAATATTAGAACGAGTCACTAAGCATGGAGTCCAATGGTATATGATGGGAGACATTCTAAGTCGACTTTTCGTTGAAATTGGGGCAATCAGACCCGAATATCACTATTTAATGAAGCTAATAAAAGATTCGGTTGATCCAAAACATATATTAAGCAGAGGCAAATTCAACTTTTGGTAAAGGAAGATTTTTATCTTGGAGATAATGAATAATTAGAAAAAACATTTTAGATATATAAGGATCTTGATTAGTCCGAGAAGAGAAATTTTTAAGAGAATCTCCTATCCATTCTGGAACAGCCGAGCGATGTGAGGTATTATTTATTGATTTAGGATTCAAAGAATAAAAAAATATTTTTAAAGAAACAAGAATCTTTAGCATCTCTACCATAACTTATATATGATATAAATGCTTGCAATTCTCACAATTACCAGATAATTATCTTAGGGAGAATCATAAACTTTGGTGAAAACTCTAACTCCTCGAGCTTTTAAAAATTCAAGGGGCTCTAAATAATCTATAATTTTATTGCCTGCTAAATTCAATTGTTCAAGTGATATCAGTTTTGTAATTGAGTAGGGAACGGTCTTAATTTGATTTTCTGTTAAACGCAGATATTTAAGCGATTCCAGATTAGAAATTTCCTCTGGAATAGTCAGAATTTTGTTATAACTTAAATCTAAAACTTCAAGGGAAGTTAGCTCAGTTATAACATTAGGAAACTCCTTATAATCATTAATTATTAAACTCAATTTTTTAATGGATTTCAATTTTCGAATTGAGTCTGGCAAAAAAATAGAAGTATTGACACTTAAGTCTAATTCTATGATAGAAGTAAGGTTTCCTATCCATTCTGGAACAATCGAAATCCTTTGGTGACGCATATATAGCTTCTTAAGTGATACGAGGCTTCTTATAGGCTCTGGAATTTCATTTAATTGGAAATGAGAAATGGCAAGTGCAGTAACCCTCCCCTTTTCCGTAGTGAACCCCATTTTTGTTTTCCATGAAATATCTTCAACCCTTAAAAATCTTTGGCCCACTATAGATTCCAATTCTTTCAAAACCTCTAAATCTTGCTGCTCAAGTTCGACCCCACGAAATAGCAATACATTTCACCTTGTTATAAATAATACCTTTATTTTTCTTATCTATATAACTTTTTAAATATATTAAATTATTCATTCTACTAAATTAAGGTTTTTTAATGATTTTTGTTGAATTATTTATTGGTTTAGGATTTAAAGAATAAAAAAATATATTTAAAGAAACAAGAATCTTTAGCATCTCTATCATAACTTATATATGATATAAATGCTTGTAATTCTTACAATTCCCACATAATTATCTTAGGGAGAGTCATAAACTTTAGTGAAAACTCTAACTCCTCGAGCTTTTAAAATTTCAAGGGGCTCTAAATAATCTATAATTTTATTGCCTGCTAAATCCAATTCTTCAAGGGATATTAACTTAGTAATTGAGTAAGGAACTGTCTTAATTTGATTTTCTGTTAAACGCAGATATTTAAGTGATTCCAGATTAGAAATTTCTTCTGGAATGGTCTGAATTTCGTTAAGACCAAGATTTAAATAAATAAGCGATGGTAATTTAGTTATTACTTTTGGAAACTCTTTATAACCGTTAAGTATTAAATTTAATTTTTTAAGGTCTTTTAACTTTTGGAGAGATTCTGGTAGCTTTATAGAGTCATTCGTACTTAAATCCAATTCTGCTAGAGAAGTGAGGTCCCCTATCCATTCTGGAAGGATCGAAAATTTATTATGGGACAAATATAACTTCTTAAGCGAGGTAAGATCTCTTATAGAGTGTGGAATCTCTTTTAATTGGAATTGAGAGAGCGCAAGCCCAGTAACTCTTCCCTTTTCCGCAATAAATCCCATTTTCGTATCCCATCTAAGATCTATAACCCTTGAAAATTTTTGATAAACCAAAGGTTCCAACTCTTTCAAAACATTTAAATCTTGCTGAACAAGCTCAGTATCACGAAAGAACAATACATTTCACCTTATTAAATATAAAATTTTTATTTCTATTATGGATATAACTTTATTTTTTTATTTTATGTTTTTATAGCATTTCTTAAAGATTAAAAAAGTATTAATACTTCATTTTTTATAAGTTAATAACTATATTAACAAATTTTTTTAAATATTTTTATTATTTAAAATCACATAAGAATATATCTTAATTTTATTTAATTTAATCAGTTTTAATTATTTATAATTATTTT
The DNA here is from genome assembly GCA_016839555.1 of Promethearchaeota archaeon. Taxonomy (GTDB): domain Archaea; phylum Asgardarchaeota; class Lokiarchaeia; order Sigyniarchaeales; family SOKP01; genus TEKIR-8. Next base: position 166,293 of record JAEOUA010000012.1, read on the forward strand.
ACTAAATATCGTTGAAAAATTATGATTTTATATTTCGGATCTGATATAATTTTAAAGATTGATCCCAAATTTATCTTAAGTAGGGGTAAATTTCATTTTGGAGGTGAAAAATAAATGGCGGAATTAAAAAATTTAAAGAAGCAATGGGAAGCTATAATGTCCTGTATGCTTTGTGGTGATTGTGGCTACGCCATCCGTCCAGCGGTTGGGAGATATCTTACTTGTCCCGTAAAAGAGGCTTTGGGCGAAGATGCATTTGAAATTTATTTTGCTCGTGGACGTATGAATGTACTTAAAAGTATTTTAGAAGGAAAACTTCCCTTAAGTAGAGAATTGGCTGAATATGTTTACCAATGTTCAGAATGCGGCAATTGCACGGAGGTATGCCATATGACGCAAAATGAAAATATCGTATTAAACACTTCTAAATGGATCGATCATGTAGAAGTATGGGATGCCTTAAGGAGAGATTTAGTGGAAGCGGGTTATGCACCGTTAGATAAACATGCACGATTAATCGAATTTATGAACAAGGAAGATATGAGGAACCCCTATGGCGAACCAAAATCTGAAAAATATGCATGGGCAGAAGGTTTTTCGAATATAAAGGAAAAAGGAGAATTAGCTATCTTTGCAGGATGCACGATGCCTTTAAGAGAATCTGATACATTGAGAAATATGATGAAAATATTCCAAGCAGCGGGAATGGAAATCGCTTATTCTAAAGATGAATGGTGTTGCGGTTCGATTGCCATGAGAATTGGCGATTATGATTCCGTACAAGAAGAAATGAAACATAATATAGAAATGTTTAAAAATATGGGGGCTAAAGTAGTGTTTTCTCCCTGCGCGGGATGTTTTCGAACGTTAAAAAAAGATTATCCCGAGCAAATCGGTGAAGAGCTGCCATTTGAAGTAAAGCATATTACCGAATTACTAATTGATATGATTAATAAGGGTCAGATTCCATTTAAAGAGACCGATGCTGAACCTATTAAGGTGACTTATCATGATCCTTGCCATTTAGGACGACATATGGACTTATATGAGATACCTCGTGAGGTTATAAAAAAGATTCCCGGAATAGAATTGATTGAGATGAAGAGAAATCGAAAAAATGCTTGGTGCTGTGGAGCTGGAGGAGGCGTGAAAAGCCAATTTCCAGATTTAGCGGTAGAAATCTCAAAAGAACGCATTTTAGAAGCTATTGAAAGCGGAGCAGAAATCTTATTAACAAGCTGTCCCTTTTGCGTTGGTAATTTGCAAGATGCATATGAGTCAATGGGTTCAGAAGTTCAAGAAAAAATTAAAGTAGTAGATATCATTGACTTCATTGCCTCTAAAATCTAATTATTTTATTTTTTTTACATTTTATTTTTTTAAATTTCTATAAAATAGATCTCAAAAAAAACCATAAACATAATATTTTTACAATAATTTACCTAAATAACATAAAAGTATGATTAATTTAGGTATATGAATGATTTTCAAGCTTATTTAAAGCCTACTGAATTTCTTGATTTTGATAAGAAACGAGTGAAGGAAAAAGCGTTAGATATTACAAAAAACAAACAGACTAACAAAGAAAAGGCAATAGCTCTCTTTTATTGGGTGAGGGATCAAATAAAATATAATATGTATACGTATGTTCCCCAATATAGAAGTAATTTAAAAGCCTCTACCACCCTTCGTCGAGGATATGGATTTTGTATGTCCAAAGCTGTTTTATTATCTACTTTAGCGAGAGCTGTGGGAATTCCTGCCAAAATTCATATGGTTGATATAAAAAATCATAAAGCTCCAGATTGGGTGGAGGATTTTATGGGCTCCAAAAATTTTCATTGTCATGGATATAGTGAAATGTACTTAGATGGAAAATGGGTAAAAGCTACTCCAGTTTTTGATAAACGGACCTGTCAAAAAGGAGGATATCCCTTAGTAGAATTTGATGGAGTTCATGATGCCATGCTGTCGAAATATGATAAGGATGGGAATTTATTTGTTGAATATATAGGAGATTGGGGTAGTTATCAAGATGTTCCGATTAAGAAAATTCAGGAAATATTTAAAGAAAAATATGGAACGATATTCACCGAATTAAAATTTCAAAGACCTCCGAAAAGATTCTAGATTAGAAGTATAAACATAAACTATTTTTAGGAGAGGAAAAAACCTAACTCTGAGATACTTTAATAATATATATAATTCTTTCTGAAATGAATCGAAATAAATCTTTAAAATTTCACTAAATATTTTTTAATTTATTTTGTAAAAAAAATATAGAGTTAGATTAATTCTTAAAAATACAATTCTTTACTTGAAAAGGCTTATAATAAGATATGATTTTTTAGAAATTATTATTTTTATTTTGATATTCTTATATATTTTAGCATTAGTTATTCCTAATAAAAGGAAACCAAATTATTTAAAGATTAAACCTAATTTTATATTATTATGTGAATTCTTTAGTTTTTTAGAAATAATGAATACAGGATCAATTAAAAATTAAAAGCTGAAATATATTAAGAAATGGAAAATGAGCAATTAGAACAAAAATCGAAAATAAACCTTGAAAAATTTAAAATAATTGCAGATCAAAGCAATAATGGAATAGCCATTGTCGATTTAAAGGGAGACATTCAATACATTAATTACTATTTTGCAGAAATTCATGGTTATTCACCTAATGAACTCGTAGGAAAAAATTTAAGTATATTTCATACAGAAGATCAAATGAAGGATGTCCGGGAAATTAACAAAAATTTGATACAAATAGGAAGTTATTCTGCGAAGGAAGTATGGCATAAGCATAAAGATGGAACACAATTCCTAATGCTTATGAACGCAATCGTAATAAAGGATGATCAAGGAAAACCAGAATATTTGGCAGCAACCGCTATTGATGTAACGAAGCAAAAGAGAATACAAAAAAGATATAAATTTTTATTTGAATCCTCTAGAGATGCAATAATGATTTTAGAACCTCCAGAGTGGAAATTTACACGAGGTAATCCCGCAACCATAGAGATGTTTAAAGCCAAAAACGAAAAAGATTTTTGCTCACGGGCACCCTGGCAATACTCTCCTAAACTGCAACCTGATAATAAACCCTCTAAGGAAAAAGCAATGGAAATTATTAACAAGGCTTTAAGAAAGGGTAGTCATTTTTTTGAATGGACTCATAAAAGACTTAATGGAGAGGTGTTTCCAGCAACAGTGCTCTTAAGCAAAATGGAGATAGGAGAGAGAAAATTTTTGTAAGCGACAGTTAGAGATATAACTAAACGAAAGAAAGCAGAACTGCAATTAAAACAATCCAGGGAAGAGTTAAGAGAATTAAATAATATTTTGGAACAGAAAGTAAAAGCGCGAACTAAAAAATTAGAAGAATCACAAGAAAAATTACGACAACAAAATATTCAATTAAAAGAATTAGACAAAAAGAAAAACGATTTCATTACAATGGCGGCTCATGAATTAAAGACGCCTTTAGTTTCGATCTATGGCTATGTGGATTATTTTCTGATGGCATACCAAGATGATTTGAATCCAGATATGAAACGAGATTTGAAAATTGTGCAAAGAAACATTGAGAGACTAAGAAATTATATGAATCAACTTTTGGATGTGATGAAAATTGATGAGTCAAAAATGAGATTAAACAAAACTTATACGAATATAAATGAGTTAATTAAAAAATGTGTGAAAGAATTAGGATATCTTGTGAAAAAAAAGAATCATACGATCTATTTAAATTTGGAAGATAGTATCATATTAAATATTGATTCAGGACGTATATTTCAGGTTATTTCAAATCTTTTATCGAATGCAATTAAGTTTACTGCTGAAGGCGGTCAAATTATTATCGAAATAGAAAAAAAGAATTCCCAAATAATTGTAAAAATTAAAGATAATGGAATAGGTATAAAGAAGGAAAATCTTGAAAATATTTTTGAAAAATTTGAATCATTTGATCCTAATATAGACAATTATCCAAGAGAAAGAGGTACAGGACTTGGACTTTATATCTCTAAAGGAATTATAGAAGCACATGGTGGAGAAATAACAGCATTTTCTGAAGGTGAAGGAAAAGGCTCTACTTTTACTTTTTCTCTCCCTTTATAAATCTATAATATTATTTATTATTAATTCCATTTAATTAAAAGACTTTAAAACAATAAAATTTAGATTTAATGCTCAAAAATAATGTTCTGGTAAATCTAAATCTTTTAAATATATCTTATATTTTCCCAATTTACCTCCATAATTACCTGCCGATATTTTTATAAGACCATCCATATCTATAATTCCCTTAATTACTTTTTCCATAGTTTTTTTAATAATATTAGAATCTAAAGCATTGAAAATGATTTCAGGTATGGATTTTACTCCTTTCGGAACTTTATATATCTCTGGAGATAATCTATCTTTAAGAGTAGGACAAAAGGGATGATTGGTAGTTGGGCCAATTTCGGGAAAATTTGTCTCAGGCTTAGAACCTGCAGAACAAACATCAAATGTAGTACATACGTTATTGATCTGCTCTATTATTCTCACTGCTTCTCTTCCAATTATAATGCCTGAATCTATAGAATCGGTAAAGAGCCATAAATTTCCTCCCATCACTCCTTTAGCAAATGTAATATTACGTTCAATTAAAAAATCATATCCAAACATAATAGGAACGGAAATCATTTCCCTTTCATATTTTTGAATTATTTCCTCATATCCGTCTCCGCAATGTCCCACATTATCCATTACATCGAATTTTATATTGATATTTTTTGGATATGCATTAAAAACGGCTGTAGTTGGAACGACCAGAATTCCTTGTCGCAACCTTCTCCCGAATTGTATATATAATTTGGATTGTGCTTTTTCATTTGTACCGGTTACCCATAGTTGTACAATCGCTCCAACTCTGCCATCCATGGTTTCACTTTCATTTAACCACTTTACGAGTCCTCCTTCAGCATCCCCAAACACAGTTGAAGGTAATGCTGTAAAAGAATTCACCGCACGCTCTAAAAATTGTCTATCTTTTGCGGTTACTTGTATTTGTACCACTAAACCTTCAAAAGCCTCGCAGAAAGTATCTTCAATCATCTAATCACCTCCTCATTCTCCTAACAATTTACTAAATAATTTAATGAACATAAATTATTTAATAATTATTTCTTAAATTTTAATATTAAATTTCATGTATAAATTTAAAAAAGTAATTAATAAAATAAAAATAAATAATTAGAGATTCATGCCTATTGGAATTTTTCTTTATGAAATTAATTCGTCATCTACCCCCAATATTATAATTGATTATTATCTTGGAGAAGAAAAAGTATCCTCTTCAATATTAAAACAATTATATGAAAAACATAAGAAAGGCATTATAGATGCAACCATTCAAGAAGAAGAAATTATCTTTTATTCCAGCATGGTCGAGGAAAAAAAAGATTTATTTTTAGGATTTATTTTAAAAAAAAATGAGGACTTAATTTCTCTAAAAAGTATTTTCAAAGAGATCCAAGAAAAAATTACTGAAAATTATGAATCCCTTGATAAAACTAAAATGAAAGAGTTTTTAAAAGAAACCTTAGACTCTATATCAGATTTGATGGAAAAACTCAAAAATCCAGAAATGATAAAAGAACAATTGAATAAAAGAACAAAAGAATTACTCGATGAGAATAATCTCGAAGTGGCAAAAAAATTGATTGATCTTGGAGAAACAATACCAAATGAATTATCAAAATTGGTAGAAAAAGCAGAAGAATATTTCAAAGGGGAAAAATTTCGAAAAGCAAAAAAAAAATTGTTAAAGGCAGCAGAGCGTGCTGAATTGATTCAAGAAAATCGAATCGTTACTTTTTTAAGGAATAAAGCAAATAAGGTAGGAAGTTATCCTCAACTTCTGGAAGAGCGAGAAGATCTTCAAAAGCAAATATTAAATCATTATGATAAATTGGAAGATATTCAAGATTTATTACATGAATATAGTGAGTTAATGCCTATTATAAAACGATTAATGGAAATAGCTAATATTTTTAGCCAAAGTGAAAGATATATACTTTTATCTAATTTGCTGAATGAGATTAAGCAAGCGGTAAGATTAGCAAAAAAATTACAAGACATTAATAAAAAACTTTTGAAAGAGGATTTATTTTAAATAAGTAGATTTGAATAGCTTTTTTTAAGATTTCATTCCCTTTCTTCAAAATATTTATCACATTAAATAAATTTATTCTTCCTCTTCTATTTGAGGTTCAGGTGGACTATATTCTCCGATATCTCCCCAAATTATTTTCACAATTTCCCATGCCTCTTTTGAAGGAGTATTCAATGCACTTTCAATCAATTTCCTTCCGAGATCTTCATTAATCTCAATCTTATATAAATTTTCATTATTCTCTAAAATGCGCGAATATTTAACTCCTCCTGTTTTTTCGGGAACTATAACAATTCCCGCATCATAGATACCCGCTTCAATTCCATCATGGATTCGTTTAACGGCATAATAGCCCGCTACACCTGCTGATCTGTTAAAGGTTTTTATTGAAGGGATCTCAATGCCCCATTTCTTTCCTTCGGTTTCCACAATCGCCGCAATGGTTTGATTCCTATCCTCTATTTTATATTTATATTCCAATTTTGTATTAAATTCTTTGCCATTCTGTTCCCCAATTTTCATTATACATTTCAAAGTTGCGCTCGCGATTGATGAAGGATTGACTTCAATTGTATATTCTTCTTCAGCCAAAATCGCATCAATTTCTTTCCTTATTTTTTCTCTCGGTGAAGAAAAATCGATTTCCGCTTCAGGGATTTCTGGTGCTCTTGCAACTGCTTCTATATCTGGAGCCTCTTTAATTAATTCATCAACACTCATTTCTTCCAAAATTATTTTATCAATAAATCGTTTGCATAATTTAATCGAATTTCGAGGGTTTCCTCCAGTTTTTTCATAAATAATATCCAAAATTTTTTCGTTTAACGGAAAGAGAGGATATAATGGAGAATTGAGGTTATTTTTATCCCAGAAATCTTCCATTGTTTTAGAATAAAAGATCTTCAAATCATTTAAGCTAAAAGGTTTTAATTCTTGCGCAGGTTCCATTCTTGACCTTAATGGTGGATCCGCAATCTCTAAAATTCGTGGCCAAATTTCTTTTAATACCGCAATTACGATAACCAAACCTTTTACTTCATTATATAACCTTTTAAGCACTTCAAGAAATTGTTTCTCTCCCTCTTCGCCGAACATACGATACGGTGATTCTATTTCATCAAAATAAAGAATAAGAACCCGATCCAAATTTTCGGTAATTATTTTTATCATGGCAAGGCAAATGTCATCATCTTCCAGCACAGAATTAATTCCAAGCTTATCTAACTCTTGGGTATCTAGATCTTCTCCCAATAACCACCTTTCTGCAAGCGCTTTTTTATCTTTATCTAATTGATAAAGAACTAAAGCCTTTACACAATCGGCAAATACTCCGGGAAATTCTCTTAGTCCAGTCTGTATAACTTCATCAACTTTAGGTCTCTGAAAAAAAGCGGTTTTTTTACCCCCCCATTTTTTTATTAATCTTTCAGATACAATTTCTAGCATTTCTGGTCCAATTTCTTCTATTATACATGTATATACATGAAGAATTACTCGAACACTTCCTGGTGGACTAGGAACGTACACAATTGACCAATTTACAGGTTCTAATTGACTAGATTCAACCTCTTCTCCTTGCTCTATTTTTTTTAATTTCTTACGGTTTTCTAACTCTTTATCTTTAAAACTATGATATGCGTGAGTCTTTCCACTGCCTGCAGATCCCAAAATAGGCAAGAACCTTGAACCTCTATCTCGATATGTCTGCCTCACAAGTCTGAACACTTCTCTATCGATATAACTTCTCGGGCGTGCAACGTCAACAGGATCTCGAATGTCCCCTCTAGACACATAATTGCTAAAGGGCATCATAGGGCTTTCCCTAAGTACATCCAAATAGAGTTGTTTTTCATCCTCGTCTAACTCTAAATCTGCCATTTTTCTACGCTATCATTAATTTATTGGAATAAATTTATTTTTTTTTAATTGTTTTATTTATTGGAATAAAACCTATTAGAAATGGGTTCTTTATTTATTTAATGAAATTAAATTTAATTAATTTAATTAATTTTAAAGTGATCCTATTATGAAAGATAAAGATGAGAAAGAAGATAAAGAAGAGCCGAACGATGATGAAGATGATGAATTTCAAGAACCTTTTAATTTCTTTAATTTTCTTCAAAATCCCGAGAAATTATTCAAATCGAAACAATTTAAGAATATGTTTCAGAAAGTATTTAAAAATGTTATGGAAAACATAGATAAACTACCTTCAGATCTTAAAGATCTCTCTTCAGAAGATTTTCAAAAAGAATTAATGAAAAATATGGAAAAGCTTGGTATAAAAGGACCCTTCATGGCGGGATTTAATGTAAATTTTGACTCAGAAGGAAGACCGATCATTAATTCATTCGGTAATATTAAGCAAAAACCCGATGGAAAAACAGAGGTTGATAAAACCAGAGAACCCTTAGTAGAGCTGAATGAGGAAGAAGATCAAATTATAGTGATTGCAGAGATGCCGGGAGTAAGGAAAGAAGATATCGCATTAAAAGCAACCAGTCATTCTTTAACAATTTCAACCGAAGAAAAATCGTCTTTAGGTCACCACTATTATAAAGAAATAGAATTGCCCTCAGCTATCAATTCTGATTATGCGAAGGCCCGATATGCCAATGGAATTCTTGAAGTTAAATTGAAAAAAGAAAAAGCAGAAGAACAAAAAGATATAAAAATAGATTAATTTGATTTTTGATTCATAATTTTAATATATTAAAAAAAAGTTTGTAAGAATTAAAAGCGAAAATTAATTAATTAATAAGTATAAGTGATAATTTAAATGCTAAAAGGTGGCTTTTGCATTCTCCTGCCTCTGCATTCTGATTACCAAATTCTTGGTCAATATATTGAGGGCGGTGGTGAATTTCAAATTACAAGTAATATATTTCTACGCCTCAAGCTGGGGCTTGATCGTGATGAATTTAATTTCTTAAAAACAAATACTTATGATATTTTTTCGTATTTTCATGAATTCACAGGCAAAAAAAAATTAAAGGCTTCTGGGCTTATTCTGGGATTATATTTAGAAGCTGAAGAAGATCCTGAAAAATTTAGATCCTCTCTAAAAGATGCTGCAAAAAGTCTGGAACAGTTAGACTTAATGAATATGGAACAAAAAGAGTTTGAGAGAGACTTAAAAAAGACGATCCAAAATGTTGTTGAGCCCTTATCAGATATTCTCAATCCAGAAATTATGAAAAAAAAAATCATTGATAGAACAAAAGCCTTATTATCAGGAGGAAAAACTCAAAGAAGTTTAGCTCATGAATTATTGGAAAAAATTGAAGATAAAGAACATGTAAAAATCTCTAAATACTGCGAAGCAGCAGAAAAAGAGATTGAAAAGAAAAATTATAAAAAAGCAGCAAAAAAATTTCAAAAGGCAAAACAATTATCTGAAGAATTATGTGGAAAAGACTCTCGAATAACTAAAGAATTGCAAGAGAGAGTAGCGATCTCAGAGAATATACCGGAAATAATTAAGGAACGTGATGAAACTGCATCTGAAGCTAGAGAAGCCCTAAAAAATGAAAAATTTCACGAGGCATATTTATTATATCATAAAGCAAGCAAATTATCAAAAGATTTGGCTCAATTTGATAAAGAAGAGGAATATCGCATGAAATCTAAAGCTCTGAATGAATTTGCTAAAGTCGATGAGAAATTTAAATAAAGATAAACTATTTCTTCCAGAGTTAATATCGCTTCTTTTTATAATATTTTTTAAAAGATTTATTGGTAAGAATAAGATTTATTAATTAGTTTAATGAATATTTTCTATATAGGTCTTTTAAGAGATGATTAAAATGTCAAATAAAAATTCTGAAAAACAAATTCCCCGGAATTTTTTACTGATTCAAATAGTTCTTATTATTCTTGGGATCATTGGATTCATTTTCTCAATATGGATTGATGTAATATATATAGAAATTGATTTGATACAGATTATCTTTAACATAATTACTTATCTTGGCGATACCTTAGTTTTTATCGTTATTATTGCTGTAATATATATTGTATATGATAAACGATTTGCGAAGAATCTTACATTGGCATTATTAACAACAGTTTACATTAATAGCTTTTTAAAGGATATTTTCCAAGACCCAAGACCTGTTCAAAATGAATTAAGAGAAATTGGCTATGGTTTCCCTTCTGGTCATTCGCAGAGTGCGGCGACCTTTTGGGGATATATCGGTTATGAATTCAAGGATACCTTAAAAGATAATATTGTACCAATAATATTCTCTGCTCTTATCCTTATTGTAGCATTATCAAGAATTATTATTGCCGTTCACGATTTACAAGATATAAGTGGTGGGATCATTTTAGGCGTCCTTGTATTATTAGCATTCATTTATTTAGAACCAATAGTAGCTGAGAAACTCAATTCTTATAAGTTCGTCATCAGAATTGTTATAGGTATAATCGTATCATTCGCTCTCTTTCTCTTTGGAACATTATTATTTCCAACATCAGGGGAACAATTATTAGGAGATAAAGCGGTACCCTTCTCTGATACAGGATCATATGCACTGGTTGGTGGCGTTATATTAGGTTTAACTATTGGATATGAATTAGAAAATCAATATGTGCATTATGAACCCTCTAGAATTCAGTTAAAATATAGGATCCTTAACCTTGTAATCGGCCTCGTTATTGTCTTTATATTATATTTCGGATTGGAATTTCTCAAGGATATATTTAATACTGTAATTTATAGATTTATCCGTTATGCCCTAATAGCTTTTATCCTTGTTTTCGTTACACCTTGGATTTTTACAAAAATTAATCCTAAAAAGGAATAAAGTTTCCAAGATTTTCCCTTTTTATTTTTTTTAATATTTATTTTCTCTTGTTTTTTATTTTTTACCAAAATAAAGTTAAAAACAAAATCTCTATATGAAATAAATATTCGCGAAATAAATTATTTTTGAAAAGGGTTAATATTCCACGATGTGCGTCTCAGCATAAAATGCTAAAGAATGAGAATAGTCGATTTCTTTTAATAAAATCTTTTTAATAGTTCTTTTCTCTTCTTGAGAGATTTCTTCTGGAGGAGTAATGTCATAATCTAAATAAATTTCTTCTCGATCAGGGTGGGGTAAAACGCGCTCTAGCAACATTGTCTTTTCCTCTTACGAAAGATATTATATAATACTATTAAAGGTTTTTCCTTTTTTTCAATTTATTAAGAGGAAAAAGCATCTCTTACATTAAAATAATTCTAATAATGCGTTAATATGTTTATTATCTTGAGAATCCTTTACATATTCTAGAATTCTCTTTGCCAATTCTTTTTTCTTTTTAAAATAAAGTTTCATTATTTCTTGTAGTTCTAAATTGGGATATCTTCTCTTTAATGAAAGATCACGCCTTTCACACCCTCCACTTCTCATACAACAATAAGCCATTGATCCAAAACAGACTTTATCAGAATCCCATCTATTTTCTTTAGAAAATTCTTCTTTTATTTTTATGAAATCCTCTTGAGAGAGTCCTAATTCTGCTAATGTTTGGTCTCTTTTACATTTAAACCCGAATGTCAGACTATAACCCGGTTTACAGCAAAATGTTAATGCTCTATAATCTCCCCCCATACAGATGGGAACGGGTGCATTTTTCTCCCAGCCGGGTAAATCTCGAAGTTTATCCTCTTTTAAGTTAAGTATGATTTATTTTATAATTTTCTTTCTTTGTAAGAAACGAATGAAAAATATTTTAAAATAAAGGAGGGCCCGGAGCGGGAATCTCGGATAAAGGGAAATCCTTAGATCTATCGAACCCGCGCCTAAGAATCACTGCCTATAAGGATTGAAAAACCCATACAGATCACAGTCCCCAATACTAACCACTATACTATCCGGGCCATACCTACTTTTATATTAATGAATAATTTATAACATAAAATTTTAATGAATTGGTTTAAAAAATTATTAAAATTGAGCTAGATTACCATCAATAGTAATAATTAATTAAAAATAATAAAAAATAGTGACAGATCAATGAGAATAATCGATCTAAGATCTGATACTTTTACAAAACCAAATGATAAAATGTGGAAACAGTTAAGGTCTTTAGATAATTCAAATATTGGAGATGATGTCTTTGGGGAAGATCCCACAGTTAATGCATTGGAAGAGAAAGCAGCGAAGGTAATAGGTAAAGAAGCCGCATTATATGTTACTTCTGGCACTCAAGGTAATCTTGTTTCTCTATTATCGCATACTAATCGAGGTGATACAATTTTGGTTGAAGAATTAAGTCATATCTATCAAAATGAGTTAAGTGGTGCGACTCAAATTGCGGGATTAGAAGTTAAAACATATTCATCTAATAAGGGAGTTCCTAATTTCGAGGAACTTTCAGATTTAATCGAAAATGATAAAAAAAGGGATTCCTCTATAAAAGTTATTTGTTCAGAAAACACACATAATTATCATGGAGGAGCAATTATAAGACCTAATGTCCTAAAAGATCTTCATAAATTTGTCGAAAAATATGAATTGAAATTACATTTAGATGGAGCAAGAATATTTAACGCGGCTGTCGGTCTTAATATCCCAGTAACTAAATTTTCAAAAGAAGTTGATAGTGTTATGTTTTGCTTATCAAAAGGACTTTCTTGTCCTGTTGGATCCTTAGTAGCAGGCTCAAAAAATTTTATTTCTAAAGCGAGGAAATACAGAAAAATGGTTGGAGGGGGAATGAGGCAAGCAGGAATCATTGCGTCATTTGGTTTGGTTGCGTTGGAGATAAATTGGATACAGAGATTAGAAGAGGATCATAAAAATGCAAAATTATTGGCTAAAGGACTTAAAAATTTAAATCTTCCTATAGAAGTGAATAACCCAGAAACAAATATTGTGATAATTTCTATACCAAAAGAAATCAGAATTGGAAAAATAGTAAGAAAGCTAAGTGATGCAGGAATCTTAGCTTTCAATATTGATAAACAAAGAATTAGATTTGTTACTCATTTTGGGATATATAAAGACGATATTGAATATGCTTTAGAAAAAATGGAAATGCTCTTACCAGATCTCTTTTAATTCTCTTCTTATCAAAATTCCGTGATTCTTATCATTAGATTAAATTTATATTCTTAAATTATCTCCATATTTTCTAATACAAATTGTTTTCCATAAGCTCCTTGGCTAATAGCACCATTATTATCGATTTGAGGATCTTGAATCAACTTTATTTTTTTTAAATGTCCCTTTATAGTTATTTCCGTATCTAATAACTTATCTGACCATTCTAACAAACCCTTGATATATATAACCTTATTATCTTCAGTTATTAATACAGCCCAGCCTTTAGCATTTTTAGCCATTCCTTTTAAAACAACATGCTGACCCAATAAATTATTTAAATCCATTAATTATTTCACTTTATTAGTTTTTTATTTTCTTAATTTTCACCAAAATATTAGAAAAACCTTTGTCTAAAATGTTTATTAGCTATTTGATTTCACGGTTTTGATTATATAATCCAAACATTTTGAAATTGCCTCATCTAAATTACCTGAGTTATTAATTTGAATATCTGCTTCAGGAAATTTTTGATGGGTTTTGGCTCTGTTAATTCTTTCCTCCAAATGTTTACCTTTTTCTCTTCCCCTCTCTCTTAATCGTTTTATTGTTATCTCAATGGGAACCGAAATAAAAATGACTTTTAGATTTTTATATTTTTTTCTTGCATCCTTTACAATTGTTCTGCTTACATTGATTAGCACTGGATGTCCTTTTTTTAAGAAAATATCAATATTAATGGGAATACCGTAGTCTAATCCATAAATATGCCATTTTAATGCAAATTTTCCCTTCCTTTCTAACTTTTTAAACTCTTCGGGACTCACAGATATGCTATTTTCAGTATCAGAGGCTTCTCTTGTAATATATCTATGAGGACTATCTATCTCTTTTAAATTTTGCGGGTAATTGGCTATAACACCAGTAATAATTGAATCTTTTCCAGCTCCTGAATTTCCTATAATCAGAAAGAGTGTTCCGGGATAATTTTTTATTTTTTATCACTTTATAGAATAAATTATCGAAAATAATGCTTATTAAAAGTTAAAATAAAATTAATTTCTTACTTACTATAAATGTATTTAAAAATCTAAATTATTATTTAAATCTAAAATATATTATTTTTATAGAGGAAGAGAAAAATAATATGAAGCTCTCAGATATACCTGAATCATATCAATCTTATCTTGATGAGATTTATACAATAGCTATCAAAAAAAAAGGAGGGTGGGTCACTAATAAGGAAATAGCAGAAAGTTTGAATGTTGAACCAGCAAGCGTTTCAGGTATGTTAGAAAAATTAAAGGAACAAGGATTGATTCAATGGGAACCGAGAAAAGCTATACGAATGACTAAGAAAGGAAAAGAATTAGCGAAAGAATTAACTGAGATTCATAAATTATTAAATATATTCTTTGAAAAAGTCTTAAAGCTCGAAAATAAAGAGACTATAAATAAACTCTCGTGTGAAATTGAACATCATATTTCTTCCAAGGTAAAGAATTCCCTAAAACAGTTTTTGAATCAGTATTTAGATCAAAAATAACCTTATGGAATCAATTAGTTTTAACCATGAATTCTGAATGATATTATGACATCTAATATATATTAAGGCGATAAAATAAAGGGCTTTTAACTCGATACTCTATTTTAAAGATATAATAATATAATCCATTTAATTTTTATAGTTAAATTAATTAATTCAATCACCTTTAGATTTTGATTCTAAACTAAAAGATAGATTTAAAAATAAAAATGATGCAAGAATTCAAAAAAAAAATAGCTATTGCTCGCAAAAATTTTGAAAACTTTAAAAATTATATTGAATTAGAAAATTTCCGAGATTTTTTATTATTTGTGTTAAATAGCCAAGTATCTTCAAATATTTTACAACAACTAGGAATCGGAGGAGGGAAAGATGTTATAAATTTACCATATAACCCTTTATTTAAAATATATTATCAAAAAATTAATTTGATTTCTGCCGGATCATTGATTATTTATGTAAAGAGTGAGCCTATATCAGATGAATTTATTCTTGATAAAGATGATCCGATTTTCAAAGAATACCTACGACAAAATGAGAGGGAATTGGCATTTCGGGGTAAAGAAAAGTTTTTAACTCCAAAAATTACTGATTGTACATTCCTTACTGAAATAGATACTAATCCTATCACCTTAAAATTTGATGATCTTTATTATGATTTGAAAAGTTTTATGGCGGTCGCAGAACCAAATATTTTATTTGTTCGGGATGCTCCCTCTGAATCTGAACCAGATCTGATATTTGCTTTCAATCTTATGCCAGAAATACCAGGAAAATCGGATGAGAAGGTTCTGAAGTTAGATATCTTATTTGATTCTGAGCACAAAACAAGAAACATTAAATATATTAAACGAGAAGAGGATTATGAATTGAAGTATTTAGAAAATCTCACTAGTATAAGTCATTCCGATATTTTTAAGTCAGCCTTCTCATTAATACTTCACATTAAGTCGTTTGAAAAACCTTAAATTCAAGAAAGAGCTATTTATTCACTCTTAATTTCTATTGCCTTCTTAAATTGAATATTTTCTTAATATATATTAGTTTATCCACTTGATCCAAAAATTCTCTCTCCAAATTATTTTAAAATCCTCTAATTAAGCAGTTAATAAATCAAGGGATTAATATTCTCTATTTATAAGCAATCCGACAAATTATGTTAAGTATAATTATTAAAAATAAATTAAGGTAGTAAAAGTAAAATGAAAATAATTACAATTAATTTACCAGAAAAATATTTAGAAGCGATACAAATTTTAAATGATCTTAATATCTATCCTTCTCGAAGCGATGCCATTCGAAATGCTCTTCATAATTTTTTATCAGATGAATTAAAAATGTTTGAAGATTTGGATAAAGAAAGTTTTGAAATGCTTATTAAACATAATCATGAAAAGAAGTAATGATTATTCTTCTTATTTTTTCCTTTTTTTAAAATCATAGCAATTATTTCGGTTATATTTTAATCTTAATCTCTAATATAAATGCTCTTTGCTTGAAAAAGGGATATATTATGCAATAAGATAAAAGTTCAAAAATATGAAAAATAACATTAATTCTAAAAATTACAAAAAGAAAGAAATAAATGGAAAAAAAAACAATATAAACTTTTTAATTTTTAGTATTAATTATTATGCTAAAGTTATTTCTTTATTTAGATACACATCTTGGACGGCACGAATGATTTTTAAACCTTGCTCCATCGGCCGCTGAAAAGATTTTCTTCCCATAATTAATCCCCATCCTCCAGCGCGTTTATTGATAATAGCTGCTTTTACTGCTTCTTGTATATCATTTTCTCCAGAAGGACCACCAGAATTAATAAGGCCTACTCTCCCCATATAACAATTAGCGACTTGGAATCTATTCCATTCTAACATTTTACACGCTTCGGACAAACCTTCTGTGGGTGCTAACTTTTCATACACAAGCTTATTTGTCTTACCAAAACCTAATTCCAGAAAACCTCTATTTTTAGTAGATATCTTTTGTTTTATAATATCCGCTTCAATAGTAGCTCCTAAGTGATCTGCTTGGGAGCACATATCATTTGAATCATGATAATCCACTCCATCCTTTATAAATTCATCAGGATTTCTAAGATATGCCCATAATACGGCAACCATACCTAGATCATGAGCATAATCAAATGCATCACTGATTTCCTTAATTTGACGACGAGATTCCTGAGAACCAAAATAAATTGTAGCCCCTACCGCAACAGCCCCCATTTTATAAGCTTGATCAACGTTTGCAAATAAGGTTTGGTCGTAAAAATTAGGCTTTGAAAGTAATTCGTTATGATTTATTTTAAGAATAAATGGAATTTTTCTCGCATATCGACGAGAAAGAGATCCTAACACTCCTAAAGTTGATGCAACACCACTACAGCCTCCTTTTATTGCTAATTCGATAATTTTTTTAGGATCCATATAGATAGGATTTGGGGCAAAGTCAGCTCCCGCCCCATGTTCTACTCCGTGATCCACTGGTAAGATGGATAGATATCCAGTATTTGCTAACCTCCCCGATTCAAATAGTCGTTGCATGTTGTTTAAAACTCTATTATTTCTATCAGATTGTTCTACTATGCGTTCAATAAAATCTGGACCAGGAGGATACAAATTTTCTTTAGGGATTCCTCTGCATGTATAGTTTAAAAAATCGTCTGCTTCATTTCCTAAAATTTGTCGGATTTCATTTAATGATTGCGACATATTTATCATTTACAATTAAAATTTCTTAACTTTTTAATTTTTCATTAAAAAAATAAAAAATATATTTATATGGAAATCAAGTTGTATAAAATCATTATTAAAATAAAATTTTTATTTTTAAAAATTATAAGATTGATAAAGAATTAAGAAGTTGCGAAAAATTTGAAAGTCGCGAGATATTTCAGTAATGATGATGTGAGAGTTGATGAGATTCCAAAACCTTCTATCAATGCTGATGAATTTTTAGTTAAGGTCAAAAAATCGGGTATCTGTGGAAGTGATATCTTGGAATATTATCGCTTTGCCAAAATGAAAAAATTAGGGGTTGATTCCTTGATATTAGGGCATGAAATTGCAGGAGATATTGTTGAAATAGGTGAAAATATTAAGAACTATCAAAAAGGGGATAAAGTATTTGTATCTCATCATGTCCCTTGCTTTGAATGTCATTATTGCAAAGAAGATCATCATACAGCTTGTCATCTTTTACATAATACAAATTTTGATCCTGGTGGATTTTCTGAATATATAAGGATTCCCCATATTAATATCGAAAAGAAAGGAGTATATGTCTTAGATAAGGAAGTAAGCTATGAAGAGGGAGTATTTATTGAGCCTTTGGGATGTGTCTGCAGAGCTCAAAGACTAGCCGATATACATGAAGGACAAACAATCTTAATTTTAGGAAGTGGCGTCTCGGGGTTATTGCATCTTAAATTAGCAAAAGCCAAAGGTGTTCAGAAAATTATCACAACGGATATTAGTGGATATCGAATGAACAAGGCTAAAGAAATGGGGGCATCATTTGTTTTAAATGCGAACGAGGATATAGCAACTAAAGTAAAAGAATTTAATGAGAATCGTGCTCCAGATATTATTATTGTATGTACAGGTGCGGTTTCAGCAGTAAAACAAGCTTTAGATTGCATTGGCCCTGGAACTATTATAATCTTTTTTGCAGTTCCCAAACCAGGGATTAACCTTGAAATTCCTATCAATAATTATTGGAGAAATGAAGTGAAATTAATGACATCCTATGGTGCTGCTCCTCCCGATTTGGATGAATCTTATGAATGGATAAAATCGAAAAAAATCGAAGTGACAGACCTCATAACTCATCGATTTCCCTTAGATAATATAGCAGAAGCTTTTAACATTGTTTGTCAAGCAGATGAGTCCCTAAAAGTCATAATTGAACCCTAAGACGGAACTTATTTTATTCAATTTTCCGTAAAAAAAAATTATGAACTAGTTAAAATACATAAAATTGGAAAAAATAAAAAATTATAGAAAAAATTATAGCCCTTTCGGTCCTTGCTTATAAATTTCGTATGCCTCATCAACAGAAGCATTATTATGCACTATCTCTCTCACTGCTTTAATCATTCCAATAGGACTATCGCTTAGAAAAATGTTTCTTCCCATATCCACGCCAACGGCTCCTTCATTTATTGCATTCTTTGCCATTTGTAGAGCATCTCGCTCAGGAATCTTTTTACCGCCCGCAATGACGACTGGTATAGGAGTGACTCGTATCACTTCTTCGAAATTTTCACAATAATACGTCTTAACAAAATGCGTCCCCATTTCAGCCGCTAATCGACTCGCCATACCTAAATATCGAGCATCTCTCGCCATTTCCCTTCCCACCGCAGTAACAGCTAATACTGGAATTCCGTATTGTTCTCCAAAATTAATCAGTTTCGATAAGTTCATAATGGTCTGTTTTTCATATTCACTTCCAACAAATATAGAACATGTTATTGCTGATACATTTAAACGTATAGCGTCATCAATCGCGACATTTATCTCTTCGTTTGAGAGCTCTTTTAGCATGCTTGCTCCCGCAGAAACACGTAATACTATTGGTTTATCAATTTCTGCAGAAACACAGCTCCTTAACATACCTCTTGTCAGCATTAACGCATCAGCATATTCAAATAAGGGCTTCAAATCATCAAAACATTTTAATGTTCCGGGAATATTCCCAAAATATCCATGATCCATCGCTAACATTACACAATGACCAGTTTTAGGACTTATAATTCGAGAAAGTCTATTCTGCATACCCCATTGCATATTTATCACTTTTTTACTTAATATAATTCATTTGTTTTATTAATATGCTATAAAATTATTCAAATGTTTTATATTTTAAGTTTAAGATTTTTTGGGTTAAGAGTTCATCTTTTTTAAAATTATCTAGATTAGATAAAGAATAAAAAAAGAGTAAATTAAACAAAAAAATTAATTAAATAAAACAAAATAAAAAAAAGAATTTAAATTAGTAGGTTAATTGAGCCTTGCTGGGATGATATTCGCCTTGGCCAGTAATGGTATATGTGATTTCAATATCTTGTTCAGGTTCTAACAACTCAATCTCCCATTTCAAGGTATCTTCTCCATACTCATCAATTATTTCTGGTTTTATTGAAAATTCACCGTATTTGAAGTTATCCGGAACTTTATCTATGATAGTAAAGTTTTGAATTTCATTCTCCTTTGCATCGCCGAGGTTTGTAACGAAGAGTATAATTTTATATTTCCCTTCTGCTTTCATAGGAATAATTTCTTTTCCAACTCTGAACTTACGACGAACATGTACAATGGAAATAATGGGAATTTCCTCCGGAACTGGCACGGCTTCTAATTCTTCCCCTAAAGGATAGGTATTGGCATTATAAATGACATCCGCTTCAAATTCTCCTTCTCTAGGCTGGATAGCATGAATAGGATATCGTAATTCTACCTTAGAATCAGCTTCTATCATTCCTATTGATGTATTTCTCAAGTTGAATTTACTAACTTGAATCATATCTTTGGTTACTCGAATATCTCCTCGATCTAAGTCAACAGGCTCTCCATCAACAAGTAATTCCATCCGCTCAAAATCTTCCGGATCATCGGGATTGGGTGGACTAAAATCAGGATAATCTGAAAATCCTCTCTGAGTTAATTTGATCTCATCTAAAGGTGCAGAGCCATTGTTTTCAAGCGTTAAGATTGCAATAACATCATTATCTTCATAAGAAGGTAGTGTATTTTCAGGGAACCTTTTTGCAACCTCTTCTGGAAATTCATATGTTAATATACCTGTTATACTGGCTAGTACTAATTGTTCTTCTGCGAGAGAAGTTTCACCCACCACTTCTGCCTCAAACTCTGGCAGTATTCGAAAGCTTAATTCTCTTCTAAATGCCGGATAATCCTCACTTTCATATTCCCACATTGGAGATCTCCACATCGCATTTGGAGGTAATAAGAGAGGATAGTCTGGGTCAATAGTAATATAACTTTTATCGGGATTTTCTGGGGCATATACATTCGCATCATAGAATTCAATATCAAATTCTGAAGGATTTTCAAATACTAATTCGCATTCCCACATATCAGGCTCTTCGTCCCTTTCTACTAAATCCATATAATGCTTATTAGTTGTATAACCTTCAAATGTTTCAATTTCTAATCCTCCGGTGAATGAGGAAGCACCATTATAGCTTACTTTAATTGTTCCAGTGCTAACCGCATCCTTTGTTTGGACTGTAATATCTGCCTTTATCTTTAAAACCGCTAATCTCTCTGGTTCTAATTCTTCTATAGTCCATTCAACTTCATCACCTTCAACCTCAGCATATCCTTCTGAAGAATCTGTAATTTTAATATTTTCGAATTCAGATGGAACACTTTTAATTACTTTTAGGTTTGTTATAGGTTTTTCAAATAAATTATAAACACTAATGGCAAATGTAACAGTATTTAGTTGTCCAATACCTATTCCAAATGATTCTAGACTCTTTTCCTCACCACGTCTCTCACTTTCAGGTTCTTTTAAAGTTAATATATTATCTTCAATATTCCTATATCTTAAAATTTCATCAGCATTCGAAAGAGTATTTATATATTCTTTAATTAAAAGGAGATTTTGAACTTTTTCTGCTAATTTAAATTCCTCAGTATAAGTATTATTATCCTCCTCAGTACCCAATTCTTTTATTTCAATTTCTGGAGACTTTAAATTAGTTGCTCCAACATTTTCGAATTTTAAGACAATATCCCATAATCGATTATTAGTACTAGGATTTATTACTTCTAATTGACCAGAGAAATTAATGTCTTCTATGTTTCCATAATGATCTTGCTCTACATTAACGCTTTCAGCTAATTTAATTATAGCACTTAATCCTTTTCTTCGTTCATCGGGATAGATAATCTCTCCAGTAGTAACTCTACGAGGTTTTTTTTCTTCTTTTTTCTTTTCTTTTTCGCCAGCACCAAATAATGGCATTTTTTATCACTTTTTATAAGTTTTTTTAGACTTAATTTTTTTTTAAAAAATTAATTGATTTTTATTAAAGAGTTATTTTAAATATTAAGATTTAAAAATATAAATCTTTTATGTTGATCTGAAAATAACTAGTTTTATGATTTCTTCCTTTAAAAAATAAAATTAATATATAGCTTTCTTAAAATCCATACAATCTGGTTCACTTCCTCTTAAAACCTAGGTTTATGTGGCCTTAGGGCATCGAATAGAAGTTATCATGCTTAATTTTAATTACGGAAGGAAAAAAAAGTCTAATGAAGTAAAGATCTATCTTCATTCAACGAAATAAAACAAAAAAGGTTGATTCCGCTATACTTAATAATAGAAAGACCCAATTGTTGGGGATTTAAAGAGAACTGAGGAATTCCTGAACCTTATTTTGAATTTTATTCCCTAAGTCTTCTGAAATATTTCTCATGATAAAGTTTCTTATGAGATTTAATCGAGTTTTTCCTATTTTAGAAATCTTTAAATCGTGCTGCATTGAATCAATTAAATCTGTATCGTAAATTTCCTTTACATCTTCCAAAATTTTTACCGTATAATTTACTTCTTTTAAAAAATTGTTAATATCTTGTTGTATTAAAACAATTTGTTCCTCAGGATTGAAAATTTCTAAGGCTTTTTTAACTAAAAGCTCCTCGAATGAAAGTTTCTCTTCCCATGGAGTTTGCATAATATTATTATGGGCATCTATTAAGAGAGCATTTGTATTTTTTAAAGTAATTTGATTATAATCAGTTTCTGCAATGAATTCAATATTTTTAGCAGTATTATATTGATTTTGCGTTATTCTATTTAAAAAGTTATTAATTTGATTCTTAAATTCTTCAGAAATATTTTCTCTTATTATATATGCATGATATCCGAAAAATTTTGAATGAACCAAACTAAAAACTCCATATAATCCAAAAATATTAATCAATTGATTAAGATTTAGTTTTCCCTTAAATATTTTTTCTCTTTCCCCTTTTTCAGTGGGAGCC
The DNA here is from genome assembly GCA_016839555.1 of Promethearchaeota archaeon. Lineage (GTDB taxonomy): Archaea > Asgardarchaeota > Lokiarchaeia > Sigyniarchaeales > SOKP01 > TEKIR-8. Next base: position 189,066 of record JAEOUA010000012.1, read on the forward strand.
CCCATAAGAATGTCAATTTTTTCATATCCTCTTACTAAACCTTTTGTATCTAAAAATACAATAAATTGATGATCAGGACAAACGGCTCCCGGAGGTACTTGAATTTTAATGCTCCCAAATTGCTTCTGTGCGAATATTTTCTCGGGAATTTCTATCGTACTTTTAGCTTGACATACAGGACAAGTTAAATCTATCTTCCTTTTTGTAATTTCCATTTTGTAATACCTTAAGATCTAATAATGTTAATAGCAACTAATCTCTAATATTCAGCTACATTAAAAATAAAAATAGATCTATATTAATATATGGTTTTTTAGATTGTGTGAAAATATAATATTTTAGGAATAAAATAATTAAACTATTAGAATTTATTTCTTTAATTTTATAGAAATATTATTTCAATTATAATTTTTCATTCTTTCTTTATTCGCCTAATGATCTTTGATTTGCTGAAAAAGGAGGAATAAGTGATTGTCAAAAAAAAATGATAAAGACTTAATGTATAAGATTACTAAAAAATTAATCGAAATAAAAAATCTTATTAAAAATAATAATTTAGGAGAAATCTTAAAAAAACCCGAAACTATACGGCTAATCGAATTTAGTGTATTAAATTTAAGTTGTTTAATTGAATATTTATCAGAGAAATTGAAAGAAAAATATCTGGCAAAAGAATGGGGCAAAATATATAATCTTGGACATTTGATTAGTAGAAATGAGATTGATTTTGATGGTGTTTGGTATATAATTAACAAGAATTTTACTAAATTTGAATTATTAATTGATTCAATTATAAAAACGGAAAACTATGATTTCACAGAGCAAGAAAGATTAGAAGAGATAAAAAGAATTTATGATTTAAACGATAAATTCAATACAAATAATTTAAACGCATGTCAAGAAGAACCACTAAAAGACAAGGAGATTCCTGAAATTAATCCAGAAGAAAGTAGAAAGTATGGAAGATTTAAAATTGAAACCATAAACTATGGTAATGAAGAGGATGGGGGAGAGTATTCTATTGTTGAATATCTATGTTTAAAGGAAGAAGATAAATGGAAACAACTTTTATATAATATAATTAAAGGAAGAGATATTGATTATGAACATGGTAAAATAAGTGAATACTTAGATTATCCTCTTCAACGAGTAATTTATATTGACATAGAAGATTTGATATATTATATCGAAAATGAAATTGGGATGTTATATTGTTCTATAGATAAATTCCGTTGGTATAGATATAATGTGGAACTTAAAGAGAGACCCTATTATAATAGAATTGAAAAATTACGAAAATTTAAAATACCGAATTAGCTAAAATGCTCAAATTTATAAATTACTTAATTCTACCATAATTATTCGAATTATTAGTCTTTCTTAGAATTATGATTATTACTGGTATAGATGACGAAAAATGTATTAAATGTTTAGAATGTGTTAAAGAATGTCCATCTGGACTTTTTTATAAACCCCCTACTCAAATTGGTGAAAAACGAGTAGTAAAATTTAAAGGACAAGAGGGATGCATTGAATGTGGTCATTGCATTGCTGTGTGTCCAACAGATGCGATCTTATATGAGGAGGCGGAAAAACCACTGAAATTTGAAAATATTAAAGATCCTGCTTCATTAATCAATTATGATATTTTATTAAAAGCTTTCCAAGCGAGACGATCTATTAGAAGATATAAAAAACAAACGGTTTCTAAATCTGATATTGAAACAATTCTTAAGGCAATGAGGTACTCTCCGACTGCTCAGAATTCTCGCTCATGGAAATATATTGTCATTCAAGATGAGGAAAAAAGGGATCCAATAAGAAATAAAGTTATTAAAATGTTAGGATTACTCAAAAAACTTGTTGATCATAAAAGAATTTTAAAATACTTTATGCCCAAAGGAATTAAGGAATTAATAACAGATCCAAAAGAAGAAATAGTGTTAGAAGATTTTTTTGAAAGAATTGAAAATGGTGAGGATCCGGTTTTTTATAACGCACCAGTTCTTTTAATTACATATAATTCAAAATATAATGGATTTGCCGATATTGATGCAGGTATAGCATTTACTCATGGAATGTTTGCAGCTCAATCATTAGGATTAGGAACCTGCTGCATTGGATTTGCTCAAGAGGCAATAAATAGATATAAAAATTTAAAAAAAACTCTTAATATTCCAAAAGATATGAGAATAAATGGAGTCATGATTATAGGACATTCTGAGGTAAAATTCTATAATATTCCTCCCAGAGATCCGTTAGATGTAACTTGGGTATAAAACCTAAAAAGTTAGTTTTAAAAAGAAAGTTTTAGCCTATTTTATAGACTTTTTCCTGTTTTTGCTTTTAAATTAAGACCCATTTCTATGATAATATAAATCTAGCTAATTTATTTGAACTTTCAAGTAAGTGAGAGAGAATGAAATAACCTTTACTATAAATTGAATTAAACTGAATAATTTTTATAGATTCTTATTAATTATGACATTGGCATTAAATATGACTTATTAAATCAAAATTATTTCAAAACTGATAATAATGAACAGATATGATCATTTACTAAATTAATCCTCACAAATTAATCCTAACTTTCAAAAAGCTATAAAAATTATTCAAGAATTGAAATGATACAAAGTTTAAAATATTTTGATTTCTCCACCCATTATGTTAATAGATATTCAACTATAAATAATTAATAAGATACTAAATTTAAAAAATAAAAAAATAGATATTAATCTTTTGCTATCATGACGCTAGTAGCTTTTATAACCGCGTAGGCTTTTACTCCCTCTTTTAGCCCTAATCGCTCTGCAGAGTTCTTTGTAATTATTGAGGTAATTTCTATTCCTCCAGGGAGTTCAATTGTTATCTCTGAATTGACCGCTCCATGAATTACTTTTTTAATTGTACCTTTTAATTGATTTCGAGCACTCCATTCTTTCATATTAATTAGAAAGTTATATGCACTTTTAACAATTTTGATTAGAATTTATAAATTTTTAAGAGCTTTTAGTTATAATTCTTTTTATTATCTATGTTCTGAGAATTTCAGGTACTATTGCATTATTCGGGCAATTCTTAAAACATTTTAAGCAATTAAAGCAATTTTTTAAATCTTTATCATCAAAGATTATTTTCTTCTTTTCTTTTTCAAAAAAATATCGGTTTTGAAAACAAAAATCTTCTTTAGTACATTCTAAGCATAAAGTGCACTTTTCAATATCTATTGTAAATCCCGTTAATTCTCCTTCCTCTAAGGATATTACCTCAATTGCTCCGTGTTCACATACTTCAACACATTTCAAACATCCTTGACATTTATTATAATCTACATATCGCATGGAATTTCGCCAAAATATTGCCTTTGGTGGACAAGAATATTGACATTTTTGGCAGCGTTTACAGAGTTGAGGATTAATGCTGATAGGAAAAAGTTTTTCCATATTTTAGAAATAGAATTCAAATTATTTTCTAAGAATTATTATTCAAAAAAATAAGCAAAATAAAAAGATAATTCTTTTACAATGAAAGATTTAATCAAATTTTGTTTTATTTTTAGTGGCAAAATAGACGAATAAAGAAATACAAAACATTGGAAGCACTCCAACAAATAGTAGTAAATAAAGTATTGCGAATAGTTCTTCCGTAAACCAGACATTTAAAAATAATTGACCAACAGAATCCACTAAATAATGAAGTATGATGGAAGGATACAAGCTTTGAGTCCTTAAAAACATATATGCAAAAGCAAATCCTAAACAAGCGGCATAAAATAATTGTAATAAAGTATATAAAGGATTTCCTCCAAATAATACGATAATAAAATTGGCAGAATGAGCTAATCCGAAGGCGATACCACTAATTAGGATAATGCTTCTTTTTGTATATTTTCGTTCCAGATTTGGAATAATTACTCCACGAAAGGCAACTTCTTCCCAAATTCCGGGAACAAGCATCGTTATAAACAAAAACCACCCTAAAGTAAAATAACTAGGATTGCTAAATAATATTTCTGGAACAAATTCAAAATTCCCTAATAAAATTCCTCCTAATAATATAATTCCGCTAAATATAATAAAAGAGACAACCCCAATTAATACATTTTTTACAATCTTTTTACCTCTTCCTAGACCAATATTATTCAAATATTCAGAAAATTTTTGATTTTTGAAAGGTAGGTTTAATCCAAAAGGAACAATATAAAACAAGAGAAACGCTAAAAATCCAAACAAAAAAGCAAAATCGATGAATAAAATTGCTATGTATGGCAATTTTTCAAGAAATGGAATTAATATCAACAATTCGGGGAATTCCGGTATAAATAGAAATATCACATATAATACTAACATAACTATTACTCCTAATATAGGAGTTTCCCTTAAAGCCCCTCCAGTTTTGTATTCACGCATTTTTTCTGGTTTTGGGAACATTCTATTGAAAGTATACCAGCAAATCAATGTTCCAAATATTCCAACAATAAGCGTGATCAGCATTATTAGCGAGAGATCTCCTAAAATAAATGCCAATATAATCATAAAAAAGAAGAAAATCACAAATAATCCTGCTTCAATTCCAACAATTAAAGCCCATTTTAAGATTTTTTTCTGTTTGTAAACTTCTTCAACGACATATTTATATTTCATTTTTCCAAACAATCTAACCTTCAATATAAATATTAATAGCAGAAAAAACCATGAAAAAGGAATAGATGCTAATAGTAGCAGGAAAATAAACCACTCCTGTGTAATGAAAACAATAATTAGCGGGGCGATGAGAAAGGATAGCGTTTGAATTATCACCATCAAAATTAATTTTGCTTTTGCCTGTTCTCTCGGTATTAAAGGTAAAGATGCGAGTATAGTTGCTCCACTCTCTTCCATATTAAGAAGTCCTGATGTAATAATGAAAGGAACATAAGTACATGTCGTCATGGAAAAAGTCCAAATCATTATTATTTCGAACTGTCCTATATTTGCTAAATCTATTCCTGCTAAAGTAGAGATAATTGTGATAACTGGTAAAACAATGGGCATTAATAAAAACATGAAAGTCTGAATATCTCGCGAAGCTGTCGCCAAATCTTTACGGATAAATGAATTTATTGGGCTTTTTGTTTCGATTACCACCTCCATCTTTTCCTTCCTTTTTATCTCCTCTTCTTCGATTTTTTTTGTTGCTGATTCCGATGCAACCACAGATTTAAGAGATTTTTTTGCGATTTTATAAATCCCCCAAGAGAGCACTATAAATAAACTAAACCCAATTAAAGTTGTAATCCATAGTTCTAACGGAACTTGTTCTGAAGCAGACATGATTGAAACTAAAAAGGAGGGGGCAAAGGGATAGGGAATCAAACTAAAAATATAATTTAGTATAGAAATGTTTTCAAAAGAACTAAGTTGTTCAAAAAGAAACCAAATAGAACTAAATGCAATTTGAATGATAAAACCTAATGAAAAAGCCATTATAAAATAACCTAACATCGTAAGCATTCTAATAATTGACTTTTTTTTAGACATCCTTTTTTGACCATATAAGATCCTCGCCATTTGTTCACTTAAGAAAATAAGAATACTAAAGCTAAATATTACGTTTGGAATGGAAGTTGCCGCGCATACGAGTGCTAATATAATGTTTTGAGTAGCTATTCCCATTATTAATGGAAATGCAACTGCCAATGCTATTAATGGAAAATCTAAACTTTTAAATACTGTCATAAATCCTAATTTTTTTAATTTCTCTTCAGAAATGGGAAGAGTTTGGAGCCATTGAAAAGAACTACCTGACATATACGAACTTACATTAAGAATGCCTAATAACAGGAGATATAAAAACATTAATCCAAAATATATTGAAAATAAGATAGACCCCGTAAAGATTATTGGTTCAATAGGGGGGCTATTCCCTAAATAAGAACCTGCTAAGATATTCCTAATTTCAAAATAAGTTAAAAGCGGAAATATTGGAAGAAAAGAAAATACAAACGCATAGACCACTTTCATTGCAACGACACTATATTTAATATTTTTACTATGTTTTTCTAAGCTCTCTAAATATCTTTCTTGTCTAGAACCTGCCGATTGAATCTGTCCCTCTAAAAATACTTCATAATTTATTATCTTAGCAATAGAATATAATTTTAAACTTTCCTTCAACATTCCTTTCTCACATCAGCTTCTTTTTATTTTTAAAGCTATCCCTTAATTTCTTTACAATTTCATTCACAGAAGTATCTTGTTCAGTTAAGCGTAAAAATACATCTTCTAAACTGGCCCCAAGTTTATTTGCTTGCTGTCTTAACTCATCTAACCTTCCTATACCCACCATTTTTCCTTTATTTATTATACCTATTCTATCACACATATCCTCTGCGATTTCCATGATATGAGTTGAAAATAATACAGATCCCCCATTTTCTAAATGTAATTCTATAATTTCTCTCATCACTCTTACTGATTTTGCATCCAATCCAGCCAGAGGCTCATCAAGAATTAATAATTGAGGATCATGGAGTATAGCAGCAATAATTTGCAATTTTTGTTTATTTCCATGAGACAATGTCGCAATCATTTGATCATAATATTCAAGTGCCTCAAAACTTTCGAGATATTCTTTTGCTCTTGCTTGTATTACATCTTCATCTAATTCTCTAATAGAGGCAATAAAATTAAATAAATCTTGGGGGGTCAAAGACTTATAAATAAGTGGGTCCTCTGCTACATATCCTACTCTCTCTTTAATTTGAACATCTTGGCGTTCAGGATTCAATCCAAATATTTCCATTTCTCCGTCATTTGGTTCTAAGAGTCCAAGTAGTAATTTTATGGTGGTTGTTTTTCCAGCACCATTAGGTCCCAATAGACCGAATACTTCTCCTTCTCTTACATCGAAGGATATTCCATCCACAGCCTTAACCGTTTCAAAATATTTTTTTAAATTTCTAACCTTAATGACTACTTTATCTGTTTTATTTGACATGTTTATACTTTTATCATTTTTTTTATATTGTTGTTTAAATATTACATGTAAAATATATTCAACATTATTATTTAAATCTTTGGATTTTATATAAATTAATAATTATTCAATTGATTTGATATTTAATATAAATTTTACATTACAAGAGTGTTTAATAAAAAATTAAAATATATTCTATATTATGACTTTGTATAGTTTATTTTACAAGCAATAATTATACTAAATTCTATTAAAATAATAATTTTTTACATAATATAAAAAATTTATTTTTTAATTAGGGCATCAAGAATTAAAGAACTTACTTTTGTCTCATAATTAAAATAATTGATACGATTACAATAATTGTTCCAATAAAATGAAAAATTGTAAATAATTCTCCTAGAATTAATGTTGCAAAAATAGCAGTTACGATTGGTGTTGGGGATACAATGATACTCGCCTTCGAAACATTCAAATATTTTAATGTATTATACCAAAAATATAAGCCCACTCCATAGGTGGCTCCCATTAAAAAACCCCAGAAAATGACAACGGGATTACTAAGTAAACCAATTACTTCTAAGGGAAAAATAACAATAAATATCACAAATAAAATAATTGCTCCAATTATATTTCTTATAAATACAATTTGGGACGGAAAACCTTCATTTTTATCAAAAATAGGTTTTGTAAGAGTATGTGCTAACATCCAGATGGACGCTAATATGAATAAAATGATCACACCTATATTTAATTCTAATAAATTAAAAGTACCTTCCGTGACAGCTAAAATGAGCCCAAAAAATAGGGTTATAGAAAAAATTATTTGAATTTTCGTAATTTTTTCTTTTAAGATAAGAAAACCGAATAGCAATGAAAAAAAAATGGTAGATTTTTGAGCTAAGGAACCATTTATTGATCCTGCTAAACTATAACCTAAAAAGAATAGAATTTGACCGGCCCCGAAAGTAATTCCTACATATAATAGACGCAATTTATTCTTTTTATACCCATATATATATGAATCAAGTTCATTTTGAGTAATGAGATTTCTCTCATATCTGGTTTTATACTTTTTTCTCTGAAGCAACATAATTGGAAAAAAAATGAGAGCTTCGAAAAATAGAGTTAAAATCGAATAAATATAGGGATCTATAAATTCAGGTCGAGCATTGGCAACTATAGGTTGTAATCCAATTAAAAGCGTTGCAATAATTCCGAAGATCAATCCTTTGCGTAAATTTTCCTTTTTCTTCTCCAAGATATAAATGAAAATTCTAAAAGAATTAAAAAGATTTAGAAAAAACTAAAAAAAAAGAATAATTTAATATTTTTCAATTTGTTCCAGTATTAAATTCCAGTTATCAGCGCACCTAAAAATATTAAAAGCCAGGCAATTATTATTAAAATTAAACCAATAATAGTCAAATATGAGTCCCCAACTCCCAAAAATGGCATAACTGCAAGAATAATTCCCACGATGACTAAAACAATGGAGATAATTACGGTTATACTTTTTGGGGCCTGTGTTTGCACGATTTATTCACCCTTATAATATATTTTTTTATTATATAAATTGGTTATATTATCAATTATTTTATTGTTATTTAAATATTTCTTTAAATGAGTTATTCTCTGTTCTAATAAGTGTTGTATCTTAAAGAAATAAAATTTTCATTGAATGAATAGAAGAAACAAAAATTTTAAACATATTTATCATTTTTAATCAGATAATTTTATCTAAATTCGGTTATTTATCCGTAGATGGAAACGGATAATATTTAAATCAATATCATGCTCAGAATCCTTTACTAAAAATTATCGTTTATTTAATTATTTCATGATTTTATTAGCAATGATTTCACATTATAATTTAAAAAATATATAATTCAATATTTTTAGGATTAGATAAAGAATACAATAATTGTATAATTTTTTTCAAAAATCATTCAATTCATAAAAAATATTTGAAAGCAATCTTTTTTATAGGTAATACTATTACCCGAGATAACTTAGTATGCCTAATAAGTTTTCAAGAGATCCGATAAAAGGTATGGATGATTTTTTCCCTTCGGATTTGCGAGTGGTTAATTATATATGCGATACATTAAGAAAAATTTCAGAATTATATTCTTATGAAGAATATGATGTCCCTTTGCTCGAACCTATCGAAATTTATGAAGCGAAAACTTCAACGGAACTTGTGAATGAACAATCGTTTATAATTAAAAGAAAACAAGGAGAAAAGCTAATTTTAAGACCTGAAATTACACCCTCCATGGCACGAATGATCGCTAAAAAAAATCAGGAATTAAAAAAACCAATACGCTGGTATTCTATACCGAAATGCTATAGGCGTGAAGAGCCCCAAAAAGGGAGAAGGAGGGAGTTCCTTCAATATAACGTAGATATCTTGGGAGAGGACTCACTTTATGCAGAATTAGAGATATTTAATATTATTGTGGATATATTGAGCAGTTTTGGGGCTACTTCTGATCAATTTCAGATTTACTATAATAATAGAAGATTTATTGACGCATTCTGCAATATTATTCTTGAGCTTCCAGAAGAGAAAAACCCCCTAATATATAAGGTTTTAGATAAGTCAGATAAAATGGAGGATTCAGAATTCGAAAAATATGTGATTGATACGTTTCAAAATGAAGTTGCAATTCAAGGGATATTCAATTTAAAAGATGCCAATGATTTAGAAGAACTTCTTGAAAAATTTGATAACATCCCCGATAAATTTTATGAGAGTCGAGGTTATCAAGAATTAATACAATTAGAGGGCTTGATTGAAAAGTCTTCGTTCTCAGAATACTGTTCCTTCTCATCAGGAATTGTAAGAGGGCTGGATTATTATACGGGTACCGTTTTTGAAGTTTTTGACACTGGCAGAGAGAATATTAGGGCAATTTTTGGAGGTGGAAGGTATGATGATCTTCTTTCTATTTTTTCTGATGAACAACTGTCTGGTATAGGATTTGGAATGGGCGTGTTGATGTTAGAACTTTTCCTTCGAACCTATGATTTAATACCTCAAGAAATAAGTGAAGCAGACTATTCTGAGGTCATTTATCTTGCTACAATCGGTGATGAGGTTGCTCCATATGTATTTAAAGTTGCGAACATAATTAGAAATGCAGGCTATTCGTGTATAATAGATTATAGATTTGACAATTTGGGTAATCAATTAAGTAAGGCAAACGATTTAGGAAATAAAATTAGTTTAATTATCGGCCCTAATGAAATGGAACAAAATAAAATCACTATCAAAAATATGATTTCGGAGGAACAAGAAACCATAGGACTTGATACACTGGTTAATATTCTTGATGATCTTTTAAAAAGTTAAAAGAAAAGACTAGATAATAAAATATATTAGAATTTAATCAAAAGAAGTAGAAAAGATGGATTTTGTCCCAAAAAAAGTTTTTTTCGTCCAAGGAACTGGTTATCATAAATCAGAATTAGGATCGTTCGAACAAGCCTTAAGAGATGCGGGAATCGAAAGATTTAATTTAGTTAGAGTATCCTCTATTCTCCCTCCTAATTGTTTAGAAATTCCCAAAACGGATGGGTTAGCTCAACTTAAAGCAGGCCAAATTGTCCACACTGTGATGAGTAAGATAAGTAGTAATGAATTCAATTGTTTTTTGTATGCTTCAATAGGAATTGCAAAACAAAAAGATAAGAAAGCTTATGGATATCTAAGCGAATATCGTTTCTCTGGAGTAAATGAGAAAAGGTCTGGTGAAATTGCTGAGGATTTAGCGACTGAGATGTTAGCATCCACATTAGGGATTCAATTTGGCCTTGGAGTGGATTATGATAAAAATAAAGAAATGTATAAATTAGAGGGGAAAATAATAGAAACTAAAAATATTACAGAAACAGCCACTGTTAAAAAAGATGGAGAATGGTGCACAGTCTTGGCGGCAGCTGTTTTTATTTTATAAGTCGCCGAAAAAGTTTTATAAACGTGCTTCCATTATATTAAAAAATAACTTTCATTTTTTAATTAATATGCTTTTTGTCAAAAAATTAATCGAATCTATTAAGGATAAAAAAAGTACTATTTGCATGGGGCTCGACCCTCGTATGGATAGGGAACTATATATCCCTAAATTTGTTATTGATCAATATAATAATCCTAATGATATCATATTTGAATTTAATAAAAGATTAATTGATATAGCAAGCGAAATTATTCCGATAATTAAACCTAATATTGCATTTTACGAAAAATATGATGCTTTAAATGCATTAAAAAACACAATAAAATACGCTCACAAAAAAGACTTATTAGTCCTTTTAGATGCAAAAAGAAATGATATTAGTTCCACTTCTGAGGCTTATGCATACGCCAATTTTGAAGTGTATGGTGCTGATGCGTGTACGGTGAATGCATATTTTGGTATTGATGGGATAAACCCTTTTCTTCAGTATAAAAATAAAGGTACATTTATTTTAGTGAAGACATCCAATCCCAGCAGCATAGAATTCCAAGATCTATTCAGTTTTAAGTTCGAAACTAAACAAAAATCAAAAATTCGAAAGGATGATATTCCAAATTCTATGATATTTAAAAGAAATTACATAAGAATGGCAGAATTGGTTAAAAAATGGGGCGAGGATTTAGAAATATTTCAAAATTATCATAATTTAGGAGTGGTTGTAGGCGCAACATATCCCAATGAATTAAAGAAAATAAGAACCATTGTAAAAAATTCATATATATTAATTCCTGGTTATGGGGCACAGAGAGCAACGGTAAAAGATATAAAATATGGATTTGATGAAAATGGATTAGGTGCGATTGTTAATAGTTCAAGAAATATTATTTATGCTTATACACAGAAAAAAGATTACCCCCCAGAAAAATTTGATGAAGCTGCTAAAGAAAAAATCCAGCAAATGAATATTCTAATAAACAAAGAAATCAAACTTTGAAGATTTTATTAAAAATTTGAATTTGGCAAGTAAGCATTTAAAATATATCTTATTATAAACAAATAACAAATCTAAACTAATTGTTTTATTTAATTATAATAAAGATTATTTTGAATATGACATATACAAAAATAAATATAATTAAGAACATCTTAGCAAGATAATAATATGATTAGGGTGATATAAGCAAAAAAGTGATAAATATGTCTGAAGAAAAACAGACCAATGAAGAACCTAAGATATTTGTTGCTGTCTGTCGCTGAGGGATTAATATCTCTGAAATCATTGACTGCGGAGCACTTGCAGAATTTGCGAAAACATTGCCGAACGTTGTCGCCGCAGATGAGTATATTTCCATGTGTACAGAAGGTGGGGCGGATTTTATTAAAGAAAATATGAATAAATATAATGCAAATAGATTAATAGTTGCGGCTTGAACTCCAATAACTCATGAACCGGTTTTCGAAAATGTTTTAAAATCAATTGATATGGATCCATCCTATTTGCAATTTGTTAATATTCGGGAACATTCTAGCTTTGTTCATAGAAATGATAGAGAGGGAGCACAAAGAGTAGCTGAAGATCAAATTAAAGCAGGAGTAGCTCGAGCGCTATTATTGGAAACCATATCTATAAAAGAAGTGGATATCCAAAAAACGGTCTTAATTATTGGTGGTGGTGTTGCCGGATTAACCGCTGGAATTGATCTAGCAGAAGAGGGATATGATGTGCATTTAGTTGAAAAAACCCCTACCATTGGCGGAAAAATGGCACAACTTGATCGGACATTTCCTACTGATGATTGTTCAATATGAATTTTAGGACCTGTAATGCTGGAAGCAGCAAGAACAGAAGGACTCAATATTTATACATATAGCGAAATTGAAGACCTTGATGGATTCATTGGAAATTTTAACGTTAAAATCAGGAAAAAGGCGAGGTATACCACTAATGATTGCAATGGATGTGGAGCATGTGAAGAAATTTGTCCAACAATCGGTCCTAATGAGTTTGATAAAGGAATGAGTGCTCGCACTGCTATATATACGGTTTTCAATCAAGCTGTTCCATTAGTTGCTCAAATAGATATGGATAGATGCATACGATGTGGGTTATGTGAAGAAGTATGCGAAGTCGATGCGATTGATTTCGATCAAGAAGATGAAATTATAGATTTAAAAGTAGGATCAGTTATCGTTGCAACGGGATGGGATGAATATGAGCCGCCAGAAGGATATCTCGGGTATAATAAATATCCTAATGTAATCACGCAATTACAATTGGAAAGAATATTAAATCCAAATGGTCCTACTGTGAGTCATCTTGTACGTCCTTCTGATGGAAAAGTACCAAAGCGGATATTATTTATTCAATGTGTGGGATCACGAGACTTAAATAAAAATACATATTGTAGTTCAGGGGTATGTTGTATGACAACCATAAAGAATTCAAAACTAATCAAGCAACATGACCCTAATATAGAAATAGAGGTAGCATATATGGACATCCGAGCTGCCGGAAAGGATTATGAAGAATACTTTACCGCTTCTAGAAAACAAGGAATTAAGTATATTAGAACTAATATAAGTAAAGTTGAAGAGGATCCACAAACCCATAATCTAAAAGTAATAATGCAGAATACACTACGCGATTCTTTAGGTCTCCAAGAAAAAGAATATGATTTAATTGTCCTCTCATGTGCAATGGTTCCTCCGAAAGGCATTGATAAGATAACGAATATGTTAAAATTAGAAACAAGTCAAGATGGTTTCTATAAAGAATTTCATTCACGATTAAATCCTATTGATACCAAAATTCCTGGAATGGTGTTAGCAGGGGCCAGTCAAGGACCGAAGTCTATTGCGGAGTCCATAGCCCAAGGAAGAGCTGCAGCCTCTTCGTTAGCACGACTCATGAGCAAGGATAAATATCAAATTAAGCTTATTCGAGCTAAAGTTGATGAAGAACGATGTTCTAATTGTGGATTATGTGAATTAAATTGCGCATATAACGCCATTACTCTTAATGAGGATGGAGCGGAAGTAAATGAAATTTTATGTAGAGGATGTGGTTCATGTCTATCTAATTGTCCTTCCGAGGCAATCACTCTAAGATATTATCGAGAACCTCAATATGAAACTCAAATAGATGCTATTTTAGAAGAGATATAGAGGAGATAAATTAAATGGAAAATGGAAATCTAAAAATAATCGCCTTCCTCTGCCTAAAATGAGGTTATGGAGCTTGTGACATGGCTGGCACCATGCGAGCACAATATCCGGCTTCCATACGCCCTATTAGAATGAATTGTACTGGTAGAGTGACTCCAAGTTTAATGATGAGAGCTTTGGGTAAAGGAGCAGATGGAATTATTTTAGCAGGTTGATATCCCGGCGAGTGTGATTTTGAAACGGGTAATCTTGTTGCCAGGAAAAATGTTAACTATGTAAGAGAAATTTTGGCAAGTATAGGGATATCGCCAAAACGAGTCCAAATGTTTTATTGTTCCGCAGCGGAAGGGAAGAGATTTCAAGAAGAAGTAACCCGAATAACGGAAGATATAGAAAAACTCGGTAAAAATCCCTTTAAGCAAACTGCAACAAATGAAAATTCAAAAGATTCTAAATCTAAAAGCAAGAAAAATGCCAAATAAGAATGACTCTTATAAGTAAATGGTTGTTATAAGATGACAATCCTTGCGTGGATATTTGGTTAAAGTTTTAAGAATTAAGGAAAAGAATTAATATAAAATATATATATTTGAAGTATAAAAAAATAAAAAATCATATAAAATGTTTTTTGGAAAATCTCCTAAAGAAAAAGCAGAAAACGATTTCAATAAAGCAGAACACCTTTTTGAAGCCCTCCAATATAAAAAAGCGGGAAAATATTATGAATCTGCGGGAGATACTTTTTATGAAATAAAAGATTTTAGCTCTGCAGAGTTATCTTTTTTAAATGCAGCGAAGTCCTATATAAAAGAAGAACGACACATTAATGTGTTAAATTCACTAAGAAAAGCCAGTAATTGTTCTCTTCAATTGAATAATTACGCCTATTCTCAAAAAGTGTTTGAAAAGGCTCTAATATATACTAAAAAATTAAGTAAAGGGAAAGAAAAGCATAGTTTTTATATTATTTTTTCTGTTTTGTATTACTTATGCGCATTAATAAAAGGAGAACCAGAAAAAGGGGTAAATTTAATAAAAAAAATTCAAAAGAGAATTAATAAGGATTATTTTAAGGTTCATAGCTTAATCCATTTTATAACCAATTTAACGATTGCGATTAGGGATAAAAATGAATCGTATTTAGAAAAAATAATAAATGATTTTAATGAAATAGAATTGAATCAAGTAGAGAGAGAATTAGCCCAGATTGCAATTTTATTAGTTTATATGCAAGTTTCTATATCGCCAGAGGTGGTACTAGACCAAGAGCAATGGACTATCAAAGATTTAATTGGATTACGCATTAAAGTAGATGAAACTTCCTTTAACTCAATTAAACAAAATTTGTTTTTTGAATTTCAAATTAAAGAATTTAAGATTTTAAAAGTGTCTATAGGTCATTCTGATAATCTTACAATAAAAAATAAACCTGAATTTCCATTAGATATCTCACTTCAAAAAGGGTTTGATATGGATTTTGAATTAAAGCCTCAATTTCAAAAGGATATTTCATTCATAGGCCCTATCAAAATACAATATGAGATTAATGGCAAATATATAGGATATTTTGAAAATAGAAATGAATTTAATTTAACACTCTTATCCCCTCCCACTCATTTAGATGTCTCTATAAAAAATTTAAAACCACCACTCATTGATAAAACTTTTCCGCTTGAAATTCTTATTGAAAATCATAGTGATAGCGAAGCACGTAATTTAGAAATTACCCTAACGCTACCGGAACCTCTCAAGTTGATGAGAGGCACTCTGGAAAAACAAATCTATTCTCTTGGAACTAATGAAAGTATTAACTGGAAAATCAGTGCAAAACCAATTGAGGCCGGAGATTTTGAAATTATTGGAGATATAAAATATAGTGACCCGGATCAAAATATTCTTAAGGAGCGAAAAATTTTTCCAATTTCAATTAAAATGTAACTTTCTTAAGTTTCCTTTTATATTTATATAATAATCCTAAAAAACCTATAGGAAGAAATAATTATGAGATTAAAAGTAAAAAAAATTAATTTTGAAACAGGCCACATGAAAGATGTAGTTTTAAATTATCTAGATGCTGCTAAACTGGATAAAAAAGCTGGCGAACGAGTCATAATCAAAAATGTTGAATCAAAAAATTTGGATGAGAAATATTGGGTTGCAATTATTCAAATATCACATTCTGATAATATAGTTGCACCTGGAGAATTAGGTGTTTTCGTAGATACATTAAATGATATAAAAAATCTCAGAGCTGAAAGTGAAGTTTCCGTAAAACCTGCAAACCCTCCAGATTCATATCAATATATTAAAGAAAAAATAGCTGGGAAAAAATTAAGGACTGAAGATATCAACGATATTGTTAACGATGCAGTCTCTGGGCTTCTTTCACGAATCGAATTATCCTCTTTTATCACTAGTGTATCCATTCATGGTATGAGCAATAGAGAAATGAAGGCCTTAACCCTTGCTGAAGCAAAAAGTGGGGAGGCATTCGATTTTGGTCCGAATGTCTATGATAAGCATAGTACATAAATTTACATATCAGTAAATTTAGCTAAAAGGAGGCGTCCCGGGTAATAAGGTCTCATTAATTATCGTTCCTATTATTGCAGCAGAAGGATTAACCATTCCCAAAACGAGCACGAGAGCCATTACTTCCCCTTCAGGTACAGCAGACTCGATGGAAGTTTTAGCTCCAATTGAATTTAACTCGGAAGAAGTAAAAAGAATCATTTCAGAAATAGGAGCTTGTATTATTTGGGGGGGTGCATTAGATATTGCTCCAGCTGATAATGTGTTAATTGAAGTAGAGAGACCTTTACATTTAGATCCATGGGGACTGATGATTCCATCAATATTGGCAAAGAAAAAATCGATGGGGGTGAAGCAATTGGTATTGGACATCCCTGTGGGAGGCGGAACTAAATTCAGCACTCCTGATGATGGAAAGAAATTTGCTCATATATTTAAACAAATAGCAAGTAGTGTAGGAATTGAATCAGAATGCGCACTTACTTTAGCTCATCAACCCATAGGGCATAATATTGGACCTGCCTTAGAGGCGAAAGAAGCGTTAACTCTATTACGAGATTATTCTGCTGGTCCAAATTCCCTTATTGAAAAATCTACTTCATTAGCGGGAATAATTTTTGAAATGGCAGGAAAAGCATCTAAAGGAGAAGGTCAGAAATTGGCTAAGGATATATTGAAATCAGGCAAAGCCTATCAAAAAATGCAAAAAATTATCGAAATTCAAGGTGGCAATCCGGATATTACTCCAGAAGAAATAAATTTAGGTCCCTATAAAAAGGACTTTTATTCAACTAAATCAGGATTTATTACTGAGGTTGATAATGCGATAATTAATCAAATTTCAAAAACAGCAGGATGTCCTTTTTCTAAAACCTCTGGTGTAATTGTTTATAAGAAGCAAGGGGCAAAAATCGAAGAGGGTCAAAAAATTCTTACTGTATATTCTAACAGCAAAACTAAACTCAGAAGAGCAATGAAGTTTTATAATATTAGTGGAGGCCCAGTAATTCTAGGGGGTATGTTGATTGAGAGAATATAAATTCTAATAAGTCTACTCCTCGAATCCTAAGATATACTTTGAGTATCCCTTTAACTTTTATTAAAAAAGTTATTACTCAAGAAAAAATTAAATAGAAATGGAGATATTTGTATAAAACTTATAAAGGATAAAGAGAAAAAATATAAAATTTATAATTTTTTTTTTTTTTTACCACTTAAGTAATATTAAAAAAACTACGATTTTTAACCATTTAAAGAAATATATATAAAACCAAGAATGAACAAAATAGAAGAATTACCAAATAATATAATTGAAAGGTATAATTCTAAGAAAATCGATAAAACCTCTACTTTCCAACAACTTATCGCTATTATAGAAAATAGCAATAATATAACTCATCGAATAGAAAGTATTAAATATCTAATGAGGCTTGGAATCAAAAAAGAGGCATTTTTCGAATTACTAGAAAATTTATTAATTTCAGATTCTAATCCCAAAATTAGGACCATCGCTGTAAAAATTATTAAAAATAATTTTATAGATAAAGCTTTCGAGCTCATGAATTGGGCGTATAATCATGAAGCCTCAATCGAATGTGTCTTAAATATTATTTCAACAATGGGAGAAATAGATACCTATGAGGCAAAAAAATTTTTAATTGATAAATTAAGAAATATCAAGTCTGATAAATATAAGTCCCATTTAAAAAATATTTTTGAAGATAATAAAATAAATGATTATTCAACACACCAATTAGCAAATATCTTAAATAATTATCATGTAATAAAGTTTTTAGAGAAAAAATTTAAGAAAATTAATTATAATCTTAAATTAGGGGTTGTTAAAACATTAGATTTATCAAATGCAAGTAATTACCATGTATTTGAATGGAACATTTTAAATAAATTACCAGATGTTATTTGTACTTTAAATTTTTTGAATAAATTAGATATGAAATTCAATAGAATAAAGATTGTTTCAAATGCTATCAAAAATCTTCAATATTTAAAATATTTAGATTTAAGTTATAACAAAATTAAAAACCTTCCGAATTCAATAGGGCAACTTCATTCTTTGACCTATTTAAATTTAAAGCATAATAATTTGACGAATATTCCCGACATGATTGGGGATTTAACAAATCTCAATATTTTAGATTTGCGTGCTAATAATTTAAAATTTCTTCCCAAATCGCTTAATAAATTAATAAAATTAGAAGAATTAATATTACATGGAAATAAACTTGATGATTTAGCTTTATCTTTTCATAATTCTTCATTAAAAATCTTAGAGTTAGGATTAAATAATTTAAAATATATACCAGATGGGTTAAAATATTTAACATCATTAAAAAGATTGGGATTAGGATCTAATAAGATTGTTGAAATCCCCTTTTGGATTGAAAATCTAATTTCTTTAGAAGAACTACATCTATATAATAATAATATAAGTAAATTACCATCTTCTATTGGAAATTTATCTAATTTAAAAGAACTAACCTTATGGAATAATAATTTACGCACATTACCCCCAACATTTAAATCATTAACAAATTTAAAAAGGCTTAATTTAAGTTGGAATAAATTTGAGTCGATCCCAGATGTTCTCCCAAATTCTTTAGAAATATTAAGCTTATGGGGAAATAATCTGAAGGTTATCGATGAATCTACTAAAAACTTAAAAAATTTAAGAATATTAGATTTAAATTTTAATAAAAATTTGGAAATAACTGAAAAAATTAGAAAAAAATTAGAAAAAGACGGATTAACGATATATAAATAATTAAATAAAAGCGATATGAAACTAACACCTAAACAGATTTTTACAGAGTTAATGGATAAGTCTATTAATAAGCCAACAGGGATAGAAAAATTAATCTCTATTGTCGAAAAAAGTAATGATCATGACGAGCGAATGGAGGCGCTTAATATTTTTAAGATTTTACATTTTAATGACAATGGTGTTTTTAATCTATTAGAAAATCTTTTAATTTCAGATTCTAGTGAAAAAATTAGAAAAATCTCAGCCGAAATAATAAGAGATGATTTTCTAGACCTTTCTTACATACCTATGGAATGGACACTTAAACATGAACCCTCTCCTCAATGTTTAAAAGTAATTTATGACACTCTAATTCTTGCTTTAAAAAAATTAGAGAATCAAGAAAACATATTTTCTAAAAAGGTATTAATTTCCTTAATAAATAAAATAGAAAAAAAAGATTTTTTAGTAGATTTAACGATATTAAAAAAACAAAAAATATTAAGTAAACTTGCTAATAAGGAATTAATTGAGATTCTAATCAATTATTATACTATTATATATTTCGAAAAGGTATATTGGCGTATAAGATATGATATAGAAAATTTTCGAATTACTAAATTAAATTTTATTTTCAAAGGATTAATAAATCTCCCAGTAGAACTTCAGAACCTCCATTCCTTAAAATCACTCGTTTTTCGATATAATCAAATATCCTCTATTCCAGATTGGATTGGATCTTTAAAATCTCTGGAAGTATTAAATTTTAATGTAAATGAAATCGATAAGCTCCCAGCATCAATAAGACATTTACAATCCTTAAAAGAATTATATTTATGGAAAAATAATCTTGAAGAACTTCCCAATACTATAGGTTCTTTAAAATCATTACAAATTTTAAATTTAAGATTAAATTTTTTAAGTACATTACCATCAACAATTAAGTATTTAAAATCTTTGAGAAATTTAAACCTTCATGATAATAGATTGATCTTATTACCTGATTCAATAGGTGAATTAATAAATTTAAGAAAAATTAATTTAAGTTGGAATAAGCTTAAGGCAATTCCTCCTTCAATTGGGAGATTACGATTCCTAAAAACTCTTGATATAGGGAGAAATGAATTAAAAAATTTACCTAATTCTCTTGGAAATCTCCAATCATTAGAAATTCTTAATTTAAGTGAGAATAAATTAACCTCTTTGCCTAACAAAATAAAAAATTTGAAAAATTTGAAGCAATTAAATATATTTAGAAATAAATTAACTGAATTACCAGAAGAAATAGAAAATTTAACGAATTTAGAAGAGCTTTATATAGGAGAGAATTATATAGATAATTTTTCAAAACTATTAAAAGTTTTAGAATCAAGGGGTGTTAAAATCTTTTTTTAAAAGGTTAAAATTTAAATAAAATCGGAATAATTTTTTAACTATCCTTAAAAATTAATAAAAATCATGTGATTTTTATGAGAAAAGTAGCGGGCAAAATTAAAGCTTTTATATGTTGCCTTTTAGCTGGGCTGATTTATCTTTATGTAGCCATTGAAAGCGTAACTGGTCTTGGAGTCACTATTTTAGAATATATTCAAGAATTTTTCCCGGATTTATTGCCAATTGAACCGATTTTAAGCATTTTACTCCAAATATCCAACTGGGTTGGTATTATCGCTATAGTATGCGGGTTTTTATTCCTCGCAGGGCAAAGGAAAGCAGCTAATATTATCTTAATAATTACCATGTCTTCTGGTATTTTCGGATTTCTATTGCCTGTGATATTAGCGATTCCAGAGGGATTAGGGGCACTTGAGATTGCAATTAATGGTATCGCAACGAAATATGCTGTCCCAGTTCTATTCTTAGCTCTCGCCAGGGCTTATGCTAAAGAAGCAGAAACTTAAAATAATTTTGTTTAATATCTTTTTTTTTCTTTTTATATTTATAAAAAAAAACTTTTTAGTATTATTGTGTTTTATATAATTGAATAATTTCTTCTACAGTAGTTATATCTCTAATTCCTTTATCTGGTCGGAATCGCTGAAATACGGGAAACCTCATGCTATAACCCAGCGTGGAAAATTTCTCACTTATTGTAATCTCATCACCAATAATTTCAATTATTATCTCAGGTATAAGCCAGATATCGGGTTTATCTTCACATATTACATTTTGAGGCTTAGTAGATTGTTCATAAGGTTTAACTTTCTCCATTAAATCTTCCATAATTGAATCTGTCCATCCAGAGGCAATCCGTGTAAAAGCGATGAATTGATCATTTTCTTGATTATATACTGCCCCTAAATAGGTTCCATACACTCCACTTCTTCGTCCTCTTCCATAAAACGCCCCAATGAGAACTACATCGACCGTATCTTTTAATTTTCCTCCTTCCAATCCCTTTAATTTTATCCATAAAAAGCCTCTATTTCCTGCTTTATAGATAGAATTCTTTTGAATAGATTTTGCAATAATTCCTTCAGTTCCATCTTCTCTAGCCTGATAGAAAAAGTCTAGTAATTCTTCGGTGGTCTGTATCAATTTTGATTGGACTAACTTTAATTCATCTCGTTGATTTACAATTTTTTCTAATTTTTCCCTTCGTTTTGGAAATGTTTTTTCGATATATTGCTCATCTTGTAACATTAATAGATCAAAAAGAAAAAGACATACTGGGATCTCTTCGATGGTCTCTTCCACATCATATTTCCTCCTCCTTTTACTTAATACTTGAAAAGGCAGCATTTTCTCATAGAATGGATCCATCGCAACAACTTCACCTTCTAAGATTGCATTCTCTGCATCGATATTCTCTCTTATGACCTGACATACATCTGGATATTGTTCAGACACCTCCAGTAATCTCCTCGAAAAAAGAATAACTTCCTCACCTTTTTTATGGATTTGGAGCCTTTCACCATCTAATTTATACTCTGCCATGAATGGACTTTCCAATCGTGTGATAATTTCTGTATATGGAACACGAGAAGCTAACATCATTCTTATAGGAATGCCATATGATATTTTTATTTTCTTTACCTCCTCTAATCCTTTTTCTGCCAAAATTTTGGTAATATCGCCTAAATCAGGATGCAAATTATATGCATATTCGATGATATCTCTGTTTTTTTCTTTAACTCCGGTAAAGCCTAATGCGAGACCATCTATTATTGTCTGTGTGGAGACTCCAACCCGCAATGTGGATGTTATGATTCGTAATAGATATTTTGTTTCTAAAGGGGTGATTTTACTGATTAATCCCCTTAAGATCCCCAATTTTAGGTCATGTGAGCCGCTTCCTTCAGTTTTGGCAATTTTTTCCAACTCAGAATAAAGTTCTAATATTTCTATCGAAATTTGACCGCCTTCTTTAGTTGTATTAAAATCAAGTAATGATTTTTGTTTTTTCCTTTTTTCAAGTATGATCTCTGCCGTGCTCCCGATATCCCCTTTTTTAACTAAAATGTCTTTGATATTTTTTTTATTTATTCCAGAGTGAAGTGAAAGCGCCTCGATAATCATTTTCTCAGCAATCCCCATCTTTGGAAAATCAGCTTTAATATTTGAGGCCAATTGTCCCTGCAAAAGATGCATTATTTTACCTAAATCTTCAAAATTATGACTTTCCTTAATTTTATTGAAGAAATCCGAAAGTAAATCAATCATTTCCAAACGTTTGGGCGTGCTTTCCAAATCAGATAGCAATTTAGCTAATTTATTGAATTTCATAGATATATTATTAAATATGTTATATAAAAAATCTATTTATATTCAATTTCAATTAATAAGAAATAAAGAAAAAATAAAAAAATTTATTTCAAAAGATTATTTAATTCCACAAATTTCTTCTGCACAGATATTTTTATATCTGGTGAGATTCCCGAGAATGAATTTTTAGTAAATTTAATCCTTCCCTCAACAATTGAAAATGTACAGATAGGACCATCCATCATTTCTACTGAAAATTGTTGATCCACCTTCCGCGATACCCAGATATCATCAAAGCTGTCAAGAAGGGATATTAACACGAAAGCTACTTTTGCTCTGGTTTTAAGATCCATTTTTAATTTTGTTTGTGCTTCAGATTGCGGAGAGGATATTGGTATTACTTTTGGTGGTTCCAATTTTGAGACTTTTGGTTTTGATTCAGATTTTTCTATTGGTTGAGGTTTAGGAGTTGGTTTTGAAATAAGTCCAGTTTTAGGTTTTGCTTTACTTTTTGTAGAAGATACTTTTGTTACACTCCTATCAAAAGTTATTATATTATT
The DNA here is from genome assembly GCA_016839555.1 of Promethearchaeota archaeon. Classification (GTDB taxonomy): domain Archaea; phylum Asgardarchaeota; class Lokiarchaeia; order Sigyniarchaeales; family SOKP01; genus TEKIR-8. The sequence goes on from JAEOUA010000012.1 coordinate 212,708, forward strand.
TTCGAGTTTTTTATGCTTTCTATGAAGAAGTTCTTGAAATTCCTCGTTCAATTCGGTTTCATGGGGGACTCTTCCTACTTTTCGCTGGTCTATCTCCTTAATTTCCTTAATATCCCTTCCTATGATACTTTGATCAATACTATATCCATGACCCTTTAAACTATCCGCCTGTCGATGAGCCGTCCTTCGAGCAACAAGACCCTGGGATTTTCCATGCCACAGATATAGATTCATCGATGATTCATCAAGCACAATAATCGAGCGATCGGGCTGAAGCTGATCTGGACTCCATTCGATAGGCTCGATCACCCCTCCCTCCTTGCAATTAAACATTATAGCAAAATCATGCGCTGTCATTTCACATCAATACTTCTAATTTTCGTTTTCTTATACTCTAAATATTATACTTTATATAATAATAAAAAAATTTAAAGTTGAGCATAATTTTTCAAAAAATCTCTTAGATAGGTTATATAACCTCGATGATATATTTTTATTGTTTAAGATAATATAAAGGAATTCTAGATCTCGAATAATCTACATTTCAAAAATAATAAAGCTATTAATCAATCATTAAAAGAAAAAAAATATAATGTATGATAGATATGTTTAATTGATATAGCTTTCGCAAAAACAAACTTTCTTATTTATTTTTGCTTATTAAAAAATACCTTTCATATTTCCATTTCAATTAAAAATTAAGATAATAAATCTTTTAAATTTGGAGGATCTTTTAGATGAATATTAAACCACGAGAAGAAGTTCTTAAAATGCCAAAATATGATCCACCTTTAGAGGGTCGTAGGGGAAAGCTTAGATTAGATTTTAATGAGAATCCCATTGGGTGTTCCCCAAAAGTTATTGAAATGCTTAAATCATTGACAAGAGAGGATATTGCAATTTATCCAGAGTATAATAAAATAAATGAAAAAATAGCGAATTATTTTAATGTAAGTCAAAATGAATTTTTATTAACTAATGGAACCGATGAGGGGATTAAATTAATTATAGATACTTATATCTCACCCCAAGATGAGATGCTCCTCCCAGTACCTATATTTTCCATGTTTGAAATTTATGCATCAATTATCGGATGCCAAATATCTAAAATTTTATATAATCCCGATTTAAGTTTTCCAACGAACAATCTTCTTAAAGCTATTTCAGCTCGAACTAAAATAATAATTCTTGCTAATCCAAATAATCCCACTGGGACTGATATTAATGAAAACGATATTTTGAAAATTTTAAAAATTACTAATAAAAAAGGTATAGTAGTACTTTTAGATGAGGCTTATTACGACTTTTATGGAGAAACATTTTTACCGTCCATAAATAAATATATGAATCTAATAATAACTCGAACTTTTTCAAAAGCTTATGGCCTGGCAGGATTAAGGCTAGGAATAGTATTTAGTAATTCTCAAAATATTAAATTTCTAAGAAGGGTTCTCTCTCCTTACAGCGTTAATATTATTGCCGTTATGGCAGCTATGGTTGCACTTGATGATGAAGAATATATTAAAAAATTCTCAAATATGATTAAAATTAATAGAAATATTGTTAAAAGAGAATTAGAAAAACTAGATCTAAAAGTATATCCTTCCCATACTAATTTTTTAATTACCGATTTTGGAAATGCTTGTGAATATGTTGAAAAAGAATTAAAGAAAAGAGGGATCTTAGTTCGTAATAGAAGCAATTATCCTCTTTTGAAAAATTGTCTAAGGATTGGCATTGGCACTGAAGATCAATGTGAAAAATTACTACAAGCAATTAAAGATATCATAATTAAATGGAGAAAAAATCATTAAAACCAATTAAAATCAAAATCTGCTCTTTAAAGTATTTAAATATTTTTAAGAAAGAGGGGAGTCATTTCTAAACAAAAATAATAAATCTTTAAAATCTTCTAAAAATTAATATACTGAATTACACATATCAAAATATATTAATTTTATGGAAAATGCTGACTATTCTTCAAAATGATGAAAGAGTTTTCGAATTAAAAGATAGTATTATTGAATTCAAATTTTTCACATCTGGTGAACATAAAGGAAGATTTAATATTGCATTTAAGGACTTTCAAGGTAATAAAAGTGGTTTAAGAAAATGTTATACTTCCATTAATTATTATAACCATAATTATAAATTAAAAGAATATCCCTCATTTAATTATACTTATAAAGCAGCAGATGTCGAACAAATAGAAGATGCTTTAGGAAGCGGCCTAATTGTATTATTTTCCAGAACCACATCCGATAAAGATAAGTTTGATTTTCAAATTCTTTTTAGATTTTATGATGATACTGATTTTTTTTTAATAGAATTAATAAGCATCAAAGACCTTACGAATCAAAATTATGGAATTCATAGTATATCCCCTTTCACTATAAAGGATACTAAATTATGGTTAACTGGAAATAAAGAACCTACAAATTTAAAAGATATAACGTGGTTTAAAAATGGTTGGCAAAGTTGGTCTCCTTGCAAAATTTTCTTTGGAAAAGAAAAGGATAGAAAAGGTCCCCCATTAAAAATTTTTAAAAGAACTCTTGATAATCAAGATTATGAAATTGAAGGGCGGTTTTATTCTGAATATAACACAGTTATCACTGATCTCATCTCGAAAAACTCCTTAATTATCGGATTTACCACATTAAAAGACCAATTTTCAAGAATTATTATGGATTATAAAAAAACTTATAGATTAAAAATATTAACTGCTTTTGGGTGTATGGATGGAAGAACATTCCAAGACTCCTTTATTAATTCTTCTGAAGAACTTTTTATCGGTTTCAAAACAGAAAATAAGGGTTGTTATGGTTTAATTGATTATGCAAAGATTGTGAAAGAAAATGCGGAAGAGGAGCATCCTAATGACGTTCCCATTGGCTGGGCTTCTTGGTATTATTATTTTACAAAAGTTACTGAAAGTGATATAATTAAAAATCTAAACTTTTTTAAAAAAAATGAAGAAAAGGTTCCTATAGATTTTATTCAGCTTGATGATGGTTATTTTGAGAAAATTGGCGATTATCAAAATATTAATAATAAATTCTCTCATGGAATATCATGGTTATTTGAAAAAATTAAAAATACAGGATTCATAGGCGGTATCTGGACAGCTCCCTTTTTCGCAGAAAAAAATTCAAATCTTTTTCAAGAACATCCACAATGGTTTTTAAAGAAAGCGGGAAAAAATAAGTTCTTAAAAACTCATTTTAACTGGGGAACCTTTCAATATGGTCTTGATTTAACTCAACACGAAATTCTTGTTTATATTAAGAATTATTTCAAAAAATTCCGATTTGCATTAAAGGAAAAACAAATTGAAGAGGAAAGTTTGATAGAATTTTTTAAAATTGACTTTCTCTTTGCTGCTGCTCCTTATGATGCAGATTATGAAAATAAAAAGCTTACTAGAGCTCAATTATATTATAATGGTGTGAAAGCTATACGAGAAGGGATCTCAGAGGATTCTTTTCTACTTGGCTGCGGTGCCCCCTTAGGGCCTTGTGCGGGTTTAGTGGATGCTATGAGAATTGGCACGGATACGGCTCCTGAATGGACAAAATGGGATTGGATTGGAAATAAATTGGGATTTGCCTTACCAAATCTTAAGCGTGCCTTAATCAATACACTCTATCGTTCATTTATGCATAAATATTTCTGGATAAATGATCCAGATTGTCTTATGATACGCAGAACTGATACAAATTTAAATCTGAATGAAATTAGACTTCAATTAACTCTATTTGGGATTTCAGGAGGGCAAATTTTAATCTCTGATGATATGACAAAATTAACTGAAGAGGAGATTCGAGATGCTTCTCTTATGCTCCCAGTTTATAATCCAGAAGATTTTGATCCCGTTGTTCCCGATGCCTTTATTTCAGAATTGCCTACAATTTATTTTCTCGAAACGCAAGAAACTATCGGTAAACGATATTTGGTTGCGATAATAAATTGGGATAAAAAGCCACATAATAGAAGCATTAAAATTTCACAAATTTTACCTAATCTCCCGAAAGATGAGAAAAATTTCTTTGTATTTGATTTTTGGAATAATAAATTTCTAGGGGAATATAATAGAGATACAGCAATCTATTTAAACAAAATCCCACCTCATGGATGTAGCTATTTATCACTTATTTTTATTGATAAATTCTTAAAAAAGGAACCCATATTTTTATCGTCAGACTTACATATAACACAAGGATGCTGCGAAATAACTAATTTCGACTATAACGAAGAGGAAATGATAATTTCATTAATTCTAGATTTAATCGGAGAACGAGAGGGAAAACTATTATTAAAATTGCCTTCCCATCTGAAAATAAAGGAATGTCAATATAACTACTCTATTTTTGATAAAGAACGAAATATCTTTGAGATTGAGGTTGCTTTTATAGATCATACTTCATTTACGATTTTTTTGACCAATAAATAAATCAAAATACTCAGAGATAAATTAGAAATAGAAACTGAAAAATAAAAATAAAAATAATGAAACATTTTATCGATTACACATGGCTCATTTTTTAGAAGAGTTTTTAACTCCAGAAAGTATTGCTGTTTATGGCGCAAATAATAAAGGAGCAGGAATTGGATCTCTTCAATTAATGGGACTCATAATTTCCGGTTTTAAAGGAAATATTTATCCTATTCACCTTAAATTGGATTCTGTTATGGGCTTTAAAGCTTATCAAACAATTTCCGAAGTTCCTGAAATACCAGATCTAGTTTTGATTGTATTGCCTCCAAACATAGTTCCACAGATCTTTAGAGAATGTGGTGAGAAAGGGGTCAAGAGAATAATTTTAATATCTGGAGGATTTAGAGAATTATGCGGAGAAAGAGCTAATACTTTAACAGAAGAAATTCAAGAGATAGCAGATAAATATGGAATAAGATTTATTGGACCAAATTGTTTGGGAATTTATAATAGTTGGCTCTATCCAGATGATGAAGGGAGTGCTTTAAATACTGCTATTTGGGAACAACAACAAAGAGGATATTTTTCTATTGCTTCTCAAAGTGGAACACTTGCATCTCATATTTTTTTTGACCCCGAAAACTTAGATTTAGGTATAAGCAGGTCCCTATCCTTAGGAAATGAAGCAAATATAGATATTGTAGATTGTCTCGAATACTATAAGAAAGATGAAAAAACGAAAGTAATAGGATTATACATAGAAGAATTAAAACGAGCAAAGAAATTTCTAAGGTTAACTAAAGAAATTACTCCAAAAAAACCTATAATAACAATTTATGTTGGCGGATCAAATGCAGCAAAAAGAGCTGTAAAAAGTCATACGGGCTCACTAGCGGGAAATGCTAAAATATATGAAGCTGCCTTTAAAGAAACAGGAATTATTAAAACCGAATTGGTAGAAGAATTTCTTGATTTAGCCAGAATATGTGAAAAAGGAATTTTTCCAAAAGGAAAAAGATTAGGAATTATTACCAATTCTGGAGGTCCAGGAGTTATGATAGCATACCAAGCAGAGCAAAAAGGTTTAACTGTTCCCAAATTTTCTGAAGAATTAAGAAATGATCTGAAGCAATACGTTATAAAAACGGCTTCAGTTGAGAATCCTGTCGATACTACTTTTGATATAAATCTTAATAATTTTTATATAAATATTCCAAAGACGCTTATGAAGTCAGGGGAGGTGGATGCAATAATTATGTATGGGGTATTCGGATTTCAAGATGTTTTAAATGAATTATTGCAATATGAAAGAATTGCTAAATATCAGAATTTTCCGGAACAACCAAATGTTCCATTAGAGAAAATTTTTATTTCTCCCATCTTAAAAACTTCAAAAAGATATTCAATACCGATCTTTTATATTAATCCACAGAATTACAATAACCCTTGGTCCAAAAAAATAAGAAGCACAGGTGCTCTTTTATTTAAATTGTGGGATAGCCCAGTAAGATGTTTAGCAAAATTGTCGGAATATGCTTCATATAGGAAAAGGATGCAATCAAAAGAGTAAAAATTATTGATAAATGGCAGTTATTCATAACATTTTTTATTTAAATCTTTCTTATTAGTTGTCTTCCCACTGAGAATGCAATTTTTAAGGGTTAAATTATTGAAATTGAATTCACTGTCTTTATCAACAATGCAATAATCCAATTTGAATATCTCACCTAATCTAACATTATTAAATATTATAGAATTTGAGATCTCATCATAATCTCCAATTACAGAATTATCTCCAATATATACATTTGGGCCCAATAAAACATCATCTCCTATAGTTACATTATCTCCAATAAAGACTGGTTCTATGATCGAAGGAAAATCCCCAATATATTCTTTAATACGATTTTTTGTGATATTATTATTTAAAAAATGTTTCAAACTTCTCTTAAACTCTTCAATTGTGAGATTTTCTTTATTAACTATTAAATCTTTTATTGATTCAAGTATATCCTTCATTTTTTCACTTCTTGTATTTTTTTGCTTTTTTAATTTATTATTTCAAAAATTTTTAAAATGAATCCTAAAATCTTATAATTTTATAATAATCCCATCGCATTCATTAACTTCTCTATTCCCTCCCCTGTACGCGCACTTGTTTGAATAACTTTTATATTTGGATTAATCTTTTTTGCATCTTTCACCATTTTATTAATATCTGTATTCAATCTCTCAACCAGATCGATTTTATTAATAATTGCTATTTCAGACATTTTGAATAATAAGGGATGCTTTTCAATCACCCATTCTCCCTCAGTCACTGATACTACCGTAATTCTCATATCCATCCCTAGGATAAATTCTGAAGGGCAAATTAAATTTCCCACATTCTCAACAAAAATAATATCATATTTTTCAAGTTCGATATTTTGTGTTATTTTATTAATATGATAGGCATTTAAAGCACATTCACGCCCGGTGTTGATCTGTATAGTATCCACATGTTTTTTTTGAATCCGATCGGCATCTAATCGGGTAGTAACATCTCCACAGATGACTAATATTTTCTTTTTTGGTCCTAACTTTTCTGCTAATTTTTCCAATATAGCAGTTTTTCCTGAACCGATTGCTCCCACAATATCAAAGGATTTAATATCATAATGATTTAATTTTTGTTTTATATTGAGAGCGATTATATCATTATTTTTTCCCACTTCTTTTTGCATTCTTACAATCTCTTCTCTATTTATTTCATTTGCTAATTTTCTGCTTTCTAATTCCATCACTCTTTCAAAATCTTTTTCTTGCTTAGCCATTCTTTTATAAACCGATTTTTACCTTACTTTTATACTATATTTCTAATAATAATAAATTACATTAAAAATTACTTCTAAGAAAATAAAATTAAGATATAGCTGAAAAATTGTTAAAAACCATAAGTGGTTTCAGAAAATAGAAAAAAATGAAAAGAGAAAATAAAAAATTAATAAAAATAAAAATTAATTATTAATAGGGTTTCCAGGTATACGGAAAGATCATATTCAAACAGAAGTAAATTCGGTTTTTTTTGGTGGAAATAAGTTTAAGGATACACCTAATTCATGTGCCTCTTCTTGTTTGGCGTATTGTTTAACTGATATTCCTTGCATTGCAGCATCTATAGCTTGTCGAAAGGCTCTAGCCCCTGCAATTGGTCCCTCCGGATGAGCATGTATTGCTCCTCCACTCCCAATCATAATATTTGGACCTAAATCCTCCACAATCTTTTCAACTAATCCTTGTGTAATACCACCACTGGGCATTGGCATTGTACGTTTAATATGAGGCGCATTGCGCATCGGCATAACCATTTGACGAGCAGTTTCCAAAAACTTGTCTTTACTTGTAGGTGCTTTTCCATAAGGAGCAGGATGGACAATTGTATCACAGCCAGCTAATCTTCCGAATTTTCCAAGTATTAAGGGGCTACTAACGCCTCCCCATGGATCTTGATATATAGCTCCAGCAAAATCCATATGTCCTAAGATGGGAACTTTCACGGAAGGATCTTCTGCCAATTTTCTCATTGCAGAATATCCAACTGAGATGTGATTAACCATTAATGCATTTGCTCCATGTTCTTGGGCTATGTCTGCAAGCTCGAACATCCGATCTACTCTATCTGTGATATTGACGGTATATAATGTTTTTTCTCCTTTTTCCTCATCTGCCCTATCAAGCGCTTCCATAAATTTGGTAAGCCTTTCGGTTAAAGGATTAAAATCAACATCAGCAATTAATTCATCGTCTTTGATCACATCGCAGCCTCCTACAGCCGCTTGATAAGCTAATTCTGCAGCTGGTGTTTCTGAAAGCGTATAGACACAAGGTTTTATCATATTATTTAATAAAGGTCTCTCAGGTACTCCTAAGATTTTTCTAATCCCTATATCTCCAAATTTTGGCCCTTTAAATTCCTTCAAGAATGCTTTTGGAAAACGCACGTCCACCATTTTAAGAGGTCCACCCATAGAAATATTACCGAAAATAGTGGTAAATAGCATAGGAAATTGCGGTCTGAAATTTAATGGATAAGCGACTTGTACTATCCAATCTCTATATTTAGGATTATCAAAAAAGTCTTCGACACCTTCATATTCATAATCGGGAACTGACCATAACCCAATAACTTTTGCAACGTGTTTTCTCCTTGTTTCGGGTGTTTCCGCAGGAACAGCAACAAATGTCCCTGTGCTCTGCTCTATACATAAACTCTGTGTCATATAAAACGCATCCATTTTCCTATGGAGTTTGGCAATATAAGTTGCGATGATATGAGTCTCATAATCAATATCTTCTGGTAAGGCATTAGGTCTACTTAATCTATCTAAATCAAATTTATCAAATTCTTCCGGCAATTTTGACATTTTTATTCTTTTATTTTAGTTTTTTTTTATATTAATTTAATAAATTTTTTCATTAAAATAAAAGTGAAGAAGATTTTTCAATTTTATTGAAGAAAAGAAAAAATACTCATTTTTAAAACCCAAAACTAAAATTTTAAATATATTTAATATGATTAGCACAAGTATGTTTAAATCCTTGAATTTAGTAGAAATAGAAAAAATAAATAAATTAACAATTAGATACGAATAAAAATTATATAAACAAAAAATTTCTAAAAAAAATAATATAATATTATAAAAAAAAAAAAAAATTAAAGTATTTAAATTCTTATTCTGCAGTTTCTATTTCTTCTGCCTCGGTTTCTTCTTTAAGTGTTAAACATGTATCTTCTAACACATTCAGATATTCTATTAAAACATCGTTGGTTTTTGATTTCTGGAAATATTGTTTCTTAATGATATTTAAGAGATAATTCGGAAACACCTTTTCAATGGTAAAGTCTGATAAAAGCCCGTAATATTCATTTCCTTTATCATCTTGAAATACTTGAATCATTTTATTCTCCCATAGAAGTCGTAAAACTTCATCGAGATTATCAACACCTTTCTTCTTCAGCTTTTCTAATTCATTTTTAGTAACTATAGAAGTACGCAGCAATTTCAAGGTTTCATATGTCTGAGGGTTTGTAAACAATTTAACTAAGCTAATATTATCATACTCTTCTAACTTATATTCCGAAAAGAATTTTCTACATTCTGCGCGATAATCATCTGCTAATCGAGCTGGCAAACCATGATCAGCAGGATTCTTTAATAGATTTACTGGAGGACGACGAAGAATCAACAAATCATTAATAAAGAAGATCAAAGGTGATGGCATTCCTTTTACTGACGCTTCCTTGACCAATCCTCTTCTTATTAATTCAATAAAGATACTTTCTAAATCTATAAAACCTTGCTTATACTGATCCTTTAGCCACACTGCTAATTCTGACCTCGAAACTACTCCTTCATCACGTAATCGATTAATAATCATTCGTTTAATCTCATCCTCATAAGTCATTGCTAACCTCTGCTCTTCATTTAAAGTTGGATATACAGATAATCTCTGAAATAATGAAGGAATCATATCTTTATAGGCATCATCTTCTAGATTTTGTAATATTGTGAGTGCAACATTAGATAAACCACCTTCGTACGCATCTGGATCATCATCCACATTCAATAATAGAAGGATATAATAGCCAGAGTCTGGTCCCGTATAATAGGAGGCAATATTGAGTGAGCCAACCATTAAACTAATCATTCCAGCCTCTCCACTATATTCATGAGTGCTATATACCTGCATTAGAGTTTTATCCGTTATGTTAATTTCTTCCGGATATTTAGCGAGAATCTCTGTACCAACTCTTTCATTCCATCTCATTATGACTAATCCAACTGGCATGATTTATTGAGCACCTCCTTCTTTAAATGATTTATTGGATAATTTTTTTCCACCTTTTTTTTCTAATCCTAAAGAATCATCTATGGATAATCCTAACTCCTTCCACTCATCTCCGTATTGTTCTGCGATGAATTGTTCTTTAATCGGGTAGAGATATTCTTCTGAGATGGCTTCTTTCGCCTTAATCTGCTTTTTAATGTTCCTTGCTTTCTTTACAAATTCAGGTATCTTTGCTAACTGAACGTATCGATAAATCGCAACAGCAGCTATAACAGTGGCAGTGATAGCAACACCCAATATGAAATAAAAGAGTGGCACGCCCTCAAAAATTTCTTGCATGTTTACAACAATATTAAAGTCTTGATTTATTGATACGTAATTATCTTTTGTAATGCTTAATTTACAAGATAACGTTTTATCTGCAAAGAAGGCATCCATATCACTTGTTGGGATACTTACTTGATAAAGTCCATCTCCAATTTCTATAAAGGGGTATAAAGCTCCATCCAGAGTTAATATAACACTAGCATCATTTAATGGCAAATTACTGAAACCATCAGACAGTTGAATCGAAAATTGAATATTTTCTCCATAATCTACATCAACTTGGAATTTTAAGGGAATAATTGAAATTGGTCGTTCTAGAATTGTTAGAGAGAAATATACAGTCTGTTCTTCATAATTTTCTTTTCTAATATGAGCGGCAATTTCATATTTTCCCACTGGTTTATTGGCAGTATCAAAATTTAATACATATAATGAGTCTACAGTTTCAGTTATATTATTGACAGCAAGTCCGTAATTGCCTTCGCTAGTTAATCTATTTCCATCTGCGTCTAATTTCCACCAGTTATAATATAATATTTCACAATCGCTAACTCTTGTAGCAACTCGAGTATCCTTATATTCAAGAGTGAAGTTCTTAGCTTGCCAGACATAAACTTGAAGGGTAAAAGAAGCATCTATAGAATCGTTCACGGAGGTTGGTCTGGATAATATTTGAAGATCCAAGCCTCGAGTACCATCTAAATAATATTTTTTTGCTACTGTAAATGTTACTGTATATGTTCTCACTTCCAATGCTGTTGTATTTATTCTCTGAGTATAGTATTCTTGGTTCGAATTATATGAAACTGATCCGCTAAGCGGTCCTACTAAATAAGTGACGGATGATACATCATTTTTTAAATCCTTAAATACAGACCTTGAATAATCGGCTTCAAATCTAACTGTATAATTTACTGGTTGAGAAGTTTCTATAGAAACACTATAGATTGTATTTTTACTGAAAGCCAATAATTGATCCATTAAGAAATATCCTCCTCCCACACTATCCGCAACGCTGAATTCCTGACCTGCTATTGTAATTTTCATATTTACCTCTGAAGCTTGAAAATACTGGGTTCCATTATTAATATTATCGAAATATAATATGGGTGTTTGCATATCCTGCCAACCAAGGTCATCTGCAATAATTTGAAAACTTTGTGAATAGCTAATATCTAGTATTGTATCTGTTTGTGTAATATTTTCTAAGTTATAATATTCATAGAAATATTGAATATATTTAACACTCATATTTACGTCAAATATTACATTTGGATTATCTGCTTCAACCGAAAAGCTAAATTGATTACTATATGGAAATAAAGTTATATTATCAATAGATAATAGACCCTTTCCAACACCATTATTAGCTACTGAGTAAGTAAATCTATTTGTAGCAGTAAAATTCTGATTTGCTCTGATTACTAAGTTCACATCTTCAGGATTTATATCGCTCCAATCTGTTTTGTCTTTGCAGTTATAAATATTAAAGGTTATATTTTTAATGGCCCATCCTTCTCCGCTATATGGTATAGAAATAGAATCTGTTATATTAAATTGCGTGTATTGAACATCTATTTGATCCCTTACTAGTTTAGCTTGGGCTGTAACATCTACCGCATTATTAAAAGTTCCATATAGTTTAAAATTAAAAATATTATTTGTTGTAGGACTCTTTTTATTTAGATATTCCTTTGGAATTATTATATCATGACAATAACCTAAATTATCTCCTATTGGAACATTTAAGCTACTATTAATTTGAGTAAATGTGTGATTGTTTCCCCAGGGATCTTCAATTATTATATTCGCAAAAAGACTATCAGCCGTCCAATTTATATTATCAATATTAAGTTCTAATTCCGTTAAATTCCAAACATTTGATGCATCAGGGATAGAGAATTGAAACTCATTATTATTATTAAAAATATTATCCTCTATCGTTAAAAATTCTTCATATTGGCCGTATGGTTTAATTGACATATTCACATCTTCATTCCAATACGTTGTTTGCATGGAATTATCATTCTCAGATTGATTTACCAATAAATCATTTTTTTGAACCGTCAAATAAAAATACTTCGGTGATGGTGATTGAAATTGAGTTTTTGAAGCAGTTATTGTTATAGTATATGTCCCAATATCCATATCTCGAAGACGTGTATCAATAATGCCATAATAATAACCAATACCCATCTCTTCCTCAGGATACAGATTTCCTGAGAAAACCCTTCCCACTCCTATAACCGTGTATTTAATTGAATCTGTAGTATTAGGTCCAACATAGGGATGATTTATATCATTATCGTATTTTGTTATATTGAATAAGACTCTGATTTTGAATTGTGCACCTTGTTTAATAGAGGGATATATCGTAGGATTTAAGTCTATTAACTCCGTTTGGAAGAAAGTTGGATCTACATTGAGAGAAATGTTAAAATTTTCTTGAGTAGCAAAATTAAATGTATAAGACCAATATGTAGCCGAAATAGGAGTATTAACTCCAAACTGCTTTATACCTCCAAAATATGCTCGTAAAGTATAGTTTCCATTAGCTCCTACATCGTAAGTAGAGAGTTCCGAGCTAATAAACCATCGCAATGTTGCTTGACCTGAAGTGTTTGTAACTAAATCAACGATTGGATTGCCCGTCCCATTCTCTTTAAATTCCAGTTTAACATTACTAACTGTAGCCTCTATATCATTAAGTTCATGGACCATAAAAACAATTGTTGTCATATTTACTATTACATTATCATAGCGATCGGTTGGATCTGTGAAATTCCCCGTAGCTAAGACTATTTTACTAGATGGATATTCATAATCGGAATCTTCATAATAGACTGTATAATTATAATTATAATTCGTGGTATCATTAATCCAAATGAAGGTTGCATTACCAATAGAATTTATCGAACAGTTTTGAATAAATGGAGATGTTGAATTCCCTACTTCTACCCATGCAGTATCGACCGGTACTCCATCAACATCTTTAACGTTCAAAATATGTGTACTCGCATCGCAAATTAAATTAATTTCTGTATATGTTTCGTCAATTGGTATTGTTTCAATTATTATTGGATCTGAAGTTGTATTTATAATTCTGGTTAGCCCACTGTCAGATGTAATCGATACATTAAAAGTTAAATTTAATGGCATAAATCCTAAATCTTCAAATAGAATACTACCCGTATCATTTGTTAGCCCGCTTATTAGATAACTTTCCCCAGCGGTATAATTATAGATTGAGACGTTTGCATTAGGTATTGGATACCCATATAAATCAAATGCATTCACCTTTATAGAGGCCAGTCCCGGTTCTGCCTCACCAATAGATACGGTCGGTTCAGTCTCCGAATATTTCCTGCACCAAAGATGCGAACCAGGAATAGGATAAGTCTTTGAACCCCCTGGTGGGGTCCATCCAAGCTGTGAAACAGCTTGTCCGCCCCATTCATACCACTCATATTTAATAGGAATTATTGATGAAAAAATATATGGAGTAGAATAATGCTCGTGTGGGGATTGATCATACCATTTATCCATAATTACTGTATTATTAATCCATAATTTGCTGCCATCGTCAGTATAGATCCAGAATATATGTCCTCCATCACCATCATTAGCAATCCAGCCCTCCCACCTTATACTTACATAATCTGAGAGATTTTCCCAAGGATTACCATTTAATATGATATAGTTTCCGCCCCAATTAAAGTTCGGTGCTGTAGAATAGACATCGGTCCCATGAAATGTGTGAAAATAGTCTCTATTAATGTCTCTATAGTAAAAATACCTCAACCCTGAATCCATAGTATTATCAATGCTACTTGCCATTTCTGCATCAAGATTTCCAAAATACATATAAATAGTTTCTATTTCGCTTTGAGATATTTTTGGAATTTTTACCCATATTGTACTTTTTTCACCCGAAACTTCCATATCTTCTATCCAAAAATCAAGCTCTACACCTGAGGAGTTTGCAAAGCGAATATCTTTTCCAGATTCATCAAGGTATCCCTTTTCATACCATTCTGTAAGGTTGATATCAATTTGAACTTGATAATCAGTTAAATCTACTCCTGATGATATATTTATTGGAATTCTGTATCGCCAACTATAATTCCACCATACATCTCCTCCATTTCCTTGGCTTACAGAAATCGGATTATTGTCAGAAAAATTCTGATTGCCCGTTAATAACTTATTGGATTCTGAGGTATCTCTAAAATCTAATGAAATCATTACCAAAAAGGGAATAAACATTATAACGAAAAGAATCAATGTGGCTATGATTTTTTTTTTTCTAATATTTTTAAATAAAGAATTCATTGTAATTGCCTTTTTCTTTTTTAATTTTTCTAATTATTAATTTTTTCAATTTTTGATAAATAAATTTAAAAAAAAAAAACAAAAAAAAAAATTTTACTAAATTTTTGTATAATAAATAAAATATTGAATATAAAAACTTTAACTAATTTGACAAAATAAGCGATAATCTATCTCCAAAGTCGAAATTTATTTATTTCATTTTTTCTAATATTAAAAAAATTTTTCGTTTTTTAGGATTATTCGGATTATCTATTACATAACCACCATTAAAATCTATTTGTGAATTAATTAGAGCTTTCATTTTATCCATCAATTTGAAATTTTTTGGATAAAAGTGAAAGACAATTTTGCAGTTAAATTTTAAAATACTATAAAACGATGAAATTAACTCAATAAAATCATTTTCCATCGTTTTATCTGAAATATCTCTATAAATCCATTGTAGAGCAGAGATAGAAATGATTCCATTAAACATTTCAGGTTTAAATGGAGATCTACACATATCTGCAACAACAGGATTGATATCCTTCATTTCATAATAGTATAAAAATTGAGATATAATATCTAAAGCAACTACTTTATAACCCAATTCTTTTATAAAAAATGAAGCAAATCCAGGGCCACATCCGGCATCTAATAATAAAGAAGATTTTTGGTTAATATCCAATAATTGTAAAGCTCTTATAGTAATTTTAGTTTGAATTCTCTGCATATTTTTGGAGAGTGAATAGTCTTCAATTCTTTCGGCTGTAAAATAATCACTCATATTTTTGTAGAGATCTTCTGGTCTTTCCTTTTTTACATCAAATAAGAATTCATCGTTCATCCTATTACTATTAAAAATTTAGAATTTTATTGGAATTGTTTTTAAAATAGATCAAAAATTTTATTATTTTTAATTATTTACTATTAATAAGAGTATAGCATAGAATTTATATATTTAAAGGTATGTATCACTGTGTCCGAAAAAGAAGATAAGGTTTTATTCCGCAAGGATACTCTCAATTTAAGGAGAAAATATGGAAGATCTCAGCGAATAGATGTTATAGAGCGAGATGCTTTTATCCCTAAGGGGTTAGAAGAAGAAATTAAAAAGGATATTCTAAATCGAAAAGCCATATTAGCAACGGATATAGCAATTAAATACGATGTGCGAGTCTCTACGGTTAAAAAATTATTGGAAAAATATGAGAAAGAAGGAATCATTCAATTACATGATCCATCCTTAAAAATAAATATATATGTCCCTATTTCTTAGAACAGCAATTATTTTTTAATGCAATTCTATAACTTTTAAAAATCTTAAAATGCTTTAAATTAACGGAAACTTATTTTATAACTCATCCAATTTTTTATTATAAAAATATTTTAAAGCAGATGTAGCCTAGTGGTAAGACGCTGGCCTCGAGAGCCAGTGCGTGAAAGCGCTCGAGGGTTCGAATCCCTCCATCTGCGTTTAAAAATTCTTTCAAAAAAAAATTCTTTTATAAATTATTATCTGAAAAAATTTATTTATTGAACTATTTGTGAGATGATAGTTTCCATTTTTGGCTTAGCTGCTTCAATTTCATCTAATAACCTAACCGTTTCTTCCAAATTTTCCTCATTTTCTTCAATAATAAAAAGCAAATAAAAATGAAGCATCCCAAAGGTTAAAACCTCAATTACGCCCGAAAATCTACTCCCCTCTCTAAATTTATCTGAAAATTCATATAACGAAAGGTTTTCTGATAAGATTCTCTTCTGCAGATGTAAATATCTATCATAGATTTTCATTTTTTCATCCAATCGAAGATTAGGTCTCGTATATTCTCCCACCGTAAATCCATTTGAATCATATAAACTAATCAAGACTACATTATATTTTTTACTGATTTCATTAAATAATTGAGTTATCATTTCCATTTTATCAAAAAGTAAAGCTAGTCCACTGGAAAAAGCATCCATCACGGATTTTAGATCATAAATGCTCGTTTCGAAGAAAAAAAGATCATAATCGGGAGAAAATTTCATCAATGTCTGCCTAAGTGTAAGTGCTTTTTGATTAAGATAATCATTGTTAATGAGATCTGGGTCGAATTTATGGAATAATATCGCAACCGGCGGATATTCTCTAATTTCTTTAAAAAAAAGTAGTACTTCTTCTAAATAATCTATTGATTCAAGGTATCTATCTGGATCTTGAATATCTACTACATAAAAAATTAAGTCTGTACCACCTATATATTTTCCAAGATTATCTAAATACTCTCTTCTATATTCCAATTGACCACCAAAATCCATTCTTATGAATTTTATTCCCAAAAATCCAAAAGTATCTCTGCTAACTCTTCGTGTTGGTAAAATTTCTTTTAGTTCTTCTTCAAATCCGAATTTCTTAGTTATCGCAGTAATAATACTTGTCTTTCCTGCATTATCTAGACCTAAAAAAGCAATTTTTCTCGGCATTTTTTAATTGGAAATTATTAATTAAAATTTATATCTTAAAAAGCAACTCTAACTTTTATATTTATATATACAAATTATTGAGAGATATTTTTTCAGTAAAAAACCATCATTTATATTATTAGTTTTTGAGATTTTTAAATTATTTTATAATAATTATTTCTTGATTCTTAAGTGCAGTTGAAATTAAATCTTTAATTTTTAATTGTAAGGAATTATACAATTTTATTACTGTTTCCCATTCAAATTCTTGTTTTTTCGGTTTATACTTGCAATAATCTGAATCATAGAGATTATCTGATATTTTTTTCAGCAATTTCTTAATTTCATCTAATTCCAACCCAATTAAAGGAGTAAAAAGGGGTAAATTTACATAATTATAACTGGCTGCAATTGTATTTAGATCAATTTCCTCGGGACAAAAATTATTATTATTAAAATTTAAACCGTCTGTTATGGCTTTAGACTTTTCAATTCCAGTGATATTTTGGGTATTAAGTAGTTTAGAAATAATTTCAAATCGCATTAAGCGACAAATCGCACATAAATATTTTTCTTCTTTTGATAAATCTCTTATTGTATCAAGTATTTCAATAAGATTAATTTTTATTATTGTAAATTTTGAAAAAGGAGTATAAGAAAAAACTTTTTTCCAATTTGCAATTCTTTTTTCCCATTCTCTATATTCATCTGTAATTTTAAACAAAACAGGATAAATTGTACATCCTCTTCTCATCATAAAAAAGGCTGCGAGGATATCATCTAATCTCCCAATTTCCATTACTATTAGTTTTTTATTGCTCTCTATTGGAAGTCCTTTCCATTTATTTTCAATTATTTCTGTAAAAATATAAGAAAATTGGTTTCTCACTTCTATAAAAATTTTTTTATCTGGATTCCCTAAATCAACCGTTAGATCTAAATCACTAAATTGATCTAAGATTATTTGCCCAACCTTTACTGCCACATCTTGGGAACTAAACTCATGTTTCCCCGAACGTTTCACTCGTAATGCAAAGCTGTCACCTTTTTGCAGAATTTTTTCAGCAACTTCTAAAGTTCTTTCCGAAATATTTTTTATTTTATTTGAAGTTCTTAATGCGGGACTTATTGAATAAATTCCAAATACTTTCTTTAAAACATCAATTGCATTGGCGATGTCTTTGTTTTCGAAAAAGAAAAATATCCTTGCTGTATCTTTACTTATTTGATATTTGTGATATGAAATATTTACTTTCCCTAACATACTTTTTATATTGTCTATTAGGGTATGTATCATTCGAAGCTTAATTTTAGTGGATTTTAACCAAATTTCATCAGTATAGCGAATAAGAATTAAATTATATATTGTTAAAATTTTATTATGTCCCATTATTAAGAAAAGATATTTACGTGATAAGATCCAATCAAAATTCTTTCT
The DNA here is from genome assembly GCA_016839555.1 of Promethearchaeota archaeon. Taxonomy (GTDB): domain Archaea; phylum Asgardarchaeota; class Lokiarchaeia; order Sigyniarchaeales; family SOKP01; genus TEKIR-8. Next base: position 231,502 of record JAEOUA010000012.1, read on the forward strand.
TTTTCTCTTAGTTTATTTTCATAGATATTTATTAGTCCGTCTTTATATATAATAATTTCAATTAATTCTTCATCAAAACGTTTTGTTCTAAGATTTCCACCATTAGAAATTAATGAATTCTCTACTTTTAAATTAAATGGGACGCTTGGAGTACTATTTAAAATAATATCAATTTGAGAGAGTGCTAATTGAGATAAAACATCTCCACTATCAGATAGTTCTGTACGCCAAATGCTTAAAGGGGTTGGAATTAAGCTATGAAAGCACGCAAATCCACAAACCTTTTCCCTACTAAACCGCAAAACCTTTTCAATTAATAAACGTAGTCGTTTTCTCCCAATATATCCGACTGTAGAATCTTTCGTACTCGAATTTATCCCTTGAAAAAATAGTTTATCATTTTTATACGAAGGATCCAAAGGACCAATATATTCTTCCCAATAGTCCCATGCAGGAGGGCTGGAATCAGTTTGCCCTGGGACTACAATATAAGGATGTTTTAATTTATCTAATTTTTCTTTAGCAGTTATAAATTCAGATTTATAACCGTTTTTTGTTAAATTTCCCGTATGTACAATCAAATCTATGTTATCCTTATTATTAATATAATTAATGGTTCTATCAATATTTAGACTATTATTATTGTTTTTATTTGAGATTAAAGTGTTTGAGATTTGAACGATCTTACAAAATGGTACTTCATTGGCTTCTACTTCTCTCGGCTGATAATAATTAATAGATCTCTCAATATCCTTCATATATTGGGATTCTAATACAGGAAAAATTCTAAAATTTATCTTATTTCCTTCGATATCAATGACATTATATGTGAATAATTCTCTATATCGTGTTTTATTGCAGGAAAACGTACCAGAATTGAAAATATATAGATCTTTTTCAGGAGAACCAACATTATATAAATTTGAAATATGGCGATGTCCATTAATCACTAAATCTACATGCGTACCCAATAACATCTGAAGAGTGTCTCCAGAATCGTCTATTGCGGATCTTTCCTTTCCTGTTTTTGGAATAGGAATTGTTTGATGATGAAAACAGATTATTTTTATTTTTTCGTCTCGATCAGCTTTTTCTAATTGATTTTTAACTGATCTTAAGGTGCTCTGATGGATAATTCCACTTGCTAAATCGGGTTTGGTACTATCAATACCCACTATATAAAGGTCGTTATCTTCATATTCAAAGTGCCTTTCACCAATAATTTCTTCAAACAAGAGGTATCCAACATTTTCAGAATCATGATTACCTATTATATAATAAAGTGGTGCCTCAGAAGCAGGTTTAAATTTACTCATTTGTTGTAAAGCATGTTCATAATCTAATAATGTTCCTGAATGAGTAAGATCACCAAGATGTAAGTAGCACGTCACATCTTTTATTTTATTAATCTTTTCGATACCCACATGGAAAATATCTGAATTAAATACTGCATTATGAGGGGTTATATGAGTATCAGAAAAAATTACTAATCGCTTCCTTTTATTGGTTCCTTTTGAACCCTTAACAATACTTTCAACCATTTTGTTCACATTTTCATTTTTTATTATTTATGTAATGTTGCTGGTTGTCCCATGTATAAAGAATTTTCTTTTAAAACTTGATTATATTTTGTAAAAGATTGTGCGGAAAGCTCTACTCCCTTACCTATTTTCGTTCCAGGCATCAATGAACACTTGGCCCCGATTAAAACATTATCCTCAATTATGATCCTTCTAAGAATGAATGTATCTTGTTCGATACCAAAAGGTAAAATAGTAGAACCCATTCCAATTATAACATTATCTCCTATATCAACAAATTCAGAAAAAATCCATGCATTATCACAAATTGTATGTTTTCCAATTTTAACGCCGAAAAATCTAAGAGTGAACCTATTCTTAATCCAAGGTAGTGGATTTGTAGCTATCAGAAATAAAGGCCATTTTTTTATCATATTACGCAAATTCCAATATCTATAATTTTTATCATCAATCTTTCTTGTAAAAACTCCTTCTACTGGATAATATATTAATTTACAAATTATTAAATTTAATGTAGAAAATAATATTGCTCCTAATTGAAGAATATATAAAAGCACACAAATATTAAGTGGTAATAGTAAAAAAAATATCCAATAGAATTTATTATTCCATAAAAAAAAGATATAATTATATTCTAATATGCTAATGGGAATAAAACTTAAGAAAATAATTAAAAGGTAAATTGGTAGATATTTACGACGTAAGCGCTCGTCTATAGGAGTAGGCGAATCACCCTTTGAACTAGCTGGAGAGAACATAATTGTTAAAAATTAATAGTTTGATGCATAAAATTTAGTGTTTATCGTTTATAAATTTAAGTTCATTAACCTTAATATCCTTAAACTAATTAATTTAGATAATTATCTGTATTATTTGGGTTTTTAATCTTTTTTAGTGGAATTTTCTTTAGAATTTTTTGTAGGGGATAATGAGAATGTTTTTGTAGCAGGTCTCCCTATCCAAATTAAATCTCCCTTTAAAATTTGATTGGGTCTAGTATATGAAGCAGCCCCCAAAACCGCTCCATCTTCTAAAACAGTTCCCGGAGATAAAATAGAATGTGGTCCTATGACACAATTCTTCCCTACTGTTATTTTTTTAATCAAAACCTCATCATGATAAATTAAATGTGAAAAAATACATATTTGTAACGAAGTCATACTAGAATCGCCTATTTCTATCAATTCCGGGTCAATATATCCTTCATATGCTACTACACTTTTCCCGATTTTTACACCAAATAGACGATAGACAATTATGTCAGACCAAGGAAAAGGCATCGCTCTTGCCAACCAAATTGGAAAATAGGCAGTCCAAAATCTCCTATGCACATACTTCCAATCCTTACTTCCTTTTTTAAATCTTCCTTCCCGAGGAGGATATAATTTATTAAGTATCTTAAAGATTATTACCGATATCAACATAGTTACTATCAGAAATAAAAAAAGATTTCCGTATATATTTAAGGGGAGCAATAACCAAAACCACCATTTAGCATTCGGGCTAAAAGGAAATAATTTTTCGCTTGTTAAGAGATAATATATTCCACTATAATACCATAGATTTAAAAGTACGACAATAATGCCCGATATAAAAATTTCCACCAAAATTATTATTGTGAATGGTGTTTTATAGACCCCTGATGTGCTTATAATCTCAAATTTATGATCTTTAATTTTTATGTTATTTTTTTCCATCTTTACTGTATCATTTTATAAAACGCTACATTCTTTTTATTTTATGTAAAAAGATACTTTTTTTATTATCATATAAATCAAATAATATGGAAATCATTCTTATTAATAAAAAGAGACCTTTTTCAATTAACAAAAACATAAAAATAATATATTTATATTATATTTATATTATTTTAATTTTAACAAAATTAAATTTTTTAAATTACAAAAGTTGAAAATTAGACTATGAGTATAGATTGGCAAAAAGCCGAAGAGAATCCCGATAAAAGTCAAAAAATCGAAGGCAAAAGGTTATTAGATTTACGGTCGAAAATAAATGATCTTGAAAAAGAGCTAGTTGAAACAAAAAATTTTTTGTCCCAAACTGAGGAGAATTTAACAATAGCCACTAATGAAATACAAAATATGACGCAAAAAGCTAAAGAAAAAGACCAAGAGAATGCACAATTAAATCAAAAAATCCAGAATTATTCCAATCAAGTTCAAAATCTTGAAAATAAATTAGATGAGCTTGCCAAGTTATCAGAAGAGACTCATAATACTATTGCTCAAAAAGATGAAAAAATTGCATCATTAAATAACGAAATTTCACAAACACAACAAACACAACAACAATTAGATAGCCTACAACAACAATTAGAAGAAGCAAAGAATTCAATTAATGAAAAAGATGAAATAATTACTTCTCTGAATGTAAATCTAAAAGAAAAAGAAAAACAAATGGATCAAACCATTAGTAGACTGGAAGAGACTGAGCAAGCATTGAAAGAATATGCCCCCCTTGAAATGGAAGAAACAATTGAAGTAAATGAGCGTCTATCGTGCCCTCAATGCGGTGCTGTGGGTCAGGATATTAGAACAACTGAGGACAAATCGAAAGTGATTAGCTATGTAGGACATGTGCCTATGTATGCTAAGAAACATGTATGTAAAAAGTGTGGAAAGGAATTCTAACCTGGTTGATATAACTAATATTTTCTTTATTTTTTTTAACTTTTTTCTGTGTTGGGATGATTTAAAAATTTTTAGTATCAAATCTAATATTAAATAATTATAAAAAATCATGGAAATTGATATTTCATAGATTGTTTATAATATTATCATGTAAATATCATTACTGAGAAATATGGATCTAGACAAACTTTTTAGACCTAAATCAATGGCAGTGGTTGGGATTTCACGGAAAAATAACTTATCTCCGGGAAGAATTATTTTATTAAAAAATGAATTCGAAATGAATGTAGATGTATATGGCATTCATCCAGAGGGAGGAAATGTTGAGGGAGTTGACTTATACAAAAGTCTGGGAGCCCTGCCTGTAAATCCGGACATCTTAGTCATTGCAGTGGGACCAGATGATACAATTGAATATATTAGGGAATGTGTGGAATATGAAATTCCTGCTAGTATCATCATTGGTGGTGGTTTTGCGGAGATTGGAGGAGAAGGAATAAAAAGGCAAGAGACATTAGAAAAGATCGCTATAGATAATGATATTGCCGTTTTGGGACCAAATTGCATTGGCGTGTATTCTCCTCCCTTAATTGATACCGTTTTTTTACCCACTGAGAGAATAACTCGCCCCCCGAAAGGTTCTGTAGCATTAATTAGTCAATCAGGAGGAGTACTTGTGGATCAATTTTTTGTAAAATTTAAGGAGAGAAATATAGGTGTCTCAACAGCCGTTTCTATTGGTAATAGAGCCGTTGTGGATGAATCTATGTTATTAGAATATTTTAGTAAAGTGGATCCCGAAACGAGCAATATTGCCTTTTATTTAGAAGGATTTAAAATAGGAAAATCAAGAAAATTTCTTACTTTAGCGAAAGAATCCGATGATATGACAATTTGTTACTTTGGGGGAATAACTGAGCAAGGAAAGGTTGCAACTCTATCGCATACTGCAAGCTTAGGAGGAAATTATAAGATACTCTCGGGAGCTTTAAAGCAATACTACATTATTCAACCTCATTCAGAACGAGAATTGTTAACAATGCTTAAAGTCTATGATGTACTTTCACATAAAAAAAATCCTTTTGGAGCGAATACTATTACCTTTGGTAAAGTAGCGATCCTATCTGTGTCTGGGGGACATGGAGTTCTCTGTTCAGACATGTTAAGCGATTACGGATTGAGTGCTATAACTTTTACTGAAGAAGAAAAGGAAGAAATGTATGAAATGATAAACCCAATTGCTAGAGAAATCGCCTCCTTCAATAATCCCATTGATTTGACAGGATCAGTATTGGACAAAGATATTGAAAACATTATTCAATATCTATCTAATATCGAGAGAATTGAATGTATTCTTTTATTGTTATTACCTTATCCACCAAATATTTCTTTCCAAATTGGAAGAAGAATTGCTAATGTAGTAACTGCTAAAAAAAAGCCCATCATAACCTTTATTCCATATGTGGAAAAATATCAAATGATTATAGAATCTTTAGAATTAAGTAAAATTCCTGTCTTTCACAGCATCAAGGAGGTTGTACAAGCAGCCTCAGCACTTAAGGATAGAACGAGGATTATGAATTTAAAGAAAGATAATATTTTTTGGGAAGATAAAAGGTAAAATAAATATTAAGATTATTTAAAAAATTAATTTTCAATATTTACTAATTTATCTATCTGCTTAATCGCTTTATTAATGTAATCTTCATCTTCTATTATTAATTCAATAGCATCATTGGGACACACTTCTATGCAACGCCCACACGCTCGACATTGGTCAGTAATATGGGCCTTTTTATTTATAATTTTAATCGCATCAACAAAACAAATGTCTTTCGTGCAAGTCCCGCACCCAACACAATTATCATTAATAAATACCTTCACTCCGGGTATTTTTTTCACTTTGTTCGAAAGACTTGAATGCAAAATTGGTGCTATCCGCCATAAACAACAGCAAGGGCAGCAATTACAAATAGATAACAGCTTTGCCCCATCCTTCACACCTAACCATTGCTTATCCAAAAGGTTTCTACCAATCATATGGACTAATCCCGCATCTCTACATTTTCGAATATGATCAAGAGCTTCTTGTTTAGTAGCTAGATGTCCTAAACTAGGATTTATATCTAGAACACCTTTACCCAAGAAGAGGCAACCTAAATCAATGGGATAATCTTTACATTTCATAGAAGCTCGACAAATACAGAAGTCCATGATCCAATGATAATTTGCTTTCTCAATAAAATATTCTAATACTCTTGTAGGAAGGACATAATTATCAGGTTGGTCTACATTCTGGTTTACTTCAATTACACTATCTTTTGGTAGGTATATTATATTATCTTCTTTAAACAACAGAATCTCAAAAAGTTTATTCATGAATGGTAAATTACTTAATTTTGCGAGGACTTTGATACTTCGAAAAGCTTTTTTTAATAACTTTACAAACCATAATGGTCTAGCCATTTTAAATCAAAAATTTTCTTTTTAAAATATTTTATTCATAATTATTAATATAATATAATAAATAATATAAGTTTCAGATTCTCGAAAAAATTAGCCAATAATGATGGAATTAAGCTTATTAAATAGAAAAAGAAATTATTTTAAATAATTTATTTTTATAGATAAAGGAAGTTCTCTAGAAGAAGTACCTGCCCAAATTGTGAAAGATCCAGATTCAGATATGAATTTTTTCTCCTTTTCTGAATAAAATTCAAATGATGAATCATCTAAAGTGATTGATACAGTTTTTTTCTCCCCCGGATTTAAATAAACTTTCTCAAAACCCTGTAATTCCTTTGGTGGACGTTCCACCGAACACTCATCATCTCCAATATAGATTTGAATTACTTCTGCTCCAGCAATTTTCCCAGTATTTTTCACTTCTACAGAAATGGTAAAATTTCCTTTTCCTTGAAGATTACTCTTATCTGATTGAATATTAGATAACTCAAATTCAGAATAAGAAAGACCAAAACCAAATGGGAAAAAGGGTTCAATTTTGTGTTTATCGAAATAACGATAGCCAACAAAGATTCCTTCGTCAAAATAAATTTTCATTTCCTTGAGATCTCCAGGAAATCTCTTTTTAGATTTATGCGCAGGATGATCTTGAATCTTTTTCGGATAAGTCACTGGTAATTTGCCAGATGGATTCACTTCACCAAAGAGTACCCGAGCGAGAGCGTTTCCCCCCATCATACCTGGATACCATGCGTTTAGAATAGCGGGAACATTATCATACCAATCCGAACAATCTATTGGACTTCCAGCAATTAATATGATTATAGTTTTCGGATTTTTTGCTACGGTTTCATTAATTAATTTAATTTGCTTCTGAGGTAATCCATAATGCGTCCGATCACTTCCTTCGGTATCCCCCTCTGTTTTAAATAAAAGGGTTTTAAAAAAACCGCCTCCATGGTCAAGCCCAATAATTAAGAGAGTGATATCAGCATCTTTTGGATCATCAATAATTTCTGCACTCTTCGAAACATATCTTTTAATTCCATTATATGGTGTAATAAATCGTGGAGGAATCACAGCAGAACTTCCTCCCTGGAATGGTTTCCCAAATTTTTTTTTCGCATTTGGACCTATAATTGCAATTTTTTTAATTGCCTTTAAATTTAAAGGAAGAATGTCAGAATCATTTTTTAGCAGTACCATACTCTCCTCGGCAATCTGCTGAGCTATATCTTGATGCTCGGGGATATCTGTAACCTTAAGATAAGATTCTTCTTCTTGTTCAAATAATCCTACTCTCATGAAAGTACGAAGTAATGGTTTTAAAATATAATTTATGTCTTCTTCAACAATTTCTCCAGCATCTAATGCTTTCTGAACCTTTTTAGGGGTCAAAACTCTACCCAAGAGCATACCAGGCATTTCTAAGCTAAGTCCTGCTTTTATGCAAGCCGCAGCTCCTGATGTATTTCTCGCTGCCCCCCAATCTGATGTAACATGACCTATAAATCCGATCTGATCCCTTAATATATCCTTAAGAATATATTTATTCTCCGGACCATAAATGCCATTAAATTTGTTATAACAGACCATCAATCCCCAAGGGTCTGATTTTTTAATGATTCTCATATAATTCTTAACATAAATCTCTTGGAAAGCACGTTCACTGATCTCTGTACTAATTTTCATTCTTTTTGTCTCGGAATTATTCGTAATATAGTGTTTGATACAGGCTGCAATATTTTGAGATTGAATGCCCCTTACTAATTCTGATGCGATATTGGAGGAAAGAATCGGATCTTCACTCAAATATTCAAAATTCCGACCACATAGAGGAGAGCGAATTATATTAACTCCAGGTCCTAAAATTTGATGCCGGCCCGCTAATTTCGTTTCTTTACCCAGAACTTCTCCCATTTTATATGCTAATTCTTTATTCCAGGTGGCAGCCAATCCGATTGTAGCGGGGAACCTCGTATGCTTTCCCCAATGGCTGGAATGCCAGGCGACGCCTAAAGGACCATCCGTCATACCAAAAGAAGGAATTTCTAATCGATCGATTGGATTTGTGGTCCAAAAATCTTTGCCTCGGATTAAAGTGATTTTTTCATCTATATTCAGTCTTTTTATGAGATCATTTACTCTTTTTTCTAAATCCAAATTAGGATCTAAATATTTTGCGTTTTTATCCATAATAATCGTATTGAATCAGAATTTATTTAATTTATATTTTACATATTTATTTTATTTATCTTTATGTTTTACTAGAATAAATAGTATTATATCAAATGAAAAACCTCAATTCAAAAGAAGCTATTTTTTTATTAAAATAACAGAGAACTAGTAAAAAGGACATTTATAAATATAATAAGATTATAAAATGTGCATAATTAATTTTCTTAACATACAAAAACACTATTACTAAATATGATTAGAACTTTTATTGCTTTTAAGCTAAATAATGAAGAAACGCTTTCTGAAATTAGAGAATTTACAAATCGTCTTAATCAAAATCAAAAACGAATAAAAATCATAAAACCAGAAAATATTCATTTAACGGTTAAGTTTATTGGTAATATAAAAGAGTCTATGGCTCCTAAAATATATGATATCTTAGAAAGAGAGATTAATAAAAAGATACTTCACGGAGATAAACATATTTATCTCTTGAAAGGAGTGGGAAATTTTAGAAATTATGAAATTATTTGGATAGGCATGGAAGGAGATATTGAATTGCTCCAAAAGATTAAAGATACTGTAGAGGAAAAATTAGATGAGCATCTAAAAATTAAAAAAGATAAACGTCTTAAATTTAAACCCCACATTACTATTGCTCGATTAAAAAAAGATAGAAGAGATTATACATCCTTTGATAGCTTTAAAACATTCATAAACGAAAATAGAAATAAGGAATTCGGCGAATTTCTCATTGAAAAAATTGTATTAAAAAAATCAGACCTGACTCCAAAAGGTCCCATCTACACAACTTATAATGGAAAGGAATTTGTCTAATTCGATTTATAAATTTTGTATTCTAATAGAATTGATTATAATAAATAGGAATAATGAACTCTTATAATAAATTAAGTATCATAATTTATGTCATTATCGCCTACGGAATGACTTGGTGTATAACAATCCCGTTAATTTTTTATTATGATATCATAAATTATGAAATAAGAGAATTATGGCATTCTCTAGGTTCTATTGGACCAACTCTGGCGGGATTAATAATAATTTATACGAGAAAACGTAAATTGGGACTAGTTCAGTTAAAAGATCGAATCTTAAAAGTTGCTGATAAAAAATTATTTCTTGTTGCTTTTTCACCTTTAATAATTCTAGCTCTAATATTGCCTTTCGAAGCAGTTTTTGGATTATTTGATTATTATACATTCTTAAAAACTAATAATCTGGAAGATATAAAATCTTTTATCCTGTTTTTCTTACCTTCTCTCTGTTATGGATTTTTTGAAGAAATAGGATGGAGAGGATATCTTTTACCGGAATTACAAAACTTTTATACTGCTTTAAAATCAACAATAATTCTCACCGTAATTTGGTGGTTATGGCACGTTCCCATGTTTTTTTATCGATTCGATTTATACTTTTCCCTTATTTTTATGTTTCCCTTACTGTTAAGTGGTTCAATCGCTTTTACATTTTTGTTTAATCAATCGGGAGGAAGTTTATTAATGATTATCATATTCCATATTAGCTATGATATCGTTACTTCCAGTGAGATTTCACTTATAGCAATTCTAGTTGTAAGTGCGTTATTTATCTTTATTGATGTTCGAGCAATTAAAGTATATGGAATAGAAAGTTTATCCCAAAAAGAAAAAATTCTTATATAATTCAAACTACATTATAAAAAGAAATTTATATTTATAAAATAATTCTGCATGACTTAATTGATGAAAGAAATACGCATAAAAGCATTAATATGGGATCTTGATGGGACTCTGATCCATTTTAGAATAGATTATTTAAAAGCTCGAAGAGTAGCGATTAAAATTTTAATTCATCATGGAATACCAAAAAAGGAATTAGCGATAACACAGAGTATTTTAGATAATTTGAAAATCTCCATTGAAATCTTCAAGAAAAAAAATTATAGTTTAGAGAAAATAGATCAAATTAAAAAAGAAATTAATGATGCTGTGAGCGACATTGAATATGAGGCTGCTTTACATGCTAGTAAAATTCAGGGAATTGAAGATGTATTAAAATATGCCCAAAAAATTAAGCTAAAACAAGCAATTTATACTTATAATACCCATAAAAACGCAGAAGTTTCTTTAAAAACAGTTAAATTGCTTAAATATTTTAATGTTATTGTGGGAAGGGATGATGTTGATAATCCAAAACCCCATAAAGACCATCTTTTAATGATTTGTAAAAAGCTTAATGTAGAACCTTTAAATGTAATCGTGATCGGAGATACCTATCGAGATATCCAAGGAGCTCTTCACTTGGGTGCAAAATCAATTGCTATAGAAACCCCCACCTCCAAATTTTCTAATATTTCAAATTTTCACAAAGCAGATCTCATAATAAAACAAGATTCCCAATTTTCCAAAGAATTAATTAAATCAATTATTTCATTTCTTTAAAGAAAAATATAAATCTTTTAAATAATTGTAATATATATTGATATAATCTAATTATTTTATGAAAATAATAAAACACGGATATAATTTTAATGTTAAAAATTGAATATTGGCTTGACGTGCTGAAGCCCCACCAACCAAGCTCTGATATTATTGCGCACGCATTAATGGAAATCGATGGTATAAGTGAAGTAAGAGTAAATGTAGATGAGCTTGACCAAAAGACAGCTTCATTACACATTAAAGTTGTAGGAACTGATCTTGGTATTGATGTTATTCGGGAAAAATTGGAAGAACTGAATTGTGCTCTACATAGTGTGGATGAAGTTACAATGTATAAAATCGAAGATAATAAATGAGTCAATTTAACTTAATTTTATAAATAATTAATATCTCCTTCTAATAATTTAATTTGAATACTTAATTAAATTTGTTTTTTAAGATTATTTTAAAATTTTTCATACAACGAAATTTCTGAATATAAAAATTATTCTTATTAGATGATATTTTAATTAAAAAGTTGTAAATTAATATACCAAAATAAATAATTAGTATTAACTAGTTTTAACCAAACATTTAAAATTTTAGATTTATACAAAAATATAAGAATTAATCAATTAAATTATAGGATTTATAGATAATTATGACGGTTCCAAAAATAAAAAAGGTCTTGGAAGAAAAGGGAGAAATTTCTGATGAGTTAGATTTTGCTCTAATGAATTTTCTTCTTAAGAATCGGGGTACGGGATACACTGCCTGCCAACCGCAATTAGTAGAATTGGAAAGTGGAAAAGAAGTAATTAAAATGAATATTGATAATACTTTTATAGATAAAAATAATCATTTGATGGGCCTAGGTATAGTGGGAAAAATATTTATAGATCCAGACTCCTATGAAGTAATTTATGCTACATCTAAAGAAGAGTTAGAAAAAAATATTCAAAAATTGGAAGACGCCGGTGTTGAGCCTAAGCCAAGACCTAGAGGTAAGTATTAATTTATATAACGATAATCCCAGAATATAATGAAAATACTTCAAATTAATTCATACTAATAAATTTAAGTATATATTTCAGTTATTAAATAATGAAAATTTAATGAATAAAAAAACTACACATTCTAATAAAATCGAGGCTATTATTAGGGAATATTTATTAGATGAAGGTATTTTAAGAAAAAAATTACAAAATAACAACATTGAATTTGGCTTTCAATTTGTATTTCCTCCTATCCATCCTCAAGAGGAATTTAAAAAAAGTCAATTTATGGTAGTTTTTCAACCGAAAAATAAGAATGATTTACTTATTGTTTCAATCGGAACACAAATTAGTCCTGCTCATATCGAAGCATTACAAAAGAATAAGGATAAAGAACTGCTATTTTTTAAAGAGTTAAAAAAGTTTTTTCATCTAAAAAACGTATTTTTTTACTTAGATATTAAAAATCATCGATATGAAGTAAGTGATCAAATCTTTTTAAATGAAAATTACATTTCGAAAAATAATTTTTTTCTGCTTATACGTAGAATTTTTAATATTCAAGCATATACTAATCTAATACTATTAGATTTTTGTTCTGGAGAATTAAATTCTGAAAATTATGATAATTCAAGTAAATATGACTCGGGATCGCATTTTTCCCTTTATTCTTAATTATTCTAAAAATGATTGTTATGTTTGAAAAGTGGCTACAAGCTCTCGGAAAATTGGATTACGTCCAAGGAAAAGACCGTCCCAAAGTTGATTGTATTCTATGTGCAGTAAAGAATGAAGATAAACAAGTTACTTCTATAAAAGTTTATCAAGATGATTTAATATTTATTTGTTTGAATATTTATCCTTACAATCCGGGTCATTGTATGGTAGTTCCCAATCGACATGTGCTTAGATTCATTGAATTGACGAGAAAGGAAGTCAAAAGAATCTTTAGAGCCATACAAGGATTACAAATGTTATTTGATGATTTATATTCCCCGAAGGGATACAATATTGGATTCAATGAAGGTGTGGCCGGGGCGAGTATCCCTCATATACATTGTCACATCGTCCCAAGATACGGATCTGAATTAGGGTTTATAGATATTTTTGCAAAGACAAGAGTTGTCCCAGAAGGACTAGAATCAGTCAAGAAGAAGTTAGATGAGAATATTGATAAATATCTGAATAAAGATTTTTTTGAAAGTTTTTAAAATAGTAATTCAGATCATGAATAAAGAATGAACTTCAATAAATTAATAAAAATAAAAAAATATAAGGATTAAAAACAACTTAATACCAAATTCTGCTCGCGTTTCTAATATCTGCTTGAGTTACTCTTTTACGTTTGTCCGCCTTACATACACTAAGGGCTTTATCTGTCGTTTCAGCCGCTACGTTCTCTAAAAATTCAATTAATCGGTCTAATGCATCAGCGGCTACTAAATCTGCTCCTCGTTGTTTCATCAGCCTTCTAATCGGGGCTTTTGCAATATAACCAGCCATAATATTTTTCTCCTCCACTAAATTTTTAAATTTTTTTATTTAATTTTTAGTTTATAATTAATTTCTTAATAATAAATTGAATTTTCTTATATATAAATCTTATGGTTGGAATTAATATTTTTATGAATCTAAATAGATTTTTTTGATGATTGAAAAATAAATTTAATTTTTTATCATCCGACAAAATTTTTAATTCAAAATAATTTTTTAAAATCCTTTTAATGTAGTATGATAATATTTTGGGTGAAATTATAAATAAGAGACTTTATTTTAAATATTTTTACTAAATATTATTTGCTTATGAATAAACTTATTAAACTTTTGATTATTCTGGAAATCTTATAATAAATCTCATGTTGAGGTAAAAATAAACAATTTTTTATATTGTTATTAGAGATAATTTGCCCAAACATAAATGAGTTAGATGAACAATCAAAATTGAACTCAAAATAGGTATTTTTCAAGTTTTCTAAGGATTATATGCATAGTTTATTTAGCCAGCAATAAATCTAGTTTTTATAACAATTAAGAATTAATAAAAAAAAATCTTAAAATAATGTGCTATAAAGAATACTGCAAAAAATTTAAAAAAGAAATCAATCATAAAATAAGTATATAGTTAAATTTAGGTGACGGATTTTCGATCTGATAATTGATAAACAATATGAAAAACTTCTTGATGAGTCAGAAATAGAAAAAATTTTACGAAACTTAGGGTTTACAAAAAATGATTCAAAAGTATTTCTAACTCTTGCCAAATATAAAGTCTTATCACCAGCAGACATCGCTCGAGCGAGTGATGTTGACCGAGCAAGAGTCTATGACTCACTTAAACGTTTAATGGAAAAAGGATTCATAAGAAAAGAACCTGTAAAAAGAGGAGCGAATTATAAAATTATCTCTATTAAACGAATATTTAAATCCATACGCGACGATTATAAAGAAAAAATTGAAGAAACTGTTTTATTAGAAAAATCTATACGAGAATTGGAAGTGAAACAAGAAGAACCAGAATCGCGAGTATGGGCAATAAATTCAAAACAAAAGATTAGAAATAAAATTAAACAACTTATTAATGAAGCAGAAGAAAGATTATATTTTATCATAACCCCAGATTTATTAATGGAAGAGTTAGGCGGTTTTGAGTGGATTTTAAAAGAAATTTGGAATAAAAAATTTTCCTCGGAAAAGATAGATATTATACTCGCATTGAAATATTTTGAATCATTAAAAGAGGAAATCAAAAAATTATTGAATATTAATGTGAAAATTCATGCAATTGAAGGAGAAAATGTAATTCCATTTGGATTGTTGATTGCTGATAATGATTTCTTACTCACTACCTTAGATCAAGTAAGAGAAGCTCCTGAATATACTTCTGGAATTTGGCTTGAAGATGGATTTGAACGACAAATTTTAGGCTATGAACATCTTTTTAAACATTTTCTTACCTCGGAATGTAAGGAAATTAAACTCACAACCAGAAAAAATGCTACTCAGAACTGAATTTTAAATTAAATTTAAATACAAAAAATCAATATATAAATCGTATCATCAAAAATCATATCTAGATAATGAATTATGAGCTATCGAGGTAAAGTAATATTATTGGGTAATCCTTCAGTAGGAAAAACCTCTTTACTTAGTAGATATGTTGATAATACATTTCCTGATCAATATAATCCTACTATTGGAGCTAATTTTTTAATTAAAGAAGTAGATTTAAAAGGGATTATAAATAATTTAACGCAGTTGAATGATAATTTAAAACAACAAATAAAAGAGAAAGGGTTTAAAATTTATTTCTGGGACATCGGTGGTCAGCGGGACAAATTATTCGCTAATGAATACTATTTTCAAGATGCTGTTGGAGCAATAATAGTTTTTGATGTAGTAGATAGAAACTCGTTTGAAACTCTAGAATTTTGGATATCAAAATTAAAAGAATTAAGTGGAAAAGATGTTCCCTTTATAATTGTAGGGAATAAAACTGATTTATCTAAAGACAGGAAGATTTCCGAGAAAGAAATTAAGGATAAAGCAAATAAATATGAGGTTGAATATTTTGAAACTTCAGCAAAAATAAATGAAAACGTTATAAAAGCCTTTGAAGCATTATCTACTAAAATATTGAATAATTTAAAATGAAGGAGAAATTTCTTATATAAAGTTAAATTCCTTCTACCAAATAAATTAGATATTCTATTTATTAAGTTAACAAATGAGCAGTCTTTTAATTCCAATTAGTCCTTTAGCAAAAGCTAAGTCTCGGTTACGTGAAGTATTTACGGGAGGACAAATTGAGAATTTAATCATTTCAATGGTTAAAGATCTTGGAAATATTTTATCAACTATAGACTGCTTTAAAAATATTCTTGTATATTGTCATAATAATAAAATACTAGAGTTAGTTCAAAAATTCGGTTTAATTGGTATTAAAGAAAAAGTTATATCTCCACGCAAATCATTCGATAAAGTTATTAACGAGATAAATTCTATTGCTATAAATGATTATCACGCAAAACAAACTATCATTACCTTTTTAGATACCATATTAATTTCAGCAAAAAATTTTAAAGAGATAAATTCCTTGCTTCAAAAGAATCAGATAGTGATATGTCCTGCGTTCCATTCAGCAGGCATATCTGTTTTAGGAAGGAATCCTCCCAATATTATTCCAACATTTTTTTCAGATACCAAAACACCTTCCCTAATTGCTCTAATTAATGAAGCGAAAAAGCGTGGCATATCAGAAATTAAGATTTATGACTCATTTAGAGCGGGTTTTGATATTGACACAAAAAAAGATTTAGTACTTGCTTTTGAATATATGAAAATCTTAAATCTAACTAACACTAATATTTATAGATTTTTAATAAATAATTTGAATCTTAAATTAAAGAAATCTAATGATAATAACAGAGAATTTAGAATTAAAGAAAATTATAAATAGTCGATTTTAAATTTTAGAAGGAAAATTTAATTGTTAATTTAATTTTTTCACCAATAAAGTTTTCTACAAGTTTTTGAAACTCATCTCTGTCTTTCTTAAGCCGAGCCAAATATTTCAGATAATCTCTATTTTTTCTTTCAATATCGCTTTCATTATGTTCTAATCTCTGAGTATACACTGAGATATCGTTTTTTACAGACTCCAGTTTTTCATCTAAACCTTTACTTTGAATTTTTTTCCTAATTTTTTCAATAGTGCTTCTTATTTCTTTATATTGTTCTAAATTTTCATAAATTTCCCGATCATCAAAAATTTTATTAATTTGGTCGATTGTCTTTTCTCTCTTGTCTGATTTCAAATTTAATTTATTTTGCTCAAGCACATGCCTGAGTTGAACTAATAAACCTCGAAATTTAGTTAGGTCCTTTCCTTCCTTTCGTAGTACACCTATTGGATTTTTTACAAAAGCTCTCACATAATTTTCATCTATATTTGTTAAATGAATATTATCGCGCTCCACTTCTACTTTGAGTTTTTTTAATGCTTTTTTAAATGCTAATTCATTATTTATTTTTATTTTCAATTGAAATAGATTTTCTCTATTTTGTTTAAGCTTTTGAAATAAACTATCCTTTTCTAACTTTAATAAAGTTTTTTTTAATTCTTCTAATTCTTCTTTTATTTCTTCCTGTTCTTTTTCAAACTGTTCTAAATTTTGTTTAGCATTTTCAATATTACTTCTAAGAGTATAAAATTTAGGGACTTTTTGGGACAAATCCTCCGCTTCTTTCACATCATTATATTTTTTTAGTAAAAATTGTTCTAAAATGGATTGTTTTTTGCCAAGCTTTCTCGAAAGATAATTTAACTCCTTTATTTCTGATTGAACTTCGCTTTGAAATTTCGGGAGTGATTTTTTGGCTGCATCGTTAATACTAGTAAATAATTGCTTTACTGCTTTTAAAAGTTGATTAAGATCTTCATAACTTATATGATCTTCAGGAATTTTAATCTCGTCAATTTCCTTTTTAATTTTATCACAAAAAAAATCTAAAGATTTCAGAGCTTTTTCATTAAGTCTATCCTTTACTTCTCGGAAGTGATTCATGCACGTTTTAATATCGAGCAAATTTTCCCTTATATCCTCAATTAACTTAAGCGCTACTTTCTTTTTTTTATTGAATATCTCATTTATCTTTTCTCTGTAAAAATCTTCGAAATCTTCAAGATTAATTTCAATTTCGGACATATTATTGGATCAATTAAAATGTTTCTATTTCTAAATTTTTTTTAATTTTTCTTCTAATCAAGTAAGTTTAAATTAAACCGGTTTAATTAATATTTTGGATGTTCAAAAATTCATAAAACGTAAGCATTATTCATGATTAATTCTGTTCTTAATAGTTGATCTTAAAAGCGCCGTTTTAATCTTTCTTTTATCAAAACCAACCGTCTCGATTATTCTAATAATTTTCATTCGTCTTGCCTTGCCTTTTAATCCTTCCTCACTCATGAATTCATTTGCGAACTCCTCAATGTCTTCTTTATCCTTATCACTCATTTAAGTCTTTAAATGTTTATTTTAATAAAAAATTTAAGGAGATTTCTTTTTTCTATTTTCATTTAATAATAAAACGATTAATCTAAAAGAATAATAATCATATTTTTTTAAGATCCTAATTTTAAAATCTTTTAAATCTATTCAAAGTAATGATTTATCTTGATCATGTAGTTTTCATTTTACAAAAATAATTATTATATTTTATAACAAAAAATAAATTATTATTTTAATTTCCTAAAACAATGGAGATTTTGATTATAACATGTTTAATTTAACAATTAAAATATCAAATAAATAAAACAAAAAATAAAAAAGTTTGAAATTATGTCTGATAATCAGACCAAAGATGTTATTAGAGTAGGAGTATATATTTGTGAGTGAGGAGTGAATATAGGTGCTACTATAGATTGCGAAGCTGTGAAAGATTTTGCTGAAACTCAACCAGATGTATTTATAGCAAGAGTGAATAAATTTACATGTAGCGATCCTGGTCAAGCGATTATTAAAAATGATATCTTGGAATTACATTTAAATAGAATCGTAGTTGCTGCATGTACACCAAAGATTCATGAGTCTACTTATCGAGCAGTACTAACTGAAGCAGGATTAAGCCCATATTATTTTCAAATGGTAAATTTAAGAGAGCAATGTTCTTTTGTACATTCTAATAGGAAGGAGGAGGCAACAGAAAAAGCGAAGAATTTAGTTTTAGCGGGAATAAATCGTGCTCGAGAATTAGAATCAATTCCTAGAAAAGAGATACCCATAGAACATTCTGTTCTTATCGTAGGAGCAGGGATTGCTGGCATGAATGCTGCTTTAGATTTAGCGAACCAAGGTATTAATGTATATCTTGTTGAGAAAGAACCGACAATTGGAGGAAAAATGGCCCAGTTAGATAGAATTTTTCCAACAGATGATTGCGGTATATGAGTATTGGCACCAATTATGGTGAATACCTCAAAACATCCGAATATTAATTTATTGACTTATAGTGAAGTAGTTGAATTTAGTGGGATTACTGGTAATTTTAATGTACGGATAAAGAAAAAACCTCGATATGTTGATGAAGAAAAATGTACTGGTTGTGGATTATGTACCACAAAATGTCCTATGAGTGTTCCTAGTGAATTTGATCGAGGAATTGGAGAGCGCAGTGCAATATATATTCCATTTCCCCAAGCAGTTCCCAAGTTTGCGTTAATTGATAAGGAAATGTGCATTGAATGTAAAAATTGTGAGCGAACTTGTCCTGCAGAAGCGATTAATTTCGAGCAAGAAATAGAATATCTGGATGTTAAAGTTGGATCAGTGATTATTGCTACTGGCTGGGACGAATACCCCATCTGGAAAACAAATGAGTATAAATATGGCATTTATCCTGATGTGATAACCCAAATAGAACTAGAGAGAATGTTAAGCCCAATAGGCCCTACTGATGGACATATTTATAGAATATCAGATGGTAAAACACCAAATAAAATAGCAATGATTCAATGTGTGGGGTCAAGAACCTTAAGAGGGAATCGATATTGTTCTGCAGTGTGTTGCAATGTTGCCTTAAAAAATGCTCAGTTATTAAAACAAGAATATCCAGATATGGAAATAATAATATTTTATATTGATATCCGTAGCCCTGATAAAGGTAATGAAGAATATTACAGAAAGATTAGGGAATCTGATATTATTTTTATTAAAGGAAAACCAGGAGATATCAAATTAATTGATGATGGAACTATGAGATTATTTTATGATAATAGCTTATTAGATGAAGTTACTCATTTAGATGTAGATTTATTAGTATTATCTACGGGAATTATTCCATCAAAAGGTACCACTGAAATGGTTAAAGTAATGGGTTTAGAAGAAGGTCCTGCTCAATTTTTATCGGAAATTCATGGGTGTTTAAAACCTCAAGAAACTAAAGATATGGGAATATATATATGTGGGTGTGCTGCCGGACCAAAAAGTATTCCATATTCAGTTTCAACAGCTTTAGCTGCTGCGAGCAAGGCTTCAACACTTCTTTCAAAGGACACTATTTATCAGGAATTAATAATAGCCGAAGTTGATAAAAATCTATGTATGGGATGTCATCGGTGTGAAAAAAGTTGTTTTTATGATGCAATTAAAGTAGGAGAAGATGATATAGCACTCGTTGATGAACTAAAATGTAAGGGTTGTGGAGTATGCGTTACGGTTTGTCCTGCTCGAGCAATAGATTTGAAATATTACCGAGATCATCAATTTGAAGAGGAAATAAAAGGAATTGGTGCAACAGAGATTATTGAAATAAAAAATATGGAGCCTGAAATTAAAAAATAGTTGAACTAATGGTGATAAAATATGTCAATAAAAAATAATAGAAGAAACATAATAGCATTTGGTTGTGACAAATGAGGGTATTCCGTGGCTGATTTGACAGGTACTACAAGAAAAACGTATACAACAGATTTCCGTATGATTAGAGTTAGATGTACTGGGAGGATTGGTATTCATTTAATAATGAACTGCTTTCTAAACGGTGCTGATGGAGTTGCAATTATCTCTTGAAAGAAAGGAGAATGCGATTATGGGAATGGGAACTTAATAGCTAATGAACACGTCAAAATTCTAAAGAAAATATTTAATCATCTGGGAATCTCAGAAGACAGAGTTCAGCAATATTTTTGTTCTGCTGCTGAAGTAGAAAATTTTTTAAATTCTATAGAAGATATTTCAAAAAAAATTCATTCACTCCCTCCATTACCAAAAAAACCGAAATGAATGACTCTTTCGAAAAAATATTAGTCGAAAGATGACTTACCTTGCAAAGGTATTCGGAAAAAAACAATTTTTTGAAATATTTAAGATAAAATTAATAGCATGACAAAGAAATATGAATAAAAAAGTAGATATCTCTTGGAATTATCTTGAGAATGTTACAGAGGCTCTAGACTCTTATAAAATCCGAGCATTTATCGATGCTAAGGATGAAATTATTGATTGTGGGGTTTATAATGAATATCAATTTTTTGAAATTCTTTTTAAAATGATTGATGAGGAAAAATTAAAATTTGAGTTATATAATTATTTAAAAAATAATCAAGATAATGGATTTTCAATTATTAAACAATTTTCTGAAGAAAAGAAAATTAAAATAAAAAAAGTATTAAGTTTACTTGAATTGTTAGAGATTGAAGGCTTAATTTTCTTAGAAGATATTAATAAATCCAATCAAAATGAAGATATAAATGAAATTTTTACCAAAAATTTTGAAGATATTCTAATTAAAGTGAAAAAATCTTCTCTAAAAGAGTTAAAAACTATATATGAACCAGTAAAAGTAATTTTCAACTCAAATATTTGTGCTGGATGTGGAATTTGTGCTGGGATCTGTCCAATGGATTGTATCAATATCCAAAATGGTTATGGTGAAATAGATGAAAATAAATGTATCAGATGTGGGTTATGTTATTTTGTTTGCCCAAGATCATTTCTTCCAGCTGAAATTTTAAATATTTATCAAAACAAAACATCTAATATCAAAAATAATAAAAATCTTGGACCATATTTAGAAGCATATGTCGCAAGGACAAAAGTTAAAGAAATAAAAGCAGCTTGCCAAGATGGGGGGGTTTCAAGTACTTGTATCCTTTATTTATTAAATACCAATGAAATTGATGCGGCTTTAGGAGCAAAAATTGGACAAAATCCATGGTGTCCAGAACCCACAATAATCAAAAATAAAGATGATATAATCAATTCTGCTGGAACAAAATATGTTAATAATCCAAATTTAAAATTATTAAATAAGTTCAATCTTGAAGATAAGAAAATTGCGGTAATTGGAGTACCATGTATGATGCAAGCTTTATTGAAATCTAAAATTTACAATATTAATATTCCTTCCATAAATTCTGTTAAATACCGTATAGGAATATTTTGTATGGAATCTTTTTCTTATGAACAAGGATTTTTAAAAATATGTGAGAAACTAAATGTAGATTTAAGAGATATAAAAAAAACGAATATAGATAAAGGTAAATTTTTAATTCATACAAATAATGATGATATATTAAGCATTCCAATTAAAGAAATAAATCATTTAGCCAGAGAAGATTGTGAAGTTTGTTTTGATCTTACTTCTGAATCTGCTGATATTTCTATAGGTTCGATCGGTGCACCCTTAGGCTGGAATTCTGTATTAATAAGAACACAAAAAGGAAAAGAATTATTTGAAGCTCTGATAAACAATGATTTAATTGAATCGAAACCAATAGAAGAGGTTAAACCTGGCTTAGAACTGCTTAAAAAAACCGCCATTGGAAAGAAAAAGAATAGTTATAAACATATTATTAAGAAATTGGAGCAAAATAAAAAAGTACCAATATATTAAAATTAGTTTCCAGAAATTTTCTTTTTTCTATTTAATGGCTAATTTGAATTAAATAACAAGTTTTATAGATCTTTTAAATATTACTTATTAATGAGGATTTCCTTTTTTTTGTATTTATTTTCTATAGATACTGTTAAATATAATGCTAATTGAGAAATTTGATGTTTTAAAGAAAATTTTTTGCCATATTTCTTATACATAAATCTTAGAAAAAAATAAAAAACCGCAATAAGCACAAAATAGCTAATAAAATATTTGAATATGAAAAACTCATGACCAACAACACCTATAAGATAAGAAAAAGTCACGCTATGAAGAACAAAAATAGTGAGAGAATAATAAGAAAAATAGAAAAAGAATTTATATTCCTTTTTAAAATTAAAAATTTCTAATTTCTCAACAATAAATAGTATATTAAAAACAAGGAATTGTAGACCAGATGAATAAATTAACCAACAGATTGAATTTCCTTCAAATACACAAGAAGGTGAATAGAGAAAAATAATGGTTATCAAGGAAGACCCTATTATTAAAAAGGGAATAGTTACAGTTTTAATAAATTTTTTATTAGAGACTTTAGTTTTTTCATTTAAGACTTTTGAATAAATAAGATCTCCCATAAGAGTGCCAAAAATAAAAAATGGAAAATATCCCAAAATTGGGGAAAAAAGAAAACCATTATAAAAAATATAATAAATAATGCCATTTTTATCCAAAATTTCTAATAGAAATTGAAATAAAAATAAAAAAATAAGTGCGACAATAATTTTTGTTATTTTTTTTGCATTTAATAAAGGCCATATTAATATCATAGATATTGAAAGTGTTTGGAAGATATTCCATATCCACAAATACTCTAAAGATCCCCAAGTAATCGTTATTAATAAATTATATTGAAGAAATCCTAATGTGAATAGTAAAATTGCCCTCAAAAAATGCATTAGACGATATTTTTTATAATCTTTATTTTTTTTACCCTGCATCTTATTCATACTATTATGAAAAGATAAGCATAGGCTCAATCCTGATATAAACACAAATCCTTCTGCCCCAATCCCGTCAATTAATTTTACAATTGAATCAAAAATAAGATTAGAACCAAATTTTCGACCCCATATTGACATGTGTAAAAAAATCATAAAAGCAATATCAAATCCTCTAAAAATATCAATGCTTACGAATCTTTTCTTCATATTAGAGAATAGTTATTTTAATTCTTGAATAAATCCTTTATTTTTAAAAACTTTTATTTTTTTTAAATTATGTGCTTTTCATAGGCTCCTATTGATAGATAGGGAAATAAAAAAATTAATATTTTATATTGAATTTGTAGAAATATATTATTCATATAAAAGTAAACATAAATATGAGCCAACAACCAATAAGACCTCAGAGTTTTAAAGAGCAAGTTTTCTTTCGAAAATTACGAACTAGAGTAGATGGAAAAGCTAAAGTTGATTATGGTTTAACTCAGATTAAAGGAATTGGCAGAAGATTTGCTCAAGCTATATTGAAAACTGCAGATATTGACCCGAATTTAAGAATGGGAGCATTATCCGAAAAAAACATTAATACTCTAGAAGAAATAATCTTATCTCCAGTAGAAAATGGAATCCCTAACTGGATGGTAAACAGAAAAAAAGATTTAAGAGATGGTGAAGATAAACACCTTTTAGGAAACCAATTAGAAATTAGTGTAAAAAGGGATATTGATCGAATGAAAAAGATTAAAAGTTATAAAGGGATAAGGCATCAATTAGGATTAAAGGTTCGTGGTCAAAGAACAAAAAGTACCGGACGCCATGGACTTGTTATTGGAGTACAAAGGAAAAAAATCAGAGCTCAAATGGCTAAAAAGAGAAAGAAAAAAGAGGGAAAGTAAATGGGAGATCCACGTAGATTAAAAAAGAAATTTAAAAAGCCCAAACATCCTTATCAAAAAGATAGGATTATGGAAGAGCTGGAATTTATTGGTAAATATGGACTTCGAAATAAGCGAGAATTCTGGAAAATGAGATCAAAATTAGCAAGATGGCGTCAAATTGCACGACAATCAAGAACACTTCCCTTAGAAAGGGCTCAAGAAGTCCAAAAAGCATTAATTAACAAACTGATTCGACTAGGCATTTTAGGACCTGAATCGACCTTTGAAGATATCCTTCAATTGACTGTCGAAGACGTTCTTCGAAGAAGACTTCAAACACTTGTTTTTGAGCATGGTTTAGCTAACACAGTTTATCATGCCCGCCAATTAATCGTACACAAACATATACAAGTTGGCGATAAACGAATAAACTCTCCCTCTCATCTTGTAAAGAGTGAAGAAGAAGATCTAATCCAAATTGCGCCTACTTCTCCTTTAGCAAGCGCAAAATAATAGAGGAATAATTGGCTATCTATTTTTATTAAATTTCTTAAAGAAAGTTAAATAAAAAAAAAGAAGTTATTTTATTAATAAAATTGAGAATTCTATTTACATACCAGTTCTAGTAATTCCCATATAAACATATATCCATGAAATAGCTATTAAAGCCATTCCTATAAATCCTAGAATCTCAACCCAGTCAAAGATGAGAATTACATTTCCACCACGACCAAGAGCTGTTCTTGTAGTGCCAAGAATACAAAGGAATAAAAGAACTAATCCAATAATGGTTAAAATGAGAGATATTATTACAGTTTTTTTTTCTGGGGGACTATATGGCATTAGAATTTCACTTTTTAATCTAATTTTTGTATTTTAATTTGATTTATTGATTATTAATTTATTATTTGACTAATTTAAACTTTTCTATAAAAATACGACTTAGAATCGAAATATTCTTAAATTTTGAAGATTTTATAATATTATCTGGTATTTCTGAATTATTTTAAATTAAGAGTTAGAACATAATGAAAGAAGCTATTGTTCATATATACTCCAGTTTTAATAATACGATTGTAACCGCAACAGATTTGAGTGGTGCCGAAACATTTGCAAAATGTAGTGGTGGTATGGTCGTAAAAGCAGACAGGGACGAATCAAATCCATATGCGGGGATGCAGTGTGGATTTCGAATTGCAGGTGTCCTCAAGGGATTAGGTATCGAATCAATTCATATTAAAGTACGAGCTCCAGGAGGAAACAAGTCTCAAACTCCAGGTCCTGGTGCTCAAGCATGTATTCGGGCACTTGCCCGTTCTGGATTGAATGTTGGGCGTATAGAAGAGGTTACACCTAAATCTCATGATCATTGTAGGAGAAAAGGAGGACACAGGGGAAGGAGAGTATAGAACTCAAATTCATAGCTTTCTTTTATTAATAGAGCCCAAAACCTAATTAAAGTCCAATTTGATCTCAATAAACAGCTATATATTTTTTTTTAAATTTTAAATTAATTTTAAATTATTATCATATTTGATATCCTCTTCTTTAAGATGGGAAACTCATTTAGTAAGTTGTCAGATTTAAATTTAAATTTGGAAATATTAAATTATGATAGATATTGCACAAAAATTAAATTAGTGAATTATCATTAATATAATAAAGATATAAGTGATATGTCAATATTAGAGGATTGAATTATCATGAGCGAAAAGGACAAAACTGATTCAATTATTAATGAAATAAAAGATATTTATAATTTCTTAACAGAGGAGGAACCTACTCCAGATTATGAAATAGATGCTCAAAAAATACTTATTGAAAGATTAAATGAATTAAAGCAATCCGATGGATTCCAAAATTACGTTTCTAGAATTGAAAAGATTCTGAAAAAATTACGTGAATGGGACACACTTGATCATTGGTTTATTGAGACTTCTATTCCACAAGATTTAAATGATTTATTAAAAATCAAAAAGCCAGAAAGCACTGAAGCAGTAGAAGCTAAAGAGGAAAAAGAAGTTGAGAAAAAACAAAAGGTCATTGCCCCAGATGTTGATATATCAGATATAGTCTCTCAAATTACCGCAGAATTCAAGGGAAAGATAAGTGATTTAGAAAAAAAAATAAATACACTTCACCAACAATTAGAAAAAAAGGATGAAAGAATTTCTGAACTAAAAAAGGATGAAAATATAGTAAAAAAAAAAGCAAAAATGAAATCAAGATTACCTCCGTTAAAAATAGATTTATCTCAAATTAAAAAACCTGCTGTTTTTGATTCGGGAGATAAAATATCTAAGGAAGAAAGTAAAGAAGATATTGGAAAAGTGGAACAAGAACCAAAAATAAAAAAGAAGGTAATTCCTCAGAAAAAAGAAGAAAAAATTCAAGAAAAAGAAAGAATGTTAAAAATTTCCTCTGAACAATTGAAGGAGAGTATGGGAGAGAAGGAAATCAAAGCAGAAGTAGAAATTGAAGAAATAGAATCAAAAATTGAAAACAAAAAAGAAAAAAAAATAGAAAAACCAATTCTAAAACCTCTTTCAATTAATGAAGTTCACTCTAAAAAAGAAGAAAAATCTACTATAAAAGCTCCAATTCCAAATCAAAAAGACAAAAAATCACCTTCCCAACCTTCTATTTCCATTATCACCGAAGAAATTATCTCAGAAAGTACAAAAAATAATTATAAAGAAAAAGAACCATTTGCTGAAGTAAAAATAGAAGAAGTAGAGGCAAAAGAAAAAAAATCATCTGCATCGGAATTATACAATGTCTTCTCTTCTATAACTCAAAAGAATAATACCCAGAAAAAGCAAACAAAATCAAAAACAAAATCAAAAACTGCTGGAAAAGCATTAGACTCAACATCTAGAAAAGAGTTAAAAGAAGTGAGTGTAAATGATTTTGAATTAGAAGAAAGTTTTGCGGACGAAGCTTTCCAAGCAAGTATAGAAGAATTGCCAAAAGATAAAGATATTCTCTATCAAGAACTTATTGCCCTTGAAGGTAAAAGATATTCTTTAGAAAAAACTTTAAATAAATTAGAAAATAGATATGAAAAAGGAACTATTGATGAATCGACTTTTAGAAACCAGATTGAAAAATTACAAGTAACCCTCGGAAAAATAACCAATAGAATTGGCGATTTAAGGGGAATTATTAAATCCATATAAAATCAGTCAACAAATATAAATTAATTAATTTAAAAATATTCTCTTATTGACGAAATAAGGATTTTATAAAAGATTAGCAAAAAAATTTATGTTATTTTAAAAATAGGGGGCAAAGTTTTCTTGTGAAAAGAGGATCTCATCATATTTTTCACTTTAAATACATTTTCCTCATTTAAATCATTCATATCTAAATTATTATCTATTCTATAAATAATCTCATCTAATATATCATATGAAATCCCAATTTCATCTTCATCTGTTTGTCCTTTCCAGAGCCCTGCAGAGGGTGGTTTCTTTATTATTTTTTCCGGAATATTTAGGTGTTTAGCTAGTTCCCTTACTTCACATTTGTAAAGATCCCCCATTAGTTCAAAATCTACAGCGCCATCACCATATTTTGTAAAATAACCAATAGCTATTTCCGTTCTATTTCCTGTTCCTGCTATTAAATACAGTCCTAAGGATTGACCAATATAATATAAAGTTGTCATTCTTAACCTTGGTTTAACATTTGCTAAAGCTAAAATATTATCGCTCCACATATCTTCTCTTATATTAATTATATTGAATTTAGTTACTTCTAATGAAGATATAATACTATCTTTAAATTCATTAAAAAGAGGTGTAATATCTATCTTTATTATTTCTATTCCAAGTTGATTTGCAATTAATTTTGCATCTTCAAAATCTTGGGGATTAGATTCACAAGGAAGACTTACTCCAAGAACCTTTTCCTTTCCCAAAGCTCTTACGCATAATGAGGCTACTACTGAACTATCTATGCCTCCGCTCAATCCTATCACGACCCCATCGGCTTTAGCTGAAGAAATATAGTTTTTAATCCATTCTTGAATATCTAATTTTACCTTTTCTATATTGAGAGATCTCATCTTAAATATTATTATGTTAAAAATATTAAATAAAACTTATTTTGAAAAATTAATATTAATAAATATTAATCTATAAAATAAGTCAGAAAGAGAAAAAAGACTTATTATGAGCGAAGAATTTAAAAAGTTAGTGGATGAATCATTCGAAAAGTCATTTAATCCAATTTGGATTTATACCGATGATTATTTATATGGACTGATGCCTGCGGATGAAGAGGGAAACCGATGGACTGAAGTTTCTTATACCTTTGAGATGGATGACCCGCTTCAAATAAAAGAAAGAAATGCGATGTTATCTTACCAATTCCTCTTTGAAGAATTAGAAAAAGGGGTCTCGTTCTATGTGAAAGATTTTAATGTTAATAACTTAAAGAATTTTGCTAATTCTATCCAAGACAAGTCCGATCCCGAGAAAATAAAAGCTTTAATTAATGAAATAAAGACAAATCCTGAGAAATATTCTCAAAACTTACCCATGGTTTTTAATAAAGAAAATTTAGACATTATAAAACAAAAAGTTTAATTATTCCTTTTTTATAAATATAAATTATCTCGCTGTGGATATCTTTTCCTAAATTCTTTATCCACTTTTCTCGCTAATTGATATCCGATATTAGGTTTCTTTTCTGAAATAATTTTTTTTAAATGATTTCCATGAGATTTAGAGTATTTTTCAATTCCAGCAGCTATGATATTTTTATCTTTATTAATTGGAACTGCCATTCCAAAAAGGCGCAATATATCATCTGGAGATAATTTTTTTCCTATTTGCTCATCAATTTCCTTGTCAAGGTTTTTAATTACGGTTCCCATTGAAAGTGCTGAATAAGGGCTTAACCATTTAGATTTCAACCAGTAAGTATTCGGTTTTTTTTCGATAAACGTATCAGTATTACCTTTCTCATCCGAATCCCCAATTATGCTCCAATTTTTTGGATCTTTATCATAATGTTTTTTCATCTTTTTAATTAAATAAGAGATAGGTTCAACACCATGATAATCTTCCTTTTCTTTAGACTCGTTTTTATTCATACTCTCAATTATAAATAATAAAAAAAACTATAAAAACTTAAACCATATTAAACATAATTAAATCTATATTAGAAAATTGAATTACAAAGTTATTTCTAGGTTATTATATGTCTTTTAGATAATAATACTATATATATCTAATCTTTATAATAATATATTAGACACATGATTGATGAAGAAGAAACTTTAACCAACAAATTCGAAGAATTAATTAAAGAAAGAGAGTACCAAAAAGCTCACCAATTTTTATCAAATTTAGATAAAAAAGAGGAAAAATTTTTACAAAACTATAATAAACGTAAAAAAGAGGGAGTTTACTATACTAACTTTAATTTATCCAAATTTATTGTTGAAAAAACACTATTACTATACATAAATGATAAATCTAAGCTACAATTAAAAGATCTAAATGAAATTATCGATTTAGATTATAGTATAAAAAAAGAAATACAAAATCTTTTAAAAGAATTAACAATTTGCGATCCAACGTGTGGCTCCGGCAATTTTTTGTCTAACTCCACAATTATTTTGCATAATACATTGAATAACACTTTACAAAAGAACGAAGAATCTAAATTTAAATTTCAAATTTTAAAAAATATTTACGGATTTGACATAAATAATCATTCTATAATATTCTCTAAATTAAAATTAATTAATTGGTTTTATAATGGTGATAATTTTAATAATTATTATGAGATAAAACCAATTATAAATTCTAATATTTTAAAGAAAAATAGTCTAATCAATTCAAATCTATCAGAATTAAACCTTAAAAGAGAGAAATTTGATATAATCATTGGTAATCCCCCTTATGGAAATATATTAAATCAATATGAAAAAAAATTATTAAAAAGAGAGGGTATTTATTTTAAAGATATATATTGCGCCTATTTATTAAAAGCTTTAGATATGTGCGATGGTTTCATTGGATTTTTAATTCCAAAAAGCTTTCTTATGCGACAGAGCTATATTAATTTTAGAAAAGAATTCCTCTCTAAAGCGGATTTATTAAATATTTATGATCTAGGTTCTAATATCTTCAGAACTGCGACTAATGAAGTTCAAATCTTAATCTATAAGAAAATTTCTAAAAGCTCAAAGAAAACATTCCAAAATTTTTCAAATGATTTAAATATCTATAATTTCCCAAATGAAAAAATCAATTCCTATGAGAATCAGATTTTCGATGATCTTAGGGTTTGCTTTAATTATGAATGTCCATTAAATAATAAGGCAAAAAAATTTTATATTTACACTTATAAAGAACACTGCCCTACTTGTTTTTCAAAAACAACGAATTTAAATAGAATAAGAATTAAATGTACAAAAGAAATACTCCAACTAATCAATAGTATTGAAAAAAAAGGAGATCTTAATTATCTAAATGTAAGAGATTATCCTAAATTAATACGGGGAGAAGAAGCGGAAGGTTTAAAAGAAGTTAAGTTTGTCCTTAGAAAAGAAAATAAAGGTGATTGTTACTTCATTGACGCAAAATACGATTTTCATCCCTATTATTTTAATACATCTAAATTATTTAATCTTGAACTAATAGATCCTAAGAAGCTTAAAGGTAATGCAAAAGAATATTATAAAGGTCCAAAATTGCTCATTAAACACAATAATATTTATCCAGAAGCATTATTTACAGAGGAAAAAACTTGTTTTACTTCATCAATCTATTCTCTCTTATACAAAAAAAAAGAAGAATTAAAGTATCTATGTGCGCTTTTAAATTCTCTACTTATTCATTTTTATTGTATTTTTGGAATAAATAATCAAAGAGACACCACTATTAACCTAAATCAATATATGATAAGGCACCTTCCCATTATTAATATAAATAATTATGAGAAAAGAGATTTAGTAAATCTAGTTGAATTAATAACTCATGAGCTTAGAATAGCTAATGGAAAAATGCATCTTCTTATTAAAGAGGATATCAAAAAATTAAATAATTGCATATTTAATTTATATTCAATAAATAATGAAGAAAAAAAATTAATAATATCAGAAGTAAAAAAATTCAATCAAAATTTTAACTCTATTTATTAATAAAATCGATAATGAAATACTCTAATTTTAAAAATTCTGAATTTTATACATTTTTTAATATAAGTGAAACGTTATCGGAGAAATTTAGCGCTGATTTAACAAAAATATCATTAAAAACAGGCGGGTTTCAAGAACATATTGATCTTTATATTTATAGAGATAATAACGATGAAATTAGGAAAGTTCAATTATACTTAAATCGAGATTGGATAGGCAATACTAATTCAATAAATCCTTTTGGTACGGATATAGCAAAGAGTTTTATTGATCTTTTTTTACCTAAAGAGTATGATCCTAAATTTAAAAAGCATCTTGTTCATTATCTTTTCAATTTGAGAGGCGATCATCAAGTGGTTATTCCATTACATAAAGCATTCCAAGGATTTGAGGAATCATCTCCCGAAATCCAACCTTTTTTAGATGTATATCGAAATACAAAGAAAACAGCAAGAAAAACCTTTAAAGATTTTGTTTTAAATATGGAAAACCTCATAAAAAATGATAAGAACCTCCTTTTTATTGAAATTAATTGCAAATGATCGAATTTAATTAAAAAAAAATCTTTATCAAAAATTAGAATATATAAACTCCTTTTTTAATAAAAAAACAAAAGATGTAAAAGAAAATGGACTCCAAGAAGAAACTTTTCGAAAATATAGAAATTATAATTTTCCGGATTATATTATGCATTATAAGCTGGTATAGTTTGTTGACATTGATATTTAGAAGCCTCTTTTATGCAATTCAACAAAAGAATATAAACATTTTTATAGGTATATTGAGTTATTTCTCAATTCAAACAGATATATTAATAGCATTATGGTTAACTTTTTCATTGATATATATGAATAAAGAGAAAAAACCTATATTTCTACATCCTAGTGTTCTCGGGGCTATTACCGTATATGCTTCTTTTACATTTTTAGTTTTTGTGTTTATATTACAGCCATTAGAACAGTTCATTATAATTGATGTTAACCATTATTTCATCCCTGTTTTTTTTATTATCCATTGGTTTTATATTAAACCTAAAAATGAATATAAAAAAGCATATGCTTTATATTGGTTGATTTATCCTACTATTTATCTTTTTTATATCTTTATTGGTGGGATTCTAACTAATAAATTCCCTTATCCATTTTTAGACTTGAATCTTATTAATCCATTGTTATATATTATTAATAATATTCTCATTGTTGGCTTTTTTTATTTACTAGGAAGAATATTCATCTTCATAAATCAAAAAAGTATAATAAAATGAAAAATTTTGAATAAATTCTTAGAAGAAGATGGAATTAAGACTTTTGTATTCTATGCAAGTTTAAAATAAAAATCACAATACTTATCACCTATCCCGAGGAATTTCTTCCTCTTTAAACTAATTTGAGGATTAAAAGCTTTTAAAGCCGGCTCATAAAAAGGAATACACATTTCTTTGCATATCGCTTCAATTTTATCATGACGCTCAGGATTTCTCTGCATTATCTTGTAATAAGGGCATTCTGTAATATGTAAAATAGCTTCCCTCCTCTCATTTTTTACAATCTTATAATTATACCCTTCACAATTCCAGCAAAAAGATAATATTTTAATCAAATCTTGAAGTGAATTTCCTTGGATCGCTAAATATCTTTTTATACGACGGAAGATTATTTTATATAATCGCTGCCATACTACAATATCAACCTTCAACGCAGTTGCCCAATCAATCTCATTCTCCACTTCAATAATCCATAATCCATCCATTGTAAAAAAATTAGGTTCAAAATATAATAGTTTATCATTTACACCTATATTAAATTTAATTAATTCTTTAGACGGAAAGAATTTTTTATCATTATGATAAAATTGAAAATCACAATAATCGCTATCAAGTCCGCTAAAATATTCTCTTTTAATTTTGATATCTGCATTAAAGTCCTTTACAACAGTTTCATAAAAAGGAATACACATATCCTTGCATATTGATTTAATTCTATTATGACGATTGGGATTTCGTGTCATTGCTTCATTATAAGGGCAGGATATAATCTTTATTATTCCATCTTCTGCAATTTCAAACTCCCATCCTTCAATTATCCAACGATAAGTTAGAATTTTAATTAAATTTTCGATATTATTTTCCTTAAATCCTAAATAACGTTTAATTCTCCGTATTATGATTATTAATAATCTTACCCACACATTAAGATCTATTTTTAACGCAGTCTCCCAATCTGTTTCCTTTTCCGTCTCAATCATCCACAAGCCATCTAAAGTTTTGAAATGATTCTCAAAAAAGAATAGCTTATCCTTTTTCGATACTTTCTTCATAATTTAGATAATTTAGATTAAAAATTAAATGTTCTTGAACTAAAACAAAATTCTTTTATAGTGTTGAATAAATCTATTTAATCAATTTTTAATCAATAAATTAGTTTTATTATATTAATATTATTAACTGATAATTTTATGTCCAAAAAACCATGGAATGAACAATGTAATTGTCAAGATTGTGATCTACAAGAAAAATTAATGTGTAATCCAAGTCTAAAATATAGCCTTTATTTTGGGATTCCTCTGCTTCTTGGAATAATCCCTCCTATTATAGGAATAATTATTTCTGACTTCACCCTTCTTTCAAAAATTGTAATTTTATTAGGCTGGTTAATTTATGCTCTCTTCTTCTTTATGGTTTGGGAAAGTAGAATTATTTGTAATCATTGTCCTTATTATGCGGATGAGTCCCAAAAAACTCTTCATTGTCCAATTAATAAATTTATGTTAAAAACTTCAAAATATGATCCTAGTCAAATAAGTGGTTTAGAAAAGATACAATTTATTATAGGCGCAACAATTCTTATAGGATATCCAATACCATTCTTAATTATTGACGGACAAATCATTCCGATTCTATTCTTAATCGGTGGAACAATAATATGGATTATTGTAGCTCAATTAGAAGTATGTTCTGATTGTATCAATTTTTCTTGTATTTTAAATAGAGTACCTGAAAATATTAGAGATAAATTTTTAAAAAAAACCCCAATTATTCAAAAAGCTTGGGAAGAGGAAGGATATGAAATTGACTAATCTAAATATTTATTATTACTATGAAACCTTTCTATGAAACCTTTAGTTGTTTATAAAAAAGATTAATTCTTTTACCTCTCATATAAATCTATTCACTCATGAAATAAAAAAACCTAGTTGTTTAATATTCTATATTATAATAAGAAAATTTATTAGAGAATAAAAAAAAAAAATACATAATTATGATTGAGAACTTTCTTTTTGGAATCCTTCTTAGTTTAATAGCTGGCCTCTCAACATCAATAGGAGGACTTATGGCATTTGTCTTTAAAGATCCAGGCCCAAAATTCCTTTCGCTAATTATGGGATTTTCTGCTGGTGTGATGATATTCATTAGTTTCGCTGAATTACTTCAAGAAGCCATTTCTGTATATGGGATTTTTATAGGATCCTTATTTTTCTTTTTAGGAATGGGAATCATGTTTGTAATTGATTTAACCATCACCCATAAATATCATTTTCAAGAGGATTATTTTAAGAAGGAATGTACAATTGATGAGAGATTGACAAAAGCCTCGCTTTTAGTTTTTCTTGGTATTTTTATACATAATCTACCTGAAGGATTAGCAACAATGGTTGGAACTTTAGAAAATCTCCAATTGGGAATAATTCTAGCAGTTGCAATCGCATTACATAATATTCCTGAAGGAATTGCAGTTGCTATACCTACATGTGCTTCAATGGAAAGTGAGAAAAAAGGATTTTTCTGGGCATTCTTATCAGGAATGGCTGAGCCGATAGGGGCATTAGTTTTTGGCTTAATTTTTCTACCTTTTATTAATGAATATATATTAACAGCACTATTAGCTATGGTAGCAGGGATTATGGTATATGTTTCTATAGATGAATTACTACCTGTATCCCACTGTTTTGGAAATGAGAATATGTCGATGATTGGTATAGTTAGTGGGATGTTTATTATGGCTTTGAGTTTGTCTTTTATTTAATGGAGTTTAATTAAACTTTTTTAAGTTATTTTGAAGATCTTTTTTGCATTTTCATAAAAAATTTTTTTATAAAAATCTTTATCAAAATCAAATTCTAACAAACCTTCTGTGGATTTTTTATAATCATATGGTATATTTGGAAAATCACTCCCAAACAAAATTCTATTTTGAAATGATATTAATTCATCCTTATTTGGTTGCTTTACTTTCCGTTCCGGAAATATATTATTTGGAATAAAAACCATTGTAGTATCTAAATAGAGGTTATCATAATTATCTAATAAATTTAAGAACTTTTGATATTCAAAAGCTCCCATATGAGCAACAATAACATGAATATTCGGATATTTCTTAATGAATTTTAAAAAATTATCATATCCAACATATTTATTTTTATAGGGAGCAGTTCCAGCATGAATGCTGACCCATTTTCCTTGATCTACGATTATTTTATATATATCATTCATTCGGTCATCAAATGGATAAAAATTCTGTACTAAGGGCTGAATCTTAATCCCATAAAATTGATAGGAATTAAAAATCTTTTTAATATATTCTACTCGATTTTTATCTCCTGGCCAAATACAACCAAAAGAAATAGCATTTTTATATGAGGTACTAAATTCATAAATCCACTCATTTAGCTTCTCTGCAATTCCCGCTTTATGAGCATAATTATATGTTGTAAAATGTGTGACGTTTTGATCTTTAAGAATCGAGATCATTTCATCAATACTTAATTTATATTTTATTGGCCAACCTTGAACTTTATTATTTTCATCTCTTCTTTCAAAAAATTTCCATATTGCTTTAAAAATATCTGTTGGAAATATATGAACATGTGAATCTATATATTTAAAATCTGTATGTTTATATCCCATTAATGAATAAAAATTTCTTTTTTTTAAAGAATTTTTTAAAATCTTTCATAAAAAGCTTAAAATCTATAATTTATTGCTTTATCTTAATTCAATTGAATTAATTATTTAATATTTTTATAAAAAAAAATAAAAAAATAAAAATGAATTTTAATCTTTTCTCTCTAAAGAGGTGAGTTCATTTTTGAGTAAATCTCTTATGGCAACTCTTATAGCTTCCGAACGATTTGGATAATAATTAGATTCTACTAATTCCTCAATACCTTTTAAATATTGTTCAGGAACATGACATGTAATTAGTTTTATAGTACCACACCTATTTTATTAAAAGTTTTTTATTATTAATTTTAAAAACAGAAATCTAAAATTTATATTAATATAATATAAGAATAATACACATACTCAACTGATAATTAACTACTTTTAATTCTATTATTTTTACAAGTAATATGAATTATTAAAAAAAAGAATAAAAAATTGTTGTTATGATTACAAATTTAGAAATTCATATAAATTCATAAAAAAAAACTCATAACCCATTAATTCAAGGTTATATAGGCTTTATGAGATTATCTAAATATGTTATATTAATTATCTTTTTTATCTATTTATTATTTTCGATATCTATATTAATTTTTTCTGGTTCTTTTTTACCGAGTTTAATCTTTAACAGTCCATTTTCCATCTTAGATTTAATTTCGCTTTTATTAATATCTGACGGCAAGGGTATGTCCATGTTTATTCCTTTTTCCCAAAGATTTGTGAAAATTGCCTTGATAAATTGATTTCCAGGAAATTTATTTCCTTTTTGCTCGGGAATCTTATTTTTTTCAACAACACTCTCCTTTTTCTTAGCTTTTATATTAATAGTATTGCCGATAAGATTGATTTGAATATCCTCTTTAGCAAATCCTGGTAATGGAATAATCAGCATATAATTTTCATTGTATTCTTCTATATAATACGGAATCCAACGTTCAATGTCTTTGATATGATCTTTCATATGATTCAAAAGATCTTTGAACATAGATGACATACCTAAACTAAAAAATGGCATTGCTCCACCTCGATAATGAACATTTCGCTCATAGCCATAACACATTTCTTATACCTCCTTTTTTATTTTTTATAATATATTTAAAAATTCTCAAATTCTTCATCATCATCAACAATTGGTATTGGTTTAGCCTCTTTTTCTCGCATTTCCTCCAGTTTTTCTAATAAATTCTTATATCTCCCAATTTCATCAGTAACTTTTTTTTCATAATTTTTTAAGTGCCTTTTTCGCCGCTCCAAATTAGATATAGTTCTTTTGATGCGATCAATATTTTCTCTTGACAGATCATTTTCTTTAATTTTTGCTTCAAAAGAATAATCATGGAACGGGAAACCACTGAAGATATCATCTATTTTTTCATCAAAATTAACTCCTTGTAGTATAGTCCTTATGAATTTACCAAGAGTATTAAGACTAGGTTTAAAATAACCTCTAAGAGCTTTATTAAGCTCTTCGGTTCCCTTATCAGTTATTGTGTAGACCTTTTTTTTCCGATTATTTTCATCTATTAATTCTTCAGCGTTTACAAATTCTTTCTCTAATAATCGATCCAATAAGGGATATATTGTCCCCGCAGATGCCTTCCACATTGGTTTAAATTTTTTATTTATTTGTTGCGTTAAGTCGTATCCAGTAATTTTTGGATGTATCTTTATTAATGATAATACCAAAATTTGTAGTCCAGATAATGAACTGCCATGATACCCACTAAACCTTTTACCAAAAAACATTTATATTTCCTCCATTTTTGTTAATTTAAATTTCATATTGGACTGAAAGTACGTTCTGATTAAGTTAGTTTGGTTTTTGTT
The DNA here is from genome assembly GCA_016839555.1 of Promethearchaeota archaeon. Lineage (GTDB taxonomy): Archaea > Asgardarchaeota > Lokiarchaeia > Sigyniarchaeales > SOKP01 > TEKIR-8. The sequence goes on from JAEOUA010000012.1 coordinate 269,937, forward strand.
TTATCTGCATAATCTTATTATAAATTTCTGAGGGGATTTTATGTTCGATTTCACAGCAAAAATTGTTGATCACATCATCATCATTGATATTTAGAATATTTCTGAAAAATTCGATTAGAATCTCATATCGAGTATTAAGCTTTTTAGCAATATTTTTCCCCTTTTCTGTTAATCTAATAGACTTCCGTGGATCCCATTTAATGATTTTAAGGTCTTTTAGTTTATGTAGCATATTTGTAACAGAAGATGGTTTTATTTGTAATCCTTTGGCGATTTCCGAATTAGAAACCCAACCACCATGATTCTTTTTTGAAATTTTATCGATTATTTTAATATAATCTTCTTGACTTTCACAAAGTTCTATATCATCCACTTTTTATACCTTCAGTCAATATTTTTTTATGTTCGATTTTTTATACATTATTCGATTTTATATATATTACAGATCGAATACTCCTTTATAAATATTATCATAAATCGAACATATCAAGAAAACTGGTAAATTTCGAATTCAATCATTTTAGAGATTTTAGGATAATATTACATCTTCAAGATAATTTAAAATTTACTTTATAAGAGAAATATAGATGATAAAAAATATTTCTCCTATTAAATTAATATTCATACTAATTATTATTCTCAAAAATAAATTTATAAAGGATGATGAAAAAATTCTGCGAATTTAAATTGTTAAATTCTAAATAATGAAAGAACAACATATGAATTTTTATAAAGAGACAATAGAGATATATGAGAGCATAGATCTTAATTCTGATGAGAAAGAAATTGCTTTTTGTAAAATAATTACAAAATTAATGAGATTATATACAAAAAAATATACTCTTGACGAAATTAAGAACTATCTAATTTTTGTGTTAATGCTATATAAAGATATATTAAAAAAGGCCTATAACCCAGGAACTTCATTGAATGAATTAAGTTATAGAAAGAGAAAAAAGGTATATGATATCCTGATTTCTGAACTCTAAAAAATGCTCTAATGTATCAATATTAATTATTTTTTTTTATGTTACACTTTTTTAAAAAAGAACAGAACTTAATATTCTCTCCAAGTATTTTTACATTTTAAACATCGAAAAAAGGTAGTACTGGGTTCATCTGCACTTCTAGTTTGTTCTTGCCAAGTTTCAGCTTTAGAATATTTACATTTGGGGCATATTCTATTAACAATAAGATTAACTGAAATTTTATCTTCCGGATTCACTACAATTAGATTTTTTTCAAGAGCCTTTTTTTTCTCTTCAATTTTTTTTCTTTTTTTTTTATCATCAATGATAATTGGTTTTTTAAATCCACATCTACACGCCAAATATGTTTTTCCATTACTGATTGTTTTCCTTAATAATGAACCACATTCAGGGCAAAATTCTACCATTGTTAAACAGTTTTTATATTTTATTCTTCAAGTAGCTCTTTCTTTAATTCGTATAATTTACGATAATATTTGAAATTCAGCTTATTCATATCTTGAATAATAAGACTATCCAAAATTTTTTCACCAGAAGTGGTAATACGGAGTTCTCCTATAACATTAATCAAATCTTCTTCATTAAAATTAAATTCTACATCCTTTAAATCAACCTTCAACTGAGCTGATTCGTCATTAAGCAAAATTGTATTATCTTCGTTAATTTTTTTCACATACCCAGTAACTTGAATTTGTAAATCATCGTTTTTAATATCATTAATAATTCTCTGTTTTGCATATTGATTTTCCATTTCAATCACAATTAAAAAATTTTTGAATTAATTACTAATAATTATAGAATTATTTATAGTCAGATTTTAATTGTTAAATGAGTAATATTATTAAATCACTAATATTAAATTTATTAATATAAAAAATCTTAATTGCTATTAATATTTAGATAAAATAGGTATTAAAGAGCGGAATATGTCGAATTTTAAGTTAAAACTAGAAAATAGTCGGGTTTTAAAAGGAATTGTGGAAACTCTATCAAGTATAATTGATGAAACTGAATTTAAGGTGACTCCGGATGAATTTATGATAACAGCCATGGATCCGAGTCGAATATGTTTGTTAAAATTATCAATTAAGAAAGAAGATTTTGATGAATATGAATGTGATGAGGATACAAAAGTAGGTCTTAATTTAGATGATTTAGATAAAATTTTGAAAAGAAGTTCAACCGATGATTCAATTCAAATAGATTTTAAAGAAGCTGATAATAAAATTAAAATTATTATGCAAAGAGAGGGTATGACAAGAACAAGAACCTTTAGTTTGGCTCTTTTAGATATTGATATAGAGGAAATACCCATGGATAATCTATTACAGATAGAATATCCATCAAAATGGGTTATTGACCCAGAATTTTTGGTTGAAGCGATAAAAGATGCAGAAATTTATTCAGAGATATTAAATATTAAAGCAGAAGAAGAAAAAGGGTTAACATTTAGTTCTTCGGGGCAAATAGGGGAAATGATATATAATCTCGGGTCAGAGGATTTGATTGAGACTCAAATAACCGATAAAAATACAGGAGCTTATAGTCTCACCTTTTTAAAAGCTATCTTAAAAATTGCCCCCATTACAGAGAAACTTGAAATCTCCTTAAAAACAGATCATCCTCTCAAAATGATTTATAATTTGCTCGAAGGGGGCGAATTGAGCTATTTTCTTGCCCCTCGTGTAGAAGAAACCGAATTCGAAGACGAAGATATGGATGAATTTTAGTCATTCTTTAAATATTAAAATTATATAACTATTATTACAGAAAATAGACCCTCTCTCCATATATTTTATATCTATAATTTTCTATCCTTAATATATATAAATATTATTCCTATAGCTGTAAGAGAGGTTTAAAATCTTTTGAATAGTGAGATAGAACTTCAATTGGAATTATTACAGCATTACCCATGGCTTCCTTCATTAAAAAAGATATATCAAGACATTGCCTCAAAAGATCCTTCTCAATTTATTTCAGAAATTTTTTCCAATGAAGAGAGCCAAATAAAGGAGAGGATTTTAAATCTATTTAATGCAGCGTTTAATAATTTAGAAAATATTGGGAATTATGAGATAAATGAAACCAATATTAATTTTTACCTAATTTTAAAAATCCTATTATATCTATTAAATACAGATTCTATTACCAATAGAATTGCAAATTTATATTCTAAAATAATGTATAAAGAATTATTAGCAGAAAATGACCATTATATTTATCAAATCTGTAAAGATCTTAATTTAGATGTAAAATATTACCAGAATCCCATTCAATATAGAATAAGGATTGTAAAAGATAAAAAAGAAATTTCAAAGACTAATTATCGGATTCATTATATTGATTATTTAAAACTTAGTTCTAAATTGCACGATGATTATAGAAAATTAGTTAATAATCCAATTTCCGAAGGATATGTGTTTATTTTAAAGAAAAACTTGGTTAGACTTTTACAAGAATATGTAAGGATTAAAATCCTCGAAATCAAAAATAAGAATGAAAAAGAAATTGATAATTTAAAAGAAAAAATCCTAAAGATTCGCGAGTTTAAGTCCTTATATGATCAAATTTTAAGTATATGGGAATTGAAAAAAGAAGAATTAGAATATTCTATAGATATAGAACTTATAGAAGGAGAAGATATAACGGACATATTTCCTCCTTGTATAAAACATATTCTTTCCCAAGCAAAAGAAGGACAAAATCTTACTCATACAGAACGGCTCTTTCTCACATTTTTTCTTCATGCTTTGGAATATCCTATTAAAAAAATTGTAGATATTTTTTCAACTCTTCCAGATTTTGACAGAGAAAAAACCTCATATCAAGTGACATTTGCAAAGAATAAGGGATATACCCCCCATTCTTGTGAAACTTTAAAATCTCTTAAATTATGTAAAGCGTCTAAATATTCTGATGAGTTGTGTTTAAAAGGATATTATTCAAAAAAATTACAACAAAATAAGAAAATTAAACATCCTCTTTTTTATGTTCAATTCAAGCATTATAAATATTCCAATGGGAAAAATGAAAAAACTAAACTAAACGAAAAAAATGGAAATTAATTATCTTCAGCGAGTATTTCAAGCGTATTATAAAGAGAGAAAAAGCGAGATTCCCTCAGTTAGCACCATTAATAATAGGGAGTTCGGATTTATCCCTTGGAATAAAGCAATTATGATCCGACATATGGGTTTCAAAGATTTACAAGCCCTAAAAGATTATCTTATCGAAAGTTCCCCTCGCCATGTTTATTCGAGCGGATCACTCTATTCAATGCCTGAGAATACTAATATGGATCAAAAAGGATACCAGGGCTGCGATTTAATAGTTGATATCGATGTGGATCACTTTTATACTTCTTGCAAAGACGATCATGATATTTGGATTTGTAAAGAGTGTGATTCTTCTGGAAAAGGAATGATCACTAAATGTCCCAAATGTGGAAGCTTAAAATTTTCCACTTTAAATTGGATTTGCGAAGAATGCCTAGAGACCGCAAAAAATGAAATTATTAAATTATTAGAAGAATTTTTAGTGCCAGACTTTGATATTAGCCTTGAGCAAGCCAAAATTGCTTTTTCAGGCCATAGAGGATATCATTTAAAAATAGAAAATGATAAAATAAGGGCTCTCACAACTCATGAAAGAAGAGAAATAGCTGATTATCTAACTGGTCATAATATATCTTTCGAAATTTTAGGTCTCCAACAAATTGGTTCTAATATTTACGGATTAATAGGTAATAATTTAGATTGGTCTCAGAAAATAATCAACAAAATTAAAGACATATTAAGAAATTATTCTGATAACCAAATTAAAGATTTATTATTTCAGTTTGGATTTAATAAGAATGTAGTAAAAAGTTTTATTAATTCAAAGCAAGATTTTTTATATACGATAACTAATAACACTCATAACCTATGGAACATAGAAGGATTTGGAATAAATAATTGGAAAAAATTTTTAAAAGGAATTATTCATCAAATAGGAGTGGAGATCGATGAACCTGTGTTAATTGATATTCATAGACTAATTAGATATCCTGGGTCATTACATGGGAAGACAGGTTTTAAAGTACAAGAATTAACCATAAAACAATTATATGATTTTAACCCTTTAAATGAGAATCGGGATGATTTAAATCCAATCATATTTGAAAGCAAAAAAAACATGCAAAAAATAAAAATTGTTGAATCAGAAGTACCTAAAACAAAGATTAAGGGGGATACTTATGGTCCTTATTTTAAGGATGAAATTATAGAAGTCCCTAATCACATCGCAATTTTTTTACTCTGTAAAGAAGTTGCTGTTCCTGTCTAAATTTTAAAAATTAAAAATCAATTTTATTATTAGATACTAATTCTAATTAAATTTGATATTGGTTTTGAAAAATATCAATTAGGAAATAATAATAAATTATTTTGAAATTTCATTAAACTATTTAATAAATTTGGAAGCTTCTTAATTATAAATATTTCTGATTATATGAATATTGAAGAAGAGTACGAACGACTATATAATCATTGGTTCCAAGAGTTCAATGAAGCAGATTTAACAAGATTCTCACAAGAATTATTTAATAATTATAAAAACCTCATAGATTCTATTAATGAATTTGAACTTCATAAAGATGAAACGCTTGAAAACCAAATATTAAAAGAATATAAAAAAAACTTAAATTTTCTTTTTAATGATTTATTAAAAATCCGAAAGATAAAAATAATTAATGCTTCCCTTTCTCTTAAAGAAATTGATTTAAATTTGTTAATCGAAGCAGAAAAATTATTATATCAAAACATTGTGGCTTCTATTAAAGGATTTGAAAAAATTAAGGCTCTCTTGACTAACTTAACCGATAAAAAATATAGTTTTGATGACTTACAAATATCTCTTAAATCTCAGGAAATATCAGAGCTTAATGAATCCCCCGCCATTCAACAAGATCAAAGATCTATTGAAGGAGATTATATCGCAGAAGAAATAGAAGATAAAATTGAATATGGTCTTATCAGATTCTTGGAAAATAACCCAGCAATAGTAGGGATTGATCTTTTCAATTATGGCCCTTTTAAAAAAGAAGATGTCGTAAACTTACCTTATAAAAATGCTGTAATATTGGTTAATGAAAAAATAGCAGAATTCATTTCTATAAATTAGATCTTATTGAATTTTTCATCAAATTCCTTTTTAAAATATTCTATTCTATATTTTTGGTATTTATCAATTAGGGAAAACTTCGGAGGTATCGCATTAATCTGAGAACCTCCGCAATATGGACATTTTGATTGGGCATTTTTTAAACTGTATTTTCCACAATTTTTACATTTCTTTAAATATTTTGTCATAAAGATCTTCTAATTTCTAAAAATAAATATATCTATTCAATCTCTAATAAATTCAAAAGTGCTTCCTTCATATTTCTTTGCTTTTCCTTCAATAATTTCGAGGCAATCAGATAATATATTTTCACAATCTAAATAATCTTTAGAAATTACTTCAATTCGATAATATGGAGCCGCAATATAAGAAATCTTTAAATTTCTGGTATCTTTTGGATTATCTATTACTTTTTGAGCCTTAACTAAGGTTTTTTTTATTAATTCAACTCCATTTTCTTGGATAAATCGTAATTTGAGTTTTCCAATGATATTTACAATTGAGATTTCTACATTTTCATCCACAATCTTTAGGAATTTATCTTTAACTTCCTCAGAAACATCAGTAAGATTATTTAATATTTCTCTTCCATTTTCTTTTAACGATTCAACGGTTTCTTGATAATCATCATTAAAATATTCTAACACAGGAAAGCCTATTTGTTCATACGCATCATCTAAGGTCATATCATTATATTCTTCGACTAAAAATTGAAGTAAATTTTCTAGTTTTACCGCGTATTTCCATTCTTTCATTTTATTTTTACGCTGTGCAGAATTAGTCCTTCTCAGAGATAAATCCACATGTCCTTTTTCCGGGTCAACGCGAATTACTCTTAATACGATCTTTTGTCCTTCTCGTAAATGATTTCTAATGTTTTTTACCCAACGAGAGGATACTTCGGAAATATGAACCATACCTCTGGCGTTTTTTTCTGAGGGTAATCCTTCATAATTTAAAATATCCACATATACATATTGATCTTGAATATCGGAAACCCTTGTAATTACAAAGTCTCCTTCTTTTGGGAAAGGTGTACGCGATTTGGGCATTATAATCTGTTTGAAAAATATTATTTTTATTTGCTTTCTTACAATCTTGTATCTATAAACGATACATAGTTTTTTATTTTTATTCTTAAAATTCTAATTTTATCCATAACTTACTTCTTTATAACCATTATTAGTTTTCAATTTTACAATTTAATCATGCCAAACTGGATAATACACAATAAATGGGCAAAAAAAGCAGGCATTCCCGAAAAGATTGCTGAATTTGTTGATAGAAGTATCGATTACGGTTCAAATTGGCTTCCTAAGGACCGTCAAGAATATGAAATTCACGAGGAAGGAGAGAATGAAAATAATTTTTATCGTCAATTAATTTTTTTTTATGACAATGATATTCTTCGAAAAAATTTTATAAAAGCCTGTTATTTACATCATATGCTCGATTATTTTAAGGAGACTTATGTGGATATTTACAATATAGAATTAGTATTTGAAAAATTTCTTGAAAATAAAGCTATTGTAAGAATTCAAGATAGTCAGGGAAATATCATAAATTTTGAAAATGAACTCAATGAGATTTTCCAATTAATACGCGATAATAAGACAGATTTATTTAAAGATATAAAAGAAACGTATTAACTTGTTTTGTGTTGATAATTGCTGCTTAGACCCGATTCTCCTCATATAAAGCATTTCTCTTTCTTAGAAATTACCAAAAGCTTTTTAATCTACAAAGAATTTTCTTACGCACTCAAATCGATTCAAAATTGACATCTACAAATTTGAGGAAATGAATGATAATTTCAATTCATAAGAAAAAAATTTTTACCACTTTTGAGGGGAGTTAATAGATCTCTTAACTATCTAAGTTAATCACTATCTTAACAATGTTGATATTGATCTTAACTTATAAAAAAAATAAGAATAGTCTTAAAAAAAGGATAAAAAAAAGAAAATATGAGTAAGCATTTATCACGCATTATACTTTTTCAGAGCAATGATTTTAATAAGATTACATCATTATTGAGAAAATCGAACAAAAATAAGAGATAAGCGGTATGTTCATAATTATGTGTCTTCAGATCTCGATGATAATTGTTCGAGTCTAAATATTTGTTGCCGATCTTGGTCGAAAAAAAATTATACAAAAAGTCTTTCTCTCTCTTGCTTAACCTTTGGATGATTTCCACGATAATCTTAATCTTAAATAAATAATTTAGGATTAATTTTTTTAATTTTATCCTTTAATTCTTTTGCTTTTGTTTCATTTAACAAGCTTTTATCGATTTGTGCTAAAAATTCCTTTTTGTCACTTTTTTCAATTATAGATAATCCAAGAAATACTATTATTGATATTCTAGCATAATTAAAAATCTCGTTGGTAAATTTCTCGATATTGGGTTCTAATTTCTGCCATTTTTTCAGTTTGCTTTTTCTATCACTACCATGTAAAATTAAATTTTTTGAGGCTTTTAGAAAGGATTTTTCCTATACATATGGTATTGTTTTGCCAGAATGTACATTTACATCAATTTCAGCCGAGGAAATTCTCATAATCACAAATATGTATTTATGGTTATACGAAGATTTTTTTGCAAAACATAAAATAGACGCTTATACTCTTAGTTTTCAGGGTATTTCAATGGAAACACTTGTGGGTAAAGCCTTTTTTGAAATGGCAGAACAAATTTCAGCATGGGATGATCATAGTTTTAAAGAAACCGATTGGTACTCTGCAGTAAAAAACACAGAGTATCATCAATTTGCAGATGACTTTATAAAAAAGTATGAGTTGTTGTTTGGTATGGAAGAAATTTCACTCTCAATTGAAAAAAGAAATGGATTAATAAAGGAGTTATCTATTTATAGATTTTTGAGAAATAACTTTGAAAAAGAAATCAAGAATACGGGAACGGAAATTTTCAAAGGTGCACAAGAATATTATTTCAAAGAAAATGGGATCCTTCTCTCTGAGACAAAACTATGTGAGAAAATGTTTCTTAATGAATATTACACTGCAGTAAATTTGAGAAGGCGTAGTATGAGCCGAGATATAATGTTTAAAGTGGAGATGTTTATATTATATGACCTTACTAATGTAGAGTTTCAGCGAGAACTTTTAGATAAAATAGATAAATGGAGAGACGAACATAATGATAAGTCCGTTTATGCTTTACAGGACACCATAAACAGGGAAATTATCTATAAAATATTACATCTCTGGCGTAAATTGCACGGAGAAACTATAACGGTGGCAGATTTAGAAAAAATAAGAAATGAGAGATTTAATGAATATAGGAATACCAAAGATAAATCCTTCTTCAAACATAATGTAAATTATCAAAGTGATAGATATGGAAAATCGTGGGGAGTATTTGAAAAGTTTGTTTTAGACAATTTTGAGGAATTTCAAAACAATAAAGAAATCAAAGCACTTCTCAAAGAAATTAGGCATTATAAAAGTATAACAAGTGGAGGAACCTTACCAAATCATGATCCTAAATTTAAATCAGAAGGGATGAAGACCTTTCAAACATATTATCCAATTCGATTTACAATGGGATTAGACCTCTTAACATGTCAATTTTTAGATTTGCTTGGGAAGGAAGTTCGACATCATCCTAATCAGAATCCAGAAATGTTGTTTATGTTTACAAAAGATAAGAATTCACCTGGCGGGTACCGAGTTGAACTTATATTAATAGATAAAAGGGTTCACGGCTATCGTGGAATAACGGATGGCAGTAAGATTATACAACTTCATGGCAGGTCTCTATTTATAAAGGAGAGAAATGAAATCATAAAAGCGCGAATGAAACATCTTATTGATTTATCGATTAAGACTAAGGGAATGTCTCCTAAACAATGCGAAGCGTTCTTAAGAAAAGAGTTTAAGAATAAGCAAGTCACTATTCAGGGCACTAAAGGATTGTTTGATGTTAAATTATGGGGATCTATTGACAAATTGGGCATAGAAGGCTTATCGAAAGATAACATGGATGATTTTATTCAAAGATGGTTAAAATGGAATTTTGACAAAGTCAGTGAAAAAGAATGGTTTGAAGATAATGGTTATAAAGAATTTTACGAAAAATGGCTTCAATTCAAAACAGAGATATTACGGGATATGAGAGAATATAACAAATTTGACCCAGAAAAGCTTTCTCAATCAGAAAAAGAACTTCTTGAATCTTACTTTTCTTATTGGTTTATTAATGTTTATCTCGAAAACGAACATTTCCCCGATGGATTCAACCCTTTTTCCCCATAATTAAGAGAATTGCGGGTTATTTAAATATATGAATCATTATTAAATAGTAAGATATAATTTTTTAATCATGTGCATTATTATATAATTGTAATAGAGAATGAAAGGCGAAGAATTGATCAAACCCCCCAGAAAATATGTTATTCATAATCCGCGGTTGCGTAAAATCCGCAAGGAGTTTAGAACGCTTATTAAATTGGCAGTGATCGATGAATACGACCGGTTGCGAGGTTTAGAAAAATTATACAATGAAAGGCAACTATATAATAATATTGAATTAACCTCTGCCCAAAAGAAGCGCAGAGGCTATTTATCAAGAATGCGCTTATTTCTTGAGCACTGCTTCCATAGCTCTATATGCGTATGCGCCTATAAAAGGGGGCTTCGCGATGCTGATGTTAGCGGGGACCGTGTGAGGTGCACTGAAGTCGTATTTAATTCTTTATATCCAAATTCAAATTGTATAGTGGAGAAAGTCTTTTATTCGCTTGAAACTTTTAAGCGTGGAGGGGAAGGTTTCTTGGCAGTTTATAAAGAAGATGAGCGATTGTGTCGGAAGTCAGGTATAGGCTTTGTTTCATACCAAGAAGCAAAAACGCCTAAAAGAATGTATAAATTTTCAACGTAAAACATTCATTTTTTTGCTTGTGAGAAGGTTTTGGATTTTTTAATTATTTGTATTTAATTAAAATTAAAATTATAATAAAATTTATAGTAATTAAGTTTTCTAAGGTCTTAAGAAAGGATTTTAAAGGGTTTCTTCTATAATTTTTTAAAAAAGTTTTTAATTTAAAGGTTTCTTAGTGGTTTCTGTTTAATTAAAATCTTACTCTTTAATGTCAAAAGAGGGACTAAAAATTAGTATCTTAATGTTTTTATTAATCTAAATATTTTAATCTTAAAGTAAAATTTTTATGATATGATACTTTTCAATATTCACAATATTTTAGTTTCTTTAATAAATATTGTTCTATTTAATTTAATATAATTGAAATGAAGAAATAATGAAAAGTGATATTAATGGCTGATAAACCACATTTGAATTTAGTCATAATAGGTCATATAGATCATGGAAAATCTACCATGATGGGAGCCTTATTAATACAGACTGGCGCGGTCAGTGAAAGAGAAGCAAGAGAATTAGAAAAAATCGCAAAAGAATATGACAGAGACACATGGAGTTATGCTTATGTATTTGATAGATTGAAGGAAGAACGACAAAGAGGTATTACAATCGACCTAGCCTTCCGTAAATTTGAGACAGAAAGCAAATATTTCACTATAATTGACGCACCAGGCCACAGGGATTTCGTAAAGAACATGATTACTGGAGCAAGTCAAGCAGATGCAGCAATTTTAGTAGTGTCTGGAAAGAAAGGGGAAATGGAGGTTGGCTTAGCCGCAAATGGTCAAACAAGGGAACATGCCTATTTAGCACAGACCTTAGGGGTTAAACAAATGGTTGTCGCTATCAATAAAGCTGATGTGTGGGATTATGATGAAAAGCGCTATAAAGAATGCGTGGATGCAGTTTCCGCTTTATTAAAGAATATAGGATTCAAGGTGAGTGATATTCCTTTTGTACCTGTAAGTGGTCTTAAGGGAGAAAATCTAACAAAACCTTCCGATAAATTTCCTTGGTATGATGGGCCCACCTTAATTGAAGCTATCGATAAATTTACACTGCCTGAGAAACCTCTTGACAAGCCTTTAAGGATTCCTATTCAAGATGCGTATAGAATTAAGGGTACTGGTGTGGTTCCTGTAGGAAGAGTTGAGACGGGAGTATTAAAGAAAGGAGATAACATTATAATTGAACCTGGCGGATTTACAGGGGAGATTCGAAGCATAGAAATGCATCATGAAGAGATTCCTAAAGCAGAGCCAGGTGATAATGTAGGGTTCAGCATAAGAGGTCTTAATATGGAGGATGTACACAGAGGCGATGTATTATCCCATCCTGATAGTCCATGTACTGTGATTAATCCTAGTGGTAACTGGACCGGACAGATCATAGTTATTTGGCATCCTACAGCAGTTGCGCAAGGTTATACCCCTGTAATTCATGCTCATACCGCACAAATTGCTGCGAAGTTCATCCAATTAAATAAGAAATTAGATCAAAAAACTAGCGCTGTGATAGAAGATAATCCAAAGTTCATTAAGAAAAATGAAGCCGCAATCGTGACCTTGTCACCTATTAAAAAGCTTTGCTTGGAAAAGTACGAGGATATTCCGGAACTCGGGAGATTCGCAATCCGAGACATGGGAAGAACTGTGGCAGTTGGAATAGTTAAAGACATTAAGACGGGCGCATAAGCGCCTCGAATTGAAGCGATTAAGTATTTGGTTCCTTTTTTTTAAAAATTAAAAATTATTTATTTTTGCATTTTATTTTTTCTAACTTATTATTAAAACTGTTTTTCATTATATATTCTGCAAGTCTTATTCTATTTGAAAAAATCGACTAAATAATACCTAAATATTATTTTATTTTTTCATACAAGCTTTCTTTGTATTTCTTAAGGTATATTATACAAGAAGGCTATAAAAGTGATTGAAAGAAAGAGTAAAATTTGCTTCATTGGGTCAGCGGAAGTTGGAAAAACTTCCTTGGTGTCCCTACTTCAAGGCAAACAGCTTGAAGGGTTAACACCCACTGTTGGTCTTGAGATTGAGGACTCCATTTTGGATGGGAAAAAATGTGCAATTTGGGATTTGGGGGGCCAAAAAAGGTTTCAATTTTTATGGAAGGATTTTTTACGGTCTTCTGGTTTAACCGTATTAGTCTGTGATTCTACGGAAGAAAATATTGTGGAAACTAAAGAAATTTTGGAAAGATTTTCAACTCATTTAGGTTCTAAAGTAATAGCCATAGCTAATAAGCAAGATCTTGAAAGCTCTCTGAATCCTCAAACTATAGAGAAGAAATTAGGTATAAAAACATATGGAATGAGCGCCCTAAGGACAGAATTGAGAGAAAAATTGCGAAATATATTAGAGCATGAATTCTCAACCGAATAAAAATCTTTATCTTTTTTTTCTCGTTATTAATGGCTTTTTTCAAACGAGAATTCAAGTTTTAAGTATTATCTTAATATCTATTAGAAATTCGCAAATTGTATACATTAAATAAAAATTAAAAATAGAACTGTTTTAATAATCTTTAAATATTCTTCCGATAATATGAGCCATTCTTACGGCTTCTGGAAGTTTAGAATCGATGCAACATTTTTTTAATACTTCCTGAGCTTCCATTAGATCAATACCTATTTTATGAAAATAGAGGGGTGAAAAGCCAGCAGCAGTTTCAATTTTAGTTTCATAGAGATTACCCGCATTAAATATATTTTTCATTTTCTTCTTATATGTTTTTGGAAATCTATGTATAAGAGCCTTTTTTACAGAATCAAGATCTACCTCTCGTTCAGTTATCGCAATCAGTGGTTTCTGGGTCTTTTTATATATTTCTTTCATATCTATTAAATTAAAGCCTCCAAATGTAATGGTATGCGTACAGACATATTGAATATGCTTCTTATTTTTTGAAATTAAGTCAATTATTTTCTTAGTAGCGTTTTTTCCATCAATTTTAATTTTTCTTTTTTCAACCTTCACAAGTCGAGTTCCCTGACAAATAACGCCAATTAAAAAGGTATAATCTTTACCATTTTTCAGCCTAAAAGTGGCATCATCAATTCCTAATACAATCGGGTGGTCTTTCATTTATTAGGTAAAAACGGTTTAATTGATATTAAAACTTTTGTAAACGCAGAAGTAGCATTTTCAATTTCGTCAAACCTACGTGTAATATTTCCTGATAAATGAGTTGTTATAAGATTAATTAACTCTTGAATAGAAATTTTATTGATTAACCATACATAAGCTACTAGAGCTTCTACTGAATTAGCAAGATCGTGAGCATTTGCTCTATTCTTAGCAAAATCTTTCATATTAGCATTTTTAAGGGCGGTGGCTAATATAATTTTATTCACTTTTTGACCTGTTCGAACTATTTGATTTGAGTTGCTTTTTTTTGTTAAATAAATTGATTTGGCTATAGAATAGGATAAATTAATAATACCATCTCCGATTTTCGCCAAACCTTTATCTGTTCCTATAGCTTTTTTAGTCTTAGGCAGATTTGTAATTAAAAATTCAAAAGACATAATAGATTTTAGATTAAATTTTAAATAAGTTTTTTAGATGAAAGAAATGAAAATTACATTAAATTTTTAAAAAGCTTTTGAACCTCTAAAACTTCATTCCTTAAAGAATCGATTCCCTCTCGCAAAATCTCTTTAATATTATATCCCTCTTTTATTTTTATAAAAATGCAGGGTAAATCGATATTAGTTTTTTTATATGCTGCTATTGCCACGCTGTTTAAATTTAAAAGATGATTAACCAATATATTGAGGAATCCATGTGATTGATTTTTTATAACTACTTCAAAGTTATTTTTACCTTCAGCATGATGTATTTCGATATCCAAATATTTATATTGAGGAACCTCTTCTTCCTCCTCCATAATAAAATCCAAAGTATCCTCTAATTCCTCTTCAGCTTCTATGATCTCCTCTAATTCCTCCTTCTTCTCTTCAGACTTTTCCTTTTCTTTTTCTTCTTCTATTTCTGGATATACACTTTGAATATCTTCATCCATTAATTCATCAAATTCATCAATAGACTCATTATTTTTTTTCTTTGCCATAAAAATACCATCTTCCACGATTATATTTTAAATTAGTGAAAAATAGAATAAATTTTTTTTGGTTTAAAATAAATAAGCAAAATAAAATATATTTTTATTCTAACCATTTATCAGCTAAAGCTTTCAATCTCTCAATTGCAAGAAGCTGAAGATCTTGTGGTCCTGAAAGCGTGATTTCTATATCTGATCCTTCCACGATGCATTGTAAATTAATATAATTCACTTTTTTTTGAATACTTTCCAAAAAAGAGATAGTATTGTCTAATTTTCCTGATTTATTGAAAAAGCGGATGGTTTTTTTACTCAATAGAATCACAAAATAAAAAAGTTAATATCTTAAAGTATATGATACTTGTCTATAATCATTAGCAAGTTTTCTATTTTCTATATTGCCACACATTGGGCACCTAAGTTTATTATACCCAATCTTATCTAATTCTGTTCCACATATTGAGCAGTCTGAATGAATCACGCCAAGATCCTTTCCAATAGTACTTAAATCATATTCATTACTCTGTTCTTTAATCACTTTGGCGCGAATAATATCCGTTTTTTGAAATGCATCGGTTATTTTCTCGATATATTTATTAGAAATTTGAGAAACATGAATATTGCCAAAATAAAATGAATTAAAATGCAATTTTCTATTAAGTGTATAAAAATTTAATCCAACTGAATATTTTCTAAGAAAAAGAATCGTTCCTATTACTATATCATTGATTTTAACGGTTTTACGATCCGATTCTTGATGTGTTTTTATTTCTATTTTTCTTTTTTCTAAGTCTTTTGAAATTATTCCACTTTTTGATGCAAAAATTTTCCCATCTTTTATATAAGTAGATTCTTTGTCAGGTAAAAATTCTTCCACGACACCTACATATTCTCCTGTCAAAATAATATCTTTTTCTCTATCTTTCATTGTATTCTAAGCCATCCTTTTTAATCTATTCTAATAATTAATATTTTTTACTACAAATAAATTTATTGAAAATAATTTATAAGATAGATATAAGCTAATGGAGGAAATAAAAATTAAAAAAAAAGAGCTTATTTCAATTGTCCAAAATACTAAAACCTATAAAAATCCAAAAGTTAAATTAGAACAATATACAATCGATGCACTTTGTGCTGTTGATATAGTATTTTTTGCGGGTATAGAATTTAATGACATTCAAAACAAGTTAATTATTGATCTTGGAGCTGGTACAGGCAGATTATCATTAAGCAGTGCTTTTTTACAACCAAATTATATTATTAGTATCGATTTAGATATTCAAGCTTTATATATATTGATAAAAAATGTAAAAGAATTACATTTAGAAAAATTAATCTTACCAATTTGTTGTGATGTGAAATCTATTCCCTTAGAAATACAGAATTTAAATAAGGAATATAAAATAACAACTATAATGAATCCTCCTTTTGGAGTCCAAAAAGCTAAGGCAGATCGTAGTTTTCTTAAATGTGCAATGAGCTTTTCTGATGTGATCTATTCTATCCATCTTACTAATAAGAAAGTTCAGAAATTTATTGAAAACTTTATTCGTAAATTTGGTTGGGAAATTGATTATATTTTACCATATACTATGATTTTAGAGAAGGCTTTTCCCTTTCATACACAAAAAAGAAAACAAATCAAAGTAAACGTCTATAGGTTTATAAAAAGAGAATTTTAACCTTTATAAGAGAAATATGAAGTTATTTCTCATCTGAAGTATTAATTTTGTCATATTCTTCAGTCAATATTCTAATTGCATTTTCCATATCTCTAAGTGCTCGTTTCTTTTCTGCGGCTGACATATCGGAGAATTTGATATCTTTATCCGTTCCCATAATTGATTTTAATCGATTTAATAGTTCCGGCACCTCTTTTTTAATAGTATCTAAATAAACAGTCGAATCAAGAGATTTTTCTCTAGAAATCTGAGCTTTTTTCTTTAATCTATCAATACTTTGCAATTCATTTTCTATATTTTTTATTGAATTGCTAAGCTCTAATAATTCCTTTGCTGTATTTTGAATAAATATACTAAATTTATTTAAAAAATTGCTTAATATATCCCCTATTTTGTATTTTTCAGAGGAAATTTTTAATCACCATTTTAAAAATATCTAATTTAATTTCATAATAGAGATGTCTAATATATCTTTTTGTTTTAGAATGAAATATGAAATTATTATTTGGAGTATCGTTATTTCATTAATCCTAAATAGTTAATCAAAAGAATTATAAATCAAAAAGAAAAAAAAGAATAATAATACTATTTTTAATTTTTATCTTTCTTATTGAAAATTTTTCCAACTTTTAAAATTTGTAGGATACTGTGCTTTTTCTCCTAAAGTTTCTTCAATTCGAAGCAGCTGGTTATATTTTGAACATCTATCACTTCTACATGTAGCACCGCTCTTTATCTGTCCGGAACATAGTCCTACGGCTAAATCGGCAATAAAAGTGTCTGAGGTTTCACCAGATCTATGAGACAACATCACATTGAAATTATTTTCAAACGCTAATTTTGCAGAATTAATTGCTTCTGTAAGCGAACCTATTTGATTTACTTTTAAGAGCAAAGCATTACCAGCCCCTTGATTAATTGCTTTTCTTAAGATATTCATATTTGTAACAGTAAGATCATCATCCACAATTTGGACAGATTCGTCAATCTTATTAGTCAACTTAGTAAATCCCATAAATGCCTTCTGATCAAAAGGATCCTCAATAGATTTTAGGGGATACTCATTAATTAAATCTAAATAATATTGTAGCAATTCATTCTCATCTAATTGTTTTCCATCAATTTCATATTTTTCTCCATTATAAAATTCGCTTGCTGCGGCGTCAATCGCTAATATAAATTCTTTTCCTAGCGAAAATCCCCTTTCTTCAATCGCTTCAATTATTACATCAAGAGCTTCTCGAGTAAAAGATAAATTAGGAGCAAAACCCCCTTCGTCTCCTACATTAATAGCTTGTTTTCCATATTTTTTCGATAAAATCTCTTTTAGAATGTGATATACTTCTGATACATATCTAATTGCAGCAGAAAATGAATTTGCTCTAGCTGGTAAAATCATAAATTCTTGAATAGCCAAATTATTTCCTGCATGCTCACCACCATTTAAAATATTGCAACAAGGAATTGGTAAGAGATAATTCTCTCTTATAGTTCCATAACTCAATTCATAAAGGTATTTAAATAATGGAATCTCACGCAACTTTGCTGCTAATTTTGCTGCTGCTAAGGATACAGAAAGAATTGCATTAGCTCCTAATTTACTTTTATTCTCTGTCCCATCGATTTCAATCATTTTAGAATCAATTAAATTTTGTTCTCGAATATCCATTCCTTTTAAATAATTCGCAAGTATATTGTTTACATTAGAAACTGCTTTTGCTACATGTTTTCCATTAAATTTTTTTCCTCCATCTCTTAATTCAAGAGCTTCTAATTCCCCCGTAGAGGCACCAGAGGGAACTGCTGCTCTTGCGAAATTATTATCACAATAAATATCTGTTTCAACCGTTGGATTACCTCGAGAATCAAGAATCCATCGAGCCTTTATACTTGTAATTTTAAAATTTGTCATAGAAATCTCGCACTTATAAAAAATTGATTATTAATTAAGAATTAAGAATAAAGAATAATAAATTCTTTATTTTTTACTTTATAATAACTAATTAATTAAATATTAAAAATCTGAATTTATGTCCGAAAACCGCCCTTGGGTTGAAAAATATCGCCCCAGATATTTAAATGATGTTGTTAATCAAAAAGGGATCATTAAACGGTTAAAAAAATTTTTAACAGATAAATCAATGCCTCATTTAATCTTTGCAGGACCAGCTGGTACTGGAAAAACTACTTCTGCTCTTGCTATGGTCAGAGAATTATATGGGTCCAAAATAGCTATTAATGACACATATCTGGAATTAAATGCAAGTGATGCGAGGGGAATTGATGTAATTAGAACTTATATAAAAGATTTTGCAAAAGCAAGGCCACCAGCAGATATATCATTTAAAATTTTGATATTAGACGAAGCTGATAATATGACATCGCCCGCACAGCAAGCATTAAGAAGAACGATGGAAAAATATACTCAAAATTGCCGAATGATCCTCATCTGTAATTATTCTAATAAAATAATACCCCCAATTCAATCCCGATGTGTTGTGTTTAGATTTTCTTCACTCAATAATGAAGACATAAAAGAAAGAATAAAATATATTGCCAAGAAGGAGGGTATTGAATTAACCGCTGATGGTGCAAATTCACTATTAGATGTGTCAAGAGGAGATTTGAGAAGAGCTATTAATTATTTACAATCTTGTGGAACTATATCCGAAAAAATTGATCAAGACCTGGTTTTTAGGGTAGCAGGAGAAGTGCCTTCTGAAAATATTAAAAAAATCTTAGAAACGGCCTTAAATGGACAATTAACACTATCTATTAAGCTTTTAAAAGACTTAATTAAAGAATATGGATTATCTGGAATAAATTTTATAAAAAGTATTCATCGAGAAATCTATGATCTTAATATTCCTGAAGATATGAAAATAAAATTATCAAAAATTTTAGCAGAATTCGAATATCGGTTATCCCAAGGAGGCACTGAACAAATTCAATTAAAAGCTCTTCTTGCCCAAATCGTCTTGTTGCAAGAGTGAAAATAAATTATATTGGAGAAAATATTTCATTTTTTGGCTAAAGAAAAAGTTATTCATTCTCTTAAGAGATTTTTTATCAATTTTAAACATCACAAGCTTATTATCAAATTCAATATCCCACAAGATTAATCCTTTTGGATTTGCGGGCTGGTAAGATCTGAATTCCAAGGGATCAAGGAGTTTGATAAAACTGTTATAACTTATCTCCCCTTTACCTAACTCGATTAGTTTTTTAACAATTCTCCTTATTTGTTGTCGGAGAAAGCCTTCGGATTTAAAATCAATTATGATTATTCCATTTATTACATTTACATCAATTGCTTTAATCTCTCGTATTGTATTATTAATATCGGAATCTCTTTTAGAAAAATTTTGAAAATCGTGCGTACCTACTAATTTTTGACATACCCTTTTAACAATTTTCAAATTGAAATTGAATTTATTTTTTAAATACCCTAATGGTTGAGGAATAATATATTTATAATGTCTCATTTGGGCATTAAATCTTGGAGAAAAATTTTCTGGAACTTGGGAATACGCCCATATACCAATTTCTTTTGGCAAATTTGAGTTTAATTCCATTAAAATTGGTTTTTTCAAAGAATCTATTGCAAAAACCGCACCTCTTGCGGAAACGTATCTATCCGTTCTGCTGGCGGATTCAAATTTTGATGAGTAAGAATCTTTAATATAATTTCTTTTCTTTAACGTTTTAATTAATGTTTCATCTATGCTTAATGCTTTTTTTTGTCTTTGAGATCCAAAATATTTCTCTAGTCCGATATAATAATATTTAAAACAAAATCGAGTCATTTTTTACTATTTTTTTATTTCCTATCAGTTTATATTTTTAAATATTTTTATTTTTTAATTCAATAACAGAAAATCATATATATAATAAATATTAATATTTTGACCCAATTAGCAATATTGTCTTATATAGTTTATAAACAGCTAAAAGGGAACACAAAAAAGAAAATTTTATATTTTTATTTAACCTTTAAGAAACTAACTAGTTAATTGCCTATTATATTTATATGTCGAGTATTATAAAATCTTTAAAAAATTTATCAGCACGAATCAATGCGAACCTTAAAATCAAAAAGAAAAACGTTTTGCTTTATGTTGCGGTTTTTTTGATTTTTGTTGTTGCTATCGGTATAAGATTGAGCCCATTGATTCGGGGCGAGATGCTTATAAAGGCATTCGATCCTTGGATCCAATTCTACAACACTCAATACATTGCGGAGCACACTATTTATGAATATTTTCATTGGCATGATTTAAAAAGCTGGAACTATAATGGGGGAGTTGACAGATTTAATTTATATCCCGGATTAAACTTCACATCAGTAGCATTTTATAAAATTTTAAACTTTTTGGGTTTTTCCTTTACCGTTTACGAAGTTTGCTATTTTTTCCCAGCAATTATGGGTGGCTTGACTGTTCTAGCAGTATATTTTCTCGGAAAAGAAGTTTTAGATGAAAAATGCGGATTATTTGCAGCATTCTTTCTCGCATTTAGTCCAGGGCATATACAACGCACCGTTGCAGGATTTTATGATAACGAAACGGTTGGAGTTTTCGCTATTTTAATGATATTTCTTTTTTTCTTAAAAACAATTAAGACCGGAAAAATTTCTTACTCAATCCTTGGTGGGATGTTTTTAGGGTACTTAAATCTAAGTTGGGGGGGAGCCACGTTTATGGACTTTATAATTCCTCTCATTGTATTATTATTAATAATATTGAATAAATATGATCAAAAAGTTTTAATAGCTTACGCCGGCATTCAAGGAGCCGGAATGATGATCTCTAGTATATTTATTAAGTTTGATTATACTAGACTATTTAATTCTTTAGAAATTGGAGGTATGTTTTTATTCACCATCATATTAATTTTATATCACCGATTTTATATAAAAAAAGCAGAATATCCAAATTTATATAAAAAATTTATGTCCTTCGTCAAATGGCTATTAATTCCGGGTACCATTATTATGGCAATTCTAATTTGGGCATATCCAGATATAATACCATTTGGGTTTGGAGCAAAGTTTCAGAGCATATTAAACCCTTTGATTCGTGAGAATATTGCATTTGTCGCTTCAGTTGCTGAACACGCTCCGAGCGCTTGGAGTAGTATATATTATAATACTTTAATCCCTCTAATGCTTATTCCTTTAGGGATCTATTTCTGTTTTAAAAGAAATGTTGCTGCAGATGTTTTCTTAATAGTTTATGTTTTATTAGCTTTTTATTTCACTAGCAGTATGGTAAGAATAATTTTAGTTTTTGCCCCTGCTGCTGCTTTAGTTGGTTCTTACGGTTTAGTAAATGTTTTAAAGGTATTTGGGAGTTATTTGGGGACAAAAAAAGTTGGTTTTAGTCGAAAACGTCGTAAATTATCCAGAAAAACAAAAATGATGGGAAAAACAGAAATTTTTGGAGTATATATATTAGTTGGCTTTTTATGTATCGCTCAAATAGTACATGCAACTGATGTGGCAGCTACTCAAATGTCTTATAGTCAATTAACTCCTGGTGGGGCATTATATGATTGGCAAGAATCATTAATGTGGATGAGAACAAATTTACCGGGGGATACCGTTGTTGTTAGCTGGTGGGATTACGGATATTGGTTAACCCCTATTGGAAATGTAACAACGGTTTGTGACAATAATAATTTGGCAGTCTCAACTGATGGATTAGTTGGTATGGCATTTATGCAGACTAATGAAATCTATAGTGCAAAGGTACTCCGTTTATTAGGTGCCGATTATGTATTAGTATATTTTGGATATTTTTATAATGCTTTAGGTGGAGATGAGGGAAAATGGCAGTGGATGCTCCGCATTTGTAATAATTATTATGAACAATATCTTAAAATGGGCCTTTGGGAGCCAAATTGGGCACTAAATGCAGTCTTTGATGAGGCTCAATATATTAACCAAACCAGTGGTAAATATCGAGATAAATGGTTTGACTCTATATTGGTGAGATTATTGTTTCAAGGGCTTCCAACTAGAGATACGGGTCAGTTTCAAGCAGGAACCATTATATATCATTTTCTTCAACAATTATTAAACTTGGATGATTATGGAAATACTTGGTTATCACATATCCCCACGGATGCATATGGTATTGCAGATTATGATTTAGATGTTTTCAAAATGGCCCATCTTTCTCCAAATGGCTTAGTAAAAATTTATAAAGTAGATTATGCCCCCTTAGAATCAAATATAACAATTACAAATCCAAAAGTTTTCAATAATGGTTATGGGATATGCGATGTAAAAAACACGGGTATAAGGCCATTATACATTACTAAAGCGTTTATTAATGGAAAAGAATATAATTTCATGTTAGATAATTCGAGTGATTATAAGCTTTCAATAGGAGAAGAAGATACCGTTTTAATTGACACTATTTCAAAAGGAACTATATTTAATGTAAGTGACACTGTCCAAATAAAACTCACAGCTCAAACGGAAGATTATGTGTTCACAGAAACAACAAGCAATTTCTTTGTCAAAGAATCTACTGGTGAAGTTAAAATTATTAGAGAAAATAGCAAAGTATTATTTGATGAGATTACAGGGAAACAAGATGTGTATCTTGAAGTAAAAAATACTGGAAATGATGTGGTGCTTCTTTATGATTTTTATGTTAATTCACCTGTTAATAGTTTCGATGACGCAGAATATATAGAGAGTAATTTTCTTCTTAATCCAAACGAATCAGCATTAGTTTATTTACCAAATTCTCCAGTTAGCTTCTTACCAATAGGAACTGTAAATAATATAAGCGTAATCACATGGAATAATTTTACAGACAGTACACTATTTAGCTCAAATTTAAAGACAGAAAACTATGAATATAAATTGTCTATTATACCTCAAGAGAGAATAATATCACCAGAATTATCAACACAGGCAAATTCTTATACCAGAATTCATATTCCGATCTCTAATGATACTTATGCAAGAATAAATGAAACAACTTCGATTCATCTAAAAATCAAAAATACTGGCAATAACATATTTACATTAAGCGAAGTAGGACTGCTTGATGGTACATGGTCTTCAATAGATGATTCCCAATATGATTGGGCTCCAATTGATGATGATTATTTTATATCAAAAAACGAGGAAAAGATTGTTGAGATTAATGTCAGTGATGATATTTTTAATATTAATGATGAGGTTGGTGTTAAAATCATAGGATTATTTGATGGTGAAAAGGTTGCATCTGATTGTGGATTTTTACATTTCATGAATTCTAGTGCAGATATCGAAATTATTGAGCAAGTAGATGGATATGATACTACTTTTGTCTATAACAATACTAGTGGTAATATTTTAATTAAGAATGTTGGAAATCAAACATTAACTCTGAATTTAAGCAATCCTAATTGGTTTTTAATTAATAATACCGCCCCAATGGATTTAACTTTTATTCAAGGTGATATTCAACTTGGGATTCAAGATACCGCTCTGTTGTCCTTCAAAGTCAATGAATCAGAACCTGAAATAGGCGATTTACAAGTAGGAGATATTTTAAACATTAAGGTTCAAACAGAAGAAGGAATTTTTGAGACTATTCAGATTATTATTAGGGATGAAAATAGTTAATTATCCTCATTTATTTTATTTTTATGTTCTTTTTATATTAAAATAAGAACCTATATATTATGAGGATAAAAATCATAAGATATAATTCTTTTTTGTAAACAATTAGAACCTATTAAATCTTTTATTTTTCATTTTATTGAATGAATTTATAAAATATTAGTTTTCAGATAAATATGAGTTCGGAATTTATAATCGAATCGGAATATCACCCAAAAGGGGATCAACCTCAAGCAATAGAAATTTTAGCAAAAAATATAAAAAACGGGAAAAAATTTCAAACGCTTTTAGGTGCTACAGGAACAGGTAAAAGCTTCACTATAGCGAATGTAATAGAAGAAATACAGAAGCCCACCTTAGTTATGGCTCCTAATAAAACACTAGCTGCTCAATTATACCAAGAATTGAGAGAATTATTCCCAAATAACGCAGTTCATTATTTTGTCTCTTATTATGATTATTATCAACCTGAAGCCTTTATGCCTGTAACAGGAATGTATATTGAAAAAGATTTTAGTGTAAATGAAGAAATTGAGCGTTTACGATTAGCAGCTACACATGCTATTAGAACACGAAAAGATGTTATCATTATTGCGACTGTTTCGTGTATTTATGGAATAGGTAATCCTGAAGTTTGGACAAATATCGCATTAAATTTAGAAGTAGGACAAATTATTGAACGAAAAGAAATCCTCGATAATTTAATTAGAATGAATTACGAAAGAAAAAATATCGAATTTAAACCAGGAATAGTACGAGTTAAAGGAGATATTATTGATGTTTTTCCAGCTTATTTGGGAACAGCAATTAGGATCTCTTTATTTGGTAATGAAGTGGAATCAATTAAAGAAATTCATCCAATATCTCATAATATAATTAGGGACTTACCCAATATTCGAATATTTCCTGCAACTCATTTTATTATCCCAGAAGAAAATAAAATTAGCGCTTTAGAATCAATACAACAAGAACTAGAAAATCAATTAATAAAGCTCAAAAAAGAAAAGAAGTATGCCGAAGCTCAAAGGCTGGAGAGAAGAGTGAAGTTTGACCTTGAAATGATGAGGGAGATGGGATATTGTAAAGGAATTGAAAATTATTCTCGCCATTTAGATGGGAGAGATCCTGGAACACCCCCAATGTGCTTAATCGATTATTTTCCAAAAGATTTTCTTATCGTAGTTGATGAAAGTCATATAACTATTCCCCAAATACATGGGATGATAGGAGGCGATCATTCTCGCAAAAAAAATTTGGTGGAATATGGCTGGAGGTTGCCCAGCGCGTTTGATAACCGACCACTTACTTTTGAAGAGTGGGAAAGTAAAATCGAATATATCATATTCATGAGTGCAACACCAGGAGATTGGGAATTAAAAAAAAGCGGGGGAATTTCAGCAGAACAAATAATAAGACCAACAGGATTAGTAGATCCAAAAATAGAAGTTCATCCAGCAGAAAATCAAATTGATAACCTATTGGCAGAAATTAGAAAAATAATTGAAAAAAATGGAAGAATCTTAATCACAACATTGACAAAAAGAATGGCAGAGGATATAGCAGAATATTATTCTGAACTCAATATAAAAATTGCATATTTACATAGTGAAGTGGATACAGTTGAACGATTTGAAATATTACGTAAATTACGGGATGGGACATTTGATGTAGTGGTTGGCATCAATCTTTTAAGAGAAGGCTTGGATCTCCCTGAGGTAGAATTAGTTGCTATATTAGATGCAGATAAATTGGGATTTTTAAGAGATGAACGTTCTCTGATACAAACCATTGGACGGGCTTCTCGGAATGTTAATGGGAGAGCATTATTATATGCAGATAAAATAACACCAGCAATGAAGGATGCCATTGATGAAACAAACAGAAGGAGGGATAAACAGTTAACTTATAATCAAAAACATAATATCACGCCTCAAACCATCAGAAAAAACATATTGCGTTCTCTTTCAGAGGAAAAAGAAATTCAAGAAAAAGAGACTAAAAAATTAAAGAAGACAATTGAAGATAAAATCGAGGAAATAGGGGATATGGATATAATCATCCAATATCTTGAAAATAAAATGTTTTTAGCAGCTAAAGAACTTCGATTCGAAGACGCAGCTTATTTAAGAGATAAGTTAAATGCATTAAAGCAAGATTATAAAATAAAAGTATGAAATTTTTCTTAATTTATTCATTGATTTATTTAAAGCCATGAAAAATAATCATATTATCATTAAAGGAGCGAGACAGCATAATCTTAAGAATTTAAATGTTAAAATTCCAAGAAATAAGTTTGTTCTTGTTACAGGAATTAGCGGGAGTGGAAAGAGTTCTTTAGTTATCAACACTTTATATGCTGAAGGACAGAGAAGATTTTTAGAATCCTTATCAAGTTATGCGAGACAATTTCTAGGTGAGATGGATAAACCCGAGGTAGATTCAATTGAAGGCTTATCCCCAGCCATAGCGATTGAACAAAAACCATTATCAAAGAACCCAAGAAGCACTGTGGGAACTGTTACTGAAATCTATGATTATTATAGGTTATTATATGCAAATATAGGCATACCACATTGTCCAAAGTGTGGAAAAGAGATCAAACCTCAAACTCCTCAACAGATTATTGACCAAGTTTATAATTTATTAAGTGAAGGAGAAAAATTTCTTCTCAAGGCTCCAATAATTAGGGACAGAAAAGGGGAATATAAGGAACTTCTGCAAGATTTAAAAAAACAAGGATATTATAGGGTTGAGATTGATGGAATTCAATACACTTTGGATGAGGAGATAGACCTTGATAAAAATATTAAACATAACATTAATGTTATAGTCGATAGATTAATAATGAAAAAGGGGATTAAAACCCGTTTAGCAGATTCTATTGAAACAGCGCTGAACTTATCTGATGGTATATTAATCTTGGATATAGTAAACAAGGGGGAACAAAGATATTCAGAACATTATGCTTGCTTAGATTGCGGAATTTCTATACCTCCCTTAGATCATAAAATGTTTTCCTTTAATATTCCTCATGGTAGTTGTAAATATTGTAATGGACTTGGCACTGTTATGGAATTTGATTTTAGATTAATACTGGGGGAAGATTTAAACATTCCTTTAAATAAAAGTAATATTAGAAATATACCAGGATTTGGTACATTAACGGGATATTCATGGCAAATGATAAATCAAGTTGCAAAATATTATAACTTTGATACAGATAAAACTTCTATAAAAAATATTGATCCCAAAAAAATTAGCAAATTATTATATGGTTCTGGGGATGAAGCTATTCATTTTAATTTTAAAAAAGAAGAATTTAATAGTAAATTCAATAAAAATGATACTCGTTCATCTTATAAATTTGTAAAACCTTTTGAAGGAATTATTCCCATGCTTCATAGGAGATATATGGAGACAAATTCCATGAGTGCTCGAGAAATATATGAGCAGTTCATGAACAGAATTAATTGTCCAAATTGCAACGGGCAAAAATTAAAACCAGAGAGCAGAGCAGTAACCATTCAAGGTCTAAATATTTCTGAATTGACAGAATTACCAGTCAAGGATGAGCTTAAATTTTTTGATAAATTAGAATTAGAAGAGACTCAACAGAAGATTGCAAAAGAAATCCTAAAGGAAATAAATGAACGATTATCCTTTTTGGTAAATGTCGGACTTGATTACATCACACTAAGTAGAAGGTCAGACACGTTATCTGTGGGAGAGGCTGAAAGAATAAGGCTTGCAACGCAATTGGGTTCAAGCTTAGTAGGGGTATTATATGTTTTAGATGAACCTAGCGTAGGACTCCATCAACGTGATATTCATCGGTTAATTAATATGCTCAAAAAATTGAGGGATTTAGGAAATACCATAGTAGTTGTGGAACATGATGAAGAAATTATTAGCAGTGCTGATCATATTATTGATTTAGGGCCCTTAGCTGGAGAAAAGGGAGGTAGGATCGTCGCTGAAGGAAATTTAGAAACAATCATGAAAGATAAAAATTCTCTCACGGGAAAATACCTTTCTGGAGAGAAATCAATTAAAGTTCCTAAAAATCGTCGAAAATTTGAAGATTTCATAGAAATTAAAGGCGTAAGACAACATAATTTAAAAGACATATCAGTAAAAATTCCATTAGGTGTATTCACTTGTGTGACTGGGGTTTCTGGGGCAGGAAAAACAAGTCTTATTGTTGAATGTTTATATCGAGGATTAAAAAACCTAGTAAATAAAAGAAGTTCCAATGTAATACCTGGAGATTTTGATGAAATAATTAAATATGAAAAGATCGATAAAATTATTAATATTGACCAAAGTCCGATTGGAAAAACTCCTCGCTCAGTTCCTGCAACATATTCAAAATCTTTTAATGATATCAGAAGAATTTTCGCTTCTTTACCAGAAGCTAAAAGGAGAGGATATCAAAAAGGGCGATTCTCATTCAATACCAGTGAAGGTCAATGTAAAAAATGTAATGGACGAGGATATATACAAAAGGAAATGTATTTTCTTCCAGATGTTTATATTAAATGTGATTTATGTAATGGGCGCAGATATGATGCGGAAACTCTTAATATAAAGTATAAGGGAAAAAACATAGCAGAAGTATTGGATATGACCTTTACTCAAGCATTAGAATTTTTTGATAGCTTTCCAAACCTTAAGCGAACGTTACGAACAGTAGAAGATGTTGGTTTAGGGTATTTGGAATTAGGTCAGCCCTCTACAACATTAAGTGGAGGAGAATCCCAAAGATTAAAAATAGCCAGACAACTTAGAAAAAAAAGCACAGGTAATACTCTTTATATCCTCGATGAACCTACCACCGGGCTCCATTATCATGATATAAAATATCTTTTAAAAGTTCTCCAGAGACTAGTAGATAAAGGAAATACTGTGGTAATTATTGAGCATAATATGGAAATCATTAAATCTGCAGATTATATAATTGATTTAGGTCCAGAAGGAGGGGAAGGAGGAGGTAAAATAGTTGCAGAAGGTCCTCCAGAAGAAATTATTAATAATGAAAAATCATATACCGCTCAATATCTTAAAAAATACCTTTAAAAAACTTTTTTTAAATAGAATATAGGATTTAATAACAAGAATGATTTATTAAGAAAAAAAGTTCTAAAATAGTTCTTTGCTGGTTTGAAGCGAAATTAAAATCCTTTCCAGAATTTCTTTACAGAATCTTCAAAAATTTCCTTAATTTCTTCTTCAAAAGACTCAAATATAGTTATATCATTATCCCAATCTTTTATATTGATTAAAGCGGGATATTTTTCAAAAAACCTATCTGAAATACTCTCTAATTGTTTACTAATTATTTCTTTCTTTATTTTCTTATTAGCACTTCCTATAAACAGTACATCATTTTTCTTGAACAGTATAAATTGTCGGGCGCTTAATTCAAAATTAGATAATCCTCCGTCTGATACTTCTTCAGCGAAAGTATTTATAGCTGAAAGTAGAGCTCCAAAAAGTTGAGCCTCTACTTTTTGGTTGTAAATATGGTTAAATAGTACTATTCCATCTTGCGTAATTATCCATAACTCGTCCATAATCGTTACCATCTTTACCAACCCTATTTTATAAAATTTAATTTTACTTAATCAATAAATCTTTTAATTTTGTTGGGAGAAAAAACCCTAAATAATACTCAATAGCGCTTGATATTAAGATTATTCTTGTAATGATAAGAGAAAATGGATTATGTGTTTTTATTAATGCATCTAAGAGAGCCCCCAAGGTAAAAGATATCCAACCTAGGAGGAGAAATTTTCCTTTCCATTTAATTTCTTGTTCTTCTAATCTCATTGATTTAATAGAGAAATAAATTCCTGTGATTGCAAATATTATTACTCCAACTAATACAAAAATTCTCATCACACTCCCATGGGAAGAATCTAAAATATTAGCAGGGTTTATTGTTCCAACCCATTCTATTTTGATAACTAATAAAATCAGGAGTGCTAACTCCCAAACCGCAGCATAAATTATTGTAATTATTAATATGTTTTTTTTTTGAAAAGGTGTTATAATTTCTGTAAATGCATATATCCAGCATACTAAGCTTAATGGAATAAAAATATTAGCTATAAGTAAATAGAAAGGATCTGGTATTTGAGTCGAGAAAAATCCATATGAAATGAATTGTATTACAACTCCCCACCATGCGCTAGATATAAAAATATAAGTTAGCCCTACGGCAATTAATTCATTCCTATTTAATTGTATTGCTTTATAGATAATCCTAAGACCCACAATTATAGCAATCAATACCCAAATAGCCCCAAAGATGCCTTGCAATATTTGGAAATTCGAAAATACCATTTTAAAATCCCAAATTATTATTCTTAATATCTATAATTATATTAAATATCATTATTATTATTAATAAATATATTTAGACAAAACTAATAAATAAGACTTATATGACTTGTTTTTAGTTTGTATTTCCAAAAAATCCTAATCTTATTATTTAATAATAAGATTAAGTAATTTTGAATCCTTTTTCTAATTGAAGATTACAGCAGAATAATAAATAATATAATTATTTAGGAACATGATAAAAGATGTCAGATAACCAAAATAAACCAATAAGAGCACCTATAGCCTGTATTCTTGGTCATATTGATCATGGAAAAACGAGTTTACTTGATTATATAAGAGGAACTGTGGTCCAACAAAGGGAAGCTGCTGGAATTACTCAACATATTGGAGCTTCCTTCTTCCCAATCGAAGATATTAAAAATTTTTTAAAAAAATCAAAAGAAGAATTTGCAGAAAAGAAATTAAGACTTCCTGGTTTATTAATAGTGGACACACCTGGGCATGCAGCATTTTTAAATTTAAGGAAGAGAGGTGGGGCCGTTGCAGATATCGCTATCCTTGTTATAGATGTAATTTCAGGTTCTCAGCCAATAACCTGGGAAAGTGTTAGGATTTTAAGGGAAAGAAATACTCCATTTGTGATTGCAGCTAATAAAATAGATCGAATTCCTGGCTGGAAACCTATAAAAGATGCTGACTTTACAGATACTTACAAACAGCAAAAAGCTCATGTTCAAGAGTATCTTGATAAAAGTTTATATAGAATTATTGGAGACTTTTTAGAGGAAGGTTTTAAAGGTATCGATAGATATGACAAAATTAAAGATTTTACCAAAAAAATTGCGATCGTACCTACTAGTGCAATTACAGGAGAGGGTATTTCCACATTGTTACTCGTTTTAATGGGATTGGTACAACAATACCTCACCAAAAATTTGCAATTTTCTAAAGGATCCGCAGAGGGAGTAGTGCTTGAAGTGAAAAAAGAACGTGGATATGGAAAGACTTTAGATGTCTTAATCTATAATGGAATTTTAAGAAAAGGAGATGATTTTATAGTGGGAGGATTAGAAAAACCTGTAGTCTCGAAAGTCAGAGCATTATTACTTCCAAAACCTCTGGATGAAATAAGAGATCCTCGACAAAAATTTGATTCTGTCGAAGAAATAAGTGCTGCAGCTGGCATTAAAATCTTAGCTCCAGACATCGAAGATGTTGTTGCGGGATCTCCCTTTCGGAGTATAGCTAATCCTTCTGATAAAGATAGAATTTATAAAGAGATTGAGCAAGAAGTTGAAAGAATTAAAATAAAGACAGAAAAGGCAGGAGTAGTATTAAAGGCAGATACTCTTGGGTCTCTTGAAGCATTAGAAAATCACTTTTCGAAACAAAGTGTAAAAATAAGCGTGGCTGATGTGGGACCAATTAAAAAAGCAGATATAATTAATGCTTCTATTGTAAAAGAATTTGATCCCTATTCTGCTGTTATATTAGGTTTTAATGTACCAATATTACCTGAAGCGAGAGAAGAAGCTCAAAAACAAAATATCAGAATCTTTACAAATAATGTGATTTATCGGTTATTGGACGATTATCTTGAATATGCAGAAACAAGAAGAGCGAAAGATACTGCTGAAGCGTTGGATGAATTAACCTTACCCGCTAAAATAAAAATGTTTCCCGAATATATCTTTCGGAATTCTAATCCGGCCGTTTTTGGAGTTAATGTGGAAGGAGGAACTTTAGAACCAAAAACATCCTTAATTACAGATAAGGGTAAAAAAGTGGGAAGATTGCACCAAATTCAAGATAAAGGGCAAACTATTGATAAAGCAGAAAAAGACGATGAAGTTGCGATAAGTATAAGAGGAATAGAAGTTGGAAGAGACATAGATAAAGATGAAACTATGTATGTTCGAGTGCCTGAATCTCATGTCAGGCAATTAATGTCTAAATTTTTAAATGAATTAAGAACTGATCACAAAGAAGTTTTAAGAGAATATATAATGTTAATGAGAGAAAAGAATCATCCTTGGTGGGGAATGTAATTCTCTATCTTAGATTTTTAAATTTAAGTTTATTTCATAGCACACTTTAAACCTCTTATTTTAAAATTTTTAGAAAGAGGCGATAGCTATATGATATATAAAGAGTAGTATATTTTTATTTTAATAGAAAGATAAATAAGATTAAATGAGTGCTAATACCATAAAAACAAATAATTTAAGTAGAAGTCTTTATGTTTGAGAATGATAAAATTTTTTCTGACATATTAAAGGGAATTAAACCCACGGCCAATGAATTAGCGTTAATAAAAAAAATTATAGTAAAATTAAAAAAACTACTTCGAGAGAAAGCTAGTGAATTAGATATTCCTTACAAATCAATAGAAGCTCAAGGTTCAACGGGAATAAAACAAACTCAATTAAGAAATGATTTTGATATAGATTTATTCGTTGGATTCGATTATGAACTATATAAATCTAAATATACAGGATTAAGTAAAAGAAAAGCAAAAAGCAAAATTAAAGATGAATTTTTATGGTATTGCAATCACTGGTTAAAAGCCTCATTAACGCCTCAAGAATTTCAAAATCCTCGATTATTGTATGCAGAGCATCCTTATATTCAAGTTGATTATATAATAGAAGATAAAAAAATAGAGATAGATATCGTGCTATATTTTGATTTAGATTCAGAATTTATTAAACATTATGGTCCAATTACAGCTGTAGATAGAACTCCCTGGCATGGAAAATTCGTCAGAGATAATTTGAATTCCAAACAAAAAGATGACGTAAGATTATTAAAACAATTTTTTAAAGCTTGTCATAGTTATGGAGATACAAGCCCAGTCGGTCGGATTGGATTTATTGGATATAGTGCCGAATTGCTTATTTATCATTTTCATGATATTTTAACGGTATTTCAAAATTTTAAAACGCTCCCTAATACTCCTCTTGACTATTTTCAAAGGGATAAAAAAAAATTGCGTAATATCCCTCATTTTCAAAATGATTATCTTATCATTACCGATCCTATCGATGAAAAACGAAATGTTGCATCTGCCATTTCGCAAAAAGCATATAAATACTGTAATTATCGAATTAATCAATTTTTAAAAAGTCCAAATAAAAAATTTTTTGAAATAGAAGAAATCCCAGAATTTTATCCAACAGAAGAACTAAAAGTAGTGCCACACCTCTTTAATATCGAATTTATAAATACAGATGAGAGCGTTCATTATACAGAAAATAGAGATAAATTATATTCTTTAGCTTCCTTTATAATTACCCATGGAGAAAAAGAATTTGATCATGAGTCTAGATTTGGTGAGATTCTTTTTGAAGTCTATTTTATACCAAAAATTCAGGAATATAATCTTGCATTATACTGTGAAAATCCAGAGATTTCACAATATTATGAAAGAAGAGGACCTCCATTGAAGCAAAAAAAACATTCCGAAAAATTCAAACGAAAACATGATAATTTTTATATTAGAAATGGTTTTTTATGGGTAAAAACAAAACGAGAATATACCTCTTTTCTCAATTTTTTAATTAACATAATAAAGAATAGAATCCCTGATAATTTACGAATTCAAAACATTTCAAACTCATTAAATGTAAAATCCTCTTCCGGTAAACAAGCTCTATATGTTTTAAATAATATGGTCTTGCCTTTCTATAGGGTTTAATCTACTTTTAAAAGATTTTTGAAATATTATTTTAAGATCCTTAAAATCAATCCAATTAAATATTATTAATATCTCATTGAACATAATTCGTATATTATTATAGCTAAAAGAATCAATTTAATTGACAATGAAGGAAATACTCCTAAGAAACATTATCACGAAAAATTCAAATAAAATATTATAAATAAGAGATTCTTAAAAAAGCTTTTATTTTTTAAATTAATAAGACTTTTTTGATATGATTCACTATCTTTTTTAAATTAAAATATTATTTTTATTGAATATATTGAGTTTAAAATTAAAAATATAAATTGTGAATTACAATGGTTAAAGTAAAGAATCCTGAAACAATTGCACATCTGATAACTAAAGGTTCTTATGAGAAAAAGCGTATCTTTTCAATTGTGGCACATATAGATCATGGAAAAACAACTGCTACCGACTATTTAATGAGAAGGGCTGGATTAATGAGAGAAGAGGATGCTGGTCAATTGCAGATGACTGACTCAGATGAGGAAGAGCAAGCTAGAGGTATAACTATCTTTACATCTGTAGTTTTATTATCTTTTGACGATTCTAGACAACCTGATGACGAAGAGGAATACATTTTCCAAATTAATGATACTCCTGGTCATATTTCTTTTACAGGAGAAGTCTCCAGAGCTTTAAGAGGTTCTGATGGATGTATTATTCTCGTTGATGCACTGGAGGGAATTATGACACAAACAGAAACAAACATTCATTTAGCCGTCGGTAATGAATTATGTAAACCTGTGTTATTTATTAATAAAGTCGATAGATTAATTAGTGAGCTGAAGCTCAGTCCCGAAGAGACATATAAAAAAATTGATGATATTACTCGAGAAGTAAATGATCTCATAAAGAAGGCTCGACCAGATTGGTCTGAATGGTCAATAGATTTTGCGAATAATTCTGTAGCTGTTGGGTCCGCAAAACATGGATGGGGATTTACCTACGAAATCTTAAAAGAAAAGGGGTTTACTCCAATAACAGTATTTGAAAAATATAATGAAGGAGATATCCCTTTTTTGCGAAAAAACTTGCCTTTAGATGAACCTATCCTTAGAATGGTCGTGGACCACCTTCCAGATCCAATAACTGCTGCGAAATATAGAATCCCCCATATTTGGTCAGGAGATCTTGATTCTGAATTAGGAAAAGCCTTAGTAAAATGCGATCCAAAGG
Organism: Promethearchaeota archaeon; assembly: GCA_016839555.1. Lineage (GTDB taxonomy): Archaea > Asgardarchaeota > Lokiarchaeia > Sigyniarchaeales > SOKP01 > TEKIR-8. The sequence continues at coordinate 305,629 of JAEOUA010000012.1, forward strand.
GACCATTAACTGGTATGATAACAAAAATATTCTTAGATCCTAAGCAAAATTATCGGCCAACCCTCATTGGACGAGTTTTTTCGGGCACGCTGGACGAGTCAGATTCAATTTATTTAGTTAACCAGCGAAAATCTCATAGAATTAAACGGTTAGGGGTAATGGAAATCACAGATATTTTAGATATAAATCGAATACCCGCAGGAAATCTTTTTGCCCTTTATGGATTTATATGTCCTTCTGGAGAATCTTTTATTGCTGCTGATAGAGCACCTTCAGATAGGGAGAGTGCCGCAAAAATCCCTTCTTTTGAAAGAATAAGCTATGCATGTGAAGCAGTAGTATCAAGAAGCATAAAACCTATAGATCCTCAAGATTTAGCCAAATTAGGGGAAGTAGTGGAAAAATGGTTAATGGCAGACCCAACTGCGGAGTTTAGATTAGATAAAGAGAGCAAAGAATATATCTTATCTGGAATAGATCCTCTTCAAATTGACATTTTGACAAAAAGAATTAATAATCAAGTACCAATAGATATTGGGGAGCCAATTATAGTCTACAGAGAGAGAATCAATAAAAAAAGTAAAACTTTTCATACTAAATCTAGCAATGCACATAACCGAATAGAGCTATACATAGAACCTTTAGATGAAAAAACGCTTGAATTATTAGAAGCTGGAAGGATCACCGATCTTATGAATGAAAGTGCCCGAGCCGAGATCCTCAGAGAGGAAGCTGGTTGGGATTCAAAAGAAGCTAAAAGAGTAGTTGATGTCTATAAAGGGAATGTGCTTGTCAATGCCACCAAAGGATTGCAAAGATTTTCACGAGTAAGATCATATTTAACAGCTGCATTTCGAGATTGGGTGGAAGCATGTATCTTAGCAAAAGAACCAGCAATGGGCATTAAAGTATTATTTACAGATATGACAATCCATGAGGATCCTGCCCATACCGGTTATAATCAAATTGCAGGCATGACATTTGCTGCCCTTTCCCTTTCAATGATAACTGCCGAACCACATATCTATGAACCAGTTCAAAAGATAGATATAAAAACACCCCGAGGAACAGAATCTGGAGTACTTACTATCATCAATCAGCACCGTGGTAGAATTAATAACGTCAACCCGCAAAATGAATATGTCTTGATCGACGCGGAACTGCCTGCCGCAGAAATTATTGGAATTGCAGATGAAATTCGTTCAAGCACACAAGGCAAAGCCTTTTTCGGTTATGAGTTTTCTGGATTCGAGCAAGTACCCAGAAATCTTGAAAAGGATCTTATCCTAGACATTCGTAAACGGAAAAATATGAAAGTAGAAATGCCAGATATGAGTTCTTGGGAAAGATTTATATATAAAAGAAGTTAGGAACATCATTTTTATAAGTTCCTTACCTTTTAATTTTCTATTTTAAATAAATTATAAAATCCAGAAAAAGCTTTATTTTCTAAGAATTTTTATTCTCATTTTTTTCTTTTTTATTAACATTATATTTAAGTTATCATGTTTTTTTCAATTCTATACTAAGCATTCATAATAATTATTGAATAATATTTTCAATTGGGTAAAATTCATGATAAAAAGTATAAATCCTGCTACTCTTGAATTGATCGGGGAAGTAGAAGAAACTCCCATTGAAAAGATTAATGAAATCTTTGAAAACTCCAAAAAAGCTCAGAAAATATGGGCAAAAGTACCTTTAAAACAAAGAGCGAGAAGAATTGCAGAAGTAAATAAAATTATTTCTAATCAATTCAATGAAATTTCTCTTTTAATATCAGAAGAGGTTGGGAAACCTCCATCTGAAGCCTTTGTGAATGAAGTATATAGTGTTATGGACTCAACCTTTCATTATTATTCTACAGTACAAGAATTTTTAGGAAAAACAAAAGAAATTCCTTTGAAATTCTACGAATCTTTGAAAAAAAAAAGTATTTTACTCCGCAAACCTCTTGGAGTTGTTTGTGTTATAGGCCCCTATAACTATCCATTTACAATCCCATTCCAACAAATTGTACAAAGTTTAATGGCTGGGAATAGCGTAATATTTAAACCTTCATCAGAAACGGTTCTTGTTGGAAAAAAAATTCAAGAGATCTTTGATCAAATAGACATTCCCAAAAATCTTGTTCAAACAGTTTTCGGAAGTGGTTCCAAATTGGGAAATCCTCTTATTGATAATGCTCAAAAAATATTATTCACTGGTTCGACAGCTACAGGAAAAAGAATAATGCAAAGAGCTGCCAGAACGTTAACTGAAGTGAACTTAGAACTTGGGGGTAAGTCAGCAATGATTGTATTTCCAGATGCGGATCTAGATAGAGCAGTTAAGGCCGCTCGCTGGGGGGTTTTTACAAATTCAGGGCAGGTATGTTCCTCCGTAAAAAGACTATATCTTCATTCCAGTATTTATGATAATTTTTTAAATAATTTAGTTGAATTGACAAGAAAATTAAAACAAGACATACCTACAAAGCCAAATGTTGATGTAGGAGCAATGATAAATGAAGAACAATTAGGTTTTGTAGATGAGATGGTGAAAAAAGGGATAGAAGAAGGGGCAAAAGTATTAATTGGAGGAAAACGAAATCCGAATCTTAAAGGATATTTTTATGAACCAACCATTTTAACAGCTACTAATAATATGAAAGTTGTCCAAGAAGAAATTTTTGGACCTGTTTTGGTCGTCCTAAAATTTGATGAGGAAAAAGAGGTAATCGAAATGGTAAATAATAACCAATATGGTTTAACCTCAAGTATTTGGACAAATAATATATCATTAGGGAAAAAAATTGCCGAGCAACTAGATACTGGTTCGGTTATGATAAATGAAGTCGTATATACATTTGCTCTTCCCTCGACACCTTGGGGTGGTATAAAGAATTCAGGAATAGGTAGATCTCATGGAAAATTAGGTTTTTATGAGGTCACACGGCCATTACATATAAATATTGATCAATATGATGAACCTGACCTTTGGTGGTTCCCATATGATAAAAATTTTGATGAAATAGTTAAGAATTTTAAAACCATTGCTTCGAGTTTAGTCCTTAAAGATTCAGAAGAATAATTTTATAAATTTAAAACCTATAGATTTAAGATCTTTTTTAAAATAAATAATGCTCCCTTTTTATCGAGAGGTTCATTATTATTTCCGCATTTAGGACTCATAATACAGGCTGGACAACCATCTGATGATTTACAGCTACAAGTATTGATTAATTTAAATGTAAGAGATAAGAGATTTTCAAGATTAAAATATAATTGTTCAGAAATACCGATACCTCCCCGATAAGCATCATAGATATAAATTACTGGTTCTTGTTTAACAGGATCAAAATCGATAGAGACTCCCCCTAAATCCCATCGAGAAATTTGCGCTAAAGCAGGAGCCATTGCTATTGCCGCATGCTCTATGGCGTGAATGGATCCACCTAAATTGTATCCCTCCATTTCTAATGCTTTTTGAATCTCGTATGGAATATAAAACCAGCAAGCTTGAGTTTCATATTCGATGATTGGAATATCATCTAATGGAAAACGAGCCCTCGTCTCTTGAGTGAGAGTATCAATCTCTTTATAGGTATAATACTGATGCTCCACTTTTACATTACCAAATTGAGCTTCAATATTTCTATTAGGACCTGTTTTATTATTAAATAAAATTTCGAGAGAAGCAATATCTGTATGTTTTAATGATTGAGTATAATAATCAACATCCGCTTTTGAGATATAAACGCTTCTATCTTCCAGATCAAGCTCTTGGACTATGTAAGTCTCAGCCTCATATAAATATATTGCTCCTGGATGCAAATCTCGAAAAACATAACTCTCATCTTCAGTTGTTAGCAAAACTTCTTTACCTGGGATTCTTAAAATAACTTTATAGATTCGATCGGACAGATCATTCAATCCATATTTTTGATTGGGATAGAAGGTGCCTTTCCAATAATATAATTTTCCTCGCTTCATTAAAAGCCCTTCATCGACCAATTCATTTACACATTCAATAAAAAGTTCTTTATTATTTACCCCAAATTTTTTATATTCATCAAGAGTTACAGGACTCTCTTTTGCTGCACAAGATATATGATTTTTTATAATGTATTTATTGTTTAAAGTGATAAGAATATCTTCTTGAATTGGCCCAAAGAGAATCTCTGGATTATGAATATAAAATAAATCAAGAGGATTTGCCATAGGAATGAAGGTTGCTATGGATAGTTCTTCACCGCGTCCTGATCGACCAACTTGTTGCCAGAAGCTTGATAAAGTTCCTGGAAATCCCGAACATATAGTCGCATCTAATGAGCCAATATCAATGCCCAATTCTAATGCATTAGTAGAACTTATCCCTAAAATATTTCGATTTTTAAAATTTTTTTCGATTAATCTTCTGGTTTTTTTACTAATTCCCGCCCTATAACTATGTATTTTATTTTTGATAGAAGGTAATGCTTCTCGAGTCCATATAGCTTGAAGTTCTGCCATCTTTCTAGACAATGTAAAAGTTAAAGTTTGAATATTTTGTTTTAAATGACTAATGAATAAATTTTCTGTTTCCTGATGAGCAGATCGATATTTTCCTGAAGTTTCATCATAAGGAAGATCCCATAGAATTACTTTTTTCGCTCCCGAAGGAGAATTATCTTGATCAATTATAGTGAACTCTTCTCCAACTAATTTTTCAGCAAATTTTTTCGGATTATTTATTGTAGCACTAGATAAAATCCATAGTGGTTTTACACCATAATTTTCAAGCATTCTTTTTAACCGTCTAACCAAAAACGCAAAATTAGAACCAAAAATACCTCTATATATATGAATCTCATCTAAAATTATATAATTTAAATTTTCACAGATACGTCTCCATTTTCTCTTAAACCATGGGATATAAAAATGTAGACCATAAGGGTTGGTGATTATTATATTAGCCTCCGCCAAAACTTTACGTTTTTCTTCTGGCTCCACATCTCCATCATATACTCCAACTCTTGATAGTTTAATATTGGTTTGATGCATTAAATTAGATAATATAGAATATTGGTCTCGCGCTAATGCTTTAGTTGGAAATATATATAGTGCTGTAGTCTTTGGATTTTCTAAAATTGATTGTAAGACCGATAAATTATAACATAAAGATTTCCCCGAAGCTGTAGATGTGACTATGGCGGTATTTTCACCATTCCTAATACTATTAATTGCTTCAGCTTGATGCCCCCACAATTTAATCTTATTATTATCCACCCATCTCTGGAGCCTTTTTTTAAGTGGTTTTTCAAGCTCACCATATTTAGCTTCTTTCTTTGGAATATGCTGAATATAAGAGATTTGATCCTTATAATAATCTTGTGATTTTATAGTCTCTAGAAATTTTTCGAAATTAATCATCTATATTTTCAAGATTAAATAATTTAATATATCAATTAAAAATATCAAGACATATGATTTATTTATTTTCAGTGAATTATAAAAATTTAAACCTAGTTAGTGAAACAATTATGAGCCGAAAACATTATTTTGAAGAAAAATCGGAGATATGGGATAAGGAAGTATATCATGATCCTGACAAATTAGTGCATATAATAAATCAATTGAAATTAAAACCAAATGATAATGTATTGGATGTTGCATCTGGTACTGGTGTTTTGATTCCATTCATCTTTGAAAAAATTAAGCTTAAAGGAAAAATTTGTGTAGTAGATTTTTCTAAACAAATGATTTCAATATCTAAAAAAAAACACCCCAAAAACAAATATCCCAATTTAGAATTTAAAATTCAAGATATAATGGAAATAAATTTGAAACCAAAATACGATGCAATCATTTGCTATTCTTGTTTTCCTCATTTTCCAAATAAGGCTAAACTATTAAAGCATTTATATAAAGGATTAAAATTAGGTGGAAGATTAATTATTGCCCACTCTGAATCCCGAGAAAAGATTAATAAACATCATAAAAAACTAAAGGATTCAGTAGTAGTTCATGATATGCTTCCTCCTATGAGTAAAATTAAAAATATGATGGAAAAAGTAGGATTAAAAATTGGAAAAACTAAAGATGATGAAGAGATGTTTTATGTTATTGGTATCAGATAATAATTTTTTAATAGTATTTATAAAAAGATGTAATTTTATTAAGGGTATCAAAATCTATATCTTATTTTCAAGAAAAAATATAAAAAATCTAGGAAAAAATTCGGCTTAGGGTTTATGATTCTAAAATTAATAATTTAACTCAATATTATTTAACAAAATTAACGAGAAATGTAGGAGAGCAATAAAAATGAATAGTTGAATCTTAAAAACAAAAACTCTACCTTTAAATTAGTATTCGTCGTTGAGTTTTCATTTTATGTGAATGAAAATGTATTAATACTTACACGGTTTTTTTTAAATAATCCCAAAATTGTTGTTTCATCTTAGATAATTTCTTATCCTTCATTTTTAGAAAATAAATATCCCGTTTTGCTATTATAGGATATTTTTCTAATTGGATGGTTTTAATTAACCCTGCATCTTCAGCTTTTTTTGCTATCGCTTCACTTAAGACAGAAATATAATCAGATTCACTGACAGCCGAAATAATGGAGTCATTATCATTTATTACTAATCTATAATTCAATTCAGAAGATTTAGGGAATTGTTGTTCAAAAATATCTCGGGTCCCTGAACCTTCTTCTCGTGATATAAAAGGATATTTTTTAAGCTCCACAAATTTAACATTCTTAACATTATTTTTGATTAAAATATGATCAGGAGAGCAAATAAAATACATTTTATCTTCTCCTATTTTAATATAATCAAAATCGTCTTTATCATTTTCCATAAAACTTCCCACTCCAGCAAAATCAGTCATATTTTTTTTTAATAAATTAATAGATTTTTGAGAATTATTTATCAATGTTTCAAAACTTATTTGAGGATTAAGGCTCTTAAATTCGGTAATAAATTTTGGTAATATCTGAGAACCTGGAAGCTTTGAAGTCGTTATAGTCATGATTTCTTTGATATTTTTACCCAAACTATGGATTTTTTGGATGCATTCATCATATAATTCAATAATTTTTTGAGCATACTCTAAAAACGCTTTTCCTTGCTCAGTTAGCTCAAAAGTTTTAGTAGTTCGATAAATTAATTTTACATTTCCTAATTCTTCCTCTAATTGGGATATTCTATGAGATAATGTACTTTGGGAAATTGATAAATCATTAGCTAAAGCAGAAAAGCTTTTATATTGAGTTAATTGTATAAAATTTCTAATATATTCAATATTCATTCTTAACTATTACTATATTTTAAATTAAATTTATTCTTTATTACCTTATAATACTAATTCCTTTTTTTTGTGAAGTTTTCTTATCCTAATCCGAGTAAAGATAGGATCATAATTAATATCCCACAAAAGATTGCTAGAAATACAGCCCAATAAGGTTTTGGTTTAAGTTCTGGAGCAGTATCTTTCATTTCAAGATAGGATATTATTATAGGAAAAATAAATATTAAGCCGAGTATGGGACCAGTGAGCATGCTAGCTATAGAAAATAGCCACATAGGTCTTCCTATGAATAAAATAAAAATCGACGGAAGTATAGTAAAAAATATTAAACAAATTCTGTAAATTGTTGTTCTTTTAATATTAAATCGTTTATAAAAACCTAATCGCTCAAAACTCTCTTCATAAAGTCTTGAAAATCCATAAAGTGGCCCTAATATTGAACTAAATAATGCCATCGTACCACAAAGAATAAATAATAATCCTGACCATTCTCCATAGATCTCAGTAAAAATAGATACCATTTGGGGAATTAAATCCCACCCTACGGGCTTTACTATGTTATAATATAGGGTCTGTGCTGCAGCAATCCAAATCATGATTGAAAATACTGTTAAAATCGTAGCAGAAACAAGATTTTGATAGAAAATGACTTTTTTCCAACCTTTTAATCTAATTCGTTCCTCTTGAGTAAGCTCTTCAGGATTAATCATTTCACCTTCTGGAAGCTCAAACATTCCCATTTTTTTATCTTTTGCAAACCAAATATATGAAACAGTTGGACCGAAGCCAGAACCTAGCACTACGAAGAGAACTGCTATAGTTTCAATATTTGAAGTTGTTTCAAGTCCTTCTATTGGACCTGGCAGAGCGGGGGTAAATCCAATAATCCATTCCTCCAATGAGGGCCAAAACAATAATCCCACTATTGTTATCAAAATTAAAAAAATCCATAATAAAATACTAGATATTTTTTCAAGTAACTTATAACTTCTGGTAAATACAATTATGAATCCTATTCCTATAATTATTAAAATCCATATATTAATTGGTAAAGGAATTAAAAAATTAAGGGTACCTGCTGTTTGCCCTAATAAACCGGATAATAACATTGAATGAAACAAGCACCCTATCATAAGACAAAAAAACATCCATCTGAGCCATTTTTTATCCCAAGAAGTTTGTAGAAATGTTTTACCACGAATAACGCCATACTGGACTAAAAAAAACTGTCCAAAAATCTTTATAAAGGCGATAATTGGTATAAGATATAATCCTCTCATCCCTAAATAAGCCCCTAATAATGGAACAGTAATAAATTCTCCACCACCTATCTGTGTGGCTGTAAATACAAAGGCTGGACCCAGCCATTTTATAAACTCCCTAAAATTAAGAGGAGGCTGCGAAATTCTTGATTTATCTATATTATCTCTATTAAAGCGGGAAGTTTGCATTATTAATTTAGATTAGAATTAATATTTATTAAAGATAATCATTTTGATATCAAATCTTTATAACATTTTAATTAAAAAAGAAAAGAAAAAAGTAATTATTTTAATGGACAGAATATTACTGGTGGAGCTGCCCGCTCACCCAATCGTAGTAAGCCATGTCCTCGAGTGCTTTTGGCATTTCTTTATAGAAATCGGCTATTACTTCTTTAAATGTTGAAGCAGAAATTGGATGGAACATCATTGCTAAATCAAGCCCTACTAGCGTTAAGCATAAGGCATTCAAAATCTCCCAAATTGGACCTCTGTATTTTCTTGCACCCCATAGACCGCCTGATCGTTCCTCGCTCATCCATGCTTCTCGAGCACCCCAAGCGTTTGTTGTACCACCGCTTATTGGATAAGCTAAATCTTCTTCACCTAAAAGCCCAGCCATTCTCATTCTCTGATAGATAGAGAAACTATATTCTAAACCATATCCGAGAGTAGCGCATGTAGGATCCATTACAATTCTGTTTCGTGGTAATCCCAGTTCTAATGCGTCTTTATTCATCTTAATTTGATTATTCAAATCCAAAGAAGTCCATAATAAGCAGTTGTGATCATATTTTACAGCGAGAGGGATGACATCCTCCCATGTACCTTTATCTGCCGCAGAAAGGAGCAATACTTCATCCTGAGATACCTCAGAAAGTACTTTAAACATTTCTATATCCTTCTTTTTATTTCCTGAGCAACCTATAAGAATTGGGACATCAACTGCTTGAAGAATATCCTCAAAAATTTCTCTCGATTTTGAAACGGGCCAATCTAGAGTTCCAGGATCAATACCGAGTGAATGAAATGTGATACATTCAGCTCCAAATTTTTTAACGGCAAATTTTGCCCATTCTGGTGGGTCCCCTAATACTTCTTTATACTCGTTTTTAATTGGTTTTGGAAGATGCATCTTATCTCCCATATCAAATACATCATAAGTAACTAGAGGAGGATGAGGGTTTTGCTTTTCTAATCCCAAGAAATTATAGAAGGGAGGAACGGTTTCTCCTCCAATGGTACAAGTTTTTCCATTTGATCGAATAAATTGAATTTCTTGTATTTCTCCGGGATAGTCAGCTTTGACAGAAAATTTGGTTGGAGTCCATTCTGCTTTTCCTAACTTACCTGGAGCAGGTAAACCTGCCGCCCGAGCAGCACCAGCCACAATAGTAGGCAGCATTTGAAATTCTAAATACTCAGCAAACAAATCTACGTCTTGTAATTCCAGCTCATCCGTGTCTTTCATGAATTTAGCTAACTTTTTACTTAACTCTTCGAACGACATTTTAATATCACTTTTAATTCTTTAATTAAAAATACAAACTCTATAGGATTGAAAATTGTATATAATATTAAAAATTGACTAATGAAGACTGATCATAGGATAGAGGATTTCATTAGTTTTGCTTGGTTCTGGATCTTTGATTTAATATAAATATCCGAAATCGATAAAATCATTATAAATAGATAGTTACTAAATCACAAATCTAAATTATAAATTATAAAATATTTTGTTTTTTATTATTTTAAATTTAAAAATTCATAGAAATAATTAAAATTAAATAGAAGAATTTTAAGATAAAAAACAAATTTTTGATTATAGATCTTTTTTGACTAGCTTTTTCTTGTAGAAGACTATAGTTATTAATATCGAACCTATCATAACTCCAATTGTTATACCAAGTGGAAAGCCGGGGATTTCGGGAATATAGTATCTTGAAAGTGCAGCGGTTGAAAATATATAAAATATATCTTCTTCTGCACTTAATAGAAAAATTTCAATATAATAAATATTTAATATTGGTGCGGTAAAATTTAACACAGGGTTAACTCCAAAGGTATAATTTAAAAGGAATGGATTTACAAAAATTTTCGGATCAAGGGTTTCATCGGGTTTTAAATATGATTCTGTGGGTCTAGCAGCAAAGATGAAAATTCCATACACTTCAAAATTTTGAGAAAAGGTTTGAATTTCTATAGTCTGATTAAAAAATATCGGTGAGAGATAAAAAACGGGCGTTCCTTTATCTTCTTCATGCATCTGAGCATAAATAAATCCAGAGGTTGGTTTTATACAAAATAAGGGAAAAAGCAAGAAAAAACAAATCAGCCCTAATAATATTGGTTTTTTATATTTTTTCATGTTTTTAAGTATTATTAGAAATATTTTTGATTTAATAGAATTTTTTTGTATATATATTTTTCTAATAGTTATTTTTCTAAAATTTTTTTCCCAAAATTGATAAGTCCTTCAGAAATGATTTCTTGTAAAAATTGAGGCATTTTTTTAATATGATGCTTCTTTCCCGTGGTAATATTTAAAAGAATTCCATCAGCTAAATCGATTTGCAATCTATCAGCAGTATTTAATTCAGAAACTTCTGAAAATTCAATTAAAGGTAATGCGATATTTATTGCATTTCTAAAAAAAATTCTTGCATAAGACGGAGCTATAATACATTTTATCCCTGCAGCTTTTAAGGCAATAGGAGCCTGTTCCCTACTTGATCCACTTCCAAAATTTGAATTAGCAACAAAAATTGAAGCATTTAGTTTATTTTTCTTTTCATGGAATTGAGGATCAAGATCTTCCATACAATGGGCAGCCAAATACTCAGGATCTGATTTACTTAAATATCGGGCGGGAATTATTAAATCTGTATTAATATTTTTTTCTTCATATTTTATTATGATTCCTTCTATGATACTTCTCTCCTCATTTAGTTAATTCTCATCTTATATTTAAAATTGTAATAAATTATGGTGAAGTAATATAACCTTTAAGTGCTGAAGCAGCTGCAACTGCGGGGCTTGACAAATATATCTCGCTTTTAATATGCCCCATTCGACCTAGAAAATTCCTATTTGTTGTAGATAGTGCTTTCTCTCCTTCTGCAAGAATTCCCATATGCCCTCCTAAGCAAGGACCACAGGTAGGTGGAGATATAATTGCTCCACTTTCAAGAAAAATTCGAATATATCCCTTTTTAATTGCATTTAAATATATTTGTTGTGTTCCGGGAAAAACTATACATCTAACATGGGGGTTTATTTTCTGATTCCTCATAATTTCTGCTGCTATTTTTAAATCCTCTAAACGTCCATTAGTACAAAATCCTATTACAACTTGGTCGATTTCTATTTTCATAGTGCTTACTTCAGAAATCGGTTTAGTATTTTCTGGTAAATGTGGAAAAGCTACTTGTAATTCAATTTGATTGCAATCTAGCGGTATCTCATCTTCATAAAATGCATCTTTGTCATTTTTATAAATATGATAATCAGCAATCTTTCTTTCTTTTAGATATAATTCAGTAATTTTATCTGGTTCTATAATTCCATTTTTTCCGCCTGCTTCTATAGCCATATTGCACATTGTAAATCTATTTGCCATTGATAAATTTTTAATCACTTCTCCTGAAAATTCCATTGCTTTATATGTTGCGCCATCTACCCCAATCTTACCAATAGTATATAAAATTAAATCCTTTCCCGAAACCCATTTATTTAATTTACCAGAATAGATAAATTTAATCGTTTCGGGCACTTTAAACCAGCATTGTTGTGTAGCCATTGCAACTCCTAAATCTGTGGATCCAACACCCGTGGAAAAGGCACCCAAGGCCCCATAGGTGCAAGTATGAGAATCAGCGCCTATAAATAATTCTCCTGTTTTTACTAGTCCTTGTTCTGGTATAAGACAATGTTCAATACCCACTCTTCCTTGCTCAAAATAATTCGAAATTTGGTATTCATACGCAAATTCACGTAAAATCTTACACTGATTTGCTGAAGCAACATCCTTATTGGGAGTAAAATGATCTGGCGTGAGAATGATTCTATCTTTATTAAACACACCCTTATTTGTTCCTTGTATAACTTTTTTAAAAACTTCTATAGCTATCGGAGCCGTTATATCATTTGCTAAACATTTATCTACTTTTGCTAAAATAAAATCGCCCGCAACCGCATTCTTATTATCAGTGTGATCTCTTAAGATTTTTTCTGAGATAGTGAATCCCATAAATATCCACAAATATTCAAATTCTAATAGTCTAAAGAGTAATTTATTGTTTAAAATTTTATTTGATTCCTTTTTAAATAATTAGATTAATTACCATAAACTTAAACAATATTTAATTAATAAATCTTAAAAAATTCTAATTGAAATCAATTATTTTATTATGTAAATTTTTAAATTTTGAGATAAATAGTTTCATTGCAAATACGCCATTTTTAGGTTTTTTTCCTATAATTCTGAATTATTATTGTTCAATTTTACAATTTTATGAATATGATATATAAATCTGAAAATTAATAACACCAGAATCAGAAAATCTATTATATATTATAGAAATTTTTTTCTATTAATTTTAATTTATTGATTTGGAAATGGAAAAAATAGTAATAAAAGATTTCGCTTTTGAAAAATATCATGGCTTAGGCAATGATTACATATTAGTCAATGATATTGAGTGGAATATTCCAGAAAATAAAAAAATGGAATTAGCACGTAAGTTATGTGAAAGACACTTTTCGATTGGAGCCGACGGATTGATCTATATATGTAATTCAAATAAAGTAGATATTAAAATGCGAATTTTCAATGATGATGGTTCCGAATCAGAGATGTGCGGCAACGGAATTCGATGTTTCTCAAAATATGTTTATGAGAATAAAATCGTCAATTCCAATCCAATTAAGATAGAGACATTAAAAGGAATAATGATTTCAAAACTTTCTATTCAAAATGGTTCCGTAAAAATGGTGGAAATAAATATGGGGGAACCAATTTTAGATTGTGAATTAATTCCTGTTGTGCCAGAAAATAATAAATTTGAATGTATAAATGAATCAATATTAGTAATTGATAAAATATTTAATTTTACTGCAGTATCCATGGGAAATCCGCATTGTGTAATAATGGTTGAAGAACAATTAGATGATAAGGATTTAAATAAATATGGGTCCGCAATCGAAAGCCATGAACGGTTTCCTAATAAAACTAATGTGGAATTTATGAAGGTTATTAGTCCCGATGAATGTAACGTAAGGGTTTTTGAAAGAGCAGTAGGTATAACAAATTCTTGCGGAACCGGTAGCTGTGCTTCGGTTGTTGCTGGAACAATATTAGGAAAATTTAGGAAAAATTCACCGATTATAGTCCATAACGATGGTGGTGATCTAATTATTACATATACGGGTGAGGAAATATATATGAAAGGTTCTATTGAGAAAGTATTCTCTGGGAAAATAAAGAAGCTTGAATTTTAAATTTCTTAATAAGAAATATTTAAAAAGATAAATTAAATATTTAGATTTTAAAAAGAGGCCTAAATATCGAATGGAATATCAAGAATGGTTAAAGAAAAAAGATCTTGAATATAAAGAAGGAATATTATATTATGATAATATGGACACTCAACAGCTCGCAAAAGATTACGGGACACCATTATATATAATTAATGAAAAATTAATTAGAAAAAGATACAATCAATTAAAAGTTGCACTTAATTCTGAATATAAAAACAACGAAATACATTATGCTGTGAAAGCTAATTCTAATTTGGCAGTCTTAAAAATTCTTAAATCAGAAAATGCCAGTGTTGATTGCAGTTCTGTAGGAGAAGTTTATTCCTGCCTTAAAGCTGGATTCCCCCCGGATAAAATAATATATACAGGAAATATGTTCACAAATGAAGATTTAAAATTTGCTGTTAAGAATAATGTTTTAATAAATTTAGATAGCATTAGTCAATTAAAACGGTTAGTAAATATCTATGATGAATTAGGCAAAAAGAAAAATGCAATTTCATTCAGAATTAATCCTGAATTTGGGGCAGGACATCATTCACATACAATTACTGCAGGAAAGGATATAAAATTTGGAATTTTGGATGATCAAGTTGTTGAGGCATATTCCCAAGCTAAAAAATATGGATTTGAAAAATTTGGAACCCATATTCACATTGGGAGTGGTATCCTTGATCCATCCGACTATGAAAAAGCTATAAACAAATATTTTACAATAATTATGAATTTAGCAGATACATTAGATATAACCTTTGAATTTATAGATTTTGGTGGGGGTTTAGGAATACCATACAAACCAGAACAAGAACCCTTAAATTTAAGACAATATATTCAAGTCATTATGAATCAATTTGAAAAAGTAATAAAAAGAGAAGATTTTGGGGGTCCTACATTGAAAATTGAGCCTGGAAGATTTTTAGTTGCCGAAAGCAGTATTATTTTAACGCAAATTAATACTATAAAAGACAATGGCTATAAGAAATTCGCTGGAGTAGATGCGGGATTTAATACATTAATTCGACCTACAATGTATGGATCTTATCATCATATTATCCCTTGTAAGTTAACTAATGGTACCACAGAACAGTATGATATTGCTGGACCTATATGTGAATCTGGAGATATCTTAGGAAAAGCGAGATTATTACCAACAGTTCATGAGCAAGATTATTTAGCGATTCTTGATGCTGGGGCATATGGTTTCACAATGGCAAGCGTCTATAATTTAAGGCCACGGCCTCCAGAAATTCTTCTTATAAATGGAAAGTCTTATCTAATTAGAGAAGGAGAAACTTTCGAAGACCTCTTTCGCCTTCAAAAACTTCCAAAGCATTTGAAAAAAGTCTAAAAACTATTTTTCCTAAAAAATAATAAAAAATTTATTCACAGCTTCCTTAATCTCAATAAGGTAAAATCATAAAATGGGTTTAATTAAAGTCAGGATACCCTTTAATTATGCCTTATGAAGACGTGACAAAAAGAAATCTAATTAAATAGATTAATGATTTTACTGATCTGCTCTGATGATTTTATGATTTTACCTCTTAATTATAATCATCATTTGCTAAATTAAATTGATAATTTTTAAAAATCAAGTAAAATAAAAAAAAAATTATAGCCCTAAAACTTCCCTTGTTGAATAAATTTTATTTTCTGGAGCTTTAACAATAAATTTTATTGCTTTAATGGCTCCCGCTGCTAAACAATCCCTACTGTGAGCTTGATGTTTAAATTCTATTCTCTCTCCAGGACCGGCGAAGAGCACTATATGATCGCCAACTATATCTCCTGCTCTAATTGAATGGACTCCAATTTCATTTTTAGCGCCAATTGCTCTTTTATTGGGTCCTTTATCCCTGCCAAATTTCGCAATTTTTTTAAAATCAGAATGAATCGAATCAGCGATAATATTACCTATTGTTAAAGCAGTTCCACTCGGGGCGTCTAATTTCCGATGATGATGAGCTTCAATAATTTCAATATCCCAGTCCTTTAAATAAGGAGAAAGAACAGAGAGCACTTTAAAGAAAATATTTACCCCTGTAGCCATATTCGAGGAAATCACCGCGGGAGCTTGGTATTCTTTTACTAAATTTTCAAATTGATTTAAAAACTCCTCGGATAAGCCAGTAGTACCAATAACACATCGAATTCCATTTTTAACACAAATTACGCTATTTTTTTCTGTTGCTTCTGCCACTGTAAAATCTACTGCTACATCAGGCTGAGTACGCGCAATAATATTTTCAAGTTCTCCCACATCATTAATTATTATATTATTTGGATCACTCGTTGCAGCAACACTTCCTAAAGAATCTCCAATCTTATCTACATCGCATGCAGCAACCACTTCAATATTAGAGTCGTCTAAAGCTAACCTACTTATTAAATGTCCCATCGAACCTGTGGGTCCAAAAATTAATAATTTTATCAAATAAACACCTTTTTTTATTAATTTGATTAGAAAAGACCTTCTAAAATATCAAGATCCTTTAGTACGTTTTTAATTTTCTTTTTATTATCTTTCAATGGAGGGGTAAGAGGCAACCTCATTTGTTCGCTCATAATGCCTAATTCTTCAGCCGCATATTTAACAGGACCGGGATTAGTTTCAATAAAGAGGACTTTAAATAAATCATATAATTCCAACTGCATTTTTCTAGCTTTCTCCCAATTTCCGGCGTTCATTGTAGTTGTAAATTCAACCATCCTTTTGGGAATGATATTAGAAGCAACACTTATAGCCCCCTTGCCTCCCAATGCCATAATATGATATGTCATACTATCATCTCCGCTTAAAACAATAAAATCTTCAGGAGTGGATTTAATAACTCTTGTTATTTGATCAATATCTCCGCTCGCACATTTAATCCCTATTATATTCTCTTTTTCATGTGCTAATACTGAAACCGTTTCTGGCTCAAGATTTCTCCCAGTTCTACTTGGAACATTATATAAAACGATTGGAAGTGAAACAGAATCCGCAACCTTAGAAAAATGATCAATTAAAGAGTGTTGTACCGGTTTATTATAATAAGGAACAACCAATAGCAATCCATCTGCTCCTGCGTTCTCAGCATACTGGCTCAATGAAATTGCCTCATCAGTCGAATTACTTCCTGTTCCTGCCAACACAAAGGGATCTTTACCGCTTTTTTTTGCTTCATCAACCGCAATATCAATCGCATGTTTATGTTCTTTATGAGAAAGTGTTGCAGATTCTCCTGTTGTGCCCATAGTTAATATATGGCACCCATTATCAATCTGAAATCTAATAAATTCCCTATATTTCTCCTCATCTAAAGAGAAGTCTTCTTTAAAGGGGGTGATCATTGCAGTTATAACATTTTTCAATTTATCTAATTTCATATTACTTTCTACCATTTTTTCTTCTTTATAATTATGTTACTATTGCTTATAAGATTTATCGTCATTTTTAAAATTCAGTTATTTTTTTTATAAGATGTTTTAACTGGATTTAATTTTTCAAGCTTCTTTCCTTCCTTCATTCTATTATAATAAGTTTATTTTTAGACAAATATAATGAAATTTTTAAAAAAGAACATTAAAAATACTTTTCTCCAAAAAAGAGAGAAATTTCTCTTTTTGCTGACTCTGGCGAATCAGAGGCATGAACCATATTTTCTGTGACAGATTTTACGGGCTCTTCCCTGAAGTCCCCTCTAATAGTCCCCTTTTTAGCTTCCTTAGGAATAGTTGCTCCCACTAATTCCCTAATATAAGGAATAGAATTTTCACCTTCAATTATAAGAGCAACAGAATTTCCCGATGTTATGAATTTAATTAAGCCTTCATAAAACTCCTTTCCTTTATGTTCTATATAATGATTTTCGGCTAATTCATGAGTTATTTTTAACATTTTAAGTGCCCTAATATTGAGATTTTTTTCCTCAAATCTGTTTAAAATCTTTCCAATTAATCCCCTGTGAACGGCATCCGGCTTAATTATAATCAATGATTTTTGAATCATATAGAATTTCTATTTTGTTTTAATTAATTATTTTTTAGGAGAGAAAATTAAAAAAATTAAAAAAGATTTCTGGATAAGCTATTGGAAACAAAAAGAATTCATAAAAAAAATTTACTTACTGTTTATTTTCATTTGCCTTTTTTTTGGCAATAAAACCCATTCTACTTTGCAAGCCCCATAAAGGAATAAAACCATAACTATATTTTTGATTGAAGGAACTTTTGGTCTCATAAGTCGCTAAATTTAAGTCATATATCCCATATGGGGATTTTCGGGCTATCACTTCAGCAGATCCCTTAAAAAGCTTCATTGAAACACTCCCGGCAACTTTTATATTTATCTCATTAATGAAGGCTTCTAAAGCATCCCTCAGAGGATCTACCCATAATCCATCATATACTAATTCTGTCCATCTCTGATCAATTAACGATTTAAATGAATTTTCATGCTTAGTGCATACATATTTCTCTAAATCTTTATGGGCTTTTATTAATATTAACGCTGCGGGAATCTCATAAGTTTCTCTAGATTTTAATCCAATCGCACGATCTTCCATATGTTCTATTCTTCCTATTCCATGTTTGCAACCAATATCATGGATCCTCTTGATTAATTCTACTCCCTCCATAGGTTGATCATTTATTCCTATAGGTATTCCTTCTTTAAAATTAATAGTAATATATTCTGGGTTGTTGGGTGCTTCCTCAGGAGGTACAGTCCATTCTTTAGAGTCCTCTGGAGGTTCAATGTCAGGTTGCTCTAAAATATCACATTCTGCACTACGACCGAAAAGATTTTCATCTACGCTATACTTTTTATTTTGATTAGATATCGGAATATTATGTTGTTGGGCATATTTAATTTCTTCATCACGTCCCATATTCCACTCGATGAGTGGTTGAAGAATTTCCATTTCTGGTGCATAAGCTTGAGCTGTAGTATTAATTCGAATTTGATCATTTCCCTTTCCAGTACATCCATGAGCAAGGACTTCAATGCCTTCCTTTTGTGCAATTTTTACTGCTTCTATTGCAATTAGCGGTCTGCCGATAGCTGTACTTAAAGGATAAATCCCTTGATAAAGTCCATTTGCTTTAATAGTAGGAAAAACATATTCATTAACAAATTTTTCTTTCAAATCTACAGTAAAGTGTTTAATAGCTCCCAATTGTTTTGCTTTATCCTCAATTTGTTTAAAACGTGAGGGATCCGCGAATTCTTGCCCTAAATCTGCGGTAAAAGTGTATATTTGGGCATGATATTTTTCTTGGAGCCATTTAAGCATACAGGAAGTGTATAATCATATATATGGAATTCATATATATTCTAACCCTCCTGAATACATAAGTAAGATCTTATCATATTTATCCTTTTTAGGTCCTAATTCACTCACAATTATCACTTAATTAAGAAATAAATTCATATATTCTAAAATAATTTCTAAAATATTAATATTGATTAAAAAAAGAATAAATACTTTAATTAAAATAAAGTATTTTTCGTTATAGTATTAAATTATTTAAAGTTCTATACTTATTGCCTAGATTGGGTTTTTAGTTTATGAAACAAAACGAGAAAGATTTCGAATTTCCTGAAAAAGCTTATAAAATAATTTTCAGAAATTTTCCAAATCCTTTATACATTTGGAAAAAAGTGGGCAAAGATCTTATTTTAGTTGCTTTTAATGAAGCTAGTTTTAAAATAACCCAAGGGGGAATTGAAAAATATCATGGTATTAAAGCATCAGAATTATATAAGCAAAATCCAACAATATTAGAAGATTTAAATAATTGTTTTAATCAAAAGACTTCTTTTTATAAAAAATTAAGTTATAAATTCAAATCTACCAATAAAATAAAGACTTTATTAGTATTTTTCAATTTTATTCCACCAGATTTAGTTTTAATTTATACCCAAGACAAAACAGCTGAAGAAGAAGCTGAGTTAGCACTTAAAAATTCCGAGAGAGAAAAAGCCCTCATACTAGAGAGTATTTCAGAAGTTATATCTCTTCAAGATTTAAATCATAATGTCATTTGGATGAATAGACCAGCTTCAAAGTTAATAGGATTAAATCAAGATGAATTAAAGGGGAAAAAATGCTATGAAATCTGGTATAATAAACAAAATCCATGTGAAGATTGTCCTGTGGAAAAAACTATTCAAACTAAAAAAGTTGAAGAGAGTGAAATTAATACTATTGATGGTGAAGTATGGACTATTAGAGTTTTTCCTGTGAAAAATGAACAGGATAAAATTATCGGAATCGTGGAAATTGCTCAAAATATCACAGAAAAGAAAAAGGCTAAGCAAGCTTTAAAAGAATCAGAGCAAAAATTTAGATTAATTAATGATCAATCGCTTATCGGTATTTGTATACTACAAGACGATATCTATAAATATGTAAATGAACAATTTCTTCAAATAATAGGATATTCACGAGAAGAAATCAAAGATTGGAAGCCTGGAGACTATTTAAAAATAATTCATCCCGATTATCGAGATTTTATTAAAATTATATCCGAAAAAAGAAAAAGTGGAAAAACTGATTACAAGAAACATTGGGAACTTAAAGGTGTTAGAAAGAATGGAGAAGAATTTTGGGGTGAAATATATACTAAACCGATTACGTTTAAAGGACACACAGCTGATTTAATTACCACTATAGATATAACAGAACGTAAAAACACAGAATTAAAATTAAGAGAATCAGAAAAAAATTATCAAATAGCATACAATCGAGCTGAATTTTATAAGGATATTTTTGCTCATGATATTAATAATATCCTTCAAAATATACGGTCTGCCAGTGATCTATTGGAGATTTATCAAAAAGACAGAGATAATACCAGGAATGAACAGGAAATGATTGATATTATTAATTCACAAGTTTCAAGGGGCGCAAATTTAGTTTCAAATATTAGAAAGTTATCTCAACTCGAAAAGACTCAAATCTCTCTGAAGTTAATATCCGTAAAAGATATGTTGTTTAAAGCAGTTTCTGCTATTAAAGATATATATAGTGTGAAAATAATTGAAATTTACATAGATCAGCCTGAAAGTGAAATTAAGGTTTTTGCTAATGAATTTCTTTTGGATATTTTTAAGAATATACTCTATAATTCAATCGAATTTAATGATAATGATATAGTAAAGATTGATATAGTTATTTCTAAAATAAATCACATGGGAAAAACCTTTATTCAAATGCAATTTATAGATAATGGAATAGGTATTAATGATGAGAGGAAGGAAAAAATTTTTGAGAGGAGTTTTTCCAATAAAGAAAAGGGAAAAGGTATGGGATTAGGTTTATCTCTTGTTAGAAAAATATTGGAAGCGTATCAAGCAACTATTAAAGTGGAGAACAGAATAAAGGATGATTATAGGAAAGGTTCAAATTTCATAATACTTTTTCCCGAAAAAATAGAAAAAAGTTAAAATTATAATTTTAAGAAAAATTTCTTATATGGATTAATTATTTACTTTATTTTATGAAGATTTATATTTTTAAATTTATTCTAATCGAATACTAAAAAACAGCCTAAAATTAATAAGGAAACAATTGAAACACATTTAAATGAAAAGGATAATAATTTAAGTGTAAGAAATCTGTTAATATTAAAAAAACAAATAAATAATGTATTTTTAGATAATATATTTAACTGCCATGGAGTAGTATAAAAAAATGCCTTCGATATTTATTGTAGAAGATGATAGATCAATTAAGGTTCTATATGAAAAATTTCTTAAACTCCATGGGTTTGATGTAATTGAGACTGCTACTAACGGAGTTGAGGCTGTTGAAAAATTCAAAAGTTTTAAAATAAAACCCGATATCATTCTTATTGATCATAGAATGCCAATTAAAAATGGTCTAGAAGCATCTAAAGAAATCATTAAACTTGATAAAAATTGCCATATTATTTTTGCGAGCGCCGATAAAACAGTTAAAGAAAAAGCGCTATCCTTAGGCATTGCTGCTTTTTTAGAAAAACCATTCAGTCTTGAAAAATTAATAGATTGTTTGAATACTTTATTTGCTAAAGCTCCCTGCTAAGAAGATTTTTTATTAAAATCTTTTTGGATTATTTAATAATTTAACTCAATAAATATGAAGGTAAATTATTTAGATAAATTTAAAGGTACATTAATTGGTCTAACGATTGGAGATATATTAGGATATCCCTTTAGGGGTAAATTAAGAACTGACATTGCTTCTGAATTCAGCTTTTTTGAAAATAATAATAATTTTGAGGATTTTGAAACCTTTTTATTAAAAAATAAAAAAAAATTCAAATCATATACGAATAATACTCAATTAGCTTTACATTTTTCGGAAGCATTGATAAAAGGAAATGGATTTGATATCAAACAAATTTTAAGAGAATTCCTTATTTGGTTAGATGATCCTCCTATAGGAAGTTGCTATGGCACCCTTTCTACTATAAAAAAGATTAAAAAAGGAATACGATGGGATAAAGCAGCCTCAAATAGTGGTGGTAGTGGTACATTATCAAGGGTAGTTCCTATTGGACTTTTTTATTGTAGAGATCTAAAACAATTAGACATAATGGCCGAAAAGTCGAGTTTTATAACACATTCACACAACGCAGCATCTATAGGAGCAATACTGCTCGCTAGAACAATAGCTTATCTACTTACAAAAATAAAGGAGATGCCGTTTTCCATCGAAGATTTCTCCAATAAATTGATTTCTTCGATTTTAAATATAAACGGGAATGATAATATTAAAGAAGAATATATTGATAACCTATATAAATTAATAAACAATCTTTCAGTTTCAGTTGAGTCAGGATTAATAAAATTTTCTCAAATTGGAGTAAATTCGCCCTATTTTATAGAAGAATTTTTAGGAAAAGCATTTATACATCCTTATTCGATGAGTACTATAATTTGCTCATTATTCCTTTTTCTAAAAAATAGAGCCTCATTTAAAAAATGTATTTTAATTTTTGCAAGTGCCGGAGGAGGCAGTACAGTTGGAGCAATCGGAGGAGCCCTAGCTGGAGCTTATTTTGGATATTCTGAAATCCCAAACAATTTACTGAAATTCATTAAAAATCACAAAAAAATTTTGACTATAGCAGAAAGACTTTATAATAAATTTGAAGCTAATAAATATAAATAAACAAATTTAGTAAAAGGAAAAAGCAATAAAAAATTTCTTAAGAATTGAAAAGCAATTAAAAATTAAATATATATATATAAATTTTAGCTAATTCTAATAAAAAAGTTAAAAATTAACAAAGAATTACCTAATAATATCTTATTCGAATTTTTAATTCAACCCCTTTTTTGGGAGGGTAGTCTAGCTTGGTAAGAACTAGTATCTAAAGTTAGCTCCCAAACTGATTCCTGGTTTGGGACCAGGAGGTCGCGCGTTCGAATCGCGTCCCTCCCATTTTTCTCCCCTTTCATAAATTTACGAATTAAGTATAAATTAAAAAGGAAAAAAAGAAAAAAAATTTATCAGATAATGGAAAAGTAAAGTTTTATTAAATTCCTAAAATTCTTATGAGTAACAATTATTATCCTAATCATTTTTGTTTAATATTATGGATATTTGTTAAAAAAAAAATTGGTTTTAAAATTGGTAAAAGGAACAGTAAAATGGTTTGATTCTAGAAAAGGTTTTGGCTTTATACAATCGGAAGAAGGTAATGATATATTTGTTCATTATTCAGCAATAGTTGCAAACGATGATAATTATAAGTCTCTTAATGAAAACGATGAAGTTGATTTTGAAATTGTACAAGGACAAAAAGGACCCAAAGCAGAAAAAGTAGTCGTAACTAAAAAAGCTGAAAACCAGAGAGGCAGTCTGTATAGTAGTGGAAAAGGTTTTCGTATTTAACTTTCTAAAAATTCATTTCTTTAAAAGAATTAATCATTTAGTATAGTTTTAATATAAATTAGCAAAATCTCTTTTTACGATTATATTTTAATCTTAAATCTTTTTTTTTATTCATTCAATATACTTAATCCAAGATAATTTAATTATAAGTTTATAAATGTTAACTTTCCTCAATAGGAGCCTTAAAAATTACAGTTATAAAGAACTCAATCATTAACCCGAAAAGGGCGTTTATAATAGGAATTCCTAGAATAACTAACAACTCAACACCCATAATTATATCATATAAAAAGAATGGTAAGCCAATAATTTCTCCTAATAATAATCCATGAATAAACCATTTCATTCGCAAAGCAGAGATTCCAATTACAAATCCTATCAAAGTTCTATTAACTATGATAAACAAAAAGCGTAATATATCGACTTGAATATTTAAAATGATGGTCCCTAAATAACATATAATACCAGCAACAACTCCAAAAAGGGTAGCTATCATAATTCTCTTTAAATAAGCCATTATTAAAATCTCCTTTTATTATTTCGTTATTAATTCGAAAATAATATAATAATAATAATTAACACAACAAATATATATAAGATATATTTTAAAAATTCAAAATAAAACTAATTTTATTCACAAATTATATTATTTTTATTATTATATTAAAGATAATAAAAAGAAAGAAAGAATCGATAATTATTTAAGACTTTTTTTTAATAAGTGAATTAATTCCAGCTATTAATGCCCAGCAAATTGCGATTATAAGACATATAAACTTAAATAGAGCAAAAAAGGAATGGATGATCGCTATCACATCTGGAAAACCCGTAGGATTTGCCACCGTTATTAGGATAATTGCATTTTCCAACGCATCTAATATTGCTCCTAGAATTCCTATCATAGCTATAATAATTCCACTTTTAGCCCATTTTGAGGCTTCTTCATATTTTCTACTAATTAGCAATGCTAGAGAAAAAGCAAGTAATCCATAGCTAGCCATAAATCCATAATCAAATAGCTGTGCGACTATATAAGAGCCTAAATCCGGTGTGGCTGAATACCACTCTTTAAGTTTTTGTCCACTAAAAGATAATTGACTTGTGGTGAAGTCAACAGGAAAGCCTGATATTGTATAAAAGTACATCATTAAAGGTATGGCAATAATAAACCCAATTATAGCCAGAATTAATAATATCTTAAGAATCTTCTTTGAGGGCCATGAGGATAATCTATCTAAAATCATAATGAATCACATAAATATTGTTTAAGGTTGTATTTAAGCATTATTTTGAGCTAATATCTTTTTAACTTCTGCTGAAACTTTCTCCATCTTTCCGTCTTCGATCCAATATCTTATCTTTTTTGATTTAAGGAGGGATTGGATTTTTTCGTTTAAATTGAGTAATTTTTGCTTCTCTTCCTCGGATAATTGTGGGACTTCTTCCTCCACTCTTTCTTTTACTTCCTTGATTTCTTCCATTATTACTGGAATTTCAATTTGTTCCTTTCCTTCTTCAATTACTCTTCTTCTTATTATTTCTTTAATGTTCCTAATCCAACCCTCTATCCAGGGATAATTTCCTTGTTTCTTAGGATCTTCAATATTTATATCGCTACGTTCTACAATAATAAGATTATCAGGACAAGAATTTTCACAAGCACCACAATAAAAGCATTCATCCTCATTACATGCTATTTTACCATATTTTTTTACTTCTTCAGCAGTTTTGGGAATAAAAAATGATTCTACGGGACAAATATTCACACACGCTTTACATCCCGTCGGATCACATTTCCAAAGCATATGTTCTTTAAGAATTACTTCTCCACTAATAGGGGAACTTATTTTAAAACACTGTGTAGGACATTCTTGCTGAATTTTATAATAATCTTTGACTCTGTTCCTTTCTCGAGCATCTAAACATAATTGACAAATTTCATTAGATTTATCCTCAATACATTTCTCCTCTTCAATTTCGTAAAAATGTGAAAGATGGGGATATTCATCCATATTAATTTGCCCTTCCGGCATAATGTGTTCATGAAATGCATCATTAGGACAAACAATAGCGCATAACATACAATAACAACATTTATCATGGTCTATCATGATTTTTGGATTTGATTCATCTATTAGACCCTGAGCTATCTCTGGAACAGGACCAATTTCTATGGCATCGACAGGACATACTAACTTGCATAAACTACATCCAATGCACTTCTCTATATCATAAGTTAATTTTTTATTCACATCCTTGAATTTCCATTTTAAAATGAGTTTATTCGGTTCTATGTCCATCCCTTTTTCTATTTCATCCTCTTCCTTCTGATCCACTTTATCCTTTTTTGCTTTGGAAATAAAAAGGTCACCTTCTAATATTTTCTATTAGTAAAATACTACATTTCTACTTATTTTTATTGTTTTGTTTTTATTCTAAAATTAATATTTGAATTATTTTCTATAAACGCTTTAAAAGTGAATAAAAAATCATGATATAATTTCTGTTTGATTATAAAAGATTACACTAAAAAGATTTTCTTGAAATCTTTATTTAATTTTATAGATCTTTCCAATTCTATATCTCTTGTGGGCAGCTAAACATAATTGAATGATAAATTATTTAATATCGTATTCTTATTGTATTATTTCATATTAAGAATAATAATTAAGAATTTTAATTCATAAGTACATTTCAATTAAGATCAAATAAATGTGGAAATTTTTCTCTTACATCTTTTAAGAATGTAGCAGGATAATGTTTCATATTATTTATTGCCATCGTAATAATAAAGAAATATTTTTGCCTTATCTCTTTCATATCTTCTCTTTGACCAATTCTATTTTTGGAAATAGTTTTAAAAAGATCTAAATGGAAATCTCGAAAATTATATGTGATATCTATAAAATTAACCTCATTTGAAGGATTTAGAAGAAGTGCTGTATATTTTTGGTTTTCAAACTTCCACCATTCCTTAAAGAAAAATTTGGTACCATATTTAGTTTCATATTTCTTCATATTATCATAAGTTTCTGATCCTGGCCACCATCCATATCTAAAAATATGGGGAAGTAAGTAATGTTTATTTCTTACTAAAGCTCTCAAGAATTCTATTGTTTGCGATAATGTTTTATTTGTCTCTCCTGGGTGTCCAATAATTGTATTAATACTGTGAAATATTTGATTTTCGTCAAGTTTCTTAGAAGCATAAACAATTTGTCTCAAATATTTATTTGGTTGTCGAGTTTTATTTAAAATCTTAAGCATCTTCTCACAACCTCCATCCATCCCAAATTCAATCATAAATTTTAGTTTTTTTATATAAGTGATTTCCTTGTCTGGTTTAAATAAATCTAACCTAGTTTGTGCACCATAATATTGTTCAGGGGCTTTTTTTATTAATTCCTTATATAGTTTTATACGAAAATCATAATTTCCAAATAATGGATCTGAAATAGAAACAACATAAAATAGATTTTTTCTATCCCTAAATCTCTGGTTTATCGATAAAATTGCGTTTAAAGCTTCATTTAAGGGTAATCTTCTAACTGTGCGATAACATTTAGTTAAATTATTATTTGGATCTTGACAAAAATTACATCTAAAGCTACATCCTCTACTCAAGAATAAGGGAAAAAACACATAAATATTTGGATTTGGATTTTTAATATAATCAAGAGATTCTGCCAGCGACCAATCTATGTTTACGAATTCATTTACCGATAAAGGTTCGCAATTTATTATTTTGGGTTTTATTGGACGCTTGAAATTAATAAATAATTTCTTTAACAATTTATATAGCTCTACTTCTGCCTCTCCTGCAAATATATAATCAAAAGGAGATTCTGGATATGAAAAATCATTTGGATAAATGGAAGGATGGCGCCCTCCTACAAATATGCAAGAATTCGGGTATAATTTCCTTATAGTATTTCCCAAGAAAATTGAATCTAAATATAAACTAGATGAATAACAGCTCACCCCAAAAAATTTAAAATCATCATAAATACTTAAATAATCATTTAATTTTTTTTCTCTGTTTTCTAGATTAATTTTTTGTGCAAGATCTAAAATTTCAACATGGATATCTAAATGCTTCTTAAGATAAGTAGCAATAAATAATATTTGGCTTGGAGGATGAGCGAAGTCTGTTCGTTTTGGTGTATTACAATCCATAGGATAAATTAAAAGTAATTTATTTTTAATTTTTGACACCAGTTATAAAATTTATAATTGAAACTTATCAAATAAATCTCAATTTTTATTTATAAAAATAACACAAAAATAATAGTTCCTTTAGTGATAAAAAAAAGGAATAAAATATAATTATTTGATATAGTTTTATAAAAATGTGAAGTTTTCAAATAATTCAATAAAACTTAAATAATTTCGGGAAAATAACCAAGTAAATATTTTGGTATTAAAAATTCTCTTATATTTTGTTATTTAAAGAGATTTAAAATTATTATATAAAAAGGAAAAAGAAATTAATTGAATTAAAGAATTAAATATTAAAAAAGAAAAATTATTACAAAATAAGCTTATTTTATTATATCATTATTCCAATTTATATTTAGTTAAGAGCGTTGGGTCAGTATTTTCAGTAGATTTAGTTAATTCTGCTGCTGCCTTGGAATAACGCATGGCTAATGCTATCTCTCCATCTATTTTTAATTTATTTGCCATTAATGCTTTAATAGGATCTAATTCTTGAAAAGCAATTTTTTTCCAAGTATACATTGGAGCACTCACGGAAAGGATGGGCTCTCTTGGAGGGTCCTCATTTGGTCTTAAGACTTTTATCTCTATACATTTTCCAACTTTTAAATCTAAAAATAATTTTAAATCATCTTCCACTTCTCCAGAACCTTCCATCAAATATAACATCGCTCCCTCTTGATCAATGCCCCAATTTTTAGCCGCCTCTTCATAGTCTTTATTATTATTTAAGGCTTCACAATATTCTTTGGCCCATTTTTCAGCTTCTTCTTTTAAATCTTCGAATTTTACCATTATATTCCTCTTTTAATTATAATTTAATTTGTGTATGTTTAATATTATATTTAAGAGAATTTAAAGGTTAGTGATGATCAACATTGCTCATAACATAAAATTTAGATCTTCAACTAAATAAAAATTGAGAATCTTTTTCTTTTTCTTCTTTCCTTTTTTTATTTTATATAAACATTGATACAAGATTTTAAAAATAATACAATTCAAAAATAAGGAATAAATTTTTTTTGAGGCTATTGGTAATAAAAATAACATTAACGCATTATAAATATTAATTTTCTCTATAGTAAACATAAAAAAATTGATAATTTGATGGTTTACCTTTCCCAAGAATTTCTTAACAATAGAATAACAAAATTAGAAGCAATTGTAAATAATTCATTTGATGAAGCTAAAAGAGTTGAAAGTATTTATATCTTAAAAGATCTTGCGGTTAAGAATGAAGAATTTTTTACTTTTTTTGAAAATTTATTAATTTCAGATGCTAATCCCAAAATTAGGAATTTAGCGGTTAAAATTATAAAGAATCATTATCTAGAAAAAGCTTTTGAGCCGATGTGTTGGGCATATAAGCATGAAAATTCAATTGAATGCATATTAAATATTATCTCTACTCTTGGTAAGATTAATAATCAATTATCAAAAGAATATTTAGTTGAAAAATTGTTTCCAATAAAAATCCCACAATTTCGTAATTATATTGATAAATTACTAGAAAGAAACGAAATTTATAACCTTAGTTCCAAAAATCTTGCCAATTTACTTAAAAATTATCATATTATAAACGATTTTATCTCTAATTTTGAACTAATTAAATATAAGATCAAAGATGGACGCATTATCGATTTAGATTTCTCTTTTACGTATAATAATGGATTCACCCAAAGCATTATCGAACAATTACCTCGAATTATCGAAGACTTAAAAGATCTCCGTTCATTGAATTTAAAATATAACAAATTAAAAATGGTTCCCAACTTTATTAAAAAATTAAAATCACTTAAATATTTGAATTTATCTAATAATCAAATTAATATAATACCCCATTACATTTCTGAAATGAATTTATTGGAACATTTAGATTTAAGCTGGAATTATTTGAATACTATGCCCCCCCAAATAAGTCTTCTCAAAAATTTAAAAATTTTAAATTTAAAACATAATAAAATTCAATGTTTGAGTGAACCTTTAATCGAATTAAAAAAACGGGGGCTAAATGTTCAGATATAATTATAACTTAAATAAAAAATAAAAACTTAGGAATAATAAGAATAACTAGCTTTATCAAATCCTTTCACATATTCGATAACTATTCCATCTGGTCTTTTTTGAGGAGGAACATAGGTAATATGTAAATCTGGAAAATATGCTCCAATTCCTTTCTTTGCTAAAATCATTGCGGGATGGTCTGCTTCCTTAAATATAGCTTCAGTTACTTTTAAAGTAGCCAATCTGCATGCCTCTTCATCAATAATTCCTAAAGAATGAAGATATTCATGTAAAAGAATATGATAGGCATACGCCCAAATAATATTATGCGGTTTATCTTTCAATATTAATCGTAAAGCAGTTTTATTCATGATAATTGAGGTTCCAGGATGAAAATGCATGCCCCCAATAAAGCCTCCTCTATACATGCCTAACTCTGCCAGGCCTAAGCTTAATCCAGCTCTCTGCCTACCATATACATGCTTTACATCTCCCTTGACCCTTTCAAAAATTTCCACTAATTCACTTTTAAACTCTTTTAGTTCCATAACCTAATATCACCTATTTCATTGGATATAATACTACTAGACATGTGTCTATAGAGAAAAAAAAATTAAATGTCAAAAAACCAATCTTCATCAGTTGAGACAATGAAATCCATTGCTTTTGATAAGTCTCTTAATAGATGTTCTATAGAAGATCTATGAGTCGCTCGAGAAATTCTATCTATATCAGAAAAAAACAATTCATCTAGAAGATTATCTATATTTATTTTTTGATTAAACTTTGCTGGTTGAAAAAATAGAGTATATAAAATTTCTTTCTCTAAATTATCAAAGGTTGTCTTTTCTTGCTTAAGTTTATCTTTATATTTTTTTGCTATAAGATTTTTGAGTTCTATTATAATGCCTTCCTTCTTTTGAAGCAATTCTCTCCGTTTTCTTTCCAATTCACATATATTATCTTCTATATTTTTAATTCGTTCACCTAAAAATTTAACCTTCTCATTAGGGGATTTAATCTTCTTATATATATTAGAATCTATAGCCTCCTTTAAGAACATTGCTTCTGAATCCGGTTTTATGTTAGTTGTTTTATAATCAATATTATAATAATCTGGAGAAATATCCATTGTTAAAGAGAGATTTGACACTATCCTATATTTACCGCCTCTCTTTTCAGGATAAATTTTTTCAATGATATTAAAATTTTTTAAAATTTCTAATTGACTATGAACTGCTTGTCGAGAAATCCCTAATGCTTTATGTAATTCGGAGGTTGAATGAGGCACTTTTGCTAATTTTGCTAAAATGACGCGCCTTGTAGGATTTCCCATTATTTCTAATAAATCATCTAAACTCATTTTTAAATTTGTTGATTCTTTCTCTTCTAACACCATTTTTATAATCCTCCTTATATTATTTAAAAATATTAAAAATTACTATTATCTATATAATTCTTCTGATGGTTCTTTTGCTACACTGTCATATACTTTCTGTGCTTTTTTCGCACCTTTTAATACTTTATCCATTGCTTGCCGAAAATCATCTGGTCCAATTTTTATAGCTTTTAGATTTTCTTCAGTATGAGTATCTAAGGCGGGATCAGCAATTGCTTTTCTTATTCTAATCAAAGTTGCCTCTTCGCATATTGCAGCAATATCTGCTCCCGTAAATCCATCTAATTCTTTTGCCATATTTTCTATTGAAATACTCTCTTTTAAGGGCTTCCCTCTTAGATGTATTTTAAATATTTCTTTTCTTGCTTTTTCATCGGGCATCGGAATCTCAATATGTTTTCCAAATCTTCCTGAACGCAATAATGCGGGATCTAACATGTCCGCACGATTAGTTGCTGCTAATAAGATTACATCTTTTAAACCCTCAAGGCCATCCATTTCAGTTAATAATTGAGAGACAACTTGTTCCATAACACTAGATCCGATGTTTCGACCGCGCACACCAGCAATCGCATCGATTTCATCAAAGAAAATTATACATGGAGCTGCTGAACGTGCCTTTCTGAAAGTTTCTCTCACTGCTTTTTCGCTCTCTCCCACCCATTTGGATAAAAACTCTGGACCTTTAACAGAAATAAAATTTACTTCACTTTCATTTGCTAATGCCTTAGCGATCAAAGTCTTACCTGTTCCTGGTCTTCCATATAACATGATTCCATTAGGTGGCTTGGATTTTAAATGTTTATATAATTCAGGATATTTTAATGGCCATTCAACAACTTCCCTTAACTCATCTATTACTTCATTTAAGCCTCCTATATCATCCCAAGTCTCACTAGGCTGAGTTATTAATACTTCTCTTAATGCTGAAGGTTCAATTCCAAGTAATGCTTCTTGAAAATTTTCATTTGTTATTTTTAATCTCATTAATACTTCCTGTGGAATGGGTTTATCTAAATCAAGACTAGGTAATATCTCTCGAATTGCTAACATTGCTGCCTCTTTCGCGAGCGCTTGAAGATCAGCCCCGACAAATCCATGCGTTTTTTCAGCAATTTGTCGTAGATCTACATCCTCATGATGAGGCATTCCACGTGTGTGAATTAAAAGTATTTCATATCTTCCTTCTGTGTCTGGGACACCTAATTCAATCTCTCTGTCAAATCGACCAGGCCTTCTCAATGCAGTGTCAACATCATTTACTCTATTGGTAGCTGCTATTACTATTATTTTACCTCGGGCTTCTAATCCATCCATAAGCGATAATAATTGAGCCACAACTCTTCGCTCTACCTCACCAGTAACTTCTGCTCGTTTGGGCGCTATTGAATCTAATTCGTCAATAAAAATTATAGAAGGAGCATTTTCTTTCGCTTCTTCAAATACTTTCCGTAAATTTTCTTCACTTTGCCCATAAAATTTGCTCATTATTTCCGGGCCACTTATCGTAATAAAATGAGCATCGGTTTCATATGCTACTGCACGAGCTAATAGAGTTTTTCCTGTTCCTGGTGGACCATGAAGTAATACTCCTTTTGGAGGATCAATTCCTATTCGTTTAAAAATTTCTGGATGCTTAATTGGTAATTCTATCATTTCTCTAATTTTTTGAATTTCATCTGCTAGTCCTCCAATATCCTCATAGGTTACCCTAGCATTTTCAAGTTCTATTAATTCTTTATGACTCTTTTCACTTAAGATAATTTCTGTATCTAAATGAATCCTCACCGCATCTGCTTTAGGACTAAATCTTACAACAATCAAATCTACTCGTCGACCATAGGCATAAAAACTTAAAATATCATTCTTTGTAATGACTCTATTTTCTAATTTATTTGCTAATTGTTGGGAATTCCTTAGAATTACGGCCTCTTCTAATCCGGCAAATACAACTATTTTTGCAAGAGCCGCATCTATCTTTCGAATCACTACAATATCATCTATCGAAGCTTTCAGATTTCTTCTTAGTGATGCATCCATCCTTATGATATTTGTCTCACTATCCTCAGCTTTTCCAGGATATAATAATGCAGCAGTACTTTCTAAAGTTTGAGGATGATTAATTTCTATAACATCTCCAGTTTTCCACCCTTGGAGATCTACAAGCGCCGGATCAATTCTTACTCTTCCTCGACCTGCATCTTGCTTGAAGGCATCTTTTACACGGACTTTTCTGCCTGAGCGCCCTCCCGCTTCAGCCATCTCACTCATATTTTTTATCCTTTTGTTTATTTATATTATTAATATTAAAATTTTATAATTAAATCTATTTCTTTTTACATTTAAAGAACACTATTCCATTATTTATCTCTAATGTGTCGTTTAATATTGAACTCTTACAAGGTAATTGAATTATTTTATTATATCTTTTCTTATCGTTTTCCGCATTGAAATTTAATAACTTATTTTGATCATCTAAACTTATGAAAATATCACTCTCTTTAATTCCTGGAGCCTCTATTATTACTTCGAATTTATCATCCAAATCGATTAATTCGACATTTGGTTCAGTAAATTCTTTTTTATCCGAATTTCCTTGAGGCTCTTTTAATGATAGGTTTTTTGCATCTACAATTTTTTGAGGATTTTCTTGATTTATGTTTGATTGAAATAATTTATTAAAATTTGGATGGGGTCCCCCAATAAATTTCATTCGTTTTAAATAATCTTCCAGTTTATCTTTATTAAAATTACCGTGAATTTTTATATCTGGCTTATCCATGCCCTTTTCATAATGATAGGAAATCTTAAAGCCTTTATCCTCTGGATCCAACCCAAATTTCTCTCCTAATCCACTACTAGGGAAAATATAAAATTCGGCATCAAATACATCTGAATCTATATTGAATTTATTCTTAATTCTCTCTATAAATTCATCGTATTCATCATCATCTTCATCAAACTCATCAGACATATCTTACACCTTTTTTTAAAAAATATTATATTATGTCAATAAATACTTTACAACTCAAGATTTATAAATCGATTTTACTATTTAAATATTACCTTCAACTTTTATAAGAAAATATATACTTTTATTTATGCTTAACAAGCTACAAAAGAACTCCAACATACACATAAAAAACCTCCTTTTAATGATTTGAGTTTTCATATATTTTTTATTTTTAACCAATTTTTATGATCTGTTTAAAGTTATTCATAATATTTTTTTATTAAATCTAAAATCTCGGATCTTCTTAGATTGAAGAGTCTGAAAAATAATATATCTATAAGCTTCTTTACTTGAATTTGATCTTTATTTTCAATCATAGGTTCTAAACTAAACTTCTCTCCAGAAAGCTCATTCTCTAAAATATTTTCTGCGGGCTCTAATTTATTTAATATTAATTTACTAAAGGAATTATTATTTTCTTGTTCCGAGTAATTATTCCATATAATCAATAATGAACTAAGGTATTCGATAAATGAAATAATGGTCTTTTGATCCTTTGAAGAAAAAATTTCTAAATTCGGAATAGGCAAATTATTTTCTAATTTGGTTTTACTTCTTTTTATTGTTATATTTTTTGCTCTATATAAAAAATAAACGAGTTGTGAGTTTAAATACGCTAAGAGAAAGAAATAATTAATCTTTTTTTCGGGTTTTTTAGGCCATAAAAAATATGTATCAGAAGTCGCAAAATAGGAATTTTCTGTAAAGCCAAAAATATTAGAATTGGAAATATAGGGGAAAAAAATCTTTTTCTTTTTTTCATAGAAGGATTCAAGATCTACCAATTTTTTTTCTTTTTTATTAAACATTTTTATTCTATCTCCTCTTCGTGGAAAAAATATCCATGAAGGATTTTCTTTCGCGTTGATTAATCTTTCCTGTAATACTTTTTTAAACTGTTGTAAATATTTTGTAAGATTAGGGTAGTTATTTGAAAAATAGAGATCAATCTCTTTATCTGATTTATGAATTATCTCATATTTATTGAAATAAATTACGTATCCTACAAATTCTTCTTTATCATACCCATATTTCTTTATGGCACTACTTTTATATAATTTTTTTAATCGCTGTTTTTCACTTTCTAATAATTTCACATATTTTTCATCAATTTTAATATAGTACTCGTTATTCTCTATTTTAATTTGTTTTCCTTCCTTTAGGACAAATATCTCATCTGTAATGAAAATTAATCCATTTCTAATAAGAAAATAATCTTTTAAATAAGAAATATTCCCATTTTTAACACAAAACATTTCAATCTGGTTCACAATTTTTTTTATATGTGTTGGATAAAGTAAATTCCATGATTGATTATGTTTTAAATTATTATTTGTCAAGGCAGAAAAATATGTTGTATAATATGGAGATGGACGATGGTTTATGATTTTTTTTGTAATATTTTGATTATATTCCAAATTTGTGTTAAATAAATCTTGTTTTTCCTCTATTTGAATTATATTAATAGATTTATTTTCATGGGCTTGTATCTCTTGTTGATTTTTTTTCTGTAGAATAAAAATGCAATTATGTTGTCCTAGTGCATTTTCGAAAATTAGGAGATTCGATAAATCAATATATTCAAGTAAAAGACATTGATTTAGCACATGGGGCTTCAAATATTTAATACCAGTCTTTTCTGATTTTGTTATCCAGTAGTTGGTGGTAATATATGATAATAATCCTCCTGGGCTTAATTTTTTTATTCCCATATGAATAAAATAATAAAAAATATCCATATTTCCAACGAAATATTTCTTGCAAATATCAAATTCTTGTACATATTGTTGAAATAGAGATGAATTATAATTCTGCCCTAAATAAGGGGGATTTCCAATAATAATATCAAATTTTTCCTTAGTATCCGCTCCCAGAAAATTCTTAAATTTAAAATTTACCTTAGGAAATTTTTTGAGTAAGAAAGGTTTAAAAGATTCATCTAATTCATAAGCGGTTATATTGGAAGCTGAAAATCCATACTTGATAAGCCGCTCTAAGAAAGCACCTCTCCCAACACAAGGCTCTAATACCTTAATAGATCCTAAATCCGGAAAAGTTTTATCTATATTTAAATTCTTGAGATAATGAATTACTCTTGAAATCATTAGATCAGCAATATAGTTTGGAGTAAATATTTGACTTATTGATTTATTGGGAGATTCCATCTGTTTTTCAAAATACATCTAAGAGAGCTTTTATATTTTATGTTAATTAGAAATGAGTTCCTTATAAATAATTTACTATTTCCTTCACTAAAATATATTCTATATTAAAATACTAATAAACATCCTTTTTTTCAAATTTAGAAAAAGGAAAAAATTTAGAAAAATAAAAAACAACTAAAAAGTTCATTCATGATGATGATGCTTATGCTTGATATTTACTGGTTGTAAATTGCCGATAGCCCATCCTGTGACCTCATTTAAGGAGGGGTGAATCACCATCGAGTCATAGATTGGCATAAAAGAACCAGCATCAGGGCATGCCCGCTCTAATTTTGGTATTGCTTCAGGAGGCTCCGATTCTGGAAATTGACATGAGTATCCCGAATTCATTAAATATACAAAAGGTTGAATAAGGATGGCAGCATGAGGACCTATAATATTAGCGCCTAAAATTTTGTAGGATTTATCAACAACTAATTTTACTAATCCATTTTCAATATCATCTTTTGTGATTCCCATCGCAAATCCTTTCGCAACAGAAGAATATCTTTTTTTAGCAACAAAAATCTCATATCCTTTCTCAATGGCTTCTTGTTCCGTCATTCCAACGTGTCCAATTTGAGGATAACTAAAAATTGCCCAGGGAACTGCTGAATAATCTACACTCCGTTTTTGATCTGAGGGACCAAAAATATTATAAGTCACCAGTTCCGATTCATAATTTCCTTTATGGCGAAATTGATACTTTCCACTATTGGCATCACCAATACACCAAATATTTTCCTTAGATGTCTCTAAATACTCATTAGTTTTAATCCAGCCCTTTTCATCGAGTTCTATTCCTGTTTTTTCAACTTTCAAGAGATCGGCATTTGATCTTCGCCCCGTTGCAATTAATATTTCTTCCGCACTGACTCCTTGTTCCTCCTCTGAATGTGTGTCTTGAATGATAACTACCTTTTTTCCCTTTTTATTTTTTACTTCCACGGCTCTTTTATTAAGCAATATATTCATATGTTTCTTAAAATTGGTTTCTAAAATCCTACTCACTTCTGGTTCTTCGGTCGAGACTAAACGAGGAAGCATTTCTATAATAGTCACCTTGGTACCTAGTGCTGAAAAAATATGGGCAAATTCAGCGGCAATAATCCCTCCTCCAATTATTATTAAGCTTTTCCAAGGGTTTTTGGGAAATTTTTCACCGAAAAAGGTCTCACTAGTAATATAATCGATTTCTTCAATCCCTTTTATAGGAGGTATAAAGGATCGAGCTCCTGAGGCAATTAAAAACCTTTCACTTTTAAATTCTGCCATCTTTTTATCATCTGAATTGAGAATTTGCATTTGATATTCACCGGTAAACTCCCCTCTTCCCCGATATAATCTTAAATTTGGAACCTGAGATAAACCCTTTTCCATTTCTTTTGATTCATTAATTTGACTCCACATTCTTTCAGAGATCAGATCCCAATCGATACCTTTTATCTGAAATTGAACTCCCACATTAGATGCATGATTCGCTTCTCTAATGATATCCGCGGGATAAACTAATACTTTTGAAGGGATACAGCCTCGCGTTAAACAAGTCCCTCCGATTTTGTCATTTTCGACTAAAGCACATTTTAAATTCATGTTAAGAGCTGTGTTTAACACATTTAAACCTACTCCACTACCTATAACAACAAAGTCATATTCGTCCATAATATAATAGCGATTTATACTATTTTTAAAGTTTATACTAATAATATAAAAAAAACGAATAACACTTTTCCTTTTAATCTTATAATAGTATATTAATTAGTCAATTAAGACTTAGAAAAAGATTAAATAATCACATATAATAAATTAAATTTCATTAAAGGAAAAAAAGGAAAAAAAAAGTTTAATTTTTTAATCCTATTATTTTTATTGCATTAATTTGACGCTTCGATTATAGATTTGAGTTTGGGAAATATTGCAGGATAATGCACAGCCATGCAATGAATTCCATCAAGTAGCCCCTTTCTTCTCAATTCTGTAATGAATGGTTTGAAAAATTCATAATTAGCTTGGGCATATGCGTCTTTTTGCTCCTTTTTGTCCGTTATTTCTTTCTTTATTGATTTCCATTGAGCTAAAATATCTGGTGGAACACTTACTCCTGGAACAAACTCATCAAAACCTTTCGCAATTCCATAACTTTTCATCGGAAAAATCCCAAGCAATACAGGTACTTTATACTTTCTTATTTCCGTGAGAAATTCTATGGTTCTCTCAAGATCATATACTACTTGAGTTTGCAAGAATTCCGCACCTGCTTCTGCTTTTCTTCCAATTTTTAGAACTTCTGCTCCCATAGGATCTGCATTTGGATTCGCAGCAGCCCCCACATGAAGTGTTGGAGGGCATTCAATCTCTTTTCCATTTATAGAACCCTTATCAACCATTTCCCTAACGAGACTACATAAAGTAGCAGAATCTAAATCAAATACAGGTTTTGATTCGGGCATGTCGCCCATTGCTGGATGATCACCGGTAAGGGAGAGAACATTTCTAATTCCTAATGCATGAGCGCCCATAATCATTCCCGCAATCCCTAATTTATTAACATCCCTTACCGTTAATTGCCAAATACATTCTAAATTTGCCTCTTTTTGAATGATATGAGTTGCTGCCATAGAGTTAATCGTGACAATACCCAATGGTGAATCAGTAACATTTGCCCCCACAACATAAGGCGCCATTTCCCTAGCTTCTTGAATTGTATGGGAAAGGTCGCAGGTCTTCTCAGGCTCAAGCTCACCTGTAAGGATGAACTCTCCTTTTTCTAACATTTCTCCTAATTTTGAATACGCCATTTTTTTTAATCACCTCATCTAAAAACAACTTCTCTTTGATGACCAGATTCACTCCAATCCCGTGGAGGTCGTAATTTTGCAAATAAATCAAGCCTTCCCAAATCTTTTAGTCGATTATATATCAGAACCCAACCACAATCTTTTTCATAATTGCCCACTTCACATTTACCTTCAACCATGCCACCACATGGGCCGTTCATGAGCGCCTTCGCACAGGTGGTAATTGGACAAATTCCTCCGGTCTCATTAAGCAAACAATCCCCACATCCTTGACAGCGCATATAAAATCGGCCGATCCGTTCTGTCATTCCCATAAACTCCGTATTATTAGGAATTATTACCGGAATTTCGGGATGTGTTTTTTCTAAAACTTTAATTATGGATTGAACTCCAAGTCCACAGCTTAAAGTTAAAATTGCATCTGCTTGAGCGAGCTCATCTTCAATTTTGCGCAAATCTTTTCTCATTACTCTATTATCACATACATCCTCGCTCACTATGCCAGTTAGGACTTGAATTCCCTTTTTCTCAAGCTTTTCAGTCCATTCTTCTAAACCTTCGGTACCTCCAGTTTGACAGAGAGCCGCACATACGCCACATGAAACAATAACAGCCTTTTTTACATTATATCTTTCAAGAGCGTCAAAAACTTCCTCTTCAGGCTTTTTTGTTGTAATTACAACCATGATTTTTTTATACCTTATAAATTTGTATTTTAAAATCTAATATAAAGATGATCAATATTAATAATTTGATTAAGAAAATAATTAACTGCAATTAAGGTTTATTCTTATGGATAGTAACACAAAAATTATAGCTATGAAGAATAAAAAAATTGTCAAAAAACGATAATAAAATAAACAAAGTTATTTAATTATGAAAATGTCCCAATTTTGTAAAAATTATATTTTAATTATGCTTAACTAGAACTATAATAAAACAAAATAGATTATGTGTCCAAACTTAACAAATAGGGAAAGGTTTCTAAATACTTTCGCTAGGAAAAAAATTGATCAAATTTGCTATTCTCCCAGGCTATATTACTGGTATTTAGGAAATAAACTATATAATAAGAGAAAGCGGCACTTAGAACAGCTAAAATCAAGGATTCCCGAGCGATTTTTGAAGAAGAGTCAATTGGAAATATATAATATGCTCCATGCTGCCCCGCGATATTCTGCGGAAACATTATATCTTCCTCTTTTCGAAACAGAAGTCGATCCCAAAGCAGGAATAGAGAAAAAAACAATAAGAGGTTCCAAAGAAAGTGAAACTATTACTAAATACATTACTCCTTTGGGAAATTTAACCCAAACAACGGCAATTGGAGGCGGGCTTGGGATTCATTATACCGAATTTCCAATAAAAGATGTCGAAGATATAAAAATTATGAAATATATTTTTGAAAATACAAAATGTGTGTTTAATGAAAAGAACTATAAAAATGCAAAAGATATGTTAGGGGATAAAGGGGTATTGAGTGATTATTTATTATCCTCTCCATACCAAAAATTAGTCAAGGAATTAATGGGTTTTGTGAGAACAACAATTCTCTTAAAGCGTAAACCAGATGAGATGGAAGATTTTTTTATGTTTTTAGAGAAATGGGATGACGATATGTATGAACAAGCTGCCAAGTCTCCGATATCAATTATAAATTTTGGGGAAAATATCGACTGCAATTTATCTCCGCCCCCTCAATTTGAGAAATATCTCATACCTTATTATGAAAAACGAGTGAAGCAACTCCATAAAGCTGGAAAATACTGCCATATTCATATGGACGGGTCATTAAAAGATGTGCTCCCATATTTTGCAGACTTACCATTTGATGGATTAGAGGCATTAACAGCCCATCCGCAGGGAGATGTATCTTTAGAAGAATTACAAGAAGCAATTGGCGATAAAATTTTATTAGATGGGATCCCTTCGATCCTCTTTTTACCCCAATATTCTAATGATTATGTAAGGGATTATGCTCAAAAAGTCTTAGAACTTTTTTCCCCCAGGCTAATCTTAGGTGTTTCCGATGAATTAAGTCCAAATGGCGACATTCGCAAAATAGAAATGATTGGCGAAGTAGTCAAGACATTTGAGCCATAACAAAACGTTCTCTTTTATTTAAATTCATTTTCTTCTTATTTCAAGGAATCAAGCATTAACCGTTCAAACTGTTCAGGTGGACAGCCTTCTTTTTCCATAATTTCTTTCATTTTTTTCATCATAATTTTCTCTAACTCTTCTGCCTCTGGCAAACCCGCAAGATTATTCTGAAAATTTGGATCTTTTACTCGATCAAATAAGTAATTCCGTAGAAGCTCCTTTTTAGAACCTTTTCCCGCGAAGTAAAATGGTGGTAATGGAATTTTCCATTGAGGTATATTTACTCCTGGAATAAATCGTCCCGATTCTACTTTATTCATCATATCTCCTAACATCTCCTCAAGTATATCATATTCAAGATTTATTCCATAACGTTCCGTAAACCCGCTAATGATTGAGGGAGACATAACCATAGGAAAGGTTGATGAATAAACACATAATTGTTTCTTTGGATTATAACCTTTAATATATGTAGTATCCCAAGTAGTTAAGTTCACTCCATCACCAAAACTTCCGTAAAGAATATGATCTCGTATTTTTGTTGTTTCACCTTTAAGCACTGGTAATAAAGATTTACCGTGTGGCGAAATTTTTTCATCGATCTCCGCGCCTAAAGCTTCCAATATTGTTGCTCGAATATCAACAATCGTCGAAAAAGTCGATTCTATTCGTTTACCTCCTTCAATTTCAGGATGGTAAATAATTAAGGGAATATTAGCTACATCTTCGAAAATTGGATGTTCCTTCCCGTATTGCTTAATTTTATTATCAAGCTTGGCAAGTGCGTGTCCATGATCTGTCGTAAAAATGATCATAGTGTTTTCCCACAGATTATATTGATCCATTTTTTCCCATATTTTCCCTAACCACCTATCCACCATTGTTACCTTTCCGCAATACTGGTTTCTGATAAATTCTAATTCTTCGTCTGAAGCTTGATTAAAAAAGGATTTCATAATTCGACCATTTTGATAAGGTGGCCAACATGTAAACTCATCATTATATGAACCATACATAGATCTATAAGGTTCAGGGATGTAGAATGGCTCATGAGGATCAAAACTTTCCACATGGAGGAAAAACTTTTCATGAGAATGGTTTTTATCCAACCAATCGGCAGCAGCTTGCATGAGTTTCGGGCTATGCCAGTCTTTTTCTTCCTTGAAATGCTTCACATTTCTATAATATTGGGAAAGTACTTCATTAGGTTGTCTCCATTTTAAATACGATTTAACCCATTGGGGAAACTCCTCTGGATCCTCAAGAGGTTCGATAGTTGCGGTGTCATGTTCATGCCCCCGAATGAGGTTTGAGTACATATAATTTTCATGATAACCATATATACCTGTTCTTGGCTCCCAGTAATGATAATGATCTGTAATTAATGCGGTTACTGCTCCAAGCTTTTTTGCCTCTATTGGAAGAAGTCTGTCAAAGGGTTCTACAGGACCCCAAAACTTCCATAAAAAATCATTTTTTCTACCTGAAAATAATTCACGTCTCGCTGGCACACATGGTGCTGAACAAAGGAAATGGTTTTCAAAAACTGTACCTTTCTCAGCAAGTTTTTGCATATTTCGAGTTTCTACTACCGTATTTCCATAAGGCTCTATATACATCTTATTTAAGCTATCAAGTAAGATTAAAATAACATTCATGATATGTCAATTAACCTTATTTATATAAAAATGTTTTCGATAAATTGTAGGTATTAATAATTAACCCAATAGAAAATATCAACTGGGATATTTAAGATTTGCCCGAAATTCATTTAAAAATAGAAATAATAAAAAAATAAAAATGATTAATAGCTTAACCTAACAAAGAAGGGACTATTCGCGATAACGCAACTGCCAAACCACTGATAACCGAAACAAGAGAAGATACTTTCTTCAGTCTATCCTTAGTGTTTGCCGTAACGATTATATTTCTAGTTTTTCCCTCAATAATTTTCCCATCTTCATCTTCAAGGAAAATTTGAATAGTCTGTTCCCCCTTTTGTCGGGGCTCTAAGGTTAGCCATGCTGTATCACCATTTTCTAACATCGTTGATAGAACTCTTGTAATATCCGTGTCTGCATCAGAAGTTAAAAGAATAGGCTTATCTGGGATTGTAAAGGATCCTCTTCCTTCTACTTTAAGGTTCAAAAGAATTGTTTTCGGCTCAAATCCCGGAGCTTCTATACGCAATCGATATGTTTTTTCTTCTTGAGAGTTATTATAGAGAAACACCATAATATTAGCCTGTCCATTATTAAATACAATTTCTTGAGCGGCAGAATCCATATAGATTGGATCTTTTGAAATTCTACTAATATTATCGGCAAGTTCCAATTGCAGCCTATCGATGATATTAAAGAATCCGGGATTATATTTCTTAATAAAATCGAATAGTTTGTAAATATCATTCGCGGAAAAATACCAATCTCCTTCCATAAAAAAACCTTTTTCGATATCAAAATTATCAGAATCGACATTTAAAACCTCCTTAAATTCTTGTTCTAATTGCTTGTTTGTTAATACTTCCTGGTAATGAAGGTAATATAGGAAGAAAATCTTTTCTAATGCGAAGGTTATTGGTAATTCCTCCTCTTCTTGCTGTTTTATCTTTTTAACAAATGTAGGATTAAGAATTTCATTCAATCCATTAATAAATTCATCCCATTTCAGATATGTTACTGGATCCAGATGATTCGCTAGTATTTCGGCAAAAAGATTATCAAGAAAGATTTGATGGGTGGTAGGTTTGAAAAAGTCTTGAAGTCCATTTACATC
This sequence comes from Promethearchaeota archaeon, assembly GCA_016839555.1. Lineage (GTDB taxonomy): Archaea > Asgardarchaeota > Lokiarchaeia > Sigyniarchaeales > SOKP01 > TEKIR-8. The sequence continues at coordinate 350,092 of JAEOUA010000012.1, forward strand.
ATGCATATTTAAGTTTAAACTCCGTATTAAAAAGGCCAATCCTAATCCCACTAGCGCAGTACTCATCGCAGCATATCCTAATGTTAAGTTTCCAAGAAAAAGCATGACAAAAAATAAAATAACCGAAATAATACATATTATTGCGATTATTCGAAGCAGTTTCACGACTTTTAAAACATTATTTGTCAACATTTTAAAACCGTCTAAGCTATCAATGGGTCTGCCACGTATTCTTTCAAATTTAATTCGAAGTTTAAGAGCTTGATTAGTTTTAAATGCCCCAAGTAATAGAATTATAGAATTCAGAAAATAAAATGCGAGAATTAATAAGTAAATAATTGTAAGGGTTTGATAATCTAAAGGTTGTTGCGCAAAACTGGTTGCTGTTGGAAGCTCTGGAAAGATAAATATTGTGAGAATAGTAATGATTGCAAGGAGTATTGGAAAGATAAATAAAATGAGCCTTCCAATCGTGGTAATATATTTGGTTAAAAATACTTGTGATTTCTCTACTTTTATTATTTTCTCCAATTTTTCTTTAGAAGAATCATTCATCTATGAAATTACACCTTTAATAATTAAATAAGATTATGTTTAGATCTAATTAAGTTACTGAAAAAAATAAAGATTATCAGTTCAAAAAAATCCGATCTAAACTATGTTTTTTACCCTTTTAGGAAAGAGAAGAAGAACTTTTTGTATCACTTTATAAGAAATTTTTTTAAATTTAGACTTTTTTAGAGCTTATTATTTAATAATATTGATTAATAATCTCCTTTTTTCTAAACTATCAGAAATTATTTCTATTGATCTTGATAATTATTTCTGTATGAATGCATAATTTCTAACATTTTTCTTATATTATTTTGGTCGTGTGGATCGGGAATCAATCGAAAGATCTTGTTATAATTCCCTTTCCATTACCAAGAAATCCATTTTAATTACCTTTTTGTTCAATATACATTGAAAAAAATTCCAATATTTGTAAAATACAAGCCTTCAAATGAGCGTTTTTCGTAATCTGAAATTCAGCAATTTTTTTCATCATAAGAAAGACGAAAAAAATCATTTTTACGAAATATTAACTGATTTATGTGATTCGGATGAGAAAATAACCCCAAAACATTTATAAAGGAAAATATCCCTATTTTAAAATAGTAGATAAAAATAAAAAATAATAAAAAAATAAAAAAAAAAATAAAAAAAGGAGGAAAAAAATAATGTTTGAAAAAATGGATGAACAAAAAAGTATACAAAAAGAAAAAGAAGTCTTAATATCTGATCAACAAAGAAAGCAAATTTATGAATTGGCGAACAATGTCGGTATTAGAACTATTGATGAAATATGCCCTGTTTTATTTGATTGCGTATTAGATTCTGCTCAAGGACGATTGAAAAATGAATTAGGTAAAATGATTTTTCACCTTCAAAAAAATGAGAGATTAAATACGCGCATTGGGCTTGAAAGATTGATTGATGCTGCATTACAAGTTAATCCTGAAAAAATGTTTCGAATTCTTGAATCTGCTGGTGGAGAAAGCAAAGAACTCGCAGATAATATAAGAAGTGTTCTCTAATTGTAAAAATTTTTTTTGATTTTTTCTTTTTAAACGTGTTATTTTTTAAATTTTTAAGTTAAATTTTATAATATGCAATTCTTACTTTTAAATAACAGACTTATTTATTAAGAATAATTCTAATTTCTTATTTGAGATTATTACATGAGTCAAAAAAACGGTAATGATAAAGATAATCGTGCTTGGGAAGCTTATCAAAAAATTAAAAGCGCCCTTGATGGGTTATATGAAATATTAAGTCTCAGTTTCGAAGAAGATAATCTCTTTTATCAGTGTGGAATAGATAATCTCGAAAGATTAAAGGAAACTATCGTAGATATCCTCTCTCATGATTATGACAGCAAAGAGATACAATATAAACTGCGAGACTTAGAATATATTACTAAAAAATGTCTTTTTTTTGAAGAAGAGAAAGAAAAAAGCAAAAAAAACAAATAAAATGGTTTTTTTCCTATAATATTGATTTTTGTAAATAACACCTCATTAGAAATTAATTATTATTATCTATTTACAGGACTGTTAGGAAGAATATACTGTGAAAGAACTCAAATTCACCTCGGAAATCAAAACTATTGATAATGTACACCAAATAAAAATCGATGTTCCTTTTGATGTTAAATTTGTATGTGTATATTTGTACAAAATAAAGGAGGATTTTATATTATTTGATGCGGGGTTAGGTATTGGAAATTGGCCAAAAATATTTTTCTCTTCCCTTAAAAAATTAAATATTTCTTCAAAACAAATTCAGTATTGTTTTATCTCCCACTCTCATCTTGACCATATTGGGCTAATCGGGAAATTAAAACGCAAAAACCCCCATATTAAAATTTTAATGCATGATATTACTCACCAAAATCTGAAATGGGAAAATGACCCTGAAAATTCCGAAAAGCTTGAAAAAGAAACAGAAAAAACAATAAAAAAGATGGGACAATATGGGATTACTAAAAAGCAAAGAGATATTATTACTCAATATTTTTTAAAATGGCCTCGATTGAAAAGATATTATGAACCGGATGTAATTTTGCTTGATGATGATGAAATTAAAATCCACGACACAAAATTTAGGGTTATATGGACACCCGGCCATAGTATGGGGCATATTTGTTTATTTGATACAAAAAAGAAATATTTGTTCTCAGGAGATCACATTCTCTCTCGCATAACACCTCATATTGGATTATTTATAGTGAATAAAAACATAAAGGAAAAATATCAACAATATAATTTTAACAATATTTTAGAATTATATTTAAAGTCTTTGGAGAGAATTCGCAATTTAAATCCCAAAATTATTTTTCCTGCCCACCAAGAAATCATTCGAGACCCACTAAAAAGAATTAGAGCTATTCAAGCACATCATAAGCAGAGATTGCACGAAATAAAAAGTCTAATTAAAAGTAATCCTATGTCCCCCTATGAAATATCGAAAATCCATTTTGGAGATTTAGATGAGATTAACTCGTTTTTAGCGCTCAGTGAAGTGCTTGCCCATTTAAGGTTTTTACAAGATAAAGGAGAAGTAAAAACCGAAACTCACAATAAAGTAATTCGATTTTACTCCTAATAACTCACTTTTAGATTATAAGTAAAAAGCTTAAAATTTTCTCTCCTTTTATATAAATAATGCCAGAATTAGCAGAAGTTGAATATTTTCGGAGGAAAATAGATCCACAGGCATTAGGAAGAAAAATAATAGATATAAAAATCAAAGATGATTTTATTCTGAAAACTCCCAAAAAAAGATTCAGAGAATTATTACTCCAAAAGAAATTTAAATCCACTAAAAGATGGGGCAAAAATCTCTTTATTGAGTTTGATAAGAAATATTTATTACTTCATTTTGCGATGAGTGGTAATGTAAAATTTTACAACACGAATAAGGATGAACCCAAATATAGTAAAATTATCTTTAATTTTGATGATAATCACTCTCTCTCAATAGTCTCCATAAGAAAATTCGGGCGAGTTAAGATCGTAAATGATTATAGGAAGTTTATTAAAAAAGATGGAATTTGTCCTGCTTGTGAAACTAAATTAAAACAGCTTAAAATTTCGAGTCGCACCGCATATTATTGCCCTAATTGTCAAAAAAGTGTTTAAATCTAATAATTTGAAATGTCTTTTTTATTTTTCAAGGAAGATAGTGGAAATCTAAAAAATTAATTTATTTTTTTTCGAAAATGATCAAAAATAATAAAAACTATATCGTAACAAAAAATTAGTAGGATTTAGTCAATTAGCTGGTAATAACACTATAAGTTTTATTCTCTCTGTCTACTTTAATAATACTTTTTATTTCGAGTTCATTTAGAAAGTCTCTTATTTCTTGTTTATTCTTATTCAATTTCTGGGCAAGAGCCCTTATATCATTTTCATAATCTTTTAGAAGATCTAAAAGAGGTTTATAAATCTCATAAATTTCATTAAAAATATATTTTATAGACGTTTTCAAATTTAATCCCGTCCTGCAACTCGTGGCGAAAACTTTACTTTTGTCTGGTAAATTATTTTGAGCCCTTATGACCTCTGGAGCTCTTGCATTTTCTAGATCTTGCTTATTTGCGAGGAATATTATTGGTATTTTTGGTTCTAAGTTTTTCCTAATTTCATTAAATATTTTTATAGCATCTTCATCTTTTTCGGGATGTGCAGCATCAAAAAGAAAGATGCAACCATCTGACCCTATAGAAATAATATCCCGAATGGCAGAAAATTGTAATAAACCAGGTGTGCCAAATAAACAAACTCGAAAATTTTTTATGATAAGTGATCCTAAATCGATTCCAACCGTATAAAATTTGTTATCACTTCCTTTTGCTTCTACATTTAAAGCATTTTGGTCGATGGCATTGATATAACTGCTTTTCCCGCTATGTACCGGTCCAACGACTAAAATTTTAATAGTGAGCACCTAGTTTTGTGGTATTTAATTTTAATAGTTAAATTTTTAGAAATTAAAATTTTTGAATACTCTAATTAAATATTAAAACTTATTTTATAATAATTTATTTTTATTTTTTTATAATCATTCAATATTAATTAAAAACGTTTTTTTTATGTGTTCGATATGTTTTTTTTAAGTAAAAAATGGTTAAAAAATAATTTTTTCTTATATTATCCCATCTCTTTTCTTTACTTTCTATGATTTATTAAGGAAAATTAAGAAAAAAAACATCCTTTTTATATTATTTTTTTTAAAAAAATCAAAAAAATGACTGATAGGGGAAAGTTTTAAATATATTTTTAATCCAATTAATACTTACGAACATTAATAAAAATGTTTTTATAAAGAATTTCACAAAATAATAATAGTTAATATATATTCATTATTGAAAAAACTAAAAAAATTAGGAAATAATAACTAAAAAACGAAAAAATTGAGATAAATATGACAGATAATAAGTTGAGTTCTATACTTGTAATTGGCGCGGGAATTTCGGGTATTGAGGCATCATTATCATTAGCAGAACAAGGATATCGTGTAATTTTAGTAGATAAATATCCCTCCATAGGGGGAAAAATGGCACAGCTTGATAAAACCTTCCCTACCTTAGATTGTTCAATCTGCATTTTAGCACCCAAAATGGTGGAAACTGCTCGTCATCCAAATATTGAATTACTAACATATTCTGAAGTACAGGAAGTAAATGGGGAGGCAGGAAATTTCAAGGTTAAAATACTCAAAAAAGCAAAATATGTGGATTGGGATAAATGTACTGGTTGCGGGCAATGTTCGGAAAAATGTCCTATGAAAAAGATTCCGAATGAATTTGAGGAGGGAATGGGAACTAGAACCGCAATATACATACCATTTCCACAAGCAGTCCCAAGAAAAGCAACAGTTGATGCCGAACACTGTTTATATCTCACAAAAGGGGCATGTCAGTTATGTTTAAAAGAATGTGAGGCAGAGGCAATCAATTTCGAGATGGAAGATGAGATTCTGGAATATAATGTTGGATCGATTATCGTTGCTACAGGTTATAGCCAAATTAATCCAGAAGTTCTACCACGATACCACTATGGAGAATATCCTAATGTCATTACCGCGATGCAATATGAAAGGCTATTAAGTGCTTCAGGTCCTACGGAAGGTGAGTTATTACGACCCTCAGATGGTAAACATGCACATAATATCGGATTTGTAGCTTGTGTAGGTTCAAGAAATGAAGATGTATGTCCATATTGTTCTAAATTTTGTTGTATGTATATGGCAAAGGAGGGAGTAGTAACGAGGGAGCATGCTAGTGATACAAATGTAACCATATTTTTTAATGATACAAGAGTTATCGGAAAAAATCAAGAAGAATTCATCGAACGGGCTAAAAATGAATATAAACTTAAATATTATCATGGAATTCCTGGAGACATCAGAGAAGATCCCGAAACCCATGATCTTTTAGTGAAGCATGCTAATTTAGATACAGGAGAAGTTGAAACCACTCGCTTTGACTTAGTTGTATTAGCAAATGCAGTAACTCCAAGTGAGGGGACAGAAGAATTAGCTAAAATTTTAGGAATAGAAACAAATCAATTAGGATTTTATAAGACTAAAGACTCCACTGAAGATTTAGAGTCTACAAAAGAAGGGATTTATATAACCGGCTCATGTCAAAGTCCAGACGATATAGCAAATTCCGTTTCGAAAGCAGGTGGAGCAGCTGCACTTGCGGCATTGCATGTTCAACCTCTAAGTGAGGAAGAACAACGAATAGAACTGCCTCCACTTAAGGATGTAAGAGTAAATGATAAACCAAGAATTGGGGTATTCATCTGCGAATGTGGAATTAATATAGGTGGATATATGGATATTCAAGAACTTGTGGAATATGCTAAAACACTTCCAGACGTTGTGTTTTCAATGCATAACAAATACTCTTGTTCTAGCCTTACTCAAGATATTATAAAAGAAAAAATTGAAGAATTAAATCTAAATCGCGTCATTGTTGCAGCCTGTACCCCGAGAACGCATGAACCATTATTCCAAAAAACCATCAGAGAAGCCGGGCTAAATGAATATCTGTTTAATTTTGTTAGTATAAGAGAATTAGATTCTTGGGTTCATATGAAAGATAGAGAAAAAGCAACCGATAAAGCAAAGGATTTAATTCGAATGGGTGTTGCACGTACCAGATTTTTAAAACCTGAGTTCAAAATTGAAGGCGATGTTGTTCCAGAAGCTTTAGTTGTAGGGGGAGGGATCGCTGGTATAACAAGCGCAATGGAAATAGCACAAAAAGGATTTACCGTTCATGTAGTTGAAAAAGATGATAAATTAGGAGGTCAATTGAACTTAATCTATAAGATCAATTTTGATAGAATAGATTCAAAAGAATATTTGGAGAAAAAATTGAAAGAATATAACTCCTTCAAAAATATTAAGACCTATCTGAATTCAGAATTAATTGATGTTACTGGTGCGATTGGAGATTTTAATGTGAAAATTAAAGACAATATTAAAGGAAAAACTAAAACGTTAAATGTTGGTGTTATCATTGTAGCCACGGGAGCTCATGAATATAAACCTGAAGGCTGGTATCATTATGGTGAAGAGGGAATGAGTGATAAAATTATGACTCAATTAGAATTATCAGAAAAACTCAGGAATAATGAATTAAAAGATGGAGAGGATATAGTATTCATTCATTGTGTAGGCTCTAGGCAACTTGACCCAGAAAAAGGAGTTCCCTATTGTTCACTTATTTGCTGTGGAGAATCAATACGTCATGCGCTATATGTAAAAGAAAATTATCCAAACTCAAATATTTACGTATTATATAGAGATATAAGAGTAGGAACTGATGAAGAACAGTATTATTGGGAAGCTCGAGAAAATATCAACTACATCAGATTTAATGACTATCCTGAGGTTAATCTTATTGATGGTAAAATTAATGTGAAAGTTATGGATATTTTAACTCAAACCCATCTTACAATCGATGCAGATAGGCTTGTATTATCAACACCGCTGATTCCTTATGATAATAAATATCTTTCCGAATTATTGAAAGTGCCAATCGATCAAAACGGATTTTTCTTAGAAGCTCATATAAAATTACGACCTGTGGATTTTGCGACCGCCGGTATTTTTCTTGCAGGGACCGCTCATGGTCCTAAAGGAATCGCTGATTCAATTTCTCAAGGTCGAGGTGCAGCTGCTCATGCTCTGATTCCACTGATTTCTGGTGTTGTTGAAAATGAACCGTTAGTTTCAATAGTAGATCCTGCGCTGTGTATTGCTTGTCAAAAATGTGAAGAAGTTTGTAATTTTGGAGCAATTGGAGTGCAATTTAATGGTAAAAAACTGGTATCGGAGTCTAACCCTCTCTTATGCATGGGATGCGGGGATTGCGCAGCAGCCTGTCCCGCGGGAGCAATTACAATGAGTCATTTTGCAGATGAACAATTAACTCCAATGATTTCAGAAGCGGTTCGAGGGGAGTTTGTAGATGATCGCCCTCGGATTATAGCATTCCTATGCAATTGGTGTAGTTATGCGGGAGCTGATACCTGTGGTGTGAGTCGATTTCAATACCCCACAAATATTCGCCCAATCCGTGTCATGTGCTCTGGAAGAATTCCAAAAAGTTATATTCTGCAAGCATTTTTAGAGGGAGCTGATGCAGTTCTTATTGGGGGATGCCATATTGGAGATTGCCATTATATGAAAGGGAATTATGATGCGCTTCGAAGATATCATGAATTAGATGAAATTATTGATAAAGTGGGTATTAATCCAAAACGTTTACGTATTGAATGGGTTTCAGCAAGCGAGGGAAAACGATTTGCAGAAGTAGTTACTGAATTTGTCAATGAAATAAAAGAGCTTGGTTCACTAAGTCAAGAACATCAGAAAGAAGAATCTGTAATAATAAAAGGAGGTGCTTAAAAAATGACTGAAGAAAAAGTAGTTAAGTCGAGTGAACTAGACCATCATTTTAGGTATGAGATTAGTGAAAAAGTGGGAGCGAAGACTCTTCTTAAATGCATTCAATGTGGAGTATGTTCCTCGGGTTGTACTGTATCTGAATTCATTGATTTACAACCACATAGAGTTGTCGCTTCTTTATTATTGGGACTAAAAGATGTTGTTTTATCGAGTAACGCAATTTGGACTTGTTCTCTCTGCCATAGGTGTACTGAAAGATGCCCTAAGAATGTAGATTATTCTTTCATTCTTGCTTTATTGCGTAATATGGCAGTAGAAGAAGGAAATGCACCAAAAGAATACACAGTAACCGTCAATACTCTTTATGATAGTGGATTTGTTGTTCCATACACGGGGAGAATGAAAGAAACAATAGATAGAAGACGTGAAAGACTTGAGTTACCACAAATAGTCCCTCCCAATATGGATGATATAAGATTTATAATTGAAAAAACGAATTTAGGAGATTTAATTAAAAATAAAAATAACGAGGAGGAGGAATAAAGAATGTCTTATGAATATGCACTATATTTAGGTTGTACCATACCGCTCAAATATCCACAATTTGAAAAAGCTTTCCGAGAAATATCTAAGATTTTGGATATTAAATATAAGGAAATGGAAGGCTCAAGTTGTTGTCCTGATCCTGTTGCTATACAGTCTTTAAACGTTGATACTTGGCTCACTATTGCAGCAAGAAATTTAGCACTTGCAGAACAAATGGGCTTGGATATTATGACTATCTGTTCGGGTTGTTATGAAACCTTAAAGACAACTAAAGTATTATTAGAAGAAGATAAAGAAGCATTTAATCGTATAAATTCAATTTTAAACCAAATCAACTATAATTATAAAGGAACTATAGAGGTTACCCATTTTGCCGAGTTATTTGAACAAGAGGATATGATAAAAAAAATAAAGGAAAACATTGTAAGACCTCTCGATGACTTAAATGTTGCTGCGCATTATGGATGCCACTTAATAAGACCAAGTAAGATTCTTCAATTTGATGATCCCGAGCGACCAGAATCAATAGATAAGATACTAAAGGCTTTAGGAGCTAACACAATTGCATTTGCCTCGAAATTAGAATGCTGCGGATATTGTGCAAGGTTAAATGAAGATATTGGTTATAAACTTGTTCAAGAAAAAATGGTTGATTTAGAGCATTTAGATCTAGAGGTTGATGCGATGGTGGCAGTGTGTCCAGCATGTGTCAGTCAATATGATAAAAAAGAGAGAGTGTTACAAAGAAAAACAGCAGAAGATTTAGACATTCCAATCTTATATTTACCAGAATTAATGGCAATTGCCTTTGGTGTTGATACAGAAAAATTGGATTTAACAAAACGTAGCGTAAAACCTACGAAATTACTTGAAAAATTAAAAACATAAGAGAATTGAATTTTTTTTACAATTCTTAAAAAAATTTTTAAATAAACAAAAAATTAAGAAAAAATTAAAAAGTGAGAATAAAAAGAAAAACAAGAATAAATTTGGGAGTATTTTACAATGATAATTACACAACAAAAAGATATTGATGAAATATATGAGATGATAAAACCATACTCTAAAATTTTAATAGCTGGTTGTGATGGATGCTGCCAACCACCTAGATCCATTAATGAAGCTAAAATGCTTGGACAGTTATTAGAATTGAAAGCAAAAACAGAAGGAAAAGAATTAAAATGGAAAGCAACAACTGTGTTACGGCAATGCGATGACAGAATTGCAGCAACTACCCTAAGACCGCTTATTGAAGAGTATGAAGCAATTGTTTCATTAGCATGCGGATTAGGGGTGGTAATGCTTAATAAAGTGTTTGAAGATACATTAACCTTTCCAGCTCAAGATAGTATGTTTGGAGGTGTACAGAATGCAGGAGAAAATAGTTTTATTCAGTATTGTGAAGAATGTGGAGAATGTATTCTTGCTGAAACTGGAGGAATTTGCCCGCGTGCTGGTTGTGCGAAACATTTAAGTAATGGACCTTGCGGAGGTATGGTGGATGGAATGTGTGAAGTAGGAGATTACACACATCCTTGCGCTTGGGTTGAGATATGGAAACGTCTTAAAAAATTCGACAGGCTCGATCTCTTCAAGAAATATCGTCCTCCAAGGGATTGGAGAACATCTACTTCTCCTGAATACATTGAAATTAATAAAGACTATACAAATGTAGAAGAAAAAGAGGAGGTGGAAGGTTAGAATGTCAAATCGACCAGCTTATAGCAACTTAGTAAAAAAAATTAAAGAAGGACATTTCGTATTCACTGGAGAACTTGAACCTAAAAAGATTTTAAATCTCGATGAAATTATTCATTCCGCAAAAGAAATGAAAAAAACCGGAAAAATCGTAGCAGCTAATGTTACGGACGGCCCACAAGGAGATGCATATATGTGTTCTATGGTTCCAAGTTATATTATACAAAAGGAGGCAGGTATAGAAGCTGTATGGCAAGTAACCGTAAGAGATCGGAATCGGGTAGCACTTTTTGGTGATGTATTAGGAGCAGCACAATTAGGAATAAAAAATATCCTAACATTAACTGGAGATCATACTGCACTTGGAGACCATAAAAAAGGCCGAGCTGTCTATGATATTGATAGTACACAATTTTGCGAAATGCTTTCCATAATGATTGATAAAGGAACTGATCTAAATGGGAATGAACTTGAAGGAGGCAAAATAGAAATGAATTATGGATGCGTTGCGAACCCTAATAGCGATCCAAGGGAACCTGAAATTTTGAAAGTTGGAAGAAAGGTGGAACAGGGTGTGGACTTTATTCAAACTCAAACCTCCTTTGAGATTGATCAAGCAAAGGATTTCTTAAAAGAATTGGAGCAATTTAACGTTCCCGTGTTATTAGGTGTGTTTCCTCTTAAAAGTTATGGAATCGCATGGTATTTTGATAATTACATTCCAGGTGTATCCGTTCCTAAGGATCTTTTAAAATCACTAAAAAAAGCGGAGAAAGATAATAAAGGAGATAAAAAAGCTAAATATGCGGCAATTGATAAGATTAATATAGATTTCTTTGAACCATTTGTTAAAGAAATAAAGGACACAACAAAAGCAGCCGGAATCCACTGCATGGCAGTTGAATACGAACGCCTTTTTGACCCATTACTAAAGAGTTTCCCAGAATATGTTGATTAAGTTTAAATAATACAAAATATGTAAAAATATATAAAAAAAACTTATAAAATTTTATTTTTTTTAAATTTGAATAATAATAAAATAAATAAACCCTAAAGGGGTGAAGAAAATTAAAAATTTAGACGAACAAGATAAAAAAATTTTAGAGATGCTAATTCAGGACTCTAGGAGGCCTTATAGAGAGATAGCAGAAGAAGTTGGCCTTTCAGAATCAACTATTCGCAAACGTGTGATAAAACTTCAAGAAACGGGAGTTATAGAAAAATTTACAATTACAATATGCAGAGAAGATGCGAGATGTATTATTGCATTTATTACACTCCTACCAAAATCCCAGTCTGAAATAAAGGAATTACTCATGGAAACACAAGTACTGCCAGAATGTAAAGAGGTTTACGCTCTCGCAGGTGAATGTGGGATTCTAATCAAAGTAGAAGTAGCTGAAATAAATGAACTCGATGCTCTCATCGAATCCTTTCGCGCCAGAAGTGATGTTCGCAGTGTTGAGCGTGTATGCGTGGTTTTAAAACCGATTAAAGCTCCCGATAACGGGCTTCATAGATCTACCCTTCAGAGATCTATTTAAATAATATTTTTAATTTATTTCTCTTTTAAATTACTCCATCTAAGCCTTCTTAAGATAATTAGGCTTCAATTTATTTATCTCAAACTTCCATTTTAAAAATAAGACAATTATCTCTTTCACATTTCTCATTAGAATTTGAAAATTGACATTTATGGGGTGAATATTTTAGATCTATATTAAATTCCTCTCTTAAGAAATCAAGTGTCTCGCAAATTGATAGTTTCACTGATCGTTTGCAACAATGCTCTAAATTATCGGCTATCTTAGCTAAAGCTCTAGATGTCATCTTATTTGCTAAACTTCTTGGAATGACAGTCGATGGATTTGCGCCAGTAAAAATGCTTATTGCAACTCCAGAACCCATTCCAGCACCGCATGAACCATAAAAACCACAATATCCTCCTGGTATTTTTGAAGCACGGTTAATTGCTTCTTTAATATCTGAAAAGGTGATTTTAGTTCCATTTGGTTTTTTTATATTGTTATTTTTCAAAGCTGTGAGTATTACTGCAGGAGTTAGAGCATGGTGTTCAGGACCATATTGGTTAAAGCTAGGGTGCTTCATGATTCTGTCTGCGATTAAAAAAGGATTTTTTAAAACGGTATTTTTACAAAAATCCTCAATAACTTTTATAGGTTTCTCTGAATGACATGTATCACATATATAGTGTCCTTTTGGACAAAAAATATTTGTTATAAATTCATTTTGACAAAATTCACAATTAAGTTTTTTATAATCTTTTTGATTGAATATATATTCCAATTCCTCACCGCAAATTATACAAATATCTTTTTTACTCATTAAAACCAATCTTTTAAGCTATTATTTTTTTAAATACTTTTTTAGTTATTATTATTTCATTGAATACTCGATATTATTCAATATTTTTAATATTAGAATGCTTTTAAGAATGTTTTTAATAAAAAAAAAGAATTTTTGAAGGTTTGATTTATTTTATTACATTATGATTAAAAGATTCTTTAAAAAAAGGTAAATATTCTAAAAATTATACTTTTTAAATAAAATATTAAAGAATTAAAAAAGGGAATTATTGTATTTCAGAAGGTTTAATTATCTTTTTCCCATATTGGGCTTGCATCTCAATTAATTTTTTGCGTTCCTCCTTTAAAATTTTCCAAAAGAATTCGGGCATATTTTCTTCCTTACTATACAAGTTTTCTATTCTCTCTAATTTTTCTAATAAATGTTCAGTCCTCAAAGAAAATTGGACCTCATAATCCTCTTGCTTATATTCTTTATTAAGATAAAGTTGAAATAATCTTTTTAAGTCTTCATATTTCGGTAAATATCCAATGGGGGTATTAACAGCTTCAAATTCACCATGAGATCGCCCTTCTGCCCACATTACCCATATCATCTTATCTAACATACCATTTAGGAACTTTCCATTCGCATCTTTAAGAAAATAATTGGTAGCAAACACCTTCGGAGGGTGCTCTAATGAATTTCCAAAATTCTTGTAATTATCTAGGTACTTAGAAAGCGGAATCACGATAAAATCAAGATTTGCCATTGTACTCACAGATCGTACACCTGTTTTTCCTAAAGTTTGGGCAGTCGTTTCGGATTCAATTGAAGCTCCTAAAAAGACCCCATGTTCCCAATTTAAACTTTCAAGTATGGGAGGCATTGTATCTGAGTCACGACCTCCATAAAAGATCGCATGTAGAGGAACTCCATCAGGATTATGAAAGTTTGGGTCTGCATTTTCCAATTCCTCAATTCTTACCGTATAGCGAGCATTTGGATGTGCGGGAGTTATTTTAATACCATTTTCATCATTTTTCCCTTTAAACCATTCACCAGAGAAATTCAATCCAGTTTCAGGAATTTTCTTACCCATTCCTAACCAGTAAGGGTTTCCATCATATATTAATACATTCGAAAATATCACTTCTTTAGGTGTGGTTATTGCCTCATAAATGACGGGATCATGTTCAGGATTAACATCTTTAATTATTCCGAATACCCCACCTTCTATATTAACAGCGTGACAATATCCATCCTCCCATTGCCGTAAATAGGCAATATCATCGCCAACAATTGTTTGATTAGGTAGCATTGCGGTTGAGGTCTTACCGCATCCAGAAGGATATGCTCCACAAAAATATGTTACTCTCTCCTTATCTTTAGGATGTACACCCAAAAGAAAGAAATGCTCCGCTAACCAATTTTCGTTTTCTGCTTTATGAATTGCTAATCGTAAGGCAAGTTTCTTTAACCCTAATGAATTTCCTGCATATTGGTTGTTTACTGATAAAACGCGATTCTCCTCTAAATCCACATAAACTCGCCTTTTATCAAGATTTTTCGTTATAGGAGGATCTCCAATTAATTCGCCTGAAGAATGAATGAAATAAAAGAAATTATCAGAGCCATTTAATTTTTTAAACTCTTCATATCCTTTTCGATATAGAAGGTCCTCAGAGTGCGCTACATAAAAGCTATCAGTTAATTGTAGTGCTAATATTGAAAATTTAGAATTTTTAGGTCCAAGACAGAAAAATCTTACGAGACATTCATGTCCTTCCATACAACCTTCCATAATATCAAATATTTCTTCTAAACCTTTTTTTCTCTCGATTGTATTTATCCATGGGCTCGTATATTCGCCTTCTGGCACTAAAACTCGAGTATTTTCCTTATCCCGTGCTTGATCATGATTTTTAATGTTAAAAAATCCGTCGAAATGAACTGTATGCCCTTTCGTGCTAAGCCGTGCCTCTTCTCCAATTTCAATACATTTCTCGCGAACATATTGAATATCTTCTTTTGAATCAGTGATCACTGTTACTTTAGAAGGTCTGCAAACTTCTATAAATTCATTCACTATTCTCATTACATGCTCATTATTTAAGGCATATAATTTCTCATAATCCTCTTGAGATATTATATCGCTTTTGTTAATTTCTATAAAGGCTTTTGATGAGTCCATATTGTTAATCGTACCTAATTTTTCACAAATATATTTGAAATTTTTATAATTATTTAATAATAAATAATTATTTTTTTTATATAAATGTGATTTATAATGAAAATATTTAAGAAAAACAGGATTTCACTAAAAAACTTTCAAGTAGTATAATCACTACTTTTAAATGTTTCGAAAATGATGAACAAAATTCATCCAATTTCAATAAAAAATAAAAAATTAAAATGATTTTAATAATTTAGTTTAACATTACACCTAAATTTAATTACGGATTAACAAATTACTCATATAAAAAAAGATCCAATATACCATCATACACTGAAAACGAGAGAAAATATTTAACTATATTTCCGAAATAGTTTTTATTTTGGTTTTATTATTATCTATCTGATAAATTTTTCTATTTTTATTAATTCGGAATTGATAAAATTTAAATAACTTTTTTTAGTTTTATAATGATAATTTTAACAAAAAAACCTAAATTTAATTATTGATTTATTAATCAATGGTTTAAAGTTAGATGAATATTAGAAGAATAACTATAAAAAAAAAGTGATTTTTTGATTAAAATTTCTGAAGATACGCTTTTATTAAACGCGCTAACTCCTGATATTACCAATATGAAAGATATATATAAAGCGCTTGATCAATTTCTTACAAAAAAGAAAAGTGAAGATCCAACAGACCGATTTAATATTATTTTATTTCAACAGAGTGGTCCGAATTATCTGAATGATTTTACGCTGAATCCCGAGAATATCTTGTTAGCTTTAAAGACCTTAGAACCGACAATCATAGAAGCTAATATCGCTTGGGGGATTTTCATAGCAGCTACGTTTATTATTGATGTCTATAAAAGAATATCTAATAAAGCATTCCGCTTGCTTGTTTTGAAAGATTCTGGAACAGTTAAAATACCACTGCAATATCTTCCTGTGTTAGAAAATTTAATTGAAAAAGTAAAAGATATGCCTTTTTATATCGATATAGTCCAAATAGGGATGGAATCTTCCGAAGAAGATGATAATTTAAAAAGTTTAGCTAAATTAACGAAAGGAAATATCTATGTAATTAATGAAATAAATGATTTAAAATCGATATTAGATGTAGTGGATTTAAAACATAAGATCTCAAAAGATTCATATTATGAAGAATCAAAAGTTATTCCCGAAAATAATAGGCTTTTCTATATTAACTTGGCAGAGGAACCCAATGAAATTAATGGGGTAGAAAAATGTTCTATTTGTTTTCAAAGAGATGATGAGGGATTGGTGCAATGCCCTAAATGCGAAATTATAGCACATAAATCCTGTCTTGCTCAATGGTCAGAAACGTCTAATATAGGCATAGAAAATGTATTTAGATGCCATAATTGTTATAATTTACTTAAAATAGATAGAGATTATATTAATTTGGTTAAATATGGAAATTTAGCTTCTTCTGGTGATATTAAAATAAAAGAAAAAGATTTACAAGATTTCCAAGAAAGTCTTGAGCAAGATAAAAAACCTAAAATAATTAAGGCGAATGATTCCTTGGCTCCTCCTCCAAAGAAAAAGGAAATAGATGAGGAAGAACAGATTCGATTTATTCTATGCCCAAATTGCCATAAAATGATAACAAATCAATATGATAAATGTCCTAACTGTAATTTTTTATTACACTGAAGGGCATAGAATGAAAGCAATCCGTTTAATTCTTACTTCTCTTTATTTTCATATATTTTACTTTTTTCTCTTTTTTATATTTTTTGAGTAAGAGAAAGAACCAAAAAAAATTAAAAAGATAAGGATTAAAATTAAAGCTAAAAAAATTTGCTATTCGGCTAAAATTTTTATTGTATTTGTATAGACATATTCGCAAATAGGCACAGATGCCCCGCCATGGGTATTGATTAAATATCTACCATTACAAATTTCTGCCGAGTTTTTAACTAATTGAACTAATTTTGGAAAAAATTCTTTTGTTAAACCCCGACTTCCATAATCATTTTTGGCAGTATCGTGCCCTAATAAATGAATTATTATATCTGGCTGGAAATCGTCTAACCTATTAACAAATTCTTCTTCTACTAAGGTTAAATAACGGTCATCTGTGGTTTGAAATCCAGAATCAACACAAATTTTAGTATTATTATCTTCTATTCTATTTACAGAGCAGAAACATACATGAAGAACATTATGGTTTCCCATGGTGACATCACGCGTCCCATTACCATGATGAGAATCTGTATCTAATATGGCAACCTTGACACCAGGAAATTTTTCTTGTAAATTGACTATGGTAGGACCACAAAACGATGCATAGGTACCACCCCATGCAGAATCTCTTTCTGCATGATGCCCTGCCGCCACTCCAAATATTAAAGCATTTCTTAGCTCACCCAGCATAATCTTTTCACTCGCCTCTACTGCCCCTCCAATGGTATAATAAGCTCCTTCCGCATACCATTGTTTTTTTAAATTATCAATAAATCTTAGAGTATGAACCTTCAATAAGAGTTGCTCATCCACCTTTTTTGGCTCAAATAATTCTACATTTGGCAAATTTAGTTGCTCTTGCATCACACCTGGAAAATTTTGAAATTTATCATTAATTATATGCCAGACTTTTTGACTAAATAATTCATGAAAGAAGACTCCCGTTTTCATAAATTCAATACCCTCTTAATAATAAAATTTTCACTACTCAAATTATTGTGTTATTTTTATTTCTTTCACTTGAAAATTCTTATAACCATTTGTTGAATTAATTCTAAATTTCTTATAGGAATAAAATGAGTATTTTTAAAGAAATGTATTAAATCTATTAAATTTTTTATTTTAAGGTAGTTTTATATGTAAATCAAAATCCAGAAATTGACAATAATTGGCTTAAATTTAGTTTAAAAATAAATTTAGATATCTTCAATATAAAGAAAATTACTCAATAGAAATTAAAATAAATAGAAAAAAAGTAATTCCAACATTTCTTTTTGCCGTATTAATCACAAATAAATTAACTAATCTTCCAAACTCTTTTGATAAATTAAACTTCTTAAGATCAATTCATGTTTCATCGAATAATATCGCTTCACTCCCCGAATCTTTGATTAATCTTGAAACACTTAAGGAATTACTTATAGAAGACAATCCAATTTCTAAGCACCGAGATTCTAAAACAGAAGAGATCATTGAAACATTAAGAAGAAAGGGGGTTATTGTTGCTTTATAGTCTATAA
Organism: Promethearchaeota archaeon; assembly: GCA_016839555.1. Taxonomy (GTDB): domain Archaea; phylum Asgardarchaeota; class Lokiarchaeia; order Sigyniarchaeales; family SOKP01; genus TEKIR-8. The sequence continues at coordinate 368,526 of JAEOUA010000012.1, forward strand.
TCTCATAAAGTCAATTTAAATTACATTTTTGGCTCATTTTACATGATAACTTTCTTTTATTAAATATATTAAAACTTGAATTCTCTTAACAAATACTATTAAAAAAAAATTTAATAATAATTAATAATTATTTGGTTCATTATAAATCTCATAAAAAATTAAAGTACTAGAGGTGAAAGAGGATATCAGAAGTGTCAAAATTCATTGAAAAGTTAAAGAAAGCAATGGAAAAAGAAAAAGAACAGAAATTTGTAAAGAATTTAAAAAAAATACTTGAAAATAAAAAAGATGATATTCAATCCTTTTATGATTTATATGGTAAATTTATTCAGGAAAATCGAGATTTTGCATTAAGCAATTGTTATTATCTTTTTCGAAGAGAGGCCTCTAAAATATTATCAGTCGAAGAATTATTGAATATGGATCAATATTTATTAAATAATTATGCATTTAAGAAGCCAGAGAAGCTTTTAATTTCATTTACAGGAAAAATTAAAGGATTAACCGGTCCATTGGAGGGAGTATTATTTTTGACAGATTATAGAATTCTCGGTACTGGAGAGATGAAAGGTGGATCCGGTTCCTCAACCAAAGGAATTTTAACAGGAGCAGAAGTTTCAATGGCAAAAGATATAAACGCAATGATGAAGAAAAAAATGACTGATACTTTAGAACAAGAGACTTTGGGTGAAGGCTTTTCAGAAGAACAATTTAAAATTTTTCCACATAATTTTCCTATAATAAATGCTTATAATATAAATAAAAACACTTATGCAATAAATTATATGATAAAATTTGAATATCAAAAAAAGAGTAAGACAAAAGTTAAAGAAGTGGTTGTTGTAATAATTCCCATGAAAGAAGAGGGGGAAAAATCTAAAGCATTTAAACCACGAAAAGAACTTATATTAGATAAACTTGAAGAAACTATTCTTAAAGCACAATCCTTATAAATACAATTTATTAGAAGGAATTTTAAACATCTCAAATAGAAATTTCAATATTTTTCCTTTTACTTTTTTATTATAAATGATCAATGACGTTCTTAATAGTTAGAGCATTAATTCTAATAAATATTAACTAATTTTATACAAAAAAAGCTAGGAATATGTGAAATCCTAATAGTCTATTAGCTTATTTAAGGATTTAATTTAAAAAGTCCTCGAAGAATTTTACCACATTTCTTAATTGTTTCGTTTTTAAATCCATGATAAACCGAGTTACTTTCACCAGAGCTACAATTTTACCATCAGATTCTCGAGAAAGTTTATGAAAAAATGTAAATGATTTATCTCCAATTTTTTCTATATTAGTCTTAACAAGGATATAGTCTCCAAATTTAGCGGTATTTTCATAAGTGATATCAACATGCTTTACTCCTAATGCAATTCCTTCGTGAATAAATTGTTCAACGGGTTTATTTCCTCCAATTGAATTCATAAAACTTACAAAACCATCATCAAAATATACCATATAATTCTTAAAATGAACAATGCCCATCGCATCTGTATCATTAAAACGTACTTTAACTCTGGTAATGTCTTGATGTTTTAAAATTCGGCTTTCTAATTGTTTTGAGGTATTTGACATGATTTAATGAAAAATTTTTAATTGAATGTGATTAAAATAATATCGGATATTTTATGATTTCTACTAATTCATATCTTTTTTTGCTCTTTCTATAATATTATCGTTAAATTTTAATTGCTTAACATATCAATAATTATAAAAAAATATAATTAAACGATTGAAATGGCTGAAGAAAAAAAAATTATGAATAGATGGCTGGTCGTTTTCGGCGCAGTGTTAATCCAACTAGCCTTAGGCTCATTATATAGTTGGGGAGCGATGACAGGTGAAATCAGCGGAGGGAATTTCTTAAATGAACCTAGTGAAGTAACAACATATATTTTTGGAATAGCATTAGCTGCTTTTGCGATAACTATGATTTTTGCGGGAAAACTCCAGCAACAATATGGCCCTAAAAAGATCTCTATTCTCGGAGGCATCTTAATTGGTGTAGGAACGATTTTATCTGCATTTTTGGGTGGAAATTTTTGGGGATTATTTATAACCTATGGTATAATTTATGGCGCTGGAATAGGCTTTACTTATGTATGTCCTATCGCTACAGCAGCAGCGTGGTTTCCAGATAAAAAGGGAATGATTAGTGGAATTGCTGTTGCAGGTTTCGGAGCGGGATCCTTTATTTTTAATTATTTAGTGGATTGGTTTGTATTAATTAGTATTCCTGTGATGTATATCTTATTAGGGATAATATATGTAGCCTTTATAGTGATTGGTGCTATGACAATGATTAGGCCTCCTGATGGATGGTTACCAGAGGGATTTGTCCCTCCTGTGGCAACAGAAACAAGCTCTGAGGGTATGGTTGAATTTTCTCGAAAAGAAATGCTCTCAAAATATCAATTTTGGTTATTATGGCTTTCTTATATTTTGGGTTGTATGCCAGGACTTCTAGTCATCGGAACCTATAAAACATTTGCTAATAGTGATCCTAATTTTTCAATTTATGGATTGGGTACTTTTTTGATTCTAGTCGGAAGTATTGGAGCATTGTTTAATGGTCTTGGAAGAATTAGTTGGGGGAAAGTTGCCGATATCTTAGATTATAAAAAAGCGTTACTCCTCTTGTTTTTAGTACAAGCTTCCATGTTATTCTTATATTTCACAACCAATATTAACTATGCTTACTATTTTATCACCACTTGCATAATCTTTTTCTGTTTTGGAGGAAATTTATCGCTATATCCGACCGCGACTGCTGACCTATTTGGAAATAAAAACCTTGGTCAAAACTATGGTGTGATGTTTACGGCCTATGGAATTGCTGGATTCATTCAAGCGGTTGCGACAAATCAAATCGTTTTAACCTTAGGAGGATACTTACCACTCTATCTCTTAGTGGGAGGTTTTTCAGTCGGCGCCTTGGTTTTAGTATTTTTTATAAAACCACCTAAAAAATAAACCACTAAAAAAAGAAAAAACCTAAATTATTTTTTATATTTTTTTATACTCTTCTTAGAAAAACGTAATAAGTTAAATATTTCTTTATAGCAAAAATTATGATTTTAGTAAAGAAAAAAAATAAAAGAAATTAAGAAAATAAAAATAGAAAAAATATTTAAAAAATTAATCTCTTTCCGCAGCCTTTGCGTTTATAATTCTGTCTACTCGAAGGATTAAATTAGCTAATTCTCCACCAGCCTTCACAATATGTTTAATTAATTCTGCTGGTTCAATGATACCCTTTTCCATATTATTTCCAATTTTGTTCTCAATGGTATCAATGCCAATCCATTTATCTTCTGGGGTTTTATGTGCTGCTCGAAGTTCTGTCATGTTTTCTATAACATCAAGTCCCGCGTTCGCGATTAACGTTCTAGGAATTTCTTCAAGCGCATTAGCAAATGCTTGAATGGCTAATTGCTCTTTTCCGCTGATCTCATTGGCATACGTTCGTAGTCTCTTTGCTACTTCAATGTAGGTAGCTCCACCACCAGCCACAATGGTTTTCGTATCAATAATCTTTGCTAACACACTCACTACATCATGAAGAGCAATTTCTGCTGTGTTTAGAATCTTCTCAAGACCACCTTTTAGTAAAATTGCGACAGTTTTCGGATTTTTGCAGCCACTAAAGATAGTATAATCATCATCTCCAATTTTCTCGAATTTTACCTTTTCCGCAAAACCAAGGTGTTCTTCACGTAAATCTTTAAGATCATCTATTTGGGTACCCCCTGTAGCATTAATTACGGATTTGATATCATCATCACTTAAACTTTTAATTGCTGCTATACCTTCTTTACTTAGCATAGCCCCGAATTTATCAGAAATATCTTGATTATTCACAATCATTGTTACACCGAGATCTGTAAAGTATTTGAGATATCCCTTAAGCATATTCTTTTCTTGGTCTAAAAATTGTTGAATCTTCTCTGGACTCTTTATCATTATATTAGAATCATATTCAGATTTGACAATCTCTAATTTTTTACGGATTATGGCAATTTTGGCATTAGAAATCACATCAGGCATATTGGAATTTACTTTCTCTTTCTCTATGTAAATTCCACTAATTAATTCCGAATCTTTTAAAGATTTACCAGGGGCCTTAATTACCTTAATATTGCTAACCTTATCGAAGATCGGGCCTTCATTTTTCTCTGCGACGTGGCGAACTGCTTTTAAAGCCAACTCAGCAAAATATTCTTTAACAGCAGCAATGTCCTTGGAATTCATGGAAGTAATTGCTGCTCCTTTAAGTAATTCTTCGTTATCTTCAGAAATCTTTTTGGATATTTCATCAATAATTTGAATTGTTTTATTAGAAGCTAATTTGAATCCATTAGTAATAGGTTTAGGATGAATCTCCTGCTCTATTAACTCAAGTGCGTTTTGTAATAATTGAGCACAAAATATAACAGCAGATGTGGTTCCATCACCCACTTCTTTGTCAACAGACTTAGCCAAATTTACCATCATGTTCGCCGCAACATTCTCAATATCTAGTTTGTCTAAAATTTCTGCACCATCGTTTGTTATGGTAATATCTCCTACAGAATCAACAAGCATCTTATCCATTCCTTTTGGACCCATAGTTGAACGAACAGTCTCTGTAATCGCCATCATGGCATTAATGTTTTGAGTTCGGGCTTCTCTCTTCTTTATATCCTCCGTTCCCTCACGGAGAATGATAATAGGAACATTTGACGACATTTGAATCACTTTTGTTTTTATTTTAATTGATTGATTAAAGATAATTAAAAAGAATTTTTTAATTTTTTGATTTGGAGATCATTTAAATACTTTAAATAATACTTTTTTCAAAATTTATGGATAATTTTTTTTATAATAATATGAATTAGAATAGCAATTTTAGGGTTAATTATTAGAAGTTTTCAAAAATCAGTGAATCTATTTAAAATGAGATAACTTTTTATTCGATAATTTATAATTAGGATTTATTTTACGAATCTTATCAATAGCTATTTTTATATTCTCTGATAAGCCATGCGAAAAATACAGATTTGCCAATTTTTCCCAGAATATGAGGTTTTTGTATTCAATAGAGGATATCTCCAGGGCATCTAATTCTGTCTTGTTTAAATAGTGTAAGAAGCCCTCTTCAAGAAGATATAGCACCACACTCGGATATCCTGTTTCAAATCTTCTTCCTATTTCCTCCTTAAAACTACGTATTGCCCTTCTATCCCCGGCGTCAGCTAATTTTTTGAGCAAAGGGAATGCCAAATTTCGATGTAGGATGCGAGTATCATACTTATTCTCATACCAAGCTTGTAAATTAGAACAATGCCCCCAAAATTCCGTTCTAGAATCAATTATTTGAGGATTTTGTGAAGTTAATTCCAAAGAATGATCCAAAGTATCGGCAGCTTCATCTATAGAATTAATATTATCATATTTTTCTATATTATTACAATCAAGATTAAGGAGCAGATATTTACACTGATAAAATCGCCTATTATTGACATATATATTGGTCACTCCGTTTTCATATTTTAAACAAAGTTTTTCATTAATTACAAATGTATTAATTAATGGATTTAACACATAATTTATGTAATTAATCACATCGTGAATTTTATTCCCAAATTGATCTTCCAGAGTTAAAAATGAAGAAATATGATTTTTAATAGTGTTGAATTCTTTGATAAATACTAATTTAAAAAAATTTGAATCAAAATCACTTTTTTCGAGTGAATTCTGGATAATTTTCTCAATTAAAGCATCAAAATTATGCTTTTCTGAATTAATACCTTTATTGTATAAATTAATAAGTTCTTCTTGAATAGTTTGAATAAATCTGTTTACTTTAAATTGAGTAATCTCAATTTGATTAAGATTAATCACTTGAGAATCAGAATAACCATTAAGAACTCTATTTTGTCTTATCATTTGCACATCTGTTAATGGATCGGGATAAGGTTGAGGTACTTCTGTTAATCCTAATATATTCCTTGCTAACACTTCGAAAATTAAATCTACATTAAACCCCGTTTTACATGATGCTTTTATATAACCTAATAAATTTAAAGAATCTATTTTTTGAAGTAAATAGTCATCATCAATCTCTATATTATTAAATAAGTCAGCTTTTAATCCGACGAGTAATATTGGGAGATTAGGGTTGGAGAATCTTAAAAAGCTCACCCATTCCTCGATATTTTCAAGAGTAAGAGGGCGTGTTAAATCAAAAGCAAGAATTGCCCCATCACACCCTCCAATATAAGATTTCTGAATATATCTAAACCGGCTCTGTCCCGCGAGATCAAAAAATACCATTTTAATCTCTCTCTCCTCAATTTCTATAGATTTCGAATTGAAATTGAACCCTATGGTCATTTTCGTATTCGGGTCGAATTCCCCCTCCACAAACCGATGAAGTAGTGTAGTGCGACCTACACCTCCGTCTCCTGTAAGAATTATTTTCTTAATATTACTCAAAGTTTTTTTCAAAAAATGTATACAAATTAATATATTTTAAATTATTTATTTATGTTTTATCTTCATAGATTTGATACAAAGAGACAAAAAATTTTATCCCTCCTAAACTTTAAATATAAAATCTATTATATTATCGTTAGATTGGAAAATAGTTATATTAGAGGTTAATTTCTTGGAAAAGCCGTATTTTTGCACAAAATGCAAGAGAAAGCATTACAGAGGTAAAATTTTTGAAACACATTTAAAATATAAAGAGAAAGAAAAAGCGATTCCCTCTTCAGATAAATTTATTATGCGAGGGAAAAAAGGAGAAGAGTTAGAAGTGAGAGTTGATAAAATGAGAGAAAAACTAAGAATCAATATATATAAAGATCATCAGCTTGCATGTTCTACCCATGCTCCTGCAAATAAAACGCTATTAAAAAGAAATAATATAAGAAAATATATTGAAAATCATTGTTTTTAAAGAACTTATTTAATTTTTCTCCACCAATAAAAATAGCATAATTTTATAATTTTAAAAATTTTTAAAACTTTACAACGTCTTATATGGATAAAGCAATAAAAAAGGAAACCGTTAAAATTCAATATATAACTCTAAAAAATTCTCAAATATTTACATAACTTTTATTCTTATATTCCTTTAGAACCATATTTGAAACAGTTCTTCTAACATATGCTCTCTGATTTAAATCGCGGATGAATTCATGCACATCATCTGAATTTTTAAATCGGCAAATAAGAGCTGCAGACTGTTCTCCGGTAGTATGAAAAATAGAACAAACTTCTGGCTTTTCACTAATCTCATTAAGAATCTTTTCTGTGAATTTTCCATCTATTTGCATTCGAATTAAAAAGGTAAGTTTATATCCTAGTTTTACATTATTTAATCGAATTGTATACCCTTCAATTATATCATTTTCTTTTAATTTTGTAATTCGATTATGAATGGTACCAATTGAAATACCTAAACTGTCCTTAATCTCTCTATAAGAAGTTCGAGCATTTTCCTGTAAGATTCTTATTATCTCCCGATCGAGGTCGTCAATATCCTTTTTCATATAGCATTCAATAAAACTATAGTATTTTTATAAAAATTACACTCTTATAAATATTGGATCATTTTTTAAAAATTTATAGCAATTAAAATTTATTTTGAAAAATATTTAAAATTTTTTAAATTAAAAATAAAAAATTAAACATCTATTAATATTTTTATTCTAAAAATTTAAAACATTATAGTTTTAGTTATCAAAATTAAAAGCATATATTATAAAAACTTATAGAATTAAAAAAAATAGATATTTTAATTTTTCTGCGATTAAATTTTTTATCATGATTTTTAGAGATGCCATTCCTACAGATGCAGTAGATATTGCAAAAATTCAATTAACTGTATGGAAACAAGCTTATAATAAAATCTTTCCTGAGAAATTCTTACAACAAATGTCTTATAAGGATAAAATAGAGTCCAATTATAAATGGTTAGAAAGCTTAGAGAAAACCACAAGAGTTTTCGTTGCTGAAATTAAATCAAAACAGCTTATCGGTTTTTCTGTTGGAGGGTTGAAAAGAGAAGGAGACCCGTTATATAAAGGTGAATTATGGGGGATATATATTCTAAATAATTATCAAAGAAAAGGTATTGGAACAGAATTATTCAAAAAAGTAATCCAACATTTATTAAATATTAAAATTAATTCTATGTTGGTCTGGGTACTGAAGGATAACCCATATCGTTTTTTTTATGAAAAATTAAAGGGTAAGTTCGTAAGAGAGAAACAAAAGGAATTTAATGGATTATTTCGACTAATAGTCTCATATGGATGGCTCAATATAAAAAATATTTTTAAAAATTGATTGATTAGAGGGTAAATCAATTCTATAATTGAAAAAGGAGGATTTTTTTAATTTAAGATTCTCTATAGCATAAAACTCCTAAGAAAACATCTATTAGCTAAAAAACGAAAATTTCAATTTTTAATTTTCATAAAGGAATTTGAATGAAAATGTTGAAAAAAAATAAAAAAATGATTACATTTTAACTAATTTTATAATTAAGAAGAATTAGCAGAAAAAAAACTGCCGCGGGTGGTAGGAATAGAATTGTGAAGATTCCCGTAAGTATATGAATTTTATAGTATAATTCAATCATTATAACCCCTATATTCACAATAAAGGCACCCGTAAGAGCCATTATATAGCTTGGTTTTTCAAAAATCTTCCATGTGGTGAAAGCATATAACAGCAATCCTCCTACAATTATAACTAGTCCCCATATTGGGACCCGTTCTGAATAAAAAAAGTCAGGCACCCTTATCGCCGCTTCTATCATTAGTATAAAAAAGGAAGCAGAAATTGACATCAATGCATAATTAATTGCTCTTTTATTTTCTAATTCTTTCTTTCCATAATAATAAGCTATAATCATCATTGCAAAGAATGTAATTGTTGGAAAGATTATAAAATTACTAATCCATTCTCCCCAAATAGGAAATTTAATTGCAAAGAACGCTAAAATAAAGATCTCTCCTATGATTGTAATAATTGTCCCTACAAATTCAAGATAATATTTATCAACCAGAAAAAGTCCAGTCAAATAAACGACTAAACCTGCAGCAAGTATATAAAGCCCATAAATCCATGCATTATATTTAGTTAAGGGGAAAATTATAACAATATTGATTAAAATAATTATAAAAACAATAATATTAATTATCCCTGAAATAACTAATACTTTTTTCTTATCAAGATTCATCTTTTTGACTTCCATTTCTTATTATTTTTATATTAATTCTTAGATCTCTAAATTATAAAAAATTTCACTAGTTATTTTTATTAATTTAAGATTTATAAATTTTTATAAAGAACCCCTAATTTATATGATTTATCCATTTTATATCTATAAATTTAATTTTAATTTATTATAACAAATAAATTTTCATTAAAGGAAAAATTTGATAGGATTTGACTCTCTCTACTAATTAGATTCAAATTATAAAAAATTTATATTTATTTTTTTAATTAATATACATTATAGGAAAGGTAGAATTTGAAGAGAAAATCAATAGCTAAGAATAGATGATTTGAAAAACTCATTATTTAAATTTGCAAAGCTTGAGTATGAATGAAAGAATTTGGTTTAAAAAGGATTTAATTTTAAATGATAAGATAAATACTTTTTGGAGTTTATCTGCTGAACAATTATTTGAAAAATTTCATTCAACATCTAAAGGATTATCATCAGAACAAGTAAAAGATCATTTATTAAAGTATGGCCCAAATATTTTTAAAAAAAAGGAGAAAACCAATGTAATCTTTATGATTTTATCCCAATTTAAAAGTCCGCTTATTCTTTTATTGTTCTTTTCTGCTATATTATCAATTTTCTTAGGAGACTTAATAGATTCAATTATTATTATAATTATACTTCTTATTAGTAGTCTACTTAGTTTTTTTCAAGAGTATCAAGCAGCAAATGCAATGGAAAAGTTGCTAACAATCGTTCAAACAAAAATTACAGTAATACGCGATGGATACCAACAAGAAATTTCTCTAGAAGAAATTGTTCCTGGGGATATTATTTTTTTATCTGCAGGGAAGGCAGTTCCAGCTGATTGCTTGATTTTAGAATCAAAGGATCTTTATGTTAATGAAGCAACTTTAACAGGAGAAACTTTTGCTGTTGAGAAAAACACTGGTGAACTTCCTCCAGAAACCCCTTTAAATCAGCGGAATAATTCTCTTTTTATGGGAACTCATATAGTAAGTGGCACAGCAAAAGCAATTGTAGTAAATACATCTAGAAATACTTTATTTGGGCAAATTTATGAACATTTAAAATTAAGATCTCCCGAGACAGGCTTCGATTTGGGAATAAAGCATTTTGGGTATCTATTACTTAGGGTAATAATAATTCTTTTGATAATAATCTTTATAATTAATTTGATTTTTGATCGTCCATTTCTAGAATCATTTTTGTTTGCACTTGCTCTTGCTGTAGGATTAACCCCTTCATTATTACCGGCAATAATCAGTACAATGATGGCTCGTGGAGCAAAAATAATGGCAAGCAAAAAGGTTATTATTAAACGTCTCAATTCGATCGAGAATTTAGGAAGCATGAGTATATTATGCTCTGATAAAACAGGAACTTTAACAGAGGGTAAAATTCAAGTTCATTCCACTATAGATATTTACGGAAATAAAAGTGAAAAAATACTACTCTATGCATATCTAAATTCTTTTTATGAGACAGGATATAAAAATCCGATTGATGAAGCAATACGGAATTATCATCAGTTCGATCTTTCCAAATATGAAAAATTAGATGAAGTTCCTTACGGTTTTGTGAGAAAACGTTTAAGTATTTTAGTATCAAAAAATGAAAAGAAGATTATGATAACAAAGGGGGCATTAACAAATATTCTCGATATTTGCACAAAAGCGGAAGTTAATAATAAAAAAATTATTAAAATTGAAGAAATAAGAGAAAAAATCAATCAAAAGTTTGAAGATTTAAATGAACAAGGCTTCAAGGTTCTTGGAATAGCATATAAAAATCTTGAATCTTCACAAACCATTAATAGAGATTCTGAAAAAGAAATGATATTTATGGGATTTGTTGTTTTGTTTGATCCACTCAAACCACAAATAAATGAAACATTAACACAATTATCTACCCTGGGTGTTAGAATTAAAATTATTACCGGAGATAATCAATTTGCAGCGTCATATATTGGTAAATTATTAAATTTATCTTTTTCAAATGTAATTAGTGGCTCAGAATTACGCAAAATCAATGATGAGGCACTTATGAATATTGTAAATAAAGTTGATATTTTTGCAGAAATAGAACCAAATCAGAAAGAACGAATTATTCTTGCTTTAAAGAAAAATCAATATGTGGTTGGATATATGGGAGATGGAATTAATGATGCTTCTGCTCTTCATTCTGCAGATTTAGGCATATCTGTAGAAGATGCTGTTGATGTTGCAAAAGAAGCTGCTGACATTGTACTATTGGAAAAAAATCTTGAAGTCTTATCAGAAGGTATAAGAGAGGGAAGAAAAACATTTGCAAATACTTTAAAATATATATTTATAACTACTAGTGCTAATTTTGGAAATATGTTTAGCATGGCAGGAGCTTCACTTTTTCTTCCGTTCTTACCCATGCTCCCAAATCAAATTTTACTTACAAATCTTATTTCCGATATTCCAGCTTTGACGATTGCAACTGATAATGTCGATAAAGAAATGACTTTAAAGCCTCAGAAATGGGATATTAAAATTATTCGTAATTTTATGGTTATATTTGGTTTAATAAGCTCATTATTTGACTTTCTTACATTTTTTATATTTTTCTTTTTATTAGATTTTACACCCGATCAATTCAGAACATCTTGGTTCATATTTTCAGTAATAACTGAATTATTGATACTTTTAATAATCCGAACTCATAAAAACGTATTTAAGAGTAGACCCAGTAAATCACTTATTCTAACTTCCCTCAATGCTGCTATAATCACTCTTATATTTCCCTATGCCTTCTTCAATAGCCTTTTTGGATTCACTCCATTAAATGGGTTTAATATTTTACTGATTATAATCATTATTATAAGTTATGGATTAATATCTGAAACCACAAAAAAGTTCTTTTTCAAGAAGCAGAAATTTTGAAATAAAATAAGAGAAAAAAATTCACTCTAATTTATGCTTCTGATTAGGAAAAAAATAGAGAAATAAAAAAATTATTCTTTTTTTTTATGATCTTTCAGAAATAATCCAAATTTATTTTTAAATGACACAGAAAAATTAAAGATAGTTTTTCAAAATAAACCAAATAATTTCATAAATAAATCAAAATCCTTTAAAAAGGAGAAATAAAAAATTATTTTTTCATTTTTCATAAATAATACAAAATATTTCATTCGTTTTATAAAAATTAAAAAGAGAAAAATGTCAAGGAAAAGAGGTTAATGATTGAAAAAGAAAAATTTAATTAGTTTTAAACGGACTTTAGGTAACATTTTACGATTAAGAGGAAATGAATGTATAACTGGATGATATTGGTTATACAGGAAAATGAAGTTAATTTTGAATTCAAGTTAGAAAGATTTAACTGATAATGAGACAAATATAAAATCTTCAAAGTAAGCTATTCTTAGGATGACTTTAGGAGCAAAATAATCAATAGGATTTTTAATGGATAAATTGAAATCTATTAAACACCAAATCCCTCTTTTTTAATAATGAGGTCATATAAATAATATTTTTAAACAAGAAACTATAGATATGGTTAAAATATATTTATTCAAAATTTCAAAAGAATTAAATTTAGCTAATAATAAAATTAAGGATTTAACTGGTATTAAAAATCTAAAAAATTTAAGGAAACTTAAGTTAGGTGATAACGAGGTTTCAGAAATAGACGATTTAAAACATTTAGAAAAGCTTGAAATTCTTGATCTAAGTAATAATCAAATCAAAAATTTCCGCCGGCCACGAATTGCCCATATTTGGAAAAGAAACTTTTATAACAAAATAGCCTCTAAAAGGTTAAAAAGAGATCCGATACCAAAAAACGAATTTCTTGAAAAAAACGCGATTCCATTCTTAACGGTGAATCCTACATCTAATTTCTTTGATGGATTCAGCATTGTTAAAACCATTGACATTGGTTTTTCAATACTAGACACGAAATATTCAAAATTGGATTTCGGCTTAAAATATATA